>DASVNK010000085.1:0-127051 GCA_036383895.1 Verrucomicrobiia bacterium | reverse complement strand
CCGAACATGGCGGCGACATTGACGATGCCAATGCCGCGGACTTCCATGTGGTTGCGGGTGATTTCGGCGCTGGTGCCGATGACTTCGCGGCCATCGACTAAAGTAACTTTTGTGACGTCGTCAGACACGAGACTGTAACCGCGTTCGATGAGTGCAAGGACGCTTTCACTTTTTCCAATTCCGCTCTCGCCGCGGATGATGACGCCAACGCCGAGAATATCGACCATGCTGCCGAGTTCGCTGCCGTGCGGAGCGAACATCATCTCCAAAGCGAGGGTTGCCAGATTGATGAATTTCATCGTGATCTGCGGCGTGTTGAAGATCGGTACGTTTAACTTTTCTGCGACCTTGAGGAACTCGCGGTCCGGACGGAAGCCGCGGCAGAAGACAAAGCACGGAATTTTGTGTGAGAAGAGTTCCTGGTAGCGGCGTTCGCGTTCCGCGGTGGGCAGGGACTTGAGGAAGTGGGATTCGGCGTTGCCGACGACTTGAACCCGTTTGCTCGCGAAGTAGCGCGTGAACCCGGCGAGCGCCAGGCCCGGACGATTAACAGTTGGCTCGCGGATGATGCGCTGCAAGCCCTCGGCACCTGCGACGAGGTTTAGTTCCAGAGGTCCCGCGTGTTCGGTATAGAAGCGTTCAACAGTGACAATGTCGCGGCGCATTCAGTCAATCTTAGGCGAATCCTGTGTTTGAGGCGAGACTTTCCCGGTGGAACTGCGGCAACACCTGGCTGAGAAGGGACTTTAAATCTGCGAAGCTCCACCATACATTCCCGCATGCCGTTTACAAAACTGGGTCTCTCGGAAGCGGTGGTGAACGCCGTGCGGGAGCAGGGTTTTACTGAGCCAACGCCGATTCAGGCGCAATCAATCCCATTGATTCTCGAAGGAAAGGACGTCATTGGCAGTGCGCAGACGGGTACCGGAAAAACCGCGGCGTTTGGCCTCCCGATCATTTCGAAGCTCGCGAATGCGCAACCGCACGGCCCACATGCTTTGATTCTTGAACCCACCCGCGAACTGGCAGCGCAGGTGGAAGAGGCGCTCAAGAAGTTCGCGCGGTTTACGGATTTGCGGATTTCGGTGGTTTACGGCGGCGTTGGTTACGGGGCCCAGATGCATGCTTTAAAGCACGGAATCGATATCATGGTCGCGACGCCGGGGCGTTTGCTCGACCACATGCAGCGCAACACGGTTCGTCTTGATCGCGTTCGATACCTGGTGCTGGATGAAGCGGATCGCATGCTGGACATGGGCTTTTTGCCGGATGTGCGCCGGATACTGCAACGGATTCCCAAAGCCCGGCACACCTCGCTCTTTTCGGCCACTATTCCGCCGCAAATCGATTCGCTGATTAAGTGGGCGATGCACCAACCCGAGACGGTTGAAATTGGTCAGCGCCGTGCGCCTGCCGAATTGGTTAAGCACGTTATTTATCCTGTTGCGCACGACCAAAAAACCGATTTGCTGCGCGCGCTGCTGGACGAAGTTCACTACGAATCGGTAATTATTTTCTGCCGCACGAAGCATGGCGCTGACAAAATTGCTCGTGTCCTTAAGAAGAACAATCATCCGGTTGCAGTGATTCACGCGGACCGGAGCCAACGTGAACGCGAACAGGCGTTAAATGGATTTCGTGAGGGTCGCTTCGAAGTGCTGGTGGCCACGGACATCGCCGCGCGCGGCCTGGACATCGAAGATGTAAGCCACGTCATCAATTACGACGTGCCTCAACACGCGCAGGATTACGTCCACCGTATCGGCCGAACTGGACGGGCCAAAGCGACCGGCGACGCGTTTACGCTGATGACCGCGGAAGATTCGAAGCATGTGCAGGCGATCGAACGGTTTATCAACCAGAAGATCGAGCGCGTGAAATTACCGAACTTCAACTACCAATACACCGCGCTCTTCGACGAAGACAAAGATGACCGCCCGATGCACCAAAGGCGGATGGTCGGGGTGCGGCTATCCGGTGGTTACTATTTTGGGCCCGCCCGCCGCCGCCGCCGGTAAACGGGGCTGCACATTCGGGACGGAAGGACCTTCGGCCTGCTTGAACTTCACCTTGGAGCGCAGTAAAAGCGTGCCCAGGAGCAAGTCGGCGAGGGGGAACACCACATTGAAATTCTTGTGCATGTAACGGTGATGCAGCAAGTGGTGACCATTTAACTTGAAGAAGATTTTCGACCGTTCCACATGCCGTTTTTTCGGCAGGTGCATGCACCAGTGCATGTACTCATACGCGGCGTAATAGAGTGTGCAGGAGATCGAAGCGCCGACCACCAAACCCCACTTTCGGGAAAAGACTGCCGCGATGATGAAGGGCAGTTGGCAACAAGCCACGAGCACCGGCCCATTCCACCACGCCATCGGGATGGTGCGTTTGTCTTCTTCCTTGAGCAGGTGATAACTGGCATCGGCCTTGAAGATATGATGATGAATCAACGCATGCCGCTCGAAGGGGTAACGGAACGGCCCAATCGGCTTGTGCATTAAAAAGCGATGCAACACCCACTCGAAGAACGATGCAAAAACCACGCCCAGAGCAAAACCCATCGCGGTCCAGAACAAAAAGACAGACATTGATAAACCTACTCTCTTCTAAGGAAATTGAAAGTAACGGAACCGTATTTAGCGCAGCCGGAAAGTAATTCGAGCTTTCGTTAAATCGTAGGGCGACATCTCGAGGCGGACGCGATCACCTGCCGTTAGGCGGACAAAGTGTTTGCGCATCTTCCCGGAGATATGCGCGAGAACCTCGTGTTGATTGTCCAGCTTCACTTTGAACATCGTGCCCGGTAAAACTGCGGATATAGTTCCTTCTAACTCGATATGCTGTTCGCTCATTCAGCACCAAAAACAAGAGCGGCACGCTTTCGCATGCCGCTCCGCGAAAATCAAGATTAACGTGAGTAACCGCCGCCGCCTCCGCGACCGCCGCCACCACCTCCACGACCACCTCGATCGTAACCGCCGCCGCCGCCGCGGCCTCCACCACCACCTCCACGGCCTCCGCCGTATCCACCACCGCCGCCGCCACCACCTGGGCGTTCTTCACGAGGGCGTGCTTCGCTAACGTTCATTGCGCGACCGTTCACATCCTTGCCGTTCAAGGAACTGATCGCATTCTGAGCTTCTTCCGGGCTGCCCATCGTCACGAACGCGAAACCTTTTGAGCGACCGCTCATACGATCGGTGATCAGGTTCACTTCGGCGACTGTGCCGCAAGCTGCAAAGGCATCCTGCAGCTCATTTTCTGTGGTGTCGAACGAGAGGTTCCCCACAAACAACTTACTATTTGACATGTGATAACTATTTAGACCCAAACACAAATTCCAAGCTGTTCCCGACCGCCGGGTTTCAAATCATCACTGAATAGTCTCCATTGAAGATCCACCAAGCCCTGGAAAGCAAAGCGTTGCATCTAAAACATATTCAGATTCGCACTTTCCGATTCTGCGCGCAAGAGGCGTTTGGAAACCGGGCAAATGCTGTTCGAGTGCTTTCGTCATCGAGATAGACGATCCAAAATATTCTTTGTAATCCGCTCCACCACAGCGTCCTGTCCCCGCAAACCATGCGCCCAATCTGTAGAGCCACACGTAAAGACCGTTCCGCCGCGTTCGTAAACACCCAGGACCGCCGCGCCCACTCGGCCTTGCTCAAATCGATCATACCAATACGCATCGTCTGGATGCCACCTCGCCGGTGCGGTCGCCAGGATCACGAAATTCGTCGGAGTTCCGTCGCGCCCGGTAGGATACGGTAGACCGTCGCGCGTTTCCATCTCGCATCCGTCACATTCGTAACCGACGATGGTGTCCTTTCGGCCGAAGTCGTCGCCGCGCTTTAAATTCGTCCCCTGAAAGATCCAATGGTCCGGACGATGGACGGAATATGCGCCCGAGCCGTCCATGAATTGTCCATGACTGCGGTGGTAGCCGCCCCAGAGAAAGCCGACTCCGGTGAGTTGGTTTTCGGGGCGCTTCACGAGATGGTGGCTCCACAAAGTGGAGAGCAAATTGTGATCGGCTGATGGGAAAAGAGGATCAAGATTGTACCATTGTTTCCAGGAAGTCAGCGCGCTTCCGTTATTCTCCGGTCGCACTTGCCAACAGACACTGTTTCCGCTGAAGAACGCGACGTTGCCGCCGTCGCCGATGAACTTTTCGAGATGGTCGCGCATCCCGGCAGACCAATATTCATCGTGGCCGACGCTAAGGACCAACTGGTAACTCTTCAGCAATTCAGACCGCTCTTCCAAGTCCAAATTCGCACAGTAATCGAGCACGTAGCCGTTCCGCTCCGCCCATTCCACAAACGGGCGTTCCCAATTGTTGAACAAACTTCCGGGAGGCCGCTCGAACGAAACGCGATGCCCCTGAACCTTCGCGCGCGCATTAAAACTGTAGAGCGAAAAGCCGCCCCAATTGTTGTATGCGCTGTAAGTGTTCGAAGCGAGCTGCAGCAGAATGTTCGTCCGCGCACCAGGCTCACTGGGTCGCACAATGAAAAAGAAATCACTCTCTGCAGTTCGTCGCCCGCGATGCGTGTAAACTCCACCTCGATCCTCAACGCGCAACCGCACTTCGTAATATCCACTCGGCCACTCTTTCGGAACTTTGAAGCGGTAGGCTGCTGGCCAATTGCAGCCGTGGGATGATGCATTCTCTGGAATTGGGTGCTCGGCGCCCGCGATTCCGTTAGTTCTCAGCACGGTGACATTTGTCCCGCCCATCCGCACCACTTCGAAAGCAAAAGTGCTTGCCGTGGTCGAAACGTGAAATGTTGCTTCATCGCCCGCTGAATAACTCACTTTGCCCGAATACCCTTCCACGAAAAGGGGATTCAACTCATTGGTGGTCGCTTTCTGCCCGAAGAACAACGCGAGGCAGAACCAGGCAGCGTGATGGCGAAAGAGATTCATAGGATTTCGAATCTTTGCAGGTTCAACGAGGTCTTCACAAGATTAGAGGAGTTGTTGCAGGAATGGCGGTTGCGGGATGTGAGAATGTGGGGGATAAACCGCGGAATTCGATTGAACACAAGAGTCCAGGACGCGGTTCGCCCGCTATACAAAGGCGGGACTTCGGATGTCTTCATCCACGGAGAGGGCAGAGTTCTGAAGTTGCTACATCGCCGGTTCCCCCGAAGCACGGCCGAGTTGGAGTTGGAAATCACCCGTGCTTTGCACGCGGCAGGTTTACCCGTTCCGGCGGCGTATGAAGTGGTGGAGCAGGACGGCAGATGCGGGATTGTTTTTGAACGTGTGGGCGGGGGCTCGCTTCTGCAGCTTGTTGAACAAAAGCCTTGGAGAATATTTTGGAGCGCCCGGCTGTTGGCGGAGCTGCACGCGCGGGTGCATCGGCACACAGCGCCGGCGGAATTGCCGACGCAGCGGGAGCAACTTGAGACGTGGTTGAGGAAGGCGCTCGACTTCACCCCGACAGAACGGAGGGCGGCGGAGGAATCGCTCGCGTTGGTGCCGAGTGGAAATTCGGTGTGCCATGGAGATATGCACCCTGCGAACATTCTCTTAACGAGTCGCGGCCCGGTGATTATTGATTGGACGTCGGGGCGGCGGGGCAATCCGGTGGTGGATGTGGCGCGGACATGCGTGTTGTTTGAATCGGCCAAGCTCCCGCCGGACGCACGGTGGCACATGCATATGTTGCTGGCCCTGGCCCGGCAACTATTGCACCGCGCTTACTTGTCCCGTTATTTTAGGCTGACGGGCTTACGCGCCGACGAAGTCGTGAAATTCCTTCCCATTCAGCGCGCGGCGACTTCAGCGTGGCGCTGCAGAAAACCAGACTGAGGGTGGTTGGCTATTGTTTCGTCGTAAGCACTTTTTGCAGCAGATCGTTCATGCGCTTGAGCATCGCACGAGGATCCTCCAGCACGCCCGCCGCCACGCGCGCGTTGTCGAAGATTTGCTCGGCAACTTTGGTGGCGAGGTCGCTGTCGCGTTCGCGGATTTGGTCGAGTTGAACGATGACAGGGTGGCGGGGGTTCAATTCGAGATCGAGTTTGTGTTCCGGCTCAGGGCCGCCTTCTTTGCGCATTTGTTTCATGATCTGGCGCATGCTGCGGGTCATGGTGGTTTCCTGGTCCACGACGACCGCCGGGCTGTCAACGAGGCGTTTTGAGGCGCGAACGGAGTTCACCGCATCTTTCAGAACGTCTTTCATCCACCTGGCAAGGTTCTCCGCAGACTCATTTGAAAGCCCGCCGTCATTCTGCTCCTGTGCTTCGATGCCAAGATCGGCGCGTTCGGCCGCTTTGATGTTTTTTCCCTCGAAGGCGTGGAGATGGTCCATCGCGAATTCATCCCAGTTGTCGTAGAAGAAAAGGACTTCGTATTTGCGCGCCGCGAAGACTTCGAAATAGGGGCTCGATTCGGCGGCTTCGCGGTTTGGCGCAAGATGGAAGTAAATCTCTTTTTGGTCCGAAGGCATGCGCTTCACGTAATCGGCGAGCGAAGTGTGTTGTCCTTTCGGCAGCGTGGACGATTCGTAGCGGAGCAGTTTCGAAAGCGCTTCGCGATGGGTGAAATCTACGATGACGCCTTCCTTGATAAAGCGGCCGAACTCTTTGAAAAACTTCTCGTATTGTTCGGGATCCTTTGTGGCCTGCTCTTCCAGAAACTTGATGAATCGGCTGGTGATGACTTTGTTTAGTTTTTGGACGAGCGAACTGTCCTGCATCGTTTCGCGGGAGATGTTCAGCGGAACATCTTCGCTGTCGACAACGCCGCGGAGAAAACGGAGCCATTCCGGCAGGAGGCCTTTCGCGTGGGTTTGGATGAGGACTTTTTTTGCGTAGAGGCTTACCTCTGGTTCGAGGCGATTCGTGCCGAGGAGTTCGACATTATGGCTCGGCACGAACAGAAGGGCTTGAATCGTGAGGGGCGCATCCGCGCTGAAGTGGAGTCGGTAGAAGGGCTTGTCGTGATCGTGGCCGATGTATTTGTAGAACTCTTCGTATTCCTCTTCCTTGATTTCGTTTTTGCTGCGAGCCCAGATCGCCTGAACGGTGTTAATTGTTTTTCCATTCAGTTCGATTTGGAACGGGACGAAATTTGAGTAGCGCTTGATCACGCCCTCGACTCGCCATTCTTTGGAGTAATCTTTTTCGTCGTCGCGCAGATGAACAACGATGCTGGTGCCACGCGGCGCATCGGCGGCGGGTTGCATTTCGTAGCCACCCTGGCCTTCGGAGATCCATTGCCAGCCTTGTTCTTCGGGTTCGTAGGAGCGGCTGGTGACGACAACTTTCTTCGCGACCATGAACGCAGAATAAAAGCCCACGCCGAATTGCCCGATGAGGTTCAAGTCCGGCTTTCCTTTGCGCGCCGCCATTGAATTGAGAAACGCCTTGGAACCGGAGTGGGCGATGGTGCCGAGATTCTCCACCAAATCGCCGTGTGTCATGCCGACCCCGGTATCGGTGAAGGTGATTGTGTTCGCGGTTTCATCCGTGGTGATGGAAATCTTCAGGGGCTGATCGGGCTGGTGCACCTGTTTCCCGGAAGCCTGGAGGAAGCGAAATTTTTCGAGCGCATCGGCCGCGTTGGAAATCAATTCGCGGATGAAGATCTCTTTGTCGGTGTAAAGAGAGTGGATAACGATGTTCAGCAATTGCTGAATTTCGGCCTGAAAATGATGTTTTTCGACGCTCATAACTCCTGGCAACTAGGTAGAGAGAATTCGCGCGGTTCGTCAAGAGGCCGATGGATGCGGAGCGGAACGAAAGTGGTTCGGAAAAAACGTGAAATTTCTTAGGAAATTTTGTGTTTTTTCTCTTGCGGCACCTGCCTCAGTGCTTTTAATACGCGCAAGTCGCAAGACTTTCAGGAACCAAATTAACAAATTATGGCAGCAAAACCTCTAACGAAATCGCAGATCGCAGCAGAAATCGCAGAAAAGGCGCAGATCCCCAAGCGCACCGCCGTGGAAATTCTCGAGCATGTCGCTGACCTCGCATACAAAAACGCGAAGAACAGCTTCACGCTGCCCGGCCTGGGCAAATTGGTGTTGGTGAATCGCAAAGCTCGCACCGGCCGCAATCCAGCGACTGGCGAGACGATCAAGATTCCTGCAAAGAAAGTGGTGAAGTTCCGCGTGGCAAAAGCCTGCAAAGACGCGGTGCTGAACTCGAAGTAATAACGGTTTTTGGCAATGCACGAGGCACTCTGAACCACAGAGTGCCTTTTTCGTTTTCATGAGCGAGAGTTGAACCTCGAATGAAAATAGCGATCGTCGGCCCGGGAGCGGTAGGGAGTTACTACGGCGCGAAGCTCGCGCGCGACGGACAGGAAGTGCATTTTCTCCTGCGCTCGGACTACGAGCACGTGCGCCGCCACGGAGTAAAGATCGTCAGTCCAGAAGGTGACTTCAACGTTCGGCCGAAATGCGCGCGGAAACCGGAAGAGATCGGAGTTTGCGATCTAGTGATCATCGCGCTAAAGGCGACGGCCAACTCTGCGCTGCGAGAACTGTTGCCGCCGCTCGTCGGCACGAGCAGCGCGGTGCTCACGCTTCAGAACGGGCTGGGAAACGAAGAAGCCATCGCAGAAATTGTCTCGCCTGAAATGATTCTCGGCGGACTTTGCTTTGTTTGCCTCAACCGCGTCGCGCCGGGAGTGATTCTTCACATGGCACACGGGAAAATTGAACTCGGCGAGTTCGGCCGCTGGCCCGAGCCTCGCACGCACGATATCGCGAGCGCCTTTCGCCATGCCGGAATTCCGTGCAGCGTGCGCGATAATCTGGAGAAAGCCCATTGGGAAAAATTGGTCTGGAACATTCCGTTCAATGGACTGGGTGTGGCGAGTTGTGCGGGACACGAAGCCGTTCGCACCGGGAATTACCGTGGCAGAGCAGGGGAGTGTTTGACGACTGACAAGCTCCTTGCCGATGCAAACTGGTCCGAGCTCGTGCGGGCCTTGATGAATGAAGTCATCGCGAGTGGCAATGCCTTCAACCTGAAGATTGACTTTGGTCTCGCTGACGAATTGATCGACAAAACGCGGATTATGGACGCATATAAGCCCTCCACTTTGATCGATTTCGAACGCAACCAACCAGTGGAACTCGAAAGTATTTTTCTCGAGCCACTTCGCCGCGCAGAAGCGAGAAAGGTTCAAGTGCCGCAGTTGCGAGCGCTTTGCTCCATCCTCGAAGGGTTGAATGCCGAGATGCGCAACTGATGGAGCTAAATATAGACAGTCTTGGAATCATCGCAGGAAGTCGAACGCTGCCGCTGCTCATAGCCCAGGAAGCGCGCAAAGCGGGTGTGCGAAAAGTAACCGCAGTGGCGTTCGAAGGTGAAACGGATCCGGAGATCTCGACTCTGGTGGATTCAGTCACCTGGCTTCGCGTGGGGCAACTTTCGAAAATGGTGGAAGCGTTCAAGAAGCAGGGCGTTCAACACTGCGTCATGGCTGGCCAAATTGCGCCGAGGAATCTCTTCGAAGTTCGGCCCGATCTTCGCGCGATGATGCTTCTCTTCAAGCTGAAGGAAAAAAACGCGCACACCATTTTCGGTGGCATTGCGAACGAACTTGCCAAAGACGGAATTACTCTGATCGAAGCTACTCCGTGGTTGAAATCGGTCATGCCGGGCGAAGGTTTTCATATCGGCCCAAAGCTCTCCAAAGAAGAACGCGAAGATGTGGAGTTCGGATTTCAAATCGCGAAGGAAGTTTCGCGTCTCGAGATCGGGCAAACGGTGGTCGTCAAAGAAGGTGTGGTGCTGGCGGTGGAAGGATTCGAAGGCACTGATACTTGCCTGACGCGCGGCGGTTCACTTGCTGGGAGCAAGGGTGGGGCGGTCGCCGTCAAAGTGGCGAAGAAAAATCACGATATGCGCTTCGATATCCCATGCATCGGCGCGCAGACGATCAAAACCTGCCAGGAAGCCGGCGTAAAAGTGCTCGCGCTGGAGGCAGGCAAAACAATTATTCTCGAGAAAGCCGAAGTGGAGAAATCGGTCGTCCGTAACGGCCCAGCGATTGTTGCAGTGTCGTAGCTACTGCTTTGAGTATTCCTCAACGAACCAATTCAGCGCCTTGCGAAGATCTGTTTCGGAGAGAGCGTGTCCGCCCTTGAACGTTTCGATTCGGACAGTTTGGAATCCGGTGTTCAGCAAACTATCCTTCACCTCGTTGTGTTGTTGCGGCGTCGCGATCTTGTCATCTGTCCCGCTGCTCAGATAAATCGGCGTGCGTTTGTAGCGCAAGGCAGGTTCGTAAAGCTTTGCCGCCTCACTTGCCATGTCCTGATTTACCGCGCCCATGAAGACCCCAATGAGGTTGTATTGCTTCTGGGCCAGAATCGCACCGATCACTCCGGACCATTTTCCTCCGCCGGAAACTCCCGCAGCGGCAATCGGCCAGCGGCGCGACTTTGGCCAACTCTTGTGCATGTGGTCCAGGAGTGAAGACGCCAGAGCCCACCGCCATGCGGGAGTATCCAGGACAGGCTTGCCGTGAGGTCCATCCGCGGCAATCACCACCCAGCCCAGACGAAGCGCGATGTTGGTATAAGCCGGCAACATCCGAATGCTCGAACCATCTCCATCGCTGCTCCCGCTGATTAACAAAACGGGATAGGGCAAATCAGGATCGAAGTTGCGCGGGACCGCGATGGCCGCCTTCACATAATCGATCACCTGGTTTTTAGCGGCCAACGCAAGACGCGCTTCCTTCGTTACCTGCACTGGAAATTGCAGAATTTGGTTTTCGGGAATTTTGTAAGGCGTGTTGGTGATGATGATCTCGCCATTCGGTGATTGAGCAGAAGTAATCTCAGCGTCCTCAATCGCAGGTTTCGTCCCCGACTCGACCGCTGTGGCGTTACTCGGCCCTTTAATTGCGATGGGAGCTGTCGGCTGCGCGGCCGCCGCGAAACAAAGTACTAAAATCTGGAGGGCTCTCCACATAACGTCATTAGACCTGCGCAGCGACAGTTTGACTCAAGATTGGATTGGACGCAAAACGAATGGTACGGAGTAGCTCTCAGTTGCAGCCTGAGATTCGCCTTCTTAGGTTTTCGGATTGTTTCGCGCTGCCGGACAAATATTTTTTCGTATGCAGGATTGCTTAGGGGCGGTGAGAACGCCCGATAGTTCGTGTTATTTTCTTCTTTGGGCACCGAACGCCACGGAGGTGCAGTTGCACCTTGTTTCGCCACGCGATGAATTGATCCCGATGGAAAACAACGGGCGCGGTTATTACCGCGCGAAAGTTGCCGGCCTCTCCGCCGGTGCCCGCTATTTTTACCGGGTAAACGGCCAATCGGACGTGCCGGATCCCGCATCGCGCTTCCAGCCTGAAGGTGTGCATGGTCCTTCCCAAGTCGTGGAGGCGAAATTCACATGGACCGACAAAGGGTGGTACGGGGTTCCGCTCAGGGATTATGTCATTTACGAACTGCACGTCGGCACCTTCACTGCCGAAGGCACTTTCGAGGCGATCATACCCCATCTCGCCGAACTGAAAGGGCTAGGGATAACGGCGATTGAAATTATGCCGGTGAACCAATTCCCGGGGAGGCGGAACTGGGGTTATGACGGTGTTGGGTTGTTTGCAGTCCAGAATTCCTACGGCGGGCCGGAAGGATTAAAGCGCCTGGTCAACGCCGCGCACGAGCATGGATTGGCCATGATTCTCGACGTGGTTTATAACCATCTAGGTCCGGAAGGAAATTATCTCGGCAGCTTCGGCCCGTACTTCACGCAGACTTACAAGACGCCGTGGGGACCGGCACTGAACTTCGACGGACCTCATTCCGATGGCGTGCGCCGCTTCTTCATCGAGAACGCGCTCTATTGGCAGACTGAATTCCATTTTGATGCGTTGCGTCTTGATGCGGTGCACGCAATCCGCGACATCGGTGCACTTCCATTTTTAAGTGAACTGAAGCAGAAAACCGCCGCGCGTGCGGAGGAACTGAATCGCCGTTTCTTTCTCATTGCGGAAACTGACCTGAACGCACCCCGTTTTATTCTTCCGCAGAACCTCGGCGGTTACGGGTGCGACGCGCAATGGGCGGATGACTTCCATCATTGCCTGCACGTGCTGCTCACCGGCGAGAAGCGCGGTTACTACGAAGATTACACCGGCGGCCTGCAACAATTCGCGAAGGTCTGGCGCGAAGGTTACGCGTTTACCGGTGAATACTCGCCCTATCGCAAAGCGAAGCACGGCCAACCGACGGACAACACTTCGGTCCAGCAGTTTGTCGTCTGTGCCCAGAATCATGATCAGGTTGGGAACCGGATGACCGGAGACCGTCTCAGCAGCCTGGTTGATTTTGAAAGCCTGAAACTTGCGGCTGCGTGTGTGCTGCTGTCGCCGTTCACGCCACTCCTGTTCATGGGCGAGGAATATGGCGAGCCGGCTCCGTTCCAATATATGGTCGACCACGGCGACAAGGATTTACTTGAAGCGGTGCGCAAGGGGCGTCGCGAAGAATTTGCGAGTTTCATCTGGAACGGTGATGTGCCGGATCCGGCGAGCGAAGCGACATTCGTCCGCAGCCGACTGAATCATTCACTGCGCGAGAAAGGCAATCACCAGAAGCTGCTGCAATTTTATCGGAAGCTGCTGGCCATTCGTCGCGAATATCGCTGCATTACCAGCGCCGAGAAGCGGGACGTGCTGGTGACTGTCGAGGGCGATCTGCTCATGGTGCAATATAAGATCGATCCGGAGTTGCTGTTGATCTTCTCCTTCGGAAGTTCGCCCATCGCTTTGCCGAGGAGTGCTGAAGGTTTCCGGGTCATCCTCAATTCTGCCTCCGCAGAGTGGGGCGGGACGGCGCCGGCAGGGGCGAAGGAAATCGCCGCGAAAGCAGCACTCGTCTTGAGCCGAGGTGCCGCATCTGCTAGTTAACGCGCGGTGCTGATTGCTTTCAATAAGCCGTACGGTGTGCTCTCTCAATTCACGCCGGACGGCTCGCCAAATCGCACGCTCGCGGAGTTCGAGTTTCCAAAGGATGTTTATCCGATTGGACGCCTTGATGCCGATTCCGAAGGACTGCTGTTGCTGAGTGATGAAGCTGCGTTGAATGAGCGCTTGCTGCACCCGCGCAACGCCCATTCGCGAACGTACTGGGCGCAGGTGGAAAGAATTCCTACACCGGAAGCTCTTCATCAAATCGAGCGTGGATTGCTTTTGCAGGAGTACAAAACCCGCGCGTGCCGTGCGCGCATTCTCCGGCCGCAGCCGCAAGTTCCACCGCGCGACCCGCCAATTCGGTTTCGGAAGAATGTGCCCGACGTTTGGATCGAACTTGAACTGATTGAAGGAAAGAATCGACAAGTTCGCCGCATGACCGCCGCGGTTGGACATCCGACGCTGCGATTGATCCGCGTGGCAATCGGAAATTTTAGGGCAGGCGACTTGCTTGCAGGCAAATGGAGGGAAGTTACTGAAAAAGAGCGTGCGCTCATTCTTGCGTAAGGTTTGCGATTGCGTACCTCGGGCGGAAACGTCGATACTAACCGCAACGGTGGTGTGATTCGTCTACGGACATGAAGAAAGATTCGGGAAAGAAACCAACAAAATCAAAAATCGCATCATCGCGCGCGCCCGCCAGCAAGAAAGAGCCGAAGCTGGCGAAGAGTTCTCAGGCTGAACAACGGGAAGAACGCAGCGCTACTACGACTCCGTTCGCGCCAGCCGCAGCTTCGCCACTGAGCAAAGAAGAACCCGATCCGCCCAAAGCGAAGGACAAGACGCGACGCGAGGTATCGAAGGTTGCCGCGAGCGATCCACTTCCTTACACGGCGTCGGCGCCGCAGCCACAACCCCCAGCGACCGAAGCCACGCGGCCAATCAACGCTCCGTCCTCTACGACGCTTGCACTTCCCACGGACTCGACTTCCTCGTCTCTCCAGGTAACAGACCAGGAGGAGAAAAGAGCTGCGAAAACAACACCCGCGCCGGCCAAAGCGAAACCCGGCAAGCGGCCCGATCGTGTGGCGGACCGCCGGCCGGAAGTCAAAGTGCCATCGCTGTTGCTGGAAGGTGATTTGCCACCCGGGCCGCCGATCAGCGGTCCAGGCGCACGCTATGCACTGGCACCGCAACCCGTCACGCCTCCGCCCCTGACGAACGTCGGCGAACTTCCCGAGGCTTACGGAACGGGCCGCGTTTTCCTCGCCGCTCGCGATCCGCATTGGGTTTACGTCTCATGGGATCTAACCGCGGAACAGCAGAACCGCCATAACGCGCAAAGCCGCGATGGACATTTAATCGTAAAAATCTACGCGCGCGACGACTCCATGCCAGCGGTCCCGGAAGTGCATGTTCATCCAGAATCGAAGAACTGGTTCGTGCACGTTCCGCATGCTGAAACGCCCTACCGCGCGGAAATTGGTTACTACGATGCGAAGGCTGCCTGGCGCAGCGTCGCTGTTTCGCAGCACACCTTGACTCCGCCCGACGCGCCTTCCAACGACGTTTCAGCAAAGTTCGCCACCATTCCTGCCGAGGTGACCTTCCAACAGGTCGTCGAAGCGGTGCAGCAATTCGTAACGATTTCCAAAAGCGAGCCGCTGCTCGAAGCTGTCGCGCAAGCAGCCGAAGCACAGCGCGAGCATCGCCCACCAATTACAACTGATCGCGAGCCCAACCTTCCGCGCACATCGGTTACTCCGATCGGACACGTTCCTGATCCGCGCACTGGCAAAACACGTCGTCGGCCGCCAGAATCTTTGCCGGTTGAAATCACGTCCGGCGGAGAATGGTCCGCAGAACAAACGCGCGCGTTGACGAAGCTGATTCACATCGACAGCTTCCGCCGCGTGTGGCTCGGCTCGATGGAGATCACCGAACTCGTCCGTTTGCAGTTGCAGGAAGAAATGGCGTCCATCGCCGCGGCCGAAGCGAAGCGCGCGATTCGCGGCGAAAAAGTTCCCACGGGCCCATTCGAATTGAACATCACCAGCCCAAGCGGCGGCGAATTTCGCAAGCCCGGCAAGTTTTGGTTCAAGGTCAATGCCGAACTCATCATCTATGGCGCAACGGAACCGGACGCCACGGTCACAATTGCGGATCGTCAGATCAAATTGCGACCGGACGGCACGTTCAGCTTTCGTTTTAGTTTGCCTGACGGGCGCTACGAACTTCCCGCCGTTGCTATTTCGAGTGATGGCGAGGAGGGGAGGGAAGCGCGGCTGGAGTTTAGCCGATCGACCGATTATCGCGGCCATGTTGAACCACACGCGCAGGATCCGGCCCTGCAGCCGCCGCACCGCGAGAACGTAAGCTAAGCGCATGGAAGGCTACTTCGCACTCGTGCTGCACTGCCACTTGCCCTTCGTGCGGCACCCGGAACACGACCGCTTCCTGGAAGAGAATTGGCTCTTCGAAGCGATCACCGAAACGTACATCCCGCTGATCGAGATGATCGATCGCTGGATCAACGACAAAATTGACGCGCGGATCACCATTTCGCTCACACCGCCGCTCTGTTCGATGTTCCTCGATGAACTCCTCCAAAAACGGTACATCCGCTATCTTGACGGGCTGATCGAACTTGCGGAAAAAGAAACGCATCGCACCTACTGGGACAAACCGTTTCACCCGCTCGCAGAGTTTTACCTGAACCGCTTCAAGAAAGTCCGAGCTACCTGGGACAGCTACGACGGGAATCTGATCACGGCGTTCAGGAAACTTCAGGATGCCGGTAAACTCGAAATCATTACTTCAGCGGCAACACACGCGCTTTTGCCGCTGCTCGAAAACCATCCACAATCCGTGCGTGCCCAGGTTTTGGTCGCGCGCGATCATTATCGCTCCTGTTTCGGCCGGGATCCCCGCGGCATTTGGCTTCCGGAATGTGCCTACGTCGCCGGGGTCGAAGATGTTCTCAAAGAAGCCAATATTCGTTGGTTCGTCACCGAAACACACGGGATCCTGTTCGCAAAGCCACAACCTCGCTACGGCACCTTCGCGCCGATCTACACCGAGAACGGCGTGGCTGCGTTCGGGCGCGATTTCGATTCCGCTAAACAAGTCTGGAGCCGCAACGAAGGTTATCCGGGCGACGCGCGCTATCGTGATTTTTATCGCGACATCGCCTACGACCTCGACCTCGACTATATCCTGCCCTATCTGCCCGCGCCCCCGCAGCGCAGTTTCACCGGCATCAAGTATCACAAAATCACCGGCGGAGCAGGAGAAAAGGAAGTCTACAACCGAGTCGAAGCCCTTCACGCCGCCGCCGGTCACGCCCAACATTTCCTGGACGCACGTATCGAACAGGTCCGCTCCGCTGCGCGCGTGATGGATCGTCCGCCCTTCATCCTCGCGCCCTATGACGGGGAACTCTTCGGTCACTGGTGGTATGAAGGCCCGGAATTTATCGATTACTTCGTGCGTAAGGCGACTTTCGATCAGAACGTCGTCAAGCTCACCACGCCATCCGAATACCTCAAGGAGCACAACACGCATCAGATCGCGCGGCCAAGTTCCTCCTCCTGGGGTGAAGAAGGTTATTGGAAAGTTTGGCTCAACGAAACGAACGCCTGGATTTACCCCCACCTGGACATCGCTCAACAGCGTATGACCGAACTCGCGCGTAAGTATCAGTCACCTTCCGAGCTGACCCATCGCGCCTTAAAGCAAGCCGCCCGCGAACTTCTCCTCGCTCAATCCAGCGATTGGCCCTTCATTATGCGCACCGGCACCAGCCCTGAATACGCTAAACGCCGCGTTAAGGATCATCTTCTGCGATTCATAGCCATCCATGACCAGTTAACCAGCACCTCGATTGACGCCGTATGGTTGGAAACCGTTGAGCAACTGGACAATATCTTTCCTGAAGTCGATTACCGATTTTGGGCCTAAGCCGCCGCACGCTCGCAAGCTCTTGATTACGAACCACGGAGAGCACCCGGAACAAGTATTCAGGGAATGCCCCGATTGATGTCCGTTCTTACCCATGGCTTTATAGGTGCGGTTCCGTACTCAGGCCCTGCCGCGGCGGGGAGTCGAGAAGACGAGAGCGAAAACAGTTAAATAGCAGGCCTGAGGTCAGTTAATGAAGCAAACGAGCGTTATTCTACTCGTCGAGAACGACAAAGATTTCATCTACCTTCTCGAGCAGGCTTTCCGCAAAGCCGATATCCGCAATCCGTTGAAAATTGCTCGTTACGGCAATGAAGCGATCCTTTATCTCCGCGGCGTCGGGATTTATGGAGATCGCGGAAGTTATCCGCTGCCGTCCTTTATCATCCTCGATTTGACCAACCCTGACGGCAGTAGCATGGCGCTGCTCGGCTGGATTCGCGATCATCCTGAGTATGCGCACGTGCCGATCCTTGTTCTGGCTGGTTCGCATCAGGATCAGCTCCTGCAGCAGGCCTTCGATCGCGGCGCGAACGCATACATTATTAAGGAACGCCAGCTCGCGGACCTGACCAAAGCTGTTGCCTCCCTCGAGCTTTTTACCGAGGTGCGCCGTGCCAACCAGATTTACTATGGCCTTGCCGGGGTGCAGGATAATTCGTCGGCCCAATACGATAAAGCGAGCAAACCATAACAAGCCAATGGCAGACCGTTTTCACTCAATAAACCCCGAAGATATCCGGCTCCTTTCCTTCGACGACAACACCATCAAGGTGGTTCTCAAATCTGGGCAGGAAGCCACCTTCGAGTTCGAGACCCGCGAAGCGCTCAGCAGCGCGTTGCTCATGTGGGCCGGAAAGGCTACGCCTCCCGCCAATCCGCTGAACGAAGTTTCCCGCTCTGCTACTTGACCATCGCCGGTTCGCTGCACACATTGCCTGTGCATGATCCGGATTGTTTCGCTGCTGATCCTGTTTTCCGCACTTTCCATGCAAGCTGCCGTCGCTGCGCAAAAGTCCATTCTCGTGCTTGGCGACAGCATCGCCGCGGGCTATGGCCTCGACCCTGAAGAAGCTTTCCCCGCCTTGCTGCAGGAGAAAATCGATCAACACGGCCTGAAATACAAAGTCATCAACGGCGGCGTCAGTGGCGACACAACCGCCGGCGGCCTTCGCCGCATCGGTTGGCTTTTGCGGAATCCGGTCGATGTCCTCCTGCTCGAACTCGGCGGAAACGACGGTTTGCGCGGCATCGATCCCACGGAAACTGAAAAAAACCTTCAAGGCATCGTCGAGAAAGTCCGCCAAAAAAATCCGAACGTGCAGATTCTCATCGCCGGAATGCAGATGCCGGAAAATATGGGGAAGGATTACACCGCCCGGTATCGCGAAGTTTTCCCGCGCGTCGCAAAGCAGAACAACGCCACGCTCATTCCGTTCCTCCTCGAAGGTGTCGGCGGCAAAGCGGAGCTAAACCAGGCCGATCGAATTCATCCCACCGCCGAAGGCCATCGCATTATCGCGGCAACGATCTGGAAAGTCCTGCAACCGGTGCTCGCCGGCACGGGTCGGTCCCGCGAAATGACCTATACACCGACCAAATAGCGTCAGCGATTTGACGTTCGGCTCCAAAAGCTTTCGTAAAGCTTTCGGATAGTGCCTTGTGCTTTTTCTGCCAATTCGCGAAGATGGCTGAACCAGGAGGATTATGAAACGCGTTCTTACCGTCGTCATCTGTGCCGTCACGCTGCTCGGGTCAGCACCTTCCACCAACGCCTTCGAGGATGACACTTTCGAAGCCGCCGCCGCGGATATCATCGTGGTGCGCCCTGTGAGTTTCGTCGCAACGATTCTCGGCACAGCTTTGTTCGTCGTAAGCCTGCCGTTCACAGCGTTGTCCGATAGCGTTCCAAACGCCGCTGAAGCTCTGGTTGCGGTTCCGGCCCGTAACACGTTTACGCGCCCGGTGGGTGAATTAAGCACGTTAGGCGATTAGCTCCCTGAAACGCGGCACCAGCGCGAGCGTTCTTCTGCCTTGCAACTCAGCGGCTAAAGGCAAAAGCTGCCACATGCAAACCTCACGGAGGAATTTCCTCGGCGCTGCGGCTTTCGGAGCTGCAACGTTCGCTCTGCCTGGCACGCACGCCGCCGAAAAAACTTCAACAAGCACCGCTAAGCCAAAGCTCGGCATCTCAACTTATTCCTACTGGCACTTTCGCGATCCGAAGGTTCCTGTCGAAACCGTCATTGAAAAGGCTGCAGCGCTCGGCGTAAACGGCGTGGATATTCTCCATCGCCAGATGGATTCAGAAGATCGCAGCTACCTCCAGAAGCTCAAACGCACTGCATTTGTCAATGGCGTTGACCTCATTTGCCTCTCGATTCACCAGGATTTTGTCGATCCCTCTGCCGAAGAGCGCCAGAAAAACGTTGAACACACCATCAAGTGCATCGAACTCGCCTATCAAATGGGCATTCCAACCATCCGTTTAAATTCCGGCCGTTGGAACACGATCAAGTCTTTCGACGAGTTGATGGCCAAGCGCGGGGTGGAACCAATTCTTGATGGTGTCACCGAAGACGAAGGTTTCAAGTGGTGCATCGATTGCATTGAAAAGTGCCTGCCAAAAGCAGCAGAATGTGGGGTTATTCTCTCGCTCGAAAACCATTGGGGACTGACCCGCACTCCCGAAGGTTTGTTACGGATCCTCAACGCCATCGATTCCCCCTGGCTCGGCGGCCTTATGGACACGGGCAACTTTCTCGAAGACCCATATCCGAAGCTCGAAATGATCGCGCCAAAGACGGTCTTCGTTCAGGCCAAAACCTACCAGGGCGGCGGCGAATGGTACACCCTCGACCTCGACTACAAACGCGTCGCCTCCATCCTCCAAAAAGTAAATTACCGCGGCTACATTTCCCTCGAGTTCGAAGGCAAAGCGAACCCAGACGTCGCGGTGCCGGAGAGCATTGAGCTATTCCGAAAGGCGTTCGGGATCGCGTAATTCCGGTTAGCTGTGCTTTTTAACGCACACTTGCATACAACGCATTTTCCAGACAAACTTTACAAAACCCAGAGATTATATGTGCACCCGAACCACGTCAGGAAGCCGAAGTCGTTGGACTGCTCTCCGCGCCTTCACCCTCATCGAACTTCTAGTCGTGATCGCAATCATCGCGATTCTGGCCGGTATGCTTTTGCCTGCGCTCAGCAAAGCAAAGTCGAAAGCAGGCGCTACAAAGTGCCTCAACAACCTGAAGCAGTTGCAGCTTTGCTGGGTTATGTATGCCCACGACCAGGATGATAAGCTGGTGCCCAACTTTCTGGCGAGCCCCCAGGCGTGGATCAGCGGCAACGTCAATGTGATGCCCGGCGCTACCAACATAAACGATATCAAGGTTGGCAAGCTGTGGGCCTATAACAACACGTTGGAGATCTATCGTTGCCCGAATGACATCGCCTACTCTGTCGGAAGCAAAAAATATACGCGCGTTCGAAGTTTCTCGATGAGTGGTCGGATGAACGGGCCTCCCGAAGCTACCTTCGTTAATCCGGGTTTGTCATATTTCACCAAGCTATCTTCCATCGTCGCTCCGTCTCCGACTGAGGCCTACGTTTTCGTTGATGAAGAATCAACCAGCATTGACGACGGCTTCTATGCAGTTCGAGCCACTGTGAAGAATGCGGGTTTTTGGCAGAACACTCCCGCTTCCCGTCATGGGAATTCTGGGCAGGTTTCGTTTGCAGATGGCCATGCGGAATATTGGCGCTGGCGTGAAGGAACGACCGCAAAGCTGAAGGGCTTGGACAAGACGACCAAAGCAGGCGATCGCGACCTTGAACGCTTCCGTTTGGCGACCTACGTTCCAGACAAGCCCCTCTAGTTTTGTTCTTTAAGGTAACTCGCGGAGGCGCAGATTCCTGAACTCAATCGGCGCGCCTTCCGATTCCAGGCAGAGATAACCAGTGGCCGGGCGGGAATTGGAACCGCCCGAAACTTCTTCGCCGTTCACCCACAGGCGCACTTCGCCATTGATCGCCCGCACGTAATAGTGGTTCCACTCGCCGACGCCTTTGCTCAGGTTCTTGCGCGGGAAACTGCGCTCGCCGCCCGGTGAGACGGGCGGGAACGGAATCATCTTCGTTGTTCCCGTCGGAAAAACGTCTCCATTTGTCGTGAACCAATCTGCCTTTTTACCGGTCTGTTTTTCGTATTGATCGGTGTAGCCGTGATCCAGCACCTGAACTTCGATGCCGGTCGGCAGACGTCCTTTTCCTGCCTCTAAATCTTTGATCGATTCCGGCGTGGCCCATAGAAACACTCCCGAGTTGCCGCCCGCCTTCAAGTGCCGCCATTCAACAACGAGCTCCAGATTCGTGACCGTCTGAATCGAGCGAATCACTCCCACCGGCTGGCCCGTGCATTTGAACAACCCATCCTCCCATTTCCAGGTGGTCGGTTCGCAATTTACATTCGTGAAATCTTTCAGACTCAGCGCGCGCCAACCCGGACCCGTTCCGTCGATGTAGGCTTTTGGAAATGATTCGGTGGATTGCGCACGCGAAAGAATAGTCGACGCGGCTAACATGAGCACCAGTAGAAACTTCATGGCCCATCTTTATCTTGAGTGCGTTCTGCTGGCAATGCGCGCTGCTGTGGGCTAGCGTCTTCTTTCATGGAAGCGGTGGTTTCCACACCATTCGATTCGCCTGCCGACCGCATTTCTGCGGCAGCGAAAGTTTCCGCGCTGCCCTGGTATTGTCTCGCGGTTGTTTTTGGGGCTACCTGCATTCCCATCGGGGCGCTCTGGGACATCTCATGGCATTCCACGATCGGCCGCGACACCTTCTGGACTCCGGCACATATCACCATTCACATTGGTGGGGTGCTCCCCGGCTTCACGGCTGGATGGCTCGCCCTGCGGGCGACCTATTTTGGAACTCCAGAAGAGCGCGCTGCGGCGATTAGTCTCGGGCCATTCCGCGCGCCGCTCGGCGCCTGGGTAATCATTTGGGGCGCCTTCGCCATGTTGCTCTCCGCGCCATTCGATGACTGGTGGCACAACGCTTACGGGCTCGACGTCGAAATTCTCAGCCCGCCTCACACCGTGCTGGCTGCCGGCATGTACGCCGTGGCGATCGGTTCAATGCTCCTCGTCCTTTC
Source organism: Verrucomicrobiia bacterium (assembly GCA_036383895.1). Taxonomy (GTDB): domain Bacteria; phylum Verrucomicrobiota; class Verrucomicrobiia; order Limisphaerales; family SXQI01; genus DASVNK01. Next base: position 105,021 of record DASVNK010000085.1, on the reverse strand, counting down.
CTGGCAAAACCGCACCGGCCAACGCAGCGGCGGACTTCTTTTCACCTATGCCGCGGGTGTGCTGCTCGCGATGTCCACGATCATCGTCACGGAAAAAAGCTACCCCAACCAGCAGCGCGGCATGCTTTTTTACCAACTCTCCTGCGCCATTTACCCCACCTACCTTGTTGCCGCCGCGCGCGCTTCGAAAACGAAATGGGCCGCCACCGGCGCCGCCCTCGTCTACATGGCCATCATGCTCGGAATGATCTGGATTCTTCCGCTCTTCAAAGCGCAACCGTTGCTCGCTCCAATTTATAACCCGGTTGACCGGATGGTTCCGCCGTCGTTCCCGTTACTGCTGGTCTTTCCGGCAATCGCAATTGACCTGATCATGGCCCGCTTCGGAAAACCGGCGAAGTTTTGGCGCGATTGGCTGCTGGCTGGCGCGCTGGGGGTCGCGTTTCTTGCTGCGTTTATGGCGGTCCAATATCCCTTTTCTGGATTTTTGATCAGTTCTGCGGCGGACAATGCCTTCTTCGCGGGCAACCGCTGGCTCCCATATTTTATTAAGCCCGGCGACTGGCGTTATCGGTTTTGGGACTTGGATAACGGTAAGGACATCATCACTGCCTCGGGAATTGCGATCGCATTGCTGACCGCGATTATCAAATCACGAATCATGCTCGCGGTGGGCAACTGGATGTCGAAGGTCCAGCGCTAAAAGAAAAACGCCGTCGCGGCGAAACCGTGACGGCGGCAAAAGTTACCAAGCTGATTATCGGCGGAACGGAATCCAGGAACTTTCTGGTTCGTGCGTGGCGCAAGCCTGGTTAGTGGGTGCGTCCGGTTGGCGCTCATTGGCTGCGACCAGATTGTTTGCGAGCAGATAGGCTTCGACTTCTTCACCGCTGATGTCGGCGAGCATTCGTCCGTTCACTTCCACGCACGGGCTCAGCATCTGTCCGCTCTTCTCGATCATCTCCTGCCGCTGCGTCGGATTATTGATGATATCCCGATCTTCGAAGGGCAGATCGTACTTGCGCATGATCGCGCGCACGCCCTGGCTCCAGCCGCAACTCGGTTTCAGGTAAGCAATGATCTTTGGCTTCTCCATATTCTATGCGGATGAAAATGCCACAGAGCCAACGTTTCGCAATAATTTCCTCCCGACCCGACCGCGCCGATTGCTCAACTATTCCCGACCACGCCCGTCTCAACTCCGGTGCGGGGATGATCATCGGATCCGGCTTTGAACTCTGCTCCTTTGATAATCCGGCCAAGATCCAGGAAGGAACTCGCCGAGATCTTTAGATCTTCCCCGAGATTGTTCTCGAACGCAGCCACCACCACATGGATGCCGCGGCGCCGTAATCTGCACGCCACATAGCCGAAATCGCCGTCGCCGGTCACCAAAACGATGGTGTCGGGCTTTATTTCCATGGCCAACTCCGTGACATCGACCGCCATCATCACGTCGACATTGGCTTTGTAAGCCTGTTGCGTCGTGGGACGGCCTTGTTTGCGGATCACGTAGAAGGCTTCGCTTTCGAGCCAATGTAGAAACCGTTCGCGCTTCAACCGGAACTCAGTCCATTCCGGTGTGTTTGGTGGGAGCCCGGCGAAGATAAATACCTCGAGCACGTCGTGCTCGCGCGACAGTTGCTCGCGAAGTTTCAACCAGTCAATCGACCGGTTCAACTTGCTGCAAATGCCGGTGAGGTTCCCCTCATCGACGAAAATCAGAGTACGGTTTAATCCCGGTGCTCTATGGCCCCCTGCCGCCATGCACAATCCTCCTTTGTGCGCATCATGGAGTGGGTGCCTAAAATGCGCAATAGGGGAGTGAAGGGTGCGATTGAAGTGCGGGTCGACCTGGCAGCGGACGGCGCGCTGTTGAAGGTGTGTGTTTTTTTGTAGACTTTTCCGTGTTGCAATATTGTAAGTAATTGATGGTGAGCGATGAGCGTGCGATGGAGCTGTGTGTGCGCAAGGTGTTTTTTGTGTGTGAGCTGTGTGTGAGCTGTGTGCGAGCTGTGTGTGAGCCGGGTGTGAGTCGGGTGTGAGTCGGGTGTGAGTCGGGTGTGTGATGGATGAGCAAATGACCAAATTCCAAATACCAAATGCCAAGGAAATCCCAATTCCCGATTAGGATAATGCGCATGTGGGCAGAACGGTTCCGAGCTGTGAGAAGGGCAGTGGTCAGTCGGCTGAAATGGGCGAACAGGAGACTCGAGGTCGAGGCTTTTGTTCGGACATGGACCGAGTGACCACGAATCGTTGTTCGTGATCATGGGATGAATTTAGCAAAGGAAGGTGCTACTGTCAACTTCGACTGTGGCAAGGGCGGTTCGGCCTCGGGCTTAGCGGCGCAAACGATAGAAGTGATTCTCCGCAGCGATTGGAACAACAACGCGATTTGTAGTGGTCGTCTCCACCAGCGTCCATTCCCCGTCAGGCTCCGTGGCCGATTCGATTACGCCCCCTGTGCCCTCCCATGAGATTTCCACCCCGGCGGTCACAAGGGTCACCGTTAGTTGCGCGGGTGTCGGAGTGACTGGCGGGACGCTATCGATTCGATGCAGCGCCAATCCAAAAGTAATGTCCCCGCTGCGCGCATTGTAATTATGCGCTTCCACGGCGAGCACGTTGTTCGTCGGCAGAAGCATCGTCAGCGCGCTGAACGGAATCTTGAACTCATCCACGCAGGTCGCGTTCCCAGAGCAAGGAAAGCCATTCGCGAGCGTCCCAGCGGTAGAATTCGTCGGCATGCGCAGGCGGTAAATTTCTACGCCATTCAGGTAAAACACCGCCCCGTCATCGATCTTCCCTTCAAATCGAAGCCAACTCCCCGGCGTCACTGCGCCGAAATCAAACTGCGTGCGAAAATAATAGTTCGTATAGGGATAATCGGAAGCCGGGTTGATCGGCAATGGTGTGTTGCGCGGTTCCACTCCAGCCGCGATCCGATCATCGATCCAGAGCAACCCGGGACCGGAAATCCAATTGGTATCGTTGAAGGTCGGCTGAGCCCAGTTCGTATCGGATTGTGCAAGGTGCGAAAACTTCCAAACGTTTGTGTAGTCAAACAGGAGATTTGTCGTTGTGATATTCGTCGTCGCAAAAAAGTACAATGGCGAGACCTGTTGCACGCCATTCGAAATCGCTGCCAGGCGAAAGTAATAGCCAGTGTCCGGCGTCAGATCCGTAAGTTGAATCGAATGATTCGCCTCGTCGGTAGAACTGACCACGTTGGTGGTGCCCAACTCCGTGCTGTTGCCGAAATAAACCTCGCTCATGGCGGGCGCGAGCGTGGTGAACGATATGGATGCCACGTTAATTCCCGGCTGAACGGCGACATCGTTGATAAATCCCGGAACCGGTTTCGCCCAGATGCCAAAGTGACTGCCGACCGTCCGCTCGCGGCCCGAATCGGCCACCGCGCTCGAACTGTTCAGGCGCATCGGCTCCCCGGTGCTGCTCTCCGTCACCAGCGTCGTCGAACCGCCGCCATCCACATTGATCGCATCATGCGCGCCGAGCGCTTTCATCCACACTCCGCAATCGCGAAACGTCGCGCCCTCGCTATAGCCGATCTGTCGCCCATCGATCGCGGTCAGGAACAAGTAGCGCCGATCCTGCGACAGCCCGTAAACCGTCCGTGGATCAATGTCGAACAGGTTGTTGTTGGGCGCGGCATTCGTGCCGTTGGTGAGGACTAAAAAGTTCCCGGCTACCGCAGTATGAATTCCGGTAAGACTCATGGAGGCTGAAGTCAGCGGGATGAAGGTCGGAGCGTTCGTCAGGTCGAAGACGATCGCTCTTCCGAAATCCAGGCGCGGCGGGGAAACCACGGTCCCCTCGCTCACCGCCAGCCCATATAGATCCATCGGCGTGCCCGGCGGCAGGTAATACGTGCCTTCGCTGAAGAAATTCGCGTTAATCACTACCTGCAGTTCGTTGCGCGTCAGGAAATCTGTCGGTGTATACGCAGCAATCTCGCGTGAGTTCTGAATGTAGTTGTCTTCAATCCGCGGGGTGGTGAGGAACTTCACGTCCGGATCATGCAGATCCACTCGCACCGTGTGCGCAACCTGCAGCCGCGGAATCGTTGTATCCGGCATGTTCGTGCTCACGGAATAATCGATGCCTTTGAAAAGCGGCGTCCATGGACCGATGATCATCTCGCCCCGCACCGTCGCGGCGAGAAAAAATGCCGTCGTCAAAAAAGCCGTACGGACTACAACACCAACATTCATTTATTTGCCACTAAACTTATAGCGATAGCCTGCGATTGGGTCGCGCGTATACGCCGGGTTAAAACCGTCGAAGTAAATTTTGGTAAAGCTAACATTTCCGTCGGCAAATGCCACAACGCTTTCAGCATCGCGGTAGAAGGGCGCATTGGCTTTGCCGGTGCGGCTGCGATGCCACGAAAGCGGCCCATGCGCGCTCCATTCCATCACGGTCAACGTGCGGTCTGGCGCATTGATGGCCGAGAGCTTCCATCCCGCTACGTTCGGCGCGCCCAGAAGCGTGACGCCGTTAAAAACGTAACTGGTGTTGTTGAAGCGGGAGTTCTTCCAGAATGGCCCGGGGTCCGAATATCCGCGATCCTGGGGACACGCGAAGATGCGGTCGTCGTTTGGATTGGTGAAGCTTTTAATTTCATCCTTGTACCACCACCAGGAAGGGCCTTTGCCGGTATTTAACAGGCCGGGCAGTGTGTCTGAATTGCTTTTCGCAAACGCCAGCACACCGCGATTGATCGTCTGCAAATTGTTGATGCAGAGCTGAAGTTGCGCCGCCCGTTTTTGTTTCACGAGGTAAACCGCGGCCATGGCCGCAATCACTGAAAGGACTGCAATGCTCGCGAGCGCATCGGTGCGGCTAAAGCCTGCGCGGCGGAATGGTCGATGGGTGCGCCGAAGTTCCACAGCTTACTTGATCTCTGCCCCCCGGAGGACTGCGTAGAGTTGGTCAAACGCAAGCTGGGGCGGTGTGGCATTCTTCGAAGCGGGCACGCTTTTGTTCACGATTGCGGCGTGAAGAAGTCCTCCGCGCACAAGGCCGGGTAGATTGGCCTGCGCAGCCATCGAGCCAGTGCAAAGCGCAATGATCCTTGGTTTCGCCTTTAGTTTCGCCTCTTGCTCCGGCTCAAGCACCGGCGGCCCGAGAAAAGAAACGATGACATCGTTCGTTTTCGCCCGACGGATTGTTTCGTAGAAATCACCGGGTGGGACTTCCACCGGGCGGAGTGGATCGAGTTCAACAAGCCGCAGATCAACGGTCGCTTTGGACTTTTCAGCTTCCTGTTTGAAGGCGTCCAGGCTGATTTGCATGGCCGGCTGTTTATAGGTCGTCGTGTCGCGCGCGATCACGACCAGTCGCCCGCCACTTGAAAGGAGACCGACCGCTTCACGAGCCATGTTTCGCCCGAGATCTCGGTAGACCGAGGTGTCCTGCTTCGGGGGCAAATGCCAGATGGAAAGCACGCCGAAGGCGGTCGCCAACAAAATAACGGCGATCGCCATCGCGTCGATCGAGCCCCGGTTGCGCATTTAAAAAATTCCGCGCGGCTTGGAAAAAACGACGTTCGTCCTGGTGGAATCTAAAATATTTTTGATGTGCGCGCGTAACTGCTCGGTTTTGATCTGCTGCACGCTGCCGTCGGCCAGGGAGACATTGCCCTGGCGCGTGTGCATCGTGTCGTCCCACTTGGCATCGATGGAGGACCCGAGAAACAAACTCCAGGAAGGATCGAGGCCGCCAGTTCCGCCGAGAACATTCTGGTCACCGAAGGTGATAGTCTCAGGTTTTTCTTCCTTCGCGTTCAGCCCGATGAAGTAACTGACGTTGATTTCCGCATCGAGGCGATTCCAGTTCGTTCCCGCTTTCTTCTTTTTGTCAGACGGGCAATGCAGGATTGCAACGGTGCTCAATTGATTCGAAGCCATCCGGAAATGGTCGGTCCAGTCGCTGGAATCGGAACTGCCGCCCTGATCGGTCGTGAGATTCCAGGGGTATTTGTCCTCGTGATCATCAGCCCACATTTTCATGGCGAGGCTGATCTGCTTCATGTTGTTGACGCAGGCGATGCGTTTGGCTTTGGCTTTGCTCTTGGCCAAAGCGGGCAAAAGCATCCCGGCGAGAATCGCGATGATCGCAATGACGACCAGCAGCTCGATCAAGGTAAACGCTTTTAAACGCTTGGGACGTTCAAATTTCGATCTCAGGCAGCTCATCAAGGGTGAATACTATAGCATGAACGGTGCCGAGTCCTATTTCTTTTTTGCGGGAATTCCGCTTTCGGGACGCAGTTCGACCTGCCGGTTAAACTCGGCTTTGCCAGCGGATGCGCGCAATTCCAGGAGCAGCGTTATCTCCTCTGTTTTTGGCAGTTCAAAGGAACAGCGGAGAACTGAACTGGTGCTCCCAACCAGCGTCTGAGAGTGGGCGCTCCTCCCCAGCACCCGTAAACAAGCACCCTGCCGGGTGCCAAATGGCAAAGGCGATACGTCTTCGGTTTTTACCGTTGTTGCAAAGGTGTATCGGCCCGGCAGTAAGAGCACTTTGGCTGCCCAGGACGCGGAAGTTCTCGGCCCGGCGACAATGGCCACGGTGGAGTCGTTCGACCCCATGCTCCCGCCTTCCGGTTGATCCATTGGTTGCCAGTTGGAAACAACGGCCGTTCCATTGGCGAACTGAAGCAACTTCGTCTCGGTCTGTTTCAGTTGCTCTTTTAAACTGGTTTCCCGCGCGGCGATTCGCGCGCTGAGTTCCTTTGCTTCGGCGCGAATCTGGCTGCGCTCGGCGCGCGTTAAATCCGCCTCAAGCGCGGCGGACAACTGTTCGAGACGGTTTGATAATCTTTCTGCACCAAGAAATTCGCTCAGCAGCTTCTCCAGCATTATTCGATACCGCTCGCGACCTTCCGGCATCTCCATGAATCTTTTTGCGACACTCCCGGAAAATGCCGGTAGCCAAGTGAAATTCGGAATTGAAAAGATCTGGTCCATGCCTGCCGGCAAAAAATGAATCTTGCCATCGGCCCTCACGGCGATTCTGAAATTATTTTCGCTCAGAGCGTATCCATCCCAATGACAAATCAAAACCTCCATCGCGAGAAACTTTGCGAAAGCCTCGACATCCAAAACTTCCCGCAACTGCTCAAAGCGTTTCCCGATGTCCGCCTCCGCCGCAGACCCCAATAACTTCACGCGCTCGCGACGATCTTCGCCAGCGTCCAAATCCAATCCTCCGCCAGTCTCCGGATCGCGGTCGTAAATCGCGGCTCCTTCTCCTAACTCACGGCGCGCAAACTTCTCGTCAAAACCCTCCTTCAACACGTAAAGGCCGAGTTCGCGCTCGTTCAGCGTTACGCGCGCATGTCCGACCCTGGGTGTGGGAATGCCGATCTGGTTAAACATTTCGCTTCCCAGTTTTTCTTTCAGGTAAGTCGCGTCATCTGCTGAGTTATTTAAATGAATTTTGGTGCTGGAGTAGGGGAGTTGCTCGCGCTGGCGGGCCGCGACTTCCATGGTGAAGCTTGGTTTTTCGTTGAGGGGTTGAAATGTCCCTCGGCCTTTCAACTTAAGACGGACCGGAACGGCTGAGCCTTTATTAAAAGTGGCACGCGCAGTAACCCACGCGCGCGGCGCTGTGGTGAGAGCGGCTATTTCGTTTTGCCCGAGTTCGATTTCGACCTTCCAAAACTCTGAAGCTGAAATGTTGCCGACAAGAATGGCAAACAGGCAGAGTTTGGAGAAGGCGCGCATCGCTCACTTTTTTTCGGTGAGTTCCACCACGCCGAGGCCGTTGGCGATTTTGCGTTCGTAACCGTCGCAAAGGTAATTGCGAATTTTGCCCTCGAACCAAAGCGTGGCCGATCCGCCGCCATCGAGGTTCATCGCGTCGGTGCACCCGAGCTTGATCAACTCGCGGCTCAGTTCGTCGAGCGACAGCCCGACTGAATCCGGCTTCCGACCGTCCACCGAAACCAAAAAGTAAAACTCGTCGTTCCAGCCAATTGCGGACCGGGGATGGCTCTCGGTCATGCTGCTGAAAACGTAGGAATCGGATTTCGGCGCTTTCACGGGCACGCGCTTGCCCTCCCTGACCAGGACCGGCCCGGCGCTGATCGCTTCGGAAACGCCGCGCAGGCCTGGTTCGGTTTCGGTGTTGATCTTTAGTGTCGCTCCTTTCGCGAGCGCCGGCACCTTGGCGCGGCGACCGAACGAAAGCACCATCACGTCGGGTGCGATTTGAACGCGGCCACCTTTTTTCACTTCGCGAACGCGCGCGGTTAAGATGCGACCCGGTTTCAGCGGGAGCCATTGGGATGCGCCGTCGCGTTCCAGAATCAGTTCCGATCCGCGCGACCGGATTTCGGTGGCTGCGGTCGGCGTGTAAAGGACCACGGTGTTGTCTTCGCCGGGGGCGTTGAGTTCAATGGGCGTGTTCGACCCGTCTGGCAATTCGACGCGCAGTTTGGAAGTGGTGATGCCGGTGTGCGGTTGATCCGAGGCATCGATCCAAAAACTTGCGCCGCCGGAGGGCGCGCTGATCATTTCGCCGCGCACCATCTGCAGGCCGCGGGGGTCACCCTCATACGGGCCTTGCCGCACGTAAAAATCGCCATTGATCGCGGCGAGGAACTTTTCACCGTTTGCGTGCTTCATTTGACCGGAGAGCGATTCCAGCCCCAGCGCCTTTCCGTCCGCATGCAAACTTCGGAACTCGAATTGGCGCGTGCGCGGAACTTTGATCACGTGGATGGTGCAAGGGTAATTCTCGCGTCGAATCGACTGGAGGACCGGTTTAGGCTCAGCGCCCGCACTTTGTGGCGCAGGGGCCCCGAGCAGTAAGCCGAGCGCCCAAACGAAAATGGCTGATGTGCGCACGGCCGAAACGTAACACGCGGTAAAAAGATTCCAAACAGATTGAACGGGCGGGGCTTTCACGGGATCCGCACCAACTGCTGATCCTTATTCGAGAGCTTCTCCATCACCAAGAACAAACCCCCGCGCACTCGGGTTCGTGCGCATCGTCGGAAAAAATCCATTCGGAAACGTCAGCGCCAGCGCGTGAACTTGACGGTGTTGCGAATCGGTCGTTGACTCGGGGTCGTGACCCGGTTTCCCAAAGCGTTGGTTCGGCTGGTATTTATCCCGGTTCTATTCTGCGTTTGGCAATCGTTCCCTTTAAGTTCCCGCGCCGCGAACATTGCTGCTGAGAGCGAGTATCGCGCGATTGCGGAGGCGCTCAGTGGATTTATTCGCGCGGAGATTCAGCAGAAGGAAATCCCGGCACTGTCGATCGCGTTGATTGACGATCAGCGGGTGGTGTGGGCAGAGGGATTCGGGAGGGCGCGGACGAATTTGGGAGCGACGGCGGATACGATGTATCGGGTGGGGTCGGTATCGAAGTTGTTTACCGATATTGCGGTGATGCGTTTGGTTGAGCGCGGAGTGTTGGACCTGGACGCGCCGGTGACAACGTATGTGCCGACGTTTCAGCCGAAGAGGGGATTCGGCACGGAGCTACGGCCGATGACGCTGCGGCAATTGATGGGGCATCGGGCGGGACTGGTGCGGGAGACGCCGGTGGGGAGCTATTTTGATCCGAACGAGCCAAGTTTGGCGGCGACGATCGCGAGCCTAAATGAAACGGAGTTGGTGTATGCGCCGGAGGCCCGGACTAAATATTCCAATGCGGGGATTGCGCTGGTGGGTTACGTGCTGGAACTCGCCGAGAAGCGCGCGTTCGCGGAGTGCGTGCAGGATTTGCTGAAGCCGCTCGGGATGGAGCGAAGTGCCTTCGTGCGCACCGCGGGGATCGAGGCGGAGTTGGCCGATGGATTGATGTGGACGGTGCACGGACGGACGTTCAAGGCCCCGGCGTTTGAGCTGGGGATTTCGCCGGCGGCGTGCATGTACAGTTCCGTGAATGAACTCGGGAAGTTTATGTCGGCGGTTTTTGCGCGCGAGAAGGGAGGGGTGCTAAAACGCGAAACGTGGGAAGAGATGTTGAAGGTGCAGTTCGCCGCGCCGGAGCAGAAGCAGGGATTCGGGTTGGGATTTTCGATTGGCGAGATTGAAGGCGAGCGCACCGCGGGCCACAACGGCGCAATGTATGGGTTCGCAACGCAGTTCACGGGAATGGTCGATGCGAAGTTGGGAGTGGTGGTGATTGCTTCGAAGGATTTCGCCAACACGGTAACGGGACGAATTGCCACGAAGGCGCTGCAGGCGATGCTCGCGCAACGCAAAGGAACGAAGATGCCGGATTTCCGAACGACGGAGCCGTTGGACCGCGCGACGGCAAGAGAGTTGGCCGGTAATTACCGCGCGGGGCAGCGTGGCTTCGAGTTGCGCGCCTCGGGAACGAATTTGTTCATGCTGTGGAATAACGGCGGATATCAGCAAACGGTGCGGAGGTTGGGCGAGGAATTGATCACGGACAGCGCCCTTTCCTACGGAACGGTGTTGAAGAGAGAAGGGAAAAGTTTGGTGGTGGGCAACGAGACGTTTGAGCGCGTCGACGCCGATGTGGATGTGATGGGCCGGAAGGAGCAAAACTTGATCGGCGAGTACGGTTGGGATCACAACACGCTCTACATTTTGGAACGCGAAGGAGAATTATGGGCGTTGATCGAATGGTTCGAGTTTAGTCCGCTGACGAAGCTTTCCGACGACGTTTATGCGTTTCCGAAATACGGTTTGTATCACGACGAAAAGATCATTTTTCGGCGGGATGAATTTGGTTATGCCAGGGAGGTGGTGGCTGCGGGGGTGACGTTCACCAATCGGAATTATGCGTATCTGCGGAAGGTCGGGCCACGGAAGGATAGCATGGTGGAAGTGAAACCGGTGAGACCAATTGAGGAGTTGCGCCCGGAAGCGTTAAAGGCAAGTCCGCCGGTGGAAACTAATAAGTTTCGCGCACCGGACTTGGTGGAACTGAACACAAATGATTTTCGGTTCGATGTGCGGTATGCGAGAGAGGACAATTTCCTTGGTTCCAAATTTTACGATGAGCCGCGGGTTTTCCTGCAGCGGCCAACAGCGGAAGCTTTGAAGCGCGCGCAGGCCAAGCTGAAAGAGCGCGACTTGGGATTCGCCATTTTCGATGGGTACCGCCCTTGGTACGTGACCAAAATATTTTGGGACGCGACGCCGGAGGCGCACCGGTTCCTGGTGGCGGATCCGGCGAAAGGCTCGCGGCATAATCGCGGCGCTGCGGTAGATCTCACGTTGTGCGACTTGAAAACGGGCGAGCCGATGCCGATGCCGAGCGGCTACGACGAGCCGAGCGATCGCGCCTATCCGGACTATCCGGGAGGAGACTCAGCGCGACGCTACTATCGCGACTTGCTGCGCACGACAATGGAGAGCGAAGGGTTCACCGTATATCCCGAAGAATGGTGGCACTTCGACTTCAACGACTGGCGCGAATATCCGATTCTCAATACGCCTTTCGAGAAACTCAAAAACTAACACCGAATAGCCACGCCCTTGGGCAAAAGCGCCAACAAAACGACCTGTTAATTCGTCAGAAAAAACACATATTCATCGCCTCGCCATGAACTCGTATCGATTCCGCCTTTTTGCACTGCTGCTGCTCGCCGCATTGATCGCGCCGCTTGCCTCGCTTCACGCCGCCGACCGTCCGAACATCCTCTTCATCATGACCGATGATCACGCCGCCCACGCCATCAGCGCGTACGGCAGCAAAATCAACGTCACTCCGAACATGGATCGCCTCGCGAAGGAAGGCATGCGCTTCAGCAATTGTTTCGTCGAAAATTCCATCTGCACTCCCAGTCGCGCCGCGATTCTCACTGGGAAATACAGCCACAAAAACGGCGTGCCCGTCTTCAACGCTTTCGACGGCGCCCAACCTCATGTCGCCAAATATCTCCGCGACGCTGGCTACCACACCGGCCTCGTCGGCAAATGGCATCTCGGCAGCGAACCCACCGGGTTCGATTTCTTCACCGTCCTCCCCGGCCAAGGGCGTTATCACAATCCCATTTTCCTGAACGCAAAGGGCCGCGAAACAAATCAAGGCTACGCGACCGACATCACCACTGACAAAGCGCTCGCCTTCCTCGACCGGCGCCCGAAAGAAAAACCATTCCTTCTTTTCCTCCATCACAAAGCTCCGCATCGCGGTTGGGAACCCAGCGCCAAATACGCCAGCCTTTATGACGACCGCGACATCCCCGAGCCCGACACCCTCCGCGACGACTACTCCACCCGCACCGACGCCGCCCGCGAAGCCACCATGACCATCGCGCGCCATCTCAACAACGGCGACCTGAAGCTCACTCCACCCGCCAACCTCCGCGGCCCCGCGCGCCAGCAATGGCTCAACGGAATTCCTACCCAAGTTACCGTCACCAACAACGGCCTCGCGAAAACTCTCACCGGTGACGATCTCCTCAAATGGAAATACCAGCGCTACATCAAAGATTATCTCCGATGCGTCGCCTCCGTGGATGAAAATATCGGCCGTGTCCTCGATTACCTCGAGAAAAACAATCTCCGCGAAAATACCATCGTCATCTACACCAGCGACCAGGGCTTCTTCCTGGGCGACCACGGCTGGTATGACAAACGGTTCATGTATGAAGAATGTCTCCGCACGCCGCTCCTCGTCAGTTGGCCCGCCAAAATCAAACCCGGCGCCGTCCAGGACGCCATGGCCCTCAACATCGATTTCGCCCCCACCTTCCTTGAACTCGCCGGCCTCAAAGTTCCCGCCGACATCCAGGGCCGCAGCCTCCTCCCGCTCCTCGAAGGCCAGCGTCCCGACAGCTGGCGCAAATCGATGTATTACCGCTACTACCACGACCCCGGTCACCACAACACCCGCGCCCATTACGGCGTCCGCACCGAAACCCACAAACTCATCTACTTCTGGCAGAAAAATCAGTGGGAACTCTACGACCTCAAGAAAGATCCCCGCGAGCTCAACAATATCTACAACGATCCTGCGAACGCTTCCCTCATCGAAAACCTAAAAACCGAACTCACCCGCCTCCGCAAAGAATTCCAGGACGACGACCGCTTCGCCGAATCCCAACCCCCCGGCGGCGTCGACGGCCAACAGTTCCAACCCGCCCACCCCTCCGCCCGGGGAAAATAGGTAGTGCGCGCTGTCCTACCACGGCACTCTCGCTTGGTGGCGCGAAGCTCCTGCTGAGCGAGGCGATGTCCAGAAGCAGGGGTGGTGCGGGGCTGCTGCCGAGCACAGGGATCTGCAATTATCGACTAATACTGGATACCAATTCCGTCGCGAGAATGTGGAATTTCTGGTCCGCCGTAACGACGATGAGTGTCTTGCCTTTTTCGGCAACAAGGAGCGAATCGTGATTGGGAACTAAGAAATCATTTCCATCCGCCGTGCGAATAACAAACGGCTTGAACGGAGTCGCGTCGCGAGCTTCGCGGATTGCATCAAGCGTCACGCGCCCAAATTGCAATAAAATCGTCCCTTCCGCAACACTTTGGAGCCAACGAGCCGACGCGAACCACTACACATCGTGGCGCGAAGCTCCTGCTGAGCGCTCTTCACATCCCCAACTTCTTCTTCACCATCTCGATAAACGCCTGCACCGGATGCTTCCGCGTCCGAATCTCGTTCTTCACAGGATCCGCCACCAACTGCTGATCCTTATTCGATAACATCTTCTCCATTTCCAGAAACAGCTCCCGCGCCGTCGTGTTCGATCGCATCGTCGGAAAATATCCATTCGGAAAGGTCAGCGGCACCGAATAACTCTGCATCTGCACCATCTGTCCGAGCCCCGATTGGAAATCATACTCGTATCGATAATACGCATACGGAATCTTCACATCGAACAAGTTCTTCACGCCGCGATTCTCCTCCGGCAACCCCGGCAACTCCGGTATCCTGAAAATCAGCCGATGCTTCTGCGAGTAATACTTCACCCGAATCTCCTGAATCTCGTCCAACTCCGCCTCCGCCCGCGTGTTCATGAACCGTCCGGAACTTCCCGCGCCCAGTCCTCGAATCGTCTTCCCATCGACACCCACAAATTCGAAGTCGATCGGCATCGCAAAGCCGCCCGGCCACGCATGGAACAAAAAGGAAGTGGTCTTCTTATTTGCCCAATGGCTGAACGTGCGCCCCAAATTAAACGTCATTGTATTCGTTCGCCCATCGTGCCGGCTGCTCCACCCGCCCAAATCGTTCGTCGACACCAGCAGCAACCTCAATCTCCCCTCCGGAAACTCCAACTCCGCGCCCTCTTTGACCTCCATCGTATTCGTCACCACCGGCCCCGTCGCAATCGTCGCCACCAACTCAATCGGCGTCTGATGCCACACCTGCAAATCGCTGCCGTAATAAAACCCGTTCGTGAACGTGCTCGAACTATACCCGCTCGCAATCTGGGCCTGCGTCCGCGCATCGAACGCCTGAAACTTCAGCGTCTTGAAAGTTGCGATATTGCTGTAGATGAACACGAACTGTGATGAAGGAAAACTTCCCTCGAACGACAGCGTCTTCATATACCCGGGCATCATCTTCACTGCGTCGTCCCGTACCGGTTTGCCGTCGGGCGTGAAGTAATCCGCCTCCACTTGAATTCCGTAATCGAAATTCGTCACGGGCTGCGCCTGTGCCACCCCCACATACGCCAGCCGCACTTCGCCCTCTCCCACTCGGATCGCGTAATTCGTGTCCGCTTGATGGATCGTCAGCGGTTCGTAATCACTCTCTGGAGTTCGCATCGCGAGATTTTCCGCCACGGCCACCACGATCCGGTTCGTCGTTCGCTCCACATCGATCGACGTAAAAAAATTCGTCGGAAACTCCGGCAACTTCTCCGCCGGCGAATGCGCCTTCAAATACAACTCATTTGTCCGAATCGCCGTCGCACTGCTGTAAAGCCGGTTCTGCGTTTTCCAAAACCACACCGCCAGCCCCACCGCCGCCAGCACCAACACAATCGTGACAATCTGCGCCGCCCTCCTAAACAGCATTCAGCAACATTACCGATTTTCCTCCGACGCTGGAAGTGCGTTCCGAAAATCACTCCTCGCGAAAAATCCAGAGAAAAAGTTGTGAAAATCTGCCCACCATCCCTTGAGTACAGCGCCATCATTGTCGATACTCACCGCAGATAGAAGAAGGGAAAAAGGGATCGCTCTTTAACAGATTTTTAGAAGTGGTTTTGTAACCGCTTCGACGCTTTAAAACCCTGCGGTGTTCGTGTTTAGAAGCAAAGTCCTTTGACCGTAATTACAATGTAAAAGGGACATTAGCCGTGGTCCTTAACGACAGGCCTTCGCTGGAAGTCGAAAAAAACCCGGTCGTCCCGCTGTTTCTACAGTCAGTTCAAAGGAACTGTTATACACGGCAATCGGTGGGGTTTTATTTTGCCTCCCAGAACTGCGGAAACGTCGTTACCCCTGCCAAAACTTACAAAAGATGTACCGCCCTCCGGCACATCGCTTGCGACCCTATTGTATCGCAGTTTCGCTCTGTATCGCCCATTTAAAATTTTTCGTAAGTCGAACTCAGCGCGACGCAAGTCGCGGTTCCTTCCCCTCTCTGTGCTCTCTGTGCCTCGGTGGTAAGATGTCCCGTTGGGTTGCGGAATCCACCCCGCGGGTTCAAACTTCTCATTGGAGGATTTCTATGAACGACCACCGCTCGGAACTGAACCGCCGCGAATTTGTCACCATCACCGCCGCTTCCAGCATCGCGCTTGCGACCGGCAGCGTTTGGGCGCAGCCATCCGGCCAGACGAGGGAAGGGGACATGCTCTACCGAACTCTCGGTGGCACCGGCGAAAAAATTTCCGCCATTGGCGTCGGCGGATACCACATCGGCAGCCTCCCCACCAAGGAGGAGAGCATCAAGCTCATGCGCACCGCCATCGATCGCGGCATCACTTTCATGGATAACTGCTGGGATTATCACGACGGCAAAAGCGAAGTCTGGATGGGTGAGGCCCTCCGCGACGGCTATCGCAAAAAGGTTTTCCTCATGTCCAAGATCGATGGCCAAAAGAAAGCGCCCGCCGCCAAGCAGATCGATGAAAGCCTGAAGCGCCTTCAGACCGACACCATCGATCTCATGCAAATGCACGAGATGATCCGACCCGAAGATCCGGAACGCATCTTCGAAGGCGGCGCGATCGAAGCGCTCCAGGAAGCAAAGAAAGCCGGCAAGATCCGTTACATCGGCTTCACCGGCCACAAAGATCCGAAGATTCACCTCGCCGTCCTCGAATCCGCCCGCAAACGCGGCTTCAAGTTCGACGCCGTCCAGATGCCCCTCAACGTCATGGACGCGCACTACAAGAGCTTCGAGAAGGAAGTCCTGCCCGTTCTCGTCCGCGAAAAGATCGGCGTGCTCGGCATGAAACCACTCGGCAGCGGCGCAATTCTCCTGAGCGGCAAAGTGAAAGCCATCGAATGTCTCCACTATGCGCTCAACTTGCCGACCTCTACGGTCATCACCGGCATGGACAGCATGGCTCGTCTCGACCAAGCCCTTGAAGCAGTCCGCACTTTCAAGCCGCTCGACGAATCCGCCGTCAAACAACTCCTCGCCCGCACCGCGGACAGCGCGCAGGGCGGTAAACACGAGCGCTTCAAGACGAGCACAGAATTCGATGGGACCGTGAAGTACCCCGAATGGCTCGGCCTCGACGCCTAGCGCATTTCTTGTTTTTGCGGAAACGCTGATTTAGGCTGCGCGCATGTTCGATACGCTTAGCGGCAAACTGCAGCGCGTTTTCAAGGACCTGCGCGGCCTCGGAAAAATTTCCGAGGAGAACGTGGGTGCCGCCTTGCGCGACGTCCGCCTGGCGCTGCTCGACGCCGACGTAAATTTCAAAGTCGCGCGCGATTTCATCGAGCGCGTGAAAGAAAAAGCCCTGGGCCAGGAAGTCCTCCTCAGCATCCAGCCCGGCCAGCAAGTCATCAAAGTCATTCACGACGAACTGGTCGACCTTCTCGGCTCCGAAAACGCCGGCCTCGAAGTCAGCGGCAACCCAAGCTCCATCATGATGGTCGGCCTGCACGGCTCCGGCAAAACGACCTCCAGCGCCAAGCTCGCCCGCCTACTCGTTAAACAAGCGCGCCTGCCACTCCTCGTTGGCGCCGACGTCTATCGCCCCGCCGCGATGGACCAGCTCGAAACGCTCGGCAAACAGCTCAACATCCCCGTCTTCGTCAAGAAAGGCGAAACCGACGTCCTCAAAATCGCGCGCGAAGCCTTCCAGTTCGCCGAGAAGGAGAACCGCAATACGCTCATCTTCGACACCGCCGGCCGTCTCCAAATCGACGAACCACTCGTCCAGGAACTTGTTCGCCTCCGCGACACGGTAAAGCCGCAGGAAATCCTCCTTGTGCTCGACGCTGCGACCGGTCAGGAAGCAGTCAACGTCGCGACTCATTTCGATAAAGCGCTGAACGTCACCGGCGCGATCCTCACCAAACTCGACGGCGACGCACGGGGCGGTGCTGCGCTGAGCATGAAGGCTGTTACCGGTAAGCCGATCAAGTTCGCCGGTATTGGTGAAAAGCCGGAAGACTTCGAAGCGTTCCATCCCGAACGCATGGCCACGCGCATCCTCGGCATGGGCGACGTCGTTTCACTCGTCGAGAAAGCGGCGGAATCGATGGAGCTCGAGGACGCCAAGCGCATGGAAGAGAAAATGCGCAAAGGTCTCTTCACCCTCGAAGATTTCCTCGAGCAGTTGCGTCAGATGAAAAAGCTCGGCTCGCTCGAAAGCGTCGTCGGCATGCTCCCCGGCGGTTCCGAAATGCTCAAGCAGACCGACATGAGCAAATCTGAAAAAGAATTCCGTCGCATGGAAGGAATCATCTGCTCCATGACGACGAAAGAACGCAACACGCCGCAGCTTCTGAACGCGAAACGCCGTCAGCGGATCGCGAAAGGCAGCGGCACCTCCGTCGCGGAGGTAAACAATTTGCTAAATCGCTTTTCGCAGATGCAGCAAATGATGAAAAAAATGGGCAAGTTCCAAAAGATGATGTCCAAAATGGGCGGCGGAATGCCAGGCATCCCCGGAATGAGAATGCCCGGAATGAAATAACTATTTCTCCCGAACAACAATCGTCACCACGCCCTCCAGCACCGGCGGCGGGTTTAACATCAACGGAAAACCCTTCTTCAAAGCCGGTCGTGTGCTGACCGTCACCGGAACATCGTTCGTGCCAAGCCCCACGATCTTCACCTGCTGGTAAAATCCCGCCGCAACTTCATCGTTCGCAGCGAGGACCAATTCGGTTTCCTTTTTCTTCTCCCCTATCTCGCTCTGCTCAATCGTCAACCCAGCAACGTCGGGCTCCAATTTAAAACGGATCGGCGCGTCATACTCGTAGCGCGTCGCTGTCACTTTCAATTTCGCCTTCTCCCCGCGCTTGATCTCCACGATGTTGTCGTCAACAGAAGCGGTGAATCCAGGCTCAAAATTTTCCACGCGAACTCGGTAAGGTGCGTTCGTTGCGCCGTAACCGCTGAGTTCCTTTACCTCCAGGAAATACGATCCACTCTCGTCAAACTTGTTCGTGAGCGCGGCATCGTTCGCCGAACCGGTATCACTTTGCGCCAGGACCGAACCATCTTTCTTCCGAACCTTAAGGGCCAAATCACACGGAGAACCAAGCGAGCGGGTTTGGCTTTGGAATATCAGGCGGTCGTTTTTCTGCGCGGAGAATTGAAACAGATCTACGTCTTCAGGATTGGCGAGCTTTCCGTTGATCACTCCGGGCCAGGGAACGGAGGTCGCATTGGTCCGTTCATTGTTGGGTTCTGACTCGAACAGTTGCGTGCCGGAGACGATTACTGGCGCCGAGGATGGATTCGCTGGTGAAGTGGATTGTGGGTCTGCGATCTTCTCACCGATTGATTCGAAGGTGGTGGTGTGTTCGACGGGATCAATGAGCGGAAATGTGAACCAAACGAGCGGATCGTTGCTGACTCGAAGGCGGTAGTTGTGATTCGCGCCCCCTGCGAAACCGACATCGTTTACAACGATGGTGTATTCGCCGGTCAGGGGAGCAGAAAACCTGAAACGAGCATCCCGCCAAATGCCGCCTTCATCATCGCAGAACGCGATTTCTTTACCTGCGGCGTCGAGAACTCGCACGCTTGGGTCCATCTGCGAGCCGAGACGGTGCGCGATGATTTCAATGGAAAAACTCTCGTTCGCTTTGGCGTTGAATTTGTAGAAGTCCGCCGCTTCGCTCTTAACCTGCGCGTCCACCGCGACGGGCGGTGTAAGATTCATTGCGTTGGTGAAGTTTTGATTCAACCCGCTACTCCGCGCAGCGGGCAGGTAATCGACCATCAGCAAACGGAACGGCGACGCTCCTTGCGGTCCAAGTAATTGAAGAGCGTGAATACCGGTGGCGTCTGCCGGACAGCGCACCGCGAACGAAATCTTTCCGGAATTGGTATTCTTTACACGTTCGACTTCGGCGCCGAATGAAGTCCAAAGATTGCTGACGGATTCCAGGTTGCTTCCGAAAAAAGTGAGAACTGTTCGGCTGCCTGGCACCACGGCCAGTGGTTCTATTTGAGAAATCTGCGGCGCCGCAGAGAGCGGAACAATTGCGAGAAAGAGTGCAATGAGCCAGCGCATGAGCAGGACGCTACGCGAAAACATCCATCACTGGATTTCCATCCGCGATCTGCACGGGGCGGTTCCCAGCTCCTGAGACGATTGTATGCGGATCGATGCCGAGCGCGTAGAACATCGTCGCGGCGAGATCGTCCGGGCGAACTGGATTTTCCGCGGGATAGGCGCCGTTTTTATCTGAAGCGCCGTAGATAAAACCGCGCTTCACGCCACCGCCGGCGAGGAGAACGGTGTAGCAATCGGGCCAATGATCACGGCTGGCGTTTTCGTTGATCTTGGGTGTGCGGCCGAATTCGCCCATCCAAACAACGAGTGTGTCGTCGAGCAAACCGCGGCTGTCCATATCCGCCAGGAAAGTGGGCAGAGTCTGGTCGGTCATGGGTAAATGATACTTCTCGATGATTGGATACATGCGGGTGTTGTTGAACCCGTGCGTGTCCCAGCCACCGCCGCTGGTGCTTTGTCCGCCAATGTTGTTCGAGAAGTAGACGGTCACGAACTTTGTTCCGGCTTCAACAAGTCGCCGCGCGAGCAGAAGACTTTGGCCGTAACTGGTGCGGCCGTATTGTTCGCGGAGGAATTCAGGTTCATCGGAAAGATTGAAAGCATTGCGCAGTTTCTCCGAATGGAGCATCGCGAGTGCTTTTTCGTAATAGGCATCCATTCCGCGGGCCGCGGCGGAGAAATCGAGCATTCGTGTTTGGGCGTCGATCATCTTCTGCAATTCGCGCCGGGCGGTGAGGCGTTCGTAGGAAACATCCGAAGGCAAACTTAATTCGGGCAACTTGAAGTCCGAAACGTTCGGATCCTGCGTAACGAGGAAGGGGTCGTGCACCTTGCCCAGGAAACTGGCGTGCTGGCCGGGTGTGACCGAGCCGTCGCGAATGACGTGTGGATAGGAAATCGAGGTCGGCATTTCGCCGCTGTTCGGCGCGAGTTTATCGACGACACTGGCGTAAGCGGGGAACAGTTCCTGGGAATCGCGCAGACGAATGTCGTCAACCGGCGGAGCGTGGCCAGTCAGCGCGTAATAAGATGCGGAATTATGGTTCTTCATCTTATGCGTCATGCTGCGGATGAGCGTGACTTTATCCATGATCTTCGCCACGCGCGGCAAACCTTCGCAGACGTGCACTCCGGGTAAGTTCGTCCGAATTCCTTTCAGCGGCCCCCGAATTCCTTCTGGTGCATCCGGCTTGCGGTCGAACATGTCAATGTGACTCGGACCGCCGAACTGAAATAGGAAGATGATCGATTTCGCTTTGGCCTTGGGAGCTTTCTTGAGTGCTTCGGCAGCCAGCAGCTTCGGCATGGTGAGCCCAAGCAACCCCATTCCACCGACCTTCAACAAATGGCGGCGCGTAAACGCGGTCTCATGAAAACCGGCGCAGCACGGGCTTTTGTCCTTGGGATTCACGCGACGAATATACTCTGAAAGAAAGTGGAAGGTAAAGTCACTCAACGACCACTGGAGCGCCGCCCAACTGATCAATCAGACCGATCAACGGAGCAGTAAGTCCCTCGCAAAGAAGAACGACGAGTATCAGTGACACGAGCGCAGCCCAACCCAAGAGCAGAAACGAATTTCGAAGATTCGTCCAAAAGAGCGTTGAGATTGCGGCGATCGGTATGGATACGCACAAGGCGATCAGCAGTGGTTGCGCTCGAAGGACTAGATACGAAACCAGAGGCAGCGCCTTGCCTTCCAACATATCCGCAAAGATTTGCTTGAACGATCCCATGGAGAGGCTGAGGCGCAATGCGAAATATGAAAGCACCAACAGGAACATTACGCCGGCGAACCGCGCCGCCTTCAAGGCACCCTGGACTTCACGCGGAGAAAATGGTGGATCGTACGCGGGCTGGCTCGCCCCAATGGGATCTTGGTTCACGCTATGTTTAAACACCTACTCGTGAGCGTAGTAAAGAAGGGTTCGCGCGTTATTGTATCCAGAAGGAGTGATCGGCCTTTAATTTCCGCAGCAATTGTTCATCAGCAGCGGGAAACTCGAAATCCGGGATTGATTCGGCAGTCACCCAGGCAGTTGCGTGACAGTGAATGGGCTGCGGCTCGCCTTCTACTAGTTCACAGCGAAAGAAGCGCAACCGCACCGTCTTCTCGGGATAGCTGTGGGTAATTTCATCAACCTGCGCGCCGACGCGAACGTCAATTCCAAGTTCTTCGCGCAACTCGCGTGCGAGGCAATGTTCAAAGGTTTCATTTGGTTCGACTTTGCCGCCCGGAAATTCCCAGAGGCCGCCGAGATGATCGCCCGGGCGGCGTTGTGTGATGAGAAGCTGCCCGTTGCGAAAGACGAGACCTGCCGCAACGTCGATGACTTTGCTCACGCGTGGCGATTAGCGGCCGATGCTCTTGTAGATCCAGCCGAGTGCTTCGAGTTCTTTCGGATCGAACAGATTTCGGCCGTCGAACAGGATCGGACAGGTCATCACTTTGCGGGCGCGTTCGAGATCGAGCTTCTTGAAAACGGGCCATTCGGTGGCGACGACAATCGCATCGCAGCCATCCGGCACCGTGTTCATGTCTGAACAATAAGTGGCGTTCGGCAATACCGACTTAGCTTTCTCCATCGCTTTCGGGTCGTAGACGCGGAGCTTCGCGCCTTCTTTTTCAAGGCGGTGGCAGAGGTCGATTGCGGGCGACATGCGGACGTCGTCGGTGTTCTGTTTGAAAGCCAGACCGAGGACGCCGATGGTCTTATCCTTAAGCACCCAGAGCGTGTCGGTGATTTTCTTCATGAACCGATCCATCTGGTTCGCATTGATCTGCTGCACTTCTTTGAGCAGAGCGAAATCATAGCCCAACTGCTCAGAAATCTTGATGAAGGCGCTGAGATCTTTCGGGAAGCAACTCCCACCGAAGCCAAGCGATGCATCGAGGAATCGCCTGCCGATGCGTTCATCCATCCCCATCCCGTTGGCGACTTCCTGCACGTTCGCCCCGGTTGCTTCGCAAATTACCGAGATGGCGTTGATGTAGGAAATCTTTAGCGCAAGGAATGAATTGGCCGCGTGTTTGATCAACTCGGCCGAACTAATATCCGTTACGAGGATCGGCGCTTTGAAGGGCTCGTAAACTTCCTTCATTGCCTGAATTGGGCGTTGCGATTGCACTCCAATCACCACACGATCCGGCTTCATCAGATCTTCGACGGCAAAGCCTTCCCGGAGAAATTCCGGATTGCTGACGACATCAAATTCAACCTTGGCCTTGCAGTAGCGGGAAATCGTTTCGGCGACTTTCTGTCCCGTTTTCACTGGCACGGTGCTCTTATCCACGACGATTTTGTAGCTCGACATGGCACTGGCGATATCGCGCGCAACGCGTTCGATAAACGTTAAGTCGACGGAACCATCGGCCTGCGGCGGCGTCGGCACAGCGATGAAAATGATGTCGGACTTTTCAACACCTTCCTCCGTAGAAGAGGTGAAAGAGAGCCGCCCATCCGCGACGTTGTTTTTCACCATTTCTTCGAGGCCCGGTTCGTAAATTGGAATACCGCCCGCCCTGAGCATTTCCACTTTCTTTTCGTCGCAATCAACGCAGATGACTCGATGGCCTACTTCGGCGAAGCAAGCGCCGGTGACGAGCCCGACGTAGCCGGTTCCGATGATGCAAATCTTCGAACTCATGTTAATTGGCAGAACGCGTTATGCCGCAAAGCAGGTCACCGAACAAGTCGGGAGCGTCCTGATGCAGGTGAAGAATAACTGATTTCCGGCGATGTAACAGGATTACATTGGCGTTCCGCGCCAGCGATTCAGCCGGACGCGCAGATCGTCGAGGCGCGAGAAGGCGCGGTTAAGACCGGGAAAATCTTTGCTCAACTGGGGCTCATCCGGGATCTCGCCCCAGGCGGTGACGGTAAAGAATTCGTGGATCCGCTCGAAGGGCAAACCCATTTCACGATTTCGTTTAACGAACCTTTTGCGGAGGGTTTTGCGCCAGTCCTCCTTGGATTGCGGAGCCTCCATCTCATGGCGACCGACCCACGGGATCCACTCGGTGATTTGCGATTGATGACACCAGGTCATTTCGACGATAGCCTCAAAGGCATCCTCGACGTCCACCGCGAGGTCGAATGCATTTTCTCCGGCCATATAGCTGTCGTGAAGGGTGAGAATAACCGGGACTTTGACGGGCTCCGGCTTCTCCTTTGGTTCTTCCGGGTATTCGGGGAGGAAGGCGTGCGGGACGTTGATCATGTAGCCGACTTTGCGCACCGCTTCGGAGACGCTCACGTGGTCGACGTGAATTCCGACGAGAGGATCGGAAGGGAAAGGCGGCGCAAAAATATAATCGGGCTGAAACTCGCGAATTTCTTTCCACAGCGCGGCGAGCAACGGTGTTGTCACCGTCAGGCAACCATCGCGCGGCACTTCACCATTCGGCAATCGCAACACGCGAAACTCATATTGCCCAATCGCGGCGGAAGCTTCCTGTTCCTCGAGCCGCAGGCACATCGTTTCTTCGCGCGAGCGGAAATGGTGGCCCGCTTTGCCATCAGTGCAAACCAACACGCGGGCTTGCAATTCAACGCCTAATTTGCGGCGCCAAAGCTCGAATGTTCCGGCGGCAACAAATTCAAAATCATCAAAGTGAGCGTGGATACAGAGAATCCTCACGCGGGATTTCTAGCGGAATCAGTGCCATTCCACGAAGTGAAAAATGCGAAGTGATTGTGCCTAAAAGATTCAGGTGGAGACCTGAAGCTGTCGCTCGATGATATAGCGAGTTTTGTGGACCAACACCACCGCGGGCTTCGCCTTCCTGGCGATCAGCCGCTTTGCCATGGCGATCGCTTTATCTTTCGACAGACCTTTCTTGCGCGGCTCGCTGGAGCCTTCCTTGATCACGGCCCATTGCTCCAGCTTCTTGTCCGGCGCTACGTGGTATACTAACCGACTCTTCACGTTTTTAAAGTCATTCGCGGGCAGGCGAATTTCTATCCGGAAATATCCTGAAAGGGCCCGATCACTGCGACCGAACAGGCGTAAGTATCTTATCGGACGTTCACCTCTGTTCCTGAAGCGACGCGGTAAGAATCGCCCTTACCCGTTCGGTTCCAACGTCCCCCACCGTCGAATGGTTCTGCGGGCGGATTGCTGCTCTGCCGTGTGGGGCGAGGTTGAATCATGAGGGCAGATTCCCGGGCAACGCGCGCGGGAACCCAGTTTTACAAAAGGAACCATATGAAAAAGAACTTTAAAAAGAACGCAGCTCTGGTCGCAGGTATCATGTTCGTGGGCGGATGCGCCACTTCCGATGCGCAGCGAGCCAGCTATCCATACGATTCTCCAAGCCGCTATGATCGCGCGGATGTAAGCGTCAGCAGCACCGAAGTCATCGAACGCGACTCCCCTCAACGTGCGATCCCGCCGGTGGATGTCGATACTTCCACCGCGGTTTCCTACGACGCCGCGCACGGCAGCCACGGAGCGACCGTTTCGGGAACCTCGTCGCAGAGTGACATCAGTGCAGACAGTTCGGTGCGCGGAGGATCCCTCGATGCGCGTGGTTATGATCAAGACGCGAACAACGACGAAATTGAAGCGACAAGCGATCCGATCAATCCCGGCAAAGAGGCTGACAGTTCCATTCGCGGCGGATCAGTTTACGCTCGCGAACGCGATTGGAATCACGATTCCGAGCCGAGCGTCGGTGCGCATCGTGAAAACCACCACATGAAGGCGGACAGTTCGATTCGAGGCGGCTCGATCGAGGCGCGCGGCGGTCGTGAGGCCACTGGTAATTACGAAACCACAACCCGGACAGATCTTCGCAGTGATGCCTCGGCGGTTTTTGATGCTGACACCGATCGCGACGATTTCGGCCAGGGCAGTTCCGCCACCTGGAAATCCGATAAGGCTCACGGCTCCGTTCGTGGTTCTTCGAACTGGAATCCAAGCGACGATATGTTGCCTGATGGAACCACTGAGACCAGCGCCACCAGCTACGATGTGATTACAGACGCGAGCGTCGGCGGCGCCGCGACTGCGGAATCTGGCAGTGCATCCGGTGATTCATCTATTCGCATCGAGTCGGATCTGAATTCGAGCGACCAGCTTGAGAGCAACATTTCCGGGGAACTCGACCTGGATGAACAGGAATCGAAGCTTGAGCGGAGCAGTGACATTGACTCTGAATCCGTCGAAAGCAACGATCAGAACGCACGTGATAGCCTAAGCAGTTCGACCTCGTCCGAACGGAGCTCTGATATTCATCACGATGCGGCAGATTTGAACTCTGCTGAATCGAATAGCAGCGACATCAATGTTGAAGCAGCGGGTGCCGCTGCAACCAGTGAATCCGGCTATTCTTCCAGTGAAGTCGAAGTGGAAGTTGAGGGCGACGAGTTCGAGTCGAACGATCCGGCGATGAAGCGCTCGGGCAGCCCGCTTGGGCTTTCTGGCGGTGAGCCAAACTTCCTAAATTCGGACAACCGTGCACGCGGCGTAGGTTCCGCGGCTTCGGGCGATTTCGCCACGTCTCCGGTTAATAGCGGGGTGGAGCTGGACGCTGATGATGAACTCGAAGATCGCGATGTGAAGCGAGGCAGTGACCTGGAAGACGTGACCAGCGATCTGCAAGACTAAAGCGAATATCCGGCCGGGCGCATAGCCCGGCCATCTCTTTATGAATTCAACGACGCAAAAACCGAAGTGGAGACCGCGTGCTGCCGGTGTCGAGCCGGATAAAACGAAGTGCGCTGAACAGATCAGCCGCGAGCTAAAGGGCCAGACTCCCGGAGATCGCGGGAGGTGCGAGAAAAAATCTTCAACTCAAGGCAGTGAGTAGGACGACCAACTAAGGCGAATCGCAGTGACGATCCGTGTGTTCGAACTGCAATTCCAAAGGCAATAAGAAGAACGCAGTCTGGGCTGGTTTGGAACCCTCTTCGGGTTTCGACAGCCCGGCTGCTTTTTTAGCTTTGGCGAGGAGCTTTTCCCGTTCTGCGCGGAGCTTCTCAGTCTTGGCCGCGATCGTTTCGCGGTCAAAATACTTCTTCCCTTCTATCCACGTCTGTTCGCAGACGGTTCCAGAGTCGAGCGGAGATTTGGACCAGATGACAAAGTCGCCGTCTTTGCCGGGTTCGAGTGAGCCGACCTGTTTATCGATGCGAAGTTGTTTCGCAGGATTGATTGTCACGAACTTCAGCGCTTCGATTTCGGTTACGCCGCCGTATTTCACCGCTTTGGCGGCTTCGGTGTAGAGGCGTCGGGAGAGGTCGCCGGAATCGGAATTAAACGATACGACCACGCCGCGATCGTGCATGATCGCGCCGGCATACGGGATGGCGTCATAGACTTCGAATTTGTAGGCCCACCAATCGGAAAAGCAGGACGCGCCCGCGCCGTGCCGGGCGATTTCGTCCGCGACTTTGTACCCTTCCAGGACATGCTGGAGGGTGGCGACGCGAATACCGAAACTTTCCATGGTGCGGAGGAACGCGACGATTTCGTCCTGGCGATAGGAATGGCAGTGGATGAGTCGGTCGCCGCGCAGAATCTCAGCGAGTGTATCCAGTTCGAGATCGCGGCGAGGTTCTGTTCCTTGCTTGTTTGAGTTCCAGGTGTTCCATTCGGCGAGATACTGGCGGGCGGCGGTGAAGCGGTTGGCCATAAACGTGGGAACGCCCATGCGACTTTGTGGGAAGCGCGTCGTTCGTTCGCCGCCCCAGTTGGCCTGTTTTACGTTTTCGCCAAGGGCGAATTTGATGCCGCTAGGAGCGCCTTCAAATTTGAGTTCTTCGGGTGATGCGCCGTCGCGAAGTTTGATGACGCAGTTTTGGCCGCCGATTGGATTAGCGGAACCATGCAACAAGTTGGCGACGGTGAGGCCGCCGGCGAGTTCTTCTTCGATGCGGCGGGTTTCGCTGTTTACTACGTCGCTGATGCGGACCATGGCGGAGCTTGGAACGGTGCCTTCATTGACATTGCCGACCACCATGGCGTGGCTGTGGCAATCGATCAGACCGGGTGTGACGTGTTTGCCGCTCGCGTCGATGACTTCAGCATCGGCTGCTTCGAGGGCGCGGCCGACCGCACGAATTTTTCCGTCGACAATGAGAAGGTCGGCTCCTTCGAGGATGCCGTCTTTGGCAGAAGTCCAGATGGTAGCGTTCCTGACCAGGATCACTTTTGGAGTGGCGATGGGGCCGCGACCTTCCTGAGGTGAACGGGCGAGTCGTTCCATCTGCAACGCGGCTTTCTCACTCTCTTTCTTCTTCTCCTCGTCGGCTTTGTCATCCTTCTGCGCGTCGGTCTTTGCAGTCGGGGAAGTAGTCGCGATGCGGAACGGCTTTCCGCGGATCCAGATGTCCTGGACTTTGTCGGACGGATTGAAGTACGTGCCGGCAACTACTGTGAGGTTCGCGAGCTTGCCCGGTTCGATCGTGCCCAATTCTTTGTCGGCTCCGCAGATCTTTGCCGGGACGGTGGTGAGTGCCGCGAGAGCATCGGCCTCGGTGAAGCCCCGGCTGATGGCGGCCTTCAGGTTCTTGCGAAAGTTCTTACGTTCGGCCAGGCCATACAAAGTGAGCGCTACTTCGCGTTCCTGCTGGCGCAAGACCGCTGCATTTTCGGGCGCCCAATCCCACGCCCGCAGATTATCAAGAGAGACTTCGGCCCAATCGGCTTCGTCGGGCATCTTCGGCACCTCGGGAAATTGCAGTGGCACGATGAAGGCGCCGGTCGCGCTGCGCATCAGTTCCGGGCGGCGCCATTCCTGGCCGCTGGCGACGACGTGATATTTCAGGCCAAGTTCCGCGGCCACGCGGGCGGCGCGATCGACCATCAACACGCTGCCTGGTTCGAAGATGACCGGCATCGCGCCCGTGGCGGATGGACTGAGCGCTTCGAGGGCCAGGTTGATGGTGGCGCGGGTTTCGCCATTGCGGGCGTAGTTCCGGGCGTCGAAGAAGCTTTGGCGGACTGCGGCGATCGCGCCCATGAGGGAGCGGGGATAGGCATCCGCCTTTTCGCTGGTGACTTCGAAGCCGATGTGTTGCGCGACGCGATCGCGCAGGATCGAGCGGTTCGGGCTTTCGTCGCCGAACAAAACGAGGGAGCTGACTCCGCGCACGACGCCTTTGTCGGGCACCAAATTGCCGGCAGTGAAGCCGAGTTCGCGCAGGCTTTTGAGCGTCGCGGGATCGTGCGAGTAGGTCTCGGCCATCAGGCGCTCGGGCGTGATCTGGCCAAGGTGATATCCGGGACCGGGTTTGCCGGGATCCTTCTCCTGGCCGGTGACGCCGAAGAAATTCAGGCCGGAAGCGCGGGGTTCGTGGGCATGTTCCTCAAAGCTTTGGTAACCGAGAACGTTGGTGCTCGGCTTGAGGGTGAGGTATGGATCGATGAAACCGGCGTAGATGGTGAGGCTGGCCATGTCCCAGACGCGCGCGCCATCGGGAGGTTGAAGGTCAGTTCCAACAGCTTCGATTTTCCCACCGCGGATGAGGATGGAAGCGTTCTCTAATTGCGTGCCGGGTTTGGTGAAGACGGTGCCGCCGCGGAGGAAGTGGGTGCCGGGTGCTTCGGGCCGATGGCCGGGGGGCAATAGGTCCGCGGAGTGGAGGAAAGTAGAACAAAGAAGGAGAGCGCTCAGCACGCGAGTGATCACGGCGCGGAGTATGGGCAGTGCGGGAGCGAGCGGCAAGCACTCTGCGGAGGCAGCGTCCCTATTTCCGGGAATGCAGCCCGATCATGTTCCCTTCGGTGTCGTGGACGAGGGAGATGAAGCCGTATTGGCCGATGGAGAATTTTTCTTTGAAGATGCGTCCGCCGTTTTCGGTGGCGCGGCGGGCTTGGACGGCGCAGTCGAGGCAGGTGAAGTAGATGATGACGGCATTGCCGGTGGGGCGTTCGGTGCCGGGCATTTTGACGAGGGCGCCGGTGCAGCCGGGAAGGTCGCCGGGCATGGGGAAGGCGAGCATTTTGATGGCAGGGCTGTCGAGGGCCTGGAGTTTAACTTCGAAGACCTTTTCGTAGAAGGCCTGGGCGCGGGGGAGGTCATCGACGTAGATTTCGAACCAGCCGACGGGGAGGCGTTGTGGGGTCATGATGCGATTTAAAAGGGATGAGGGATAAAGGAGAAAGGATAAAGTGGGGGAGGGGCTTGCGAGGCCATTAACGTTATGGTGTTGATGATTTTTGTGTGTTTGTGTGTTGATGGTGTTTGATCGTTGACGGTGAAGGGGTTGCCTAGGTTTTTGGCTGGGTGTTGATGGGTGTTGATGGGTGTTGATGGGTGTTGATGGGTGTTGATGGGTGTTGATGGGTGTTGATGGGTGTTGATTTGTGTGTGG
The DNA here is from genome assembly GCA_036383895.1 of Verrucomicrobiia bacterium. Lineage (GTDB taxonomy): Bacteria > Verrucomicrobiota > Verrucomicrobiia > Limisphaerales > SXQI01 > DASVNK01. Next base: position 75,063 of record DASVNK010000085.1, on the reverse strand, counting down.
GCGTAGCGAAATGGCGAACGGGGCAGGGGATCCAGCAACAGCCGTTGCGGAAGTACGCAGTGAGTGCGTGCCTTGGAAAAGTGAGGTGGACACTCTGGAAACGTCGGCGAACAGGAGATTCGCATGGAGCGAAGCTTTTGTTCGGATACAATCCGAGTGACCACGAATGGTTGATCGTGATCATGGGGAAATCGTAGCGAGGGAGAGGGAGGCGGGCAAGAGGAATATAACGGAGGCGCAGAAAGAGATTGTTCAGGCGGGTGCGCGGGGGACCAGAAAGTGTGCAGCGAATCGAAGAGGTCGCCGCTGTCGCGGGCGGTGGGCGGTTTGCGTGTGGACGGATTGACCGGGCTCTAAATTAAACGCTTACGAGGAGCATCGGGCGAGGTGAGATGTTGCTGAGATGGTTCCCCTAGAGGCATTTCTGCCCGGGGCCTGACTGGATGTTTTATCGGAATGAGCGGAGGTTGGGGCAAGCAGGAGAAAGGCGTAACATGAGGGTGCTGGATATTAATCAGAATAGCTGCTGGTCGTTTCACGGGCCGGATGGGAATACGATTTCTCGGTTGCGCGCAGCGGTGGGGATTGCAGACCCGCAAATGCGCGAGGTGGTGCTGCAGAATATTGATGGGAAGGCGTTCGGGTTTGTGGGGATCCGACAAAGCTGGATTTTGCGCCGCGATTTTTTGATGAGGTGAATTTGAATTTTACGCCGGAAGTGCATCAGCGAGTGGCGCTGCGGCAGTGCGTGCGGCGGTGGTCGAGGAATAAGGCGGATTTGCAGGAGTATACGAACAGCGAGGTGCAGTGGGGTTCGTTATGGCAACGGTTTTTCGGGCGGCTGACCGCAAGTCAGGCAACATAAGTCGAGCGCTCGCTGGATGCTAGCAATCCAGCGAACGCCAATGACGATTGGCCTTCGTTATTACTAACAGTCAATAACTTACGTTCAATTCTCGCGATTCTACACTAAACCAGTTGACATTAGGATGTATTCACCTACTGTTGCGGCATGCGGACGACGAATTTGCCGATGGCGAGTGAGGCAGTCGAAAATACGGATTGGGTGCAGTTGGTGAAGCAGTCGGTTAAGGGGTTGCAGTTTGGGGTGGTGCAGATCGTGGTTCACAACGCGAAGGTGGTGCAGATCGAGAAGACGGAGAAGTTGCGGATCGATCAGCCAGGGAATTGAGATTTTCCGATTTTTGGCCGACCAGAACAACTGGAGGCAGAACATAATTTTTTTCGAGAACTGACCAGACGACCGGAGGTTCACGCTATGAAGAAACAAATAGATGAAATTACTTCCGTACTACGTTGGGCTCTCGATGCTTGGCGCAGGTTACAGTGGCCCGGCAATTTTCGGGCAAGATAGCAATAGCAATACTTCCAACGAAGCGCTCCTGAAACGAATTGAGGAGCTGGAGCAGCAGATCAAAGTCGTTAATCGTCGCGACGAACTGAGCGAGGAAGCTGCGACAGAAAAGGCGAAGAGCGCGGTTTCGGTGAGCGCGGGTGCAGGCGGGTTCCAGATACGATCGGCAGACACAAATTTTGTGCTGAAGATTCGTGGGTATCTGCAGGCGGACAGCCGGTGGTTCGTGGATGACGAGGGAACGGGGAGCACAGTGAACGATGCGTTTCTGCTGCGGCGCGTGCGGCCGATTTTCGAAGGGACGGTTTACGACAAGTTTGATTACCGGTTGATGCTCGATTTTGGGTCGGGCGTTACGGCGAATAACGCAAACAACGCTTATGTGCAGGATGCGTATGTGAATGCGCGGTTGTGGCCGCAGTTGCAGATCCAGGCGGGGAAATTCAAGGAGCCGGTGGGTTTGGAGCGATTGCAGTCGGGCGCGAATCTGTTGTTCGTGGAGCGGGCGTATCCGACGCAGTTGCTGCCGAACCGCGATGTGGGTTTGCAGTTGCACGGGGACGTCGGGAATGGACTTCTGAATTATGCGGTGGGAATTTTCAACGGGGTGGCAGATGGCGGCAGCGGGGATATTGATCGCACGGACGACGAGAAAGATGTGGCGGCGCGAATTTTTGCGCATCCTTTCAAGAACACGGAGATCGAGGCGTTGCAGGGGTTGGGGATCGGCGTGGCGGGAACTTACGGGAATCAACAAGGGACGCCGCGCGGGTATGTGACGCCGGGTCAGCAGAACTTCTTTTCATATTTCTCCGGGACAGGGACGAATTCCAACACGATGGCGGATGGCACGGTGTGGCGAATTTCTCCGCAGTTCTATTGGTATTGGCGTTCGCTGGGAGTGCTGGGGGAATACGCGATTTCCTCGACGGAAGTAGCTCGGACGGGCGGCGGCTTGGCGCGAACGGAGGACGAGTTGCAACACACTGCGTGGCAGATCGCGGCGTCTTATTTCCTGACGGGCGAAGACAATTCGTTCAAGGCGGTGACTCCACTGAAGCCGTTCACGCTGGGAGGCGAGGGTTGGGGCGCGTTGGAAGTGGCGGCTCGGGTGAGCCAGTTGAAGTTGGACGACGATACGTTCCCGATCTTCGCGAGCGCAGGGACAAATGCGCGCGAGGCGCTGACGTATTCGTTCGGGTTGAACTGGCATTTGAACAGGAATGTGAAGATCAACTTGAACTACGAACACACCGACTTTGACGGCGGCGATAACAACGAGCTGCTGGCGAATGGCGAGGATGTGATTATGACTCGGGCGCAGATTTCATTTTAAGGCAAGAGAACAAAGAAAAGGAGAAGAATAGAATTATGAAGAATACGTTTCTTAAAGCGCTTGCGGCGCTGGCGTTAGTCGTTGGCGTGAGCAGCGCGAAGGATATTACGCTGCTGAATGTGTCGTACGATCCGACGCGAGAATTATATGCGGAGATTAATCCGGCGTTTTCGAAGTATTGGAAGGCGAAGTCGGGTCAGACGGTGAACGTGCAGCAATCCCACGGTGGTTCGGGGAAGCAGGCGAGGTCGGTGATCGATGGACTACAGGCAGACGTGGTGACACTGGCGCTGGCTTATGACGTGGATGCGTTGCACGAAAAGGGAAAACTGATTCCCCAAGACTGGCAGAAGCGGTTGCCGAACAATAGCGCGCCTTACACCTCGACGATTGTGTTCCTGGTGCGGAAAGGAAATCCGAAAGGGATTAAGGACTGGGGTGATCTCACTAAACCGGGTTTGTCGGTGATAACGCCGAATCCCAAGACTTCTGGCGGGGCGCGGTGGAATTATTTGGCGGCGTGGGCTTGGGCATTAAAGAACAACAACAACGACCAAGGCAAAGCGCAGGAGTTCGTGAAGAAGTTGTTCGCGAATGTGCCTTTGCTCGATACGGGCGCGCGAGGTTCGACGGTGACGTTTGTGCAGCGAAGCATTGGGGATGTGCTGATCGCGTGGGAGAACGAGGCGTTCCTGGCGCAGAAGGAATTCGGCAAGGGCGAATATGAGATTATCACGCCATCGCTGAGCATCCTGGCGGAACCGACGGTGACGGTGGTGGACAAGGTCGCGAAACGGAAGGGAACGGCGCAGATCGCCGAGGAATACTTGAAGTTCCTTTATACGCCGGAAGCGCAGGAAATTGTGGGAAAGAATTATTATCGGCCACGTTCGAAGGAGGCGCAGGAAAAATATGCGAACACGTTCGCGAAGGTGGAGTTGGTGACGATTGATGACGTTTTCGGCGGCTGGCAGAAAGCGCAGAAGACGCACTTCAATGACGGTGGGACGTTCGACGCGATTTATAAAAAATAGGTTTGTTCGTTCCTCCGTGTCAATGAGGGCGGTCCCGAGTGGGACCGCCCCACTTAAAATCGTTAAAAAGAATTATGCGCACCGTGGTTAAAAACCAATATCAAGTTGTATCAAACGAACCGCATGAATGGCCGCTGCTCGCTGCCCTGGACCGCGCGTGTGTGGATTCGGTGAACCTTTTGCGGAAGCCGCTGCCGAGTTTCGAAGCAGGAGGAAATGAGTTTTACATTTCCCGTTATTTGTTTGTGGGGCCGCGCGGCGGAGCCGAGCCGATCCGCGTGGGGCTCTTCACTGGATTGCATGGCGACGAACCGGAGGGAACTGCAGCACTGGTGGAGTTTGCGCTCGCGTTGGAAAAGAGTCCTGAATTGGCTCGAAACTACTTTTTGTTTCTCTATCCGATGTTGAATCCGAGTGGATTCGCCGCGCTGACGAGATTAACGGCGGATGGGGTGAATATCGCGAATGAATTGTGGCGAAATTCGACGAGCGTTGAAGTGCAGCAAATCCAGAGCGAGGTGTGGATGCACGCGTTTGATGGGATTGTATCTCTGCGGACGGACGCGAGTGCGGAGGAGTTGCGGATCGAAGTCGGCGGGCCGATCTTCGCGCGGCATCTGTTCGGGAATGGATTGGCGCACGCACAGGACATCCTGCCGCAGGCCATTCATTCCGGACCGGAAGCGCTTCCGCGGCTAAAGAGTGCGCTGCTGGAAAAACCGAATGAACTCATCCGTGCCGCGCCTGGAGTCAAACCGCGCCCGTTCGAAATTGTGCTCACGATTCCGGGGCGCGCGGCTGGGTTGCAGCAACGCGCGGCGGTGGCGCTGTTGATTCAGCGGGCGCTGACGGATTATCGGGATTTTATTTCGTACGGGGCGAATTTGTAAGCGATTCAGAGGAGAGGGATAGGAACGGCTGAAACCATTGGATGATTTCTAGTTTGACGAGGTAGGAACGGGCTCCGAGCCCGTAGGCCTGCTGTTTGTTTGCGGACGATGGCGAGGCTGACGGCGGTGCCGTCGCAGGCCAGCTACATGATGGAAGAGGGAGGAAATACTTTTCAGGCGAGGTGGTTGGTTGTAGAGGGTGTAACGGATTGGTGGAGCGGGTGTCATGATTGTTGAAAGATGCCGATGGCGGCGGGGCTATGGCCGAATTGTTTGATCCAGCCTGGCTGCAGCGGGTTCGGGAGAACGACGCTGAGGCATCGACGGAGCTGGTGCGCATAGCGGAGGGAGAGGGAGGCGGGCAAGAGGCATATAACGGAGGCGCAGAAAGAGATTGTTCAGGCGGGTGCGGGGAGGCCGCGATTGGACCAGAAAGTTTGGAGGGAATCGAGGAGGTCGAGGATGTCGCGGTCGGTGGGCGGTTTGACGAGGTAGGAACGGGCGCCGAGGGCGTAGGCTTGTTGTTTGTCTTTTACTTCGGCGGAGGAAGTGAGGATGACGGCGATGGTGTCATCGAGAGATTTTTGGGAGCGGATGTATTTGAGAAGGTCGAAGCCGCTGTGGTAGGGAAGTTTTAGGTCCAAGAAGACGATGGAAGGTGGCGGGTTTGCGCCGGAGACGACGTTCTGGAGGCGGTGCATGGCTTCCTGGCCATCGACGGCGAGATCCATTTTTACGGCAAGATTGGTTTTCTTGAGTGCGCGCTGGAAGGCGAACACATCATCTTCGTTATCTTCGACTAAGAGGAAGTAGTTCACGGACGGGCGGCGGATTGATCGGGAGATTTGAGTTCGATCCAGAATTTGCTGCCGGTGCGGCCGTCGGACTCGACGCCGTAACGGCCGTTCATACGCTCGACGGCTTTGCGGACGATCGCGAGGCCGACGCCGGTGCCGTCGTAAGGAAGCTTCGGGTGAACGCGTTCGAACATGGTGAAGAGGCGGTGCTGGTATTCGGGCGGGATGCCGATGCCGGAATCTTCGACCCAGAGGCGGACATGTTCGGCGCGCGGTTCGGTGCGAATGCGGACGTTCGGACGGGAACCGGGCGGAACGAATTTGATGGCGTTGCTGAGAAGGTTGGAAAGGGCCTGGGTGAGGGAAGGTTCGTGCGCGAGGACGGGATGAAGCGGGCTGATTTCGAGGGCGGCGTGTGAATCGCTGAACGCAGGATATTGCTGGATGAGCGTGCGGACGAAATTGTCGAGATTCACCGGAGCGACGGACACTTCGGAGCGCGCGAGGCGGCTGAAGGTGAGGACGTCGAGAAACATTTTGTCGAGGCGCTGCGAGTTAGCTTGGATTTTTTCGAGGTAACGGACGGCATCGGCCGGGAGTTGACCCGGGAAATCTTCGAGGAGTGCTTCGCTGTAGACTTGCATGCCGCGGAGAGGCGCCCGGAGATCGTGAGAAACGGTGTAGGAGAATTCTTCCATCTGGCTGATGGCTTCGCGGAGGGAGGCGGTGCGCTCGGCGACGCGGGATTCCAAGGTTTGGGCGTGCTCAACAAGTTTGGCGCGGGCTTCGTTGAGTTCCTGTTCGGAGCGCTTGCGTTCGACGGCGATGGCGGCGGCATTAGCGCTGATATCGACCAATTGAATTTCGCGAGCGGTGGGAGCGCCAGGCTGGCGGTAGTAAACGGCGAAGGTGCCGAGGACTTTCTTGTCGGTGGAAAGAATAGGCGTGGACCAGCAGGCGCGGAGGCCGAGCGCGATTGCCTTTCGGGCGTAAACGCCTTGGGCAAAGTTCTGCCAGAGCGGGTCGGTGGCGATGTCCTGAACGATGACGCGTTCGCCGCGGAAGGCAGCGGTGCCGCAGGAGCCGGCGATCGCGCCGATTTGGAAACCAACGAGCGCGCGGCTCCACTCTTCAGGGATGCGGCGCCCGGCGGTCGGACGGAGAGTGACGCCGTCTGGCTCAAGCAGGAGAATGCTGGCGATGATGTCGCGGTCGGCGATGCGTTCGACGCGGGCGGTGAGATCTTCGAGGATAATGTTGAGGGGAACGCCGCGAACGATCTGGTCGAGGATATCGCGTTGATGATGGGTTTGGAATTCGGCGTGTTTGCGATCGGTGATTTCGACACAGGCACCGGTCATGTAGCTCGGCAGGCCATCTTCGAAGAAGGCTTTTCCTTTGTCGTAGAGCCAATGAATGGAGGAATCGGGCCAAACGACGCGGAATTCCATTTCGAAGTCGACACCTTCATTCGCGCAGCGCTGGCAATTCGCGATGACGGCGGCCTGGTCATCTGGATGGACGCGGGCAATGAATTGGTCGAGCGAACGGACGGATCGGCCCGGCTCGATTCCGAAGAGGGTATCGAGAGCATCATCCCAATTGAGAGAGTTGGTTCGGATGTCCCAGCGAAAAGTGCCGGCGTTGGCAGCGCGGAGAGCGGCCTGCAGGCGTTGCTGGTTTTCAGTGATGTTTTGCTCCGCGACCTTGAGTTCGGTGATGTCGGTGTTGGTGCCGAACCACATTTTTACGGCGCCGTTTTCCCGGATGGGCACGGCGCGGGAGAGGAACCAGCGGTAGGAGCCGTCTTTGAGACGGAGACGGAAGGTGTCTTCCCAGGCGATGCCGTTGGGGAGGCAGTAAAGAAATTTTTCGGTGACGCGCGCCTGTTCTTCGGGATGAACGGCAGATTCGCCGAGGCGCATCTGTTCCGGTGACAAGCCAATTACATCCCACCAGCGTTGGTTGAGCCAGTAGATCTTCCCGGTGTGGTCGGCGATCCAGGCGCACTGGTCGATATTATCGGCCATGGCGCGGAAGCGTTGCTCGCTTTCGGCGAGGGCGCGTTCGGTCTTATAGCGTTCGGTGACGTCGCGGGAAGTGACACTCACGCCTTCGACTTCACCGCTGGCATTCAGGATGGGAGCGAAGATGTAATCGTAGCGGCGCAAACCGTCGGCCCCCTGGAACTCGACTTCGCGACGCAGGGGCTGGCGAGTGGCGATGACGGTGCGTAGTTCCTCCTCGTGGCGAGCGGCCTGCCATTCGGGATAGCCGAGATCACGAAAATTTTTGCCGATGACGTCGTTGAAGCTGCGGCCCCAGGTGCGGAGGAGAGCATCGTTGGCGTAGGTGACGCAGCCGACTGGATCGAAGACGGCGACGTGGTCGGGAGTATTGGAGAGGGCGATTTCGTAGAGGCGGCGCTGCCATTCGGAGCGGGCGCGGACGGCGGTGAGTTCTTCCTCGGCGCGTTTGCGGTCGGTGATGTCGACGATGAGGCCGGTGATGCCGATCGGTTTGCCGGAGGCGTCCAGGAGAGCATTCGCAGTGGTGGTGGCCCAAACGGCGGAACCGTCCTTGCGGAGATACTTTTTCTCCATGACGAAATTACCGCCGGTGGCGAGCATATGCTTGAGGCGGCGGCGAGTTTCTTCGTGGCTGTCCGGATGGGTGACTTGCGGGATGGAAAGGTGGAGAAGTTCTTCTGGCGAGTAGCCGAGGAAGTCGCAGAAGCGGCGGTTGACGTAGGTGAAGTTGCCGTGCAGGTCGGTAAAGACGATTCCGGCGGCCGCCTGCTCAATGATGACGCGGAAGTGTTCGCCATCGCGCGACTGCGCGGCGACGCCGATCAAGGACTCGTCGTTTGAAACCATAGCAATCCAGCAGCCGGGAGACTAACGGTTATCCCACGGATCGCCATCAGGTTTTCCCCTGAGAGGAATCGCGACTCGGTTGGGGAACCTCGGGAAAGGCAAAACGGATAGAAGGAGGCGGCGGAAGTTCTTTTCAGGGGCGGTGGTTGGTTGTAGAGGAGGGTGTAACGGATTGGTGGAGCGGGGTGTCATGATTGTTGAAAGATGCCGATGGCGGCGGGGCTATGGCCGAATTGTTTGATCCAGCCTGGCTGCAGCGGGTTCGGGAGAACGACGCTGAGGCATCGACGGAACTGGTGCGGGAGTTGTATCCGCTGGTGATGCGGATTGTGCGGGGCCATTTGCCGCGGCGGATGGATCCGGAAGACCTGGCCCAGATCGTGTTCGTGAAAGTGTTTCAGAAGATTGAGCAGTATCATGGGGATGCGCCGTTCCCGCATTGGGTGTCGCGGATCGCGGTGAATACGTGTTTGAATGAATTGCGGGCGGAGAAGGCGCGTCCAGAATTGCGGTGGGCGGACCTGGGGGAGGAGCAGGCGGAGGCGTTGCAAAGCGTGATTGAGCGGAGTGACGGGCCTTCGGTGGATGCGCAGGTGGCGACGCGGGATCTTGCCGATAGGTTATTGGAGACGTTGCCGCCGCGGGACCGGTTGATTTTGACGTTGCTGGACTTGGAGGAGCGGACGGTGGCGGAGGTGTCGAAGTTGACGGGGTCGCCGGAAGCGGTGGTGAAGGTGCGGGCGTTTCGGGCGCGGCGGAAGTTGCGGAAGGAACTTGAACGATTGGAAAAAGGAAAATGAAGGATCGATGGAGTGAATTGGCCAGGCGGGCGCGGTTGGCGCGGAAGGCGTCGACCGACGATGAGCAGATGCCGTTTGGCTTTGCGGATGCGGTGCTGCGTCGATTAGCGCGGGCGGAGGCGACGAGCGGGATGGAGGCTTGGGCGCCGATGTTGCGGCCGGCGTTGGGGCTGGCTTTTGCGACGGCGTTTTTGTGCGTGTTGCTGCAGGTGAAGGGGACGCAGGACGCGCCGGAGAATCTTTTGACGGCGACTGAGGATATGATTCAGCTCGCGGTTTTGGAGCGGTAAATGGATTGTGAGATGACAGATAGTCTCTTGAATCAGAATTCAGTTATAAAACTGTCGCCTGAAATTCAGCCGTCCCTTCGGGACTCGCCGCTTTTTGGCCGAATCCCGGCGTTGAAACGCCGGGCTATTCTCGAGCGTCCCTGCGGGACTTTTGCAAAAGCCCGGGTATTCTCGAATGCGTCTTCTGGACTTCGGAACGCTGGGTTATTCTCGAACGTGCGTGTGGAGTTTTGCAAAATGAGTGATTCAGGAGACTAGATGACGAAGTCAAAGATTGCATTTTATTTGGTTCTGATTTTCCTGGCGGGCGCGATCGCGGGGGGCGCGGTGGTGTTGAGCGTGCCGACGACGTTCGGGTTAGATTCGCGCCGTCCGCCGCATAAGAGTCCGGAGGAGTTTGCGAATCATTTTTGGGATAAGATGAAGACGCGGCTGGATCTGACGCCGGAGCAGGTTCCGGTGGTGGAACCGATTTTCCGGAAGGGTTTCCAGGAGGTGCGCGCGGTGATGGACCGGAGCATCGAGGAAGTGGACGCGGCGATTCGGCGGAATCACGAGGAGATGGGGCAGCATTTGAACGAGAAACAGCGGGAAGAACTGCGGCGGATGCATGAGGAGCGGCAGAATTTTAAGAAGAAGCGGGGTGAAGAGAAGGATGGGAAGCCCACTGGAGGGCAGGAGACGAATGTTACACGTCCCATCTCGCGAAGCTTGCCAGCGGAGTGTGGGGCACTGTGCGCGCAAAGTTCCGGGTGACAGGGTTCTAAATAGTTGCTACAAGAACATTAAATCCGCTATGCGAACGAAATCTCGCTCCAGCATTCCTAATGCTTTCACACTGATTGAATTGCTGGTTGTCATTGCGATCATTGCGATTCTTGCTGGCATGTTGCTGCCGGCACTGGCGAAGGCGAAGGCGAAGGGGATTCGAACTTACTGCTTGAACAGTATGAAGCAGATGAGTGTGTTCATGCAGATGTATACGGACGATTACAATGACACATTTCCCGGGCACAGGAACAACGGGCTTCCAGCTGGGCAATCGCAAAAAATCCTCACGAACTGGTGGGGGAACACGATCATTGGCTACGCACGCGGACAAAGTAACCTCTTCTACTGTCCCGCGATGAAAGGCCGACGAACGGACAACGGCGTTAAGTGGCAGTGGCGGTTTGATTGCGATATGGTGGGCTATGGTTATAACGGGTTCTTCCTTGGGCAACATCCGTATAATACGACGCCTGCTGTAGCTGTAGGTGGTGTTAATTTTCCGGTGACGCACCAATTCAAGCGTTCCAGCGTGAGAAGTCCGTCAGAAAATCTTTTGATTGGCGATTCGATGCCGACATCGAACCTGGAATGGAGCAGCAGCTTGTGGTGGCCGGCGGCGTGCATGGATCCGAAGACGAGCACGACGAAGCAGTACGAAGGGATTGATCCTATTCGGCACATGGGAACGGGGGTTGTCGTCTTTAACGACGGACATTCAGAATCTCGCAAGAGTGCGCAGATCAATCCACCGTACGATCCATACAGCGGTAACGCGAAGTCGCTCATCAACTCGCGTTTCTGGGATCCGCTGCAGCGTTCACAGCAATGAGGCAAACCACTGCGGAGTGCAGTTGGACACGCGGTGTAAGGGAGAATATCTTCGGCGCGGATGAAGGCGGTTAGCCGGAGAGAAGTGATCAAGACGTTTGCGTTGGGGGCGGTCTTTTCCAGTCTTGGGGCGAAGTCGTGGGCGGATTCTTTGTTGTTTGAGCTTCAGCAGGCGCCGGCATTTTGGGAGGGGGTTCTGAAGATCGACGTGAACGCTTTTCCGGCGTTGGCGGAGCCGTTGGGTTCGGTGCGGATTGGGACATTTCCAATTGGGGCGAACCAGAAAACGGAAGCGTGGTTGAAGCCGATGATGATCAATCGCGGGGAAGGGGATGATTTTTATGTGGTGAGCGCGGTGTGCACGCATGAGGAGTGCATCGTGCGGCGGTTGGATGCGGGGAGTCGGGCGATGGTGTGTCCGTGCCATGGGTCGGCCTTCGAGATTGATGGGCAGGTGAGGAATGGGCCGGCGGGTTTTCCGTTGCCGAGCTTTGAGTTCACGCGACAGGGGAGTGTGCTGTCGATTTCGGTGCCGCAGCTTTTTTACGATGTGACGGTGGCGCAATCAGCTTCGAAGGCGCGGATCGAGTTGAGGTTTGTGGCGTTTTTTCAGACGGTTTACGAAGTGTATTTTCGCGAGACGATCGATGGGCCGGCGCAGCGAGTGGATTTTGCGGTGACGGAGGGTGGTCCGGCGACGACGAGTGAGTTTACGGGGACGATTAATAGCGAGTATGTGAGTCTCTTTGTTGATAAGCCGGGGGCGCACGGGTTTTTCCAGGTGGCGGTGAAGACGGGCGAGGTTTAGTGGGGTAAAGTTAGAAGGCGCCGTTGAGGTGCTAAGCCCTTTCTTCTTTGGTAATCGCGTTGCGCTCGACGATTGCGGGCGGCCGCGGCGCTACGGTGCGCGGTCTTGCGCGGGGAGCGAAGTGCCTATACACCTGAGGCATGTACAAGATCGTGGGTGGGGACCAGAGGGAGTATGGGCCGGTAACTTCGGACGAGGTGCGGCAATGGATTACCGCCGGTCGAGCGAACGGGCAAACGCTGGCGAGCTTCGAGGGTTCACCGTGGAAACCGCTTTCGGCTTTTCCTGAATTTGCGGATGCGCTGAGAACGGCGACGCCGCCGCCGTTACCGGCTGGAACACCGCCACAGGCGTTTCCAGGGCAAGCCATGGGACAACCGATGCCGGGCGGAATGTATGGCGTACAGAAAGGGAACAATATCGCGATTGCTGGGCTCGTGCTGAGTATCCTCGGAATCTGTTGTGTGCCGTTCGCGTTGATCGGTCTAATTTTGAGTGTGGTGGGATTGGTGCAGATCAAGAATGAGCCACAGACGTATTCGACATCGAAAATAGTGCCGATTCTTGGAATTGTGTTTGGTCTGCTCTGGATTGGTCTCAACATCGTTTTGTTCGCAACCGGTGCGTTTGATGAGATGATGAGAAATATGCAGCGATGATCTCGGGGGAGTTCCAGAGAGATGATTTTCGGAAGCGCGCGTTCATCGGGGCAGGCATCCTGGTCGCGGCGGCGGTGGTTGCCCTGGGTGCGAAGTTGTGCCTGGACTTTGGGTTGGCATGGCGATGCCCAATGCTTTTGGTTTTGGGAATACCGTGTCCGAGTTGTGGGACGACGCGGGCGTTTGCGGCGCTGGCGGAAATGAAGTTTGTGAGCGCGGTGATGTTCAATCCGCTTTTTGTGGTTGGGTTGATGGCCGCGCCGATTTTTCTTTTTGTGCGGCAGGTGCCGGAGGGGTTGAAACGGAAGGGATGGTTTGTTTTGGCGGTCGTTGCGGCGGTGAATTGGGTTTATTTGATTTTGTATTTGCCGAGGTGAGTGCGTTGACCGGGCGGGGAAACGGTGGGAGGTATAGTTTCGATGGGAGCGGAGGAGAGAAAAGGAGCGGAGGACCAGACAGGTAGGCAGGAGGTTAAGGAGTTCTTCCAGAAATCTTTTGGGAATACGCCGGCGCAGGTCGTGCGCGCACCGGGGCGGTTGGAGCTGCTGGGGAATCACACTGATTACAATGGCGGGCTGGTGATGGCGCTGGCGGTGGATAAATACATCTATATCGCTGCTTCGCCGCGGAACGATGCGCAGATTGAATTGGTTTCGACTTCGTTTGATACGCGCGAAAAGTTTTGGCTCGATAAGATTGAGAAGAATCCGGCTGCGCCGTGGGCGAATTATTTGAAGGGCGTGTTGCTGAAATTGCGCGAGCGCGGGGTGCATTTCACGGGGTTCAACGCGGCGGTGCATGGGACGATTCCGTTCGGCGCGGGGTTGAGCAGTTCGGCGGCGCTGGAAATGGCGACGGCGTTGATTGTGCGGGCGTTGTTTCCCTATCGGCTGAACGAGAACTCGCTGGATGCAGCGCCGCGACGTGAGGACGGAAAGTTGCCGCTACTTACAGCCGCGGAGAAATTGCGGATCGCGAAGATTGGGCAGGCAGCGGAGAGCCAATTTGTCGGCGCGAATGTGGGATTGCTGGACCAGATGTCGTCTTTGTTTGGGAAGGCAGGTCATGTGGTGCAGATTGATTTTCTGGATCACAGCGTGAAGCACGATCCGATGCCGCCGGGAGTGGCGGTGGTAGTGGCGGACTCGGCGGTGAAGCACGATTTGTCGGCAGGCGAATACAATGAGCTGCGGGAGCATTGCGAGAGCGCGGCGCGGAAGTTGGCGGTGAAATTTTTGCGGCAGGTGGATCCCAAGCAACTTGAGGTGCAGAAGGGGAAATTAACGGAGCGGGAGTATCAGTGCGCGTTCCATGTGGTGGGGGAAAATCAGCGGGTGGTGTTCGGTGAGCGCGCGTTGCGGGAAGGGGATATTTATCAGTTCGGGCAGTACTTGTTTCAAAGCCACGCGAGTTCGCGCGATTATTTTAAGAACAGCACGAAGGAACTGGATGCGCTCGTGGAATGCGCGAAGAAGTTGAAGGGCTGTTACGGCGCGCGGTTGACGGGCGGTGGATTTGGCGGCGCAACCATCAACCTGGTGCAGGCGGATGCGGTAGAGGAGTTCCAGCGGCGATTGGCGGAGGAATATTACGCGAAGATGAAAATTCGGACGGAGCCGTGGGTGGCTAAGGTGGTGGATGGGGCGGAATAGCCCGGAAAGCGCAGATCATGACGCGGCAGTCTAAGGAGACGAGGGCGCGTCGAAGAAGATGCCGCTGAGGACGGAGTTGTAGGAGGTGCCGCGGATGAAGCGGAAGGTGACGCTGCCTTTGACGGTATATTGGAGATAAATGCCTTCGCCGAAATTTGCGAGGGTTTGAGTGTGAAGAACTTGTCCGCTGGCGGCGTTGAGCACTTCGACGGTTTGCTGGCGACCGGCGCGATCCCAGTCGAGGCAGTAAAGGGAGATGCGATGTTCGTTCGTGTCGGTGAGAGTGAGATTCACGTCGAAACTGGTGCCGGAATACCAGCAGGCGGCGAGGCGGGATTGGACGGTGTTTCTTTGGAGAGCGCGAGTGTCGGAAGTGGAATATTGCCAGAGCCAGTCGGCTTTGTCGCTGGTGGTGACGTTCGCGTAGGCAGGGAGTGATTGCGAGTCGTTGATGACGAGGTGGCCTTGCGCGCCGACGTTACCCTTCCAGGTGCCGCGCCAGGTGGTGTTCATGCCGTCGAAGCGGACGGTGCTGCTGCCGGGCGGCGGCGGGCGATTGATGGTGAAGGTGGCGGTCGCGATTTCGCTGTCGGCGAGTCCGGACTTAAACGCTTTGGCGCGGACGGTGGTGGTGGAAGAGATTTCCAGAGGCGAAGAATAGATGGGCGAAGATGCGGTGGGCAGCGTGCCGTTGGTGGTGTAGCGGATCGTGGCGCCGGTCGTCGCGGTGTTGATCGCAACATTGATCGTGTTGGTGAACGTGCCGCCGTTGGGTGAGAAGTTCGGGGTGGCGACGCTTTCGACGGCGGCATCAAAGAAGATGCCGCTGAGGACGGCGTTCACTGTCTGCGGGCGGAGGCGCAAGGTGACTCGGCCTTGCAAGTCGTAGACCACATAAGTGCCGTTCTGGAACGATTCGATGGTGCGAGTGGCCAGGAGCGCGCCGGTGTCGCCGTGGAGGATGTCGAGAGTTTGGCGACGGCCCGCCTTGTCCCAATCAAGGAAATAGAGCGCGACACGGTGTGGGACGTTGTCGGAGAACCCGAGTTGAACTTCAAATTGCGAGCCGGAATACCAGCAGGCGGCGAGGCGGGTGTTTTCGTTCGCGCGGAGCAAGGCGGCGGGATCGGTGGTGTTGTTGTTCCAGGTCCAGGCGCTGTTACCGAACGTGGCGAGGCTGACGAAGGACGGATAGTTCTGCGAGTTTTGAATGATGTTGTAGCCTTGCGCGCCGTAAACGCCTTTCCAATTACCGCGGGTAGTGGTGTCGGTGCGGAGGAAGGTAGCGGCGGAAGAACCGGCTGGGGCGACGGTTACTTCAGGAGACCAATCGGATTCGCCCACGTCGTTGAATGCAGCGACGGCGAAGATGTTGGTGGTGGCAGAGGGAGCGGTGGTATCGAGAAAGGTGGTTGCGTTCGCGGGAGCTGTTCCGGCGAGGACGAACGAGCCGCCGTTTGAGCGGCGGTAGATTCGGAAACCGGTTTCGTCGGTGGAGTTATCGCGCCAACTAAGGGCGACGCCGTTTGCTTGTGGCGCGCCGGCGAGATTGGAAGGAGCAGCGGGAACTTGCGCGATACGGGCAAACACGCCCTGGCTGAGATTGTTGTAACTGCCGGAGGCGGATGTTTCGAGTTTGATGGCGCGAATCATGTAGGCGGAAGCGATCGTGCCTTCGGGATCATTGAAGGTTGTGTCGGTCACAGGCGTCGAATTGATGCGCGCGTAAGGGCCGAGGTCATGTGTGCCGCGATAAATGTGATAGCCGATGAGGGGCGAATCGGTGGATGGGGCCCAGTTGAGGGTCACGCCATTTTGCAGTGTGGCAATGAGGTTTGAGGGCGGGATGACCGGATGCATGCGGAGGGTTGGATCGCCATGCAATACCGTGTGCACTTTGCGGCTGAAACTGTTGGTCGGCATGTAATAGCCGTCATTGTTCTGAGTGAGTTTGGTTGCGTAGCCGATCGTTTGGCCGAGAGCCATGGGGTGAACAAACCAATGCGGACGGCTGCCGTAAGAGGTGGTGAGCGCGTAAGTGGTGGAACCGAGGGAGGCGCGGAGGAAATTGCTTTCGTTATCCCAGTCGCCGAAATAGCTGCCGAAGTAGAAGGTGAAAACTGTTTTGATGTCGTTCAGCGCGAAATCGTCCGAACTGCCGACGCCGGCGCAAGTGTAGTAACTGCCGCCTCCGTTGGCGTAGGACCAGAGGTAGCCTCCGCTGTTGAGAGTGCTGAAGTAAGTGCCCCATTCAATTTGGGTGCTGTTTTGCGCGCCGAACATCGGAGCGAAGTTTCGCCAGGCGGCGGAGGCGAGGTTTTCGGCATCCGCGCCGAAATTGTCGATGATTAGGCCGCGTCGGGGGAGCGGAAGTTGACCGTGACGGAAACGATGATCTTTCTCGAGATATTGGCGAAGGAGATACTCTTCGTTGCGCGACCATGATTTATTTGCGAAGCAGGTCATGTTGAAGAGGTCGACGCGGCCCATTTCGAGTTCGACGTCCGAAGGAAGTTCGCTTTGATCGAACTTGCCGTCGCCCGGGACGTTGTGGTTCCACGGTTTCTCGGCGGTGACCGTGTTCACGGTCGAATCGGTCCAAGTGCCGTCGATGTCAGCATAGAAAACGTCGGCGGGCCAGGCGCCTTTGTGATTGAGGTGATTGTCGGCGGTAAAATTCCCGGAATAAGGGACGGCGATATGGCCGAAAAGGAAAAGGGCGCGAACGTTGGCGGGGTCGGAGGAATAGAAGTTCTGGATGATCGATTTGACGTGGGGAACGGAGGCGCTGCGGGGAACGTCCTGGCGGAGGACGGTCCAGCCATCACCGACGAGATCCTGCTGGAGGCGGCGTAATTCCGCGGCGAGCGGTGTAGTCCACGTTGAGTCGACGAGAAGGATGATCTTGCCACGGCTCTCGATGGCGGGAGCGTAGCCGGCGAGGACGTAGCCGCTGCCCTTGTAGCCGCGCGAGGTGGATTTGAGGAGTTCGTATTCGTAACGAGTGCCAATGGAGACAGCGTGGTCGACGAACTGAGTTGCGCTGCCGGAAAGATTCGTGAGCAAGGTCCATTCGCCCGAATTGTTCAGTCGAGAGACGGCGTAGTTCGTGGCATTTGAATCGGCAGGCCAGGTGAGGGTGATGCGAGGAGGGGACGTTTCGAAGGCGGCGCTAACTTCAACGGCGTGAAGGCGCGGGTGAACTGCTTGTGCGAGGGAAGTGAGTTGAGCGAATGAGAAAAATAGAAGTGCGCAGAGGCACTTTGGGACAACTGCTGTTCTCATCCTTGATTTCCTGGTTCTGGGGCCTGGTGAAATCAGGTGGCCCTGTTCTCGGGGGCTCCCGAGACACTTCCAATGACCCATCGCGCAGAATTGATTTTTTGCAAGGGGCGGGGCGCCGAAAGTTCTTCACAATGCGCGAAGAGATTTTCGCATTCACCGAAGTTGGAAGGGTTGATAGCGTTCGGGCATGCAGAGTTCGGTTTACCTGGTGGCCAATGGAGATTTGCGATTGTCGGCGAATCAGAAGTGCTGGCCGGAGCAGGCGAAGATGGAAGCGGCGCTGGAGAAGGCGCTGGCGGCGGAGGGTTATCGGGTGCAGCGGGCACATTCATTCGACGAGGCGAAGCAGCATGGGTTTATCGACTCGCAGCGAATGGGGTTGGAAGTGTTCCGCGGGATACCAAAGGATGCACCGCTGATCGTGGCGGAGGCAGTGTGGCAATATTCGCATCATCTGCTGCCGGGGCTTTGGACGCATGAGGGCCCGATTTTAACGGTGGCGAACTGGAGCGGAACCTGGCCGGGCCTGGTAGGGATGTTGAACCTGAATGGATCGCTGACGAAAGCAGGAGTGAAATACAGCACGTTGTGGAGCGAGATTTTTACGGACAAGTTTTTTAAGGATGGGCTGAAGGAATGGTTGCAGACAGGGACGATTCGGCACGACCAGAAGCATGTTCGTGAGTTCGAGTTCTTGAGAATTAATCTGGAGGACGAGAATGTGGGACGAAACTTTGCGCGGGCGTTTCGGGAGCGGAAAGCGTTGATGGGCGTTTTTGATGAAGGGTGCATGGGGATGTTCAATGCGATCATTCCGGACGATCTGTTGCACGCGACGGGGGTGTTCAAGGAGCGGCTGAGCCAGTCTTCACTGTATGCGGAAATGTTGCGGGTGAAGGATGAGGAGGCGGCGGAAGTGCTGCGCTGGTTGCAAAAGAAGGGAATGAAATTTCAGTTCGGGAGCGACGAGGCGACGGAACTGACGGAGGGGCAGGTGTTGCTCCAGTGCAAGATGTATGTGGCGGCGTTGCGGATGGCGGAGGAGTTTGGATGCGACACGATTGGGATCCAGTATCAGCAAGGGTTAAAGGACCTGGCGCCCGCGAGTGATTTGGTGGAGGGACTGTTGAACAATACGGATCGGCCGCCGGTGGCGCGCAAGGGACAAGTGCTTTTTGAGGGGGAGGCGTTGCCGCACTTCAACGAGGTGGATGAGTGCGCTGGCTTGGATGGGCTGATTACGTATCGGCTCTGGCGGGAATTGGGGTTGCCGCCGGAGAACACGCTGCACGATTTGAGGTGGGGCTGTCCTTTCCGCGATGGCAAACTGGATGCTTATGTGTGGGTGTTTCTGATTTCGGGAGCTGCCCCGCCGGCGCATTTCATGGGCGGTTACAAGGGAACTTCGAGTGAACGTCAGCCGGCGATGTACTTTCGATTGGGCGGCGGGACGGTGAAAGGAATCTCGAAGCCGGGGCATCTTGTATGGAGCCGCATCTTCGTGATGGACGGGGAGCTGCATTGCGACTTGGGTGTAGCGGAGGTGGTGGAATTGCCGCGTGAGGAAACGGAGCGGCGTTGGAGCGAAACGACTCCGCAATGGCCGATCATGCACGCGGTGCTGAAAGGAATTACGCGCGACCAGATGATGGCGCGGCACAAGGCGAATCACATCCAGGTGGTTTACGCGCCGAGCGAAAAGCAGGCGAATCGCGCGTGTCGCATCAAAGCCGCGGCGCTGGCGGAACTTGGGTTGAAGGTTCACCTGTGTGGTGAGGTGAACCTCGGTGTTTGAGCAGCGCGCTAGTTAGCGCTTCTCGTACTCTTTGAGGAAGCCGACGAATTCGCGGCGATGCTCCTCTTCGTCTGAGAGAAGTTCGATGGCGAGATCCTGGGTGGGGTAATCGACTCCGTCGCAGATCTTGATGATCTTCTTGTATTGGGCGATGGCCGATTCTTCGGCTTCAATCACGCCTTTGATAACGGAGACGACGTCGGTGGTGTCGGAGGGTGGTTGAAGATATTTCTGATCGCGAATGAGGTGTAGCGAGCCGGGGACGGTGCCGCCGATGGTTTTCACCCGGGCGGCGAGTTGCTGGGCGTGCATTAGTTCAGTGGCGACGTCGGCCGCGAGCGATTTTTTGATGACATCGGACCGGACGCCGTCGAGGTTTACGGAAGCGGCGATGTAGTTCTGAACGGTTTCAAGTTCGGCGGCGTAAGCTTTGATGAGTTCCTCAATGATCTGTCCCTTCTCCATAGGGATAGTTTAGCACAACGTGGCGGGAAGGGCGAAAATGGCTCGAATTTCAGCTGCATTTTGTAATTCGCGCGGCTGATGATTGTTGTAGAATGGCGGGTATGAAATCCAAAGCAGCAGCGTTCTGGTGTGTGCTTTCCCTCGTGCTGGCGACGGGGTTGGTGGTGCAATGGAATTATAACAAGAAGCAGCGGATGACGTTGGAGAAGCTGCAGTTGCACGTGGAGCAGAGCGTGTCGGAACCGGGAACCGAGGCGCGCATTCAGGAGCTTGAGCGCGAGCGGAATAGATATATTGGAGAGTTGCGGGCGGCGGAGTTTGAATTGAACGCGGTTCGGATGAGCGCGGCGGCGATGAACGCGACGAACGGAGCGGTCGCTGGGAGTCCACCGCAATCTGGCGAGGCAGGGCCGGGGAACGAGGGTGCGGGCGGGATGGGAAAGATGCTGAGCAACATGCTGAAAGATCCGGATATGCGGAAGGCGATGGAGCATCAGCAGCGAGTGGGAATGGACATGATGTATGGGTCGCTGTTTAAGCAGTTGAAGCTTACGCCGGAGCAGGAGGAGAAGTTCAAAGAGATGTTGCTCGCGCAGCAGATGGACAACATGTCGAACGCGAGCGCGATGTTCGATGGGAACGCGGATCGCACGAAGGTGGCGCAGGAACTTGCGGAGAAAACGAAGGCGAAGGAAGAGCAGTTAAAGGAGCTGCTCGGGGAAGAGAAGTTTGCGCAGTATCAGGAATACAATCAGACGATTGGCGAACGGATGATGCTGGAGCAATTCGCGCGCGGCGCGGAACTTTCGCCGGACCAGAACGAGCAGTTGCTGGCGATGATTCGCGAGGAGAAGCGGAATGTGCAGGCGGATTTTGGGGGGCAACAATTCGATCCGACGAAAGATTGGCAGGAGATGGTTAATTCGGAAGAAGTAATGCAGCGTTTTTACTCGCAGCAGGAGGAAGTGAATGAACGCGTGTTGCAGCGTGCGGCGGAATTGCTTACGCCCGAGCAGATCAAGAAGCTGGGACCGGTTCTGAAGAATCAGATTGAGATGCAGAAGGCGGGAATGAACATGGCAAAGCAAATGTTAAAATCGAGTGGTGGGCAGGATCCTGGGCCGGGTGCGCCGCCGACGCGCCAGCAGTAGTCACTCGCGTTCGCGCGGTTTGTTTTTGAGGGCGTTGATCGCAGGCGAATCTTTTTCGGTGACGCCCTTGGGGCCGATGTTCAGCGCTTGCGAGCCGCCGTCGGAACGAGCTTTTCGTCCGCTCTTTTTCGAGGTTTTGTCCTTTTCAGCCGAGCGGGAGGCGAACCAGTTCAATTCGGTCCGAGGGAGCGGCCTGGGAAGCGCTTTCGAGATGGAGTGAAACGGAGAGGCCGTTGGGAAATTTTTGCGCTTCGTTGGCGTATTTAGTCCATTCGCCGGAGCTGCGGAGGAAGTATCCTGTTTGCTTGTCTTTGACGATATACCGCATGAACGAAATCTCCCGAAACGCGGTGATCTTCTCAATCCGGAGCAATACGCAATGTTGCGCCGTGAGGCAGGCAGGGTGCGCTCAGAAAGTTCCCGATGCGAATCCGTAACGAACTCAGTTCGCGGCACCCTGGTGCGCAAGCTTCAGGCGCGCGACTAATCCGCCGAAGCGATGGGCAGTTTCGTTATTGCGGATGGCCATTTCGAGTGCCTTTCGCTGGCCAATCACGATGACGAGTTTTTTGCCGCGGGTGACGCCGGTGTAAACGAGATTGCGCTGGAGCAAGAGGTATTGCTGCGTGGCGAGCGGGATGACGACGACGGGAAACTCGGAGCCTTGCGATTTGTGGATAGTGATGGCGTAGGCGAGGGCGATTTCGTCGAGTTCGCCGTAATCGTAAACGGCTTCGTGTCCCTCGAAGGTGATGCGCACTTCTTTTTCCGCGGTGTCGATCGCGGTGATTTGGCCGATGTCACCGTTGAACACCTCTTTGTCGTAGTTGTTCTCGGTTTGTATGACTTTATCACCGACGCGGAATTGCCAACCGAATTTTTCGACACTGGCGTCGTTCTCGCGGAGTGGGTTCAGTTCGCGCTGGAGGAGAATGTTGAGTTCACGCACGCCGAGGGAGGCGCGATTCATTGGCGCGAGAACTTGAATGTGTTGGAGGGGGTCGAAATGGAATTTGCGCGGAATGCGCGTTTTCACCATCTCCTGCAGCGTCGCGAGAATCGCTTCGGGGGTGTCGCGCTGGATGAAATAGAAATCGCTGACGTCGGCGGAATCGGTCGTATCAGGCAGCAAGCCGTGGTTGATGCGATGGGCATTCGTGATGATCTTGCTGTCGGCCGCCTGGCGAAAAACTTCAGTGAGGCGAACGACGGGCACAACGCCGCTTTCGATGATGTCGCGGAGGACGTTGCCCGGGCCGACGGAAGGCAATTGATCCACGTCGCCGACGAGGATGAGATTAGCGTTCTGCGGATGGGCACGCATGAGCGCGCTCATCAACGGGACGTCCACCATGCTCATTTCATCGACGACGAGGAGGTCGCCTTCGAGCGGCCGGCTGGCGTCGCGGGTGAAGCCACGACTGGGTTGGACTTCAAGCAAGCGATGGATGGTGAAAGCATCCATGCCGGTGCTCTCGCTGAGACGTTTGGCGGCGCGGCCGGTCGGCGCGCAAAGGAGGCATTTAATTTTCTTTGCGCGAACGATCGTGAGAATGGTGTTCAGGAGCGTCGTTTTGCCGACGCCGGGTCCCCCAGTGATGACCAGGACGCGATTGGCCAGAGCGGATTGAACAGCAGCGCGTTGCGAATCGCCTAATTGTTTGCCGGTTTTTTTCTCCGCCCAATCGATCGCTTTGGGAGTATCGATGGGCGGATAGTTGGCGGATTTGCGGCAGAGTTCAGTGAGGGTGAGTGCAATTGTTTCCTCGGAAGTGCGGAGACGCGGGAGGAAGATGAGTTCCTCGCCGGTGATGGTTTCGTGGACCAACTCGCGTTTCTGCAGGAGGCGCTGCAGTGCTTCGGCAATAAGAGTGGGCGGGAGGACCAGAACTTTCTCCGCTTGCTCTAAGAGAATTTCGCGGGGAAGTGCGCAATGGCCGTCTGAGGTTGCTTCGGAAAGGACGAACTCCAGGCCGGCGGAGGCGCGCATGATTGAATCACGCGGGATGCCGACCTTCTGGGCAATTTCATCGGCCGTTTTGAAACCGATGCCTGGAATGTCGCGCGCGAGGAGATATGGATTTTGGCGGACGCGTTCGATGGCGCGTTCACCGTAGGTCTTGTAGATGCGAACAGCGCGCGCGGCGCTCACACCGTGCGAGTGGAGAAAGACCATGATCTCGCGAATGACTTTCTGTTCGGCCCAGGCATCCTTGATCCGCTTTCTTCGGCCGGGGCCGATCCCGTCGACTTCCTCGAGACGGGCGGACGAATTCTCGATGATCGAAAAAATCTGTTCGCCGAACATTTCCACCAGCTTCTTCGCGTACTTCGGGCCGATGCCTTTGACCATGCCGCTGCCGAGATAACGCTCGATTCCCTCCCTGGTGGTGGGTGGCACAGAGCGCAATTTTTGCGCGCGCAGTTCGAGGCCGTGGTCTTTGTTGTGAACCCAGTAGCCCTCTGCGGTGAGCCATTCGCCCGGCGTGACTGACGGCAAGGAACCGATGACCGTCACCAGGTCACGGCGGCCTTTGGACTTCACCTTGAGCACCGCGTAACCGGTTTCCTCGCTGAAGAACGTGACGCGCTCAACCAGACCACTGACCGATTCGATCGTTTTCTGGTTCGGTGCGTTAGGGTTGGAAGCACTTGTCTGAATGCCTGAGACTTAAACGCAGAGACGGTTGAAGTAAATTTGAAATGCGTAGCGCGCTCAGAGCAGGCGCGTGCGAAAGAAACGCATCTGGAGTTCATCGTTGGGTAGTTCGAAGAGAGCGGTTCCGCCCGGATCGTTGAGTTCAAGTTCCGCCACGGGCCGCCAGGTGCCCGTGAGGCTGGAAGTGGCTTCGAGAACGAAACGTTGATCTATTTTGCCAGTGAAGAGGAAAATGCTGCTCAAGCCGGCGTGGTCGTAGGCTTCGATGTGTACAGGGGTGGTGTCGACGCTGAGAGTTTTTCGGAGGATCACACCTTCCAGGCCGACGGCGATGACTTGATTGTCGGAGGTGGCGGCGCCGTAGAGTGATTTGGCGGTGATCGACCGTTCGGCAGTCCAGTTCGAGGCATTCGTGCTCGTGACCAGCGTGCCGTTTCCGCCCATGACGTACCAGGTGTCTTGCGCAAACGTGGTGTCGTTCAACCATTCGGTGGTGCCGGATTGTTGCCGGTGCCATGCCTGGGCATCCGTGCTGGTGAGAATCAGTCCGTCCTCACCGACGGCGACCAATCTCCCGCCGACGTATCGGACCGAGTAAATCCATTGTTCCACGCGGGAGTCTTGTCGTGTCCATGAAACGGCGTCTGGCGACGTGAGAATAACGCCACCGGCGCCGACCACGACGAAGCCGCCGGGCCAGGTGGTTGCCCCGGAAAGAAAGGTGGTGACGCCGGAAAGCCTGGGCATCCATAACGTGCCGAGACTTTCAATGCCACTGGTCATTATTGTGCCATTGCCTCCAGTGACGATGACGAGATCGCGAGTGGCAGCCACGCCTTGCAAATCATTCGTAATGGGCAGCGAGATTTTGTTCCAGTGCACGCCGAAGGTGCTGACGATATTTGTGATTAAATCGCCGAGGGAATTTGTCGAGACGACATTCGTCGCGCCACTCACGCTGCGAATGAGTGTTCCGCCACTTCCCACCGCAACGAGGAGGTTGGTATTTCCGCCGACGCCGAGCAGCACCTGGCCGGCGATATTAGTGGGTGTCGCTTCGCGGAACCATTCGACGCCATCTTGACTGGTAACGACAGTCGCGTCCGCGCCCACCGCTGTATAAAGGAAGTCGGTACGCGTCACGCCCCAGAGCCAGGAGCGTGTGGGTTGGACGGTGCTGTACCAATAAAGAGGCGCGAGCGCGTTCGTGCGGAAACCTTCGACGAGCATTCCGGTTTGTCCCGTTAATAGAAATAAACGACCGTCCCAGAGCGCGCTGTAATATGGCCATTCGGGTGCGAGCAAAGGCGAGTCTTGGTCCGATTGAATATTCCACCGGCTGCCATCGGCGTTGCCCATTAACACAATTCCGTCACCGGCAAGGACCACTTCGTTGGTGTTTGCGGTGACCGTGAAGAGGGTGTTAGTCACTGCCAGTTCGACGGGAGCGAAGGTGGTTGGTGAATTGTTGGTCAGAACCGTTCCCATTTCGCCAACGATCCAGAAGCGATCGTTCAACCAGGAGACGCGATTCAGATGCGCGGTCGTGCCTGAAGTGCGCTGCTGCCAGCTGGCGCCATCGGGACTGGTCGCAATGAAACCATCTTCACCGACGGCGACGAATTGGTCGGCACCATAAGCCACACTGCGGAGCCAGGTGGTGTAATCACTGCGGCGGGTCCAGAGCTCTCCGTTGGTGGAAGAAAAAATCGCACCGTTATCGCCGACGGCCACGATCGAGTTAGTTGAAGCGGCGATTCCTTCCAACCAATCTTCGGTTCCCAAATTTCGTAGTGTCATCCGGCTCGGATCGATCCCGGATAAAATCAATCCCTCCTGTCCCGAGATGAAGACCGCGTTTCGGAACGTGGTGATCGACCGCAGTGAGTTTCGTGTGCCGCTTTCGTGTGGAGTCCAGAGATCAAAGTCGGTGCTGGTATAGATGCTGCCGCGTTCACCGATCTGCCAGGTCACGTCGTTGAGGAAGAGCATATCAAGCACGTTGTTGCCGTGCGGACGAGGGTTGGAGAAACGCCAGGGCGCAGCGGAAATAGAAAAGGCGAGGAGCAAGAACAGCATCCTCACCGCGATCCTCCAAATTCGAATTCTAAGGCGCAACCAACTCCGAGTTGAGCATTCGCTCAGGAACTCGCAGTTGGAATATAGTGCCAGATTTCGAAGTAGTCTTCAAGGTGAGCTCTGCCCCGATGTGGTTGGCGAGTTGTTTACTGATCGCAAGGCCGAGACCGGTGCCGCCCGATTTGGTCGACCGCGACGGTGTGAACAGCGTCGAGAGGATGTGCTCAGGCAAGCCGGGACCGGTGTCCGCGATATCGAAAATGGCGTTCCCATCGTCGTCCGTCACCTTTACTGAAATCTCGCCGCCCTTGGGCACGGCTTGGATGGCGTTGTGCACCAGGTTGGCGATTAAAAGGAGAATGATATTACCGTCGCGGTTGATCAGCGAACCGTGCATTGAGCCCTGGGTGACGAACTCGATTCCGGCGGCTGCACACTCCGGTTCGAGTTTCTCGCGCAAGAGAGCAAGCACTTCGTCGATGGAAAGTTCGTACTGTTCGTTGGTCTTTTCCTCCTGAAGAAGTTTGACGATTTCCTGAATCATCTTCTGCATGCGTTGGGTGGTGCTCAACGCAATTTCCCAATCCTCATCATCGGCTGCGCCGCGTGCACTTACGAAACTTTGCAGGCCGAAGAGCGGACTTTTTAGATCATGCAGCAGATGCGCAGTGATCGCGCCGACAGCGGAAGTTTTGGCAGCGAGTGTGAGTTCGTGATTCGCGCGAAGCAACGATTTCGTGCGCTCCTCGAGGCGGCGATTAATAAGTTGCAATTGACGAAAAGCGAACCAGAGCGACAAACCCATGATGCCACCGGCGAGCAGGAAAATGCGGATGGAGTATTTCAGCAGATTGCGGTCGAGCTTTTGCAGCTCGTCGGCGACTTTTTCGGCGTCGAGAATGAATTCGGCCGCTCCGATAAATTGATTTTTTTGGCGCAACGGGACGAGTGCGCGGATCAATGGGGTGCGCACCATTTCGCCGTTTTTTTTTCGGATGACAGCGGCAGGTTTGAAGGAACTGATCGTATTGAACCCTCGGAGTCGATCCAGTTCGTCATCGCTCAGCGATTCTTCATTGCCGTCAGCTTTTCCGTCGCGGGCGAACAGTTGTACAGCAAGAACACCTTTTTGCTCGGAGGCCTGCAGCACGATCTCGGTAAGATTGGCAAAGATGATATCTGGATCCCTTTCCAACTCGCCGAGGTTGGAATCGGAGGTGAGCGTGGTTGGCACCATCGAGGCGGCGTAAAGCATCATGCCGTCCTGTTGAATGATCTGGTTACGGAGGCCGCGACGGAGATTGAGGGTGACGATGGCGATTGTCGCCGCAATGATCAACAGCACGAGGCTGATGACAAGCCACGGCATGTGCTTGGCGCGCACGCGGGCGATTCGGCTGAGAGCAATCATTCCGTTCAGATTAGCCCTTATCTTTCTCTCATCAAAACTCCCAGTCAACCCCGCCAAAGACAGTCGTCACGTCGTAAACCTCGAGGGCATAGTTGGAATCGACGTTTTCGTACTCAAAATCTGCGAAAATGGACAGTTTTCGCCAAATGCGTTTTTCGGCGTGGCCTGCGATCACATATTCCCAAGTGGAGCGGATTTCGTCGGTTCCTTCAACTGGTTGAACATCATAGTCGTAGTGCAGAATCCTGCCTTCTATGGTCGCTTGCCAATCCGCGCCATAGTAGCCAAACCTTTTGGATAAGCGATAACGCTTAAAGTCGTAATAGCCGGTGCCGTTGTCATCGTTGATCTCGAAGAGAAAGCGGGCTCGGCTGCGCCATTTGCGATCTTCTCCCCAGGAATGATTTACACCGAGTTCAAGTTCGTGCTGTTGGTATCGGAGGGACGTATCCTCGATCTCCATGATCCCGTTGGAACCCTCAAAATCCATCTGGCCGCGGGTGTCGTAGAGGCGGTGGTCGAAAGTATAGGCGGCGGTCAGTTCGGATTTATGGCCGTAAAGCTTTGTCCAGGTGAGCTGCGGGCCGAATTCCCAGTAGTCGTCGAGCGGCTGGTTGAAGTGCTGCCGCTCGGGAACGAGCTTCAATTCGAGTTTGCTATTCCAAGGCAAATTGCGGCCGATGGCGGGAGAAAGTTGATAGTTGTGGCTCTTCACCGGAAGTGTCTCGAGCACCTGTTCGGTGGCCGAAGCATCGAAAACCTGGTCTACATACAAATATTGCGCGGTCGCGCTCCAGAACCAGTCATCGCCGATGGGTTGTTCGTATTTGGTTTGAAAGAGTGCGAGCTGCTCTTTTTCCACTTCGATATCGGAGAAGTAGCGACGGTCTTCGAGGGTTAGGAAGAGCGTTAGGTTTCCCGCGGTTTCGAGATCGGCGCGAAGCAACATGGCGTCGAGGGCGGTTTGCCAGAAGGTGCTCCCTTGCCGATCAACAGCGCTCAAGAGGACATTGTTTTTGTAACCGAAAGCGCCACGCAGATTCACGCTGTAATCCCAGATAGCCAAGTCCAGTTCGGGAGTTTCCTCGCCGGGATTTGCATCGTCAGTCTGGGTCTGCGCGGCGGCATCCTGGGCCTGTGCGCAGAGGCAAATTGGGGTGAGCAAGATCGCTAAAGCTCGGGTGGCTTTTCCGATCCTCCTGTTCACTGTCATTGAGGCGATGATACAGAAAAAAGGCCAGGCAACCAATGGAGATTGCCTGGCCGAGGTGATGAGCTGGTTTACCCTCTCCCGAAAATTTCGAAGGGCCCGGTGGCACCTGCTTGAGAGCAGTTAATCGCGGGGCTTGGCGCCCTTCTCTTTTTTGTCTTTCTTTTCCTTGTCGATCTTCTCTTTCAGTTCATCGACGATGTCGCGCACTTTCGGCTGATCGTCCTTCCAATTATCTTTTAAATCCTTGAGCTTCTCGCGGACTTTTTGTTTTTCTTCACCCTGGGCGATCTTCAACTCGGCGACCAGTTCGCGTTGCTTTTTAACGTATTCTTCGGCCTTTTGCCGAAAATTGCTTTTGATTTCCTCGACTGATTCTTTGGTTTCCTGCCGGTCGATCTTCGGACGTTCCGGGCGCTCGGGTTTTTCTTTTTTCTGTTTTTGATCTTCTTTGGCTTCGGTGCGAGCGCGGTCGCGAGCTTCGGCGACGGCTTCGCTGGCGCGTGGGGAATCGGCTCTTTCCTGGGCACCCGCAGTGGAAATGGCGGCGAGCGCGCTGAGCACGACCAAGGGCTTGATGAGTCGCGTTTTCATGGTGCTACTGGGCTTTTGCAGGCCGGTGCGGAACTGACTGATATGACCTGGTTCAACTCCGCAACACATTTTCTATAGGTATTGGCCGAATCTCTCAAGCTTTCCCGTTCCTTATGTGTAATCGTTTTGTACCTTTGCGCGTCCATGGTCAAGGCGGCCAATTCCCAATCCAAGGTAAGGTTTACCAGTTTACTTCGTAACACCCGAGTCCCGATCTCGTTCGGAAGAGCTATTCCCGCACCCGTCTCCATGAGGAAAGCGAATGCAGTCGCTGTGCCGAGTGCGGCGCAAACGTAAGCTTATGAAGCTAATTGATTTAGAATGATTGCTGTGGTGCCGGGAGGGGGTGGCGTGGGCCTAAGCCCCCGAATCGGCGGAGGCTGTCTCCCCAGCGCGACTCATCGAAGGTGCGTCCCCTCCGTTTCTCCCTGATAGCCGGTATCTTAGATAGTCTCGGGAGACACCGAGGAGTCTTGCCGCAGCGGAGACATTCTGGTTGGTCTGCTTCAGCGCGTGATTGATCATGCGCATGATGCCGTCCTCGAGAGAAAAGCCGTCCTGCGGGAAGATGTAGGCTTCGTTGAACCAGTCGTTTTCGGATGATTTGCCAGCGTCGGTGGCAGTTCCGGTGACGCGGCGCCGGCTGAGGGATTCGAAATCGAGTGATTGGGAATCGTCGAAAACGATGGCGCGTTCCAGTTCGTGCGCCAATTCGCGGACGTTGCCGGGCCATGGATACGACAGTAACGCTTTGCGGCCGGCAGCGCTGACCGTTTTTTTGGCAACGCGATGGCGTTTGGCGAGGAGCTCCAAAAACATATCGGTGAGGCCGAGAATGTCGTCACCGCGATCGCGCAGTGGGGGAATATCGATACTGAAAAGATCGAGGCGATGAAAGAGGTCTTCGCGGAACTCACCTTTTGCGACGGAATCGGGAAGGTTGCGGTTGGTCGCAGCGATGATGCGAACGTCGACCGGAATTTCTTTACTGCCGCCAACGCGGCGGATTTTGTGATCTTCGACGGCGGTGAGGACTTTGGCTTGCAGAGCGAGGGAGAGGCTCGGCAACTCATCGAGGAACAGCGTGCCGCCGTGCGCGGCTTCGAAGAGGCCGATGCGGGCGGCGCGGGCGTCCGTGAAAGCGCCCCGTTCGTGGCCGAAGAGTTCGCTTTCGGCGAGGGTTTCCGGGAGCGCGGAACAATTTATTTCAACGAGCGGTTGCTCGGCGCGCGGGCCGTGGCGATGGATCCAGCGGGCGATGGTGGTTTTGCCGGTGCCGGTTTCGCCCTGGATGAGAACGGGAGCGAGATGAGTTTCGACACGGCGATCACTGGCGATGATTTTCTCGATCTTCGCTTTGAGCTCGGCCAGCGCGGAACCGAACATGAACTCGTCGTCGCCATCTTTTCTACGGCGATGTTCCTCGATACGCTGGACGTTCTTCGTGCGGCGCGCGCGATTGATGAGGATGGGTAGCTCGCCGAGTTCGAAAGGCTTGGAGAGATATTCCAAGGCACCCATTTTGAGGGCTTCAACTGCACCCGATACACCACCCTCGGCGGTCATGACGATGACGCCGGTGGTTTGGGGAAAGACGCGTTCGCGGAGCAAATCGGTGCCGAGGCCGTCCGGGAGGTTCACGTCGATAACGGCGAAATCGAAACTGAGGTCGCTGATGACCTGGCGAGCTTTGGCGATGGAATCAACGGAGGTAACGTCCGCGCCGAGGCGTTCGAGGTAGGTGCCGATCTGTTTACGCAACAGGGCGTCATCTTCCAGCAACAGCATACTAAGGCCCCCTAACGTGGCGTTCTGCATTAAACCAGAGGTAACGGACGAATGGGCGTGGCTCAAGGAAAGTTTTTGAAGCGGGGTGGCACTGGTCGCCAGAACGTGAGGTGGGCGCGCCGGGATGAGTCTTCGTATCTGAATGCGGCTAGAGTTGGCTATTGCAGGTACTTGCGAAGCTTGGGAACGGAATGCCTGGCGGAAGTTTTTCGGCGTGATCCTAGAAAATTTCGGTAATTTCTGGAAACACGCGGATTTGGTGAGGGTTGTTGGCGATAAATGGCGTGAAAAGTTGAGTTCGCGGCGCGGGCGCCTTGGCGACGCAGAGGGAAAGTTTGGCGTGAAAAACAGTGAAATCAGGTACTTAGGTTGGAGAAATGTAGACTGGGGATCTGTTTCGGCGTGAAATTCGAAAATCGATAGAAGGTAGAAACCCGCGATTTGGACGCCCCGTCCCGCCACGAGAGTGTTGCCCCGGAAGGGACGTTCGCTACGCGAAATGTGGTGCGCGGGGTTGCTCGAGTTGAGTGGCGATAAATCTCGGCTCAGGTTCTGTTTCGTTTTCATAATCGTGTGAGCCATGAGAAGGGCGGGAAGCGTACACACCACCACGGGTGTGCTCGTTTCGGACGGGGTGAATGGAAAGCCCATTATTGGGAACTCAATTCACCGCGCTGCCCTTTTCAAGGCTGCTGGTTGCAGATTAGCATAGCCTTTATTTCTTCGGCAAGACTCAAAGGTGCGAGCGGTCGGATTTTAGGTGCCGGTCACGGCCGACGGAAAATCCAGCACCCCGCCGGGGTGCCATGCTTTTAACACTTCAGAACCGGTGGCGTCGCTCGAAGACTCGCTTGCCGACCGGCTACTATCCGGAACCCCTCCGGGGTGAAGATGGTCCGTGGCAGTTGAAGGTTAGAGGTGCCGATCGGGCACAATTTTCATGCGATGCTGTTAGGCAGGTTGTCCAATGCATCGTTGATGATTTCGTTTGTTGTTCCGGCGCATAATGAGGAGGGGTGTCTTGGGCGGACGCTGGAGGCGATTCATGGGGTGGGGCGGGAATTGGGGATCGAATATGAAATCGTGGTGGCGGACGACGCTTCGACGGATGGGACGGGTGACGTGGCGCGGGGGAATGGAGCGCGGGTGGTGCGGGTGGAGCATCGGCAAATTGCGGCGACGCGGAATTCGGGAGCGCGGGCGGCGTTGGGGGAGCGGATTTTCTTTGTGGATGCGGATACGGTGGTGAACGCGAGGACGGTCGCGGCGGCGCTGCGGGTGATGGACAAGGGAGCTGTGGGTGGTGGTGCGCCGGTGTGGGTGGAAGGCCCGGTGCCGTTGTACGTGCGGGTGATTGAATTGTTTGGCGGGATTGGTTGCACGCTGGTGGGATTTACTGGGGGCGCGTTTATGTTTTGCACGCGAGAGGCGTTCGATGCGACGGGTGGATTTAACGAGCGGGTTTATTGGGCGGAGGAAGGTTTCATGACGATGGCGCTGCGGCGCGAAGGAAAATTCGTGGTTTTGTGGGAACGGGTGCTGACTTCGGGAAGGCGGTTTCGGAAGAATTCAGGAAGCGAACTGTTGGGAGGATTTCTGAAAGCGATTGTTTCGCCGGTGAAGATGGTGACGCGGCGGGCGTCGGTGGAAAAGATCTGGTACGATTCAGATCGGACGGAGGATGAGAGGATGCCGAGCTCGCTGGCGGTGCGGGTCTCGAATGGGATTGCGCTGGTGGTGATGTTGATCCTGGTTACCGGGCCGCTCTGGAATTTTGTGCCGCACTCGCTGACACCGTGGAGCAGCGTGCTGGGCAAGTTTCGGTTCGTGACAGCTGTGTTGCTTGTCCATGCCGGGTTGCTGCTCTTGCCGGTCGCAGCGGTGCTGTTCGTGAATTTGCTGCGCCAGAAGCGCTGGACCGGAATTCTGCAGTCTGTTCTCGTGATTGCATTCTGTTCGTGGCAGGGCTGGGGGGCTGCCAACGGGGTGGTTTGGGTGTGGACGGAGATCGGGATTTCGGTCGGAAGCTTGCTCTGACCGAGGACTCGGCGGTTAGAATCTTAAGCGATAGAAAGTGGTTGGGGTGTGGACGTTGAGGGTATCGGTCCAGGAGGCGGTGGCGCCGGCGGCGACGAAGGCGAAGAGATATTGCCACGAGTTGGGCTGAAGGGAGTCGCCGCGTTCAATGGTGTAGTAGGTGCCGGGCACGAGATTCGTGAGTTCAAGGACGACACGATTGGTGGAGTCGCGGAGGATGTTGATGGAAGGTTCGGGGATGGGATTTGAGCTGGCTGGGGTGAAGGTGAGTGTGAGTAGTGATTGGGCGTCGCCTTCGATGTGGTTGACCAGGATGGGAGAGACCATTCCTTCCGCGTTTGAGCTGTCCGAAAAGCGGACGGTGTAGGTGCCGGGGGGCAGGACGCCAGAAGCATCGGAAGGTGCGGTGGTGCCGGTGGTCCAACCGTGATTGACGACGATGGTGCCGTTCGGAGCGGTGATGGTGAGGCCGCCGCCGCCGGGCAGATGGTAGTGGCCGGTTTTTTGGATGTTGTAGCGGAAGGCAGTTTCGGAACGGACTTGGATGGTGACGATCGCTACGGCCGAGGCGCGCGTCGTGAGCTGGGTAGTTGGAACGGCGAGATAATCCTGCGAGTGGAGCGCGAGGCGGGAGTGAATGTGGAAACTATCGGCGGAAGCGGAATTGGTGCGGCGGAAATTGAGGGTGGCTCCGGCGGAGACTTCGACTTCGCTGAAGGTCGCCTGGGTGGTGGTTTCAAGGGAGCGGTCACCAAAGCCATTATTGTTCCGTGAACTTTGATCCCAGCCACCGAAGCCGCCGTTCGCAGGAGTGATCTGGGAGCTGCTGCCGAGTTCAATTTGCTGGGAGACGAGTTCGACGGCGTGACAGAACGGTGAGCAGGTGATGAGCAGCGCGATGGCGGTGGTTAGCAATTGGCCCGTGTGCATGGGGTTATACTCACATAAAGATTCGAAGGCACAAAGAAGAATGAATTGAGGTAAGAAGCAGGGTTAGGTCCTCGCCAGGACCTGGCGAGGACTTGAGCAGGGGCGAGGGGGCGCCCCTTTAAGAATCCTACTTGGAGGATTATTCGGAGTCTTCTTCGCCGCAATCGGTTTGTTCGCCGATGGGGAGGAGGGCGTTTTGGTAAACCCAACGGGCGACATTGAGGCCGACTTTGCGGCCGTCACGATCGGCGGTGCGGAAGTGGATGCCCTGGAGGATGCGGGCTTCGACGACTTCGAGAGCGGGGTCGCGGAAGCGGTAGTAGGTGTGAACCTTTGGGTTTGCGTTGGGGTTCGTGGTGGAGATGGTGAAGGTCATTTTATCGGTGCCGAAGAAGAGGGAGAGCATTTTCATGGCGCCGCTCATGAGTCCGTTCGCGCCGGAACTGTGATCAGGATAGTTCGGGGTGTTGATGAGTGGCTGCCAATTGGGGTCGCCGATGGTGTGTTTGTTGCCATCGTTCTGGCCTTCGCGAATGGCGGTGAGGGGTCGCCACGTTGGGTACTCGAGTTTTCCGGCCCAAGTGGTGATAAGGCCATCGGAAGCGGTGAGGTAGACGAGGGCGAAGAGGCGGGCGATGTCGCCGGAGTTGTCGAGTTCAGAGTCGGCAAGGCTGCGGACGAGGTCGTTGATTTGCGCGAGGAAGTTGCCAGCCCAGAAGTAAGCGAGTTGGGTTTGTTCGGGAGTGCGCTCGGTGCTGTTGATGGAGCCGAGGGCTTTCGTTTCGTTGTATTCTTTGGTGTAGAGGCCGCTCTTAACGGTGTAAGGCTTATTAGCCCTGAATTGTTGCGAGTCGAGGACGACGAAGGGGGTGACATCGGCCATCCATGGAAAGCCGAAAGCCGAGAAGCTGGCAGGTGGCGGCGGGAGGAACGATTCGGTTGGGCGCCACATGCCGATCTCGTTTGAGCCAAGGTTGGGCGGGAAGGTGGCGGGGAAGGAGCCGTCGTCCGCGCGCAGCTCGTTCATGGTTGCTGCGACTTCCGCGCCGACCGCGACGCCGGGATCGTTGGCGGCAATTCCGTGAGAGGTGAGATAGTTGTTGTAGGTGGTGCCGATGGCAGCGGCCTGAGACGGGAAACGGTTGGTGAGGACGTCGTGAGCTGCTTTAGCGACCGCGGCGTCCATGGAGCCGGTGGCGTTTTCGATGACGGAAGCGTAGGTATCGAAACGTTTGTCGTAGGCCTGGACGGCATCGTGGATGGCGGCGTGGACGACGCCGTAGTCGAGCAGACCGGTGGGACCGGGGCGGCCGGCCGCGGTGATGTGGGTGACGGCGACGGCGTTCCAGTCTAGAACCACGTCAGCTCGGGCGAGCGTTGCGGTAAGGAGGACAAGGAAGAGTTTCAGGAGTTTCATAGGTTTGTTTGGTTAGCAGTTAGCGCCGCAGAGATCTGTTGAAGGGCGCGAGAGATTTCTTGCGCATCGTTTGTTGGGAACGACGGAATCCAGACACCAGATTTTCCGGCGGTAACTTATGGAGCAGATATTTGAACCTTATTGCAAGAAAGAAACTTGGCAGATCTCGCAGGTAGGTGGGGAAGGTAGGAGGGGTGATCGGGCGGTGAAGGGAGAGCGTTGCTGCAGTCTGGCGGTGTGCGAACCGGGTGCCGGTGCAGGAAAAATTACAGCTTCAACTGGCGGACTTTACGGAGAATGCGAAGTGTGTGGAACAGGTGAAATGCGGCAATTAAGCTGGTGAAGCCGACGATGGTAGTTGTCGAGCCTTCGCGAAAAGCGAACCAGGTCGCCATGGCCGCGAAGACAATCACCGCAATGGCACTGGTGATGACTGCAGACAACCAATGTCCTGGGAGGGCTGTCCAGGTCCACGAGCGGAAGGGATAGAACGGATCTTCGGTGCCGCGACCGCGCAGCCATTTCGGTAATTTTGCGCGGAAAGAATCCGCGCGGGCCGGCCGCTGCAAAAAATAGGCAGCGGCGCAGATAAAGCCCACGATTAGCGCCACCGAAACGGGGTCAGTTCGCACAAGAAACTTCTTAACAGGAGGATTAGGAGCGACAACGATTTTCCGTTTCGAAGGCAGTGGCGCCCATAGGAGAGAGCTACGTTTCGGTGCGGCTTGGGTATGGGAGGGGACTGAAGATTAGGTCTGCCCCTCAGGCCTTTGGGAATTTGGGACGCCTTGAACCAAGGGCGTTGCCGTGGGCTTCCGTGGGGGCCCTTTGGGCCTCATGAAGAGGTGAGAAGTGCAGAGCTGCGCTACAAGGTAGCCGCGCGGTAACTCTCGTTGCTTGTCGAAGTTAGGGGTGTTGGTTAGTTTTGCGCGTATGCGCCGTTTTGTTGGAACTGGAGTGCTGGCTTTGAGTGCGTCGATTGCTTTCGGCGATGTGATTGAGTTGAAGGATGAGGCTTCGATTAAGGGGCGGATAATTGCGGAGAAGGCGGAGCATGTGGCGGTGGATGTGGGTTATACGATTTTGATGGTGCCGCGGGATGCGATCGCGAAGGTGGTGACGCCGAAGGACGAGGAAGCGAAGGAGGACGCGAAGAAGGGGGAGAATACGACGCCGCCGGTTTCGGCGCAGATTGCGGGGTCGCTTTATTCGAATCCGGGCGCGTTGCGGAAGGAAGGGACGGTGCGGGAGTTGGTGGCGATTTTGGGGGAGGCGGTGGTGCAGGTGCGGACGCCGGGGGGATTGGGGTCGGGATTTTTTATTAATGAGGAAGGCTATTTGATCACGAATTTCCATGTGATCGAAAATGAGACGCAGATTTCGATCGAGGTTTATCATAATAAGAACGGGCAATTGGATCGGCGGACTTACAAGCAGGTGAGGATTGTGGCGATGAACAAGTTCGCGGACCTGGCGTTGTTGAAGGTGGATGACAAGGATGCGCCGAAGTTTGCGTGGGTGTTGATGGGGGATTCGGATGCGCTGTCGGTGGGGGATCGGGTGTTCGCGATTGGGAGTCCGCTGGGGTTGGAACGGACGGTGACGGAGGGGATTTTAAGCACGAAGACGCGGGCGCTGGCGGGGGAGTTATATATGCAGACGACGACGCAGATTAATCCGGGCAATTCGGGCGGGCCGTTGTTTAATTTGAAGGGGGAGGTGGTGGGGGTGACGAATATGAAGATTCAGTTTGGGGAGGGATTGGGGTTCGCGATTCCGGGAGATGCGGTGAAGTTTTTCCTGAATCATCGGGATGCTTACGCGTACGATAATGATAATCCGAGCAATCCGTTCCGGTATTTGGAACCGCCGCGGAAGACGTTGTTTGGCGGGAAGAGCACGGATCAGCCGACGGTCACGCCGAAGTAAATGAGGTTCTCGTGGTAACGAGCGCGCCGCTCTGCGCGCGCGAAGCCTCGCGGGAGCGAGGCTTACCACCACAGATAGAATTTTTTTCTTAAGATTGCGAACGGTGGAACGATAAATAGTGAGTTGGTCGCAAATTCGATAAAGCAAAGGTGGGGGATCGCCTCGACCGCAATGGTCGTTTGGGCGGGTGTAATCCTTTGTGGTTGCAGCATTAAGCCGTTGAAGGACCCGATTCACGGGCCGGATTACCAGGTGCGGAATGTTTATCGGCGGGAGCATTTGCTGCCGGTGAACCTGCGGCGGGTGGCGGTGTTGCCCGTGAGCATCAAGGCGACGACGGCGGATTTGATTTCGGGTCAGCGGGCGTTGGAACCGGTGTTCCAGAATGAGCTGACGAAGGCGTCGCGGTTTGAAACGATTTTGGTGGAGCCGAGCCGGTTAAAGGAGTGGACGGGCCGGGAGAGTTGGGATGCTTATGACGATTTGCCGCCACGGATTTTCCAGATTTTAGCGGAGCGGACGGGAGCGGAGGCGGTGCTGTTTCCGCATTTGACCGAATACAAAGCTTACCCGCCGATGGCGATTGGGTGGCGGATGAAGCTCGTGGAGACGAATGCTTCGGCGATTTGGGCGGTGGAGGAACTGTTCGATGCGTCGTCCGAAGCGGTGTCTAATTCGGCGCGGAGATACGATCGAGCGAATGTGAAAAACAACCCGGCGTTGGAAGATTCGCGGAGCATTCATTTGTCACCGAGTAGGTTCGGACAGTACACGTTGCAAGCGGTGCTGGAGACACTGCCATCGAGGTGAAGATTGGGTCGAAATAGGTAAGAAGCCTGAGGCGAAAGATTTCAAGTTTACCCCCCCCTAAACCGATAACAAAAGCAGGTAGCTAACGCCTGCTGAAGAAGAAGAAGCAAGCTATGGAAATTAAAGGAAATAGGAATATCGATTCCGTGACCCGGGTCTTCTCGACCCACGCCAAAGCTTCGCGAAAGATCGACGCCGACTCTGCCTTGTCAGTATTCGAAAACTCGCGTGCTCTGGAAGCACGGCTGGAAGAGATTCCAGACGTTCGGACACACATGGTGGATTACGGCCGCCGGTTGGTGGGAGATCCTGCCTATCCGCCGCGCGAAACTATCCAACGCATTGCCACATTGCTGGCGATGGAAATGACGAAACAAGCTACCGTGTTGAGCGAGTAGTTCGGATTAGAAGGAATTGAATGACGACAGCGAGGTCTCCGTGGAATTCATATCGCCAGGTTTCGATGCAAACCGCGGCACCTGGGCAAGTGGTTCTGATGCTGTTCGAGGGAGCGATTCGCTTCCTCGACCGCGCGGAACAGGGATTCGACATGGAAGACCCGGCTGAGGCGAATCAACAAATTCACAACAACATTCAGCGCGCGCAGGACATCTTGCACGAGCTGAATGTTGCGCTTGATATCGCGAACGGCGGCGAATTGGCGACGACGTTGCGAGGGCTTTACGAATATATGGACCGGCGCTTGGTGGAGGCGAACACGCGTAAGAGCCCGGAGGGGATTCACGAGTGCAAGAAGTATCTCACGAGCTTGCGCGAGGCCTGGTCACAGATGTTGCAAGGACAGCCGGCGCCGACGGCGGCGTCCAATTTTGCTGCGGCATAGGAATTTGAGATGAGCGCGCACGCTGAACTGCTGGAGTTGTATCAGGAGTGGAAGCGGTTGACGGAAGTCGAGGCGGGGGCGATCCGGTCTTCAGATTGGGCGGAGGTTCGCTTGTGCCAGGAAGAGAAGCAGGAGCTTCGGCCGAAGATTATTCGCGCGACGGAAGCAGCGAAGAAAAATCCCGATGCTGAATTTGATGCGAAGATTCGTGAGTGCATCAATGAATTGATTTTGTTGGAGACGCGCAACAGCGAGGGGTTGGGGAGAAGGCTGGAAGCTGTGGAGCGCGAGATGAGCGAGTTGGATCGCACCACGACGCGGTTGAAGCAGGTGCATAAGAGTTACACCGGGTCGCGGAGCGCGGCTTGGGATCAGTATTCTTGAGGTTAGTTTCGTTGGCGCTTAACCGAAGCCCGGCAGGAGCCTCGCACCACCACACTTGGCAGGAGCCTCGTGCCACCATTACTCAGCAGGAGCTTCGTGTCATCGTGTGGCGAAAGGACTCGTTACCTCGTCCCCTACAATGCAGTGCGGTTCTAAATTGCTTCTTAGTTTGTAATTTCTTCGGTAGGGGGTTTCGGTTTATTTGGCGGCATGTTTGGGAAAACTGAGGCGAAGAGTTACGAGATTCTGGGAAAGGTGTTGAAGTGCCAGATTTGCGGGCATGATGAGTTTGCGCGGAGGGAGGCGCAATTGAACACCGCGGGATTGAGCTTCTTGAACCTGGACTGGCTGAACTCGTCGGCGGTGTGTTTTGTGTGTGATCGGTGCGGGTATATCCATTGGTTTCTGCCGAAGTGAGGTAAGACGGGGTGTGAAACGATTTTTTAATGTTGTCTTTGTGATGGTGCCGCTGGCAATTGCGGTGTGGGGATTGTACGGAATTTTGGGACAGACGACTTATCGACCCTCGAGTTATCGAAGCTGGCATCATTGGCAGGGAGGCTGGGTGCATGGGGCGGAGGCGGTGCGGTTGGGGATTTTATGGGTGGTGGTGGCTGGATATGCGGCGGCGGAGTTCTGGCTGCCGGAGCGGATTATGAAGCGGCCGGTACGGGTGATGATGGGTATAGCGCTGGTACTACTGATTGGGCTTTTGATGGCTACTATTCGGTAAAAGAAAAGGCCCGGGCGAGCCGGGCCGTGATTAAGATTAAGATTACGATTAAGAGCAGGAGAAAGACTAGACGCGGATGCGTTTGAGGTCTTTGAGGATGTTGTAGTCGATGCCTTCCAGTTCGAGGAAGCCCTGGAGTTGACGGAGGCGTGTTGGGTGACGGATTTTGCGGAGGGCTTTGGCTTCGATCTGCCGGATGCGTTCGCGGGTGACGCGGAATTGGCGGCCGACTTCTTCGAGGGTGCGGGGATAACCATCGGCGAGGCCGAAGCGCATTTCGAGGACCTGGCGTTCGCGTTCGCTGAGGCTGGTGAGGACGTCGCCGAGCTTGGCTTTGAGAAGGCCGAAAGCGGTTTTGTTGGATGGATCTTCAGCAGATTTGTCTTCGATAAAATCACCGAGGCTGGTTTCGTCGCCGTCGCCGACTTCCGCCTGTAAGGAGACGGGCTGCTGCGCCATCTTGAGGATGGTGCGGATGCGTTCGACGGGCACCTGCATTTCGTCCGCGATTTCGTGCGGGAGAGGTTCACGGCCGTAAACCTGGACGAGCTGCTGCTGGAGACGGAGAACTTTGTTGAGGGTCTCGATCATGTGCACCGGGATGCGAATGGTGCGGGCCTGATCGGCAATGGAGCGGGTGATCGACTGGCGGATCCACCAGGTGGCGTAGGTGGAGAATTTGTAGCCGCGGC
This sequence comes from Verrucomicrobiia bacterium, assembly GCA_036383895.1. Taxonomy (GTDB): domain Bacteria; phylum Verrucomicrobiota; class Verrucomicrobiia; order Limisphaerales; family SXQI01; genus DASVNK01. Next base: position 34,734 of record DASVNK010000085.1, on the reverse strand, counting down.
GGTATTCGAATTTCTCGACGGCTTTCATGAGGCCCATGTTTCCTTCCTGGATGAGGTCGAGGAAGCTGAGGCCACGGTTGGTGTATTTCTTGGCGATGGAAATGACGAGGCGAAGGTTGGCCTTGACCATTTCCCCCTTGGTTTCAAAAGCGCATTTCCGGAGATCCTGTAGACGATTGAACGATGCGAGAAAATCAGTGGACTGCATGCGGAGCAGTGTTTCCAGCGATTTCAACTTGCTGCGCTCGGCCAGGAGGATCGATTCGCGCACGTCGGATTTGACCGCTTTTTCAGCTTCGTGGATCGCTTTGAGAGAAGCCTGCACTTTTTCGGCAATGTTTTCGGCGACCAGGCAGATTTCTTCGAGGACCTTCTGCTTGTAGCAAAAGCGGGGGAAGAGCATCTGGATTTTGCGTGAGAGGAGTGCCAACTCTTTCTCTCCTTTGGAGCGCTTGGCGCCGGTGGCGTGCTGGAGCGCGGCGTATTGGGTATCAAGAGACACGTCGAACGCGCGGCAACGTTTGAGCAAGCGGCGCAACGTGAGGGTGTGCGCTTCGCGAGCGGGAACTTTGGCGTCCTGGATGACGCGATCGAAACGTTCCTTGGGTGGGTCGCTCAGGAGTTTTTCGGCGAGAGCGATGTGTTCCTTGGCGGTGAAGCCGAAGCTGTAGAGGATCTTTTTGATCTCGATTTCGGTTTCTTCAATCTTTTTGGAAATTTCGACTTCCTGCTCGCGGGTGAGGAGCTTCACCTGTCCCATTTCCTTGAGATACATGCGGACGGGATCGTCGAGCGCTTCGACGCTGTCCGATTCGTCATCACTCTTGGTCGAAAGCTTGATGCGGACGGGCGGCGCGGAGAGCACTTCAATTTCGAGGCTGCGCAGGCGGCGATTCACCTCCTCGAGTTCGTCGGGAGAATGTTCGCCCGGCGGGAAAGTTTCATTAACGTCTTCGCGGGTGAGGTGACCTTGCTCCTGGGCGAGCTGGACGAGTTCCTTGACCTTCTCGCGGAGGGCAGGGCCGAGATCGTGGCGAGCGTGGTCGCGGGGATTATCAATGCGCGAGGCCGGGATGAGAGAAGCGCGTCCATTGGTTCTTTTTGGAGCGGTACTGTCTTCCGAATGGAAGTCGTGACGGACCGAAGTGGAAGACGGCTGTAAGTCCAAAAAAGGGCTTGGTTCGATGCTCATGCTGCTAGTTGGTTTATCGGTTGGTCTGCGTCTGAACTGTGGAAGTTTATGGCTGGAACCGGGCTGAAAAGCCGGTATCCCGGAGCGGACAAAATGTCATGTCGCGATGCCATCTTTTTCCTCGCTGGGCAGGATGGTAGGCGACGGCGAGAGCGTCAAGAAACGGGAGAGTGACAATCGCCTGAAGTTGTTTTCGGGGTAGTCCTTACGTGAGTTGGTAGGTTCGCACGCGTTGACGTTTCCGATACGGTAAATAGGGGCTGCGGCGCGTCGGGGAAAGATTGTGAAAAATTTCACAAATTCAACTTGCCTGAGAGTTTGCGGCGGAGTTACGTTGGCGCGTCCTTTGAATGAAGGAGCGGAGCACTTGAGATTGCTGCGTGAAAACCGCCAGCCGGTATGCAAACCACCACAGAAGTTGGATACAATTCGAAAGTCGAGGGTGATGTCATTGTCACCCGACTCGATGCTGCGCTGAATTGGTTCCGGAAGAATTCGCTCTGGCCGATGCCGATGGGACTGGCGTGTTGCGCGATCGAATTGATGGCAACGGGAGCGAGCCGTTACGACATTGCGCGCTTCGGATCGGAAGTGATGCGATTCTCGCCGCGGCAATCGGACGTGATGATTGTGGCGGGAACGGTGACTTACAAGATGGCGCTGGCGGTGAAGCGGATTTATGAGCAGATGGCGGAGCCGAAGTGGGTGATCGCAATGGGGGCGTGCGCATCGACGGGCGGGATGTATCGGAGCTACGCGGTGTTGCAGGGCGTGGACAAGATCATCCCGGTGGATGTGTATGTGGCGGGCTGCCCGCCGCGGCCAGAGGCACTGCTGGATGGTTTGATGAAGTTGCAGGCCAAAGTTTCGCGCGAGCCCGCGCTGGCCCTGCAAAAGCAGGCGGCATAATCCCAAACAACAAATTTGCGTAGCAGCATTTAATGTCTGCAAAGGAGTTAGCTTTAAAATTGCGAGAGAAGTTCGGTGAACTGATTACCGAACCGATTGAATTTCGCGGTGAGATCACGGCGGTGGTGAGCGATGCGGAGCGCATTGCTGAGGTTTGCGCGTTCGCGAAGACGGAGCTGGGGTTTAATTATTTGGTCGATCTTTCCACGGTGGATAATTACGGAGACGATCCGCGTTTCACAGTTGTTTACGAGCTTTACGGCTACTCGCATCGGCAGCATCTGCGGATCAAAACTTCGGTATCGGAAGAGAAGTCGGAGTTGCCGACGGTGACGAGCGTTTGGCGGACGGCGGATTGGCACGAGCGCGAGGCTTACGACATGATGGGGGTGCGGTTTCGCGGGCATCCTGATTTGCGGCGAATTCTGATGTGGGAGGGGTATCCGTATTTTCCGTTGCGCAAAGATTTTCCATTGGCGGGGAAAGCTTCGGAGTTTCCGGATGTGGCATTCTCGAATCCGGCACCGTTGGAAGGCGGGCCGTTCGTGACTGTGCCGGGTGGACGCGATGCGATTGCGCGTGAGCCGCGCGTGCGTGTGCCAGAGACCGATGAGTTGAAGACGATTTCGCGATTGGAGCGGCGGAGGGATTTGGGGCGCGCGGATGAGCAGAACAAAGCGGCGATAGGAGAGAACCGATGAGCGCGCGCACTCAGGAGACTCGGGAAATCCAAGTGGGAGATACGGCGGCGCGGGCGAACCAAGTCGCGACGACGGCGAATGTTCCACACACGCCGGCGTCAGTTCCTCGGACCGAAGATGAGGTAGAGGACTCGATGGGCGAGAAGATGGTCCTGAACATGGGACCATCGCATCCGGCGACGCATGGGGTGTTGCGGCTGTTGCTCGAGTTGGACGGGGAGATCATCACGAAGTGCGATCCGGACTGCGGGTACTTGCATCGGGGTGACGAAAAAATTGCTGAGAACATGACATATCAGCAATTCATACCTTATACGGATCGGTTGGATTATCTGGCGCCGCTTTCGAATAACGTGGCGTATGTGATGGCGGTGGAGAAGTTGCTGGGGATCGAGAAGCAGTTGCCGCCGCGGTGCCAGTTCATTCGGGTGATTTGTTGCGAGTTGGGACGTATCCAGGCGCATTTGCTGGGATTAGGGGCGTTCGCGATGGATGTGGGGGCGATGACGGTGTTCCTGCATACCTTCCAGGAGCGGGAGAAGATTTATAATTTGTGCGAAGCGCTGACGGGCGCGCGTTTTACGACGAGTTATACGCGGATTGGCGGGTTGAGCCGGGATATTCCGCCGGGCTGGGTGGAGCAATGCCGGAAGTTTTTGGACGAAGTGGTGGTAAACTTCGACGAGTCGGAGAAGTTGCTGACGCGGAATCGGATCTTTGTCGATCGCACGAAAGACATCGGAGTTATTTCGAAGGACGATGCGATCGATTACGGGCTGACGGGGCCGAATCTGCGCGGGAGCGGAGTGGATTTTGATTTGCGGAAGGCGCATCCGTATTTGGTTTACGATCAGTTGCAGTTTGATGTGCCGGTGGGGACGGTGGGCGATTGCTACGACCGATACTTAGTGCGCATGGAAGAGATGCGGCAGAGCGTGCGGATTCTGCGGCAGTGTTTGGATAAGTTGCCGGATGGGCCGATCAACGTGCCGGATGGGAAGGTGGTTCTGCCGCCGAAGGACAAAGTGCTGACTTCGATGGAGGAGTTGATTCACCAATTTATTTTGGTGACGCAGGGAGTGAACTGTCCCCCCGGAGAAGTATACTTTGGGGCGGAGAATCCTAAGGGTGAACTGGGTTTTTATATTCATAGTCGCGGTGGTGGAACACCAAACCGGATGAAGATCCGGTCGCCGTCGTTTGTGAACATCAGCATTCTGCACAAGCTGATGCCGGGGCACATGGTGAGCGATACGGTGTCGATCCTGGGGTCGCTGGATTTCGTGATGGGAGAGTGTGACCGATGAGCGCGCAGCACCCTGTTCCGGCGCATCCGGTGGAATTTACGGCGAAGTCGGACCCGAACTTCAAGGTGCCGCCGCAATTGCTCGCGGAGATCGATGAATTGATCACGCATTATCCGGTGAAGCGGAGTGCGTCGCTGATGCTGTTGCACGCGGTGCAGGAGCATTTCGGATATCTGTCGAAGGAAGCGATTGAGTGGATCGCGGCGAAGCTGGAGCTGCAGCCGATCAATATTTACGAGCTGGTGACGTTTTATCCGATGTTTCGGCAGCAGCCGATTGGGAAACATCACTTGCGGGTGTGCCGGACGCTGAGTTGCGCGCTGGGTGGTTCGTACAAGTTGCACGAACATTTGTGCAAGAAGTTCGGATTGGACAGTCATGGGCATGGCGCGCAGACGTCGGCGGACGGGAAGTTCACGGTGGAGTTTGTGGAGTGCCTGGCGAGTTGCGGGACGGCGCCGGTGATGATGTGCAACGAAGCTTTTTACGAAGCGGTCTCGAACGAGAAAGCGGACCAGATCGTGAGTGAGTGCGGACGGAAATGAAACGCATGACTCATAAAAAAGCAGTGGCGAGCGTCGGCCGCGCGATGAAGAGCGTCACGTGGAGGCGTGCGCAAGAGCGCTTCTTGAGCGCGACGCCGGACGAGCGCTGGGAGCTGAATGTTGCGTTCCATAAGAGTCGAGGCCTCTGGAGCATCGAAGGACGCCGGAAAGCTGGTTGGGGAAAGTCGATCGAAGAGCAGAAGAATTCTGTTCAGGCGATCCTAATACAGAAGGAATTTTGGAAGTATTTGGCTGCCGAACATGGATTTGAACCATGACAAGCAGATTCAGAGACTGCTGTGCTACCGTTACACCATTCGGCAGTGGCACGGGCTGACAAGATAGGAAGTTTAGACGCGGAGTCAAGGAGCGCCGGAAGATTTTAGAAATTTGAGCGAAGTATGCCGCAGGAATATCGGCTCATATTAAAGAACGTGGACCAGCCGGGTTACACCCCGGACCTGGACTGCTACGTGTGCCATGGCGGCTACGAGGCGCTGAAGAAAGCGTTGGCGTTCGCGCCGAAGGCATTGCCTGACGGCAAGTCGATGTCCGCGCAGGAACAGATCCGCGAGGAAGTGAAGATTTCCGGGTTGCGCGGGCGCGGCGGGGCCGGGTTTTCGTGCGGGTTGAAGTGGTCGTTCGTGGATCGGAAGAGCGGGAAGCCGATTTATCTGATTTGCAATGCGGACGAATCGGAGCCGGGGACGTTTAAGGATCGGCAGATCCTGCATAAAGATCCGCACCAGATGATCGAGGGGATGATCATCTCGTGCTTCGCGAACGATGTTCATCTCGCATACATTTATATTCGCGGGGAGTTTCCGGAAGGTGCGCGGATTTTGAATCGCGCGTTGGCGGAAGCGCGAGCGAAGAATTTTCTTGGGAAAAATATTTTAGGGAGTGGTTATGACCTGGAGATTTATGTGCATCGCGGGGCGGGCGCATACATTTGTGGTGAGGAGACGGGATTGATCGAATCGCTCGAAGGGAAGCGGGCGTATCCGAGAATCAAGCCGCCGTATTTCCCGGCGATTTTGGGTTTGTATATGTCGCCGACCATTGTGAACAACGTGGAGACGTTGTGCGCGGTGAAACATATCGTGACGATGGGCGGGCCGGAGTTTGCGAAGCTGGGCACACCGAACAATACGGGGACGCGCATCGTGAGCATCAGCGGGCATGTGAAGAAGCCCGGGTATTACGAGGTCGAGGTGGGCAAGGCGACCATCGGCGAGATGATTTTTCATTTCGCGGGCGGATTGCGCGATGGGCGGCAATTGAAGGCGATTATTCCTGGTGGGTCGTCGGCGAAGGTTTTCAAGGCGGGCGAGAAATTTAAGCTGAAAAAGAAGGGGCCGGACGGGAAGGACATCGAGCAGGAGGTCGATTTGCTTGATTTGCCGTATGACTTCGATTCGTTGATGGCGGCGGGGAGTATGTCGGGTTCGGGCGCGATCATTGTGATGGACGATTCGACGGACATTGTGGAGGCGCTGGCGAATCTGTCGGAGTTTTACGCGCATGAGAGCTGCGGGCAGTGCACGCCGTGCCGCGAAGGGTCGTTGTGGATGTCGAAAGCGTTGCATCGGCTGACGCATGGGCAGGGACGGAGGCAAGACGCGGATTATCTGCTGAGGATTGCTGACAATATTCCGGGCGGAAGGACAATTTGCGCGTTCGGTGAGGCGTGTTCGTGGCCGGTGCAGAGTTTTGTGCGCAAGTTTAAGGACGAATTCGAAGCGAAGGGCGCGGCGGATGAAGCGCGGCAGAAGCAAGTGGTTGTTGGAGCTGGTCCGAGTTCGGAAATGAAATTGGCGGCGAGTCCGCAGGCGTAAATATGTCGAGTCCCGCAATTCCAGAAGCAAAGCCAGGCGCCGCTGCCGCAGCGACGCAGCCGCCCGCCGCACCGCCGGTGGAGATGATTACGGTGAAGATCGATGGGGTGCCGATTTCGGTGCCGAAGACGACGCCGGATCCGCTGACGGGCAAGCCGATTCCGACGACGATGATCCAGGCTTGCAATGCGGTGAAGGTGGAAGTGCCGCATTATTGCTATCATCCGAAGTTGCCGGTCGCTGGAAATTGCCGCATGTGCCTAGTGGAATTCGGCACGCCCGCGATGGGGCCGGACCGGAAGCCGCTGCTGAATCCCGATGGGACTCCGAAGATCGCGAAGTCGCCGCGTCCGGCGATTGCGTGCGCGACGCCGGTTTCGCCGGGGATGGAGATTTACACAAACACGCCGGGCGTGACCGATATGCGGAAATCGGTGCTGGAATTTCTGCTAATCAATCACCCGCTCGATTGCCCGATTTGCGATCAGGCTGGGGAATGCAAGCTTCAGGAATATTCCGTCGATTATGGGCAGTCGCAGAGCCGGTTTGTGGAGCACAAGGTGCACAAGCCAAAGCGCGTTGATCTCGGGCCGCGCATTGTGCTCGATGACGAGCGCTGCATTCTCTGCACGCGCTGTATTCGATTTACGAAGGACATTGTGGGCGATGATGCGCTCGGGATCGTGAATCGCGGGAGCTTCAACACGCTTTCGAATTATCCGGGGCGGCAGTTCGATAATAATTACACGCTGAACACAGTGGATATCTGTCCCGTCGGCGCGCTGACTTCCAAGGATTTTCGGTTTAAAATGCGGGTTTGGTTCTTGAAGGAAACCAAGAGCATCTGCACGAGTTGCGGCACGGGTTGCAACATCGTGATGGGTTCGCGCGAGGGGATCATTCATCGCTACGAGCCGCGTGAAAACAACGCGGTGAACTCGAGTTGGATGTGCGATTACGGCCGCTTGAATTACAAGTGGATCAATCGCGCGGATCGTTTGAGTGAGGTGCGTTTCAAGGACAAGGATGGACCGCAAGCGGTGGGAAGTTGGGCGACTGCAGTGCGCGAGATTTCGCAGAGGTTAGCGAGCGCGGCACGGGGTTCCGTGGCGATCATTGGTTCGGCGCGGCAGACGAATGAGGAGCTTTATCTGCTGAAGAAAATTGCGGAGAAGGTTGGCGCGATTACCGATTCGGTTCCGCGGCGTGGGGAAGGGGACAAGCTGCTGCTGAATCCTGATCGGAATCCGAACACGGTCGGTTCTCAGTTGATTGGCATTGGCGCGAAGGAGCTTGGGAAAAATATTTCCGCAATTGCGGATGGAATTCGCAAGGGAACGATCAAGACACTGATTGTTTTTGGCGAAGATGTGACGAAGCACGGGATTGGTGCTGATCTTCTGGCGAAACTCGAGCTGCTGGTGGTTTCGGATATTTTGCCGAGCGCGACGGTGAGCGTGGCGCATGTTGTTTTGCCGGGAGCGGCGCATGCGGAGAAGCGCGGGACATTCACGAATGTGAAGGGCCGCGTGCAGCGGTTCATGAAAGCGGTTGAGCCGCCGGGGAACGCGCGGCCGGAATGGGAATTTCTGCATGAGATCGTTTTCAATGTTACGGGACAGAATGGTTTCGTGAGCATTGAAGGTTTGTTCAACCAGATGACAAAGGAAGTGCCGGCTTTCAATGGGATCACCTGGGCGGGACTCGGCGATATGGGAGCGAGTGTTCCGATCTAAGTTGAAATGAATTTCGGACCGACAGAACAATTTATTTTTTACAGCCTGATCAAGATCGTGGCGGTGATCGCGATTTTGATGCCGATGATTGCGTACTCGACGCTGGCGGAGCGGTTGATTTCCGCGTGGATTCAGGATCGCGTAGGGCCGAATCGGGTGGGGCCAATGGGATTGTGGCAGCCGCTGGTCGACGGCGTGAAGTCGTTCCTGAAGGAAGATTTTACTCCGGCTCACGTAAGGAAATTTTATTTCTGGCTGGCGCCGGCGATCACGATGATTCCGGCGATGCTGACGATTGCGGTCATTCCATTTGGATCGAATCTCGGCGGGCAACGGATGGTGATCGCGGACCTGAACGTTGGAATTCTTTATACGTTCGGAATCGTGTCGTTGGGGGTGTATGGGATTGTGCTGGCGGGTTACGCTTCCAATTCGAAGTATCCGTTTCTCGGCGGGATTCGTTCCAGCGCGCAGTTGATTTCGTATGAAATCGCGATGGGAATGTCGGTGATTCCGGTTTTCCTGATTGTGGGCAGTTTGAATTTGAGTGAGGTAATTCGGTGGCAGGCGGAGAATGGGTGGCTGATTTTGTATGCGCCGTTTTGTTTTATCATCTTCCTGATTTCGGCGTTCGCGGAGACGAACCGATTGCCGTTCGACATGCCGGAGTGCGAAACGGAATTGGTCGCGGGTTACAACACGGAATTCGGGTCGATGAAGTTCGCGCTCTTTTTCATGGGCGAATACGCGAACATGATCGCGGGTTCGGCGATGATGGTGGTGCTGTTTTTTGGCGGTTGGACGCTGCCGTGGGTGAGCGCGCCGGCGAACACGATTGGTGCGGGTATTTTCCACATCGCCGTGTTCATCGCGAAGCTGCTGTTCTTCATGGTCGTGTTCATCTGGGTGCGGTGGATGATTCCGCGTTTCCGTTATGATCAATTGATGGAACTCGGCTGGCGTCGCGCGGTGCCGTTCGCGCTGTTTAATATTATTTTTTACGCTTCGGTGTTTTTCATCGGCGCAAAATTTGCAGGTAAATGATTGTAAAACGTAAACCACTGAGCTTTTGGGAGCGGTTGTATCTGCCGGCGATTTTCGGCGGATTATCCGTCACGTGGCGTCACTTTTGGAGCAAGAAAGTGACGATGCAATATCCCGAGCAGAAGTGGACGCTACCGCCGAATTACCGTGGCGCGCCGTATCTGGTGAAGGACCAGGAAGGGCGGACGAAATGCGTTTCGTGCCAGCTCTGCGAATTTGTTTGTCCGCCGAAAGCAATTCGCATCACTCCGCCGGGGCCGACGAGTTCGCCGGAAGTCGGGAACGTGGAGAAAGCGCCGCGCGAGTTCGAGATCAATATGCTGCGGTGCATTTTCTGCGGCTATTGCCAGGAGGTATGTCCGGAAGAAGCGATTTTTCTGATGAACGATTATTCGCTAACGGGCCTGACGCGGCAGGAGATGGTTTACGACAAGGAAAAGCTGCTCGCGCTGGGCGGAACGCACAATGACCAGATCCGCAAGTGGAAGCGCAAAGCTGAAGAAGCGAAGGAGCAGAGGATTACACCTTAAGGGAACGAGATGTCGGGCTACGATATAGCGTTTTACGCATTTTCAATACTGACGTTGCTGTGCGGCGTGATTGTGATCACGAACCGCAATCCGGTGACGTCGGCGATGTTCCTGGTGCTGACGATTGTCTGCATGGCGGGATTGTTCGTGTTGTTGCGCGCGTTCTTTTTGGCGGCGGTGCAAATCCTGGTTTACGCGGGCGCGGTGATGGTGCTGTTCCTGTTCGTAATCATGTTGCTCGATTTAAAGGAGGAAGCATTGCGCAAGATTCGCAAGGTGCGCGCGGTGATTGGCGCCTTGGCGGTGATCGCGGTGGTTGGGATTATCATCAACGTGATTTGGAACTCGGTTCCCGCGACGACGACCCCAACGCTGGTTGGCGCCACTGCTCCGCTCGGCCGGTTGTTGTTCACCAATTTTCTTCTACCGTTCGAGATTTTATCGTTGCTGCTGCTCGTGGCGATGCTCGGCGTGATTCTCCTTAGCAAAAAGGATCTGAAATGAACGTCGGCCTGGAACATTATCTGACGGTCAGCGCGCTTCTCTTCGCGCTCGGGCTCACCGGGGTGCTCATTCGGCGGAACCTGCTCATTATGTACATGAGCATCGAACTGATGCTGAACGCGGCGAACCTGGCGTTTGTGGCCATGTCGCGGTTCACCAACAATCTGAACGGCCAGGTGATGGTGTTTTTTATTATTACCGTCGCAGCGGCGGAAGTGGCGGTGGGTCTGGCGCTGATTGTTGCGCTCTATCGCAAGCGGCAAACGGCGCACGTGGAAGATCTGACCTCGATGAAGTTGTAGGAATATGATCGAAAACCTTTCAGCCTGGATCTTGTTTCTGCCACTGATTGCGGCGGCGGTGATCACGCTTTTCACGCGGCGAAGTCCGTCGGTAAGCGCGTATATCTCAATCGCGGCGATTGCGATTTCTTTTCTGCTGACGCTGGGATTGTTCTTCCGGTTGGGTAACGAAACGGCGCTGACTGTTCCGGCAATTAAGTGGCTCTCGGTGGGAAATCTTAATGTCGAGATTGGTTTCCTCGTAGATCGATTAAGCGTGCTGATGCTGCTCGTGGTGACGGGCGTGGGGTTAATGATCCACGTTTATTCCTACGGCTACATGCATGGCGACAAAGCGTTCAGCCGCTTCTTTGCTTCGCTGAGCCTGTTCACGTTTTCGATGCTGGGGATTGTTTTCGCGACGAACTTTTTCCAGATGTTCATCTTCTGGGAATTGGTCGGCCTCTCGAGTTATTTACTGATTGGTTATTGGTTCGAGAAGCCGTCGGCCGCGGACGCTTGCAAGAAGGCGTTTCTCACGAATCGCATTGGCGATTTCGGATTTCTGCTTGGGATCATCATTATCTGGTCGCTGCTCGGGAGCGTGCAGTTCTCGGAATTGCAGAATGCGATTACGCAGAACAAGGCTGCGCTTGGCGCGCTGGCGACAGTGGCCGGTGTGTTGATCTTCATGGGCGCGATGGGCAAGAGCGCGCAGTTTCCGCTGCATGTGTGGTTGCCGGATGCGATGGAAGGCCCAACGCCGGTCAGCGCGCTGATTCACGCCGCAACGATGGTGGCGGCGGGCGTTTACATGCTGGTACGTGTGTTCTTCCTCTACACCGCGACGCCGGCCTGGCCGGAAGCATTGAGTTTCATGGAAGGTGTGACGGCGCTGGAGATTATCGCGTGGATTGGCGGAATTACTTCGCTGCTCGCGGCGTTGATTGCCGTGCAGCAGAACGACATTAAGCGGATTCTGGCTTACTCAACTCTTTCGCAGCTCGGTTACATGATCATGTCGGTGGGTTTGGATGGTAAGACCGCGGCGATGTATCACCTGACGACCCACGCGTTCTTCAAAGCGCTGCTGTTCCTTGGAGCAGGTTCTGTTATTCACGCGATGCACCATGAGCAGGACATTTGGCAAATGGGCGCACTGAGGAAACGGATGCCGCGAACGTTTTGGACGTTCTTGTTTGGGACACTGGCACTGGCAGGTGTCTGGCCGTTGAGCGGATTTTATTCGAAAGACGAAGTTTTCGTCGCGGCGATCGACGGCAATCCGGTATTGTTTGGAATTGCGGTGTTGGTGGCGTTGTTGACGACGTTCTATATGTTCCGGCTTTTCTTTGTGGTGTTCTATGCGCCGGAGAAATCGGAAGGCGCATCGCACGCGCATGAGTCGCCAACAGTGATGACCGGACCGCTGATCGTGCTCGCGATTCCGACGGTGATCGCCGGATTTTTCGGGATAAATCATTACTTGAGCCGTGGAGATGCGAATGCACATGGCGAACACCATGGGTTCGTGGATTTGCTCATCGGGCCTTTCGGGCACGCGCCGTTGGCGGCAATTATGGGGCTCGCGGCGGTGATTTTCGGGTTCGCCGCGGCATACGGACTGTACTATCGCGCGAAGCAGGATCCGCTGCCGAACATGATGAGGCCGGTGGCTCGATCGATGCGAAATCGATTTTACTTCGACGAGCTTTACGCGGCTTTGATCAATCTGACGCATGAAGCTCTGGCTAAGATTGCGACGGGGATTGATCGCTGGATCGTGGGTGGCGCGCTGGTGAAAGGAGTGCAGGGGACGACGGAACTTTTCGGCCGCGGACTGCGCCTCGCGCAAACGGGAAACCTGCAGACCTACGCATTTATTTTCGTGATCGGCCTCGCGGTGTTGTTGTTCGTTTTCTTTCGGCCATAAACCATGCCCAATTTACTTTCATTCACGATTCTGTTTCCGCTGATCGGCGCGCTGGCGGTGGCTGGAACGCCGGCGTCGTATCGGTTTTTGATTCGGATCATTGCGATCGTCACGACGGCTTTGTCGCTGGCGTGTGGAATTGCGGTCTTTGCTTCGTTTGATCCGAACGTGGCTGGGTATCAGTTCAAAGAAGCGCTCACCTGGGTGGAAGCGATCGGGATTCAATACAAAGTGGGCGTGGATGGGATCAACGTGGGCCTCGTTTTGATGGGAACGATTGTGGCGTTCGCGGCGACGGCGATGTCATATCTGGTAGTGGAACGCGTGAAGGAATTTTACCTGCTGCTGCTCGTGATGATCGGTGGCATTCTCGGCGCGTTCGCTTCGTTGGATATTTTCTTTTTCTTTTTCTTCCACGAACTCGCGTTGATTCCGACGTTCATCATGATTGGAGTGTGGGGCAGGGGAGCGAACAAGAATTACGCGACTTTCAATATCACCCTTTATCTCAGCGCTGGGGCCTTGATCACGTTGCTGGGGTTGGTGGCGCTTTATCTCACCGGCAATCCGCGCACCTTCGATATCGAAGAGCTAACGCGGCAATTTTCGCAGAACGCGATGCCGCTCGCACGCCAGCAGCTGATCTTCCCACTGCTGCTGTTCGGATTCGGCATTCTGGTTTCGCTGTGGCCGTTTCACACCTGGGCGCCGCTGGGTTACGGCGCTGCGCCGACCCCGACAGCGATGTTGCACGCTGGTGTTTTGAAGAAGTTTGGGCTCTACGGTCTGCTCCGGATCGCTTTGCCGCTTATGCCGCAAGCGTCGCAGAGTTGGGTGCAGGTGATCGCGTATTTGTGCCTCGGGAATATTATTTACAATGGTTTTGTGGCGATGCGTCAGCGCGATTTGAATCAACTGATTGGTAATTCGAGCGTCGCGCACATGGGATTTATTTTTCTCGGGCTGGCTTCGTTGAGTTTGGTGGGCGTGACGGGTGCCGTGATGATCATGGTCGCGCACGGATTGCTGGCGGCGCTTTCGTTCGCGATCTCTGGGTATTTTTATAAAGAAGCAGGGACGTTGGACATGGACAAGATGGGCGGATTCCTGCAACGGATGCCTTTTGTCGGGTCGGCATTTCTGATCGCCGCAATGGCGGGCTGCGGGTTGCCAGGGTTCGCGAATTTTGTTGGCGAAGCGATGACGCTGTTTGCGGCTTACCAGAGTCTGCCGCTGATCACGAGCTTTGCGGTGTGGGGCGGTTTGGTGATTGCAGCGATTTATATGTTGAGGGCGGTGCGGGATATTTTGCACGGCCCGCTTCCGGCGGAGTTCGATCGGATGTCGGATGCGCTCGGCTGGTGGCGGAAGCTGCCCTTCGCGCTGCTTTTTTTGGCGCTGCTGTTCTTCGGCGTGTGGCCGCGAACGCTCACGGAAAAGATTCAACCCGCCGCGCAGCGGATCTTGGAAATGGCTACGGCAAAGCAGCCGGCGCCGACCTCTACGGCAGCGACCGTGGCACAAATTTCTTCCACCGCTCCGCTCGAACGCACTGAATGAACGCTTCGTTGATGATTGTAGAAATTGCGGTTGTTCTCACCGGACTGGCGCTGCTGATGCTCGATTTGTGGCTGCCGCGCGAACGCCGACCGCAACTTGGATACCTCGCCGCGGGTGCGGTCGCAGCGATACTCGTGGGCAGTTTTCTGTGGAATCCGGGGACGCAATACGCCTTTAACAACAGCTACGTCATCGATCCGCTGGCGATGTTCTTCAAGCGCTTCTTTCTTTTGACAGCGTTATTTGTGCTGATCATGTCCGTGGATTTTGCGGACCGAATTCCGGTGGGGGTTTCGGAGTTTTACGCGCTGATTTTATTCGCGCTGAGCGGGATGTTGTTTGCGGCTTCGACCAATGATTTCATCATGCTGTTCGTGTCGCTGGAACTGATCACGGTGACGTTTTATATCCTGACGAGTTTTCAGCGTCATCGCGTGCGGGCTCTGGAAGCGGGCGTGAAGTATCTGATCCTCGGAGCGCTTTCGACTGGGTTTACTTTGTTTGGGATCGCACTGATTTTCGGGACGGCGCAATCGACGAATTTCACGGAGATACTTTCGAAGGCTGGAATCTTGGATTCTAAACTATTCATGCTCGGCATCTTCATGGTCCTGGTCGGCTTGGGTTTCAAGATCGCTGCGTTCCCGTTTCAGATTTGGGCACCCGATGTTTATCAAGGTTCGCCGGCGCCGGTGACTGCATTCCTGGCGGTGGGTTCGAAGGCGGCAGGGTTCGTGTTGTTGATCCGGGTGCTTTTCGGAGCGGTCCCGACCCTAGCGCAGAATTGGAACGAACTTCTGATCGTGATCACGATGGTGACGATCCTTTACGGCAACCTTTGCGCTATACCACAGCGAAATTTGAAGCGGCTGCTTGGTTACTCGAGCATCGGAAATGCGGGTTATTTGCTGTTGGGCGTAAGCGCCGCAAATGCAGCCGGGCATTCGGCAATTCTTTACCACCTGCTTGGTTATTTATTTACCGTAATCGCGGCGTTCTTCGTCATTTCGATTGTTACGCGCCAGGCACAGGATGAAGACATCAATGTGCTGAACGGTTTGCACCATCGTTCGCCGTTGCTCGCGGCGACGCTCGCGTTGGCGATGATTTCGCTGGCCGGAATTCCGCCGCTGGCGGGATTTTTCGGGAAGTTTCTTTTACTGCGTTCCGTGGTGGAGCGCGGTGGCTCTGATCCGTTGTATTGGGCTCTACTGGGTGTGGCGCTGTTCGGGATTGTTACGTCGTTCTATTATTACCTGGGTGTGGTGCGTGCGATTTATTGGAGCAAGGATTCGGCGGCCGATGATGTGCCGCTGCACGTGAGTGGAATTGTCCGCTTCGCGCTGTTTGCGTGCATCGTGGGCATGTTGTTTCTTGGAATTTTCCCGAATTCGGCGGTGAATGGCGCGACGCGGGCGACGGCTGGATTGTCGCAGCCGGCAGGACCTGCGGTCGCTGCGAAGTAGTCGCGTTCTCGCGACTTTCTGCTGCAGAGGGCTGGGATGACATTGGAGGAGTTGCAATCCAACGAGGAACTCCGCAACCACGAGTTCCCGATCACGCGGGAAAAAACTTATCTCGCGCATGCAGCGGTCTGCCCGTTGCCGCGGAGGGTCAGCGAAGCCATTTCCAACTACGCAATCGGTTCGAGTGCGATTCAGCAGGAAGCGGTGATGGCGCCGGGATGGCTTACGGAAACGCGGCAACTTGCCGCGAAGTTCTTGGGCGTGAAGATGGAGGAGGTTGCTTTTGTTGGGCCGACTTCGAACGCGCTCAGCATGTTCGCCGCTGGGTTGAGCTTTAAGCGGAACCAAAATATTCTCATCTACGGTGACGATTACCCCTCGAACGTTTATCCCTGGATGAAGCTCGCGGAACGCGGCGTCCAGGTGCGTTATTTGAACATTCGCGAACTTGGAATTATTCGCGCGCGGGATGTGATCGGGCAAGTGGACGAGAACACGCGATTGGTCGCGATTTCGAGCTGCCATTTTCTTTCGGGATATCGCGCGGAGATTGACGAGATTGGGAAGTATCTTCGCAAGCGCGGTGTGTTGCTTTCGGTGGATGCAATTCAAACGCTCGGCGCGTTTGAGACGCCGCTCGCAAACGTGGATTTCGCCGCGGCGGATGCGCACAAATGGCTGCTCGGGCCGTGCGCGGCGGGGTTGATGTATGTGCGGCACGACGTGCAGGAACGGGTGGAACCGACCGCGTTCGGCTGGCACAACGTGCGGACTCCGAACTTCGTGACGCAGGAGGAGATCAATTACAAACCAGACGCGCGGCGCTATGAAGCGGGGACGCACAATTTGCTGGGAATAGTTGGCATTCGAGCGGCGCTGGAGTTGTTGCTGGAAGTGGACCTGGAGTTGATCGGGCGCGAGTTGGCTCGAAAGCGCGCGTGGTTAGTGCCGGAGCTGGAAGGCAAAGGCTACACCGTTCTGAATGCTAAGGCATCGCCCGCAAATGCCAGCGGGATCGTCAGCTTCTTTAAAGCGGGCGCGGACATGGGCGAACTACACGGCCTCCTGGAGAGACATAACGTCATTACCAACCTGCGAGTGGATCGGGAGGGGCAGAAGTACATTCGCGTTTCGCCGCATTTTTACAACACGGATACAGAATTGCGGCGGGTTTTGGAGTTGTTGTAAGAGATGAGTAATCACTTGCCTCGCCTTAAGCGGCAGATACCTTGTCAACCATGCGCGCCGAAGTGATTGACGCAACTGAAACTCCCCGACGTATTGCGACTCTGGCCGAGAAAGTTCTCGCTGGGGAGCGACTCACGCGCGAGGAGGGTCTCTGGCTCTTCAACCTCGAGGAGACTGCCGATATTTACTCGCTGCTTTCATGGGCGAACCGCATTCGCGAACATTTCAAAGGGAACAAAGTTCATCTCTGTTCCATAGTGAATGTGAAGGCGGGCGGATGTTCGGAGAACTGCAAGTTCTGCGCGCAATCGGCGGCTTACCAGACCGATTCGCCGCGTTACGGACTGGTGGATCTGCCGCCTGTGATGAATGCGGCGGAAGAAGCGAATCAAAACGGCGTGACAGCGGTGGGGTTGGTTGCGGCGTGGCGCGGATTGGAAGAAGGCCCGATCCTGGACCAGATCTGTAATCAGTTGGACGAGATGAAGCGGAGCGGAAAGACGCGTCCGGATGCGTCCCTGGGAATTATCAAGAACCCGAAGGTAGCGCAGCGTTTGAAAGCGGCGGGCTTGGAGTGCTATGGGCACAACCTCGAAAGCTCGCGCCGCTTTTATCCGGAGGTTTGTTCGTCGCACAGCTACGAAGAACGCGTGGAGACGATCCGCCATTTGAAAGCGGCGGGGATCAAAATTTGTTCTGGTGGAATTATCGGCATGGGCGAAACGCGTGAGGATCGATGTGATTTGGCGTTCTCGTTGCGCGAAGTGGGCGCGAACGTAGTTCCCATCAATATTCTGAATCCGATTGAAGGCACGCCGATGGGGCAATTGAAAGATCGTCCGCAGATTTCGCCGATGGAAATTCTGAAGACGATTGCGTGCTTCCGCTTCATTCTGCCGAAGCAGGAAATCATGATCGCAGGCGGCCGCACGGTGAACCTGCGCGATCTGCAGAGCATGATTTTCATGGCGGGCGCGAGCGCGTTGATGGTTGGGAATTATTTAACGACACTGAATCAGCCCGTCGAAAAAGATTTGCAGATGCTGAAGGATCTCGGGCTCGATCCGAATTGGGACAAGCACGGGTTTAGCGACCAGGACGAGGCGAGCGGTAGTTGCGGATGTGGGTCAGGCGCGTGCAGCAAAGAGGCTGTTGCTGAGCCTGCGATGGTTTGATGCACAAGCTGGGGAAGAACGCCGGGCGTTATCACGGCGAGACGATTGATATCGACCGGGTGCAGCGCGAGACGCACGAGGCGGCGGTGCGCCATCATTGGGAGAGCGAAGTTTTCTTTAGAGGCAAAGATTTCGAACTGCGCGGCTACAAACGCCTACACTCGACCACTGCGCCGAACATTTACATTTCCACTGGAGTTCACGGCGACGAACCTTCCGGTCCGGTGGCAGTTTTGGAGTTGGTGAAAGAGAACGCGTGGCCTGCGGCCAATTTATGGCTGGTGCCGTGTATTAATCCCACGGGGTTCCGGCTGAACACGCGCGAGAACAAAGATGGTGTGGATTTAAATCGCGATTACCGCCACTTGAATTGCGCGGAAGTTCGCGCACACGTGCACTGGATCAAGGAGCAGCCGCAGTTCGACCTGAACTTGCTGCTGCATGAGGATTGGGAATCAAACGGCTTTTACGTTTACGAACTGAATCCTGGAAAGCGCCGCTCGCTCGCCGAAGACATTATCGAAGCAGTTCGTGAAGTTTGCGCTATTGAGAGCGCGGATATGGTGGACAATTGGGAGTGCCGCGCCGGGATCATTCGGCCCGGGGTTGATCCCACGCAGCGTCCGCAATGGGCCGAAGCAGTCTGGCTGAGCGTGAATAAGACGAACCAGGGTTACACCCTGGAAACGCCGTCCGATTTTGCGCTGGAATATCGGGTGCGCGCGCACTTAACCGCAGTTCGAGGCGCACTGCGAAGTTTCTTTAAAGCCTAGGGCTTCGCGAAAGCTTCCATCGGCACGCAACTGCAGAAGAGGTTGCGATCGCCGTAGACATTGTCGATGCGGCCGATAGGCGGCCAATATTTGTGGTCGCGTAACCAAGGAGCGGGGAAGGCGGCCTGCTCGCGCGGATAGGGTCGATCCCATTTTTCGGAGATCACCGCTTCGGCCGTGTGCGGCGCGTTTTTGATAACATTGTTCTGCTTGTCGACGCGACCGGTTTCGATGGTTTTGATCTCCCCGTGAATGGAAATCATCGCTTCGCAGAAACGATCCAGCTCTTCCTTGGATTCGCTTTCGGTGGGTTCGATCATCATGGTGCCGCCGACCGGGAAGGAAACGGTGGGCGCGTGGAAGCCGTAATCCATCAGACGTTTGGCGACGTCCTCAACAGTAACGGTTTTGTATTGGCGTAGATCGACGATGCATTCGTGCGCGACCATGCCGCTCTTACCTTTGTAGAGAACGGGGTAATATTCCTCGAGCCGTTTTGCGATGTAGTTCGCATTTAGGATTGCGACTTGAGTGGCCTTCCGGAGATTCTCCGGGCCCATCAGCGCGATATACATCCAGGAAATCGGCAGAATACTCGCGCTGCCCCAAGGCGCAGCGGAAACAGGATCGTGCTTCGTCCCGCCCATGATTACGACCGGATGTTTGGGCAGGAACGGAACGAGATGCTGCGCAACGCAAATCGGGCCCATGCCCGGCCCGCCACCGCCATGCGGAATGCAGAACGTTTTGTGAAGGTTGATGTGGCAAACATCGGCGCCCAATTCACCGGGTCGGCATAGTCCCACCTGCGCGTTCAAATTTGCGCCATCCATGTAAACCTGTCCGCCGTGCTCATGCACAATTGCGCAAATCTCTTTAATGGATTCTTCGAACACGCCGTGCGTGGAAGGATAAGTGACCATCAAGCAGGCGAGGTCTGTCCCGTGCTCACTGGTTTTAACGCGGAGATCAGCGACGTCAATATTGCCGTGTTTATCGCAAGCGACCGGAATCACCTCGAACCCTGCCATCACAGCGCTCGCAGGGTTTGTTCCGTGAGCCGAGGTGGGGATTAAACAGATTTTACGCGCGTTCTGTCCGCGTGAAGCGTGATATTCGAGAATCGCCAGCAAGCCGGCGTATTCGCCCTGGGAACCTGCGTTCGGTTGCAGTGAGGTCGCAGCGAAGCCGGTGATTTCCGCGAGCCACGCTTCCAGATCATTGAAGACCTGCGCGTAACCGGCAGTTTGCGAAGCCGGTGCAAACGGATGCATCCGAGAAAACTCGGGCCAGGAAACCGGATACATCTCGGCGGTCGCATTCAGCTTCATCGTGCACGAGCCGAGCGGAATCATCGATGTGGTGAGCGACAAATCCTTCGCCTGCAAACGATGCAAATAGCGCAGCATCTCAGTTTCCGAGTGATGCGTATTAAAAACTGGATGGGTCAGATATTTTGACGTGCGCGCGAATTGCGCGGGGATGCCCACTTGAATGCCGGAAGCGATTTGATCCAGGTTCAGCCCTGTGGCTTTTCCGTGGATCGCATCCAAAAGTTTTGCAACGTCCCCGAGAGTCGCGGCCTCATCGAGCGAAATGCCGAATGCTCCCTCATTGATGAGACGAAGATTAACCCCCTTGCTTTCAGCCTGCGCGACGATCTGCTTCGCGTTTTTTTCACGAACTTCGATCGTATCGAAGACCACTCCCAGCGCGACTTCGTGGCCGAGCTTTTTCAACGCTTCGGCAAGAGTGAGCGTGAGAGTGCGCACGTACTCCGCGATGCGCTTCAGTCCTGAAGCGCCGTGATACACCGCATACATCGCGGCCATATTCGCGAGCAGAGCCTGGGCTGTGCAAATGTTGCTGGTCGCTTTTTCGCGGCGGATGTGTTGCTCCCGAGTTTGCAGCGAGAGGCGATAGCCCGGCTTACCATTTGCGTCGCGCGAGACGCCAACGAGCCGGCCAGGGATCTGGCGCTTGAATTCGTCTTTGCAGGAGAAGAAAGCGGCGTGCGGCCCGCCGAAACCGAGTGGCACACCGAAGCGTTGCGCGCTGCCAATCGCCACATCGGCGCCGAACTCACCGGGCGGCGTCAACAAAGCGAGCGCTAGCAGATCAGTTGCGACGACCGCGAGCGAATCAGCCGCATGCACAGCCTCAATCGTTTTGCGATAATCAATCACCTCTCCGCGCGATGCCGGATACTGAAACAACGCGCCAAAGAACTTCTTCCAATCAGCCTGCGCTTCGTGTGAACCCACGACCACTTCGATCCCGAGCGGACGCGCGCGCGTTTGCACGACCGCGATGGTTTGCGGATGGCAAAGTTCGCTGACAAAAAAGGCGTTCTTCGTGTCACCCCCTTTAATCGCATAGCAAAGATGCATCGCCTCGGCTGCGGCGGTCGCCTCGTCGAGCAACGACGCGTTTGCGATCGGGAGCGCGGTTAAATCGGCCACCATGGTTTGGAAATTCAGCAGCGATTCCAATCGGCCCTGTGAAATTTCCGCCTGGTAGGGAGTGTATTGCGTATACCAGCCAGGATTTTCCAGAACGTTCCGTTGGATCACGGGCGGGGTGATGCAATCGTAGTAGCCCATGCCGATGTAGGAGCGGTAAACCTTGTTGCGCTGCGCGATCTGGCGAAGGTCGTTGAGCAACTCGAATTCGCCGCGTGGGGCCGGCAAGTTCAGCGGACGGCCCGTTCGGATTTGCGCCGGGACGGTTTTTTGCGTAAGTCCTTCCAGGTCGTTGAAGCCCAACGATTTGAGCATCTCGGCGATGGAGGTGTCGTCAGGTCCAATGTGGCGGTTTACGAAGCTATCAGGATGGCGCGCGCTCATCTAAAGGCGGACACCATTGTTGAGCCGCGCTTAAAAGTCAAAGAGAAGGACATGCGCATTACATTTCGGCCTCACACGCTCCTGGTCGTATCCTGTCAGAACTAGGTCTTTGACCCGAGAAACCTGCTTTGCAACAGTGCCGCTGTGCTCGCGCAATACTTGCCAGATGGTCCATACCATTTCTCGATGGCCTTTCAGCGCGGCGCCATCCACGACTTTTGGGGACCGACTATCGAGCACGGCGAAATACTTCGCGAGCGAAAGCATTGGCTGGCCGAAGACGCGCCAAAGTACCTGGCCTTAACGGAACATGCGGGTGAACTGCTGCATGAAGTAAAAGAAATCGCGATCGCGAAGAACACTGTCTCCTCTGATTCCAGTCCGTCTCAACTGGCCCGCTTTTTAGGCGAGAATCTCGAACCAGATTATCTCCTGCTGAAGCGGACGAACGGTGATGTGCGGCTCGTCTGCGGCTGCGTCTGTTTTCCTTCTTCCTGGGCGCTTGAAGAAAAAATTGGCCGACCGATCGCGGAAATTCACGGCGTGGTCCCGGCGCTCAACTCGAATATAGGCCGACCGATCCAGGCTTTCCTGGACCGGCTTAAGCCCGGTGTTTCGTGGCTGCGCAGCAACTGGGGCCTGAGTCGGTCGCCGGAGCGGAATCAACATCCAAGCCGCAAGATCGCGCGACTCGATTCGAGCGTAACGCTGAACCAGGTTTACTTTCGCGTAGAAGATCAGTCGCTGGTCGCGCTGCCGAGGAGCAACGGAATTCTTTTCGGGATACGCTTACGGATTTTTCCGTTAAGCGGTTACGAGAAAACGGCGGAAGGCGAAAAACTTGCAATGGCTCTCGAAACGATGCCGGAGCAAATGGCAGACTATAAAGGTATCGCGACGGCTCGCCCGCGCATCGTCGAGCTATTAAGAACCTAGCTACTTTGCGCCAGTGCCGAGAATCACCACGGGCACCGTCTTGGCGAGAATCTTCAAATCGAGCCAGAACGACCAGTTGTCGATGTATTCAAGGTCCAGGCGGACCCACTCGCGGAAGCTCGTCACTGTATTCCGCCCATTTACTTGCCAGAGGCAGGTTAGTCCGGGCTTAACGCTCAAGCGCCGACGATGCGCGAAGTCGTCGAACCGGCGTACCTCATCGACGGGCAGGGGACGCGGGCCAACCAGGCTCATGTCCCCCTTGAGCACGTTAAACATCTGCGGCCATTCATCGATGCTCCAGCGGCGGAGGTACTTTCCGATGGGCGTGATTCGCGGGTCATTGCTGACTTTAAACACTGGGCCGTCCATTTCGTTGATGATTTCCAACTCGGCCTTGCGCTGTTCAGCGTTTGTCACCATCGATCGGAATTTCAGCATCGTGAAAGGTTTGCCATTCAATCCGCTGCGCCGCTGCTTGAAGAAGATTGGGCCTGGCGAGGTGAGTTTGATCAGAATCGCTACGATTAAGAAAGGGATCGCCATAGCCGCCAGGAAGATTGCCGCTCCAAATAAATCTAAGGCATGCTTTGCGATCTTCTGCCACGAGTCCTCGGGCGTGGACCGAAACACCAGCATGGGCCGGCCGTTCAGATCATCAAAGGTGGTCTGCGAAACCTGCGTGTTGAAAAAATCGGCCAACAGCCACGCTTCCACGCCCTCGAGTTCGCACGCCTGAACCGCCTTTTCGATTTGGCCGAAATAAATGTGCTTCGCACTTAACAGCACGCCGTTGGCGGAATGTTCGTGCAGCAGTTCGACCAATTTCTCAACGGACGACTCATTCAAATCCAGCTTCGCTACAATTTCGATTGCATCCGTTCGCGCCAACTCGGGCATGACCCGCGCGCAATCTTCTTCGCTGCCGACCAGGATCAACCGCTTCAGGAGTTGAGTCTGCCCAAAACGACTCTTCACCCATTGCCGCAGAACTTCTTCTTTCAATCCGACCAGAAGCACTACGACGGGGACGAAAAGCACTACGACGGAACGGGCGCGCAGTTCTTTGAAGAAGAAGAACAACAGCGAGACCAACACGATCACTGCGAGGAGCGCCGCCCGTGTGAGTTGCCAATAAGTCGTTCGACGCCGGGGAACGAGCGGCCGGTTATAGAACCCCTGTGTTTCCAGGATGAACGGTGCCACAGGAATCAAGATCAGGCTCAACCAGAACCAGCTCGTATTGTAAAAACCCTCGATCTCATCCGTGCCGCCGAAAATTTCGATGCGCAGGAAATTCGCCCGGACGTAGTGCGCGAGCCAAAGGGCCAGTGCAAACAGGAGCCCGTCCAGAAGTTTCTGGATCTGCGTTCGTAATTCTCTCTCTCTCCGGAGCATCGATTAGTTCTGCGCCAGTTTTTGTTGCTGCCCAGCTTCCGCGAGGTTACCAGGCACGCCCGCAGTGAGCTGGAATTCCGGCACTGAAGCCGCGATGAATTCTTTCATTCGGTTCGTCAGCATTTCCTCCTCGCCGGGCGCGCACATTGCGAAGTATGCGACATAGGCCCAACGTTGCAGCAAGCCCGATGTGACGAGTTCCTTGCCCATCAGCCACATGCGCTCTTTATGGTCCGGCGTTAACACTCCGTCTGCCACGAACCAATACATGAAAATTCCACTTCGCTCCACTGTTTGGCCATTGATCGCGCGCTGCGATCTGGTGGAGAGCTTCATCACTTTGAGCTCGTATGGATGCGGCTTCGCAATCGGAACGGTGATTACTTCGGAACCGACAATTCGCTGGCCCTGCCCGGTAAGACAGTATTCGGGTTTATGAATACTGGTTCGATCGGTGCCCATCACGACAATACTAATCATCGCCTGGAACCGGTCCGGCGCGGTATAGATGCGGCGACCGTAGACAGTGTCCGGCGGCAACCAGTTTTGCTCCACGACGGAGACCGGTTCCGTGCGGTCGGACACGAGGTTCTCCACGCGGGCGGGGAGATAGGCGCTGACCTTTGAAATGACGTTCGTTTCGCTGTTGTAGGTCGGTTCATCCACCAGCTTCACACCCGGTTTGCCGAGCACGTAATTCGATCGTACGCGCACCAGCATGATCGCGGTGATTCCCACAAGCAGGAAGAAGCCGATAATGATGGAGGTAAGCCGGCGATTCATGTCGTGGCCTGCAATTGCGTCGAATCGATCATGTTGTTGTCACCACGATCTTTTTCGACACCGTTCTGGTCGTCGCGTTCACGCAACCAATGACCCAAAAGGACAACCCCAACAAT
This sequence comes from Verrucomicrobiia bacterium, assembly GCA_036383895.1. Classification (GTDB taxonomy): domain Bacteria; phylum Verrucomicrobiota; class Verrucomicrobiia; order Limisphaerales; family SXQI01; genus DASVNK01. Next base: position 9,973 of record DASVNK010000085.1, on the reverse strand, counting down.
CGGGGGAATATAGGGAACGAGACTGAACCAGGTATTATCATGCACCATCTGCCCGGTTTCCTTCCCGAACGCCTCCGACGCCACGATGATCAGCATCAGGCGCGAAATGTTCCCGAGAATCGCAAGGGGGATTCCGGCGGCCACAAGAATGATGCGGTTACGGCTCTTTTTGAAATTCATGAAGCCAAAAATCGTGCAGATCGCCAGCACCGCCGTGAGGCTGCGCAAGCCACCGCATGCCGCGGCAATTTCGTATTGGAACGCGCCGCTTGGATCGTAAATAAGCGTTCCGCGATGGATCACCTGAATCCCAAAAACATTGTTCGCCAGCGTGCCAGTGATTGACGTGGCAAGCAGTCGGAGGGGGAATGTAATCGTTTCCGCGATCGTGCCCAACGGAAGGGCAAATGCGAACAAGCACATGGGAAAGAAAGTCGCTTTCAACGCATGCCAACCCCACACCACTCCGATCAGCGCGTACACCCCGAAATAAAACGCAGCGATGGAGATTCGCGTCTGCTGCACGAGATAGCCGACGACATGTAACAAGAGCGCACCGCCGAGAAGCAGCAACCCTGGCCACCACGGCTGGACCTTAACACCATTGAACTCTTTTCGTTTCCACCACAAAAGCACCAAAACAACGAGCGGAATCCAGAAGCCATGCTCATCATCTGCAGAGCTGTAATACGAGTAGAACGTCCATGCGAACAGTGAATGACTTTCGATATACCCGAAAGTTGAGTTTCCAAGGAATTCAAACAGCAGAACCCATGCGACCAGGAACGAAACGAAGACCCCTTTAAACGGTATGCTCTTCCAAACACCTGGAAGCTCATCGCGGATTTCCTCCAGAATACTCGGCCGATAAGATTTCTCTGCTGTCATACTCCGCGCGTCGGAATTGCCTTGGGCGCAAACCCAAGGGCGTAAACGGTGGACAGGATTGTAACCGGATTCGAAGGCCTGACAACCCCCTTTTGGGTAAATGCCGCGTTCAGTCGAATTAATTTAAATGATTGAGGGTAAACACTGTGGGTGGTTCTCTTAGCGCAGCGCGACCCCGTAGGCGGCGAGTAATTGCTCCACCGATTTTTCCCAATTCAACTCGTTGTGGAGTCGCGCGGAGCCACGCCGACCCATCTCCGTGCGGAGGTCGGGATTGTCCAGCGTCGCCACAATGGCTTCCGCCAGCTTTCGGGCAGAAACTTCTTTGACGTAAATCCCCGCGTTCTGGGCTGAAGCGCGCGTTTCAACGAGGTCAAACGATACCTGTGGTTTGGCAAAGGCCATATATTCGAGAACCTTGTTCATCGTGCAACTGTGGTTGTAGGCATTCGGCACGTCGCACGTCACCCCAAGATCTATCGTTTTCAGAACAGGAACTAGCGTTTCGTTGGTAGCCCAACCCGGCATATCAACGAACTCGGCGACTTTGAGGCGGTCGCGAAGGGCGAGTAGATCGGAGAATTCCGGTCCGTCCCCAAGGAGGATGAATTGAACGTCTTTTCGGCCAAGTTCGTGGACGATAATAGCGACGGTTTCCAGGAGGAGGTTGACGCCATCCGCACTGCCCATGACGCCGACGTAGCCGACGAGATAGTTGCGACCTTTCTTGAGCGTGGGGTTCGCGGGCAAATCTTTCTCCGGAATCTTCGGCGCGGTTCGCACGACAAAAACCTGGGACGGATCTTTGCGACCGTTGGTGAGCGCTGCCTGGCGATTCGTTTCATTTGTCGCGATCACGACATCCGCGCACGCATAATTCAGCCGCTGGGCGAAGCGCACCGCCCAATAGAAAAAATTCCGCTTTTGGAATTTCGCCTCAAACATTTCCGGCCAAAGGTCGTGCACGTCGAAGATCACGCGAACGCCGAACAGCTTGAATGGCCACGCCACGGCGAAGATGATGTCGGGCGGATTGCACATGTGGATCAGCTTGAACCGGTGCCGAAAAAACACCTTCCACGACAAAATCGTTTCGCCCCAAAGCGCGGTGATGTATTCCGCAAAAAATCCGACAATGCCTTTCGCCTCGACGATCTTGTGCCGGTAGATGTGTATCCCGTCGATGACTTCGTAAGGCTTCACGAATGACTTCATCTTCGGCGAAACAACCACGACGGTGTAGCCCGCATCGCGCAGCGCCTGACATTCCTGCCACACGCGCCGGTCCGGCGGCACCGGCAGGTTTTCGACGATGATCAGGACCGCGGGCTTGGTGGACTGCGGCGCGCTCATCCGGGCGAAATCATCAACTCAAAAGGCCCTTCACCCGCGCCTTCCAGCGTCAAAGACGCTGCCGAAGCTAATTTGCGGAATGCCGGCGAAACCACCGAAGTCAGGGGCACGTTTCCGAGTCCCGCGAGCGTAGGGGAGGCCTTCCCGCGCAATTCCGGCGGCGGATTAAACATCCGTGCATCTTTCCAGCCGCTGACCAATTGCATCTTCACCACCGTCGAACCCGCGCCGAGCTGAAAGATGTTTGGATACGGATTGGCCAGAATGAATTCGGGCGCAAACTTCCATCGTGTTACTTTCGCTGCGCCTGATGCCGCAGCCGTAAACTGATCTCGGATTCGAAAAGAATTCATGTGCGGCACGAACAAAACGGATCGTCGCGCCGTGCCATATGGAAGCTGGATTTCCGCCGTCACTTCGAGCAGTGATTCTTTCTTCAGCATCGGTTTTGCATGATGCGCGCCCCAAAGGAATGTCCCGCGCCGCGGTGGAAAAGCTTCTTTATTTGAGCCGAGTTGTGGCCCGTTGTGCGCGGCCCAATCCGCCAAATAATCGCGCACTGACTTGTCCGCGTAGTAAGCGCCCGTTCCCGGATCAACAATTACCGGCTGTCCGCGATAAGTTACGGAAAGATGCAGCGCATCCAGGTGCCCGTGCGGCGCCATGCTCAAATAACCAAGCGGCGACGCGTCAAGACGCACAAACCATTCATCGCTCTCGAACACCGCGTAGCCCGAATCAAACACCCGCCATTGGCTTTTCTCATTCGCTTCCGCCTTCGGAAAATCTCCAAACCAAAATCGAATGGCCGGACTCTGTTCGGAATTGCGGAACCATCGGTGCCATTCACGCGAAGCATCGCGTTCATTTGCGAACAACGGCGTCACCCACGCATTATCCGCATCGCCAAAATCCCACGCATCATCCTCGCGCTTCACCCAAGTGTAAAAATGTCCCGCGCGCGTCAACCGCTCCCTCACTTCACTCGACACCGGCATCTTCAGCGCTTCCAACGCACGCGCGGATTGATAACAAAACTCCCAGGAAAAAAGATGATACCCGAGCGCCTGTTCTTCATTGCACCCATCCTCCGCAAACTGCAGCAACGTTTCCTTCTCCAGCAGCTTCGCAACCTTCGGCAATGGCGCGCTGATCCTCTCCAACTCCGGCCACCGCGCCAACGCAGCCACCAGCCCCGCAATCTCCCCAATCAAATGATTATTCGCCGACGAACCAAACGATTTATACCTCCAGCAATACCACGTATGCGGCGGCAGAATCTGGGTGCGCAATTCGTGCAGCGTCTTCTGCGAAACAGCGCCGACTGTCAGAAACGCGTCGATCCACGCAAAGTTAATCAGCCGAATGCCAACTTCCAACCCGCTCGTCCAATTTAATCCCGTGAACGGCGGATTGTTCCGGCACCAATCGTGCAGCCACTCAATGCACTTCTCCTGTGCCGCCTTGTCGTAGTTCAACCACCCCGCCATCGCCAGGCGCACCAATTGATACCAACGGCTTGGTTCCCAAATTACCTTGATGTCCGCGCCGTCCGGATGCGCGCGATGATTCACCTTGAACGCAATCTTCTCCGACTTGAACTCGCGTCCCACTAAATTATCCGCATGCCACTTCGGCGGATCATCCACCCTCAACGGCAAATGCCCAAACGCCAGCCATTCACCGCGGAGAATCGCTGCGCTGTCCCGCTTCAACGCTTCCAGCAATTCCGCCGGTGCGTGTGCTCGTGCGGGAATTTTTGGCCACGCGACATTCGGCTCCAGCGCAAAACCGAACTCATTCTTAAATCGCGCATCGCTGAATTGATACGCCTTCTTCTGCACCCGCAGCAGCACCTCGCCCGGCCCCATCGCGCGCAGCCGGTGCCAGTACCAATTCAACTTAGAAATCTTCGACAGCACAGAAGTAAGCCGCCTAATTTCCGTCGTCTCCGTCCAACCGCACCGGCCCGCCTCGCTGAATCGATTCCAGCACCGCAAACGTCAGCAACATGCTCGCGCGCGATTTCTCATACGGGAACGGATGCTCCGCCTCGCCCTTCAAGAACCGCAGCCACGCGCCCATCTGCTCCGCATGCCCCTTCGAAGTAAAACTTTTCTTCGTCTTCTTCCGCCCGCGATAAACATTCATCTCCAGGAAATTGAAAAGCTCGATCACCATCCCGCTCGCGAACAACGTCACCGCTTCCTTCGGATACGCCGTGTCGCCTTGCGCGCTGTAAATCAACTGCCCGCTCGACCCATTCGCGAACTCAATTTGCGCCGCCACACTGTCCGGGAACGCCAGCTTGCCCGTCGCCGGCCAGGTCGTTTGCGCCGTCACCTGCACCGGCTCCGAATCAAACACAAAGCACATGTAATCCAAAAAATGGCAGCACTCGCCCAGCACCCGCCCGCCGCTCTCCGCTACATTCGAATACCAATGCGCCGGATCCAACTTCCCCGCCATGCACCGATACGAAATCGTCATCGGCCCCGGCGCCCCCGCCAGCATCTGCTTCAATTCCTGGCTCGCCGGCGCGAATCGCCGATTAAACCCAACCTGCACCGAACATCCGCTCGCCTCGTAAGCGCGATCGATCTCCCGCAATTCCTCCCTCGTCAGGCAAATCGGCTTCTCTACAAAAACCTGCCGCTTCGATTTCAGCGCCGTCAACACCAGCGGCGCATGCAAATGATGCCGCGTCGAAATAATCACCGCCCCATTCTCATTCCCGCTCCCCAGCGCCGCCTGCGCGTCCGTCTCCGCGCGCTGAAAACCAAATTTCGTCTTAACATGATTCGCGCTCAGCGCCGTCTGGTTCACCACCGTCCCGAACGCAATCTTGTCCTTCAAATGCGGCAGCAACATCGTCCGTGCGAAATTTCCCGCGCCAATCACATCCACAAACGCCACCGGCGTCGCCAACTTCTCCCGCTTCGGTTCAATCGCGCGCGCCGCAACCTTCGCCGGCACCGTCCCGAGCGCCTCCGCCGGCGGATCGGGATATTCCAGCACAATCCCAATCTCGTTCGGACTTCCGCTCAGCGTCTGGTAAACACTCAACGCATCGTTGAACGCCACCCGGCGCGTCGTCAGCGCTTCCAGGTTCAGCAACCCGCTTCCCATTGCGTGCAAACACGCCTGGAAATTCCGCTGCTCCGTCCACCGCACGAACCCGATCGGATAATCATTTCCGCCCCATTCATAACTCGGATCGTATCGCCCCGGCCCGTATGATCGCGAAAACCGAAACTCAATTTCCTTCTCCGAAAACATCCGCCACGGCAGCTCAATCTTCGTGATCCCCACATCGACCATCCGCGCCCGATCACGGCACGCTTCCGCCGCCTGTTCAATCGGCGTGTTGCTGTCCGTTGCCGTGCAAATCACCGCCGCATCGACGCCATAACCCTCCGTCCAAAGCCGCACCTCCTCACTCAAATTCTGCTGCCCGATAATCACGACCCTTTCCGCGCCCACTGCTTCTGAAAATTTCCGTCGCGATGGCAACAAATCCACCGCCATCACCCGCGCGCCCGACGCCTTCAAAAAATTTGTGATCAACAACCCCACCAACCCTTGCCCCATCACCAACACCCGCTCGCCGAGGCGCGGCTCCGTCTGCCGCACCGCATGCAGCGCGATCGAGCACAACGTCGTATAAGCCGCCTGCCAGCTCGGCACCTCCTTCGGGATTGGCGCCGCCAACATATCCGGCACCGCGATATACTCCGCGTGAAACGCGCACTCCGCCCCGCCGCAAGCCACCCGATCACCCACCCGAAACCGCGAATTCCCTTCATCCACCGCCACCACGATCCCCGCCGCGCTGTAACCCAGCGGACTCGGCGATTCCAGCCGATTCCGCACCTTCTCCAGCGCGCTCCGCCAACCCATGTTCCGCGCCACCTCCATCACCTTCCGCACCTGGTCCGGACGCGCCTTCGCCTTCTGCAGCAGGTTCATTTTCGCCTGCTCCACCTTCATCTTCTCCGTCCCCGGGCTGATCACCGAATGCGTGAGCCGCACCAAAATCCCGCCCGGCGGCGCCGTCGGCTTCGGCACCTCCTGCAACTCCATCCTTCCGTCCTGATACTGGGCGATTTGTTTCACAATGTTCGAACGTAACCCCTTTTAAACGCCCACTTTCAGCATGGAAAGCCAAAAGCACCGTGCAGCATCGATTCCACGCCCTCTCTTGATCTTAAACCTAAATTGTTGCCGCCTCCGGCGAACCTTGAGTCAGGAACCTCGTGGCGAATTGGCACTTAGCGCTCGCCGGTTTTAAGAAGCTGCGCTTCAATTGTCTTTTGCAGCGCTTCGCGAAGCTCGTCACCGGTCAGTTCTCGAATCGGATCAGAACTCGGAAATCGCAGTTGCACCGATTTCCCAGTAACCATCAGGTCGAAGCTGAAAAGTTCCAACGTTGCGTCGTGCAGGTAATAACTGTTGGTAATCATTATGACGGGCATCTTCGCCAGCGCATTGCTCGCTCGATTATATTCTCCCCAATAACCGAACGTGTAACCTCGATTCACGTTCATGTCAGCGATGTATAGAGCGGGAGCAATGAACCCCGGTAGAATCACGAGTAGAAGGAGGAAAACGCCAAGAACCCGAAGATATTTCCTCCGTCGCGAAGTTTCCGGCTTAATCACTTCTCTTTCCTTATGCACACGCCTAAGAGCGGTCAAGATGCGAAAACTTGAATGTCCCGCCCATTTACCAGAAAGTATTCGCATGAGCCTGGAACGGATGAAACTCAAACTCACGGCCGTTTTCGAACCTGCGCCCGAAGGCGGTTACACCTCCCAGTTCGAGGAACTGCCCGAAGTTTTCTCTGAAGGCGAGACACTCGAAGAAGCCAAAGCCAATCTCCTGGACGCCCTCACACAAGTCATGGAGTACCATCGCGATGAAGCGCGAAAACACGCCGCCCCCGGAGCACTCCGCGAAGAATTCCAACTCGCCGCCTCGTGAAGCGGTTCGATCTTGAGCGACACCTGCGCACGCACAATTGTGTTTTGGCGCGCGAAGGCGGCAACCATGCCATTTGGAAGAATCCCGCGAATGGAAAAGTAGCTCCTCTCCCTCGGCATAGGGAAATTAAAGAGGGCACCATTCGCGCCATTTGCAGGCAACTTGAGATTCCCAAGCCATAAACCACCATATCTCACGCCGCGCTAACCGCTTTTGGCCAAAAACATTTTCCGAACCACTCGCTTCCCCTCCACGCCCAAAACTGCCACTATCCCATCGTGAAATTCAACGCCGCAGCCCAGGGCGCCATTCCAGACATCGAATATTTCCAGCACCTCGCGGATGGCGCGCCCGTCATGATCTGGATGTCCGGTGCGGACATGGGCTGCTTCTACTTCAACACCGCCTGGCTCCAATACCGCGGCCGCACCCTCTCCCAGGAATTCGGCAACGGCTGGGCCGAAGGCGTCCACCCCGAAGACCTCGAACGCTGCGTTCAACACTACGTCAGTTCATTTCAGCAACGCGTCCCCTTCGTCATGAGCTATCGCTTGCAGCATCACACCACTGAATACCGCTGGATCCTCGACCGCGGCTCACCCCACTACACCGCCACCGGCGAATTCCTCGGCTTCTTCGGCGGCTGCGCCGAAACCCCGGCTGATTCGGCTGTCGAGCGCATTCAATCCTTGCGCGAATCCCTCGACCAAATGAGCCAGCTCGCCGCCCGCATCGCCACCGAAGCACGCACCGCCTACGCCGACGGAGAAACTGAGACCGTCCCCCTCGAAATCAAAGCCCGCAATCTCCTCGCCCAACACCGCGCCAAAGAAAGCGCCGCCCTCCAATTCGGCAAACTCGCCGCTGACATGCGCGAGCACGACCGCATCCCAAACGGCGCCTGCTTGCGATAACTTCACCGGATCGAATCTGAAACATGCCCATCCCCGAGTTGAACTCAGACGGACTCTTGCCGCCTGGCTTGTTCGATTGCTCGCTTCCGGAAATCCAATCGCGTTTCGGTTCATTCCAGCATTCAGATCAAAGACCAAGGCTGTTTGCTCGTTTGCAGCAACTAATCACCGCTATGAAGGCGAGTCGCCTCTTCGGCGCGCTAATAATCGACGGCAGCTTTGTTACCGCGAAGCCGGCGCCAGACGACATCGATCTCGTTGCAATGCTGCAGCCCGGGCAGAATTTCGAACAGGATCTGCCCATGTCTGAATACGCGCTGCTCTCGCGTGCCATGCTCCGCCGCCGTTACGGCTTCGATGTCGTTGTTGCGGAAGCGGACAGTTCGTTGTACAGAACATACATCGAGTTCTTCAGCAGAGTGCGCGAAGCGCCCGAGCTGCGGAAAGGTTTGTTGCGACTGCCGCTATGAACAAAACAGAAGCAATTCTCACCCAGACCGTGGAGCAGTTGGAGAAACTGAATGAGGCATTATCGTCGCTGCGCCGGGAGCTTCTTCCCTCCCAACCAAAAAAATTCGCAATCCTTGCCGAAGGGCCGTTAGGGGACATGCGTCGTCTGCAAGATGACATCGAGCGTCTCACGGCTGAGATCGCCGCCACTCCCGCCGCCGCTTAACGTCTGCGCGCACAATTAACGCCGGTCCCCACGAGAGAACACTTTAAGCCCGCGCTCAAGCGCGAATTCTCGAGTCGCTTTTTCTACCGCTTCGCCAACTGCAAAAATCCTGTCGTGGTGGTTCTCGCAGATCAGCCAGTCAAACTTCTGCCCAATGACATAGGATTCGAACCCGTAGCACTCCCCAATCAGTGCTGAAAGAACGGATGCCCGAGCTTCGTACACCGGATAGAACGGAAGCGAGTCATCCTCCACAATGAACCAAACCGATTCACCAGCATTCGGCACCAACTCGGCCAGGTGTTCCAACCGTCCCCTTCAGGAAAGTCGACGCTAACAAATGCTGCAAAATGCTCCCACCACCACTTCGGTTCGAACCCGCCAACAAATTTACGCAAGGCGCCGTGATAAATCTCCTTTGCAACATCATTGGAAAGCAGTCGTATGTCACTCTCCAGCAACCCTAGCTTCGATATTGCGGCTTGAATCTCATCCTTCACGGATTCCATGTCACCTCTTAATCATTCTTCCGCCACCACCTCCGCAACGCTTCGAAAAATGTCGGCCTTGATTCCGCAGCTTTTCCTTCGCTTTGGTTAAGCAACTCCTTCAAGAAAACTCGATCCGCAATATCCTTCTCCCGCACCGTCTGCTTCATCTTCAATAGCAACTCCGGGCTCGCGAATGGAATGCGCACGCCGCCAATCTCGCGATTAATCACTTCGTCTTTCGCCTGCTCGTAACTGATCCCGCAAGCGTTCGCCATCAAATCAACCACCACCTCATCCGCCACCCGCACCACCACATGGCGAGCCACATCCCCAGGCGCGAGTTCATTCACTGCTTTGTCCGGCAGAATGCGAAGCGCCTCGAACACCTTCGCTTCGTTCTCGAGAGAAGCATCAATCAGCAGATCAATATCACCAGTGAACCGCGGGAACCCAGCCTCAATGATGGCGAATCCGCCCACTACCATATACCGCGCCCCAACACGGTTTAGCTCCGCGCAAATCCGGCCTATGTCGCTTCGTTCTGGCGGGCGCGGTTCTTTTCCCGGGCTGCTTTCAGGATATAATGGTTCGTCCATGCGTCCGCTTCCTCGAAGCTTTTAAAGCGAAACACCCCTTTCGGAAACGGCAATCTCGGCATGATCTCCTTC
>DASVNK010000084.1:0-27283 GCA_036383895.1 Verrucomicrobiia bacterium | reverse complement strand
TCTTCACCGTTGCGCCAACCTCAACCTTCGCCAGGCCGCCGTGCATCGTGCTGATCGCTCCGCTTCGCAGATCCGTCGAACGAAGACGCGGCCCATGATTCACATGGTAGAGCAGAATGTGTCGTAGCCGATTCGTATCCTGCAGTAACGCTTCCACCGTGCCCGCCGGCAGTTTAGCAAACGCCGCGTTGTTCGGCGCGAACACCGTGTATGGCCCGTCCGCCGTCAGCGCCTCCACCAACCCAGCCGCCTGCACCGCCGCGACGAGCGTGGAAAAATCTGGGTTCCCCGCTGCAATCTCGACAATGTTTGGCGGCGGCAGCAGCACCGTATCGATCACATGAATCACTCCGTTGCTCGCCTCAATATCCGCGGCGATCACGGTCGAGCCATTCACCTTTACGCCGTTCGTCAGCGTGACATTCGCCGCCGCCCCTTGCACCGTAATTAACTTTTCTCCGCTGAGATCCGTGCTCCGCGCACTACCCGCCACCACGTGATACAATAAAATCTTTCGCAGCCGATTCGTATCCTGCAGCAACGCTTCCAACGTGCCCGCCGGCAATTTCGCAAACGCCGCGTTATTCGGCGCAAACACCGTGAACGGCCCTCGCTCACTCAGCGTCTCCACCAAACCAGCGGCCTGCACCGCGGCCACAAGCGTGGAGAAATCAGAATTCCCCGCCGCAATCTCGACGATGTTCGGTGGCGGCAACAACACCGTATCAATCACATGAATCACCCCGTTGCTCGCCTCGATGTCCGCCGCAATGACCGCCGAGTCATTCACTTTGACCCCATTCGTGAGATTCACCGTCACCGCCGCACCCTGCGTCGTGACCACTTTCCCGGCCGACAGATCAGTGCTCCGCACCCGCCCGGGCACCACATGATAAAGCAAAATCTGGCGTAGCCGATTTGTGTCCTGCAACAACGCTTCCACCGTGCCCGCCGGCAACTTCGCAAACGCCGCATTATTCGGCGCAAACACCGTGAACGGACCCGGCCCACTCAGCGTCTCCACCAAGCCAGCCGCCTGCACTGCGGCCACAAGCGTGGAGAAATCAGAATTCCCTGCCGCAATATCAACAATTGTCCCGGATGGAGTTTGGGACCGGCTTGCTGGCGGCGATATCAAAAGCGCTGCTATCGAGAGCAAGCGAGCAATACGTAAGTTCAAAATCGTTTTCATATCTTCGCACGTTGGGAAAAGGAGATTCGTAGGATTGCTTTCGAAAAGGGGAGCGGAGGCGTGGAGAAGATCGCCTCCGCCCGCCCGTGTTCACCCGTGTGTTTCTCATCAACCTTTCGGAAGAATCACTGTATCGATCACGTGAATGACGCCGTTGTTTGCCACGAGGTCCGTCTTAACGATTTTCGCATCATTAATCGTCACCCCGGCGTCCGCTACCTTCAGCTTCACCGACTCACCCTGCACCGTCTTCGCTTCCATCGTCTTCACATCCGCCGCCATCACCTTGCCCGGCACGACGTGATAGGTGAGAATCGAAACCAGCTTCTCCTTGTTCTCCGGCTTCAACAGATCTTCCACCGTCCCTTTCGGCAGTTTTGCAAACGCATCATCCGTCGGCGCGAACACCGTGAACGGCCCCTTCCCTTGGAGCGTCTCGACCAGTCCAGCAGCTTTGACCGCCGCCACCAGCGTCTTGAAGTTCTCCGCACCGGACGCAATCGCGACAATGTCCTGCTTGCCGGACTTTCCACCGTGATCATCCGCCCTAACCGGTGGAACACTCGCCGAATAAACCGCGAGACTTACCGCCACCACTGACAACGCTAACGCACGTACTTTTTTCATAATCTTTATCATCTTCTTTGTTTCCCACTTCCTTGGCGCCTTTCGACATCTTGTCTAAGACGTGTATAAGTATTGTATAGGAATGGCAGAGTTGTCAAGGGACGATTGCTAAAATGAGATACGTTCTAAGTCGCTATCCTTAAATGTTTAAGCAATATTTCACTTGCCCGTCGAAAAAAATCCGTAGAATATTTGTACAAGTTGGAACCGATTCACTCCATCCAGATGGCCGCGCGTCGGGCGGGTCTCTCCCCAGTTCTCATCCGCGCCTGGGAACAGCGTTACAGCGCCGTTTCCCCGAACCGCAGCGCCACCAAACGACGCCTCTATTCCGAAGCCGAAATCACTCGCCTCTCCTTGCTGAAACAAGTGACCGATGCCGGTCACTCCATTGGCCAGGTAGCGCGCTTGCCGGACGAGCAGCTCCGAGAACTGCTCGCTCAAAGAACTGCTCCGGAGCAAAACACGAAACTACTCGCCCCGCGCGAAAGTACAGAAGCCTGGCTCAACGAATCGCTGGTCGCCGTCCGCGAACTCGACGCCTTCCGTTTTGACCAGGCCCTGAAGAGCGCCAGTTCCGTCCTCGGCATCCAAGGCGTGCTCGTCCGAATCATCGCGCCGTTGGCAGAAACCATTGGAGAATGGTGGCGCGACGGAAAAATTACCGCCGCCCACGAACACTTTGGCACCGCGCTGATGCGCGATTTCCTGGGCGACCTCAGAAAACCCTTCGCCGGCGCCGAGCGCAGTCCCACTTTGATCGTCGCCACACCCGCGGGCCAACTTCATGAAATGGGCGCTCTCATGGCCGGTGCGCTGGCCGCGAATCTTGGCTGGCGTGTCACCCAGCTCGGCGCCAGCCTCCCCGCCGCCGAAATCGCCTCCGCCGCGCGCCAACAAAACGCCCGCGCCGTCGCGCTCAGCATCGTTTATCCCGAAGACGATCCGTCCCTTCCCGCCGAACTCCACTCCCTGCGCGACCTCCTCCCCTCCGAAACAAAAATCATCGCCGGCGGCCGCGCCGCCAAAGCTTACCGCGAAACCCTAAACCAAATTAGTGCTACATCTGTAGAAGACCTGGCCCAATTGGGTATCGCCCTCGACCAAGTCCGCGCCGGCGATCCAGCCAGATAAATCAGTAGAGTCACACCGAACCATTTTCACAGTCTCTACTGAACGCGCACCACTCGCAAAAACCTTGAATTATCAGCATTGTTTGCGGTCGAAAATCGATGCGTCCCATTCGTCAGCGTCACCGTCTCCAACTCCGCCCAATTCGCAAGATCTCCACTCACTTGTATCCGCACCCGCTGCTCCGCCACACCTCGCACCGTCCACTGCACCGACTGCGCCCCAGCCGTGCTTCCCGTCAACGCAACTTCCACGGTCGGCGCTCCAAACGTGATCACCGGATATGCCACCGGCGCATTCGTCGTGTGATCAAACGAACCCCACCGCGCCAGGCGAATCCCACTCTGTTCAGTGTTCTGCGGCGCGACATTCGCCATCGTTTTCCCAAGCATCCCAAAAACAATTTCAATCCCTGGCTCCATAATTCCCGGCCCTGCTGCATCTGCCAGCACACTGCTCCGCCGAAACTTCGGACCCGTCATCTTATACGGAACTGGGTTGATAGAATTCGTAACCAACCCCAAATCCGCTGCCGAAAATACAATATCCGGCCGCGTCATCGTCCGCTCCACCTCCTGCGACTTCAGAACTCCATCATCATAATAGCTGTCCGTGAACCGCACCGTCTTGTTCCATCCACTCTGCGTCTGCCACGCCTCCGTAATCTTCTCCCACGTCAATTTCCCTCGCCCCGGCCGTAGGGCCTCGGCCACCAATGCATTCGTGCTCGCCGCACGCACCCCACTCGGCAGCGGCTCGTGATTCACATTCCCCTCATTCAAAAGATATCGAATCCCACCCACATCATCGCCCGTGAATCCAGTAAGATAGGTGGCTCTATACGGCATAAAAGCATCGCCGTGCTCAGTGAAATACGAAACCGAACTGAATCCATAAAGCGAACTATTTGGATCCGCCGGAAAGTCCACTGCTGCAGCTATTGGCGGATTACCCCACTCGAATATTTCATACGTATAACGCCCTACATTTACGTATGCTGACGGCCCGTATGACGTCGGATCGAAATTCCGCGTCACAACCAGGTAGTTCGTTACCGCCCCACCTGATCCGTTCGTCAAAACTTCTCGCCCGCGCAGCATCCACACCGAACTTTCTGCAGGAGCTAAACCATATTGTCTCAACAGAAGTGAAAGCGTCGTTGATTTCAGATCAACCAAGTCCAAATCTAGCGCCGGATAATTCACCCGCCGCGAATCAAACGTATAATTCGTCAGCGTGATCTGGTCCGCCCGCGGCACCTCATTCAAAATGCGAACCGCATCGTCCACCGCCCGGATTCCCGGCGCTCCAAAATAATCCACGAATGATCGATCAAACCCATACGTGATCACCGGAATATTCCACCGATACTCCTCCCCAATATTCTTCGGCGCGCCCACCTCCATCCCGGAAACGTTGTAACCCAACTCCCGCGTCTGCCACGGCTCAGCAGGCCCCAACAGCGAAAAAGCAAAAGCGTTCCCGCAAAGCAGTAAAACAAGGAAATAGCGCACGCCGAAGAGTAGAAAAAATGCCATTCAAGGCAAGCTTCCCCAGCCAACCGCTTCAAAGAATCCCTAAAACATCATCTTCCCTTTGAACCACAAACATCGCCGTAATCACGCCATACAACCAAAACCAAACCAAGCCCCCCACATCAATAGCAACGAGCGCCGAACGCAACGAGTCTGCCAATCTGAGTTACGCCCTGAAGAATTCGCCATACCGGCATCAATCAATCCACGTCGTCTAAGATCAACGTTCCTAAATCAACATCCTCCGCGCCGATCGTCACGTCTTTCAACAGATGGCCCAGCGTTTCTTCGCGCTCATTGCCGATGCTATCCACCTTTTTGCCTTTGCCACTGATGTTCAGAATCAGTCGATATTCCCCAGGTAAAACCGCCTCGATTTCAAACGCCCCATCCGGCGCGCAGAAGAAACCGTAGCTTTGCGACGCAACATCAAAGTGATCAGTCTGCGGCGGCCGTTTAAGGTTTAAGTGCTGCGCCGAACGTCCCCAATCAATATCATCGCGAGGCTTCGCCAATTGCACCCGGCCACTGACGCGCACGCCTGATTCGCCAATGACCACCTCCATTTTTTCCCCGGCCCGAACGGTAACTTCCTTCAAGTGACTCCACACCCCGATGTTGTTCCCGCTATGCATCAATCCAATTTGCGTCACTCCCGCCGGAATTTTTTCGAACACAAAACGCCCCTCCGCATCCGGCTCCGCGTAAAAACCAAATCCCATCCGCTCCGGACTGGTTCCATGCGATTTCGCCGAAACCTGCAACTTCTCCGCGCCACGAGCCTTGATCCGCGTCACACCTTCCAGGCGACCCCACCCTTGCAGAACAATCGGTTCCTCGCCCGCAGCCCTTAGCGGCACATTCGCCCAACCTTCCGCATGCACCGCCATGACTCGATCCGCACCGAATGGCGCCTCCCCTAGATTGAAGCTGCCGTCGCCCGCCGCAATCGCCCGCGCCTCAAGTCTCGGTTCATGCGACTTCGCAAACACTCCCGGCTTTTCCATCCAAGCGCGCATCGTTTTCGTCCCAAACGCCACTTCCGCTCCCACCGCAGGCTGACCGTTCGCAAAAATCACTGTCCCTTCGACCGCCCCGCCCGGCTCCAACTCAATCGTCAGCTTGATATCATTCGTCTGCCGCGGCAATTCCAACGTCGTTCGCTGAAAACCCGGCGCATCTACGTAAAGGAGCGCGTTCGTCGAACCGTTTCGCGGCGCGACATGCGGGAACGTCTCCGCCGGATTGGGCGCAACCTTCTTGATCTCTACCTGGAACAGAAATGATCCATCATACGCCTCACCCAACCATTCCGGGCTGCCGGTATGGAAATGTCCCGGAATCGTCTCCAACATCAGCTTCGCAAACTTCACCGGCGCGCGCGTCCTCGCATCCACAATTCTTCCCTTAAGTTCCATCTTCGAATTCGCCAGTGCAAAACGGATTTCATGTTCGGAACCATCCGCCTCTAAATCGAGAAGTTTGCGCCCGACCTCCCCCGCGGAGACAGCAACTTTCAACACTCCATCCGGTGCATTGTTCCACTCGAACCTTCCTGCCGAATCGACCTCAGTTGTCCACGCCAGTTCCCGATTCGTTGTCGCGTGGACCACCGCAGCGTGCCGCAACGGTCGGCCGTCCTCTGTCACCACCCGCCCACGCAAGGTTCCATTCCCGAGTCGCGGAAACGGCTTCAAAGTCACGTTCAGGTTCGTCGAAGCTTTCGCCAATTCCACCACCACCGATTCCTTCTTGTGATTCGGCGCGCTCACGCGCAGCGCAAATTTGCCTTCAGCCACTCGTTCAATCTCAAATTTCCCGTCGCCATCCGGCGTCGCCTCGCGCCGATCACGCCACCCGGAAAGATCCTGCAATTCTATTTTCGCATTCATAATTGCCTCGCCATCGGAATTCGCGATCCGCCCCGTAATCGAAGTGCCCCGTTGCAACGTCAGCACCACTGCGTCCGTATCCGTTACTTTGGTCTTCACGCTGAATGTCGTTACCGCAAATTCAGGATGCTCAATCGTTCCAGCAATCCATTCCAGGCGCTCCGGAAAAAACTGCCCTTCCCAATAACCCTGCTCGTCCGTGATCGGCTTGGCGACCTTGTTCACGTAACTCACCGACTCGCGGCGCGTCCATTCCGTCCCTTCACCATTGAACGACAGTTTCGCACCCGCTACGCCATTTCCCTCCTCGTCCACCACCCGTCCAACCAGCCGGTGCCCCTGCGCGAGGCGAATCGTATATTCGCGCGGCAAATTCAGCGATTCCTCGCGCCACCACGCCACGCACACAGGCACATGAGTCGCCTCACCGATCCAAAATGCCATTCCGTCAAAGATTTCCGGCGCGGGCAACTCGATGCGCGCGATCCCCTCGGCATCGGTTAGAATCGTCGCAACCGGAGAAGGTGTTCTGTAGAAAACCGATCGCACTTCGGCCCCGAGTATTGGAGTCCCATCCGACGCGCGCACCACGCGAAGCTCCAGCACATTCGTAGCCTCCTCCGGAACCAGCGCAGCCGCACTCAATTCGCTCGCCGGTGCGCGGCCGCTCTCCGCCGATGCAGCAACCGTCGTTTGAACGGGCACCGATGGAGTTTTGGAGAATTGCTGCACCGCAAGGAACGAAACCAACAGCACCGCCGCCACTCCCATAGCCCATTTCAACGCCGCGTTACCTGAAGACAGCGCAAAATCCCGCAATAAAACCTCGACCGAACCCGAAATGATCGGACCACTCCCGAGCGCGCTCCCAACGCACAAATTCTCCAAACTCTGCGGCACACTCGCTTGTCCGTTTGCTGCCATCGCCGCACTCAAGGCCGCCGCCGAAACAACCACCCCACGTCCCTGAATAATTCCGCGCAACTTCTCCAGCGCGCGCGTCACCCGCTTCTTCGCCGCATCCTCGCTGACCCGCAACGCTTCCCCCACTTCGCGGAAACTTCGTTGCTCCATGAATCGCAGCACAATTCCGTCACGATCGGCCGCGCTCAATTCCGCCAGCGCCTCGTCCAGATGTGGCGCAAGCTCTTCCCAAAGTCGCGCCTCCGCGTCGTTCGTTGTCGGCATAGCTTCCCTTTCGCGCGCATGACGGCGTTGCTCGTCACGCAAATATTTCAAGGAGAGCAAAGACGCGCTGCGATACAGCCAACCTCCGATCACCACACCCGAACTCAGCGAACCGGCCTTTCGCGCTAGCAAGATGAACACCGCCTGCGTTACATCCTGCGCCGCATGCGCATCCCGCACCTGCCGCAACGCCGCCCCATAAACCATCCCCACATGACGGTGGACGAGTTCGGCAAACGCACTATTCGATTGCCGGCTGATATATTCTTCCAACAACGTCCAATCGTTCATCTCAGCATCTCCTTTCTCTCATATTCCCCGCCTAAGGAGAAAGGGACATTGCAGGTTCGAACTTCTGTTCTTCACGGTTCTCATCTCTTGCCTGATTCCTGCCGATCTGCTCTAATTACTCACGTGATTCGAACCAAAAAATTCGAGTCACCTGCCGACGCAGTATGCACGCCAGCCGGTCCTTCCAGACCCGCTCGCAAGCCTACTCACTTCGAGCCAGGTGACTTCCTTTGCCATCACGCGCCGAGAACAAAACTTGGCGCGCATGCCACCCTGTACGAATCAGATCGCTCCGCCTCGCACGCTTCGTCCCCTCTGCGGGCCCCTGTCGCAAAGCGACGCTGCGTTTATCAGTTCGGGCTCGCGTCCTTTGCGGTGAAGTTTTCCATCCAGTCAACATTTCCGACACAAGTACCTGCAACGACCCTTTTCGACCTCAAAAAATTGTCGTCGAGACTGGCCGCGAGCACAGTTGCCAAGCCCAAGAGTCTACACAAAAACACATGTCGGCTGAATCCGCGTTCCACTTGGTTTCATCAGAAAACGCCCGTGATTCCACCGATTCCACCAAATTCCACTTGCCTGAATCGCTCACCTCTAGCTCCGAAAGCCCTTCCCCCCTGTAAACCGTTGATTTCCCGCGGCGTAGAACAATTTCCCGCGCTCCCAGGAAATTTTTCATTCGTCATTTCACGTCGTAAGCACCTTATTTCACGCTTTTTCACGCCAAGTCAGCGAACCTTCAACGTTCAACCTGGAACCTTCAACCGACTGCTACTTCCAATAGCCGACTATACCCACCTGAGCGGCTGGCTAACTGGGACCTCCTTGGTATTTGGTATTTGGGCCCTTGGTCATTCCCTCTCCTATTTACTTCCCTTCCCTGGCGTTTTAGCCTGCGGCATGGAGCACCTGCACGCGCCTTGGAGGATCGAATACATCCTGGCGCCCAAAAACCTCAACCCGGCGGATACCTCCATTTTCTCCCGCATCGCCCAATCCAACGACGATGAAACCAATTACGTCCTGATCCGCGAGAAAACCTGCTACGCCCTCCTCAACTCCTTTCCCTACACCGGCGGCCACCTCATGATCGTGCCCTACAAACAGGTGCCCGATTTCGATGGTTTGACGGACGACGAATTGGCGGATTTATTAAAGCTCACACGGAAATGCCAGAATGCGCTCAAACAAGTAATGCGGCCCGAAGGTTTTAACATCGGCGTGAACCTCGGCAAAGTGGCGGGCGCGGGCATTGTGGAACATCTCCATATTCATATCGTGCCACGCTGGGGCGGCGACACAAACTTCATGGCCGTCCTGGCAAACACCTCCGTCGTTCCCGAAGCGCTCAAGGATGTCGCCGCAAAACTGCGCGCCGCGTTGCAGCGCTAGAAAGAATTTCATGGCAAGCGAAACACTCCATTACGAAACCGCGCGACACGCGCAGCAGCTCTTCAACAACGATCCGAAAAACCTGAAGCTGCTCGAGGACGAACTCGACATAAAAGCCACGTCCCGCGAAGGCTGGATCAAGCTCGAAGGCGCGCAGGAAGCCATTGAGCGCGCCAAACAGATCTTTCAATATCTGGAAGGCACCCTCAAGTCCGGCGCGCCGGTGCGAAATCGAGAATTCGCCTACGCGCTCAATGTCGCGCGGCACGACGGCGCCCAGGCGTTGCAGACCTTGAGCGAAGGGCGCATCCAAACCTCGACCCGGAAGACTTCGGTAACGCCGAAAACAGTTGGCCAGAAAAAATACGTCGAACTCATCCGCGACAACGACATCGTGTTCGGCGTCGGCCCCGCGGGTACTGGGAAGACCTACCTGGCCGTAGCGATGGCCGTCGCGGCCTTCAAGGAAGAGAAAGTCTCCCGCATCATTTTAACGCGCCCCGCGGTTGAAGCCGGCGAAGCGCTCGGCTTTTTGCCCGGTGACCTGTACGAAAAGATCGCCCCCTATTTGCGCCCCTTGCACGACGCCCTCCACGACATGCTGCCCGGCGAAGAAATTATGAAGCTCACCGAGCGAGCGGATATCGAAATCGCGCCGCTGGCCTACATGCGCGGCCGCACGCTCAACAACGCCTTCATCATCCTCGACGAAGCGCAGAACACCACCACCGAGCAAATGTTGATGTTCCTCACCCGCCTCGGTCACGGCTCCAAAGCAGTCGTCACCGGCGATCCAACCCAGGTCGATTTGCCTTCCAACAAGCGCTCCGGTTTGATCGAAGCACTGCGCATCCTCCGCGGGGTCGAAGGCATCTCCGTGATGGAATTCCAAAAACGCGATGTCGTCCGACACGCGCTCGTCCAACGCATCATCACCGCGTACGAAGATCACCGCGGAAAGCTTAAGGAAAATGAGGGACCTGCAGGTTCGAAACCGTCAACGCGATCAGAAAATCGACAGTAAGTTCCTCGTCGAGATCGCCCGGGAGTTGCTGGAGACCGAACTGGACCTGGCCGCTTACGAACTTGGGATTCACTTCGTTACTGCGAAGAAAATGGCGGAAGTCAATTGGCAGTTCCTCCAGCACGAAGGCTCGACCGATGTGATCACCTTCGACTACCGCGAAGGCTATGAAGGAGAAGTATCGGAACTTGCCGGCGAGATCTACATCTCCGTCGCTGACGCGAAGAAGCAGGCGCGCGAAATTCGGACGACCTGGCAGCAGGAAATCGTTCGCTACGTCGTTCACGGAATCCTTCACCTGCGCGGCTTCGACGACCTCGACGCGGCGAAGCGAAAGGTGATGAAGCGCGAAGAAAACAGAATCGTCCGTCGCTTGGGAAAGCGCTTCGATCTGCGGCAAATCGCCGATTAATATGGAAGAGCGCGCCACCGGAATCATTCTGCGTTCGCGCACCTTCACCGAAACGAGCCTGGTCGTACAGTGGCTCACGGCCGATCTGGGCCGAATCGCTACCGTCGCAAAAGGCGCGCGCAGACCAAAATCCCCATTCCAGGGAAAGTTGGATTTGTTCTACGAGGCCGATTTCTCCTTTCAGCGCAGCCGCAGATCCGAACTTCACACCTTACGCGAGGTGCAGTTGACCAGCACAAATGCGGAACTCCGGAACGACTTAGCCGTCTTGCACCAAGCGTCGTATTTTGCCGTGCTGGTGGAGCAGAGCACTGAAACCGAAACACCGATTCCGGATATCTACGAGTTGCTGAAAGCTGCAATCCTAACACTGCCGAAAGCCCCGCCACGCGCGCGCAGGCTGCTCGCGTTTGAGTTGAAGTTGCTGGCTTTGCTTGGCTACGAACCGGAACTCTCCGCTCTTAATGGAGAGACGCGCCAGCTTGCGCAAAGTTTGGCTGAAGAACCGTTTGAAACCCTGGAGAATCTACGCGCCTCTACGAAAACACATCACGAACTGAACCGCTTCGCGCAGATCGCGATTGGAACGATGCTCGACCGTTTACCCCCTCAACGCGAGAAAGCGCTCGCCGCGCTCCTGCCTAAAACCACTGCACCTTCCGCGGCACGTTAATCACGTCCCGAGGTTTTACATAAAACGGCGCGACCGGACCGCCGTTGTAAACCGGTTCCAGGTTCAATTCGAACGTTGTGTTATCGGTCCCCTCATAACGGATCACGTTAATGCGTTTGAGATTCGCATCGGGTGTAAAGCCGCCGGCTTCGAGAATGGCTTCGAGAACAGTAAGCGGACGATCCAGATTCACTCGGCCGGGACGCACGACTGAGCCGCTGATGTAAACAACGTTCGCGGAACCCGCGATGTTTACGAACACTTCAGGATCCTGCAATTCCTTCGCGTATCGTTCTTCCAACTCTGCCTCCAGCTGAGCCGCAGTCTTCCCGGCTGCTTGTACCTGGCCGATGATCGGCATGCTGATTCCACCTTCCGGTCCGATCCGCCGGATCGCGCTGAAATTCGTCGCGCCCGGGAATGAGATGTCGAGCGTGTCCCCAGCCGAAAGCAGCAAGACGGTTGGGATCATGTTTTCAGCAGTCATCGGGCGACCGCCTTTCGATTGGCAGCCGGTAAACCAGGAGGCACCGAGAAGCAATGCGACCGCGAAAAGAACGAGGTGAAGCGGAGACCGAACAACCCTTGAAATCGGAACCATGCCGGCGATTAAAGCCAGCGGCGGTAACAATTCAAATGTTTTCGCTTAAGTGGCGCTTAAAGGACACCGAAATTTGTAGTGGGAATGTCGTTGACAGGAACCCCGGGGCGGGCTAATGAAATCCCCTATTTTTCGTTTAATGTTAGCAACTGGAACGAGGTAAATGAGTAGTCGATTGGAATACGTTCAACAATGGGAATCTCTCGCCGTACAGGCAGGATATCGACCGAGTGACCTGGCCGCTCTTTGCCAAATTTCACTCCGAACACTGGAGCGCCATTTCCAGAAGAATTATGGCGTGACCGTGAGCAAATGGATGCGTGATCTGCGTCTAGGCAAGGCGTACGAGACGCTGAAGGTGGGTAAGTCGGTTAAGGAAGCTGCTTACGATCACGGCTACAAACAGGTTTCCCACTTTTCGAGGGAATTTAAGAGCCACTTTGGTTTTTCTCCGAGCTTTCTGCTCACACGGAACTCGCCGGCAGAGAGAGCTTTGCACATCCGGCAGGTGAGCCCTACCTCCCCGCAGATGATCTTCAGCTTCTGAGTAGTTCTGGCAGTTGCCGTACAAGAAAAAGGCGGCTCGCATTGAACGAAAAACCGCCGTTCTTCTGAGGCCGGTGGATTTCTCCCACTGCTCTCTGGCGCACCCTTCACCCTTGCGCTTGATAGGAAGGTAGGCTGGTTCGAGGCACTTCTCTATTGGGCCGACGGCGGAAGCACCTCTCCGCCAAGGCTACAAATCGCGTTCAGAGAGTTCCTGAGCCAGACTCGACTTCGAAGCGGTTTCCTCCAAAGCTTTCGAAATGAAATCAATTCGCGTGACGCAGCCCGGCGGGCCAGAGGTGTTGAAGCTGGGGGAAGTGCCGAAGCCAAGTCCCGGTCCGGGGCAGGTGTTGATTGAAGTACGGGCAATTGGTGTCAACCCCGTCGATACATACATCCGTTCAGGCAACTATCCGAACGCGACGTTACCCTACACTCCGGGGCGGGATTGCGCCGGCATTATCCAAGAGCTCGGAGAGGGAGTGCATGAGATGAAAGTTGGCGCTCGGGTTTATACCAGTGGAACGGTGACTGGCGCCTACGCCGAATTTGCGAGTGCAGAAGCGAAGACGGTGCACGCCCTGCCAGAGAACATTTCGTTTGCCCAAGGTGCGGCTTTGGGAATTCCGTATGCGACCGCCTATCGCGCGCTGTTTCAGAAAGCGAAAGCTCGCGCCGGCGAATGGCTCCTGGTGCATGGCGCCAGTGGAGGCGTAGGCACCGCGGCAGTGCAACTCGCGCGAGCGGCTGGGCTAAATGTGATCGGCACTACAAGCACTGCGGAAGGCGAGAAGCTTGTGCGAGAAAACGGCGCGCATTATGTGCTGAATCATAGTTCTGCGAACTATTCGGAGGAGTTGATGCGGCTAACTGCCGGGCGCGGCGTAGATGTAATCCTGGAAATGCTAGCGAATGTAAACCTTGCGAAGGATCTCACTTTGCTCGCGAAGTTCGGCCGAGTTGTGGTGATTGGTAGTCGCGGGAAAATTGAGATCAATCCGCGAGACACCATGGCGCGCGATGCGAGCATTCATGGGATGATGTTGTTCAGCGCATCGGACGAAGATCTCAAAAGCATCCACTCAGCGTTGTTTGCCGGGCTTGAGAATGGAACGTTGCGTCCGATTGTCGGCAAAGAAATGCCGCTCGCCGAAGCATCCAAGGCGCACGTTGCAGTGCTTGAGCCGGGTGCGTATGGAAAGATTGTTTTAGTTCCGCAAGGTTCGTAAGCGGCAACGATTCTGTTCGATGAACGACAGCCTCCCAGCGGACTTGAACGCGATTCTGACGAACACGCCAGAGTTGAGCGGTGCGTATTTGGTTGGAGGTTGTGTTCGGGATTGGCTGCTGGGGGAAGCCGTTAAAGATTACGACGTTGAAGTATTCGGGCTGGATTATGAGACGCTCGCGAAAGCACTCGCACGCTGGGGAAAAGTGGATTTGGTCGGGCGCTCTTTTGGTGTCATCAAACTGACGACTCCGGACCGGAATACTTACGATTTCAGCATTCCCCGGCGTGATTCAAAAAGCGGCATCGGCCACAAGGGTTTTGCGGTCACGTTCGATCCAAACCTGCGGTTGGAGGAGGCAGCAGCGCGGCGGGATTTCACGATTAATTCGATCATGTACGATCCGCGCGAACGACGGTTGATTGATCCTTTTCGAGGCGAAGCCGATTTGCGCGCCAGAATTCTTAGACATACGAGCAGCGCGTTTCCGGAAGATCCGTTACGCGTGCTGCGTGGAATGCAATTCGCGGCGCGGTTCGATCTGGCGGCCGCGAATGAGACGATTGACCTTTCGCGCTCGACCAAAGCGACGTATCCAGAGCTGGCGAAGGAACGCGTTCGCGAGGAGTGGTTCAAGTGGGCGGAGAAAAGTCGGAAGCCTTCGCGCGGATTGGAGTTTCTCGCTGCGACGGAATGGATTGAACATTTTCCGGAGTTGAACGCGATAATGGGCGTGCCGCAAGATCCAGAATGGCACCCGGAAGGCGATGTATTCGTCCATACGGCGCATTGCTGCGATGCGATGGCGAGCCTGGATGATTGGAAAAAGAGCGATGCTGAGACTCGCATCGTCTACATGCTCGCGGTGCTCACGCACGATTTCGGAAAGGCAGTCAAAACGGTCGAAGCGGCGAAGCGCGGGGAGATGCGCATTGTTTCTCCTGGGCATGAGGAGGCCAGCGGCTCACTCGCTGGAACTTTTCTGGAGCGCATTAACACACCAAACTCGATTCGCGAACGGGTGATTCCGCTCGTTGTGAATCACATGGCGCACTTCCAGCAGGTGAGCGACCGGGCGGTGCGCCGCCTGGCGAAACGTCTCGCCCCGGAAAATATTAGCGGGCTCGTCACGTTGATGACGGCTGACTCCTTCGGGCGGCCTCCCCTGCCCCGCGAAGTTCCGGAAAGTGTGCGGCTGATTGCCGAGAAGGCGGAGGAACTTGCGGTGCGAGAAGAACCTCCGACGGCGATCTTACTGGGGCGTCACTTGCTGGAACGTGGTTTCCAACCGGGGAAAGAACTCGGGCGAGTTTT
This sequence comes from Verrucomicrobiia bacterium, assembly GCA_036383895.1. Taxonomy (GTDB): domain Bacteria; phylum Verrucomicrobiota; class Verrucomicrobiia; order Limisphaerales; family SXQI01; genus DASVNK01. The sequence goes on along the minus strand of DASVNK010000084.1, from coordinate 12,233 downwards.
GAACGCTGCCTACGAGGCGCAACTGGCAGGCGAGTTCTTTGACCTTGAAGGTGCGTTAACGTGGGTGAAAAACGCCGCCGAGATTAACAAACGCTAGCGTTTTCGGTATGTCGCGTGATTGGTCGCCACCCCGCGCAGATGAAAGTTGCGTTCGAAGTCGGTGACGACTTTTAGAAGCTCGGGTGGTGTTTCGATTTTTTCGAACGTTGGGTTGTTCCCGAAGACTTCAAGCATCTGCGTGAAATACGGTTTATCGTCAGTTCGAAGATAAACAATACCTCCAGGAGCGAGCGCGTTGTGGAGAGTGCGGGTGAACGCTTCATTGATCAGCCGATTTTTCCAGTGGCGACGCTTTGGCCATGGGTCGGGAAAGTAAATGTGGAACGCGCGCACGCACTCGCGCGGGAGCATGTATTGAACGAAATAAGCGGCTTCGAGACGAAGGAGGCGGATGTTTTCCAAACTGGCGCGCCGAGCTTTGCGATCGATTTTGCGCAGGCGGCCGAGAAGGCGTTCGAGTCCGATAAGATTTAACTCGGGATGTGCTTTGGCGTAAGCGATCAGGAACGAACCGTCCCCTGCTCCAATCTCAACTTCGAGCGGTTGTTCCTTCGGAAACATTGTTCCGAACGGGAGAGCTTCCGTAATAGAGAATGATCTGAGGATGAATTGCTCATCAGAACTAATTGCGGTCACGATTTTTCCTTCTTCACAAACAAGGCAAGCGAGGCGGTATAACCATGCAAAAAGTTTTTATCGCCGACGGGGCCGATTTCTCCGTTGCAGAAGAACCCAGCGAGCGGCAACGGGCCAAGACGGCGCTGAATCATTCCGGCATCGTGATTCGGATAGCCGAACAGATGCGAGCCGCGTCCGTTGCAACTGCACAAGCAGCCGCCGTAGACATCGCGCCCTTTGAGTTGTTCGTGCGCATGATTCAGCATGTGCATCATGTCGTCGTTCGCAGCGGCGGCGTCACGGCGCTGGAACTGCATGGTTTGGCCGGTGCGTGGAAAAGCACCCACCGCCACCACGCCGCTGCTGGGATCCGCGCCGATCAGATTGCGGATGAGAAAATCGCCGCGGCGGAACTCGTCGAGATATTCATTGATGACGAGGCCGACAAACAGATTGCCCTGGGTCTTCTTCTGCTCTTCGGGCGGCAATTTGGAGAATGTTTCGCTGAGGACAGTGTAGGCGGGTCGATTGCCGATTTCGTGAATGAAGTTCTGCTCAACCTTGGTGATCGTCCACGTTTCACCAATCGGCGTGCAACCTTGTGAAATGACTGCTTCGACGGTCACTTCGCCGCCCACGGAAATGACGACGACGCCTTCATCGTAAACATCGCCGTTCAGGTAAACTTGGGTGCTGCGCGCGCTGAAGTCGCCGCTCGAAAGCCCGCCCAGGACTGGCAGCGGCGCATACGCTTCGTTCCACAATCGCAGCCAGCTATCACAGTCCAAGTTGAACGGATCGCCAAAAGCGAGCCAGGCGTTCGTCGCGCCGGCATCGATGCCGGTTTCGTGATGCCAGTAAGCGGGGCCGGCACATTCATCCACGTTCGCCTGCGTGAAATGAAACGCTTCCAACTTCGCGCCGGGAAGATGAAACAAAGCGAGCGAAATGCCGCCGCCATCCTCGATCTCTTCACTTCCATGGATGAGCGCCTGGCTCGAGCAACCGGCAAGCAGCGGGATTTGCGCATGCACGCGAATGATTTCGAGGACCTGCTTTGCCTGCGGGAAAAACCGCGGTGTCATAAACACGAGCGCGAGCGAAGGTTTGGCAACCAGCCCAGCGCGCAACTCCTCCGCCCAGCGTTGCAGCCCGGCCTCGTCAAACTCGCCCTTCCAATGACCCGCAACAGCAAACCCTTGTGACATGCTGCAAAACTAGAATATTACCGAGACCACGCAAGCATCACTGAAATCGCGTCAGTGTGTCATGACGTAAAAAACGATATTGATGCCGAGTGGATACGCCTTCTTCTCTGAAAATTCGGTGAAGTAGTACGGATCCGTCGCTTCTTCCTCCCAACCGTCACCGAGATCGGTGTTATGGCAGATCAGCATCATCAGGCGCCCTTTATCGTCTTCGAATCCGCGATAGTGCGGCGTCTGGCCATCCTCGACTTCCCACGTGATGCCGGTTCCTTTATTTCGGGTGGCAAATCCAACATTCGGAATCTGCGGTTTCTCCTTCAAAGGAAAGACGCAATTGAATATCTGGTGATCAATTCCGAGCTCTTTCCATTTGCGATCCGGAAAAATCTTTAGAAGAACCTCTGTTTCGAAATGCTCCCAAGGCTGTTCGCCCCAAAAATCGTCGACCATGATAAAGCCGCCGCCCAGCATGTAACGGCGAAGGATCGCGGCTTCGTCGTCGTCCATGATTATTCCGCGGACCCCGCTCATGAAGGCGAAAGGATATTTGAAGAGATCTTTGTCCGTGATCTCGATTTTTACCGGCTCCGGAGCGACTTTCATCGCGGTGAGTTGGTGCAAACGCCAGGAGAGATTTAGGTCCGCATCCGGGTAATCAGTCCACCATGCCCAACTGCTGGCTTCGCGAACTGATTTGTACATGAGCCGAACAAAGGTGAAGCAGTCCTTTTCGAATTTGGGATCGAGTTCCCATTCCGGCACGTTGCCACGGTCGTAGTCAGGACCGCGGACCCTGCCGCGGCCGAACTGCGCAGCCGCCTCGGAGATGAAAGCGGCGATGCCGAAGATAATTATAAGAGAGCGCGCGATGCGAAGGGACTTAGAATAGCAGCAAACAGTTTTCAAGTGCTCCACTAGATATCGATGTGATCGACGTTGGCTGAATGGTTAGACGCGTTCAAGCGCTTTCGGGTTCGATGAAATCAAGCGATCTGTTCGACGATGAAAGGTGCAAACTCGGCATGGAGGTGCGGGGGGATGCGTGCTTTGAATCGGGCGGTTTCCCCTTCGTAATCGCGTTCAACCACCTGGGCCACTGCGTGAAGCCGCGCGATAACGTTCGATTCGTGGTGCGGGACGTTCAACTCGAGGAACTCGCGGATCGGACGAATTTCCACGCCGAGCGCGGCGAGGAGTTCCGGAATGCCCTCTCCTTTTTGGGCTGAAATCGCGACCGATGGTCGGTGCAGATTCAAGAGGCGTTCGACGGTTTGCGGTTCCGCTTTGTCGATCTTGTTGAAGACCATGAGTGTGGATTTTCCTTCCGCGCCGATTTCGCTGAGCACGGAATTCACCGACTCGATCTGCTGGTCACACTGTGGGTGACTCACATCGACGACGTGCAGGAGCAGGTCGGCCTGGACGACTTCTTCGAGAGTTGCTTTGAACGCTTCAACGAGATCGTGCGGGAGTTTTCGGATGAATCCTACCGTGTCGCTGAGCAGGATGTTCTGGTTCGTTGGCAGTTTCAGGCGACGGGTGGTGGGATCGAGCGTGGCGAACAGTTTATTCTCAGCCAAAACTTCCGCGCCGGTGAGCCGATTCAGTAACGTTGATTTTCCGGCATTCGTGTAACCGACGATCGATGCGAGCGGCCAATTGCTGCGCTGGCGGCCGGCGCGCTGCGTGGACCGTTGACGGCGAACGACGTCGAGTTCTTCCCGGATGCGGTCGATTCGTTCCTGGACTTTGCGGCGGTCCGCTTCGAGCTGGGTTTCGCCTTCACCGCCGCGCATACCGATACCACCTTTTTGGCGGGACAAGTGCGTCCAGTAACGCGTCAGTCGTGGCAATAAGTGCTCAAGTTGGGCGAGTTCGACCTGCAGCTTTCCTTCGCGAGTGCGAGCGCGTTGGGCGAAAATATCGAGAATCAGCGAGGTGCGATCGAGAATCTTGCACTCGAAGACTTTTTCCAACGTGCGGCTTTGCGCTGGCGAAAGTTCGTCGTCGAAAATCACGGTATCGACGTCGTTCTCTTTGCACCAGGCGGCGAACTCCTCAGCTTTCCCGGTGCCAATGTAGGTGCGGGCAACAGGTGCTTCGAGTTTTTGGGTGCCGGTGCCCGCGACCTTTGCGCCCGCGGTAGTGGCCAGTTCAGCAAGTTCGTTTAGCGAATCTTCAACGTCCCAGCGGGAACGCGATTTAAGTTCTACTCCAACCAGAAAGACGCGCTCGGTCCGCTTGGTCGCTGTCTCAACTAAAGCTTTCAATTAGGTTAAACGAATATACGTCGGAGGCGCGGACAAGCAATCGGCGGAAGTCACCGACTAATCCGTTGCGTTTCGGCGTTTCTTTATTCCGCGGGTTGAAGGCACCTTTGCCTTTTGCTGGAGCATCCAGTCGTAAAGCTCCTGGTTGTTGTAGGTTTCAGTCCAGGAATCGTGTTCAGCCTCTGGATAAACCGTGAGTTTTACGTTCTGGTTTCCCGCTTGTTTGAAAGCGTTAATCATCCGTTCGCTCTCATCCAGCGTGACCAATTTATCCTTGGCCCCGTGAAAAGCCCAAACGGGCAGACGCTTCAGCGCCGCTTCTTTACCCGGGGCGGGAAGGAGGATGTGCAGGATGTCTCCGCCGCCGCAAATTGGCGCGACCGCCGCAAATCGTTCCGGATATTTCGTCGCGAGGCTCCAACTGCCATAACCGCCCATGCTCAGGCCGGTCAGATACACGCGGCTGGGATCTACCCGATGCTTTTCCATTACCTCGTCGAGCACGCCGAGCAGCGCTTCGTCCGACCATGTTCCACCTGCGGGACATTGAGGCGAAACAAGGATGAACGGGAAATTTTTGCGCTGCTTAACGATCTTCGGCGGGCCATGAACCGTTACTTTTGCGATATTCGAACCGCGTTCTCCTGCCCCGTGGAGAAAAAGCATCAGAGGCCAAGTTTTCTTTTTGTCCTCTTTGTAGCCCTCCGGGAGGAACAACAGGTATTGGAGTTCAAAACGTTCCGCGCTTCGTCCTTTAAAGCGTTTCACTACCTGGTTTTGGGTCCCCATATCGTCTGCGATCGCGTTGCCGAGGAGCATCGCGCAAATCACTGCTGCCAGCGCACGCACGTTCATGACGCAAAGTATGGGAGGAATTAATTCAGAACGCAATCCGCACCAAAGTGTCTGAAATGGTGAGAGTTCTACGAAACCGTTTGACTTGAAGTAGATGCTGAAGATAATGCCCGCACCGAACACGGCGTATGCCTAAACTTGTCGTACTCAGCGAAGGACTGACTGGCCGGTCGCACGATCTCAAGGTCGATAAGACCACGATCGGGCGCCTGGAGGATAATACCTTCCAGATTGCCGAACAGTCCGTCTCGAGCCATCACTGCGAAATCCTGCTGAAGGGTACCGACGTGATCGTTCGCGATCTTGATTCCACTAACGGCACTTACATTAACGGCGAGAAGATCAGCGAAAAGGTGCTTAAGCCGGGCCAGATTCTGCGCCTTGGCAATATCGAAGCTCGCCTAGAAGGCGACGGCGCGCCGACGCCGGCTGCTGCTGGCGCAGCAGGTGCGTCTGCCACAACCGCCGAAAAGAAAAAGCAGAATCAAAACACCAGCGTCATTCCGCGCGGGGTTAAGTTCGGCGAAACGGATACGGCCGCCGCACCAAAGTTCGACAAGAATTCTCCTTTCGCCAAAAAATCGAACAAGATCAACATGATCTTCCTGGCGGTGGGTGTCGTGCTTGGCCTGGCGATTATTATTTTCCTCGTAATGGCGTTCCTGCGCGTCGGCGGTGGCGGACAATAACGCGCTGAAGTCCCGTTAAGGAATCAATTCACGGACGCGGTAAAAGCCGCGCCGGTAGTCAGGTGCCGTCGTATCTTCAAAGATGAACGTGCCGTCTGGATCGCTGGTTTCTCCGAGTGACTCGAACGGAAAGCGAAGATCATCCGTCACTTCGACTGAATAGCGAACATTCGGCTGACCGTGAACCATGAAACGATAGTAACGTTCTGGCGTCATGCCGATCGGTTCGAGGATGGCGGGAATCGCCTTCAGATTTTCCACTGTGATGCGGTAGTTGTCGAAAACCATGTAGTTATTCCCAGTGCCCGCGGGATTGTTTATGAACCAGACGGCATCCACATCGCCAAGATTCCGTGGCGTATTTGTGGTGGTAATCGGCTGAGCATTCGCGAGCACGATATTGTTCAGCATCGCGGTCCAAGAATTGCGCGCAAAATCCATCCAGATATGCAGGTCGTAGGTGCCTTCGAAGTTGAATGACAAACCTGTTGAGCGAAAATCCAGGTCCTCATTTTGAAACCAGATTTCCTGCGTCGCGGTTTCGAAGTTGATTCCGAAAAGGCGATTTCCGGTGGTATTGTAAACGGCCCAACGGAAGTCGTCGTCACCGCCGGTGGTTGATTGAACCACCTGCATCATCACTGAAAAATGGACGATCGGGTTTCCAGCCGGGACCGGGTTGAAGTTCACAGGGCGCCAAACCGCAGTGACGGTGCCCGCTGCGGGAGGTTGGAAGCCGATGTAAGCCTGCTGGCCGAAGCCTTCGAAGAAATTCTGCAGACCATTCCCGCCGCTACCTTCCATCAACCAGCCGCGTTGCCCGGCCAGATCCGAGTTTGGATCGTAACCCTCTGCACGCTCAAACTCCGTGCTGAAGAGCACTGTGCTCTGCGCATAAGTTTGGACGAGCAGACAGGCACCTAATGCCAGGCAAGAGATCGCGGTGTATAGCCTCATTCTAGTGCCAACGTCACAGATTATCTACCGATTTCAAGTCGTCCGCGTCCACCTTGCGGACTGGACTGAGACGGAGCGGGGCGTGAGGCTGCGGACGGCGCGCTCGGTGCGCCTCCTCGGAAATGTGGCGCAGGAGCGCTGGGTGCACTGCGGATTGGAGCCGAGGGCGCTGAATACGAGGGGCTGCTTCCTTGCGGACGGCTGGGGGATGAATGTTGCACCGGCGCGGAAGGCGCGACGCGTTGCGGTTGCGGCTGGACAATATTGGGAGCCGGGGCGGAACGTTGAACAGGGACTGATGGCCGCGTGAAGCTTTCGCTGCGTGGCGAAGGGCGAACTGATTGCGCCGGCGCCTGAACTGATGGAGCCCCACGTTGAACCGGGACCGCAGGCGCGGAGACGGATGGAGCCGAGATAGTTGGGCGCGTCGGCTGCGCTACCGATGGCTGCGTGATTTGTGGCGCGGCTCTGTTGGCCGGCGGCGTGATCGGCGACACACTGGATTGGTTAGGACGGGCCGTTTCAGGCGCGAAAACTCTTCCGCCGCGATTCACCGGTTGCGTTGAGGAACTCACGCTCGGACGCGCAAACGCTGGCGAAGCGGCCGGGGGATTGTTGGGCGCTGATGCCTGCGGAGCGGGAGCAGACGGCTGCTCCGGAAGCGGAGTTATGCGGCGCGTGCCGGGAGTGTAGGAACGGGGCGTTGTCGGAGACTGCATCGAGGGCGCAGCCGGGCTGGGCCGGGCAGTTTCCGTGCGCGCTGGGGCCTCGGATCCGCCACGAACGATCGGATTCGCCGGCGCGGTCGAACCGCCCCGTCCGATTTCCGGCCGCGAAACTCCGGACGGCGGTGTGGAGACGCCCGGCGCTCCCGGGCGGGTTGATCCGCGCGGAAGAGTGGTTGATTCTCCGCCGTTCGGTTGATTTTCAAAGCGCGGAACAACATTTCTTGATCCTGCGTTCGGGCGAATTGTTTCCGGGCGTCCGCCTGGAGTTGTAGCGGTTGCGCCACCAACAACAGGGGTTGTGGTTGAGGGACGGACTCGAGCTTCCTGTGTCACCCGAGAGTTGAGAATTTCGCGGGAACGATCTGGTTCCGGACGAACCGGCGCGGGAGTTCCAAAGACAGGGCGCGGAACGTCGCTGCCGCCGCGGGCGACTTGAGGACGCGCCGTTTCAGTCCGGCTGGGAGCCGTGGAAGCACCTCGGGGAGTTCGAACACCACCGCTTGCGCTCACCTCCGGAGAACCAGTCAGCGGTTCAGGGCGATTCGGGCGACTGGCGATGTTGTTGCGAGTTGCTTCTCCACTTGCGATATCGCCGGCGGGGCGGCGAACTTCGCCGCGCGTGCGGGCCACGGCCGTTTCGTGCGCTTTCACCAGAGTGGGGTCCGGACGGTTTGGACGGTAAACGACCGTTTCCGCACCGTTGCTGACCAAACGATCAGGACGAACGGTGCGATTGTTCGCTGGGGCATCTGCAACACGCACCCGGGGGATTTCGCCGCGGACGTGGCTGGCGACGTAATCGCGCCCGATGCCGTTGTTCACAATGGTGTTGTTATTGCCCACGATATAGTTGTTCACCACGGTGCTGTCTTTATAGATGTTCACCGTGTTGTGCGACGGCACGACGTGATCAACCGGACGGCGATGACCAAAATGGCGCGTGGGCACGAACGCGTAATAATCGTGGCTGTATCCGAAATTGAAGTTAAAGCTCACCCCACGACCCCAGTAACTGAAACCAACGCCGGGGCGCACATCGCAGCGCGGCGGTAATGGAGCCCAGCCGCAGTAAGCACCGGAGCGACGCCAGGTGACCCAACTTGGTCCCCAGGTGTAATCAGGAGTCCACACCCATCCGAGGCGCGGAGCACAGTACCAACGGCCATAATGAAATGGAGCCCAGCCCCAGGAGTAATCCGAGTGCCAGTACCAACCGGCATCGCTGGAGAGCCAGCGGCCGCCGTGCAAATACGGACGCCAGGTGCGATGAGTCACCGCGATGGTGGGTTGCCAGCACCAGCCGTAATCGGTGACGTAAACCCACGAACCATACGGCGAAAGTGAATTGTAGAAGTAGCCGTAGGTGACGGCGGGTTGCTCCACGACCACGGCCGGTTGTTGTTGTTCCACGACGACGGTGGGCTGCTGGGCGACGGCTTGCTGCGCGTCGCTAACGATTGTCCCGCCGGGTTGTGGCGCGGCGAAATAGTTACTGCTGATTTCTACTTGCGGCGCAGTCGCAGTTAAGTTCGCGATTCCGTTCGTATTTGGGAGAGGCGCAGGCGCAATGGCCACGCTGTTCGTTGAGATCACGTCGTGCACGATTCCAGGATCAGCGCCGTCGTGATTCAGCATCGCGGCGAGGACTGTGGGCGGAACGCCGATGTCGTTGAGGTAAACGATGTCGGCGGCATCGAGTTGGAATGGTTCCTGAGATTTTTCGATGTAAAGGAGAACGACGGTTTCGCTGACGCCGGATTGCAGCAATTTGATGATTTCATCCACGCCCGGGGTGAGCTTCACGTCGGGAGGAGTGGTGGGCGGAATCTTCATCACGACGGTGGGCGCGGCGTTCGTGCCACCTTCGGCCGTCGCGGTGGCATTCGTTCCATCGGCGGAGGGCGCAGCCAACGATGAGGGAGTCGCGTTGGTGGTCGGATCGTGGGCGGAAGTGACAGCACCTCCATTCGCGGCGGCGGTCGCGTTGGTGCTGGCGGAAGCTTCCTCAGCGTCGGTTTCGCAGCCGGTCATCGGGCCGAGTAAACAGACTGCACCGAACACACTGAGCAGCTTCTTATTACGTTGTTTCATAGGGACCTCCAGACTCTACAAGCCTGTACAAGACAGGTCAAAAGCCGGTTAGAATTGATATTGCCTTTCTCCGAGAAATTTTACTGTTTCCAGTGCTTTCACAAATCCCCTGAACGGGGCCAAGCTCTCTCTCTACGTTGAATAGACGCGGGGGGAGTGCGGCTATTCATTGCGGAAGTTTCTCCTGCGGCGATCGTTCCATTCGTTCTCTTTATAAGCAACTTCAAGTCCGATTTCACGGATGTCGCTCAATGCCGGAAGCTAACGCAAGGCGTTATCGATCAATAGGAAGCGTTTGCAGGATCCGCGGTGGCAGGAGAAGCGAAATGGAATTCAGAGCTACATCCCAACGTCGCTTTGCTGGGGTTCATTGAGATTGAATTTTATTTTGGCGCCTTCGGGGACGTCTTTGAGTTGGTTTGCGAGCGCAGCGTGGAAGTGGATGACTTCGCGGGCGGGGAGCGGGGTTTGGTCGATGTCTTTGCCGGATTCTTCGACGCAAAATGGCGGATAGGCCAGGACGAGTTGGCCTGGTTTGAGGTTGCCGGGTTGGACGTTTAGGAATTCGGCGTAGTCGTCGCAGAGGTGGGTGAGGAAGTCTTCGAGGTTAGGGCTGAGCGCCTCGATTTCGCCGGTTTCGGCGAAGAGGCGAAGGACGGTGCCGTCTCGGAGGAGAAATTGGTCGCCGAAGAGGTCCTGGGCGAACGGGATGTCCGCGGGTTCAATGAGGTCGTAGAGATGGTGGAAGGCTTCGGCATCGTGGATCGCGGCGCGAAGGGAATGCCAGGCCGGGACGAGGCTGGCGCCGCGGAAGTGCAGTGCGCCTCCATGAAGGAGGAAGCCGTTTACTTCGCGCAATAGCTCAGCCAGATCGGGCGGTAGCTCTGCGAGTAGTTCGGAATCGTCCACCGCCGGTCCGCGCCAGGTAATACCTTCCAACCGCGAGAGAATGGATTTCATTCGGACTGCTCCTATGGTTCGCGTTGCAATTCCTGTTCGACCCAGTCTGGCAATCCCGCGGTAAAGGTTGTGCTCTTTCGCAGGAGGGGCAATCAGTATTACCCCGAATTTGGAGTGACGGGGCAACCACGAATGCACACGAATGCACACGAATTTGGGAGACGGATCGAGGGACCCGAAATTCGACTTACAAAAAATTTCGAATTGGCGGTACAGAGCGAAAAAGTGCGGTACAATAGGGTCGGAAATGATGCTCTGGAGGGCGATACAATCGACGTAAGTTTTAAGGTCCCCGGCAAGAGTCGACATGAATGCGAATGACCAAATACCAAATAAATGCCAAGGAATTCCCAATGACGGTAGTGTGACAGAGTGGCGCGAATGTTGACTGAGAATAACTTTGGCGTTCGCGGTACAGACAAGGTACGACGCGGGTATTGAAAGCGTGTGGAAGCTATTGCGCCAATAGAATGCGTGATGCTTCAAAGCGTGGAAATCACGTTCCTTTGAATCCTGCGTCGCTTCCCGGCTGGTAAAGGCAGAGGGAAAGTTTGGCGTGAAAAAGAGTGAAATCAGGTACTTACGTTGGCGAAATGTAGACTGAGGATGGAGTTCGGCGTGAGATTCAAAGATGAAACGGGATGAGGGAAACCACGGAAAACGCGGAATACACGGAAGCGGATAGGAGCAATGCGAAGATCGGAAGTAAGTGAAAAAACTCACGGAACGTCGGAAAGACGGGCATGGGATGCTTTCCAAAACTGAAAATTTTCGGTTTGGGTTGGGCTCGGCTGAGCCGAGGAATGGCTCCGGACCGAAGGCCGGGCGGAAATTGAAGCGTCGGTTCATAACGTCTCGGCCGACGAAGGCGACGGGGCGGGTACGCGTGGGTGCGCACTGTGCTTTCGGGGGTGATTAGACGTTCGCTGAACGGCAGCGAGGTTCTAGTCAGCCACGGTCGCCTTCGAAGGCTGATGCGATTAAACCGGAGAGCCGGTTTAATCGCAAGTTTTGAGTTTTTAATTTTTGGTTTTTAGTTGGGCAGCCGTCCCGAGCGATGGCGCAATTACCGCTTACAGAAATCGAGCAGCCAGCTTGCTGTTTCTTTGTGCTTGTAGTCGGGTCGTGCCAAAAGCTCGTTGAGCTTGGCTCGGCATTTTTCCGGTTCAGAATAGGCAATCTCGGTAAGGTATGTGTCTAAGCTGTCGTTATCGTGTCCTTCGTCGCGCCCTTGTTGAGCCGCCTCAAACAATACTTCGAGGTAATCAGAACCTCCCAAGTGCGCGATGGGTTCGGCAAAGAGCTCACGAGTCCAAAAGTTGTTTCGCGGCGATTGAATAGCGGCTACGAGTTCCGGAAGATCAGCCTGCGTCGCGGCAGACATCAAGCGTTCTAAAGCCGCAAGCACTCCGTCGATATCCACGTCACCGCCGCCGATATCTTGTCCGGCGAATATTGCTTCGATCTCCTGGGTGATCATCGCCTGCCTTAGCTTTCGTTGATCGACGGCGAAGTTTGCGGTGACCGCGGCGATTTCGATCGGCGCTTTGAGAACCAGATCTGCAACAAACCCGCGCCATGGTGGCGCGGGCTATGGATAACTCACTGCTAACGATGGGCAGAATAATGCTCAGAACGCCGGGTGCGATTTGATTCGGTTACCTGTGCGTGCCAAAAACCATAAGGATCACAGTGCCTTTGCGATGCTTGAAGGCGCGGCGGTTCAGGGATAGGGTCGGGTGATGAAGCGGCCGGTCGTCAATCTGGAAGAGAAGATTGGGAAGGTGGTGGGGAAGA
>DASVNK010000083.1:0-87399 GCA_036383895.1 Verrucomicrobiia bacterium | reverse complement strand
AAACCATTCGAAGTCACCGTGAACCGCGCCTTCACCGAGATCATCCAGGAATGTGCCGCCCTCGCCCCCGGGCGCCGTTCCACCTGGATCACTCCGGAATTTATCGGCGCCTACACCGATCTCCACCGCCATGGCCACGCCCACAGCCTGGAAATCTGGCAGCACGAAAAACTCGTCGGCGGCATCTACGGCGTCGCCATCGGCGGCTACTTCGCCGGCGAATCCATGTTCCACCGCGTCGCGAACGCCTCCAAAGCCGCCCTCTACTACCTCGTTCAACACCTGAAGGCCCGCGACTTCGCCCTCCTCGACATCCAAATGCCCACCCGGGTCACCCTCCAGATGGGCGCCACCCTCATCCCTCGCCGAGACTTCCTCAAACGCATTCGAGCCGCCCAATCCGCCCCGGCCGATTTCGGCGCAGACTTCCCCCGCGCGTAATGTAGCGCAGACTCCCCCCGCGCACCGTAGCACAACGAGCGCATCATTTCTTCAACGCCTTGTCAAACGCACTCGCCAGCGCCCCCGTTCCAAACCCCATCTCCGGCGCATTCCTGAAACCCTGCTGCGGCTTCCTCGGGGCCCCCGCATCTCCCGGCATTCGTTGCGCGTTTTGCGCGTTCAACTCCGGCCGCGACTTCATTGAGAGCCCAATTCGGTTCCGTTGTAGATCCACTTCCATCACGGTGACGCTGACCCGCTGCCCGACTTTCAAAACATCCGCGGGATTTTTTACGAACTGATCCGCGATCTGGCTGATGTGCACCAACCCATCTTGATGCACTCCCACATCCACGAACGCTCCGAACGCCGTCACGTTCGTCACGATGCCCGGAACTTTCATTCCAGGCTTCAAGTCAGACAGTTTCTCGACACCAGCGGCGAAGCTGAACTGCTCGAACTGCTGACGCGGATCGCGCCCCGGTTTCGCGAGTTCCCCCATGATGTCCTGCAACGTCGGCAATCCGACCGTTTCAGTGACATATTTCTCGAGCTTCACTTTGGCCCGCAGCGAAGCGTCGCGAATTAGGTCGGGGACCGAGCAGCCCAAATCGCGCGCCATCTCCTCTACAATTTCGTAGCGCTCCGGATGCACCGCGCTGGCATCGAGCGGATGCTCCCCTCCGCGAATCCTCAAAAAGCCCGCCGCCTGCTCGAAGGTCTTCGCGCCGAGTCGTGGTACCTTTTGCAAATCGGCCCGCGCTTTGAACGGTCCGTTCTCGTTGCGGAACTTCACGATGTTCTCAGCGATCGTGCTATTCAAGCCGGACACATAACTCAACAACTGGCGGCTGGCGGTGTTGATCTCCACGCCGACGCGATTCACGCAGGAGACCACCGTGTCATCGAGTGACCGCTTCAACAGCGATTGATCGACATCGTGCTGATATTGCCCCACGCCAATGCTCTTTGGATCGAGCTTCACCAGCTCCGCGAGCGGATCCATCAATCGCCGGCCAATACTCACCGCTCCGCGCACGGTGATGTCCTTGTCCGGAAATTCTTCGCGCGCGACTTCCGAAGCGGAATAAATCGAAGCGCCGCTCTCGTTCACCATCACCACCGTCACGGATTTGGGCAGCCCGCAACTTTTCACGAACGCTTCCGTCTCGCGACTCGCCGTCCCATTCCCAATCGCGATCGCCTCAATTTTGAAATGCTCGACGAGCTTCTGCACCTTTTCGCGCGCCGCGCGGACCTGCATGTCCGTAGCGGCGGTCGCGTAGATCACATCATCGAACAGCAATTTGCCCTGCGCATCGAGCAGCGCGATTTTGCAACCGGTCCTGAAACCAGGATCGATCGCCAGGACTGTCCGCTGGCCGAGCGGGGCTGCCAGCAGCAACTCACGCGCGTTCTCCGCGAAAACGCGAATCGCTTCTTCATCGGCGCGCTTCTTCGAAGCCAGCCGCGCTTCCGTTTCCATGGATGGTCCAAGCAACCGCTTATAGCTATCCTCGCAGGCCAGCCCGATCTGCTGCGCCGCCGCCGAATTCCCGCGCACATACCGTTGCCGCAAGACTTCCACCGCGCGCGTTTCCTCAATCGTGATGCGCATCATCAAAAACCCCTCCGTCTCCCCGCGCCGAATGGCCAGCAAGCGATGCGACGGAATCTTCGACAACGGCTCCGACCACGTAAAATAATCGCGATATTTTGCCGCTTCCGGATCGCTCTCCTTCGATAGCATCAACTTCGAACTAACCAGCGCCTCTTTCTCGAACAACTCGCGCACTGATTTCCGCACCTCCGCATCGTCGCTGATCCGCTCCGCAACAATATCCCGCGCCCCGGCCAGCGCCTCCGCCGCGCTCGGCACCGCCTTGTCTTTATCCTCGCTCTGGACCACGAACTTCGCCGCCTCAACCTGTGGATCGTTCTGCGTAGCTTGATTTGCAATCAACCAATCCCCCAGCGGCTCCAATCCCTTCTCCTTCGCAATCGTCGCGCGCGTCCTCCGTTTCGGACGAAATGGCGCGAACAAATCCTCCAGCACCGTCATCGTTTCCGCCGCCGCAATTTTCTTCTGCAAATCGGGCGTCAGCAAATTCCGCTCCTGCAACGAAACCAAAATCGCCCCGCGCCGGCTCTCCAACTCCGCCAACTGCTGCGTCCGATCGCGAATCGCGGTAATCGCCACCTCATCCAGCGAACCCGTCGCCTCCTTCCGATACCGCGCGATGAACGGCACGGTTGCCCCTTCCGCCAGCAACTGCGCCACCGCCGCCACATTCCGCGGCGAAATCTTCAACTCGTCGGCAACTTTCGAAACGAAAACCGCCCCGGCACTCTTCAAATCAATAGTACTCACTTCCAATCTCAAAAAATCTCGTAGCAATCGAATCGCGTTTAGCGCCTGCTCAATTACGAAACACACTTCCAATTTCCAACACAAAAAAATCCATAAATTTTCAGAGTCACCCTTGACCTTCTATTGCGCAGTTCGCGCCCTCCGTCAGGCGCCTTACCGACCGCCCCTGAAAGATTTCTCCCCATCACCTTTCCCGGAGCGCTCCTGTCTATCCGCAACTTTGTTCCTGCGCGATTGAGTTTTAGCGCACGATGCGCCCGGTGTTCAGGCGGCAACTCTCCTGACGGCGGTGAAGGCTGAATTGGGCAATAAGACAGCCTCCTCGCTAATCCAAATCGGACGCACTGTGCCTTGAAATGATGTTATGCGTTCATGCGCAACGGTACTCAGCAAAGCTGTAAACAACTTTAGGTCAGTAATTCTACTCGCGCTCGCCACCACACAAATAGGCGCCGCGACTCTAACTTGGAACCGCAACCCCGAATCCGACATTGCGGGCTACCGGGTCTTTCATCGTGAAGTCGGCGCAACATTCCAAAATGTCGACGTCCGGAACACCAACTCCTTTTCCACCACGCTCGCGTCCGGCCGAAGCTACGAATTCTATGTCACCGCTTACAACACCGCCGGACTCGAGAGCAGCCCCTCGCAAACTCTCGCCTACACCGCTCCCGTTCAGAACACACCACCCACAATCTCCACCATCGCAAATCAAACCATCAGCGAAGACGGCACTGCTGGTCCGATCTCATTCGTTCTGAACGATGCCGAATCGGGACCTTCCGCGCTGACTCTCTCCGCCGCCAGCGCCAACACCATCCTCGTCCCCACCACCGGCCTAACCCTCGCGGGGACCGGGACCAACCGCACCATCACGGTCAAACCCGCCGCCAACAAGTTCGGCAGCGCCACCATCTCCCTTTCCGCCAGTGACGGCACCAACACCACCGTCCGCAGCTTTACCGTCACCGTCAATTCCGTGAACGATCTGCCGACCATCACCAATCTACGCAATCGAACCATTCCGCCGAACTATCCACTCGGCCCGCTCGCCTTCACGGTTAAGGACGTTGAAACTTCGGCCGGCAATCTCCAGGTGGATTCCTGGTCTTCCAATCAAGCAATCGTTCCTGACTCGAATCTCTCCCTCTCCGGAACTGGCGCAAACCGCACGCTTACCCTCACACCCGCGCCGAACGCGACCGGTACGACCACCATCACCGTCGAAGTTTTTGATGGAACCTCCGTTCGCACCGATACCTTCACTCTCAATGTTCAACCCGGCGCCCCAACTCTGCTCTTAAACGAAGGCTTCGAAGCCACCGGCTACGACAACGGAGGCTGGGTTGAACTCGGCAATCCAAATCAGGATTACACCAACATTCGCCTCGCCGACACCCAATCCATTCGCGCCACCGGCGGCAACCAATTCTACCGCGTCTTCACGAACGCCCAATCCCTCCACCTTTACACCCAGGTTCGCTGGACTTCCTTCAACACAAACCACGCCGCTATCGGTCTGATCAGCGCCCAAAACACCGCCTCCGGATTCCTCTCCGTAGGAACCGACCGCACACTCCAACTTCTCCACGGCTCAGCTTCATCCGCCCGCTCCACGGCCCTGAGTGCCAACATTACCTACCATCTCTGGCTCGATTGGACTGCCGCCACTTCCCAAGCCGGCACAATGGCGCTTTACCTCTCTACCACAGCGACCAAACCCACCACCCCAACCCTCACACTCAACAGCGGCAACGGCGTCGCATACGAAAGGCTCTATTTTGGCACGCCCACGACCGGCCCAGTGATGCTATTCGACAATATCTGTCTCGACGACGTCCCGCTCGGAAGTAACCCGGCTTACTAACAATCAGCGAGCGCACAACTCCAACACTCTCAACAAAAAAGCCGTTGCCGGACACAATTCCAGCAACGGCTCTGCAATTCTCTCCTTCCGAAACTTTACGCCATCGGATGCTTCCAACCCTTCCGATATTCCCGTCGCAACAACTTCGTCGCCTCGCGGTCGTCTTCAACCTTCTTCGACTTCGGATTATAAACCACGTGACGCCCCGTCTCCGCCGCGATGTTTGCCAAAATACAACTCGCCGTTGAAATGTGGCCCTCCTCGATATCCGCCACCGGACGGCTCCGTTTATCGACCGCCGCGAGGAAATCAATCATATGCCGACGCGTCGCCGGTGCCGCGTTCAACTCATTATCCTTCTCGTTCACATCCTCCGGATATTTTTCGCGCTCATAGAAACACTCGAAGTGAATCGGTTTCTGATTCTTATCATGCGGAATAAAATCCGCCCGCATCGTGCTCGCCTTCAGCGTTCCTTTGTCGCCGTAAATAAACAGCGCCCAAGGATAATCCGGGTCCGGCGCACTCCCCCAGGTCCGATGCTGCCAATTCAAATTATACTTGTCGTATTCGAACGTCGCACTCTGCGTGTCGCTGATGTTCGATTTCCCGCCCTTCTGCACAAAGATTCCGCCCGCCGAACTAATCCGGTTCGGCCAACCCAGCCCCAACATCCAGCGCGCCGTGTCCAGCATATGCACGCACATATCGCCCACGATGCCGTTCCCATATTCCGTGAACGTCCGCCACCAACGCTTATGCGGCAGGTCATCATACGGCCGCAGCGGCGCCGGCCCCGTCCACATGTCATAATCCAGAAAACTCGGCACCGGCTTCACTTCCGGATTCCCATTCGCCCGCATATGGAAATAGCAGCACATGTCCACATGCCCGATCGTCCCGAGCAACCCCGCCTCCACCACCTGCTTCTTCACGTCGATCAAATGCGGCGTGCTCTTCCGCTGCGTGCCGATCTGCACCACCCGCTTTTTCTTCCGCGCCGTCTCCAGCATTGCCTCGCCCTCCAGCACATCCCGGCTGATCGGCTTCTGGCAATAAACATCCGCCCCCGCGTTCATCGCATCGATCGCGTGCAACGCATGCCAATGATCCGGACTCCCAATCACCACGATATCGAACTCATGCTCCTTCAACATCTGCCGGTGATCCCCGTACGTCTTCGGTGCCTTCTTCGACTTCTGCCGCACCTGCGCGATATCCACCGCCTCCTTCAACATGTTCTTGTCCGGATCAGCGATCCCCAAAATCTCCACCGGCGCCACCTGCACCAAGCGCCACAAATCGCTCTTCCCGTACCAACCCGCCCCAATCAACCCCACTCGACGCGTCTTCCCATTCACCACGTCCAAAGCATCCGCGCCCATCGTCGGCAACGCCGCCATCGCCGCCGCCGCCGAAGCCGTCTTCAAAAACTCCCGCCGATTGAAATAAAATGGTTTCACAGGTGTGCTCATAAATCTCCTTGCCGCCGAATATGTCGTTTTCCCCCGCCCGAATCAACGCTCTCTTTCGCGCGAAACACGGATGGTAGCGCGAGGGCCTAACGGTGAACAGGTTCGTCACTTAACTGTCAAACCTTAGCCTTCGGTCCCTGCGGAAACAGTGGAATCCGTTTGCAACGCGCCCTAACTCGTTCATAAACAACCATGGCTCCTCGTTCCAAACCGAACGCCGCCTTCACCTTGATCGAGCTGCTCGTCGTCATCGCGATCATCGCCATCCTCGCCTCACTCCTACTCCCGGCACTCTTCAAAGCAAAACAACAAGCCCACGCGATTTCCTGCCAGAACAATCACCGTCAACTCGCGCTCACTTTCACCCTCTATTCAAACGACAGCTCCGAAAACCTCGTCCGCAATGAGCGCACCGGTCCGGAACTGCCATGGATTACCGGCACCGTCCACGGCAAATCCCCTGGCTTCACCGATCCAAATTACCTCGTGCATCCGAACTTCTCCGCCTTCGCAAAGTACCTGAAAAACTGGCGCACCTACAATTGTCCCGCCGAACGCATTTCCTTCAAAATCGGCAGCAAGACCGTCCCGAAAACCCGCAGCTACTCGATGAACTCCCATATCGCTCCGAGGCCTCTTCCTCCGCCTCCCCCCGCGGTTCCCAACGGGCCCTCTCTTCCGAACAACGCCAGCAACCCGTTAACCTCCACCGCCCATATCCTTCGTCCCGAATCCACTTTTCTTTTCATCGATGTCGAACCCGCCAGCATCTGCTGGTCGCCCTTTCGCGTTCCCGGTAGCAATCAAACCCCATGGTGGAGTGCTCCCGGCACTCTCCACAACCGCGCCACCATCCTTTCCTTCGCCGACGGACACACCGAACGCCACAAATGGAAAGTCCCACACAATCGCCCCATCACCCTCGCCTTCAACGATAGCGACCATCCACCCGAACCCGTCCTCACCAGCGAAAGCGTCAAAGACATCACCTGGCTCCGCGCCCGCGCCCACCACAACAACAAATGAAAATATTGATCTGAAGGGTGAGCGAAAAACGTCTATTCTCAAAACGCTTCTGGATCGCAGCATCCGTCCTGGCGTCGATTCCCGCCGTCTACGTGTTAAGCATCGGCCCAGTAGCGCTCATCTGGATAAAGTTTGATTTGGAGAAGCATCCCGTCACCGAGGACTTGGCCGCCTTCTACTCTCCCTTGGAAAACTACGCACTGGGGAATGATGAACTTCCAGCCAAACTGCTGAAGCGCTACGTCGAACTTTGGATCGGCCCGGATTAGACCGCACTCGAAAGACTAATTTCTACTTTCGCCATCATCGGGCGGAAGTTCACTTACAATCTCCTCAGTAGTTTCGTATCGGTTCGATTTCTCATCACCGTCCGGTATGTCCCGGTTCCGCCAGCAGAAAATCGCACTCGCGATCACAAGAAGCCCGAAAGAGCTTGCGGCCACGATGAGAGTGAACGCGTCCAATAGTGCTCTTTATTCGCCGTTCACTCGCCTTTGCGCTCAATCCGTTTGCCACTGCTGTTCACCGCGCAAGTATGAAATTGCGCTTAATCAGAAACAACGCAACCGGAATCAGAACAAGAATCAGCGTGAACACACCCCACTTGATTATCCATTTCTCCCACAGTTCCATTTGGATAACCTTCCCCTCGGTCCTCTTTTAGTAACCTCCACGGCTACGTTTCGTTTTTGATTGCCCATCGCCCATTGCCCATTACCCATTCGCGTCCGCTACTCCCCACTCGCAAACACCTGCTCCACCGCCGCCAGCGCCTTCTCCTCATCCTCCCCCTCCACTTCCACCGCCAGCGCCGTCCCCATCGTCGCGCACAACAGCAGCACACTCAAAAAACTCCGTGCATTGGCCACCTGCCCGTTGCACTCCAGCTTGATCGTCGATCCAAACCTCCGCGCAATCTCCGCCAACCGCGCACACGGTCGCGCATGCAAACCTTCTTTCCAACCAACCACCACCTGCGACTTCTTCACACCACTATAGACACCGCCGATTCCATCCCGTTGCAAAAAAATCACCCCATCGCGCCGTCATTGTTGTCGGCTCACCCCCGAAAACGCTTCCATTGCCTTCGTAAACGCTCGGCACAATGCAGGGCTGTTCGTATCAAAGCTCGCCTTCAACTCCGGCATCGCCTCCTTGGCCGAAGGGCCAATCTCCGCCAGCGCCAGCGCACAAAAGGTTGCAAATCCTCCGCCCCGCAGACCCTCGATCAATGCCGCGATAATTTTGTCGGACCGTTCGCCGGAATAGGCGAGCGCGACCGCTGCTCCGTGCCGAACACTCGGTTGACCACTTTCCACCAGCATCCGTAATTTCGACTTTGTTTCGGAAGGGAGTTGCTTGTCGAATCTAAGAGTTACCGCCGTGTACGCCTGAAAATTCACGTTCGCTGATTCCAAAGCCAAATGAACTCGCTCTATGGAATTGCTGTCCCGTTTCGCGATCCACAGCGCGACCGCCGCCGGACCAGCAATAAATCCTTGTTTCTGCAGATCTAATTCGAGATGCGGCAGTGCCTCCGGCGGAATTCTCCCGATCTGCAGCAGCGCAGTTGTCGCCCAGCCACTGGGGATTTGCGGATTACCGAAAGCTTGAATGACGGTGGGCAATGCTGATTCACTAGCCGGTCCGATGCTTCCAATCGCCTGGATCACGCGATCGACGCCGAACCCGTTTGTTTGGTCGATGTAATAACGTTCCAGACTCGGAACAGCATTAGATGCCGCCGCCCCAAACTGACCAAGGCGAAAGGCAGAATACGTCCGCATTCGATGAGGCGGCGCGTCAGGCTCGGGAAGACTCTTGGCGAGTGGCGGCGGAACGAACCGAAGAACCTTTCGGTACATACCATGCCGGTCTTTGCCCGATTCGATCGCTTCAATCAAAACCGGAATGATTTCCGGCCCGGCTTGCTCTAAAGGATGATCAAAACCAACAAATCCTTGGTCCGCTTCGAAAGGCAACCTTCGCAGCCAAAACGATGCTGGCTTCCCAGCTACCTGCGGACCCGTTTCTGCTCCCGCGGAACCCCAATACATCAGCAAAACGGTCAGTAGAACAAAGAGGCCAACGAGAAGCCCTTTAACAACGAAAACCCTCTTCTTCAGCTTGTCCGCGCCCATGGATGAAGATCACTTGACCCCATCCTCCATCAAACTTCGAGCAAAACCTCAAAGGTGAAGCGGCTCGCATCCGCATGCGCCACCTGCCCGTTGCACTCCAGCTTGATCTTCGATCCAAACCTCCGCGAATCTCCGCCGGCCGCGCATGCGGAAAATAAAAGAAGATTCAGATGTCGAACCCATCGCCGGAGTCTTGAAAGCAGCCTTCCCACACTGGCATCATTTTAAAGCCTGCTGCAAGAATTGCGGTCCCGATCAGGGCTGGAAATTCTCCATCCACATGTTCCCCCGCCGCTGCGGCGGCAGCCGCTCCGTCGATGCTCACTGAACCCGCCATTTTAGAAGGCGTTCGTCATTTTATATCCGCTCCGAAAATGTCCTTTAATATCTTCTGCCGCTCACCACCACCAATATCCCGCAACATTCCCGCCTTTCGATTCAGTTCGCGTTCTTCAGCGCGTTTTATCACCAACTCACGTAGTTCCTCCGTTCTTTTCTCCGCCTTGGATTCTTGCCGTCGGCTTAAGCGTTTCCCCAACTCCCGTTTTGCCGTAATGGCGCTTTCATGTCCGCGTTCAGCCGCCAACCGAAACCACGCCTGAGCCTCCACGTAATCCTTCTTTGTGCCGATGCCATTTACCAGATTCAACCCCAGGTTGAACTGCGCGTTCGAAACATTGCCTTCCGCCGCTCTGCGATACCACTTCACCGCTTCCGCTTCATCTTTCTTAACGCCTTTGCCCTCGCTGAACATAACCCCGATGTTGAATTCGGATTCTGGGTTCCCCGCCTTGGCTCCTTTTTCAAACCATTCCAGCGCTTTCGCGTAATCCTGCTTCACACCGTCTCTTTCCAGGTGCATCACCCCCACTGAATACAATGCGCGATCTTCTCCCTCTGCCGCCGCCTTCGAATACCAACGGAGCGCCTCATCATAACTCTGCTCCACTCCTTCGCCTCTCCGATAAAAAACTCCCATCGCGTACTGCGCCTCCGCATGCCCCTGCTCCGCCGCTTTTCGATACCAATACACCATCTCTTCCGCATCCTTCTTCACCCCTTCGCCTCTCCTGTATATTACCCCTAAAAGAAATTGCGCACTGATCTGTCCCTGCTGCCCTGCGCTCTTTAGCCACTTCACTGCCTCATTTCCATCTGCCGCCACTCCATCTCCCCGCAAATACATCCCTCCCAACATAAGCTGGCCAAGTGGAACCCCGGCCTCGGCTGCTTTGCGAAAATGCAGTAACGCCCCACTAAAATCCCGCTGCACCCATTTCTTGAGCCCCTCTAAAACCTCCCCATTGGCCTCCGATTTCTCCAGCGCGCCGCTCGAAATTCCGAGTTCCCGCGCGATCTCCGCGCCTATACTCGAATTGCCTTCATCAGCGCGAATTCCAAACATCGAGAAAAAGAATAGAGAAAAAAGAATCGCCCGCGTAACCACGCCTCAATCCTATAAGTTGGCCTCCAAACATCAATTCCAAACCTACCGCTCACTTCAAATTGCCGTGGATTTCGAAAGAGAAACAAGAGGCATCCCCGCGAATAAAAAACAATTAGAAAACTGGTTTCCGCGCTCAATTCCTCTTGCTCTCCTCCCTGAACCTGCCAAACTTCGCCCCGCCTGAGACAAGAACGGCACGTGGTTGAATAGAACCTCGCTCGGAAGCGAATTTCCATTCATCCCCGCAAAACAAGCACACCCGTAGTGTGCCCATGTCCCGACTCCGCTCCCGCTCAACGGATGCGGCGGGTAGCCAAATCGGCTGCAGTTCTTCTCCGGCTAGAAATAAAGAAACCTATGAAAGCTATGAAGATCCAAAGTCCGGAAAGATCTTCCAACATCAGGGGCGGACTCCGCCCGTCGCAGGATTGGTGTCCATTTGTGTTCATTCATGGTTTCCGTCCTGTACCGCCTCGCTTTCCTTGGTTTTCTGGTACTTACGAAAATCTTCCGGGTTTTTCAGAAAATTTTTATTTCGCACGTCAGTCAACATTTTCGACGCAACCCATTGAAATGATAAACTCTGACGATCAAACCGGCCGACGAAGACCGATCCAGAATCGCACTCCGGTCGATAACCTTACGGAAACACGTTGCACAACCCGAAACCTTCAACTTGGAACCTTTAACCCCGCAATCGCGACACAAGTACCTGATTTAACGCCTTTTAACGCTTATTATCGCCAATTTAACCACACCGACCAGAGTCAACATTCACGCCGTAAGTATCTCATTTCACCCAAATTCACGTTAAACAATCGCGGCCACTTCGTTACCTTCGCGCCCTTCTGTAAACCGTCTCCTCCCGCCCCTCTTCGAAAAAACTTACGTAGATTTTCTCCCCGACACGACGCTCATAAAACCCCTATTGTACCGCAGGATTTTGCTCTGTACCGCCAATTTGAAATTTTTTGTAACTCGAAAATCGCGGTACAGAAAACGACCCCTTCCATTAGTGTTAATTCGTGTTCATTCGTGGTTTCTTCTCACCTCCTCTCCTTGACGTCACCAGCCCTTCCCTCCCAAATTCCGCCCGGTGCCAAACGCGGATCATTTACCACTTGTTCAATGAGCAGCCAATTCCTCTACGAACGCTGGCTCGCCACCGTCCGCACCTACGCTAACGAAACCGCCCTCACCGATTTCACCACCCCCGCCTCCCCAATCCGCTGGACCTTCTCCCAACTCTTCCAAGCTGCTGAATCTCCCTCCACTCGCCACCTACCGCCGCCTTCTTCCCAATCTGCAATCTGCAATCTGCAATCTGCAATTCCGTCCCAATTCCTCCTCGCCCTCCTAAACTCCTGGCGCTCCGGCCTCATCACCTGCCCCCTTGAATCCAACCAATCCGCGCCCGACCTCTCCCAACTCGCGCACGTTCCGCCGGACATCGCCCATCTCAAACTCACCTCCGGCACCTCCGCCGCCGCCAAGTGCATCGCCTTCACCGGCCCGCAACTCGCTGCCGATGCCGCCAACATCGTCTCCACCATGCGCCTCACGCCTGAAGCGCCGAACCTCGCCTGCATCTCCCTCGCCCACTCCTACGGCTTTTCCAATCTCATCCTCCCGCTACTCCTCCACGGCATCCCACTCATCCTCCTCCCCGCGCCCCTGCCCGAACTCCTCCTCCGCGCCGCCGCTCAATTCAAATCCGTCACCCTTCCCGCCGTCCCCGCCCTCTGGAAAACCTGGCTCCAAAGCAATTCCATCCCGCCGAACACCCGCATTGCCATCTCCGCCGGCGCGCCCCTCCCCCTCGATCTCGAACGCACCATCTACGAAAAATCGAATCTCAAAATCCATAACTTCTACGGCTCCTCCGAGTGTGGCGGCATCGCCTACGACCGCACCGAAACACCACGCACCGCCCCGAACCTCGCCGGCACTGCCCTCGACAACGTCACCCTGTCACTCTCGGATGCCGGCACACTCATCGTCTCAAGCCCAGCCGTCGGCCAAACCTACCTCCCCGAACCTCAACCCAGACTCCAGCCCGGCCGCTTCGAAACCTCCGACCTCGCCGAAATCCGCAATGGCTCCGTCTACCTCCAAGGCCGCGCCACCGATCTCCTCAACATCGCCGGCCGCAAAGCCTCACCAGACGCCATCGAAGCCATCCTCCGCACCCACCCCGCCGTCCTCGAATGCATCGTCTTCGGAATCCAAAATTCTGACCTTCCAGCGGACGCGAACCTGCCGATCTCCAATCATTCAGAAGGTGGCGCGAGGCTCCGTCCGAGCGAGGGTGGTGCGTGGCCTTACCATAAGAACTTCCTGCCGAGTTCCGACCGCGCCGACACCGTAGTCGCCGTCGTAAACACAAAGGAAAGAATCCCCATCTCCACCCTCACCGAATTCCTGTCCCAGAAACTCCCGCCCTGGCAAATCCCCCGCCGCTGGTGGTTCACAGATAGTTTGGCCCCTAACCATCGCGGCAAGATCCCCCGCCTCGAATGGAAACGCCGCTACCTCGAACAATCCCCGGATTGAGGCCGCTACCGAGCATTCGTGGTTGCCCCGCGTTGCCAGTCGTCCTAGCTTCCGCGCCGGTGATCGGAACCATCATCAACGTTTGCGCCATCGTCCTCGGCGGCCTCGTCGGCCTCCTGGTGGCCAAAACCATCTCTCCGAAGATCGAATACCGCCTCAAACTCGTCCTCGGCATCCTCACCATCTATGTCGGAATGAAAACCTTCCTCCAGGCCCTCAGCGGCGGATTCGGTTCCATGACCAAGCAACTCGTCATCGTTCTGGCCGCCCTGGTCATCGGCAACCTCATCGGCAAACTCCTCCGCCTCCAGGCCGGCATCAACAAACTCGGCGAATACGCCAAAGACCTTTTCCAAAAACACGACCCCGAAAAACCCAAACGCTTCGGCGAAGGCTTCGTCACCTGCACCATTCTCTTTTGCGTTGGACCAATGGCCATCGTCGGGGCACTCGAAGACGGCCTCAGCGGCAAAGTGCAAACCCTTGCCGTGAAATCCGTCATGGACGGCCTCGCCACCATGGCCTTCGTGAAAACCTTCGGCATCGGCCCGATCTTCGCCGCCATTCCCGTCCTTGCCTATCAAGGATCAATCACCCTCGCCGCCGAAGCCCTCAAGCCGCTCCTCGGCAACCACATGCTGCTCGACAGCATCAGCGCCACGGGCGGCCTTTTGATTCTTTGCATTTCCGTCGTTATTCTGGATATTCAAAAAGTGCCGCTGGCAGATTATCTACCGAGCCTTGTCGTCGCTCCGGTGCTGACCTGGCTATTCCGATAAGAAAGTAAGATGTCCTTTAGACCGCTGCAGATTCGATACCTCGGATATTGGCTGGTGTTCCTGATGCTCCTCGCGGCTGGCTATCTGGATTTGGCCACACCCTTGATCGCCGTTCTGTTCTCGTTCTTCACGCTCAAGAAAATCCAGTGGGGCAAGAGCAAGTGGGGACCCGCCGTTGTCTTCATCATCCTGGTCCTCGGCATCTCCTATCTGTTCGGGTACTTCATCAAGCAAGCCATCGATGCACTCCCGAACGTGCTCGAAGAATCTTTCCCGAAAGTAATTACCTATCTCACCTCACACGGCTGGATGAGCGCGGACAGCACGCAATCACTCCAGGAAGTGAAGCACAACGCGATGGGCTGGCTTAGGACTCAGCTCGGATACCTCGGCAATTTCGCCAAAATCGCCACCAAAGAATTCGCCTTCCTCATCATCGGCATCGTCGTCGCCATCAGCCTTTTCTTTAATTCCCAAATCGATCTCGACCGCGGCCGACACGCCGTTCGCAATAACCTGTTCTCTTTCGCCTGCGACGAAATTGCCACGCGTTTCCGATCCTTCTTCCAGAGCTTCGAGCGCGTCATGGGCGCGCAAATCATCATCTCCACGCTGAACACCGGCTTCACCGCCGTTTTCCTGATAGCCATCGATCTTCCCTACAAAGCTCTGGTCATCGCGCTCACTTTCCTCTGCGGGTTGCTCCCCATTATCGGCAACCTCATCAGTAACACCGTCATCGTCGCTCTCTCCTTCCGCATCTCGCCGCAACTCGCCATCGCCTCGCTCACCTTTTTGGTCGTCCTCCACAAACTGGAATATTTCCTCAACAGCAAAATCATCGGCGACCGCATCAAAAACCCCGTTTGGCTCACGTTGCTCGCGCTCATCATTGGCGAACGTTTAATGGGTATTCCCGGCATGATCCTTGCCCCGGTCGTCCTGAACTTCATCAAAGTCGAAGCCTCCACCATTGAAGTTCCCGCGCCCGCCGAGCGTCCAACCGCTCGTGAACGCAGCGAAGAAGAAGAGTTAGTGGAGCGGTAGTTTAGCTCAGGGCCAATCGAATCCTTTGCGCGAGTTGATTATCCGCGTCATCGCTGCCCTTCAGATAGTAACTCGTCGCCGCTAAAAACCGGTCCCGCCACCGCGGGCTCATCGCATGATAATCTTCAAGTACTGCGGAACTATACTTGTAGTCATGTGAGTTCGTCCCCTTGAGGAAGATCAAACGGCGCGCGGCATGGGCGAATGCCGCTGTGTCTTTCTCATCCTGCAAATACCTCAATATCTTCCGCGAAGCCTCGCCTTTATCTTTGGAGAATTCCGCGAACACTTCGTCCAACGTTACCGCTTTCTCCGCTGGTTGCAGATCATCAATGCGAACTCCCGCCCGCCGATCACCCCGAAACAGCGGGAGGAAAGAAGCATTCTGTAATAGCAACAGTTTCCGCGTCTCTTCATCGCGGCAGTGCTGCCAACTGTAGTGCAGCGCATTCGTGAAGGTCGTTGCATGCAAGGACAAAATACCCGGAGCGCGCATCATCAATTCACCGGAGCAATCAAAGAACGCATCAAATAACGACCTCGGAGCAACTCCCCGGTTTAACAACTCGATCGCCTTTGCGCTCGCCTCGTTTGAACTCGCATAACGCAAGACTTCCAACATTTCCGCAGTCGCATCGGCATCTTCTTTTCCATCCAGCCAGCCCGATTTAATCTGGTTGAGGTGCTTCGAGTTATGTCGATACGGGCGGTCCGCGCTATAATCCTCCCTCGCCGGATTTCCTTTCGCCCCGTCCTTGTCGAGCAGAGCGTAAACCAGCGATCTCAGCACAGGTTGGGCGTGATGCCATCCAATCGCTGCGAGCGTTCGGAAACTGTTCGCCGCGTAAATTTCCTTGTGCCCGATCTCTCGGAAGTCACGGGCACCGTAACGCGCCAGGATTTCGTATATCTCATTCGCACCTGCCGTCCGCACCATCCCCACAATTGCGGCATCCGCGGCGGATTCATCCCAATTGTCTAATGCTTCGATCAGCGCCGAACGCGCTTTGTGGCTCGGCGGAACGGATTTCTCATCAACGGCTCCGAGCGTCCAATCGCCTTCGCGCATGTCAGCTGCTTGCGAGCTTTTAAATTGGTCCACCGCCCAGAGAATTGGCAGCCAGCGATCAGAATCGGGCGAAGCGAGACTCGCAAGGTGCGCGGAATTGACCACCAGAACCGCGTGAAACTTAAAGCCGACCGGTCGCGGCTGAATGTTCCGGACCCCGGCGAGGAGCAGAGCAGCAAGAACTTCTCGATACGAAAGGCCGCGCTGAATCTTCCCCGCAAGTTCTTCAATCACCTTTTCGCGAGGCGTGCTTTCAAGAAAGCGTACCAGAGGCTCGATCTCGGGATGGAGAACCACTATCTTGGAATCGAACTTCGTATCTTCAGCGCGGACCGAACCAAGCCGCGGCAGAAACGTGAGATCGCCCAGCGCAGCGAGCGCGCCAGCGGAAAGACCGAGAAAAGCGCGGCGTTTCATAATTCTGGAGGGACAGAGTTAGAGTGGCAGAAAACGAATCGTTCGGCAACCGCTCAACCGTTCAGCTGCTTTGCAAACTCCTGCGCAAACTTTGGCCCAACCGCCCGCTCCTCATGCTTGAAGTAAATGAACGAATTGCGCCAGTTCTTCTGCGACTCAACGAATTTAGCCCAACGTTTTAGGTCGGCGTTGGTGTAATCCTCACGGCGCAAGCGAAGATAGCCGAAATCCGCGGTAACAACCGTAGGCGTGGCGAGTTCTTCGTTCTCAGCGATGCAGAGCGCGACGTTGCGCTTCTGCAGCGCAGTGAACACTTCATCATTGAACCATGATTCATCTCGGAATTCGAACGCAGACTTCATGTCAGCCGGCAAAATCGGAAGAAATTCCCGAAGCCTAACCAAATCGCATTTGAATTGCGGCGGCAATTGGAAAAGAACCACCCCCAACTTGTCCTTCGCCACTCGCAAAGCGTTCGCGAAAAACGCGAGCGTCTCTCCACAATCGACCAGTTTTGCGAAATGCGTAATCCGCTGCGGCGCCTTGAAACTGAACGCGAACTTCGCGGGCGTCGCCGCACTCCATTTCGTAAGCGTCTCGCGCGAAGGTATCCGCCGGAATGAATAATTAATCTCCGTGCTGGTGAGTCGCTCCGCGTAATAAGCCAGCATCTTCGCCGCCGAAAGATCCTGCGGATAAAAAGTCCCCTTCCATTCCGGATACTGAAAACCGGACGTGCCAATCCAGTGCATATCGCACATTATTTGTGCTAGCCACCGGGTGCCAGCTTGAACCGCAGATTCGACCCGCAGAGAACATTCTGGAGTGCCGCCGCTTTTTCACCGATACTCCCTTCTACGATGTCGAACCGCTTTGATTCGATTTACGCCCACGACTTCCTGCGCGTCGCAGTATGCGTGCCCGAATTGCGGGTGGCTGATCCGCAATTCAACGTCCGTCATATCATCGACCTGGCGCGGCGCGCTTCGAGCGCAGGTGCGGCGGTCACGCTCTTTCCAGAGCTCTGTATCTCCGCTTACACGAACGACGATCTATTTCATCAGGATGCTTTGTTGGAGGCGAGCATCGAGGCCATCGCCGAAGTGGCGCGGCAGAGCGAAGATTTATTCTCGGTCCTCCTGGTCGGTGCGCCGCTGCGCTTTGACGGAAAGTTGTTCAACTGCGCAATCGTCATCTATCGCGGCACCGTCCTCGGTATCGTTCCGAAAACATTTCTTCCCAATTACCGCGAGTATTACGAAAAGCGGCAGTTCACCTCCGGCCGTTACGCCACCAGCCGCGAGATTACTTTTCTCGGAAACAAAGTGCCCTTCGGGAACGATCTGATTTTCGCCGCCGAACACATCGAAGGCTTCCGCCTCCATGTGGAAATTTGCGAAGATCTGTGGACACCAATTCCTCCGAGCACGTACGCCGCACTCGCCGGAGCCACCATTCTTGCGAACCTCTCCGCCAGCAACATCACCATCGGCAAAGCGGAATATCGTCGCGTGCTTTGCGGAAACCAATCCGGCACATGCATCGCGGCATATATGTATTCGGCAGCCGGCCCTGGCGAATCGACAACTGACCTGGCGTGGGACGGCCAGGCTCTTATTTACGAAAACGACGACCTGCTCGCGGAAGCCGAACGTTTCGCCCCCTCCGGGCAGATGATCACCGCCGACGTCGACCTCGAACGTTTGCTGCAGGACCGCATGCGCAGCACGAGCTTCAACGATTCCGCTGGCGATTGCCTCGAACGCGTCCGCGCCATCCGGAAGGTTCCATTCGAATTCCATCCCGCGAACGCAACCTTCAGTTTGCAACGCCATGTGCAGCGTTTTCCATACGTACCCTCAAACGCGAGCGCCTTGGATCAACGTTGTTACGAAGCCTACAACATCCAGGTCCATGGCCTGCTGAAACGGCTCACAAGCACAGGGATTTCTCAGATCGTCATTGGTGTTTCCGGCGGGTTGGACTCCACGCACGCGCTCATCGTCGCGGCGAAAACAATGGATCGCCTCGGCTTGCCGCGGAAAAACATTCTGGCCTACACCATGCCTGGCTTCGCAACGAGCGAACTGACCCTGCGCAATGCACAACATCTCATGCAGGTCCTCGGCGTCACGGCTGAGCTGATCGATATTCGCCCCTCGTGCATGCAGATGTTCAAAGACATCAAGCATCCGTTCGCTGAAGGCAAAGAAGTTTACGACATCACCTTCGAAAATGTTCAGGCCGGCGAACGCACCTCCCACCTCTTCCGTCTGGCGAACCATCACAACGCACTCGTCCTTGGCACTGGCGATTTAAGCGAACTCGCCCTCGGCTGGACCACCTACGGCGTCGGTGACCACATGTCGCATTACAACGTGAATGTCTCGGTCCCCAAAACCCTCATTCAATTCTTGATCCGTTGGGTCGCTCATTCCGGACAGTTCGATGCCGCGACCAACGAAACACTCGATTCCATTGTCGCTACCGAAATCTCGCCAGAGCTCGTGCCGCACACAAACGGCGAGAAGTCCCAGCCAGCACAAAAAACTTCCGACTTCATCGGCCCCTACGAACTGCAGGACTTCTTCCTCTACTACATTACGCGCTACGGGTTGAAGCCGAGCAAAGTTGCGTTCCTCGGGTGGCACGCCTGGAGCGATGCGAGCCGAGGCACTTGGCCCGAACTCATTCCGCAATCGAAACGCGCCACCTATGATCTGCCCACGATAAAAAAATGGCTCCGCGTCTTCCTGAAGCGTTTCTTCAAAACCAGCCAATTCAAACGCTCCTGCATCCCGAACGGTCCAAAAGTGGGTTCCGGCGGTTCGCTCTCGCCCCGCGGCGATTGGCGCGCTCCATCCGATTCGGAAGCCGAAGTCTGGTTAAACGAATTGGAAGCAAACGTGCCGGACAACCCCACTGCCTAGAGGAATTCTGGAATCTCGAAGTTTGGTACCAGTGGAGGGACTTGAACCCCCACCCCATCGCTGGGAACGGATTTTGAGTCCGTCGCGTCTGCCATTTCGCCACACTGGCCCTCGATCCAAATGGATGAGGCCGCAAATTTAGGCGAGCCAAGGCGTCGGGTCAAATCTTTGCGCAACGGAAAGCGCGAAACCAAATGCCGTTCTCGCGCATCATTATGGCAACCGATTTGCTGGATTTCATTGTAATATATTCATTACTAGATACCGTCACACGCTGAAGATCGCTAGACCCAATGAAGACCGAACAACCTGCTCAATCCACCTCCCATCTCTGCACCGGAAGTCACCAATGCGGCGCAACCCAAGTTTCACCAGAGTCGATCGTCGAAGCACAGCAAGCGCTGTCGCGGCGCTCATTCGTGAAGACTTTCGGATTATTTTCAGTCGGAACATTGCTTGGGGGAAGCGAGCTCACTTCGTTGGTTCTGGCGGAGGTTTCGCCGCACGCTGCGAGCCTTCCCGGGATATTCCGCATGAACCTCGCTAATTTTGCAGCCCTGCAGCAACAAGTCGGCTCTATTCGCCTCCGCGTCACAGGTATGCCAACAACGTTCTCCGAGATCGTGGTTTCGCGGGTCGAAAACGATCAGTTCTTCGCGGTCACATCGCGGTGCACGCACGAGGGGCAGACCGTAAACCCAATGAATACCACCTCGCGCCGTATTGTCTGCCCGGCGCACGGCTCACAGTTTCAACCCGACGGCACCCGCGTCCTTGGCCCCGCCACACAAAATCTGACTCGCTACACCGCAACCTTCGAGAGCGCGACTAACACTCTCTCCATCACCATTCCGGGTCTTGGCTTCCTCCTGAACGCGACCACTGTCACCCTCCCCTCAAACCAGAAGCGTGTGCGCCTACAATTCCCGACGGTGAACACGATCCGCTATCGTGTGCAGTTTCGCTCCGCCTTGAATGGCGGCTCCTGGGCCGATGTTCCATTTTCAACAACCCAGGAAGGTCCGCTGACACAAACCGTCCTCGCGGCGACCAGCACAACGGGAACAGCTTCACTGTTTGTCGAGCCAAGTACCCAATCCGGCTTTTACGCCGTCACCCGCGCGAATTCCTAGCGCGGCGCTGGGAACGGCTGCGGAGTTGACCAAGGCAGCATCTGCGTGAACACGCCGAGGTAGCCTCGCCACGTGTCCTGCACTGTTACCGGCAGGAACATATAAATCACCGCTGCGACCGCGATGTAAGGCCCATAAGGAATTCGGCCCGACCATTCCGCGCGCCGAATCGCAATCGCGCCAATGCTAACAACGGTCCCTATGACCGAACTGAACATCAGTGCGAACAACGTCGCTTGCCAGCCGAGGAACGCGCCAATGGCGGCCATGAACTTTACATCGCCGAAGCCCATTGCCTCGCGCGGCAGCACCAATTCGCTCGTCACGACTTCCATGTGCGGCACTTGCTCTGGATTGAAAACTTCTTCACCGATCTTTAGCTCCGTTGGCTGAAGCGTGATGACCACATTCCAGTAACAGCGATCGCTCTGCTCCGAGCCTTCGGCGAAGTGAACTTCTACCGTCTTCGCGAGTAACCGTACATAATCGGTTTTGCGGTAAAAAATTTCTTCGTAAGGAATTTCTTTGTCCGGAAGTTTCAGCGCCGTTTCGGTAAAAATAATTTTTGAATCCGGCGCGAGTTCCAACTTCTCTTTTCCAAATGCCATCTTCCCCGCGCGCAGGATCAGATAGATTACTCCTCCGCCCACCACAATTCCCCAAAAGCTGGATTGCAGCGCTTCCGCACGGTTCACAGTATTGTGCAATTGCGGCACGATCGCAGAAACAACAAATCCGGCCACTATTCCGCCGATCGTGATTTCATCCGGAATGATGAAATGCTCCATGTCGATCAACGTGGCGACGATGAACGCCGCCAGAATCACGCAATACGCCAGTGCTAATCCGACTGAGCGCGGAGCAATCACCGCCCAAGCCGTCGCAAACGTTAGCCCGGTGAAAACTTCCACCAGCACGTAACGAACTGAAATCGGCTCGCCGCAGTTCTTGCACTTACCGCGCAGCGAGAGCCACGTAATGATTGGCAAGTTCAGCAGCCACGGAATCGAGTAACTGCATTTCGGACAATGCGACCGTGGACGAATCACGCTCATGTCCCGCGGCATGCGATAAATGCAGACGTTCAGGAAGCTGCCGACCATCGAGCCGAACACGAATAGAACCACAATCCAAAATGGTTGGGTCACCGCAGGCCAATTGTGCGCGCTTAAAACGTTATTGATGATGTCCACTAAGCTTTCCCGTAAACCTGTTGTTCCAGCGCGCGCCGCATAATTTCGATCGGCGGCGTTTTGCCCGACCAAATCTCCAGCGCCTTCGCGCCCTGGTAAAGCAACATGCCAATGCCGTTCGCGATCCGGCAGCCGCAACGCTCAGCTTCAGCCAGAAACTTCGTCTGAGCCGGTTGATAAATCATATCGTAAGCCGCGCCCGCCTGCTTGAGCGAAAACCGGGACGAGTCAAACGGCAGCGGATCATTCGCCTTCAGGCCAGCTGATGTTCCATTCATCACAAAATCAATCTTTCCACCCGGATAACCAACGCTCACTTCAACTTTCGGGAATCGCGCTCGAATCTCTTTTGCAACTTCAACCGCCTTGCTCTCCGTGCGATTCACCAGGTTCAATTCCTTTATTCCTTCACTCGCCAACTTAAGCGCCGCCGTTCTCCCCGCACCACCCGCGCCCAGCACCAATCCGCTTTGCCCTCGCACTTCGATTCTCAAATCTTCGCGCAATGACCGCGTAATCGCCTCCGCATCCGTGTTGAACCCCCGCGCGCGAACCGCGCTGATCTCTTCGGGATTACACTCCCGCATCGGCCTCCACTCGCCCGCAGGATTCCGCACCTCGAACATCACCGTGTTCACCGCACCCCAACTGCGCGCCGATTCATCAAGCTCATCGACCATCTCCACCGCGAGCAATTTGTGCGGCACCGTGAGATTTAATCCCACAAACTTCATCACGCCCGCTCCGCGAATTGCGTCGCGCAAATTGTCCGGATGCACATCGAACGCGGTGTAACACCAATCAAGTCCCAGCGCCTGCATCGCGGCGTTGTGCATTGCCGGTGAAGCGGAATGTTTCACCGGATGTCCATACACCGCGCAAATGCGCGTCGTCGCGGAAATGACTGGAGCGTGCAAGCCCATGAACAATCAGCCGCAAAGAATAAGCGCGAGACGGCTGAAGGCAAACACTACGGTAAAAATTCGAGCCAGCCGAATCGCTCCGGCGCGTGAAAGCTGCGCGTAAGTGTTGGATTGAACGCGAGGAACGCGCGATTCGCGCGATCAATGCGATAAAAGTTTACCCGCCAACGCGTGCCCGCCTTGGCGCCGTCGGCATGCAATGCCTTCAAAGGAATCCGCATCACCGTTCTCCAAACCTTCGCCTCTTTGTCCAACTCCACGGCCGATTCCCACCCGCTGTTCCACTCCAGCCGTTTCACGACGTCCGGAATTTCCGGTGTGATCACCAGGTCCAGCTTCTCGTTCGTTGGTGCGACCTCAAATTCGTAATACACCTTTTCGTTCGCAGAATCTGTCCCAATGAACGCCTCCACCACATCCCGATCCCACAACCCTACACGCTCCGAATCCATCCGCGCTGGTTCAAATGCCGTCAGTTCCGAATAAGGAGCATCGTAGCGAATGTAGAGATTCATCTCGTCATACAACGCTCGAATCAACGTCGAACTCTCTGGCGCCGCACTCGCGTCGTTTGAGTTGTATTCCAGTCGATGCGCCGGCGCATTGTCCCAACCGTCCGATTTCAAATTCTTCCACTCCTTCAATTGATTCACACGCGCAACACGACAAACTTCAAACGGCAACGAGCGCGCGAGCAGCCTCTGCGCATTATCGAAGTAAATCTTCCGCAGCACCTCGTTCGGCAATCCAATCGCGCTGATCTTCCAATCCCCCTGAATCGGCGTCATGTGTTCGAAATCGCGATCGTTCGTCTCCAACCAGCGCCAATGTTTCTCGAAGAAATCCCGCGCATCGTCATCTGTCGGTGCCGGCCCGCTTCCGCCGGAACCAAGTGTGATCCGATCGTAAACTTGGAAATCCGTCGCAAAGAAGATCCGGTCCTGATGCTTCACGAAAAGCCTCTGCACCTTCTCCGGCGCATGACGTCCAATCTCCGGAATCCGCGCCGCTAAATCCGCATTCATGTTTGGATATTTATCCAACGCGCGTTCCACCCAATCCAAATCCTCCGCATTGTTCGCAAAATGCACGCACACGAAAGTCGTTTTCGGATGCCGCTCAATGACTCGGTTCAGCGCCTCAAGCAGTTCCATTCGCGGTGGATGCACCGCCGGATCGCCGAACCACCAATTCTTGTGATCCTTCAGCTCCGTCCAGCGTTCGTTCTTATCGTCATATGGCTCCCAAAACGCTTTCGGGTCCGCGACGTGGATCGAAATTGGCATACCCAGTTCACCGCAGCGTTTCCAAACACCATCCAGTTTCGGATCATCGATCCGAATCAGATTCCCACTCTTATCCCGCAAATTTAGCCCAAGCCTTTTATATTCCTTCAACCCCGCGGCGCCGAGACGATGCCCATCCTCGATCTGCTTCACCGCGCGCTCCGCAAAATCCACTTCATCCCAGCCGCTGTAATCCAGGTTCATGTAGAGTACCAACCGGCCCGGCGCAATCTCCTCGGCCAATTTCCTGTTCTTTTCAAAAATAGATGCCGCCCCGTCCTTACTCGTCACCGTGCCGCCGCTGAGATTCACTCCCACCCCAATTCCAACCTCGTCCATGATCTTCACCGCGCGCTTTATATGCTCCGGCGTGGAATTAATATGCAGATGAAGATCGATCAGCCGTTTTTCCGCCCGCCAATCCGTCGGCGTCTGATTTTTCCCAAGGCGAGGCTCCGCAGCAGTCGCACTCCAAACGAACGCGCACAG
The DNA here is from genome assembly GCA_036383895.1 of Verrucomicrobiia bacterium. Classification (GTDB taxonomy): domain Bacteria; phylum Verrucomicrobiota; class Verrucomicrobiia; order Limisphaerales; family SXQI01; genus DASVNK01. Next base: position 62,812 of record DASVNK010000083.1, on the reverse strand, counting down.
TAAAGGCAGGACGGATTTCATGCAGTTGATGGAACGCGAGCCGCGAGAAAAGTGCAAAAAGAAAGAGGCGCGTCCTGCAACGCGCCTCTCGCGAATTTGAGTAAGGCCTAATTATTGCGGCGACTGGCTGGACGAATTCGAACCGCTGGTGCTGTTGTCGCTGTTGCTGCCAGTGCTGCTGCTGGAGCTTCCAGACCCAGTGCTGCTCGATGTGCTCGAACCCGAGGCGCTGCCACTGCTGGACGAGTTGTCCGGCTGAATGCTGGTGCTCTTGCCGACTTTGTTTGTATCGGTCGGGCCGCTTTGAGATGGGCTGGTGCCTAGGTTGCTGCTGTCCTGGCTGGCTTGTCCACTCTGACTGGCGCTGCTGCTGCCAGAAGTTGAGGAGCTATCCGAGCTGCTCGACGAGCTGGACGAACTTCCCGAATCACTCGTCGCGCTGCTCCCGCTCGAAGGGCTAGTGCCGCCGCCGCTCGTCCCGTTCGACGGGCTGGTGCTCGAAGTTCCGCTCTGTCCCCCCTGAGAATCTACATTTCCAGTGGCGCCTGATGCTCCCGCTCCTGAGGCACTGCCCGATCCAGAGATCGAACCACCCTGGCTGCCCTGCGAACCTTGCGAGCTCGACGAATCACTTGTGCTGCTCGATGTGCTCGAGCTGCTGCTCGGCGAAGTCGAAGAACTGCTGCTCGATGGCTGATTTAAAGTGCCGCTGCCCGAGACAGACGACGAAGAAGAGCCGCTGTTCAAGCTGCCGCTTGCCGATGTCGAACTTCCCGGTGTCGTTGCCGAACCGGAATCCGACGTACTCACCGAAGTGCTGTTGTAAGTATTGTTGTTGTAAACGTTCGGCGAAGTTGCCGAGCCGCTCACCGAGCCCGATCCGGAGCCCGTTGCCGAACCAGAAACACTGGCATCCGTGCTCGCCGAGGTTGATCCGGAGCTGGAAGATGCTGTGCCCGGTGTGTAGTCGTAAATGCGTGTGCCGCTTGTTGTCGTGCGAGTCGAGCTTGAGCTGCTTACGGACGGTTCCATTGTATCGACGCGCGCGGTGCCTCTATCGTTTGAAGCGCACCCGGCGAGGAACATGAAGCCTCCGATCAGAATTGCGAGTTTTTGCATAGTTCTCCTTAATCAAAGTTGCAGCGGGTCCGTGCCAAAGCTACCCCACTTGGCTAAATCCCAGCTTCCGCCGCACTTCAATCTCTTCTTTGAACTCGCCTAAGCAATGAGTGCTCGCACTCCCTTCCGCATGGCGAGCACCAAGCATTCACCGGTCAGGAATTCGCCGATGCCTCAACGAACAATGGAAACGCGAAGGCTCCCGCCGATCAAACGCCCTCTGCTTCTTACCCCAAAATGCGTCGTCCTTCGTCGAGGAAGATGCCTTTGAAATTCATTTCCAGCGCCTGCGCGTTCGTCGCTTTTGCCAGCGCTTCTTTCTCGGAGACTTTCCGTTCTTTCACCAAACTAAACAGCGCCTGATTGAAATTCTGCATCCCGTCTTCCGTCCCCGTTTCAATGGCCGCCCCAAGTTTATCCAGACGATTTTCTTCAATCAGCTTCTTAACCGTTCCCGTGTTAATCAAAATCTCCAGCGCCGGAGTTACGCCCCCATTCACCGTGTTCACCATCCGTTGGCAAACCACCGCCTGCAGCGTCCCCGCAAGCTGCCGCCGAACCTGTTCCCGTTCCTCCGCCTTGAAGAAATCCAAAATGCGCGTCACCGATTGCGCCGCATTTGTCGTATGCAACGTCGAGAGCACTAAATGCCCCGTATCTGCCGCGCTCATCGCCGCCTGGAAGCTCGTCGCGTCGCGCATTTCACCCACCATGATGATGTCCGGATCCTGCCGCAGAATGTGTTTTAACCCATCCCGAAACGAATTCGTATCCAGCCCAATTTCCCGCTGCTCAATCACCGACTGATTATCTTCGAACACAAACTCAATCGGATCCTCCAACGTAATCACATGCTTCTTCGAAGTTGCATTGATGTGGTTAAGCATCGCGGCCAGCGTTGTCGATTTGCCCGAACCGGTCGAACCCGCCACCAGCACAATCCCGCGCGGCGACTTCGCAAGATCTTTCAAAATCGGCAGCAATCCCAGCTCCTCGAAACTCGGCACGTTCGTTTTCACATACCGCATCGCGAAGCACCATTGCCCGCGCTGTTGAAAAACGTTTGTGCGGAACCGCCCAATCCCAGGCGCGTAGTAGGAAAAATCGACTTCACGGTCTTCATCCAGTCGCTTCTTGGCGTGCTTCGGCACCGCCAGCTCGACTATATTGTTCACCCAATCTTCCGTGGGCGTCGGGGCTTCGATCGGCACCAACTGCCGGTTGATTCGGAAAATGACAGGCGTGCCCACCTTGATATGCACGTCCGATGCGCCGCCCTGCACGGCAATTTTCAGGATCTTGTGAAAAACTTCCATGGAAGCCCTCTTCTAAATGAAACCCGCCGCTTTCGCCAGTCCAAACCGGCAGCGGCCGCAAGGATATGAGCTGGCAAAGTTACTACCCACCCACCGCTGTATACTTCCGAATACCACGGCTAAAAACCCATCGCGCAAACAGGAAAAAGAACACCGTCCAGAACGCCTGAATTCCCAGCCCGAGCCAAAGCTCATTCCCCTGCACTCGCCCCAAATAAACACTCACTGGAAAAAATAGCTGATACGGAAACGGCGTAAACTTCAACACTTCTGCCAATCCCTTCGGCAGAATATCAATCGGGAACAAATGCCCGCCCGCCACATACTCCAGCGCGAACAAAATGAAAATGAACGTCGATACTTCAAGCACCCAAAAGGCCAGCATCGCCATCGTATACGACATGAAGAATTGCAGCAGCGCCGTCATCAACATCGATCCCAGAAACAAAACAAACGCATCCAACGAAGCCGGCGCGACAAAAAATTCCCTTTGCACGAAAACGAACAACCCCACCGGGAACACCGCCACCGCCATATAGATCAGCCGTCCCGACAAGAAAAGGCACAGCCGATACATCATGTAATCAATCGGCTTCAGCAAAAACTGATTAATGTTCCCATCCTTAATATCCGCTGCGATCTGCCAATCATCCTCCGTCACCCCCGTTAAAGCATCCACCACCGTCACCAGCAAGTAATACGAAATCATCCCCGCCAGCGTATAACCAGCCACCATCGGATCACTCTTCCCCGCATAAACCGCCCGCCACAAAAAAATCGTCGCCATCAGCGGAATCAGCCCAAACGCCGCCCGAAACAGAAAATTCACGCGATACACCAGCGTGTTCTGCAACCCAATATTGATGACGTGAAGGTACTTGGTCACACCCTATCCGAATATCGAATCGTCACGGAACGCACTTCATCTTTGCAACAAAAAAGCCGCGTCTCTCAACGCGGCTCCGATCTAAATTGTCAGTCGACCCCCTAGTGGTTGTGATCGCATCCGCACCCATGGCCGCAACTTCCGTCATCCATGTCCGACTCATTCGGCACGCGCCCGAGTTCCATCGTCTTGCTCAGGTATTTATTAATCGATTCCTGAATGCCATGCATCTCCTGCTGCGCGCGAATAAAATTCGCCGCCAGCGGATTGTTCACCACCTTCTCGCGCTGCGTTTTAAAATCGTTGACCTCCGCGTCGCTCAAAGTCACGCCTTGGTGCTGCTTGTGATTCAACTCCTCGCTTCGTTCCACGAGTTCCTGATACGCTTGCCGCGCCTTCTCGTCCGCCATGAAAGCATCAATGTTCTGCCGCACCGATTTGAAATCCGGATGCTCCAGGATGCTTTCGCAAAGCTCCCGTGTCTTCTGAATGATGCTGCTGTCCTCCGTCGTCAAAGCCATAATCCCCAACGTTTCCTTTCTGTTCCTGCTGTGTCAAGCATCGACCAACTCAAGGCCCTCGGAAAAGTAAAAAGCCGCCAAACCCTAAGGTCCGGCGGCTGAATTCGACCTCCTCTCTTACATCCCTGGCTTCAGCACGATCTTAATGCAATCGTCCTGCTTGTTGTTAAAGATCTCATAACCCTTCGGTGCTTCGCTTAACGGCAAGTGATGTGTGATCACATAAGTCGCATCCAGTTGACCACTCTGAATCTTCTCAAACAACGGCTTCATATATCGATGCACGTGCGTTTGCCCGCTCTTAATCGTCAGCGCTTTGTTCACCACCGCGCCGATCGGCATTTTGTCGAGCAATCCGCCATACACCCCCGGCACCGAAACCGTCCCGCCCTTGCGGCAACACATAATCGCCTGCCGCAGCGCATGCGGCCGGCCATTCTCCATCATCGCGGCTGTTTTCATCTTATCGATCATCCCCACTGGCCCCGCCGCATGTCCTTCCAGCCCCACCGCATCAATCGTCGCATCCGCGCCACGCCCCCCGGTCAATTCCTGGATCGCTTCGTAGACATCCGTCTCCATGTAATTGATCACAATCGCCCCATGCTTATCCTGCGCCATCTTCAACCGCTCCGGAAATCGATCAATCGCGATCAATCGCTCCGCGCCCAACAACCTCGCGCTCTGCAATGTAAACTGCCCCACCGGCCCGCACCCCCACACCGCCACCGTATCTCCCGGCTGAATATTGCACTGCTCCGCCGCCATGTAACCCGTCGGCAAAATGTCCGACAAAAACAGCACCTGCTCGTCCGTCAAATCCCCTTCAATCTTGAAAGGCCCCACATCCGCGAACGGCACCCGCGCATACTCCGCCTGCCCGCCTGCAAATCCACCCATCATATGCGAGTAACCAAAAATCCCACACGGCGAATGTCCAAACATCTTCTCCGCAATCGGCGCGTTCGGGTTCGAATTCTCGCACAACGAAAACATCTCCTTCTTGCAGAAGAAACAATTCCCGCACGAAATCGGAAACGGCACCACCACCCGATCGCCCACCTTCAAATTCTTAACATCCTTGCCGGTCTCCACCACCTCCCCCATGAACTCGTGTCCAACAATGTCCCCTTTCTCCAGGGTCGGTATGTATCCATTGTAAAGATGCAAATCCGATCCACAAATAGCCGTCGAAGTGATCTTCACAATCGCATCGCGCGAATTCAAAATCTTCGGATCCGGCACTTCTTCCACACTCATTTTCCGCGTCCCGTACCAACAATTTGCTTTCATCGTAAATCCTCCTTCTCTGTTGTGTTTATTGCCCTCGTTTAAGAATGTGCGAACTCCGAATTCGGCAGCCGCTCGAACTGCTGCGCGTCTGGCACCGGATAATCGAACTTCTTCGAAGTGCTCATCTTCCGCCCGGCCGACTGCCCTTTCGTCGTCACGATGTTCCCTGTCTCCATGATCTGCTTGAAGTGCCTCATCGAATCGTGAATCGACTGCGTCGGATCTTTCCGGAACATCTTCGCCAACACCGCGCCCGCTCCTCCGCCGGGTGGATTATATTCCATCTCCACCGTCACAGTCGTCCCGCGTCCACCCGGCGCGCGTTCAAAACGCACCCAACCCCGATTCTCCACTTTCGATCCCGGCACCGACTGCCAAGCGATCCGCTCGCCCGACACTTCTTCCGTGACCTCCGCGTCCCACTCCACCGGCACGCCCATCGGCCCCTGCGCCACCCAATGCGAGCGCCGCTCGTCAATGCGACTCACCGACTGCAAATGCGCCATCACCCGCGGCAAATTCTCGAAGTTCCTCCAAAAATCGTACAACTCCTGCGCCGACCGATCGATGATTACGCTCTTCCGCACCTTCAAATCCCGTTCCAACGCCCCTTCAAACGCACTCCCATTCCGACGCGTGTGCTCCTTGCTCGCCATCACATCCAGCACCGTCACCCCAGCGACCGCCGCCGCCGCCGCTGCCACGCGTCCATTCTTCGTCCCCGGCATCGCCAGCGCCGTCCCGAGCAATGCAAGATCCATCGCATCACCCGCTACCCGCGACCACAACCACGGCGTTGAATTCTTCCGCGTTAAAATCCCAACCCCGCTGATCAACTCCCGAATGCCCAACAAACGAAACAGCGTCCGCCGCTTCTTCACTCCCACCACACTCGCCAATCCCCCCGGCAGCAAAAACTCCGCCGCCCCCAACGCAATGCTGAACCACCCCAACCCATGCGCCAGCGGCTCGTTTTTTCTGTTCCTCGATTTATATGTCTGAAGTCCGTTGTTGTTCATTGTGTCCTCGTCCTGTTCTGGTGATGATGCAATCTCAGCAATATCCAGCGCCCCGCCCGGCTCCAAGGGCCGCCGGCCATTACCCTTCAATCTGTCCCCACTTCCCGAACCTCCAATGCGTAGACCTTCGCGATCCACCGTGGGGCAGAACCTGAACTCACTGGTCATGCCACTCACATCTCCTCTAATTTAGGACGTTCAACCTTCAGCCCAGGAGTCGGCTCCGCCGGACGCCCCTCATTCATCAACGGAGGGACGACCCCGGCGCGAAGCGCCAGTCTCTTGTCCTTACTGGCGTCCGGGAGTCCCACTTCAACATCGCGCGACGCGCTAAATGAAACCAACGCCCTCAAAGCAGTACCGACACTTCGATCCCTCCCGCCCCCGCTCTCCACCTACCCGACTCCCTCTCGCCCACGCAAAGAAACTTGCGACCACCTAGCTTTACCTTAATTTCACGGCAGATGTGCCGGCCCGAAGAGATCGCTGTCGTCGTTCCCTGCCTGAATGAAGGCCGAACGATCGCCACCCTCGTCTCTGAAATCCGCCGCTTCATCAACACCGTCATTGTCGTCGACGACGGCTCCACCGATCCCACTGCCGCCGAAGCCCGCGACGCCGGCGCGATCGTTCTCACGCACACTTCTCCGCAAGGAAAAGGCGCCGCCCTCCGCGCCGGATTCGACCTCGCCTCCCACCGCGGATTCTCCTGCGCGCTCGCCATGGACGGCGATGGACAACATTCCCCAGCAGACATCCACCAATTTCTTTCGCGCGCATCCGACTCACCAGCCGCGCTCATCATCGGCAATCGCATGAATACCGCCGATCACATGCCGCGCCTCCGCCGTTTCGTGAATCGTTGGATGAGCCAAACCATCGGTTCCTTCTGCGACACCGAAATTCCCGACTCCCAATGCGGCTTCCGCCTCGTCAACCTCGCCGCCTGGGACCGCGTTAAATGCTCCGCTGATTGTTTCGAAATTGAATCCGAAATGATCGTCCGCTTCCTTCACGGCGGTTACAATATCGATTTCGTTCCCGTCGAAACCCGGTACGCCGCCGAAACCAGTAAGATCCGCCCCCTGCGCGACACCTTCCGCTGGTTCCGCTGGTGGTTCGCCATTCGTCATGAGCTTGCCTCAAACACCTCCGCCAGCGCCGAGCCTCAATTCGAATCCCGGCCTCAGGATGCAGCCGCCTGAAGTGCCGCCCTCTACTCCGGCGTCTCAACCCTCCACCGCAAAAAAGTGGGGCGCCACCCGCATCGCGAAACTTCTCCTCCGCCTCACCCTCATCGTCGTGATCACCTGGGGCTGGGGTTGGGTCCTCAACAAATCCGCGACCTCCACCAACGCCCGCCCCGAACCCGCCGGCTTCGGCCGCGGCATGCTCCACGGCGCGCTCATGCCCGGAGCGATGCCTTCACTACTCTTCGGCAAAGACGTCGTCATCTACGCCGAGAACAACAACGGCCGCCTCTACAAACTCGGCTACACTTTCGGAGTGAACGCTTGCGGCGCCTTCTTCTTTGGCACTTTCTTCTATCGCCTCCGCAAGATAAACAAGTGGCGCAAAAATGAGTGACAAAACCATCGTCCTCACCGGCGCATCGCGCGGCCTCGGCCACGCCATGCTCGAAGAATTCCTCGCCCGCGGCCATCGCGTCGCCGCCTGCGCCCGCTCGAAAATCACCACGTCGGCCAAAGGCGCGAATCCAAAATGGTTCGTCTCGCTCGACGTCTGCAATCCCGCTGACGTAAACGCCTGGGCCAAATCAATCCTCGCCGAACTCGGCCCTCCCGACCTCCTCATCAACAATGCCGCCCTCATCAACCGCAGCGCACCGCTCTGGGAACTCACCCCCGAAGAGTTCAACCCCGTCATCGACGTTAACATCAAAGGCGTCTTCAACGTCATTCGCGCCTTCGTCCCCGCCATGATCCAGAAAAAACGCGGCGTCACCGTCAACTTCAGCTCCGGCTGGGGCCGCTCCACCTCGCCCGAAGTCGCTCCCTACTGCGCCACCAAATACGCCATCGAAGGCCTCACTCAAGCCCTCGCACAGGAACTCCCCGCAGGCATGGCCGCCGTCCCTCTCAATCCCGGCGTCATCGATACTGAAATGCTCCGCAACTCCTTCGGCGCCTCCGCCAGCTCCTACCCCAAACCCACCGCCTGGGCCAAATCCGCCGTTCCCTTCCTCCTCAATCTCGGCCCCTCCCACAACGGCCAATCCCTCTCCGTCCCCGGCGCATAGCAGAGTTCTAAATCTGCGTTATTTCGTCCTCCGCGTTTTGCGAATTCTGCGTAAACGAAGTGCTTTTTAGTGTTGACAAAAGCCACAAAAACGCACAAAGTCGCCCACATGTAAACACCTGCTGACTAGGAAGCCGGTCCAAACGAGAGTCGCACCGCACAAATTTCGCGGTCAGCCCTTCTCCTTCGAACCGAAAAACCCCACGCCGTTCGTGGCTCTTCCAGCGCAGTGACCAGCGTCCGCACCCGTAGTGCGCCGCCTTCACCGCGCCCAACCCTTCAGCAGGCGTAGCTTAACCGAATCGCAGAATGACCTCGTAGGTAGGGCGCGTTGTCCCAACGCGCCGCGGGCGCACGACGAGATTAATCCAACCGGCGTGCTCCGTGCGTAACAAACGCTCCCCTCGCGCCCTGTCTTCACGCGGCAATCTGCAATCTGAAATCCTCAATTTGCAATCATTATGAAACGCCTCAACCAATTCACCCGCCTCCCAAAGGAAGACCAAACCCTTATCCTCAACCTCTGCGATAAACTTCCGTACAAGGAAGTCGCCGCCACACTCGCCAAACCGCGCGCTGAAGGCGGCCTCGACCTCACCACCTGTCCCAGCGCACTCTGCAAATTCTACACGCGCCACCACCAGGAAACGATCGCCGTCGAAGCCATCGGCCAATTCGCCGCCGCCATCCAAATCAATCACCAGGCCCACGGCGAAGCCAATTTCCAGGCCATGCTCGCTCTCGTCCAGAATCGCATCCTCGAAGCATTACGCGCCGGCAAACCTATCGACGATCTCCAAAAGCAATTCCGCACCCTCGAGCGCGTCCAGAAATGTTTCCTAGCCGACGAGAAATTCCGTCACCAAAACGACCGCACGCAGGAAGCCTATCTCAATCATATCAGGCTCACTACGCACACCGACGAAACTGCCGACTACATCGATAACACCATCGAAGATGATCCCGGCGGCACCGATACCATCGCCGACTACGAGGAAGAACAAACTCAATGGGAAAAGGATCTCGAGTTCGCCCGTTACCTGCCCAACCTGCAGGTCACTCCTCTCTCAACCTTCTACCGGCCGGGCTTGCGCGTTCTCAACCACCGCGCCGCCGCTGATTTCAAACGGACTTCCTCCGCTCCCAGAATGTACATCCCATCTTCGGCCTCCCCGAAATGGAGAATCCCACTCCCGAAGGCCTCCTGCGCCTTCAGAAACAAGTCGACGCCGCCCTGCAGCGCCAGAAACAACAGGAAATTTCCACTCAAAACACCCCGAAAAGCCCCGCCATTTCCTCAATTTCCACTAATTTCCAATCACCCGATTCGAAAGGAAACGCCGCATGAACCTCGTGCATCTACCTGGGCCAACTCTTATTGAAGAACTCCTCGTCCTTATCGACGCACGCGACGGCTTGAATGACCGCATGCTGATTCTGGACCGTAATCGGCTCGCGCGATACATAGTTCCGCATCCGGCAGCCGGTCAGCGTCACGGTCAATTTCCTGTCGCCGCGAACGAGGAGAAAATCCTGCGATTTATTCAACGTCGTCAGGGCGCCATTCGGTCCGGAGAACGCCTCGACATTCGCAATCGAAGTATGCCCCTGCCCCTCAATAATGAGCGGATGCACAGCCTCAACTTTCGGTCCCGCGTTCGCGATGATCGATCCCTGCGCGATTTGCCAATTTCGGTTGAACGTGTTGTCCCCGAACTTGTGAATTCCCACCGTCACACAATCCAAATTGAAGTTTGAGAGCTGCCCATATGTGGCCGGTCCCAGATAAACACCACCATATGCGCCGAACGTAAACACATCTATCAGCACCGCGTTGTCGGTATGATTGATTGCAAACGTAAAAGTCCCCGAACCCACCACCGCATCCACCACACTTTTGCTAAACCCGCCGCGAAAATACCGCATGTTCGCCGGGTTCACATGGCAATGCAGTATCCGCGGAATATCGTAACAATAATCGATACGGATAAACTCCCCGCTCAGAGGATATCCATAGCAATGCTCGATCAAAATCTGCTCGCAGGGATTACTTTTTTTCGCATTGAAATCCATCGCGATGTATTCCCCATAGAAAGTCAGCGCACTCAGCGTCACTCCCTGCGCCGATTTATACTGCGCCACCTGGATCGTCGGCGGATACTTAACGATCTTCGCGGGATCTTCCAGTGTCTGCTTCGGATACCAGAACTGCAGCCCACGCAATTGCGTCGCACCTTCAACCGTGATGAACGGCTCCGATTCATCTTCAATCCGGAACACGCTGCCCACCGGTTGCCGCTTTTCCGGATGCCGTGTGCCCCGTCCGACCGGCCCATGCGCGCCGATGATCGAGACGTTCATCTTCAACACCAGTCCTCCACCCACCGAATAGGGTTCATCACTCGGTTCCAGGTATAGCGCTGCGCCTCGTGGCGACGCCCAATCGATCGCGTGCTGCATCGCCTCATTATTGCCCGCGGCGCTGTTCGTCGCCGAAACTCCAAATTCACTCAAGCTGCGATACGGGGCCGCCGCCGTAGAGACGAGACTAATTACAGCGACCATGATGCAAAAGTGATTCATCGCGCGGATGTTGCGCCGCCCTCGAATTCACGACAAGCCTTTGAACACACCGCCCGCTCACCTGTCTAAACTTACAGTGACGTGGTAGTTCCTTTAGCGTGTGGAGCATGGCGAGACCAGCCTTCCCGCCTTGCTCCGATCTCGCGACGCCAGTCGAGCAATCGGCTGGCGTTTTTCGCGTCCGTTTTCAATCCTTTCCGTCGTTTCGCGGTAACGATATTAGATTGGGGCGCTGGAAAAAACGCCTTATCCTAGATATGTGTCACTCGCCCCGCGAGATCGTATCGTCCTCGAAGCCGCCAACGGCTGGCTGATGCTCGGCAACGCCGCCGAAGCAATGGCCGAGTTCGACCAGATCTCCGCGCCCGGTCGCGAATCCGCCGAAGCTCTCACCACCCTCTGGGAAATTCATGCCCAGCAAAGAAAGTGGGACGCCGCCATCGCCGCCGCCGATCGCTTAATTGCAAAAGCCAAAGATCAACCCGACGGCTACATCAAACGCGCCTATGCCCTCCACGAACTCCGCCGCAGCCAGGAAGCATGGGAAACTTTGCACCCGGTCAGTTCACAGTTCGGCGATAATTGGCTGATTCCCTACAATCTCGCCTGTTACGCCGCCCAACTCGGCCGTCCCGAAGACGCGTTGAAGTGGTTCCGCAAAGCCGTCCGCCTCGGCGACGAACGCGAACTCCGCACCATGGCCCTCAAAGATCCCGATCTCGAACCCATCCGCCAGAAAATCGAAAAATCGCTCAACTAAACCCCTTGGTATTTGGCATCTGATCTTTGGTCATTCGCCACTTCCCTTCCACTTGCTTTCGCGCAAAGCCCCCCGTAGCTTCAGCCCAGAATTATGAAGAAGCGGATACTCTATATCTGCCTTGTGACCGTTCTCGGTCTCAACCTCCTCCTCGGCGCGCAGATTTACGTGGCGAACACCCACGCCGCCGAAACAGAGAATGTCTACGAAGAGATCCGCCTGCTCATGCGCGTCATGGAACGCGTCCGCCAGGATTACGTCGACGGCGAGAAAGTCACCTACTCCGAACTGATCCAGGCCGCCATGCGCGGAATGTTGAACACGCTCGATCCCCACAGCGAGTTCATGGATTCGCGCAAATACACCGACCTAAAGAACGACACCGAAGGCGCCTTCGGCGGTGTCGGCATCGTGGTCGGTGTTCGCGATAATACCCTCACCGTCATCGCTCCCATGGAAGATTCACCCGCCTACGAAGCCGGCATCCAGGCGGGCGATCGCATCGTGAAGATCGAAGGGCGCAGCACGGAAAAAGTTACCCTCCCGGAAGCGGTTCGCAAATTGCGCGGCGAACCCGGCAGCAAGGTAAACATCTCCATGCAACGCCGCGGCGGAGAAGATGCTGGCGAAGTCAAAGATTACACCCTCACCCGCGCCATCATCAAAGTCGACACCGTCAAAGACATCAACGGCGGCCGCGAATTCCCGCTGAGCGATGACAAGATCGGCTACATCCGCCTCACCCAATTCGGCGAGCACACCACCGAAGAACTGCGCAAGGCACTCGATAAACTCACCGATGCCGGCATGAAAGGTCTCGTGCTCGATCTCCGCAATAATCCCGGCGGCTTGCTCGATCAGGCCGTTAAAGTCTGCGACATCTTCCTCCCGGACGATCAATTGATCGTCTCCACCGAAGGCCGTACCGGCCGCACCCGCGGCGAGGAATACAAAGCCACCGGCAAGGACGAATACCCCAATCTAAAAGTCGCCATTCTTGTAAACAAGTGGAGTGCCAGCGCCGCTGAAATCGTGGCTGGCTGTCTTCAAGACATTAAGCGCGCTTACGTCATCGGCGAAACTACCTTCGGCAAAGGTTCCGTCCAAAGCATCATGCCGCTCAACGACGGCACCGCCTTGCGCCTCACCACTGCCAAGTATTACACCCCCAGCCACAAGGTCATTCACGAGCGCGGCATCAACCCCGATTCCGAAGTTCCCATGACCGCCGAGGAAGAGGAAGCCCTTTACCTCAAGCGTGTCGTCGGCGGCGTGGAAAGCCTCGATCCAGACCAACGCGCCAAGGTCGAAGCCATTCGCGATTCCCAACTCGATCGCGCGATTGACCACCTCAAGAGCGAGCTTTCCACCGAGACCAAAGTCGCTGCCCAGCGCGGATAATCGCGCATGTTGCTCGCGGCGATCGAAACGTCCTGCGATGAAACCAGCGTTGCCGTCGTCCGCGACGACGTCATTCTCGCCAGCGTAGTTTCCTCGCAAATCAAACTTCATTCCGAATACGGTGGCGTAGTTCCCGAACTCGCCACTCGCGAACACCTCCGCAATCTCCTTCCGGTCGCGCGCGAAGCATTTCAGCGCGCTGCCGTTTCTCCGGCCGATCTAACCGCTGTGGCGGCCACTCAGGGCCCGGGACTTCCACCAGCGTTAGTGATTGGTTTTCAGGCAGGACAAGCGCTCGCCTGTTCCCTCCGCATTCCCTTTATTGGAATTAATCATCACGAAGCGCACCTTTACTCCCCTTGGATTCGCAATAGCCGCGCCGCATTTGACCAGTTCGAGCCGAATGTCTCGCTGATCGTCAGCGGCGGCCACACCATGCTCATTCACGTTCGCGCCGAACTCGACCACGTTGTCCTTGGTTCCACCGTGGATGATGCCGCAGGCGAATGTTTCGATAAAACCGCCAAGCTGCTCGGCCTTCCATATCCCGGTGGACCGGAGATGGACCGCCTCGCCCAAACAGGCAATCCGCGCGCGCACGATTTCCCCCGTCCGATGATCAAAGATGCGCACGACGACTTCAGCTTCAGCGGACTTAAAACATCCGTCCGCTACTTCCTCCGCGACCACCCTGAAGCCACCGAGAACGACAAATCAATTCGCGATGTCTGCGCCAGCGTGCAATCCGCAATTGTCGATGTTCTGGTCCAAAAAACGATCCGCGCTGCGAAACGCCTGAACGTAAAATGCGTCACCGCTTCCGGCGGAGTCACCTGCAACCGCGCCTTGCGCTCCGAACTCCAGCGCGCCTGCGACCACTCTGGCCTTAAACTCCTCCTGGCAGATCCCAAACTCTGCACCGACAACGCCGGCATGATCGGCATCCTCGCTCAACGCAAACTCCTTCAAAACAAAACCGCCACACCCATCAGCGACGACATCAAAGCATCCTGGCCACTCTCCTGACACTGCTGGAAAGGTTCCAACAAAAAGCCCCCCACTCCCCCGCTGCTGGTTCTACTGACCGGAACTTCAGGCTGACGCGGGACAGCGATTGCGGTCGACCACCAATTTCGTTCCGAGTGCTCTCAGGGGATTTTTCCACTGCCGCAGTTCGAGTAGTAGCTGCGGGTTCGTTCACCAAATTCAAGGAGCATATGAAGAAAATTGGAGTCTTAGTAGCAATTCTCGCGTTATCAGCTTCCACCTACGGCCAAGCCGGCACATCCGGAAGCGCTGCGGGTCAAAGTGGTGCGAGTGGGGCATCCGGTAGTTCGATCGGCGCGAGTGGATCGACCAGCCAGGGGGCGGGTCAGGCAGGGCAGTCGGGGAGTTCGTCCTCCCGCCAGGGTTCCATCGGAGCATCCGGCCAATCCGGCACTTCAACGCAACCCGGTCAACCCGGCGCGAGCTCATCGTCGGCCTCGAGCGGCGGCCCGGGGCAATCATCTTCCGTTAGCGGCTCCGGCACGCTCGGCGGTCCGAGCGCCACAACCAGCGGCACCTTGGGTAGCAGCGGCGCACCTGCTGGCGGCACCTTAAGCACCAGCTCCGGCGGAATCTCCGGGCAAGGTTCCCTCGAAGCCCGCGTCGCGCGCCTCGAACAAATGGTTCAATCGCTCAGCCGCACGATTGCTATGCAACAGCAGGGCGGTGCAAGCAGCGCGAGCGGCATCGGCAGCGCCGGTAGCTCCGGTTCGCAGTCGGGCACGATCAGCGGTGGTAGCTCCACCTACGGCGGAAGTGGCACTCGCAGTGCCGCTGGTTCATCGGGCACATCGGGTTCCTCTGGAGCTTCTGGTTCCGGCAGTGGCAGCAGCGGTTCGTCCGGCACTTCAGGTTCTTCCGGAACATCCGGCTCGGGCACGTCCGGCACCTCGGGTACCTCTGGAACAACCCCTCGCTAGTTCAACATCCGCAGCGCCTCGGCGCTGAACACGAAAAAGCCGTTCTCGTCACGAGAACGGCTTTTCACATCTTTAACGAGATTCTTCTCTTAACGAGCAGCACTAGCCCATCGCAATCACGTTCTTGATCCCGCTCTTGTCGCCAAGCAGAAGCTCTTTGTAATTGTCGATGTTATAGCGGCCGGTAATTAGCGATTTCAGCGCCTTCGGCCAACGCTTCATAAAAATACCCAAATCGTTGATCGCATCTTCGAATGCTTTTTTATCTGCGTTCACCGTGCCGACCACCGCCTGGTTCTTCAGCACCATGTTCCGCATGATGTTGTCCGCCTCCACTGGAATCGGCGAACGCGGCGCGGGGATTCCCGTGAACACGTAAACGCCATTCATTCCGAGCACGCGCATCACTTCGTAGGAGATTTTCGAAAGACCCACCGCCTCGTAAACCAAGTCGATATTTCCAACCTGTTCGGCGAGATCATCAACGCCGACCGATTCGCTTGAAATGTATTTCGCCCCAAAAGACTCAACCAGCTCCGCTTTCGCATTGGGCTTCTTGGAACGCGAATAGACGTACGTTTCGAAACCGTGCCGAACCAGCGCCATCGCGCCTAAAATGCCAATTGGACCCGCTCCGAGAACAACTGCTTTCAAGCCAGTCCCGCGCGCATCTTTCGGCGCATTTTTTTGGAGCCACGGCAAACGGCTTTGCACATGCCAAACTTGTTCCATCCCCTTCTCCGCAACGGTCAGCGGCTCAACGAGCACACCGACCTCTCGCAAATCATGCGGCACAGGATTCAAGAACTTCTCTTCGTCAACGTAGAATTCCGTCATGAAGCCGTGCGTCATCTTGATTCCCCGCTCGGTGAAATCGCCGGTAAAACAAAAGTCCTGCCGATCTTCGCGACAGCTTTGGCAGTGATCATGAGGACAAGGACGGCGCACGGAAGGCACCACCAAATCGCCCTTGCGTAAGTTGCGGACCTTTGAGCCGACTTCCACCACTTCCCCGAGCGATTCGTGACCAATGACGAGATAATCGAATCCAGCGGGCGGCGAGCCGTAAACGAAATGGCAAATCTCCTTGTCGGTTCCGCAAATGCCGACTTCCAGGGAACGGATCTTCACTTCGTGATCGGAAGAAAGCTGAGGCGCCTGGTGTTGAACGATTTGCACTTCCCGCCGGGAGGGTGAGACGCCAACTGCGCGCATAGTCGATCTATTCATTCAGGTAATACTGCACCGCACGAGTTCAGTGGTACGGGAGCGACAAGTTACCGCAATTTGCTGGATAGAAAACAAGATTTTTCGCGGAAAGGCGAAGATTAGTTCACTTCGCTCCGCGAGCGCGGATTCAACAAATCGAAACGGCCAGAGCGATAAGCTTTGCGATAGAGGAAAAAGAAAAACCCGGCCAACAGGAACATGACCACGAAGCTGGTGCCCACACCCAGCCCCGTGTCGCTCAAGAAAATTCCCAGCCCGCACGCGAGCACAATCAGGATGATCGGGAAAAAAACGAAAATCCAAATCGAAAGCATGCGCGCAGTGTCATTCGTCGTTGCTGAAATCGGCAGCAGCACGAGCAACGGCTGCAGGCAAAGTATCAGGCCAACAATCTTAAGGCCGACGGTTGCTCCATGTAGTGGTGAATGCCCAAGTTTGAACGCGGCCACGGCGGCGAAACTGATCACAAGCGGACTCACCGCAATGAGGCGAACGATATTCACCTTCAGAAAAATTTTCGCCATTTCGTTGAAGCCGATCGGATAAAGGGAATACGCCGGCAAGAACATTCCCCCGGCTGCAGATTGCCGCATTCCTCGCCATTCCGCCCCGAGCAACGTCGCCGCACCGAGCACGTAAGCACCAAAAAAAACGATGGTGCCATAGCTGCCGAAACTTAAAACAATGGTCGTAACGATCAACCAAACCCAAAAGCTCCATTTCAAGCTGTGCGTCCAGCCAGGTTCCTGCGCGACCAGAAACTCGGTGATGACCCGTTCGCGTGGACTCAACATTCGCGCGACGAGCTTCTCCATGCCACCGCGCAGGTTCCAATTGACTCCGTCGAGGAAGTGACGCGCACCGATGCGATCGGTAATTTCCGTAGGGCCTGCTCGGTTGGAAAAAGACGCGGCATTGAGTTCCTGCTGGTCAACGCCCGAAAGCTCGGCAGGCCCGGGAACAATCTCGAACCCTTCAAGCGAATAAAAATTTCGCAGGCGATCGAATGAAAACCGCGCCAGATAAACGATCGCCCCGAGCGGAATCGCCAGCGCCAACACCGCCCAGTCTGCGCTCGTGCGGATCAACACGTAGTTAATCCACCCGGTGGGCAAAAACCATTCGGTGGCCCGCACCAGGGATTGGACAAATGGGAAGCCCTGAATGCCGAGAACAAGGAGGACAATCGCGTTCAGGCGAAAAAGTCCTGCGAGTGTCCCGAGCGGAAGCATGTGGAGGAAACTCGCGGCGTGCACCGCCAGTGCCAGCACAAGCAACGCCTGTGCGAGGCCCGCGATTGGAAACGCATAGAGCGGCGGCTGAGGTTGCGCCGGTAATAACGCGAGTGCGCAGTAAAGCAAGAAAAGCTCCCAAAAAATCCAACCCGCTCCTCTTAGATAGCGCCTTAGTTGAAACTGGAAGATCTGCCGGTCGTTCAACGGCAGCAGATTCAGCACGACCAAATCCTCGGAGGCGTAGAATTGATGGAACCATTGATGGCCCCACTTCAAGGCAGTGCCGGCCGTCCACAAAGCAATGACGCCGGCAGCCCATTTGAGGTCGGCCTGGCGCTGAACCATCGCGAAGAATATCGCCGTCCAAAAGACCGGCATTAACAACTGTCTTCCCAGCCGCGAACGGGCTGCGGTTTGAGTTTTTCGCTGCCTTTTGAATTCGCGCCGGAGTTCCGGTGATCGGGCGAGCTCCTCCCGGTGCAAGCCACGGAACTTTTTTTCGAAATCGCGCGCGAGGAACGTCACGCCACCTCCTCGCGGAGCTGCTGAAAAATCGTTTCGAGTCCCGCACCCTGGCGAGCGTTTTCCAGGAGAGTCACTGAATCGAAGGCGCGCACTTCACCCTGGTGCAGAATGCAAACCTTGTCCGAAAACTTTTCCACGATCTCCAGGATTTGCGTCGAGTAAATGATGGTCCTCCCCTGCCCCGCGGCTTCGCGCGCAAATCGCTTCAAACTATTAATCCCGTGTGGGTCCATCCCGGACGCAAACGGCTCATCGAGCAGCCACACTTGTGGATTTACCGCGATCAACGCCACCAACGCCGCTTTGTAAACCTGACCGCGCGAAAGTGTGCTCAAGGGATTCTCCGCCACGGCCAGCAAATCAAACTCCTTTAACAATTGCAGGACACGCGCCTCAATTCCTGCCTCATCTCGCTCGTAAACTCGCAGCACCATTCCGATGTGCCTTACGACCGACATCTCGTAAAAAACAACGGGAAAGTCCGGGAGAAAAAACAATCCTCGCCTCAGCTCGAGGTTATCGCGCTCGAACGGTTCGTCATTGTAAACGATCGCTCCAGAATCAGCTGCGGCAATTCCGGCAAGGCAGCGCAAAAGCGTCGTTTTACCCGCTCCATTCGCACCGAGAATCGCGACGATTTGCCCCGCACCTATTTCCAGCGACGCGCGGTCCAGAGCGCGAGATTTGCCGTATGACTTGCTGACGGCGCGCAGTTCGATCTTCATCCCGACTTCAACTATAACGTGAAAAATCAGCCTTAGAAGGGAAGGTCTTGCTGATCGGTGCGCTTCTTCCTTCGTCCGGCAGGCGCCGCTTCGGCGGATTCGACGGCAGCCTCGGTGGAATCTGTTGAGTTTGGATTGTACGTGTCGATGATCGCGGGCGGTTCATCCGTTTGGTCGGGCGGCGTTTCGTTCGACGGATTTTCCTTGGCCTCGTCATTAAACGCGGGTGGTTCCTCCGCTTCCGACAACATCTCCGGAACAACACTCTCCGTTTCAACGGAGGGAGGAGGAGATTCAATGGGCGGCTCAACCGCGGGTTCATCCGCAGTTTCAGTCGCAATTTCGCCCGCAGGTATTTGTTCCTGTTCCTCTTGGCGTCCATCCCCGACCATCACGAGTGACCGACGCAAAAGTTGTCCCTGGTACGTAAATCCAGGCGCGAGAATATCCTGAATCTTATCCCCTTCGCTGGCGCTCGTCTGCGGATTAGGCAATTGGTGCGCGCGTTGGTCGAAAGGCTCGCCAATGGCAGGCACGAAACCGGTCAGTCCCATTCGGCGAGCCACATCGCGGCAGGCAGTTTGAAACTGGTGCAATTGCTTTATCAACTGCGCTTGCCCGGAACGTTCGGCGGCGCGAGTCAATGCAAACACATGATCCAGCATCTGCACGGACACTTTCACCCAATCGCCTTCCATCCGTCGCAACTTCTCCACCTCGAGCCGCAGCCCCGTGCGTTCCTGGTCATGCGCTTGCGAGATGAACTTCATGAATTCATCCGCTTCCAACTTCATCTTCTCAGTGATATCGTTCGCCGAAGCCACCGTCCGCGCGCAGGCTTCCTGCACCCCCTGCCACTGAATGTTCGATTGACGCATCAGGTCCGCGACCTTTTCCACGCTTTTCACTTGTTCGAGCGCGGATCTGAGATTGGTCGTTTCGGAAAGGTGCACTGCCGCGTCATGTTCCTTTAGCCAGGGAAGGATGGAAATCCATGCGGCAATGGCCGCCGCAGCAAGGCAGACGCCTACGATCATCATCTCGCCAGTCCCTTCGAACGTGCCCAATTGGTACAGCACGACGAAAATCACCGCGCACAGCAAAATGTCAGCAACGTAGAATGGCCACTTAGCCAGCCGCGCTGGCCCACGATCATCCGGCATCGGCCAAAATTGGAGAGGTAATCCGCCAAGAGCAAGGCTAAAGGCTGCATGATAATCGAACACCGCGGGGAGATGAATTGGGACAGTTGGGTGAATAGACCGATTAGATGAGCATCTTACCACCCATGAAATGTACGATTAGAGATCAGGAATTTCCCTAATGGAAAAAATGTCGTCGAGAGATAAGTTCCTCATACCAAGCGAGTCGACGAAAGAAGGCGTGATTTGAAACTGCATTAAGGAAATTTTCGGCACGGGATGGCACCGCTGCTGCTAAAGGGACGCTCAAATAATTCTAAAGTGGTAAATAAAATGGTGCAGGGTTGTCGGCAATTTAGCTCGGTGTTTTTGTTTTTGGTTGGCTTGCAGTGGACAGGAATTTCCGGTACGGCGGCGCAGTTGAGATGGGACCCAAACCCATCCGAAGAAAACATCGCTTTCTATACGGTTCACGCGGATTCGATTCTCGGCACATCAAAATTTGAAGTCCGCGATTCCACGTCGCTGGATCTCGCCGTGCTGCTGCAAAATCTTGTTAGCACGCTCAGCGTAACTGCCACGTCGGCCGCGGGTCTCGAAAGCGAACGCTCCGCGCCGATCCACTACGTTCCTGCTCTGGCTCCGCCTCGCATTACGCGCCAACCCCTCGCGACGAATGTCGCCGTCGGCGGAGTTCTGCGCTTCTCCGTAGAGGCATTCGGCGCCGGCCAGCTTTCATTCCGATGGAATAAGAACGGAGTCCCAATACCAGGCGCAACAGATCGCGAACTGGTCGTTACAAATGCGACCCTGGCGAACAGCGGCACCTACACTGTCTCTGTTTCGAGCCTCCTTGGCTCTGAAGAAAGCCAGGCAGTTCAAGCAGCAGTGCTTGCACCACCGCAAATCATTTCTCAGCCGCAACCACTCGCGATTGCTGTCGGATCTCGAGTGTTGATGAGCGTTGGCGCGGACGGAAGCCAACTGCATTATCAATGGTTCAAAGATGGTTCCGCGCTACCGAATCAGACGAACCTCACGTTGCTTATTCCTTCGATCGCCACGACCGATGCGGGAAATTATAGCGTGACTGTCTCGAACCTGGTCGGCCAGGCGCAGAGCGCAACCGCACCGGTGAGTGTCTGGCCTCGCATTGAAATTCTGCAGCAACCCCTAAGTTTAAACGTCCTCATCGGCGGCAGGCTGAGCCTGTCGGTCGTCGCCAACGGTCCAGCGCCACTGACGTATCAATGGTATCGCGGAAGCACACCAATTCCAGGAGCGACCACTGCACAACTGATCATCTCGCCCGTCGATCTCACTCACAGCGGAGTTTATTCCGTGCGCATTCAAAGTATCGCCCAGAATATCTCCAGCGCGAACGCGGTTGTTACCGTCGTCCAGGAACCAGTCGGCGTGGATTGCCTTCTCACCGTGAGCAGAACCACCAGCGGCCAAATGAACATCTCCGCCTCCGGCCCGCCTAATGCGAATTTTGATCTTCAAATCGCAGCCGACCTCCGGGCTCCCAATTGGCAGCTCTTGCAAAGCGTTTCTACGGACGCGCTCGGCCGTTTCACAACGCGCATTCCGGTGCAACAATCCGGCAGCGGCTTCATCCGCGCAGCGCGCCGCTAATCCAATCGCCGCCAACAGCCGCAAAACGCCAACGTTTACTCTAGACACTCCGGTGTGCGGTTCGGTACGTTCTCGCGCGCATGGCCGCCGAGCCGCAAAATCCAGCAACCACCACGCCCGCACCTGCTCCGCCGCCTTTATCTCGCGGAAAGATATTTCTGCGTCGTTTGCTCAGTTCGGTGGTGCTTTGGACCATCGTCCTGCTCGCGATCTTCTCGAAGAACAAGATCGTCTCGGATTATTTCTTCCTCGCGGTGATGATTCTCCTCGCAGGCGCGGGGTTGGTCGAATTCTACGACCTCGCGCGCAAAATCGGGCTCCCTTGTTACAAAGGCTGGGGGATTTTCGGCGGGCTCCTCTTAATGTTCGCGAGCTTCCTGTACGTTTCAGGGTTAATCGCATCGAATGTGAGACCTGAGGAGGCGAATGACTTCGAGACAAGTTTCTTGATCCTCTTCGTCCTGGGACTTTGCGTGCGGCAATTCGTTTCAAAGAGCAATCCGGAAGCCATCACCGCCATCGCCACCACACTGTTCGGCCTCATGTATGTCCCCTGGCTCCTAAACTTCATTCAGAAGATCAATTTCTACCCCGAGATCAACGGAAAATTTTACGTTCTGTATTTCATCCTCGTGACGAAATTCAGCGACCTCGGCGCGTATGTAACCGGCTCCCTCTTTGGCAAGCACAAGATGATCCCGCGGATCAGCCCAGGAAAAACCTGGGAAGGCTTCGCTGGCGCAATCGTCATCTCGACACTGATCAGTATTGCCTTTGCAAAACTCGCAAAACTTCCCGAGCTCACTACGCTACACGCGATTGTCCTCGGAATCATTCTGAGTTCGACCGCTGTCATTGGCGACCTCATCGAATCCCTCTTCAAACGCGAAGCTGGCGTGAAAGACTCGGGCAAACTCTTTCCGGGAATTGGCGGCATTCTGGACTTGATGGATAGCTTACTATTTAATGCGCCGCTCATGTATTTATACCTCCGGCACGTGATGCTGTAGCCAGCTTGTTGATGAAGAATGTAGTTCTCCTCGGTAGCACCGGTTCGATCGGCACCAGCACCGTTAAAGTGGTCGAGGATCTTCCTGACCGCCTAAAACTTGTCGGCTTAGCCGCAGGCAACAACGCCGAACTGCTCATTGAGCAGGCAAAGAAACACAAGCCCGAAGCCGTCTGCATTCAGCGCACCGAAAAAGCAGCCGCCGTGCGCGAGCAAGTCCCCACCAGCACCAAAGTTCATAGCGGCGATGAAGGCTTGATCGAACTCGCCACTCTTCCTTCCGCAGACATCGTGCTCATCGCGATTGTCGGCACTGCTGGACTAAAACCTGCCCTCGCCGCGATCCGCGCGGGAAAAGATATTGCCGTCGCTTCGAAGGAAATTCTCGTCATGGCCGGCGAAATCGTCATGACCGAAGCGCGCAAGCACGGCGTCAAAGTCCTCGCTGTCGACAGCGAACATTCGGCAATTTTCCAATGCCTCGATAACAAGCCGTGCGCCTCCGTCCGCAAGCTTTGGCTCACCGCGTCCGGCGGACCCTTCCGCCAAACACCAAAAAGCGACTTCGCCGGTATCACCGTCGCGCGCGCGTTGAAGCATCCTTCCTGGGTGATGGGGCGCAAAATCACCATCGATTCCGCCACGCTCTTCAACAAAGGCCTCGAAATGATCGAAGCGCGCTGGCTCTTCGACATCGAAATGACCCGCGTCGGCGTGGTGGTTCACCCGCAAAGCGTCATTCACTCGATGGTCGAATTCGTCGACGGCTCGATCATCGCGCAGCTCTCCACGCCCGACATGTGCCTGCCGATCCAATACGCGCTTACCTATCCCGAGCGGGTTGAGAGTTCGCGGGTGCAAACTGATTTTCCGAAAATCGGTTCCCTCACCTTCGAAGAACCGGACCTCGACCGATTCCCATCGCTGAATCTCGCGCGCACGGCCGGCGATCGCGGCGGCACATTGCCCGCTGTGCTCAATGCCGCGAACGAAGTCGCTGTCGACGCGTTCTGCAATCAGCAGATCAGCTTCACCGGCATCACCGCAACTGTCGCCAAAACGATGGAGCAGCACACGCTGGTGCCCCATCCCACGCTCGAGCAAATCCTCGAAGCCGATGCCTGGGCACGAAGCGCCGCGGGTCGGATCGCAAAATCCTGATCCGCAGCGGCAATCTTTTAGGGGAGCACTTCTACTTTATAGAAGCGAGTGCTGCTTCCACCGGAGGTCGCATCAGTATAGTTGATCGCGCTGCCTGTCCCGTCCACATCTACCAGCGTTTGCCACGCGACGCTTGGCGCGAGCACGTTCTGATACAAGACCCGATAACGAACCCCCGCCTGCGAATTCCAGTTCAGCACACACTGCCTTTGTGGTGAGAAGCTCGCGGTAATTTGCGGCGCCTGCGACTGCGGACGAACAATGACGTTGAAATTGCGCGTGCTCGTTCCAGCCGGCGTATGGCTATCTCGCACCCGCACAGTGATAGAATTAGTCGTGTTCGCTTGCGCCGTCGTTGGCGTCCAGGTAAACGCGCCACCCGCTGTGATCGCAGCCCCCGTCGGCGCGCCAGGTTCCAGCGAGAAGGTCAGCGTTTGCGTCGGCAAGTCTGCATCGGTTCCGGTCACATTTAGCGACACCAAATTCCCCGCGTTCACCGTCTGATCCGCAATCGCATTGATCACCGGCGCCGCATTCGATTCCGAAACAGCGACACTAAACGTAATCGTCACCGATCCGGCCGGGCTCCAATTGTCCTGCGCCGTCACGGACACGGAGTAATTACCCGGCCCCTGCGCTTCCGTCGGGGTCCACGTGATTACGCCGCTCGCCGAAACAACCATCCCCGCCGGAGCATTCGACAGAACATAAGTCAACGTCTGCGCCGGAACATCCGCATCCGTCGCATTCAAATTAATCGACAGCAACGCGCCTTCAGTCACCAACTGCGCCGCAATCGTCGGCGCGGTCGGATTCGCGTTCACTTCTGTCGCCGTGAGCTGGAACGTGTTCGTCGCGCTCCGCGCCGGCGATCCATTGTCGGTCACAATCACAGACACAGTATTTGTTGCGGGCGCCTGCGCTTCGGTCGGCGTCCAAGTGAACACACCCGCTGGACTGAGCGTCGCTCCACTCGGCGCGCCTTGCATTGAATAACTCAGCGTCTGCCCAGCGTCCGGATCGCTCGCCACCACGTTGAACTGCAACTGCGTTCCTTCCGCCACCGTCTTCGCCGTTATCGTCTGAATTGTGGGCGCCTGGTTCGGCTGTGCGGATGCGTTCGGCGTAGCAGGTGTCGGCGTCATGAAAATGCGATCATCCACTTGTCCGTTCGGGATCGCGCCGTATGAGACATTTGCCGAACCGGTGCCGAAGTTCAGATAATCAACCACCGCCGGTTCGCCATTCTGCATGCGCACCAACGCAATCGACCCACTCGCTCCCAGTCGGAAGCTCGTATGTAATTCCGTTCCGATGCTCTCGCCCGGTTCCCCGTCGAGGAACACCACGCGATACTCACCCGCCCCGAGGGTCGCGGCCGCAGGGAACGCCCACCGCGTCAGGTTCGCGTAGGTGTCGGTCAAATAGAGGCCGCTCAAGGAGATCGCGCTGCTGCCGCTATTATGCAGTTCAACCCACGGCTCGCGTTCACCAGCTGCATCCGTGGCACTGGTGGAATTCACCGCCAGCACTTCGTTCACGAAGACCGCATCGAACGTCGGCAATGTCGCAACTACCGAATTCGCCGCTCCAGGTGTGCGCGGAGGAACACTCCCACCCACCAGGTTTAGCTCACAACCAAACACGATGTCCGTGCTTCCCGCATTCGCCTGATGAACCTCCACCGCAATGATGTTCTCTCCCGCGACCAACGCATCCGCCGGCAACGTGATCGGCCCTTCATAAGCCGCGTCTGTGACGGTGCGATCCGCAAACGTCCCATTCGTCGCACCCACCGGAACTCCTACTCGATGAATCTCCTGACCGTTCAGATAAAACACCGCGCCATCATCCACGAGGTAACGCAGGCTGAGTTGCGCGCCTTGCGGTTTCAGCGGCAACGTGAAGCGCCCGCGGAAGTAGTAAGTCACCGGACCGATCGTCAGCAGCGTGTTCTTCGGTTCCGGCAACGCTGCGTCTTCCACGTAAAGAATCCCGCGTCCTTGTGGCCACGCCGCATCCGCATAATTCGTGTTCCGCCACGCAGTCCCTAAATCCGTGCCCGACTGATTGAACCTCCACTGATTCGTGAACACGATCAGGTTCGTCGGTCCGGTATAACCCGCCGCCGCCTCCCAGTTCGCCACGCGATTATTATCCTGCCGCGCATCGACCAACTGCAGCGCCGTCCCGCCACCTGCTACGGGCCACGGCTGCGCGTTGCTGAACGTCACCTTATCAATCACCACATCTCCCTGCGCCGTAGGTTGGATCAGCGACAATGTATCGCCAGCCGCCTGCAGATTTCCGGTCCAATCACCGACCACCGGAACTCCAGCGCCATACGCCGACTGAAACGCCGTCCGATTCCGCGCCACATTAATGAACGAACCCGGCGCAAGCGTCGTGCCCGCAGCAAACGTGTATGACAACCCGCCTTTGCCCACCAAACGCCAGCCCGAAATATTCCAGGTCGTCGTGCCGCTGCCGTTATGAATTTCAACGTATTCACCATTCGCAACCGACGGCGAATGCATGATTTCATTAATCACCACCCGCACCTGCGGCTGCACGATAACTCGGAACGTCGCCGTCGCGGACAAAATGCCCGGACCGTTATCCGTGACGCGCACCGTTATCGTATTCGTGCCCGCAGCTTGGTCCACCGGCACCGCCCAACTGAACGCGCCGCTCGAATTGATCGAAGCACTCGCCGGTGCACCCGGCTCAAGCTGATACGTCAGCGTTTGGCTCGGTACATCATTATCCCGCGCCTGAACTTGAATCGAAACAAGCGCGCCATCCGCCACCGTCGCGTCGTTGATCGCAGTGATGATCGGCGCCTGGTTGACCTCCCGCACCACCACACTAAAAGTGCTCGTGTCACTCAAAGCCGCAGCGTTATTCTCCGTTGCCCGGATCGTGAAAATGTTCGTGCTCGGCCCGCTTGATTCCGTGGTTACCCAGCTGATCAATCCGGAAGTCGGATTGATGCTCGCCCCTGGCGGAACTGTTCCCTGCAATGAATACGTCACGCTCGACGGGGGCGCATCCGGATCGACTGCCTGCGCCGTGACATTCAACGTCTGCCCTTCGTCAATCGTCTGCGGCAGAATCGCCTGCAGCACCGGCGGATTATTCACCTCGTTCACATGCACGCTAAACGTGCGCGTGTGCGACAGCACCGGCGAACCATTGTCCGTGACGCGCACGGTGATGTTGTAATCGCCCACGCCTTGCGTCTCCGAAGGGATCCACGCAATCACACCGCTCACTGGATCAATCGATGCGCCCTGCGGGGAACCGGCATCCAAAGTGTAACTGAGGGTATCCGCAGGAACGTCGGAATCAGTTGCCGCTGCAGTTACATTCAGGGGCGCACCTTCGTCGATCGTTGTGTTCGAAATGGCGGCCAGCAATGGCGCGCTGTTCGCTTCCGTTACAGTGATCGTGATAGTCTCCGCATCGACCCGCGCGGGCGAACCGTTATCCGTCACACGCACCGTCACCGGAAACGATCCCGGCCCCTGCGCTTCCGTCGGCGTCCATGTAAACGCACCGCTGGTCGGATTAATCGCTGTGCCCGCCGGCGCACCCACGCCGAGCGCGTAAGTCAACGTCTGTCCCGCGTTAGGATCAGTCGCTGTCGCGGTGAACGTCAACAACGAGCCTTCTGCAATGCTTTTATTCCCGATCGCTCCCAACACCGGCGCCTGGTTCCCGCCACCAAAAACGTTCGGCGCACGCGGACTCGGCGTCGTGAACGTCACAAACGGCGGCTCCGCCCCATCGCTGATGCGGCCCTCGCTGATATCATCCGTTTGCGCCCCGAAGCTCAAGCTGTCCACCAGCGAACCATCCGGCGCGAACAAACCAATCGCCTCGCCGCCACCCGACAATTTAAAGTTCGCATGCACATCCGCGCCGAATGAATTCTGCGCCTGCTCTTCATCCGCCCAAACGATCAGATACCCACCCGCCGGAATGATCTTCCCGTTTGGAATCGTATACTTCGTCGTGTTCGTCAGCACATCCGTCATCGTGTAACCACTCAGGTCCACCGCGTTCGTGCTTGCGTTATAAAGCTCGATCCAATCATCAAAATCACCATCGGCCGGATCAGCCAGTATTCGCGTATTCCCCGCCAACCATTCGTTAATGAACACATCAATTTCAATCGAAGTCGGATCGTTCGGCGCATTGAACGTCGGGAAGTGGAAAATCCTCCGCTCCTGCGGCTGCCCATCCGGATACGACCCAAACGCGCGGTCCGCACCCAGCGCATTGTAGCGAATAAAATCCAGCGCTAACGGCGAACTTCCCTGCATCCGCGCGAGCGTCACAACGCCCGTCGAAGCCGTTAACCGGAAGCTCGTGTGCAACTCCGTCGAAATCGATTCACCGGGTTCGTTATCCGCGAACACCGTCAGGAACTGATTCGGCGCCAGCGACGTTCCCGCCGGGAATTGCCACTTCGTCAAATTCGTCGCATTGTCCGAAAGATAGTACGCACTCAAATCAAGCGTCGTCGTTCCCGCGTTGCGCAACTCAATCCACGGCTCGCGTTCCCCGAATCGATCTGCCGTCCCTGAAACATTCTGCGGCAGGATTTCGTTGAAATACAATTTCGGCACCGCCGGAATAATGCTCACGATCGAATTCGCCGCGCGCGGTGTCGCACGATTGATCGCGTTGGTCGCGGTCGTGCCCCAATTCGCCGGCGCCCAATTATCCTGCGCCGCATCGATCAACTGCAACGACGGCCCAAATCCATCCGCCAGGGTCGGCCACGGCGGGTCATCGTCATACCGAACCTCATCAATGATCAAGTCCTGGTCCGGAGTCGCGCCTGGTTTCACCAGCTTCAACCGCTCCCCACCATTATCCAAATTCCCGGTATACTGATCGAACACCACAATCCCCGCCCCGTAAGCCGCGGCGAAACCCGCGCGATCACTCACCAGCACCAAATAACTATTCGGCGCCAAAACCGCTCCATTGGTGAACGTGTACCCCACTCCTTCCAACCTGTAGGCCGACAAATCAAACGAAGCATTCAAGCTCCGATTGTAAATCTCAATGAACGACCCACCGGGAGTCGCCGCGTTATACATGATCTCGTTGATCACGAGATAATCCTCCGGCCGATACAGCACGCCCGTATACGTCACTGAAATCGTATCCGTCATTCCCGGCACCACAGTTCCATTTTTATTCACGCCCACCAGAGTGAGTGTGTTGTTCACCGCAGTGAGCGGAATCGACACCGTCCAATCGCGCGGCGATGTCCACGTGATTGGGTAAAGCACGCCGTTCACCAGAATTCCATAAACCGCAAACGGCGCCGTCCCCGAAATCGTCGCAGTCGCTCCATTCGTCGGAAAATTGTTCCCGCCGTTGCTGGTAATTGCGAACGTTGAAGTATTCGCCCCGTTCACTTGGTTCACAATGTGCCCACGTCGCGCGTCCACATACGACTTGATCGGCGCAGGCCCGCTTACGGTAACATTATTCGCCAGGAGAACGCGATAACGCTCATCCATCTGCGCGTTATAAGCCGCACTGGTCAGCGGCCCATTCACCGCCTCCATGTAAGCCTGCCAGAGATAACGCTGGAAGGTCGGATTCGCATACATCACGTCGATCACCGGATCATTAGCATCCCAGAGCGCATCCGTCGGCCCATTGCTCCCCGCGCCCAGCACGAAGTCGATGTCCCACGGGAACATCTCCCAACGCAGCCCATCACCCTTGTAGATGTATCCATTCTTACCACGATTGAAACCATACGAATCCCAGTTGCCCGCGATCCGCTGCAGCGCGAATACCGCCATCCAGTTCCGCACATTCACCAGATTCTCCACCTGCTGCACGTAAGTCGAACCCGCGGTGTTCATCGCGGTCACCAGGTCGAACAAATTTGTGTAGTTGTTCGCCGAATCTGAGACCGCGCGTTTGCGCCACGCCCAGCGATACCGCGCCAATTTGTAAGCGCCGCCGGTCGTGGTGAACCGCTGCAACGTCGCGTCCACGCTGCTGAACCCGCTCGCGTCATCGTTAAATTCGAACCAATCCTCGATCTTATAAAGATCGCCTTCGTCCGCATCCGGCACTACCGCCGCGGAATAATCGCCGTTCGGTTCTTCAGAATCCTCCATGATCGCGCGGCCATTGAATGGCGAACCATTGAAGTAAAAATGCACGTAGCGTCGATTCAAGTAATGTGCACCCATCTTGCGCCCGATCCAGAACGCGAGCTGCTCCCGCTGCGCAGTCGGTTCATCTCCCGCATTGCCCGTGGAACAAATCGCCATGTCCGTCCCGCCCAGGAACGGCTCATCTTCCGGCGTAACAATGAACGCATCGCCCCCGCCCGCATGAAACGGACTTCCCTTGTCCTTGATGGTTGCGTTGTAAATCGTGCGATCCGCGTTGTAGACAAACGTCATATCGCGATACGTGTTGTCTTTGCTATCCACGGAATTCCACGCGTTCAGGATCGCTTCGGTCATCAACGCGCGATAATTCCCAAACGTCCCGAACGGAACGCTCTCACCCCAGCGCACTAAGCACTCCCGCGTGGGCGCATCCGAAGGAAATCGCCGCGTCCCGCTCGCATCCGTCGCTTCCACGCGAAACGCCACCAGCGCGCCCGAAGCCTGTCCCGGAATAACCGCACTGAACAGGCCATCGTTCGCAACCGAATCTCCCGATAATCCGTCATCACGCATGGTGACCGCGCTCACCGTCGCGCTCGGATCAACGCGATAACGCAACACCAGCGACGTCACTGGATCCGGATCCGAAACGCGCGTCGTCACCGTCACCGCCTGGCTGGCATTCGGCAGCACCGGCGAATGTTTCACTTCGTAAATCGCCGGCGGCGTGTTCGCCGCAAGGCGGCTGTTCACCAATCCGGGCGTTCCCAAGTTTGTTGGCACATTCATCGCGCCCGCGCACTCCAGCCAGTTTCCACGCAACCGCAGCAAAATCTCCGGCCAGCCTTTGAGCCAGCGCACTCGCGCGCGAATGGTCACCGTGTTCCCGCTCGCCAATCCCGCGTTCAACGCCGTCCGAATGCGATTCATGCCCGTGTCACCACGACCCGGCGCGCGAATATGCAACGCGCGCGTTCCTTCGAAAGCGCCGCCCACATCAACAGTGCTTCCGCTATGATTTCCCTGAAATACCCAACCCGTCGCGCCCGCTTCAAAATTTCCGTTCGCAGTAATGAACTCCACTCCCGACCGCAACACCTGCACCTGGTCCACCAACGCTTCACCCGCCCCTTGCAACGTGATCTGCAACTGATCCGGCGGATATCCACCATTCCCATTATCGAGCACGCCCGTAAATTCCACCGTACTCCACTGACCTTTCGCTGTTTCGTCGCTCTCGCGCCAATTATCAGCTTGCGTCGTATCGCTGCGCGGATCGATCAACTCCAAACTGCTCCCGCCGCCATCCGCAAACGCAGACCATCGTCCCCCGTCGCGATAACGCACCTCGCTCACCGTGATGTAAATCGTGTTCGTCGTCACCTGCCCGAACTCATCCACGTCAACCACCGTGTCCGGCTTCGCAATCGCCACATCCTCGCTGCTGTTCCGTAAAGTTCCGCCGTAATCCCCGAACGTATTCGCCGTGTTCAACTGCGGATAGTTCGCCCTCAATCGCGCCGCGTTCTTCGCCACCACCACATAACCATTCGCCGGAATGCTCGCGCCCGCCGGAAACGTAAAGTCCGGCCCATCCGTAAACTTCCACCCCGCCAGGCTAATCGCCTGCCCGGTCGTATTGTGAAGCTCGACAAATTCGTCATCATCGTCGCCCGAAATCGGAGAGTACATGATTTCATTCACGACCACTTCATTCGCGCGCCATTTGCTATTCGCCGCGCCCTGCGTCACCGTGCTCAACCGCCGAATCGACGCTGCTCCGTCCGGCCAGCGCCCGCTCGATACGCCATTTTCCTGCCCACCAAATTTCAACGCATCCAGCACGCGGGTGCGATTCGTGTTCAGGAAGTAAATCGTTTCTCCCGCAGCATTCAGCGAAAACCCAAGCGCATTCTGATCGAACGCCACAAACCCACGCGCCGGAATAATCGTCGGCGAAGGAATCTGGAAAATCGCCAGGTCGCGACTATCACTCAGCCAGCACCCCGAAATATCCACCGCCACGTTGCTGTGATTATAAAGCTCGATGTAGTCCGGCTGCGGATCGTCCGTATGCGCGAGAAACTCATTAATCACTACATTCTGTTCCGGCACCGGCGAAACCGCATCAACATCACCCGGCGAACCGCCCACATAAGTGCTCGCCGCCCACGCGCGCACATCCCCTGCCCCATAACTCGGCCGCGCCAGCACCAAACTATGCCCCGCCCCATCCGCCGCCGCCGGCCAGCTCGCCCCATCCGAATACTCCGCCGTCACCAAAATCCGTCCCAACTCATCCCGCAGCTCCACCACATCGCCCGCATTATTCAGCGACCCGCTCCACGGCCCAAGCACGCCTGACAATCCATAAACGTTCTGCATCGATCCAGGCGACTTAGCCACCACCAGAAACGCACCCGCCGGCAGAATCGTCCCATTCGGAAACGTATACTCAATTCCACCCACCAACTTGAATCCGCTCAGATCTTCAAAAATGGAACTGCCGTTGTAAATCTCCACGAACTCCACATCGTTCGTGTCCACCCGCTCTTTCGGATGAAACATTATTTCCGAAATCGACAGCCCCGTCCGCCGACTGCTCGGACCCAATCGTTCCCGCGGATTATTCAACGCAACAACTGTTCCGCCAATCGCCGGACCTAAATCCCGAAACTCCGCCGTCGTCGAAGCCGCGCCCGAATGCCCGTTCCCCACCACCATGCCAAAATAAACCACCGAAGGCATCGCAATCGTCGAACTCCCCAACTGCGTCCACGCCTCGCCATCGAAGCTCGCAAACCCCGTGAACAAATTTCCGCTCCGCTGCAGTCGCAGCCACATGTACGGATAGTTCACCGGATACCCGCCGTTCGGCGCTACCGTCGCGGAATTCCCGCTCGCCGTCCCCCGCGATTCAAAGAACGCACCCAACTGCGCCGACGATCCAAAAATCCCCGCAAAGCGACTGCCTGTATTCAAATCCTCCCGCGCCATCAACCCGGCTTGCACGAACGCATCTGTGATCCCCAACCGCGCCACGCGCACTCGCACATCGAAATTGTTCGTCCGCCGTTCATACGCGAACTGAAACTGATCCGCGTTCCCGCCAATTTGTCCGCCGCCACTCGTCACATTAAATCCGCCGCCCGCCGCCACCACATCGCCCGTCCCTCCGCCAATCGTCGTCGGCGCATACGCCAACGCCGTAAACGTCATTTGCGAGTTCGTCAAAATCACATTCTGCGCCACCGAAGTGTCGCGCACATTATTCACGGTCACCGTGTAAGCACTCCCAAACGTCAGCGTGCTCACCGTTAGCAACACCGTCCGCGTATCGCCGCCCATCACCGCACCCGTCACACCAATTCCACCACTCACCCCATAATTCCCCGTCGTTGTCGCCGTCGCCGTTGAAACCGCTTCGGAAAAAGTCACCTGAATCGTATTCGCGCCAAGATTCAATACCCGCGCAATAGTCGGCCTCTGCGTATCCGCCGTCACCGTCAGCGTCGCTTCACTGCTGGTCGCTGTTCCCAGCGAGTTGCTCAACAGACAACGATACCGCGAATTGTTCGCGCCCAGCGGCACCGCCGAAATCGTGTAGGTCGCCGAATTTGCACCCGCGATATTCACCAGGTTGCTCTGCCATTGATACGTCACCGGATCCGAATTCGAGTTCACCACCGTGAACGACGCCTCCTGCCCCTCCACCACGCTTCGATTCTGCGGATGCTGCGCGATTGATGGCGGCAACAACGGATCAAACCGCAAATAATCGTAGTCACCACTCTGCGCCGTAAACCTCAACGTCGTGAGTCCGCTCAGGTTCAACACCACCTGGTTCCCCAGACCGTCCACCAGCGGCACCAGATTGTTAGCGCCCCAACCACCGGATCCCGCCGCACTGAACACCCCAAGCTGCTGCACCGTCTGCGAAGTCGTCGTAGCGCCCGCAGTCACCCGTTGCAACGCGCCCGCCAACATCCCCTCCGCGGTACTCTCATGTGACAACGCCGCCGAAACTTTATACTGCCCCGCCGGAAACGTTCGCGTGTAATTGTACCAATCGCCCGCCGCAATCCACCCAATCCGATAATTCGTCGTCACCGACCACGTCCCCCGATTCATGTCCGGATTCTGCGTCATGGGAACGTTCGGATTCTCACCCATGCGATATTCCGGGCTCGATCCATCATCCGCCGGCTCGAAGTAATCGACGTTCACCACCGCCCCCAAATTATTATAAGCGCCACCCAAATACGGCATCGTGCTCGCCGCAGCCACATGCTGCCCACCCCCATGGTTAAAGTCCTCCGCCTCAATAATAAACGTCGATTGCCCCCGCACCGCCACTGGCGCCAGCAACGCTATAAACAACAGCAAAAACGCCGTAACAAATCCGTGACCTCCAACTCGGAAGACACCTTTAGGGCAAGGCAGGAATGATTCAGTCCGCATAAACCGGGAAAGGCGCAGCAAGCTATAGACCAAAGTGCGTTCGTCAACCCCCGCTTAACCAATTGCGCCATATCGCTTCGCGACAAAAACGGCACTCAGCACTCATCACCCATCACTTCCGTTTAAACTCCGCACCTCAACCCACCGTCCCTCACCAGCCTTTCTCAGAGGACCAAAGGCCGAATAAGTTTCTTCGCGTCCGGAAAGATTGCGCCTTTCCACGTTAAACAAGCCTGCAGCGGGATGCTTGAACCGGAATGGTTGGAACAGTATGCGGAACAATGTTCACAAGGCACGTTTCCACTCTCATTGAGAGGTGGAGTTCATGTTTACGGCTAATCGCGCTGACAACTTCTAAGCTGGACTGACAACGGAATTTCGGGTGTTCTTGATGCGCTACCGCGACGACGTGCGGTAGAATACCTTCGATCCAGAAGCGTTCACGTCACGAACCTCAACTTCACCAGTGAGAGGGGAAAGGTTCGTAACGATGGTCCACGACTGAAGGTCTTCCGACCGTTCGATTGTCACGCTGTTCGACCAAGCAGGTTTTAGCCGAAATGTGAAACTTTCAGAAAAGAACAACGGGTTTAGCAGGAATGATCGTGAGTCATCTGCGCCCGTGTGACGTGCATTTTTCTGGAACATAGGCCACGAACTTGGTGCCAGGGGACTTGGAGTTTTAAAGGCAAAGAGCTTCTTCTGAGTTGAGCCAATGTAAAGGTCGCCCTTCGGGTCAATAGTCGGCGATGAATCTGGCGCGGCTGCGATTGGAAGGCGGTGGAGTATAGCGCCACTAACATCGAGCACATGAAGGATGCCTTGGTCGGTGATCACGTATAATCTTCCGTCGGAGGTGATCGCAGGCGAAGACCTGCAAATGCCGGTGAGATTTGTTTGCCACAGCAGAGTCCCGTCAGGACGAAGTGCGTAGAACTTACTGTCTAAAGTTCCGAAGTAAATCGTCTCGCTAGGACCGATCGCAGGAGTTCCGCTGACCGGTCGAGATTGAGTTGGAAAATCCCATCTAAGCACGCCATTGGTCAAGGCCGTGAGCCGCCGTTCTTCGCCCACGTAGATCGTACCGTCTCGCGAAATTGCAGCGGAAGTAGTCACGCCAAAAGGTGTTCGATAGGTCCAATTTGTTCGCCCATCTCTTCCGAACGCGATCAGGCTTCGATCCGTGGTCTGAACATATACTGCGCCTTCGGCACCCACGCTCGGCGAGCTGCCGGTTGCCCGGCATGCAAATTCCCGTAACTTGAGTCCCGCAGGGGAAATAGCATAGAGTCTCCCGTCCAATGCCGTCGTAACGTATACAGTGTCATCCTGAGCAATTGCTGGCGCCGAATTGATCGAGCGGGCGAGAGAAACCTCCCACTTTTTGTTTCCTGTTGACGTGAAAGCGTACAGTTTCCGGTCCTCCGCACCGAAATAAACAGTTCCATCACTCGCGATTGAAGGGGTTGAACTAATTGGCACGCCGGGGCTGAAGCTCCAGTTTTGCGTTCCGTCTCTACTTATGGAAATGAGTTTCCCGCCAGAGTTCGTGGGGCCGTTGAATGTGGTTAAGTAGATATTACCTTCCGGATCTACAGCAGGAGAGCTACGCACGGCTGAATCTAAGACAATCTCCCAACGTTTCGTGTTTTGGTGTCCAACGTCGTGTACAGACCATTCACTTTGACCAGCCGAATTAGATGCACGAACCCAGTAAAAATAATTCGTTCCAAACCCAGCGGATTGATCATCGTATACCGTCGCCGCCGAGATATTCGTTGCAATCAATGATGCGCTGGAAAGTTCCGGAACAGTGTTCCTCAAAATGTCGTAACTGACCGCCCAGGGCGTGCTCTCCCATTGGACTCGAACGCCTCCAAAACTCGAATCTTTGCTCGCCACAATTCCCATAGGCGCATCCGGCGTAAGCACCGGTATTTGGCTTCTCCCGGTATGTTGTGAATCCTTATGGAACGCGGGCCACGCAGCATCAGCTGGTCCGGTTTCCCCGCGGATGATGTAAAAAGTCCCGTCGTTCGCCCCGAAGTAAATCGAATGATTCGATCCGATCGTCGGTGATGAGACTACACCGCTTCCGATCGTTATCTTCCTCTCCAAAGCACCGCTAGAATTGAGAACGTAAAAGCTCTGATCGCTGCCGCCGAAAAAAATGTTCCCATCCGCACCGACTGCGGGCGTTGTGGTCAATGCACCAGCGGCAGGGAACTCCCACTTCAACACGCCATTCGTCGTGACAGCGAAGAGATTGCTGCTGGCGCTTGCGAGGTAAATAGTTTCATCCGGGCCGATCACAGGCGATGACCCAGAGCTGGCTGCGCGAGTGGGATACACCCACTTCCGAGTACCGTCCGGTCGGACGGCGTGGAGGTTTCCATCGTCATTCGCGATGTAGATGGTTCCATCGGTGCCGAGCGCGGGAGATGAATTGAAGTTATTTGCAGCTCGGTAGCTCCAAAGCAGGCCTCCGTCCGGTGTTAAAGCGAAAAGGTGCGGCCCGCCCGCCGCAAAGATTGTTCCATCGGCCGCCAGCGCCGGCGACGAATAGATTGGGGCGGCAGTAGATGACGAAGCTATTGCAAATGACCAGTAAAGCGTGCCGTCTGGATTTATGGCGTACACACGATTGTCCGTTGCGCCGATGTATACGATTCCGTTGGTGCCGATTGCCGGTGACGACGTAAAGCTTCCAAATGGCCGCTGCGGGTCGAACCCTCCCTGGAAGCGCCACTTTCGCTGTCCATCAGGATCGAACGCATAGACGCCGTAATCGGTAGAACCAACGTAGATAGTACCGTCACTTCCGACAGCAGGAGACGAAAAGAGTGAGCCGCCGACCGGCGCACTCCACTTCACGGTTCCGTTCGGCTTAAAGGCATATAGATGATGTTCCAGAAGCGGTTGAGCGTTTGTCTGCGCGGTGCCGACATAGATTGTTCCGTCCGGCGCGAGTGCGGGGGAGGCCGCGATCATCCGCCCGGGACCGGTAGGGTGGGCCCAAATGATTCCCCCAACCGCTGGAAGCGGACGGGTAGCGGCGGCACTTTGACTAAACTCGCCAACGCCATAGGAGTTGCGCGCTCTGACCCAGTAATAGAACTGAGTTCCAGCCGAAGCAGTTCGGTCCGAAAACGCATTCGTTGAAACAAATTGTGCGAGGCGAGTTGCTCGCCCGAGGTCATCGACGTCAGCGCGCCAAACTTCGTACATTACAACTGCCGCAGCGCTACCCCAGGAAAGGTCGATGCTCTCGGCCGACGCGGTTGCGACCAGATTACTAGCCTGCGACGGACTCGCGTCCGTGAAGTCACGGAAGGGGTGCGCGGGAGTTTGCCCGAACATCGGCCATGCAGAGGAGGCTAGAGGGAAGTTGTCGGCAATCGCATAGATGCGCCTATCTTCGCCACCGAAATAGATCCTGCCATTTGAATCGATGGCAGGGGAGGAAGTGATCGGCGCCGCCGTAAAGAGCCGGGTGCGCAGCGTGCCATCAGAATTGAGGATGTATAACTGCCCATCCTGGGCGCCAAAACAAACCGATCCATCGCTGCGAACTGCTGGTGTGGAAAATATTGTCGAGCCCGCCTTGAAAACCCATTTCAACGCGCCATCGCGATTTACAGCGTAGAATTGCCCGAGCGCGGTTCCGAAGTAAATTGTTCCATCTGAACCGAGGGCTGCGCCACTCGTTACACCGCTGTCAGTCTGGAACGACCACTGAACCGTTCCGTCCGGGTTCATGGCCAATAACGATCGCACTCCTGGGCCGCCAAATACAATGTCCGCACCTACCCCTAGGTAAACAGTACCGTCAGCATTCAGCGCTGGCGCGGCGAAGGCTCCTCCGCTATTGAACTGCCACTTTAAGACACCATTTGTTCCGATCGCATAGAGCGTATGCCCTGCTCGCGCGTAGATTGTGCCTTCGGCGGAAATCGCAAGCGCATCGTGTACGATTCCGCCTGTATTGAAGATCCACTTCCGTTCGCCGTTAGGAGTAATCGCATGGACGTGATAGTCCAAGCTGCCGACATAAATAGTGCCGTCAGGGCCCAACGCAGGCGAATTCATGATTTGTTGGGAGGCAGGATATTTCCACTTCAAGGAGCCATTCGTGTTGAACGCATACAAGTAACCCATCACGTCCGTAATACCTGAGCTGGTCCAGGAATCGAAACCAGTCCCAACGTAGATCGTCCCGTCATTGCCAACGGCTGGTGATGAATTCCCCCATTGTCCAGTCTGCACCGACCACATCACGGTTCCTTCTTTGGAAAGCGCATAAACACGCCCTTTCGTTGACGGAGCCCCGGACGTCACGTTGATTCCGGATGACTGAACGTATACCTCACCGTTGCCGCCCAATGCCGGCGACGAGTACCATATCGGCCCATTCGCGACGAACTGCCACGACCCGGTCGGACCTCCTTCTGCCGGAAAACCGCGCGACCCGAGGCCGAACAGACTCGGCCCGGTGCCGTTTCGCGCGCGCACCCAGTAGAGAGAGGGTTCGGTGGCCGGGGTATCATCAAAGTAGAAGTTCTTCGCCGATATGCCGCTCTGCAGCAGTTGGCGGCTTTCCGGATCTTCCTGCGGGCTTCGCCAAACTTCGTAAGTTACAGCGTTTGGAGCACTGCTCCATGTGACCGCCACTCTCGAAGGATAGCTGCCAGCGCTGGCAATAACATTCGTCGGTGTAGCAGGAACATCGGCTTCATACGGAGCGCGGCCGCTTCGTCTTACGTCACCTTGAAGCGTCGACCATCGTCCCTCGAGAGCATGGGCGTCTGTATTTAGAGCATAGAGTTTAGATGCGCTGGAGCCGACGTAAACAAGACCATTAGAAGAAACAACGGCAGGTGTCAGCTGACCCATCAGGTTTGTGGACCAAATATTCTCGCCCTCGGACGTGGTTCGTATGAGCCGCCCCGCCGTGGTTCCAACGAGTAACAATCCATCTTCCAGAATTGAAGGAGAGATCGAGCCAGCTCCGCTGTAAGCTTTTTTCCACAACAAATTGCCATTGGGCTTTAATGCATAGACCGAGCCGTTTTGTGTCCCAAAATAAACTGTTCCATCGGCGCCAAGAACTGGAGAACTCGCAAAAGCCTCATCCGACCGGAACGACCATTGTTCAGTACCATCTGACCGAAGTGCGTGAATCGTATATTCTGTCCCTACCGCTGCGATAGCGTAGATGGTTCCGTCCGGGCCGATTGCGGGAGGGGTCGGTATAAAGCTCTTTCCCTGTGGAAAGGTAAATCTCCAAACAGGCGCACCATTGCTATCACGGGCGACAAAGTTCTCACCGGTATGAAATATGGTACCATCCATTCCGATCGCCGGCCAAAGACCGTAACTTGGATTTGGCAGTTCCCAAAGCTTTTGGCCAGTCGGTGAAAAGGCAAAGAAACGGTTATGGAATCCCGCAAATATCTTCCCGTTCGAATCTTCTGCGGGCAAGAAGGACGTGTTGTCGAACGTGCTTTCAAATCGCCACCTTAAACCTCCTGTAGATGAAAGCGCGTACAAATTGCCATCCAATGGAGCAACATAGATCGATCCGTCTAATGCAACCAATGGAGATACACGGATCGCACCAAGCGTCTGGAATTGCCATCGTTCTTGCCCTGCTTCTCCGATAGAATAGATCCGCCCCCCCTCGGTCCCGACGTAAACAGTGCCATCTGGGTCGATACTCGGAGCAGCGGAGACAGCTGCGTCTGTCTGGAATTCCCATGCTATATTGACGGGGTTTCTACTCTCCTGCGCAAAAATGCGACTGCCCATTGCCAACAAGGCCGCAATAATAATGTAAAGAATGTTTTGCATGAGAGTACCAATTGAAGAAACGAGATTACCACTACACGTTAATCGCGCAATAAGGTAGGTCGGCTTTTTTTCCTTCTCTGCGCTCTCCACCGGGGTATCGCAAGCCGGCAAAACCCATCTCAGTTCTGATGGGCTGGCGACAATTCATCGCTTTGTCTTTTCCCGATCCGCTTCTCTGCGCCCTCGCGCCTCCGCGTTTAGCGCGCCGCTAACTCGCAAAAAGATACCGTTAAAGTGAACACCAGAAACGCCTTTTCACGGTCCAAATTCGCACTCAATAGAGCCCAATACGACCTCCTTTTTCCTTCCCCTCCCACCCGCATTCTGCCAAACTAAACCCCGCCTGAGAGTAATGGCACGTGGCTGAAAAGAGATCCGCCAAACGGATTTCCCTTCATCCCCGCCAAAGTTCTGCACACCCGTTGTGTGTACATCCGCTATTCTCTTCAGGCTGGAAAGAAAACGTCAATGAAGTCGCCAATTCTGAAGCCGAGTTTTTCAAAGGAGGGACGCATCCGCCCCTCGTCTTTCCGACGTCCCGTGGAATTTTTCACTTACTCCCGCGGCGCTGGGCACCGCCCGATCTTTGCCAAAATGTTGACTTTCGCTTCGGAAGTACCTGATTTATCGCGTGTGCGCGAAGCGCTCAAACGTTTATCAGTTCATTCTTTTAACGCTAATTATCGCGAAACTTTTGCCGTCCGGCATCCTCGGCAATCCCGTGTTAGTCTACAAAAAAACACAGTCGCCCCCACGGCCCACAGTCAACATTTCCGTCGTAAGCACCTGCAACGCGCAACTCCGCCCACGCTCTCCTTTCTCAATCCTCTTTTTGGGGACAGGAGCGGCAACGTGGCTCTGCTTTTGTTACGGCGTCCCAGTGGTGGTGGGGCTTCCCGTGGG
The DNA here is from genome assembly GCA_036383895.1 of Verrucomicrobiia bacterium. Taxonomy (GTDB): domain Bacteria; phylum Verrucomicrobiota; class Verrucomicrobiia; order Limisphaerales; family SXQI01; genus DASVNK01. The sequence goes on along the minus strand of DASVNK010000083.1, from coordinate 21,651 downwards.
CACTCCGATCACCGTCCCTGGCGAACCACTGACGCCGATGGTCACGCCCGCTGGAGCAGCCGTTGGTTCGGCAGCACGCGCACCTTCGTTGATCGCGACCGCGCGCACAAAGGTGAGCAGAATCAAGTCGAGATATTTGTTAATGAAGCGATACGGGCTGTAAGGCACATACACGATATCGCGCGGCTCGAGCAGCACGTTGGAAGCTTTGCCCGAGACAATATCGGTGTAATCAATGATTGCGATTTTCGGGTTATCCAGCGAACCGCGCACAATCGCGACTTGCGTCAGGTGCGAATTCTTGGCCGGTCCGCCCGCCTCGGCAATGGCACCGATCAGCGTATTGTGCTGGCGCGGCACTGCTTTCGGGTTGCGCACCGCGCCGAGCACATAAATATCGCGCGTGACGGAGGACGGCAGGAAAACGAAATCGTCCGGGTGCAGGTAAATGTTATGCCGCATATCCCCTTCGCGCAGCAGCTTGTCGATGCTCACCGGCAGCCGTTCCCCGTTGCGCACGACGAAACTATTCGGCAAATCAGCCAGGTCTTCGCTGGTGCCCGATTCGGTGGAAGTCATGGTTCCGCCCGCGAGCGAAATTGCTTCGAGCAAAGTCATCGGCGCGGCCATCGGATAAATACCAGCGTTCGCCACGCGACCGAGAATCCATACCCGCGTGCTGTCGATGGATCGCAACTGAAGCGCGACGCGCGGTTCTGTCAGAAATTCGCGCAGCCCCAATTCGATTCGCTCTTTGGCTTGATCCAACGTGAGTCCCCAGACATCAACGCCCGGCAATAGATAATAATAAAGGCGGCCATCCGGTCCGACCGTGGTGAGCGCGCGGCTCGATGGGTCGCCGAGAATCTCCACCTCGAGCTTGTCTCCAGGCCCGAGCGTAAAAAAGTTGGTCGGCGGACGCAGCCAATCCTGTTGAATCGTATTCGTCGATTCAACCGTGGATAGATTCGTCAGGACTGTTACGTTCCGGGAATTGGCGCGCGCATCAAAGCGTTCGCCACGTTTCGCCATGTAACAGCCGGTCAACAGCAACCCCGCTGCCGCCAAAAGAGCACAGTTCCCCAGTTTACTCATTCGTTGTAGGTCTTGCTCGCGGAAACCACCGCGAGGTAATGATTGGTCCGACATTCACTCCTGCCCAGGTGGTGACCGCGCCCTGGATAAACGAAGTGGCTGCTTCATCGAGCAGTTCCTCAGCTTTTAGCCATGGCCGGCGACTCACATAAACGATATCGCGCGCCTGCAAGCGAAAATCCCGCACAGCGGCCTCCACGGTGCTCGCTGTATCCACCACGAACGTTTCCGGCTCCGCGAGCGAACCGCGCACCACCAGCACGCGTTTCTTGAACGCCTTTTCGTTAAAACCGCCGCGATCCGCAATCGCGGTAATCACGCTCGCGTCGGAAACAAACCCCAGCGGACCGGGATTCACCACTTCGCCGAGCACGTAAATGTCCTTGGCACCTGTCGAAGCGAAAAAGATATAATCGTTTGGTTCGATCTGGATATTCTGCGAAAGGTCGCCCTCCAGGAATAATCGCTCGAAATCAACGTTCAGCTTTTCGTTCCCGCGCACGATGAAACTGCGTCCAAGATCCGCCATTTCCACGGTGGTGCGTTGATACAATCCCGTTTCCAATCCCTTGGCTCGCCCGACCGCTTCGACGAGGGTCAACGGCCGATCCAGCGGATATGCGCCCTTGGCATTCACTTTGCCGAGGACGAAATATTTTTTACTGTTGAAAGCGACCGGGACAACGATGGTCCGGGGAGCGGTGTAAAACTCGCCGAGACTTTCATCCAGTCTCTGGCGCAGTTCCTCGATGCTCAGGCCAGCCGCGTTCAAGCCATTTGCCTGCAGATAAGTAAGCCGCCCGTCTGGGCCAATCAACACGTTCGTGCGGCTCAACGCCGAATTCCCGTAGAAATGAATGTCGATCACGTCACCCGGCCCGAGCGTGAGCTTCTCCTGCCACTTGGCACGCTGGCGTTTGCTGGCACTGAAGGTGGCCTTTGGTTGTTCGGCGTTTTGTCCTGCAGCGAACTGCGCTTGCGCCACGCTTTCCGCTTCATTTTCCGCAGCGACGTTTGAGTGCAACAACGAACAAGCGAGCAGCACCGCGGCGGTCGATTTATTAAACCAGCGCGTGATCTTGCTGCTGAGGAACGGTGGCGGCGCGTGATTCAATACCGCGCCCACCAGATTGCAGCGCGCGTGCCGCAACGTCTCAATATGCGCCGCGGTTTCCGTTGCATCGGCCATACCACTACCGGCCAGCCACAAACATTGCGGCAACTGTTCCGCGAGCAAAATCGCTTCCTGTTCGCAGGCGGGCGGCAGTTCGACAAAGATCACCAAGTTGTCGATATCCTTCCAACACTCGAGCGCGTTCTGCCATTGCTTGCGCCGTTCGAGACTCCAGACCCAGCCAGGAAGCGGGATATGCACCAACGCCTGATTATTCTCGAGCTGCTCCGCGACTTTAGCAGGGGTGCTGAGAACGTTATTCTCGGCGTTCATCGACGTGTCGTCCGCGCCATTCTCACTACTCGAATCTTTCGCAGCTCCGGATGTTTTCGCTCCGTTCGTCTCAACAGGCGGCGTCGGACCAGGCGAAGGTGCTGGAGCGGGAGCAACCGCGGCGGCCTTGGTATCGACGGTAAGAACTCGCAGCCCGCGTTGGCTCGCAGCGCTTACGAGCAGGTTCACCCAGGTCGATCGACCTTCACCGTGATTCGCAGAAATAATTCCGCACACCAACGCTTCATCCGCATCCTTCGCCAACTTGCCCTTCAACAAGGTGAGCGTCCGGAAAGCCCAATTCACCTGCTGCGCCGCGCTCATTTTTCGCAAGTCCCCGAGCGTCGCCAGGACCGGCAACTGCGTCACCCGCGTAATGTCTTCCGGCGTGCGAATCGTCGTGTCGAGCATTTCGGTCAGCATCACGATCGCCATCGCACCGAGCAGGCCGATCAAGCCCGCGAACACCGCCAGCAACCCAACTTTCATCCAGCGGTTCTTGTAACCCACGCTGTTCGAAGTCGCTTCACCGTGCAGCGCGAAGTAGCCGCGCGAACCATCAATGAACTCGCGCGATTCGCGTTCTTTGTCTGAGAGCTCGTCCAGTGATTTTTCCAACTGCCGCATTTGGGCGCTCTTGATTTGAAATTCCACGTCTTTAGTGATTCGTCCCGCCGCCATGAGGCGCTGCTGGGTGCCGGCGATCCTTTCCGTTAAGTCGGTAATCCGACGTTGAAGACTCTTTTCATCGCCCTGCCAGTCGGCCATGACCAGCGCGAGAGGATTCGCGCCGACGGCGCTTCCCGTTGCTGGCCCGCCGCCGTCTGGCAGTTGCTCCAGCCGTTTGATTTCCACCCGCTTTTGCTGAACTTCCGGATGCGCTTCTTTTTTGCTGATGAGCAGTTGCCGCAACTCTTCTTGTGCTTGCGCGAGCTTGGTCGTCGGTGCGCCCGACGTCCCGCCGAGAGCTCCAATCTGTGCGTTCACCCTTTCCAGCTCCAGCTTGCGTTCATCCAGCTCGATCCGCAGTTTGGTGAGGTTGGCGACCTCCGCCTCCATTTCGCGGCCGTAATCAACAAAGCCAGATTCCGAGAATTTCCGCAGCTCCGTGGTCAGGACGTTCTTCTGTTCGTTCATGCGCCCGATCTGGTCCTGCAGAAGCTTGTTCACCAGCTTTGCTTCGCGCGTCTGAATTTCTTTCGTGTATGCGGTCACCTCCCGGCCATACATATTCGCAAGTTCCACCATTGCGGGAATCGGGCCGAACGCCGTCATCGACATTTGAATAAAGTCGGGATTGGGCGTCGGCTTGAAGGAAATCGATTCGGCCAATTGCTTCGGCGTGATTTGAAGTGGAGCAAGCTGCGGGTTGGCCGCGGCTTTTTCGACGACGCGATTGATCACATCGCTCGACTTCATGAATGCGTAAAGGGTCGGCTCCGAATATTCCCGCGGCGTCCACTGCACAACGGGCGCATTCTCCACGCGCATTGCGTTAGACGTGGTGCGTATCAAATTCACGTTGATCTTGTAATCCACCACGAACAGCGCGAAGAAGAATCCCGCCACACCGAGGAGCATTGCCGCAACGGCAATCCAGCCCAGGTTGCGTTTCACCGCGCCATACAGACGCCACGGATCGAACGGAAACCGAAATAGCGGCTCTTCATCCAGCTCCGACCCGTAGGTAGAAGCTGGCTTTTTCTCCTCCTTTTTCGCGCCCATCCCGAACCGCGAGCGCGAGCGGCGTTGTTCGCGCGCCTCGCCCGGATCGCGGTCGAAATAACTTTCGCGGTCGAATTCGCGGCGGCTGTCTCGGTCCTGGCGCTCCTGCCGATCATGGCGACCGTTTCCGTTCCTGGCGTAGGAACCGTTGGAGCCGCTCCTCGCCTCGCCGTTGCCGGACGAGTTTTGGGAACGTTGGTGACCGTTGCGTGGACGGCGTCTCACCGTCCCGACGTGGGTGTACTCTTCACTCATGAAGCTTCAAAAGTTCGAATCTCAATGGGAACTACGGAAGGCAAAGTCGCGGCGCGACGCCCTTCAGACCGGACAAAAACTCCCGGCAGAAGAAGCGCGTCGACTTCTTCATTGTACCATTCGCGCTGCACGTCGCTGGTATTTCCACCAGCATGCCGCACGAAATAAATTGTTTCACCGCGCACTAACTTGCATCCCATAGCACACATCCTTGGGCTCGGCGCTGCGCAATCCTCAAGCAGCGTGCGAATGTTTATACGGGGGGTATTGACAACCAGAAATCAGGCACTCGCCTGTTTAGCCGCTACCTTCGCGTCTCAGGGAGTACTGGGAGAAAACCTGAAACAAAAAAGGCGCCCTGATAGAGCGCCTAAGTATCGCGTGTTGTGAGTTTTACGAAGAGGTTTTAACGGTCAGCATCTCGTCGATCTGCTGTGCTTTGGCTCGCGTGGTCGCATTGACTCGGCTCAGCCGGTAGTTGCACGTCGCGAAGGTGCTCAGGCCCATGTTGTAAGCCGCATATAACTCGGCATGGGTCGGCGGACGACTCAGTTTCTTGCTCAGCTCGCTGTAAAGAATCGACAGGTAGTTCGAAGCGTACACCCGGTTGATAAATGAATGGAATACCGATTTTTCGTATTCGTAGACCTTCAACCCACGTGCTTTTCGCCAATCACTCACGTCGAGCCACGCAGCTTCTGAAAGCTGAAAGTCGCCCAGTGACTGACCATTGTCTCCAATCTTGAAAGCCCCATTGGACGATTCGACGAACCGAACTGCCCGCAGGAAGTCGTTGCTCGGCCGCCACTCGTTTGCTTGCGCCACAGCGGCGCTGCACGAGACGACGGAGATGAGCAGGGTGATGCGCTTCATTGCCATTTCCTTGGTTTTGGTTGAACGTCCTGTTTAATATCTAAGCTTATTGACTGCAAACGGGCAACTACAATCAGGCTGCCTGCATGTGCGCAGCCTCACCCAAAACCTTCCGCCTTACGCGGGTTTTCCCTGAGGGGAGCAATTCTCAAGCCGCCGGAAGCTCCTGTCAATGTGGCTGTTTTTAACCACGCGATTTCGCGTGATTTCTCAAAGCGGCGAATCTAAACTTTTGGCATGTCGATGTGGATTTTGGCGATCGTGCTGATTGGGATCTTTGCACTCATCGGATTTGGGCAGGGCGCAATTCGTTCCGCCATTTCAATGGTGGGATTGATCATTGCGTTGATGCTCGCCACCACCGTGGGCGGGTGGATTCGCCCCCTCATGGCGCCGCTCGGCGTTACCAATCCAGTCTGGCTCGCGCTGGTTCCGTCGCTGATTGCGTTTATCCTTATCTACCTGATCATCTCGGGCCTTTCGTTTTTCGCGCACCACAAAGTTTATCTCACTTACAAATACAAACGCGATGATGCCGACCGCATGCGTTGGGAACGCAGCAACCGTCACGCGGGCCTCAGCATCGGCGTATTGATGGGTTGCATTCTGTTTCTTGCCGTCTCCGGTTTGATCTACGCGGCTGGTTACCTGACCGTGCAAATTTCAGGGGACAATAATCCAGCGAGCATTCGATTCATCACCGCCGTGCGGGAAGACATGGCCGCGAGCGGTTTCGATAAAGCCGCCGCCAAATTCCAACCGGCCCCGCCGACTTATTACGAAACGGTCGATGTGCTCGGTCTGCTCTACCACAATCCGCTTTTGCAGAGCCGCCTCGCCACGTATCCAGAAGTGCTCGCGCTCGGCGAACGCGCGGAGTTCCAGGAGATCGGCAACGACAAAGAATATAATGATCTCATCTTTGGCAAAGCCCCCGTCACCTCAATCATCGATCATCCTCGCACCCAGGCGATCCTCGGCAACCAGGAGATCATGGGCCAACTGCAAGCCATTGATCGGAAAGATCTGGCCGAATATCTGCGCACCGGTGAATCGCCCAAGTATGCCGATCAGGACATTTTGGGTATCTGGAATCTGGATAAAAACGCGGTGCTCACCCAGCTTCGCAAATCGAACCCGGACATCCGCACTCGTGAATTGCGCCAATTGAAAGCAGCGCTCGACCTGGTCCCCGCTTTTTCGTTGATCGCTACTCCGGACAAAAAGATTCTCATTCGCGGCGCCGAAGCGCCCGCCGAGGCAGCGCCCGCAGAAGCACCTGCCGAACCGGCCGCTCCGGATCCAATGGCACGTTATCGCCCGCTGCAGCCGACCGCTACGCCGGCGCCTGCGGCTGCCAATCCTGTTCCCGCAGCTGCACCGCCGATTCCCTCGTTAACCGGTGAAGGCACCTGGGCTGAGGAAGGCGGTAGTTACGTTGTTACTGTCACGGATGCATCCGGAAACGAAGTCAAAGGAACGGCAAGCATCAAAGCCGATGAAATGATCCTCACCATAGCAGGGGCTAACCTCGTTTTCTTCAAACAATAGAGCACTCGTGCCGACCAAAGTAATTGCCGTCGCCAATCAAAAGGGGGGCGTCGGGAAAACCACCACTAGCGTCAACGTCGCCGCCTGCCTTGCCGCCAACGGCCAGCGCATTTTGCTGCTCGATCTCGATCCGCAAGCCAACGCCACGAGCGGCCTCGGCCTCGAGAAAAAGGAAGGCGCCAGCGCTTACGCGGCGTTGCTCGGCGAAGGCACGCTTCAGGAACGGATTCAACCCACCGCCTACGAACGCCTTTCGATCGTTCCCAGCGAAGTGGACATGTGCGGCGCGGAAGTCGAGTTATCCCGCCTCGAGAATCATCTTCATCGCTTGAAAGGAATCATCACCCCGGTGGTCGAGTCCGGCGAATACGACCTGGTGATGATTGATTGCCCTCCAGCCCTCGGCATTCTCACGCTCAATGTTTTTTCCGCGACCGATTGGCTGCTCATTCCGTTGCAGTGCGAATATTACGCGCTCGAAGGAATTTCGATGATCAATCGGGTCATCGGCCAACTCCGTGATTCGGGCGTGAATCCGAACCTGGAAATCCTCGGCGTGATCATGACCATGTTCGATGGCCGGACTCGCCTCGCAGCGCAGGTGGTCACCGAAGTTCGGCAACACTTCGGCGATCTGGTTTGCGACACATTAATTCCCCGCACCACCCGTCTCGCGGAAGCGCCGAGTTTCGGGAAACCGATCATTTATTACGACAAATACAGTGCTGGTGCTTCTGCTTACGAAGTCCTCACCGAGGAGCTGCAAAAGCGTATTCGCGCGCGCCTCGCGAACGGTTCTTAACTATTCGCCTCGAACCCACTCTTCATTGAAGTGGACATACTTGATCGTCTTCGATGCAGGGTCGCCGTCTGGATCTTTGGCCATCCCCGGCTTCATCCAATGATAGCTATAGGTGGCGTGCAGCGTTCCATCCTGCGCCTGCATGATGCTCGGGTAATGATACTCTTCGGTCCCGGAACGCTTCTCGTCGAACTCCAGGTGGCGTTTCCATTTCCAGGTCACGCCAGCGTCATCTGAAATCTGAACAGCAAGGCTTCCCCTGCCCTTTTCCGAATCGTTACTGATCAGCAACCAATGTCCGTTTTGGAGTCGCAGGATTTCCGCGCCCGACCCGGGATTCGGCAGCGTGCTGTCAACGACGTCGCTCCACGTTTCGCCGCGATCGTAAGAAACACTTTCATGGAGCCGCTTCGGTGCCGGACCATTGTCCCGCATCACCGTGTAGAGCGTCCCGTCGTTTCGCTCCGCGATCGTCGGCTGAATATTTCCTTCACCAACCAACGGCTCGCTGAATTTCCAGGTGGCGCCCCAATCGTCCGTAATCGCCATCAACGAAAACGAAAATCCGTCCGAATAAAGCGGCACGATCATGCGCGTCCCGCCCACCACCACTGGATGCGCCCGCGTCATCCAGCCAAGCCGCCGCGTCAATTTGTCATTGGCCTGTTTGCGGATGCTGACCAAATACTCATTCGCCCGCGAACCGAGCAGCTTCCATCTGCCCGCCTTCACCTCTCCTTCTTTTTTCTTCACCCAGGCTTCCACCTTATCCACGAACTTCTGTCCCGGCGTGACATGCAACACCTCTTTTTCCGTCCAAACGGGCGGGCCATCGCCATAGTAGTTGGTGGAAATGTGGTACTTCATCAGCGCGCTTTCCCACTGATTCGCCAAAATCGTCGGCCACAAAAGCCACAGCCTTCCCATCGGATCGATGAACAACGCGCAATTCGTATCCGGATAATTCAGCGTATCCGCCATCGTGAACCGCTCGCTCCACTTCGCCTCGCCTTTGCGCTTGCGCGCGCCTTGAATCTTCACGTCGTCGGCCGTCCGTTCGCCCGAACCATGAAACCAGCAAACAATCAGGTCGCCATTCGGTGCCTCCACGATCGAAGAAGCGTGGTTGTGCCAGGTTTCCTGCGGAAAAAGGAACTCGCCGCGAATGAAACCCTTCGGCGCAGCAACTGAAAGGACGGTGGTGAGGAGCAAAAGTAGAAGCGTCCGAGGCATGGTGCGCAGCATGGCCAAATGGACCTATCTTGGCAACGATATTGGCCTTGCGGAAATGGTGAAAATCGATTGATTAGCTACGCGGGGTGCAAGGTGGAAATGTTGGGTATTCGGACGTCTGTTTGGATGCTGGTCCTCGCCAGTATCGCAGCCACTACCGTCCTTTGGAACGTGACGGAACCCCCGCAAACGCCGTCTTCAGATCGGAACACGCTAATCGGAGCGTCTCCTGCCGAAATGTCGGCTCCGCATCTACAAACCGACGCAGAGGTGAACGGGTTTAAATCGAACGAAGCGCGCGGGGAATTGCCCCAATCCGTTTTGCTTCAACTTTCCGATCCCGATGCAAAGGTCCGCCGATCGGCTCTCACGTTTCTTCCCGTCCTGACTCCGCCCAATTACGATGTCGTGCCGATTCTCACCGCATGCTTGAACGATACGGATGCAGACGTGCGCGCGACCGCAGCCGAACAGCTTAGTGCGATGCGAATGAGCGCGATTGCCGCGGTCCCCAAGCTGAAAGAACTCGCGAAACTCGATTTAAATGAACGCGTTCAGTCACGAGCTAAGGACGCGCTGTACAACATCCGCGGCTACGACTTCGGCTTAAAAGATTTTTAGTCGCCTCGCCCAGCCCGAAAACTGTGGAAAATTAGCGCTCCTTTTTTCTTCGTTGACGCACTCCGCGCCGTTGCTACCCTCGCTCCTCAAGCAAACCCATTTCGTGCAGGTGTCGGTTAGACAGTTTGTCCTTTTAGAATTGGCATACGGCGATTGCTGCAGCGGCAGTTGCTCCCCACCGGGTTTGCGCACCAACCAAACTCAAAACAACCCATGAACCCAACCAGACTATTCGTCGGTAACCTCTCTTACCAGACGTTGGAACAGGATCTTCAGGAGTTTTTCGCCCCTGCCGGGAGCGTCACCTCCGTGAATCTCATGTTCGATAAATTCACCGGGAAATCGCGCGGCTTCGCATTCGTCGAACTCGCCAGCCCCGATGAAGCAAACAAAGCAGTGGAAATGTTCAACGGCAAGGAACTCCAGGGCCGCGCGCTCACCGTGAACGTCGCCCGTCCGCGTGAAGAACGGGGCGGTGGTGATCGTCCTCGTGGTGGCGGCGGCGGTGGTGGATTCCGTGGCGGAGGAGGAGGTTACCGCGATTCCCAGGACGGTGGACGACGCGAGCGCTACTAATTCCATCAGAAAACTCTGAAAGGGGCGGTTCCTCCAACGCGAAGGACCGCCTCTTTTGTTTCCGCTCAGAACCGCAATAGAATTGACACTTCGAACCTTAAATCGCAGTTTTGGTCTAAACACATATGGCCGATAACAATCCGAATATTCCCTCGGGTGCGGGCGCAGTTCCGCCAGCGGGCGCAACACCTCCTCCAGCCCCTCCCAAGCACGAGTCCGGCAAGATCCAGCCGAAGAAAGAAACTGTTCGCATCAATTTGCCTCCGAAACCGACGGCCGCTCCGACCATTAAGATCCCGGCTCCGTCGGCGATTCACGCTGCGGCGCCCGCCGCTGCCGCCGCACCTGCTGCAGCTCCCGCCGCTCCTCGCGCCGCGGCTCCAGCCGGTGCACCCGCTGCTCCTGCAGCGGCTCCGCGCGCGGCCGCTCCAGTTGCCGCTGCCCCCGCAGCCGCGCCACGTCCGGCGCCAGCCGCCGCTCCGCGCTACGCTCCCGCCGGTGGTGGTTACGATACCGTCGACAAAGTTCTGGCGATTACCGCCGCGGTCGTTGCGCTGGTCGCGCTGCTGCGCGTCGTCACGCTGTAATTCCCTGCTGCTTGTGCTTCGGCTCAAGCGCGCGTAACTTGCTCTGGGAACAGGGAACAAAGGAGAACTATGGCTTCGGAGAATATTATTACCGCCACGGAAACAAACTTTAACGAACAGGTGCTGCGTTCACCGCAACCTGTACTGGTCGATTTTTGGGCGGAATGGTGCGGCCCATGCAAAATGATCGGCCCCGTGCTCGATGAACTGGCCACTGAATACAACGGCAAAGTGAAGATCGCCAAGGTCAACATCGACGAGCACCAGAATCTCGCCGCGCAATACCGCGTCACTGCCATTCCCACGCTGCTTGTCTTTAAGGGCGGCCAGGTGGTGGAACAAATGGTCGGCGCAAAAAGCAAACGTGACCTCAAAGCCAGCCTCGATAAAGCTGCAGCTTAATTCCCCTGTTCCGTAGTGAACACTGCGGAACAATTAACTTCATGCGGGAGTGTTGAATGATCATCACTCCCGGCCAACTCACGCGGCGCGCCGACTTCTACTTCCAGCTCGCCAGCCTTCAATCCGCGGGCGTGCCGATTATCCAGGCTCTGGAAATGGTGCGTTCATCGCGCGGCGGAACATACCGGCGCGAGGTCGGACACATCCTCTCCTACCTGCAGCAAGGCTGTACCCTCGGTGACGCTGTTGAACGCACTGGAAACTGGCTCCCCGCGTTCGACCGCGCATTAATTAATGCCGGCGAGAAAAGTGGCCGACTCGACACCACCTTCCGCTCCCTTGGCGATTACTACACCGAAAAAGCCTCGATGCTCCGGGAGCTCATTTCCGGCATGGCCTACCCCATTTTCGTCCTCCACCTTGCCGTTTTGATTTTCCCAACCAGCTACTTAACGCGGCTCTTCTGGAACAACGGTGTGCAGGATTTTGTGCTCCAGAAGGCGGCCATTCTCATACCTGCCTATTTGCTGCTGTTTATTGGTATCTACGCATTTCAAGGATCGCGCGGTGAACATTGGCGCTCACTACTGGAGCGACTCACATACGCCATTCCATTAGTGGCCGGAACTCGGCGCGACCTGGCGATGGCGCGTCTTTCCGGAGCACTTGAGGCGTTGCTCTCCGCAGGCGTGAATATCATCCAGGCGTGGGAGCTCGCGGCGGATGCAACAGCGTCCGCAAGAATCAAGCGCGCAGTAACCGCTGCGGTTCCAAAAATGGAAGCCGGCGTGGTTCCCTCCGAAACGTTAAACCACAGTACCGTATTTCCCGAACTCTTCCGCAGTCTCTACAAGACGGGTGAGATAAGCGGGCAATTGGACGCCACGCTCGATCGCTTGCGAAAACATTACGAAGAACAAGCCAGCCTCAAGCTCCGCAACCTCGCGAACTGGACGCCCAAGCTGGTTTTCCTCTGCGTCGCGCTCGGCGTCGGCTACAGCATCATCAAGTTCTACATGGGCTACTTCGACCAACTCAATAAGATCGGATTCTAAAAATCGTCCTGAGCCGGTCTGAATGAAAAAAAGGCCCCGGAGAATCCGGGGCCTTTCGCGTAAACTTTGGTGCTGGGAATTAGCCAGCCATTGCTTCTTCGAGCGGATCGTTCTGCGGTGGTTCGTCCATCGGGAGTTCGTCGACGAGCGCTTTGACGGCGACGTTGCGATGGTGGTTGAAGCCGGTGCCGGCAGGAATGATGTGACCCATGATCACGTTTTCCTTGAAGCCGCGCAGGTTGTCCACCTTGCCCATCGTCGCTGCTTCGGTGAGAACACGGGTGGTGTCCTGGAAGCTCGCGGCGCTAAGGAAGCTCTCGGTTTCGAGAGATGCCTTCGTGATACCGAGGAGCACAGGGGCTGCTTCGGCCGGCTTGCCGCCCTTCTCAACGACGCGTTCGTTCTCGCGTTCGAAGATGATCTTATCGATCTGTTCGCCCCAGAGGAAGATGGTGTCGCCCGGTTCGGTGATACGCACCTTGCGGAGCATCTGGCGCACGATGATTTCGATGTGCTTGTCGTTAATGGTCACACCCTGCAGGCGATAAACTTCCTGCACTTCGTTGACCAAGTGTTCCTGCAATTCCTGAGGTCCGCAGACGTCGAGAATTTCGTGCGGCACCACTGGACCTTCGGTGAGCTGCTGGCCCTTCTTGACGAAGTCGCCCTTGAACACGATGACGTGCTTGCCGATCGGCATGAGGTGCTCTTCCTCCACGCCGGTCTGCGGATCCTTGATCACGACGGTGCGCTTACCGCGAACGGTCGGACCGAAGTCAACGATACCGTCGATCTTCGAGATTTCCGCAGCGTCCTTCGGACGACGCGCTTCGAACAACTCAGCAACACGCGGCAGACCGCCGGTGATGTCCTTGGTCTTGGCGCTCTTACGAGGCGTCTTGGCCATGAGCGTTCCGGCCACGATCTTGTCGCCTTCGTTCACGACGATGTGCGCCCCGGAAGGAATCGCATAATTCGCAATCGGCTCGCCCTTGTCGTCCACAATGACGATCTGCGGATGCAAATCTTCTTTGTGTTCGATGATGACCATCGCTTCCTGGCTGGTGGTCTCGTCGAGTTCCTGCTTCATGGTGACACCTTCGATGATGTCGTGGAAGCGGATGTGACCGGCCTTTTCCGAGAGAATCGGCACGTTGTATGGATCCCACTGTACGAATGTTTCGCCCTTCTTTACCGGCTTGCCGTTCTTCACGGAAATAACCGAGCCGATGACGATGTTGTGAGTTTCCAGCTCGCGACCGTCTTCCGACATAATCGCGATCGTGCCCGTTTTGTTCAGGACGATGTTGCTGCCGTCTTCGAGTTCGACCAGGCGGAGATCGTTGTAGTGCAGGACACCGTCGTGCTTCGACTTAATCTGCGGTTGCTTGAACATACCTTGCGCGGTCCCACCGATGTGGAATGTACGCATGGTGAGCTGCGTGCCGGGCTCGCCGATCGACTGCGCGGCGATGATGCCGACAGCTTCGCCGAGTTTCACCAGCGCACCGGTCGCGAGATTGCGGCCGTAGCAGGCGATACAAACGCCGTGCTTGCTTTCGCAAGTGAGCACCGAGCGAATCTTAACGCGCTCGACACCGGAACGTTCGATTTCCTTCGCTTTGATTTCGTCAATGTCCTGGTTCGCCTTGATGATCTTACGCTTCGGATCAAGCGGATCGATGATGTCTTCGCAGCCGAAGCGACCGATCAAGCGATCGCCCAGCTTCACAACTTCATCTTCACCTTCGTAAATGGCCTGGACCCAGATGCCGTTCGTGGTTCCGCAATCCTGTTCGCGGATGATCACGTCCTGCGACACGTCGACCAGCTTACGAGTCATGTAACCCGAGTCAGCGGTCTTGAGCGCGGTGTCAGCGAGACCTTTACGGGCACCGTGAGTTGAAATGAAGTATTCCAACACCGTCAGACCTTCGCGGAAGTTCGATAAAATCGGTTTTTCGATAATGTCACCGGAAGGCTTGGCCATAAGACCGCGGACACCCGCGAGCTGACGGACCTGCTGGCGGTTACCACGCGCGCCGGAGTCGACCATGAGCCAGACAGGATTGTATTCCTTTTTACCCTGGTTGTGCTCGAGCGTCTTGAGCATGACGTTCGCGATCTGGTCGGTGCAATGCGTCCAGATATCGATGACTTTGTTGTAGCGTTCGCCGAGGGTAAGAACACCTTTGCGATACTGCTTCTCGACGTCGGCGATCTGTTTCTGCGCGTTTTCGATTTCCTGACCTTTTTCCTTCGGAATGATCATGTCATCGATACCGATGGAAACACCGGCGCGAGTCGCTTCCTGGAAGCCGAGTTCCTTGAGGCGATCGAGTGTTTGAACAGTCTTATCGTGACCGCAATGCTTGTAGCAGTTCCAGATCAAGTCACCGATCTGTGACTTACCGATCACTTTGTTCGGGAAACCGAGTTCGGTCGGCCAGATTTCGCTGAAGATCACGCGACCGACAGTAGTCTCGATCACTTTGCGTTCGGCATCGCCGTAAACCGTTTTGCGGCCGAGGTCCGGATTCGCGAGCTTCACGCGATCGTGAATACGCAGAACGCCATCAGCATTTGCATAGAGCACTTCCATCTTCGAACCGAAGAGCATCGGCTTACCGTCGCGATGATAACCAATCGCGCGCGGTTCAGCGGTGAGGTAATAGCAACCGAGCGTGATGTCCTGGGTAGGAGTCATGATCGGCTTGCCGCTGGACGGGCTGAAGATGTTGTTCGGCGCCATCATGAGAAGGCGCGCTTCCATCTGCGCTTCGACCGAAAGCGGCACGTGCACCGCCATCTGGTCACCGTCGAAGTCCGCGTTGTAAGCGGTGCAAACGAGCGGGTGAATACGAATCGCTTCACCTTCGATGAGCACCGGCTCGAACGCCTGGATGGAAAGACGGTGAAGGGTCGGCGCGCGGTTCAGGAGAACGGGGTGGCCCTTCGTCACTTCTTCCAGGATGTCCCACACTTCAGGAGACTGACGTTCGATCATCTTCTTCGCGGAACGAACGGTATGGACGTAACCGAGTTCCTTGAGACGACGGATGATGAACGGCTCGAACAGCACGAGCGCCATTTTCTTCGGCAGACCGCACTGATGCAGCTTGAGTTCCGGTCCGATAACGATGACGGAACGGCCGGAGTAATCGACACGTTTGCCGAGCAAGTTCTGGCGGAAACGCCCGCTCTTGCCCTTGAGCATGTCGCTGAGCGATTTGAGCGCGCGATTGCCTGCGCCAGTGACCGGACGGCCGTGGCGACCGTTGTCGAATAACGCATCGACCGCTTCCTGCAACATGCGCTTTTCGTTCCGGATGATGACTTCCGGCGTGCGGAGCTGGAGCAGGTTTTTGAGACGGTTGTTACGGTTGATAACGCGGCGATAGAGATCGTTCAGGTCCGAGGTCGCGAAACGTCCGCCTTCCAGCGGAACGAGCGGACGCAGGTCCGGCGGAATCACCGGCAGCACCGTGAGAACCATCCATTCCGGACGGGTCTTCGAGGAGAGGAAGCCCTGGAACAGCTTGATGCGTTTCGCAAGCTTCTTGCGGATCTGCTTGCTCTTCGTTTCGGTCATCGCCTGGTTGAGTTTTTCAACTCCCTCGGCGAGGTCGACCTTGGCGAGACCTTCGCGAACCGCTTCGGCACCCATCTTGGCGACGAACGATTCAGGACCGTAGGTTTCCTTCGCTTCGCGGAATTCCAATTCGCTAAGCAACTGGTGCTGCTTGAGCGGCGTGGAACCGGGATCGATCACGAGATAATCCTCGTAATAGATAATGCGCTCGAGATTGCGCGCGGTCATGTCGAGGATCAACCCGAGGCGCGACGGCATGCACTTGAAGAACCAGATGTGCGTGACCGGCACCGCGAGTTCGATATGGCCCATGCGTTCGCGGCGGACACGCGAAAGCGTGACTTCCACACCGCAACGGTCGCAAACGACGCCGCGATGCTTGATGCGCTTATACTTTCCGCAGGAACATTCCCAGTCCTTCACCGGACCGAAAATGCGCTCGCAGAACAAGCCGCCCTTTTCCGGCTTGAATGTGCGGTAATTGATCGTTTCCGGATTCTTGACTTCTCCCTTGGACCAGGAGCGGATGTTTTCCGGCGAAGCGACCTGAATGGCGACGTAATCGACCAGATTGACCTTATCCAATCCGAGCAACTCACGAGCGGTCTCTTTACTTGCAATCATATAAAATTGAGAAATTCAGTTTTGCCCGACGGCACCCGCCGCCGGGCGATTTGTTAAGCGTTCAACGCAGCGAGAGTCGTTTGATTCTGCTGCTGATTATCCACCGGGTTCGAGTAACCGACTCGAACATCCAAACCGAGGGATTGCATTTCTTTCACAAGCACGTTGAAGGATTCCGGCACACCGGCTTCCAGCGAGTTGTCGCCCTTGACGATGCTCTCGTAAATCCGCGTGCGCCCTTGCACGTCGTCCGATTTCACGGTGAGCAATTCCTGCAGCGTATAAGCCGCGCCGTAGGCTTCCATCGCCCAGACTTCCATTTCGCCGAAGCGTTGGCCGCCGTATTGAGCTTTGCCGCCGAGCGGTTGCTGCGTGACGAGCGAGTAAGGCCCGACCGCGCGCGCGTGGATCTTGTCCGCCACGAGATGGCCCAGCTTCATCATGTAGATGTATCCGACGACCACTTCCTGATCGAACGGGTCGCCAGTGCGCCCATCAAACAAGGTAGTCTTGCCGTTCTCACCGATGGTCGGCGGGTTGCCAGCCTGCTTCAGCTTCTGGCCCGCCTCCTTCATGTAATTGCGGATTTCCTTTTCCTTGATGCCGTCGAAGACCGGGGTCGCGAACTTCATGCCGAGCACGCTGGCCGCCCAGCCCAAGTGCGTTTCCAACACCTGACCGACGTTCATACGCGAAGGCACGCCGAGCGGATTCAGAACGATATCCACTGGAGTCCCGTCCGCGAGGAACGGCATGTCTTCTTCAGGAACGATCTTGGCAACGACACCTTTGTTACCGTGGCGACCGGCCATTTTGTCACCGACTGAGAGCTTGCGCTTCGACGCGACGTAAACCTTGACCGACTTGATGATGCCAGGATCGACCTCGTCACCTGCTTCGACGCGTTCCATTTCCTCGTCGTGCTGCATCTGGAGATCGTCGAACTTCTTCTTAAACTGCCCGATGATCTCGTTGATTTTGTTGCGAATCGGAGACGGATCGATTTCGATGCGATCATAAACACCGGCGAGTTTGCGCAGGAGCGTCTTGGTGATCTTGCGATTGGCCGGGATGATGATTTCGCCGGTTTCGCTGTTGACCACGTCGAGCGGAATTTTTTCACCCAGCAGGATGTTGCTGAGCGCTTCAGTGAGTTGCTCGCGCAATTCATCGAGTTTGCCCTTGTGATCTTCTTCCACCTGCTTGGCGTGCTTCTTCGCTTCGGAACCGCTGAGCTTGCCGGCCGCGGCTGCAGCCTGCTTCTCGCTTTCCTTCTTCGAGGAAACCTTCACGTCCATAACGATGCCGTAAGTGCCCGAAGGAACTTTCAGCGAGGTGTCCTTAACATCCGCGGCTTTTTCACCGAAGATCGCGCGGAGCAAGCGCTCTTCCGGCGCGAGTTCCGTTTCGCTCTTCGGAGTGATTTTGCCGACGAGAATGTCGCCCGGCTTCACTTCCGCACCGACGCGAATGACGCCGTCCGGCCCGAGGTTCTTCAGCGCTTCTTCACCGAGATTCGGGATGTCGCGCGTGATTTCTTCCGGCCCAAGCTTCGTATCGCGAGCGCCGACTTCGAATTCCTCAATGTGAATCGAGGTGAAGACATCGTCTTTCACGATGCGTTCGCTGATCAGGATCGCGTCCTCGAAGTTATAACCGTTCCACGGCATGAAGGCGCAAAGCACGTTACGGCCGAGAGCGAGTTCACCATTCTGCGTGCAAGGACCGTCGGCAATAGCCTGGCCCTTTTTCACGGTGTCACCCTTTTCGACCAGGATTTTCTGGTTGATGCAGGTGGCGGCGTTCGAGCGCATGAATTTGCGCACGTTGTAAACCCAGACGCCATCCGACGCTGAAGTGCGAATCTTCTTCTTCGTTTCCGGCAATTTGCCGTCGGAAGTGACAATGATATGGCTGCCAGTAACGGAGGCCACTTTGCCGGATTCTTCAGCGACCAATACGGCGCGGGAATCGCGAGCGACGCGCTCTTCGAGACCGGTCGCCACGAACGGTGCTTCAGTCACGAGCAGCGGCACAGCCTGCCGTTGCATGTTCGAACCCATCAACGCGCGGTTCGCGTCGTCGTGTTCGAGGAACGGGATGAGACCCGCCGCAACGGAAACGAGCTGCTTCGGCGAGACGTCCATGTAATCGACGTTCGCAGGTTCAACGTCCACGAAGTCACCTTTGCGACGGCAAGAGACGCGATCGTTTGTATAATGACCTTTGTCATCAATCGGCGCGTTCGCCTGCGCGACCGTGAACGCTTCTTCGCGGTCCGCGGTCAGATAGTCCATGTGGTTAGTCACACGACCCTTCTCCACCTTGCGGTAGGGAGTTTCGATAAAGCCAAAGTCGTTCACGCGCGCGAATGTCGCGAGCGAAGCGATCAGACCGATGTTCGGTCCTTCCGGCGTTTCGATTGGGCAGATACGGCCATAGTGCGACGGATGAACGTCGCGAACTTCGAATCCAGCACGATCACGCGAGAGACCGCCAGGCCCGAGAGCCGATAGACGGCGCTTGTGGGTGAGCTCGGCGAGCGGGTTGATCTGATCCATGAACTGCGAGAGCTGGCTGCGGCCGAAGAAATCGCGCACCACAGCGGAGAGCGCCTTCGGATTAATCAGCTTCTGTGGGGTCATGGTGTCGACGCCCTGATCGAACAGCGTCATACGCTCTTTCACGAGACGTTCTGTGCGAGCCAGACCCACGCGGCACTGGTTGGCGAGCAATTCACCAACAGTACGAACACGGCGGCTGCCCAAGTGATCGATATCGTCCGTGGAACCTTCGCCCTTCTTGAGACGGAGAAGATATTTGGTCGCGGCGACCAAATCTTCTTTGGTCAACACGCGGCTATCCTGGTTCTCTTTCAGGCCGAGCTTCTGGATGATCTTGTAACGACCGACGCGACCGAGGTCATAACGCTTCGGATCGAAGAACAAGCGTTTGATGAGCGCGCGGGCGTTCGCGGCCGTGGGCGGATCGCCAGGACGGAGGCGGCGATAAATATCCTTCAGCGCCTCTTCTTCGTTCTTGGTCGGATCTTTCTTGAGGCACTTGATGATGATGCCGTCGTCGACGGTGGTATCGACCACGCGAATTTTGTTCACGCCGAGTTCGGCGATCTGCTTCACGACCGCTTTGGAAAGCGGTTCGAAAGCGCGCGCGACGACGATGCCCTTGTCGTTATCGACAGCGTCCTCGATGAGGACTTTATTCTGGATGTCCTCGAGATTTTCCGCCTGCTTGATGCTCAACTCTTCGATGTCGTAGAAGAGCTTCAGGATTTCCATGTCCGAACCGTAGCCGAGCGCCCGGAAAAAGGTCGTGGTGAGGAACTTTCGGCGGCGCTTTTTACGGTCGAGATACACGTAAAGCAAATCGCTGGTGTCGAACTGCGCTTCATACCACGAACCGCGGTCCGGAATGATGCGGAAGGAATGAAGCTGCTTGCCGTTCGGATGCTGGGTCGCTTCGAAAGCGAGACCGGGGGAACGATGCAACTGGCTGACGATGACCCGTTCCGCGCCGTTGATGACGAAAGTGCCTTGCGGAGTCATGAGCGGCAATTCACCCATGAACACTTTTTCTTCCTTGGTGCCGGCCTCTTCCTTTAACAGGAAAGTGACGTGCAGCGGCGCGCCGTAAGTGATGCCTTCCCGCAGGCATTCCAGCCAGTCCAGCTTTGGCTCGCCGATTTCATAACTGTGATAATCGAGAACAATCTTCCCATCGTAACTCTCGATTGGGAACACCTCGGTGAAAACAGCTTGCAAGCCGAGGTTTTTCCGCGAACGCGGTGCGATTTCCGCCTGCAGGAACTCTTTATAGGAGTTAACCTGCACCTCAATCATATTGGGCGGGGCAATGACCTCTTTGATTTTTCCGAAGTTGATTCGATCAGATGCTCGGGATGGCATTTTATCCTCTTGTTCAGTGGCAAGCTAAAGAGCCTTGCCAATTCTTTTTCTACAAACGACACAATGCCGACGCCTTTGGGGAACCAAAGGAACACCGGCAAATCCAAAAATTGCTAGCTAAAAATGGGCGACTCGCGCGCTTTGCAAACCGTTAGAACTCAACAGACTACTCACGATTCTTTTTAGGGGCCGAACGACAAACAGGCCGTTCCAGCCGTGAAAAATTGGGATGGCGGAATCCAGTCCGCCACCCCATTGTAACAGCTTTTTACTTGATTTCAACTTTACCGCCAGCTTCTTCGAGCTTCTTCTTGGCGGCATCGGAATCAGCCTTGTTCGCACCTTCGAGGACAGGCTTGGGAGCGCCTTCCACGAGACCCTTCGCTTCAGCGAGGCCCAAACCGGCCTTCACTTCGCGAACTGCTTTGATGACAGCGATCTTCTTGTCGGCAGGAACCGAAACCAGGATCACGTCGAACGCGGTCTTGGCTTCAGCGGCCGGAGCTGCTGCTCCACCGCCGGCGGCACCACCTGCTGCGGCCACAGCCACAGGAGCAGCAGCACTCACGCCCCACTTTTCTTCCAATTGCTTCACGAGGTTGGCGGCTTCAATCACCGTCAACGCACTTAATTGATCTACTAATGTTGCTACGTCAGCCATATTTTCTTTCGTCTCGTCGTCACCCGCAGCCGCGAATGTTTTGAGCGCCCAAGCCTGAACGCCGACGATTTACTGATTGTTACTTTGTTTTGTCTGTTGGTTCCCTTCCCGACCATGGGAAGAAATTTTGTTTGCGGTGCCGAATTAAGCGGCAGCCGGTTCTTTGTCCACCTTGGCCTGGAGCACGCGAGCGAGCTGCTGGCCTGGAGTGTTGATGAGCCGGACGAGTTGAGCCGCCGGCGCCTGCAAAGTGCCGAGGAGCTTGGCGCGAAGCACTTCGATCGAAGGCAGGTCGGCCAGTTCCATCAGGTCTTTGTTTTCAAGACGCTGATTGTTCAGATAACCGAAATGAACAGCGCCTTTGGAGAATTCCTTGACGAAGGTCTTGAGAACTTTCGCGGCGGATGAAACATCTTTCTGGCCCGTGACAATGGCGACCTGACCCGTTAGAGCGCTCTTCTCGAGCTGGGCCAGACCAGCTTCCTTGGCGGCGACGCGGAAGATGGAATTCTTCACGACGTGCACTTCGGAACCGGTACCGCGAAGACGCTTGCGGAGTTCCGTGAAGTTCGTAACGGTCAATCCGCGATAATCCACCACGATGAAAAACGGGGAGGTATTGAGGC
>DASVNK010000082.1:0-44314 GCA_036383895.1 Verrucomicrobiia bacterium | reverse complement strand
CGACCCGATCCCATCCCGAACTCGGCCGTCAAACACAGCATTGCCAATGGTAGTGGTTCTATAGGTTCCGCGAGAGTAGGTTGCCGCCAGATCTTTCTCTAAAACGCCGCATTAACCAAGAGTTGATGCGGCGTTTTTGTTATGTATAGATTTGGAGAGACCTAGCCTCCGAGATACGCCTTGCGCACTTCTGGATTCGCCCGAAGGGAAGCTGATTCGCCTTTCAACGTAATCCGCCCGGTCTCAAGCACATAACCGTAGTGCGATATCTCTAGAGCAAGATTGGCGTTCTGCTCCACAAGTAAAATCGTAAGGCCGTGCTGCCGGTTAATTTCAACAATCTTCTCGAAGATCGTTTTCACGAGCAGGGGAGCGATCCCGAGCGAAGGTTCATCCAACATCAAAAACGTGGGTTTGCTCATGAGGGCACGGCCTATTGCTAGCATCTGTTGCTCACCGCCCGATAATGTGCCCGCCTGTTGAGCAAGTCGTTCCTTTAGTCGCGGGAAAATGCTGAAGATAAAGTCCAATTCATTTGCAATTTCCGCTTTGTCCTTTCGCAGAAACGCACCCATTTGCAGATTTTCACGCACAGTAAGATTCGCGAAAACCATTCGGCCCTCCGGCACATGCGATAATCCGTGCTTAACGACCCGATGCGGTGCGCAACGCGTTATGTCTTCCCCCCGGTAACGAATCGCACCCGACTTTGGCCTCAGCAATCCTGAGATTGTTCGCAACGTAGTTGTTTTTCCCGCGCCATTCGCGCCGATTAACGTCACTATATCGCCTTGGCGGATGCTAAAAGAAATCCCATGCAGCGCCGCAATAACTCCATAATTCACTGCGAGGTTGCTGATTTCGAGAATGATCGGTTTCTCTGAAATTGTCTCAGGCATGGGCATCCCCCAGGTAAGCTTCGATCACCTTTAGATTGCTGCGTATTTCATCCGGAGCACCTTCAGCAATTTTTTGCCCGTAGTCCAAAACCGCTATTCGCTGGCAGGTGCCCATGACGACCTTCATATCATGCTCGACGAGGAGTACGGACAGCTTGAACTTATCCTGGACGTGTCGGATTAAATTCATGAGATCGACTTTTTCCGTTGGATTCATCCCTGCCGCCGGCTCATCCAGCAAAAGAAGCTTCGGCTTAGTCGCGAGCGCCCGAACAATTTCAAGGCGGCGCTGGTCTCCGTACGGAAGGTTCTTTGCTTCGGTATTGGCGTGACCATCGAGTCGAAAGATTTGAAGCAGGCTCATCACCTCCTCGGCGATCGCGGACTCTTCCCGAAGAAAGTTCTTCCCGCGAACGAGTGCGTGCGACAAGCCGCTCAGCAAATGTAGGTGAAATGCAACACGCACATTGTCAAAGACACTGAGCGATGGGAACAACCGGATGTTCTGAAAGGTGCGCGCGATTCCATGTTCGGTGATGTGGTATGGCTTGCTCCCAACAATGCTTTTTCCCGCGAAAGAAATCTCGCCTTCCGTAGGTTGATATACGCCGGTGATTAGATTGAACACTGTCGTTTTTCCGGCACCGTTTGGGCCGATCAATCCAATCAACTCGCCTTCCCCAATATGTAGATCGAGCGCCGAAACCGCGGTCAGGCCGCCGAATCGAATGGTGCATCCGCGGAGTTCAAGTAACAGGTTGGATGCACCAGAACTCACGCTAGCTGCTCAGTGTTGGGTTAGCCGCTGGCTTAACGCGTGGGCCAAACTTCCATCTAAAAAGGCCTTGAGGTCGCGTGAGCATTAGCACAATCAAGAGAAAAGAATAAATAAGCATCCGCCACTCACCAATTCCGCGCAGGTATTCGGTTAGAATCGTCAACAATACTGCAGCGAGGATTACGCCCAGCGTATTACCCATCCCCCCCAAAATCACGAAGACGACTATTTCAATCGAGCGCATGAACGTAAAACCTCGAGGGTCTATCGCCGAGATCTGATGCGCAAACAGCCCACCAGCGATGCCAGCGAAAAAAGAGCCGAGGACGAAAGCGGTAATCTTGTATCGCGTGGTATTGATGCCCATCGCTTCAGCGGCAATCTCGTCATCGCGCACCGCGATAAACCCGCGACCGTATGTGGAGTGGACGAGCGCGAGGACAGTATAGATGGTGATAGCAGCAACGCCGTAGGTCCAGAAGACGTTCGTGTGAGGAGGAATACCTGTGAGCCCAAGGGCGCCGCCCAACGAGGGAATATTCCTAAAGATCACCGAAATAATCTCGCCAAAGCCGAGAGTCACGATCGCGAGATAATCGCCCTTCAAGCGAAGTGATGGACCGCCAACTACGAGGCCAGCAATCGCGGCTAAAATTCCGCCAGCCAGCAGAGCGAAGAAAAACAGCGCTCCCACTCCTAACGTGCTTTGCGCTCCGCCGAGGAGTGGCAGAAGCTTGGGGCCAGCGAGTAAAGTGGTTGCGGCGGCAGTGTAAGCTCCAATAGCCATGAATCCCGAATGACCGAGCGAGAATTGACCGGTGTAGCCGTTGATCAGGTTCAAACTTACAGCGAGCGTTACATTGATCCCCACCAACGTCAGTATGTGTAGCCAGTAAGAATCGATGTATGGCGCACCTAAATAGAAGAGGTAGCTCGCGAGCAGCCCGCCAAGCAAACATAATTGCGCCGCGAAGCGCCTCATACTTTCTCTACCTGCAGTTTGCCCATTATCCCTGCCGGGCGGAATAGAAGAATCAGAATGAGAATCGCGAAAGCGATCGCATCAGTAAAAGTCGAAAAACGACTTCCGTTCACAAACGTTTCAATGATCCCGATGATTAAACCTCCCAGCGCTGCGCCAGGTATGTTGCCGATTCCTCCTAGCACCGCCGCGACGAAAGCCTTCAACCCCGGCAGAATTCCCATCAAGGGATCGATGGCCGGATAATTCATCGCGTACAAAATTCCGCCGGCAGCCGCCAGCGCTGAACCAAGCGCGAACGTAAATGAAATCACGAGATCGTTATTAATCCCGACCAGCGATGCCGCCACAGGGTTGAACGAAACGGCGCGCATCGCCGTCCCGATCTTGGTTCGTTGCACAATATATTGTAGCGCGATCAACAGAACCGCCGCGACGATCAGGACCGTAATCTGATTACTGGAGACGATAAACCCTTGCCCAATGCTAAAGGTGCGCGCGGGGAAAACGGCGGGATAAGGCTTTGGGTCAGCGCCGAAAAACTGTTGCCCTGCGTTCTCGAGTAGAAGCGAAACCCCAATAGCAGTGATCAGCACGTTCAGTTTCGAACTGTTGCGCAGCGGACGGTAAGCGAGGCGCTCAATGACGACACCCAATATTGCGCACGCCACCATCGCTGCCGCCAGGATGAGCAATCCGCCAGAGAAGCTACTGCGCGGAACGTACGGGGCGATATAAAATCCGGTAAACGCCCCCACCATGAAGACGTCGCTATGAGCGAAGTTGATAAACCGCAGCACACCATAGACCATGGTGTAACCGAGAGCTATGAGAGCATAAACCGCTCCGAGAGAGCAGCCATTAATTAGTTGCTGGAAAAATTCGTTCAGGCGCTAAAAGAACTTTCTTCGCTCAAGGAGTCACCGTCTCCATTAGTTTGAACGCTTGGCCTTCCAGTGTCAGAATCACCGCGGGTTTCGAAGCGTTTCGTTGCGCATCGATCGTTGTTTTTCCGGTCACCCCTTCGAAATCTTTGGTCGCGGCCAGCGCATCGCGAATCTTTGCCGGTTCGACGCTGTTCGCGCGTTTGATTGCGTCCACCAGCACGTAAGCCGAATCATATCCCAGCGCCGCCATTGCATCGGGCACTTCATTGAACTTCGCTTTGAAATTCTTCACGAACTCCTGAATCTTGGCTTCCGTCGACTCATAATAAAAATGCGTCGTATAATAAGTGTTCTTTAAAGCATCGCCACCGATTTGGTAGAGTTGCGGCGCTTCCCAGCCATCACCGCCGAATATCGGCACAGTGATTCCGAGTTGCCGCGCTTGCGCCACGATCAATCCCACGTCCGTGTAGTAACCTGGAACAAATATGCCCTGCGGATTTGCTGCTTTGATCGACGTAAGTTGCGCGCGAAAGTCTTTGTCGCCGCCATTGAACTTCTGTTGGACAGAAATCTTTCCGTCCATCTTCCCGAAATGATTGACGAAGTAGCTCGAAAGCCCATCGCTATAGGCAGAGGTAGCATCCGAAAGAATGGCAACGTTTTTGATCTTTAAACTGTTCGCCGCAAACTTCGCAAGCACTTGGCCCTGGAAGTCATCCGTAAAACACACACGGAATATATAATCGCCCGCCTCGGTCACTTTGGGATTCGTTGAAGAGGGTGAAATCATCGGAATCTTCGCCGGTTGGCAAACTGAGGCTGCTTCCATGGAACGGCCCGAGGCTACTTCACCAAGCACCGCCACAACTTTGTCCCGGCTAATCAGCTTCCGAACACCAGTCGCCGACTCACCCTGCTTCGATTGTGTATCTTCGGTAATCAGTCGCAGTTGTTTCCCCAGCACCCCTCCAGCTTTATTGATCTCCTCTACCGCGAGCAGCGTTCCCTTGTGCGACGACTGACCGAACGCCGCTTCCTTCCCCGTCAGTGAGGCAAACTCGCCGATCGCGATCGAATCACCGGACCCTGCACCAGTCCCGCCGGTGCCGCCGTCTTCTGATTTTTTGCAGCCGGTAAGACAAACCAAACCAGCAGCCGCAAGCGCAATCCAGCATCGCATCGCATCAGTCCAAATGCTCATCTGCAAATGATTGCAATGGAATCCGCTCGTCGCCAATCACAAATACTACCGCAGGAAACTTTGTTCCCACTGCCACCGCTCCCGCCTTCCGCCACCAATTTCCCGTAAATGTTTGCGCCCGCATACCCGCAACTTTAAGGTATCGCCCGCTTTTACGAATGAAGATTTACATCGACGGCCAGTATTTCGACGAGCAGAACGCCAAGATTTCGGTGTTTGACCACGGCCTCCTTTACGGCGACGGCATCTTCGAAGGCATTCGCGCTTACAACGGCCGCGTCTTCAAACTGAAGGAACACATCGACCGTCTCTTCTACTCCGCGAAAGCCATTCTCCTCACCATTCCCATCTCGCATGCCGAGATAATGAAAGCAGTGGTCGACACCTGCCGCGAAAACAACCTCCGCGACGGCTACATCCGCCTCATCGTCACTCGGGGCGTCGGCACGCTCGGCCTCAACCCCAACAAATGCAAACGCCCCTCGATCATCGTCATCGCGGACAAAATCCAACTCTACCCAAAAGAGTACTACGAACGCGGCCTCGACATCATCACTGTCCCCACCACCCGCAATCTCCACAACGCCGTGAATCCCGCGATCAAGTCGCTGAATTACCTCAACAACATCCTCGCCAAGATCGAAGCGAACAACGGCGGTTGCGAAGAAGCGATCATGCTGAACAGCGAAGGCTACGTCGCGGAGTGCACAGGCGATAATATCTTCATCGTGAAAGGCGACGAACTTCTCACGCCGCCGCTCAGCGCGGGAGCCCTCTACGGAATCACCCGCGGCGTCGCCATCGAACTCGCCCGCCAACTCGGCCTCAAAGTCAGCGAGCCAAACCTCACTCGCTACGACATCTTCAACGCCGACGAATGTTTCGTCACCGGTACCGGCGCGGAAGTTGTTCCCGTCGTGAAAGTCGATGGCCGCGTGATCGGCGACGGCAAACCCGGTCCGCGCACGCGCGAACTGGTCAAGCGCTACCACGACCTCGTGCAAAGCTCCGGCGAACCAATCTTCTAAATCTCGCAACTGCTCTTTTAATAAATGACAAGGCCTCCTCGGAATCCCAAGGAGGCCTTCATATTTTGTCCGTTGGACGCCCTTATTCGCCTGCTCAATTATGCGTTCCAATCGGCCGCGGCGGTTGATCCGCCGTCGCGTCGTGCGCCCGGCGTTCCCAGTCGCTCATCGTAGCTTCCACTTTACCGCCGGCATCCTGCAATTCGCCACGAATCTTCGGAGCTTCAGCGCGCATACGTCCAAGCGCGCGCTCCCATTCAGCGCGCATCGGCTGAATGCCGCCGCCCCCGATCGAAATAATCGCCGACCCCACGATGATCGCCAGCATCGCATAGAACAACCCGTTCACGATCGCCGGGGCAATTCCCACATGGCTCAACGCCGCAAAGATACCGACGGTGATAATCGCCACCGAAGCAATGTTCGCCGCGAATCGTCCCCATGGCACACCGCTCAGCAGCGATCCCACAACATCCTTGACGCCCTTCGCAATTGCCGACGCGATCACTACGATCAGGATCGCCACAAATATGCTCGGCAGGAACGCAATCACCCGCGTGAGCAAATCACTCACCGGGTTAGGCCCAAATACCCCGAACGCAAGCTGCAGCACAAACAAAAAGACCGTATAGAACAGAATCTTGCTCAGCAGATCGCTCGCATCGTAGCGCGTCTTCGAGAGCGCGCGCTTAATGCCCCCGCGCTCCACCACCCGATCGAATCCCACCCGCTCCAGCACGCGGTCGAAGAGCTTCGCCAGGAATTTCGCCAGAAAATAGCCCGCCACCAGAATCACCAGGAACATGGCCGCCTTCGGCAGAAACGCCGCTGTATTTATCCAGGCCACTTCCAGCCCGTTCCGTATACCGTTTGTTGTGTTCTCCATAGAATCTCCTCAATCTTCAGCTGTGAATTAGCCGTCGCAGGCAATTTCCCCTTGCTAAGCCGCCCCTCAATCAGGGTTCTGCCTGAATGCCACTTCGCGCAATTCGGAGGTATGTTCTTCGGAGCCTTTGCGCACCATGCTTGGGCTCCTTGTATTTACAGCTTGCGCTAAGTATTTTGAAATTATGGAGAGGGATAACGGGGATTCATGAAAATTTCGCTCAAACCACAACACCTGAAGTTCTATCAACAGATCGCCTCATTACTCCTCAAGTATGGGCGATCCGATCTCGTCCAGGACATCACCACTTCGGAACTGCTCGACGAAAAGGAGATCAAGACCGAGCCCGGCACCGCTTCGCCCGAACAACTCGCCAACGATCTCGAGGCCATGGGGCCTACCTTCGTTAAGCTCGGCCAAATCCTCAGCAGCCGTCCCGACCTCCTTCCCGACGCATATATTAAGGCGCTCAGCCGACTGCAGGACAAAGTTAAGCCGTTCCCGTTCGAAGAGGTGGAGCAAACCATCGTTCAGGAGCTCGGCGTTCGCCTCTCCAAGGCCTTCGCCGAGTTCGAACGTGAACCTGTCGCCGCCGCCTCACTCGGCCAGGTGCACAAAGCAACTTTGCGCGATGGCCGCGCCGTCGTCGTTAAAATCCAGCGCCCCGGCATTCGCCCGCAAATCATCGATGAACTCCAGGTCCTGGACGAAATCGCGTCTATGCTGGAGCACACCAAGTCCGGCAAGCGCTACCAGGTCCAAAAGATTTTCGACGAGTTTCGCAGAACGTTGGTAAACGAACTCGATTACCAAAAGGAAGCGTCCAACATGTCGCAACTCGGCGAGAACCTTCGCGAATTTCCGAACATCCGCGTTCCGCAGCCAATTTCCGGTTACACCACCCGCAGCGTGCTCACGATGGAATACATTTCGGGCCGCAAAATCACCGACATCACCGCCCTCGCGCGCCTCGACATCGATGGTGAAGCTCTCGCCGAGGAACTGTTCCGCGCTTACTTAAAGCAAGTGCTCGTCGACGGTCTCTTCCACGCGGATCCTCATCCGGGGAACGTGTTCCTAACCGACGATAAGAAGATCGCCTTGCTTGATCTCGGCATGGTCGGCCGCCTCACCACACAGTTGCAGGACCAACTCATCAAAATGCTCATGGCCATCAGCGAAGGGAGAGCTGAAGTCGCCTGTGACATCGCCATTCAGATCAGCCAGACGACCGACGAGTTCGACGAGAAAGAATTCCGCCGCCAATCCACCACCCTCATCGCGGAACAAAAGGATAATCGCCTCAAGCAAATGGACGTCGGCAAAGTCGTGCTTACCATGACTCGCGTCGCCGGCGAAAACGGCCTCTACGTTCCCACCGAGTTAACCATGCTCGGCAAAACTCTTTTACAGCTCGACGAGATCGGCAAAACTCTTGATCCCGACTTTGACCCAAACGGCGCTATCCGCCGAAACGTCTCCACGCTCCTCCACGAGCGCATGTGGAAGTCGATCTCGCCGACCAATCTCGCTTCGACCATCCTCGATATAAAAGAATTCGTCGGCACACTGCCCAATCGCCTTAGCCGTATTCTCGATTCCGTCGCGAACGCCGAGTTGGAAGTAAAAGTGAAGGCAGTCGATGTCTCGCTCCTGATGTCCGCCATTCACAAAGTCGCCAACCGAATAACGTCCGGCCTCATTCTCGCCGCTCTCATCATTGGCGCATCGTTGCTCATGCGCGTGGAAACCAGTTTCAAAATCTTCGGTTACCCCGGCTTGGCCATGATCTTCTTCATCGCCGCCGCCGCCGGCGGATTCCATCTCCTCATCAGCATCTTCCTCCACGACCACCGCGACGAAAAGAAAAGCAAATTGTAGTGTTCCGGTGGTGCAAGACAGGGTGGCGCGAGGCTCCGGCCGAGCTTTTTGGGCGGCCGTTACGTTCCGGCTCTTAATTTATAATCGTCCGCCAGTAATTCTCTCCCTTACTCTCGCCGTATGAAACAGAGTGGCACTTGCCCAAAGTGCGGTTCCAAACAAATCATTGAGCGAGCGATCGTGCAGGATCGTTCCCACTTACCCGTCGACCAGCGCCTGCGCGTCATTACCTTCAGGGATCCGAAGCAGCTTTCGACACCGAACCCGTCTTCAGCTCCGTCTCTGCATGGATCTGTGGTGACTGCGGTTTCATGGAACTCTACGCGAACAAACCCGAAGTCTTGAAAGAGGCGTTGCCCTACGCGAAGGCATTGGAGGAAAAAAGAAAGTCCACGACTTGACCGTGGACATCTTGGCCGGCTCCTCTGTCGCTGTTCTGTCTTCGAGGACCGTTCGCGGCTGGGAAACAGCAAAAATCAACCGCTACCCTTTGTTGCAAACTACGTCCGCCCGGCGCATTTCCTATAGGGCAACGCTGCCGGTTCAAAGCTGGCGGATTCTTCCGGGGCCTATCGGGAGGTCGCTGAACGTCAGCCAGTCGACCCTTCCGTCCTCGTTCAACGGAGCATTCCAAGACCAGTTTTCGAATTCTCAGATGTGAACTTGCCGCCCGGCCGCGAAACTGCTTAACTAACCTCGCCTGAGACGAACGGCACGTGGCTGAATAGAACCTCGCTCGGAAGCGATTTTCCATTCATCCCCGCAGAAACAAGCACACCCAAAGTGTGCCCCATGAGCTGCGCTACAGCGCGCCTTGCTGTTCTTCTCGGTCGGAAAGTAATGCCATGAACACGCCGCGCCACGAGTCGCTCTCATTCCATCACGGAAGAACCCTGCCGAGCAGCCCGGAAAGGGTGTTTAGCGGCGTATCTTCAGAGGGTTCCCTCGACCTCCGGGATCAGAACAAATCAACACCCATCAACACCAATCAACACCCGGCAGCACGCAGAAAAACACGACGCAACTTGCTCACGGAAAGCGCTCTAAAAGGAAAACACCCAAACAAACGTTTTTTCACCAACACAATAACGTTACCGAGCGACCCTGCTTCCCAGTCAACATTTTCCGACGCAAGTAACCGCAGCGACCCGTTTCAACCCGCACGCATTGCCGGTGCCGCGGTTCGCTACCCGAGCAGGCGCGCAGTCATTGTTTTTACAACTTACAAAAGTTGTACCGCCCTCCCGAGCATCAATTCCGACCCTATTGTACCGCACATTTTCGCTCTGTATCGCCACTTTGAAATTTTTTGTAAGTCGTATTTTTATCGGCGCAATTCTCCGTCGTTCGTCGGTGGAGGTTCACTCTTCCGAAATGTTGACTCCGCTCTCCCAACCGACAGCCGTAACCGTCACGAAACCCGCGTTGTACCTTCTCTGTACCGCAAACACGAAAAAATCGATTATGACACATCCGCCACTTCGCCTCGCCGTTTCGTTAGTCCTTCCATGGTATTTGGTAGTTGGCTTTTCGGAATTCATCTTCCCCATCTGTTACGTTTACCAAAAAAAGGGCTTTCACCCCTCCGCCGCCCCGTTCAAACTGCACCCATGTCCAGGAGATTCACCGCGCTCGCGCTTTCAATTGCATTTCTCTTTTCTGCCGTAAGCACTTTCGCCGGTAACGTCACTATCAAGGAAGAAAAGGGGAAGCTCCGCATCGAAGTCGATGGAAAACATTTCGCCGACTACGTTTACGAAGGGTACTCCCGCCCGTTCCTTTTTCCGATCACCGGACCAAACGGCGCGAAGATGAGCCGCAGTTGGCCTATTACGGAAGCCAGGGACGAAGAGAAGGACCACCCGCACCACAAAAGTTTCTGGTGGGCGCACGGGGATATGAACGGCGTCGACTTCTGGGCCGAAGCAAAAAATTCCGGGAAAACCATCCACGAGAAATTCACGAAAGTGGAATCGGGAGATATCGGCGTAATTCAATCACGTAACAAATACGTCTCGCTTGACGGCAAGACCATCGCCACCGACGAGCGCACTTTGCGCATTTATCCGGGAAGCGTCGGCCGCACCTTCGATTTCGAAATCACTCTTTCTGGTGCGGATGGTCCGTTGAATTTTGGCGATACCAAAGAAGGCACCATGGCCATTCGCCTCGCGGAAACGATGCGGCTCAAGGGTAAAGTAGGGAAGGGAACCATCGTGAACAGTGAAGGCGTCCGCAACGCCGATACTTGGGGTAAGCGCGCCAAGTGGGTCGATTACTACGGACCCGTCGATGGCAAGACAGTTGGCGTAGCCATTTTCGATCATCCCTCCAACCCTCGTCACCCAACCTGGTGGCACGTCCGTGATTACGGTCTTTTCGCCGCAAATCCATTCGGCCTCCACGATTTCGAAAAGAAAGAAAAAGGGGCAGGCGACCTCACCGTCGCTGCCGGAGAAAAGATCACGTTCAAGTATCGCTTCTTCATTCACGAAGGGGATGAGAAGCAAGGCAAAGTCGCCGAAGCTTTCGAACGCTACGTCAAAGGCGGAACAAACTGAAATTAACGGAGAACAATTTTATGAAGCTAAATCGTCGTAAATTCATCTATGGCGCGAGCGCCAGTGTCGCTGGGATTTTATCCGCGAAATCCTGGTCGCAGGTCGGTCGCGCGAACAGCGATGTTCGCGTTGCCGTCGTCGGATTCGGTGGACGCGGTAAAGATCACATTAGCAATTTCAAGAAAGCGAAAGGCGTTCGCCTTGTCGCCCTCTGTGATGCCGATCAACAAGTGCTCGGCAACGGAATGAACCAGCCGGGGAGCGAAACGATCACCCCTTACACCGACATCCGCCGCCTCCTCGAAAACAAGGATATTGATGTCGTCTCTATTGCTACGCCGAATCATTGGCATGCGCTCGGCGCAATCTGGTCAGTGCAGGCCGGCAAGGACGTTTACGTCGAGAAGCCCGTTTCTCATAATGTTTGGGAAGGCCGGAAGATCGTCGAAGCCGCACGTAAGTACAACAAGATCGTTCAAACCGGAACCCAAAGCCGTTCCCAACCCGCTACTCAGGAAGCGGTCGCCTACATCCGCAGCGGCGAACTCGGAAAAATCAAAGCGGTCCGCGGCCTCTGTTACAAACGCCGCGCCAGCATTGGCAAGGTCGATGGCCCACAGCAGATTCCCGCGAACATCAATTATGATCTTTGGTGCGGACCGGCGCCAATCGAGCCGCTCATGCGCAAGAACCTTCATTACGATTGGCACTGGGTTTGGAACACCGGCAACGGCGATCTCGGCAACCAGGGCATTCACCAGATGGACATCGCCCGCTGGGCCCACGGTGCGGATGAACTTTCACCAGCGGTCTTCAGCCTCGGCGGTCGCCTCGGTTACGAAGACGATGGCCAGACGCCGAACACGCAAATCGTTTATCACGCGTACAAGAATGTGCCCTTGATCTTCGAGGTGCGCGGGCTACCCCGTAGTTCGGAAGACCAAAAGAACATGGACACCTTCAAAGGTGCGAGCGTCGGCAACATCATTCATTGCGAAGGTGGTGACGTGGTCTTTACCGGGAGTTACTCCAAGGTGGTCGTGGTCGATAAGGACGGCACCGAAATTAAAAAGTTTGAGGGCGGTGCAAATCATTATGAGAACTTCCTGAAAGCAGTCCACAGCCGGAAGCACACGGACTTGAACGCTGACATTCTCGAGGGACACCTCTCGAGCGCGCTCTGCCACACCGGCAACATTTCCTACCTGCTCGGTTCGCGCCAATCGCCCGACGAGATTAAGGACGAGTTGAAGAAGAACGACACCGCGATGGAAGCACTCGACCGTATGCTCGCGCACCTTTCCGCGAACGGTGTGGATCTCAAGAAAACGCCCCTCACTATGGGCAAATTCCTGAAGATGGACCCAAAGAAAGAAACCTTCGGACGCGACCGGGCCGCGAACGAATTGCTCACCCGCAATTACCGCGCACCGTATGTCGTGCCGGACAAAGTCTAAAACTTATGAGATTTCCATTCATCACTTTGTTCCTGGCCGCCGCACTCCACTGCGGCGCGCTCGCCGCCGAGGATCACATCCCGAACGGCTACAAACTTCTCTACGAGCAGAAGTTTGAATCGCCGGAAGCGATGAAGGATTTCAAGCCGACCGACGAAGCTGCGTGGAAGTTCGCCAAAGAAGAGCAGGGCGGCGCTCTCGAACTCGCCGCCCAAAGCAAATACAAGCCGGAGGTTCGTTCTCCGGTGAACATTGCGCTGCTGAAGGACAAAGTCTTCGGCGACTTCATCCTCGAAGCGGACATGATTCAAACCGGTCGTGAATACGGCCATCGCGATATGTGCATTTTCTTCGGCTTCCAAAATCCGAAGCAATTCTACTACGCCCACATGGCCACCAAAGCGGATCCAAACGCGCACAACGTTTTCATCGTGAACAACGAACCGCGTAAAAACATCGCCAAAACCACCACCACCGGCGTGAACTGGGGCCTGAACATCTGGCACAAAGTCCGCCTCGAACGAAAAGTTTCTGACGGCACCATCAAAGTTTTTTTCGACGACATGACCATTCCCATCATGGTGGCCGAAGACAAAAACTTCGGTCCCGGCCTCATCGGCTTCGGCTCCTTCGACGACACCGGCAAAGTCGACAACATCCGCATTTGGGGATCCAGGCTCGAGGAGGCCAAGGTTAAAGCTGAGTTCCCGAGGCAAGAGCCTGCCAAGCAATAGCTTAGCAGGTCCGCCATTCGAAAATCGGCTCCGTTTTGTAATCGGGTTCTATTTGCGCACTCCTGTCTATACGGTAAAGATAACAGTGTCCGAGACGATAGGAGGAACTGAAGAATGATACCGATGGATCCGATTTTCTGGTTGCTGTTGCTGCCGGGCATTTTGCTTGGGCTGTATGCCCAGATGCGCCTCAGCAGCACCTACAAGAAGTACGTTCGCCAGGGAATTGCCACCGGGACAACCGGCGCACAGGCCGCGCGCGAAATTCTTGACCGCGCCGGTCTCCACAATATGCCCGTCAACATGGTCCGTGGCCACCTCACCGATCATTACGATCCGCTCAAAAAAGCTCTGTTCCTCAGCGAGGAGAATTACCACGGCCGCAGCATCGCCGCCGTCGGCGTCGCCGCGCATGAGGCCGGTCACGCGCTGCAGCATCAGGCTGCCTACGCACCTCTCCAGCTTCGCATGGCCATGGTTCCTATCACCAACTTCGCGACTCAGGCGACCATGTTCCTGATCTTTGGGCAAATCTTCCTCGGCATCGCGAACCTGGCGTTACTCGGGGTGATCATCTACGGCGTCGTTGCCGCATTCCAACTCATCACTTTACCAGTGGAATACGACGCAAGTCGCCGCGCGAAACAGCAGCTTCTCGCGATGGGCATCGTGCAACGCGATGAAGCCCCCGCCGTCAGCAAAGTGCTGAATGCTGCGGCGCTCACCTATGTTGCCGCGATGGTCACCTCCCTCGCTTACCTGATCTACTGGCTGGCGATTCTCCGCGGCAACAGCCGGGACTAAAACCCGCGTTTCGTCGGGTCCAACTCTGTTTTAAGTCTTTGCAGGCGCGCGCCGTAATCGGCCCGCGCCTTTTTGGCCGTTCGGGTTTTCCCGCAACAGGGCCGATGGACTTTATCCGTTTTTAGCCTGCATCACTTGTGCACGAATTTTTGCTGCCCTAGACTGCGAATTGAGGAGAGGGACTGGATTAAGAACCCAGTGGATTAACGAAGATTTTATGGCCGTCAAAGAGAAGTTACAAAAGGTCGCACGGTCGCACGGGCCTGCCAGCTCGCACCCCGCCAAAGCGCACGCACCTGCGCCTGGCGAAGGCGCGCAGGAACGTCGACCCCGCAACAACACCCCACACGATGAGGAGGAGGAAGCCCCCTTTAGCCGCATTGCAACAAATGATTCTGACGAAGAATCGCAACCGCGCAGCAAGCGCCACCTCGCCGGGATAAAAGAATTGGAACTTCCGGAGAAAGATGCAAATACCGCCGAACCTGAAGCTGCTGAATCCGAAAACGAGCCGGAGGCTTCCGCAGAGGAAAACGAAGAAGTCGAACCTTCAGCCGAGGAATTGCAGGCCGAAGAAGAAACAGTGAAGGCGGCTGTGGGATCTGTCCCTCGGGACGAAGACGCCGCAACACCCGGGAAGGACCGCTCCAGCTACGATGCCGACACGGCTATCAAACTTTACCTCCGCGAGATCGGCCAGGTGAAGTTGCTCACTCCGCAGGAAGAAATCGAACTCGCCGCGCGCATCAAGGGAGGGGACAAAAAAGCCCGCGAAGACATGATCAAGGCGAACTTGCGCCTTGTCGTAAAAATCGCGCACGATTACGAAGGCCTCGGCCTCCCGCTGCTCGACCTCATCAACGAAGGCAACATCGGCCTCATGAAAGCGGTCGAGCGCTTCGATCCCGCGAAAGGCGGCAAGCTTTCCACCTACGGATCATGGTGGATCAAGCAATCGATCAAACGTGCGTTGGCCAATCAGTCGAAAACGATTCGCTTGCCAGTCCATCTCGTTGACAAGATTTCCAAGATGCGCCGCACCGCGATGCGTTTGCAGGAGGAATTCGGTCGCGAACCAACGGACGACGAGTTGGCAGAAGAGTTGGGCATTACCGCCTCGCGTGTTGCGCAGCTTCGCACCGCGGCAATTCGCCCTGCTTCGCTCGATGCGCCAATTGGCGATGACGAATCAAACAACTTCGCGGAGGTGGTGCAGGACGAGAGCGCCTACTCGCCTTACGAGGAGCTCGAAGACAAAACTGTCACGCGCATGCTCCAGGAAATGATTAAAACCCTCGATCCGCGTGAAGCCACAATCCTCCGTTACCGCTTCGGACTCGACGGAGGGCCGGAAAAAACGCTGGAAGAAGTCGGCCAGAAATTCGGCGTCACCCGCGAACGTGTCCGTCAGATCCAAAACATCGCGCTCTCGAAACTCCGCAAGATGATCGAAAAGCTCGAAGCGGTGCAGAAGTAATTTCAATTCGCAGCGGCCGACTAAATGTCGGTCGCTGGTTCCGGGGGCGGCACCTTCGTGAGCGTAAGCCGTGCGACTTTCGGGCCGTCCATTTGATCTACGCGCACTTGGAAATTTCCAATCGAGAGCGTGTCGCCCGCTTTGGGAAAGCCGCCGAGGCGATGCGTCACGTAACCACTGGTCGTCGCGATTTCTTCATCTGCTTCGAGATTCTCTCCGACCAGGTCCGCCAGATCGTGCAGCGGCAGCGTGCCGTCGATCTTCCACTCGGTGTCGCTGGTTTTCTCTACGAGCGGCTTCTCTTGATCAAATTCATCCTGAATCTGTCCGACTAACTCTTCGAGAATGTTTTCCAGCGTCACGATTCCGAGCGTCCCCCCGTATTCGTCGACGACGATGCTAAAGTGAAGCCGTCGATCAAGAAGGAGCTGGAGGAGACGTTCCAGGCGGCAGGTCGGTGGCACGTAAACAACTTTGCGCGCGACTGAGAGAAGGTCAGCGCCTTTTCTCGCACGAAGGCGCATTGCGAAGAGATCCTTGAAATGAACGACACCCAACGTGCGATCGATGTCCCCGTCTTCGCAGAGGGGGAAACGGGAGTAGCGGGTTTTTTCCGCGATATCCAAAATCTCGGAAATCGGAGCTGTGGTGTCGATCGCAACAATTTCGCCGCGCGGCCGCATCACATCGCGTGCTTCCCGCCGGCTGAGATCCAGTGCGTTGAGAACGACATCTTTGCCAAGGCCAGTTGCGCCGCTGTGCTCACTGGTCGCGGCAAACATCAGCCGGAGTTCCTCCTGCGAGTGGACCATCTCAGCCTCGCTTGCGGGTTCAATGCCGACACGGCGCAGCAGCCAAAGGGCGGTGTGATTCAATGCCCAAATTGCCGGAAACGATATCTTGTAAAACCATTCGAGCGGTTGCGCGACCCAGAGCGTGACCGGCAATGGCCGCTGAATCGCCATGGACTTTGGAGCCAGTTCGCCGAAGACAATGTGAAGAAACGTGATGATCGAAAACGCGATGATGAACGAAATCGTATGCTGCACCTCGGGCGAAGTGATGTTGAACCACTGCATTGCCGGTTCGAGAAGCTTGGCGAAGGCGGGTTCTCCGAACCAACCGAGACCAAGACTGGCGAGCGTGATACCAAGTTGCGTTGCGCTCAGCGCGGCATCGAGATTATCGACGATTCGCCGCGCAATCTTCGCGCGCCGATTACCCTTCACCAGAAGCGGCTGAAGTTGGGTGCTTCGGATTTTTACAATCGCGAATTCGGCGGCGACGAAAAAGCCATTCAGAAAGACGAGGAACGCCACCAGGAGCATCTTCAGGATGATCTCAAGCGTGTCGTTCATTTAGCTGAGGCGCACTTCGCCAAAAATCACTTTGAGTATCTCTTCGACGGTGATGAGACCGATCTCGCGCCGTTCACGGGAGAGGACAACCGCCATGCGCTGGCCAGTGCGTTGCATCCGGCGCAGGGCATCGTGCACGCGAATGTCCTCATCGACATACATCGCGGGAGTGAGATGCCGATTGATTTCTTCGCTGAGCTGGAGGTTCGGCTCGTAAATGACGCGCTTGGCTTCCAGAAAGCCGGCGATGCGGCGATTGCGTGGATCGGCGTTCCAGACCGGAAGGATGTTCGCTGGTGTCTCACGAAACCGCGCCAGGGCGTCCCCGAGCAGATCGTTTGCGCCGAGCGGCGGGACGCGCGCGAAGGGGATTGCGATCTGGCGCACCGCGATATTATGCAGATCGAAAACGCGCGCGATCATGCCGCGCTCTTCGGAAGTCAGCGCTTCGGAAGTGTCTTCAAGGAGCAGGCGGAGCTCGTGGCGGCTGCTGAACACGTGCCCTTTGAAAGTGCGTCCGCCCGTCCACCGCAGGAGCAGATTTGCGATGCTTTCGACGAGAGAAACGATCGGGAATAGCGCGATGTGCAGCACACCGAAAGGCGCTGACATCGAGAGACAAAGGCGGTTCGGAAAGCGCCGGAAAAGTGTTTTCGGGAGAAGATCACAAAAAGCGTAAAACCCAAAAGCCACTGCAATGTAAGACAGCCAGAACAAACCTGGCCGATCTGGAAGCGCGCGCACGAGTGCGACCGCGATAATCCACATCGCGAAGAAGAGGGCCAGTGTGTTTCCCACTAGAATCGTCCAAAGAAAATTCTCCGTATTCTGCAGATACGCGTAAAGACGCGCTGCGCGAGCCTGTCCGGCGCGCATCTGTTGCGCAATGCGCCAGCGCCCAAGCGTGAAAATGCCCGCCTCCATTCCCGCGCAGAGGAATGAGGTCGCCAGGCAGAGCGGGAGCACAATTAGAAGCAGCCAGTCCATCAGCGTTTTCCTGCCTCCACTTCCAATTCGAGAACGCGGCGTTCTGTGACTTTCGTCGCGGTGAGCTTCAGCCCATCGAGTGCCACGGATTCACCGTTGCTCGGCACGTATTCGATTTGCTTCACCATCAGCCCGCTCATCGTGTCGACCTCGTCGGATTCGGCCAGGTTGGGATATTCGCGGCGGAATTCGTCCAGCGTACAGGTGCCGCTCACGCGCCATCGTCCTGGAGCGAGACGTTCGAGAACTGGCTTGCCCGGATCTTTTCGTCCGAAACGGCCGAGCGTCTCTTCAAGAATATCCTCCATTGTGACGAGACCGGCGGTGCCGCCGAATTCGTCGAGGACAATGGCAATCCCGCGTTGCTGGCGTTGCAGGCTGCGCAGCAGTTGCAGGAGATTCATCGATTGTGGAACGAAAGACGGAAATTCGATGACTTCTTCCAGGTCGGCACTTGGATTTAGCAGGAACGCGCGCGCGTTTAGTACGCCCACGATCGTATCGGGCGTTTCGTCGTAGATCGGGATGCGCGTATGTTTTATTCGCCGCGCTTCGTCCAACATTTCCTCTTTGCTCAGTTCATCCGAAATGAAAGCAATTTGCGAACGCGGGTTCATGACGTCGCCGGCGGTGCGTTGATCGAGCGCGAGGATTTGCATGATCATGTCCTTCTCAGCTTTTCCAAGAGCGCCTTGCTGTTGGGCAATGCTAAGCAGATCGGAATACTCCTCGTCGGAAATCACCGGCTGCGGCTTGATCGATTTAGGAATGACGATTCGAAGAATACCGGCGTTCATCACCTGGGCGATCCGGCGTATCGGCCGCGTCAGATTCAGGAACGTGTTTACCACCGCCGCGACGCGCAGGGACCAAAACTCCGGATCGCGAACCGCAAGCGCTTTTGGAATCACTTCGCAGCCGACGAGAATTCCAATGAGCGCTATAGCGCCGGTGATGAATTCACTTCGATAGGTTCGCGAGAGTATCCAAACGACCAAGCCGATGAGCAGGGCGTTCGCCAGAGTGTTTCCAAAGGCGAGCGTGGCAACAAGGTCTTCGGGATCTTTAAAGAGGGGTGCGAGCTTTTGTCCATTTGCCGGATTGTCCTCCAGCATGCGGCGGGCGCGGAAACGGCCGAGCGCAAACAGCGCCGATTCAGCGAGCGCAAAGAAGAAGCTGCACGCCGCCGCGACAACTAACGCGGCGCCAATAGCGTACCAGCTCCAAACCATTGCGCGGCATTTTATGGGATGAGCATGAAAAGGCAAACAAACCGGTGGCCAACCGGATGCTCCCGATGCCTGGAGCTACTTCGCGCGGGCGTGTTGAGGCTCGCCGAATTGGAAGTCCGAGCAGTTTTCGAACGCGCGAAAGCGGATATTTTTAAGCAATTTTCGACCCGCGAAGTCGATATGTACAGCTTCGCCGATCCAAACGGACTCTTCCAGACGTTTTTGAATGAGTGTGAGATCGAGTTTGTCGATGGCACCGGCGATTCCGCCGAAGAACGCGACTTTTTTACCGAGGCGAACATCGGCGCGGGCGAGTTGGTAATCCTGTTGATCGATCCAAAACGTCCCGGTCGTAGCATTGATGAATTTGTCGATCATGCTTTCTTCGGGCGCACCTTTCTTCGGGACGAAGGCGAGGACCCAAACGGGACGCGAAAGGAATTTATCTTCGCGGACGAAGGAAAAGTCGAATCGGGAGAGAAGATCTTCGTTCAGGGCGAGGGCGCGGCTTTGCTCGCCGGTCTGGCGCGCGGCGGAACGATTTTTGTCCGAGGGATCTTTGGGCGCTCGACCATTAACGGAGACGAGGCGAGTGACCGGCTTGCCCTCTTCCGGTACGATCTTGAAGATGCGAACGGTCTCACGGCGTTTCGTTCCGTCTTCGTTCAGGTATTCAACCCGGGAGACGCGCTGAAAGCTGACATTGTTCCGGCGATTCACCACGTCGGAAGATTCGGAGCGTTCGATCAGCTTCTGGATAATCTGCTCGACGTTCGGAGTGGCGCCTCGGGACGGAGCCGTGGAAAGCAACGTCCAGAACGCGGAGACGACGATGAAGCGGAGGACGTGGGTCACTTCTTAAGCGGAGTTGGTGCAGGAGCCGCAGTGGCGCCGACAGTGGGGGCTGTTGCAGGTTGAACTGCTTCCGGGCCAAGTTCCCCGAGTTGCTTTTTGGCCTGGAGGTGACCTTTGGTTGAGGCTTTAGCGAGCCATTCGCGGCCGAGCTTCTCGTTTCTTTCGGTGCCTTTTCCGGTGAGGTAGCGAATGCCTAATTGGTACTGAGCATCATCGGACCCTTCTTCAGCGCGGCGTTTGTAGAAGTCGAATTGTTTAATGTCGTTTTTGTTCTGTTGAATCGCCGCTTTCTTCGCTTCTTCCGGAGTGAGTTCGCGAGGAGCGGCGGGAGCTTGCTGGGCGGGCGCAGCATATTGGGGACGCGCCGGCTGGGCGGGTTGCTGCTGCTGTGGGACGACTTTGCGGGTGAGCGAGGTGGCGCTGTATTGAGCGTAAGCACTGGTGTAGAGAAGTAGCGCGGTGGCGGCCAGGATCGGGGTTTTCATGGGCGAAGTATCATGTATGGAAAGGGGATGTGCAAGTGAAGTGCTCTTCGTTTAAAGGAACCACGCAACGCCTTTAACGACCGCTGCCAGTATGCCGAGCATGCCCGCGAGGACCGCGAGAACGCTGACGATTCCACCGCGGACGGTGGGGGCGAGGGAGAGAAAAAAGCCAATCGCACCGAACAGGACGGCGACGAGCGCCAGGACGAGACCGAACAATGCGCCGGATGCTCAACGAAGCCATCGCTGCCGGTCGGCGGAATAGTTTTTGCCGACCATGAGAATCAGGCGGACAGTTGGTTTCGAGGCCGAGAAAGCCGGGACGAGCCGGGCAGGATCGAGGACGCGGTCGTCGATGATAACGATGTCAAAGCCGCCGGCAGCGCGCTTCCAAAGGGAGAGGGCCGATTCTTCGTCTGCGGCATTCATGGCAAGGTGACCGCCCGCGCGAAGAAGTTTTGCAACCACTTCCGGCGCGCTTTCTATCACAAGGATTCGTTTGCGATCGGTCAAAGCCTGCGAAAAGTTGGCGGAGGTTGGCAAATGAGATTCGCTAAGTCGAGTGATAAAGTAGGGCCGAATGGGGGGGGGGAGCACAATTAAGTTTAAGATTGGTTCAAGGTCAGCCTGAAGGCGGGGCTGCCTGCTTGCTCCTTGAGGTCGTTTCAACATAATGCGCCGATGTTGGATATTCGGTTGGTGCGAGAGAATGCAGCTCGCGTGCGGGAAAAATTGGCGTTGCGAGGCGCCGGGGATGAGAAACGCGTGGATGAATTGGTGGCGCTGGATGAAAAGCGCCGCACGCTGCTGACCGAAGTGGAATCGTTAAAGGCGCAGCGGAACAAAGTTTCCAAAGAGATCGGCGCCTTAATGGGGCAAAAAAAGGTCGAGGAAGCTGAAGGGAAGAAGGCGGAGACCCGAGTGATTGGTGACAAAATCACGGAGCTGGATAAGGCGGTCGCCGACGTGGAGAGCGCTCGCGATGAAATTTTGCTGCGCATTCCGAATCTGCCGCACGACTCGGTCGCTATCGGAAAAAGCGCCGAAGATAATCCTGAGATTCGCGTCTGGGGCGAGAAGAAGAAATTTGATGCGCCGCCCAAAAATCACATCGACCTCTGCGAAAAGTTGAAACTGGTCGATTTTGCGCGTGGGGCAAAGTTGTCGGGCAGCGGCTTTCTGCTTTATACCGGTTGGGGCGCCAAACTCGAACGGGCGCTCATCCAATATTTGCTCGATCTCCACACCACCAAACATGGCTATACCGAAGTCGCACCGCCCTATATCATCCAAAAACATTGCATGGTGGGCGTGGGACAATTTCCCAAATTCGTCGACCAAGCTTACGCAGTGCAGGAAGGCCTCGACGGGAATACCATGGGCCAACTATACCTGCTTCCAACCGCGGAAGCGCCGGTGGCAAATATCCATCGCGAAGAGATTCTGCGGGAGGATCAGTTGCCGATTCTTTACTGCGCCTACAGCCCCTGTTTCCGCGCGGAAGCCGGCGCGGCCGGAGTTGGAACGCGCGGCATGATCCGCGTGCATCAATTCGACAAAGTCGAGTTGATCAAAATCGTCCACCCGGAAGAAGGTTACGCCGAAT
This sequence comes from Verrucomicrobiia bacterium, assembly GCA_036383895.1. Taxonomy (GTDB): domain Bacteria; phylum Verrucomicrobiota; class Verrucomicrobiia; order Limisphaerales; family SXQI01; genus DASVNK01. The sequence goes on along the minus strand of DASVNK010000082.1, from coordinate 22,213 downwards.
TGGAAAAAATGGTGGCCAACGCTGAAACCGTGTTACAGCAGATGGAACTTCACTACCGCGTGATTATGCTCTGCACGGGCGACATGGGGTTCGCCAGCGCGAAGACCTACGACATTGAAGTCTGGGCTCCGGGGCAGAATCAATACCTGGAAGTATCAAGCTGCTCGAACTGTGAAGATTATCAGGCGCGCCGCATGAACATGCGCTACAAACCAACCTCCGGCGGCGATAATAAGTTCCCGCACATTCTTAACGGAAGCGGAACCGCTCTGGCTCGATTATTCGTTGCACTCATCGAAACGCATCAGCAGCCGGATGGATCGATTCGAATTCCGGCGGCCCTGCAGCCATATCTTAAAACCGATTTCATTCGCGCCGCGTAGAGTCAATTGAGGGAACGGGATTGATGAATGTTTTATTGGCCAGCAGCGAGTGTTTTCCATTCTCCAAGACGGGGGGCCTGGCTGACATGGTCGCTGCTCTGGGCAAAGCGCTCGCTGTGGATGGCCACCGCGTGCGCATCGTGACGCCGCTGTATCGCGGAATTCGAGAAAAATACTCCGCTATTCAGCGCACCGATCGCACCATCACCGTGCAATTGGATGGGCGAATTGTTTCCGGGACGATTTGGACGGTCGAGGTTGCGCCGCGCTGTGAAGTTCTGTTCCTCGAAAACCCTGAGTTCTACGACCGCGCGTCACTTTATGGTGAAGGCGGACGCGATTACGCCGACAACGCCGCGCGCTTCATCTTCCTTTCCAAAGCAGTAACTTACCTCGCGCGCGCCCTGGAAGATCCGCCCGAAGTTGTGCACGTGCACGATTGGCAGGTTGGGATTGTCCCGATTTTGATCCAGCACGAAGCACTCGTTACTGGTTGGAAAAATGCGCCCGCCACCGTGCTCACCATTCATAACCTCGCCTATCAAGGCGTTTTTCCACCACTAGACTACCAGCTCACGAATCTGCCGCAGGAATATTTCACTCCCGACGGTATTGAGTTCTACAATCAGATGAGTTGTCTGAAGGCGGGCATTGTTTATGCGGACATTATCACGACGGTCAGTCCCCGCTACGCCCGCGAAATCACCACCGAGCAATATGGCTGCGGCCTTGACGGCGTTTTGCGCAGTCGGCACGACCACTTAATTGGAATTTTAAACGGCGTTGATTACGGCGAATGGAAAACGGAAGGAAACAAGTTTCTCAAATTCGCTTACAGCAGCGAAAACTTCAAAGGCAAAGCCGACCAAAAAGCGGCGTTGCAAGCCGAAATGGGACTGCCGGTCATCGCAGACGTGCCGTTGTTCGGAACGGTGAGTCGTCTCGCTGAGCAAAAGGGGGTCGACATCCTGATCTCGGCTTTGGAAGAGATGTTGTCCTCAAACATGCAGTTCGTTCTGCTCGGCAGTGGTGATCCAGCCTACGAGCGCGGGTTTCGAACTCTCGCCGACCGCCATCCGGAAAAAGTCGCGATCAAAATCGGATACGACCACGGCCTGGCGCACCGCATCGAAGCCGGTTGCGATTTCTTCCTGATGCCTTCTCGTTTTGAGCCGTGCGGACTCAACCAAATGTATAGCCTTCGCTACGGCACAATCCCGATCGTCCGTGTCACCGGCGGGTTGGATGATTCCGTTACGGACGTTAGTGAAGATCCGGAAATCGCGGATGGAATTAAATTTACGGAATACTCCTCGCGCGCGCTTGTGAAAGCTATTCGCAAAGCGCTCGTCCTATATGGAAATAAGGAGTTGCTGCGTCATTTTCGCCAGAACGGGATGTCCGTGGATTTCTCCTGGGAGCATTGCACGCACGAATACGAGGCTGCCTTTGAGCGCGCCATCGAACTGCGGCGGGCGCGCTCGCTTCCTTAGCACTCCTGAGGCCTGCGGCGGGGTTCCTCTGATTGACGGGTGCAGGTCTGCGGGCCAGTTATAAAAGAGGAGAACGTTATGGATCACGTGGAGAAGTGTATTGAGGTGGAGGCGCCGGTCAGCATGGTTTACAACCAATGGACGCAATTCGAAGAATTTCCCAGGTTCATGGAAGGCGTCGAAGAGGTGAAGCAACTCGACGACAAACGGCTTTACTGGCGCGCAGAGGTTGGCGGCAAGATTTTGGAATGGGACGCTGAGATATTTGAACAGATTCCTGATCAACGGATCGCCTGGCGCAGCAAGACCGGGACGTTAAATACCGGGATGGTCAATTTCGAATCACTCGGGCCGAACCGCACGAAAGTCTCGCTGAAGATTAATTACAAACCGGCAGGCGCAATAGAGAAGATCGGCAGCGCACTTGGAATCATTTCGCAACGGGTCGAAGGCGATCTGGAACGATTCAAGGAATTCATCGAAGCGCGCGGAGCCGAGACGGGCGCTTGGCGTGGAGAAATTGAAGGTAAGCGAGTCGAATCGGTACCGAACGAGCAAGGTTCTGCGGAAGCAATGCCGCGCAGTCAGCGACAGACCGGCAGCACTGAAATTCCTTCCCCCTTGCGCCGAGCGGAAGGCGCGCCGATGGATGCTGACCGGAGCAGCTAGTCGCATTAATCTCAAAAAACCAAAATAAAAACACAGCAGCCCGGGTTCCCAAAAACCCGGGTTTTCTCTGTACATTGTTCGTCGTTTCGGAATATCCTTAAACCAGTCCTGGGGAACTTATGCCGATCGTTGTTTAGATGTTATGCAATACGCAATGTTAGTCCATTTGAACGAAAACGAATTCTTCGCGCTCTCGAAGGAAGAGCAGAACCGGGTTCATCGTGCGTGCACCGAGTGGCATGAAAACCTTTTGAAGGCTGGGAAAAGTATTGGTGCTACTGGGCTTCAACCTTCGGCGACCGCGAAAACTCTCCGGTTTATGAATGGTAAGCCAAACGTGATGGATGGCCCGTACGCGGAAACGAAAGAGATTATTGCCGGGATTGAGATTTTCGAATTCGACTCTATGGATGAGGCGGTTAACACGCTTGGCACGTTTCCCGGATTGAGTTGCGGGACGGCGATCGAAATCCGTCCCCTTGTTCCAGGTGGCAAATGTGAGGCGATCTAATCGCTGTTTCGTACGATTGTAACTGCGCGCGCCGACCGTTAACGAGTCGGCTGCCGCGACATCAGAAAGTTGCCGAGAAAGCCGGAGACAAAGACGCCGATTAGAAACAAGCCCATACACGCCGCTCCGACATTAGCGAGGGGTGACTCTTTTGGTGGGTCAGCCAATGCGGAACCAAATGCCACCAAACCCGCGCCGACAACTGCAATAGTATAGAGAGACATTATACGACGGGGCCAACCTGGCTGACATTCGAAGACCGCAGAGAGGGGCAAAACGGAGAAGCCGAAAATGAGCGCGCCGAGCAACGCGCCTTTCACTCCAGCGATTCCCACGATTAAACAGAGCACCGCCGCGCCAACAAATCCGCCGATCCAATTCGAGGCGACGATCTCTTCGTCGTTCAAAACCATTCGCCCGAATTTGTTCAGCCGTAGCAACAAATTAAACAGCGGCTTGGCAGTCCACGTGAGGAATACAAAGATCAGATAGATGATCTGAATGGGAAAGATAAACGGCTTCAGCGCTGGATTCGAGTTCCCTGCTGCCCTAAGGAAGCGCATCCCGAAAAAACCGCCGAGGATCACCATCCATTGCATATTGGGGCTGAGGCGGCTCATCCAAAGGAAATACTTCAGCATGGCGGCATAGAGGAAGTTCTGGGCCTTTAACGCCTCAACAATTCCTTGCCGGGCCCATTCGTTTTCGGGGTCGAGCCGCAACGCTTCGCGGAAATGTTCGAGCGCCTTTTTGTAATCGCCCGCATGAAGCAGCGTCCAACCCTGGTTCGCGTGCGTGACGGAATTCTCGGGATCCTTGGCGAGCGCGGATTCGATCGTAAGGCCGGCCTCTTCCTTGCGTCCCAAATTCACCAGCGCCATCGCTCGGAGATTGGTGCAGGCGACGTGCTCCGAGTCTATCTGCAAACCCGTTTCTGAAGCTTGCAACGCGCCGGTCCAGTTTTTCTGATTCAGTCGCACCTGCGCGAGCAGCGAGTAGTAATCGGCATCGTTGGGGTTGAGGTTGATTGCTTCCTGCACCGCCCGTTCTGCTTCTGGGTAGCGTCGCCGGTCATTGAGAACAGACGCGCGCACGTAGTGAACGAACGGCAAGCCGGGATCGATCTTTAGCGCTTCGGCAATCTCCCGCTCTGCTTCGTCAAACCGTTCCTGCTCAGAAAGGGTCAGTGCAAGTAATGCGCGCGTGTAGCTGTCATCCGGATCGTTGCTGATCGATTGGCGGAATTCGCGCTCCGCGTCCGTGTAGCGGTTTTGCTCCAGTAGATGCAGGCCGCGCTGGGTGTTCGCAGTCATATTACTTCATTTTCAGGTAGGCGAGAATTTCGTCGTACGTTCCGCCCTGGTTGGAATACAATGCGTAATTCTTCGCGGTCGAAAACCATTCCTTGGTGGACTGTTTCGTTTGTTCTGCAGCCGCGACGAGATCTTTCGTGGTGATTGGTTTAGGCACGCCAGCTTTCAGCGCCTCGCGCAGTTTATTTTCCACGCACACATCCACGACGCCTTTCAAATCAGCGCCCGAGAAGCCTTCCGTTTTTTTTGCGAGATGATCGTGATCCACGTCCTGGACTGGCTTGCCGGCGAGATGCAGTTGCAGGATCGAGGCGCGGGCGGGGCGATCCGGTGGCGGAACAAAGAGGATGCGGTCGAAACGGCCCGGTCGACGGAACGCTGCATCCAGGTGCCACGGAGCGTTGGTGGCGGCGAGGATGAGCACGCCTTCGTTGGAATCCTTCACGCCGTCGAGTTCCGCGAGGAACTGGTTGATTAGGAGGCGTCCGGAACTTTGGCGCATATCGCTGCGGTTTGCGCCGAGCGCATCGACTTCATCGAAGAACAGCACGCAGGGTGTATGCGCGCGGGCATTTTCGAACAGTTCGTGAAGGTTCCGTTCGCTCCCGCCGATCCACATGTCCAGCACTTCGTTGATGCCGACAGAAATGAACGAAGCATTGATTTCGCCAGCGGTCGCTCGGGCAAGGTAGGTTTTTCCGCAACCGGGCGGACCATACATCAAAATGCCGCCGCCGGTTTTCTTGCCGTAAGCTTTGTAAAGTTCAGGCTTGGTGAGTGGAAGTATGATCTTGAGCTGGATTTCCTCCTTCAGCTTGTCCATCCCGCCGACGTCCGCGAACTTCAGCGCGGGCTTTTCCAGATCAACATTCGGGCCGCCTTCGTCATCACCTTCCCAAGTCGAGCGCACGCGACCATCGACAACTTCGCTATCTTCATCGGCATTGATCCCGAGGCGCTCAGCGAGTGCTGTGTCAGCAACGGTCGGATCGCTCTCGATCGCGCGACGATACTGGTAGACCGCTTGCTGGCTTTCGCCGAGCTCCAGCAGAAGTCGCGCGTGCAGAATAAAAGCGCGAGCCGGAGCTTGCTGTTCTTTCACCACGTCCTCAATCAAGGCGAGTGCGTGACTGTTTTTCTTTTGCGCCATGAATGCGCGCGCGAGTCCGACCTTGAGCGACGCATTGTTCGGCGACATGGCCAGAGCTTCGCGGAACTCCTTTTCCGCTTCGGGAGCGTGGCCGTGGGTGAGGAGTGTTTCCGCGAAGTGTTGGCGCAAGGGGACGTTGGTCGGTGAAACGCGCACGGCTTCCCGCAGCGGAGCAACCGGATCGAATGATTCGTTAGCAGACATGAAACCTTTCTTTTACGCACCTAACCAAAGGTCAATCGGCTTCGCGACCTTTGGGCTAAACGGCAGCTTTACTTTCTGGCCCGAGCCGGCGGATTTGTAGGCGGCATACATCATCTCCAGGACCGCGCGGCCGTCTTCGCCGGTAACGAGCGGCGTTTTGTTTTCGCGCACGCATTGAATGAAATGCTGCAGTTCCTGCGGGTAACCCTGGTTGAAGGCTTCTTCGAAAATGGTGAAGGTCCAGCCCTGGGTCGTGCCGGCTTTTTCCATCGCGTAGCCGTAGCCTTTTTCGCTGTAGGTCAGCGCGGCGTTCCCCTGAAACAAGTCGGCGTAAATCACGCCGCCGGTGCCGTAAACTTCCACGCGGTCGTCCATGCCGCCGTGACGGGCCCAACTGTTTTCGCAGACGCCGAGCACGCCGTTCTCGAATTCCACGATCGTGACAGAGTTGTCTTCACCACGAGTGCGACCTTTGTGGAGAAAGGTGTTCATGTGGGCGGAAACGCTGACGATCTTGGGCCGGCCGCCGAGCATCCAGCGGAACCAAGCGAGACCGTGACAGCCCATATCCATGAGCACGCCGCCGCCGCTTTGGTTTACATCGTAAAACCAATCGCTGTGCGGGCCGGAATGTTTCTCGCTCTGCTTCATCATGTAGATAGGCCCGACCGCGTTTTCGCTGACGAGCTTGCGGACGCGTTCGTACTTGGGCGCGAAGCAAAGTTCCTCGGCGTACATCAGCTTCACGCCCGCCTTGTTGCAGACGTTGATCATTTCATCGGCCTCTTCGAGCGTCATTGCGAATGGCTTTTCAATGATGATGTGCTTGCGTGCTTCCGCCGCCGCGAGGACCGCGCGATGATGAAGAAAATTCGGGATGCAAATATCGACGACTTCGCAGTCGGACTCGCGGATCGCCTTTTCCAGGTCGGAGAAACTTTTCGGGATGTGGTGTTTCTTCGCGAAAGCTTCCGCTTTTTTTGGATCGCGGGTGTAGACCGCGCAAATTTCCGCGTCCGGCACGAACCGTTCATACGATTCCATGTGGATGTCCGCGATGAACCCAGCGCCCAGCAGCGCGACTTTCGTTTTTGGCATGCGGCGATTGATAGCGAGCAAAGCGAATGGAGGCACGTGAAAAAGCGTGGTTCGGCACCTGATCTTTTGTGCGTGAGTGCGGGGACGAAGCGCCTTAGGATTTGCGCGATGAAAGCCGCCATTGTTGCCGTAGCAGGTGCTCTTCTTTGCATGAATATTTTCGCCGCTGATACGTTTCCGCTGTGGGAAAAAGATGTTCCGGGTGCGCTCGGGAAGGATGAAAAAGATATTCCCACTTTGACGGTGTATAAACCGGAGGCGGGGAAAGCAACCGGGGCCGCGATGGTGATTTGTCCTGGAGGGGGCTACGGCGGACTCGCGGGACACGAGGGCAAAGATTATGCGGAGTGGCTCGCGAAACATGGCGTGACCTGCTTTGTGCTGAAGTATCGGCTGGGCTCGGCGGGTTATCGGCATCCGGTGATGCTCGGGGATGCGGCGCGGGCGGTAAGATTGGTGCGAGCGCGTGCGTCGGAATGGGGAATCGATGTGAAACGAGTAGGAATCATGGGATCGTCCGCGGGTGGGCATCTCGCCTCGACGCTCCTGACGCATTTCGACGACGGAAAAGCGGGGAGCGAGGATGCCATTGAGAAACAGAGTTCGCATCCTGACCTGGGGATTTTGTGTTATCCGGTGATTTCGATGGGCGAAATTACGCACGCTGGTTCGAAGAGGAATTTGCTGGGACAGAGTCCATCGGAAGAACTCGTCAGGAACCTTTCCAACGAATTGCAGGTGACGACCAATACTCCGCCGGCGTTCTTGTGGCACACGATGGAAGATACGGCGGTGGTGCCGGAGAACAGCATGGTGTTCGCGATGGCGTTGCAGAAGAATAAGGTTCCGTACGAACTGCACATCTATGAGAAGGGGCGGCATGGGATCGGTCTGGCGAATGGGCATCCCTGGACGGAGCAATGCATCCGTTGGTTGAAGGTGCGTGGTTTTGTGAAGGAATAGGACGGGGAAGGGGGCAACCACGAATGAACACGAATGAACACGAATGTCGAAGGAGGCGGTGGCGGAAAGTTCGAGGCTAGAGTTGGCTATTGCAGGTAGTTGCGACAGAAATGTTGACTGGGAGGAGCTGAGTTGCGGAGGCATTTCCAGAAAACGGCGCGAGTGGAAATTAGTGGAAATAGCGGAAATGGCGGGGCTTTTTGCGTGTTTAGGAACGGAAATCTCACCACGGCGGCACAGAGAGCACAGAGAAGTGGAATTTCCCGGGATTGGCGGAATTGCGGGCGGTTTTTCACTGAATAAAGTGGAACGCGCATGAGTTGCGAGTGTGTTTTTCTGTAGACTGTGTTTCTGGAGGGCCGGATCTCCGATCAACTGAACGTTACAAAGCGTTATTGCAGGTACTTGCGTTGATAATGTTGACTGGGAGATTTTTCGCGGGTGGGCGGGAAATTTGCGTTGTGCGCGGGAAATCAGGTACTTAGGAATGGGACTCTCAACTGATCGCGATGAGTGGCGAATTGAGGGCCGGGCGGGGGTGTAAACGTAAGTGAAAAATTTCACGGAACGTCGGAAAGACGCGGGTGGAATGCATCCCGTGGATGAAGAATTTCGTTTTCGGTTTGGCGTTTTCATGGCGCTGGTTCCTTTCCAGCCTGAGAAGCGATGGCGGTACACACCACGGGTGTGCTCATTTTTCGGGGGTGAATAGAGACTCGCTACGCGAGGTTCTATTCAGCCACGTGCCGTTTTCTCAGGCGAGGTGAGTTAAGCAGTTTTAGGCGCTCGCTGCAAGGCGAAATGGAACACAAAACGAATGCTACACAGTGACCGTTGCAGTTATAAGAGTGGCATCGGCGGACCCTCCCGCACCGACGCGGAATGCTCGTTCTTTAGAACACGTGCAGCTTCAATCCTTTCCAACGCCGAAGTCGCAGGACGGATGTGCCCTTCTTCCTTCTCCGCTATCTTCTTCAACGCAGGCGCCGCGTTCGTTCCGATTCGAACCAGCGCTTCGATGCACGACGATCGCACTCTATAATCGCCCAGACCTTCGAGAAGGACTTGCACCACTTCTTCGCCGCCCAACTCTCCAAGGTAATTATATGCCATTCTCCGCGTCTCTCGATTCGTTGGCTCCAGATTCCTGACGACCTCTAGCATCAGCTTGGTTGCTCTCTTTTCGGAGTCAGTTCCCGGCGCAAGCATGCCGATGGCTCGCACAAAATTGTGATTGAAGTTTGGGTTCTGCGCCTCGGTTTTTTTCAAAAGCCAGGGCAGCGCGGTGAGCGCATTGGTGCCCGCTTCCGGTAGTAGAATGGCGGCACTGTATATTCGCTCTCGGTAAGCTCGTGCATCCGGGAACATTGACGCGATCGGAGCTGGCATTGACGGCGAAATCTTGATCAACAAATCAGTGAACGGATCTCCCTGAATGTGCTTCATCAAGTAAGGAACCGCTTCTGGTCCCATCGTCTTCACCGCCGCACGTGAGTTCCGCCGCAATTCGCGATCCTTCCAATAGTCTCGGACGTACCGCCCTAATCCCACGCCTTCGTACATGGGTTCCGGCGCATTGCGTATCCAGGCGAGGAATCCACCCGCCATCACCAGGCTCATTACCATCGCGGCGACGACCATTTTCCGCCGAACTCGCATAAAAAAAGAATACCAGAATTCTGCGCCGGCCCGCTACTCTATACAATCTTCGGGCGCGAGAATGGAAGAGAGCGCGGAGGTTAGTCGCCCGTATTGCGGGGCGCGTTACGCCCGCGACGGAAGCTTCACCATGTTGGAGCTTGGAAGAAATCGTTAAACTGCTGAAATAGGCGGATGCCAACAGCGTATATCATCAAGTTTGAGCGACCTCCTGGCGGAGCAGATACTTCGTTCCGCAGTGAAGCGTTGGCGAGGGAAATCGCCGACCTAAATTGGACGGCGACTGAATTGGCATTGAGGCCGTTATCTGACTATTGTTCTCCGCAGTTTTTCTCGTCAGTTGACGGCGTTCGCACGGTGCAAAGTTTGTTTCGTGAGATCGCGGCTTGGGTGCCGGGCACGAAGGACACTACAGAACTCCTGCGCGACCTTAAAAAGTGCGAAAGCATCTTGTCTGCCGCGGCCGAGCACGGCGTCGGATTCCATTTCGAGACTTCAAACTGACCCACTACCGGGCTGGGATTGAGAAAGGTTGTTCTTCAAGTTTATTGCTGTTGCGAGCAAGGTTGATTGAGAAACGAATTGAATGGAAGAAAGCCCGGAGGTTAGTTGCCCGTATTGCGGGCAGAGCAACACGATTGGGGTGGATCCGTTTGTCGGGAGCCAGAGATTCACGACGGATTGTGAGGTTTGTTGCCGGCCATTTGCGGTGGCGGTGGAGTGCGAAGGCGGGGAGATTTTGTCCGTAGACGTGCAAAGTGAATGATGGAAGGATGCGCGCCATGTCTGCGGACCAAATCATTTTGTTGATCTATGCGATTCTGCTCGAAGCGGGTGGGGCGATGGGCTTCATCAAGGCGGGTAGCAAAGCTTCGGTGATCGCTTCGACTGCGTTCGCGCTCGTTATTTTCCTGTTCATCTTCAATGTCATTCCCATCGAATACGCCTGGACGGTGCTTGCTTTTCTGGTGCTGTTTTTCGGCTCGCGTTTTGCGCGCAGCAAAAAGTTTATGCCGAATGGAATGATGGCGATCTTGAGCATCGTCACGCTGATTTTGATTCGCATATTTTAAGTGGATCGTTCGCTTCCGATCTGGCAGGTCGCGCCTGCTATTCTTGAGGCTCTCCGTGCGGGCAATCGGCTGGTGCTCGCCGCTCCGACTGGTTCCGGGAAAAGCACGCAGGTGCCGCAGATGCTGGTGGATGAACTCGCGTTGAAGCGAGTCGTTGTGCTTCAACCGCGGCGCGTGGCGGCCCGGACGTTAGCGGCGCGGGTGGCGCACGAGCGCAATTCGAAGTTGGGCGGAGAAGTGGGCTATCAGATTCGGTTTGAGGATTACACCAGTCGCGGCACAAAGATCAGTTTCATCACGGAAGGTATTTTGCTGCGCTGGCTGCAGGACGATCCTTCGCTGGCGGGAATTGATGCGATTGTTTTCGATGAATTTCACGAGCGCAATTTGCTGAGCGATCTGGCGCTTGGCCTCGTAAAACGGTTGCAGAACGAACTGCGATCGGATCTGAAGATCGTGGTGATGTCCGCGACGCTCGATACGGAGAGTGTCGCGAAATACCTGGAGGGCGCACCAGTGGTCGTTTCGGAAGGAACGATGTTCGCGGTCGAGGTGAGTTATCTCGACTACATGGCGCGGGCGCCGATGCCGGAGTTGGCGGCGGGCGCGGTCGAATCGATCATTAACTCCGGCGAAAGCGGCGATATTCTGGTGTTCATGCCGGGGATGGGCGAAATCCAAGGGGCGATCGCAGCGTGTCGCAGCTTGCGAATCAATGAACGGATCGCGTTGCTGCCGCTGCATGGTGAGTTGCCGAGTGAAGAACAGGATCGCGCTTTCGCGGAGAGTTCGATGCGGAAGGTCATCGTTTCGACCAACGTCGCCGAAACGTCGGTCACCATTCCGGGCATCCGGCACGTGGTGGATAGCGGGCTGGCGCGCGTGGCGCGTTACGATGCGGAACGAGGCGTTGGCACTCTGTTGATTGAGGAGATCAGTCGCGCTTCCGCAGATCAACGCAAAGGTCGCGCGGGCCGAACTGCGCCGGGAACCTGCCGGCGATTGTGGTCGGAGAGCAATCATCTTAATCGCGCGGAACGTCACACGCCGGAAATTCAGCGCGCGGATTTGGCGGAGGTTGTGTTGCTATTACACTCACTGGGCGTGCGGAGGGCAGGGGAGTTTGATTGGCTGGATCGCCCGGACACCGCCGCGATTCATCGCGCCGAAGAATTGTTGAAATCACTCGGCGCGATTGCGCACCGCCCGGACGCTGCCAGTGATCTGACTGAGATCGGGCGCAAGATGTTGCGGCTGCCGATGCACCCGCGGTATTCGCGCATGTTGGTGGAAGCGGCGCGGTATGGATGCGTGAGGGAAGCGGCGATGTGCGCGGCGCTGGTGAGTGGGCGTGATTTATTGGTGCGGCTCGGTCGCGATGATCAGCACATTGCGAAAGCGCGCGAGAATTTCGAGGTCAGCGATCAGTCGGATTTTTTCGTGTTGATGGAAGCGTTCAAGCACGCGCAGGCAACGAGATTCGACGTCGACGCTTGCCGTCGATATGGCGTGCACGCGATGAGCGCGCAGCAAGTCGCAGTTACCTGGCAGCAGATTTACGACATCGCGCGCAAGCATCTGAACGTTGAGGAGAAGCCACCGACCGAAGAAGTCCTGCAGAAGTGCATCCTTACTGGATTTGTCGATCAATTCGCGGTGCGCAAGGATCAAGGCACGCTGGATTGCCTGCTCACGGGCGGGCGGACTGGGACCTTGATGCGCGAGAGCGTGGTGCAGAAATCGCCGCACCTGGTCGTCGGCACGATTCGCGAAGTCAGTGGAAAAGGTGGGAATCTCACGCTGCTCGGTCTGGCCACTGCGGTCAAAGTCGAGTGGTTGCGCGAGTCTTTCCCGCAGCAATTCTCTGAATCGCTCGAACATACTTACGACCGGACGCACAAGCGTGTTGCGGCAATTCGATACGTTCGTTTCCATGACCTCGTCGTTGCGCAAGAACACCAAAAGGAGGTTGATCCAGAGGCAAGCGGCGCGGCGTTGGCCGAAGCGCATTTGCAAGGATTGTTCGAACTGCCGCAGTTCACGTACGACTTGAAGCAATTCATTGCGCGCGTGAATCTCGTGGCGAGAGCCTCGCCGGAACTGGAATTTCCGGTCTTCGAAAGAGAGGCATTGCGCGCGGCGCTTGCTCGCGCGTTTCGCGGTCTAAGCCTTGCTAAAGAGGCGCAAGCGGCGCAGTTGAAGAGCCCGATTCAGCGACATCTCGCTCCCGAGCAGATCGGTTGGCTGGATGAACTCGCGCCGATTTCAATTTCACTGGGCGGGTCAAAACCGGTCAAACTTCAATACCAGGAGAACGTCGCATCCGAGCCGTTAAAGGAACCAGAGTTGCAGGTGAAACTGCACGAATGTTTCGCGCTCACAGAGCATCCGAAAATTTGCGAAGGCAAAGTGCCGGTGCGAATTTGGCTGACTTCACCTGACGGGAAGCGGCTTCAGAGCACGACAAATTGGCCTGAGTTCCGTGCGAAAGAGTACCCGAAGTTGAAAACGACTTTGCAGAAGAAATTTCCAGGCTTCACCTGGCTTTGAAGTGCAATTCAGTTGCGAGCTCGAACCGGGTCAGCAAAATGCGACCATGCTCTCTGCGGATATGGTGAAGTACTACGCGCAACGCGCGCCCGAGTACGAGAGAATTTACGAGTTCCCGGAGCGACAAGCTGATTTGCAGGAGGTCCGCAGTTTGATCCGCAAGATTTTCGCAGGAAGAAACGTGCTGGAAGTGGCGTGCGGCACCGGGTATTGGACGGAAGTTCTCGCAGAAATTGCTTCTTCCGTGTTCGCCACTGACATCAACGAGGAGGTCCTGGAGATTGCGCGAGCCAAACCGAACCTCGAATCAAACGGGAAGGTGCAATTTGCAAAACGCGACGCGTATGAATTGGCTGAACTCCCGACCTCAAATGCCGCGCTCATAGCTTTCTGGTGGTCTCACATTCCTAAACTGCGCATCGCTTCGTTCCTGGACGGCCTGCATGCTAAACTTCAGCCCGGCTCAACTGTAGTTATTGTCGATAACTGTTACGTTCCCGGAAGCAGCACTCCCATTGATCGCACGGATGAATTCGGGAACACTTATCAGCTACGAAACCTTCAAGACGGATCAACTCACGAAGTTCTGAAGAATTTTCCAAGTGAAGCTGAACTGCGCGCGCAACTTCGTTCCGGGAGAAATGTTGCCTATCGCCACCTCACCTATTATTGGATCGCGCAGTATGATTTCTGAAGCTAAGGGCTGATGATCCCGTTGCGCACTGCGTAAAGAACCAGGTCGGTCTGCGTCTTCAAACCGAGCTTCTTCATGAGGTTTGCGCGATGCGCTTCGGCGGTGCGACGGCTGATGAACAAAGTCTTCGCTATGTCCGAACTGGTTTTTCCTTCGGCGGCGAGTTCCAGCACGAGCAGTTCGCGTTTTGTGAGCTGCGGCCCTTGCACGCCGGGCACCAATCGCTTCAACGTCGCTGAAATCGCTTTTTGCCGCAGCGACTCACACAAATACTGTCCACCGCTGGCTGCGGTGCGAATGGCTAGAATCAATTCAGAGGGCGGGCAATCCTTCAGCACGTAACCGCTCACGCCGTTCTTTAGAGCTTCGACCACATACGGTTCGTCTGAATGCATCGACACGACGACGACACGCGTTTCGGTGTGGTCACGGATTTGCCTTAGCACTTCGATCCCGTGCAGGCGAGGGATGCGCAAGTCGAGGAGGAGCACATCCGGTTTGTCCTTCTCCACAATTTCGACCGCCTGCAAGCCATCGCTCGCTTCACCGACGAGTTCAAAGGATGCTTCATTTTTCAGCAGCGCTTTGAGTCCTTCGCGGACCAACTTGTGATCCTCAGCAAGAGCGATACGGATGGTGCATGAAGCTGTCATGGCTTATCGGACTGTTCGGTCTGGCAAGCGTAATGCGATCCCAGGAAAGGCCAAACCTGATTTCTCGTACGTAGTTCTACGGAATAACCTGCCATTCCGCACGCACGATATATCTCCCTCAGCATCAACAATTCAGCCAGATGGGGACCCGGCGCGGCCGCTTGCGTGAAGAAACTATTATTTCGCGCTACGCCGCCCGTTCAACTGGCGAACCCGCTTTCTCGAGGGACGACCGCTTCGCCGTGGCTGGACCCGTTTGCTCCGCGCCATTGCAAACAGGGCGAATTCGTCATCGTAAGCGAAATCGAGTTCTTCTGGGCTCCCGTTCTTCATAACTTCAACGTGCCACAACCCAAAGCGTTGCGGCATCCGCAAAACTACGCGATTCCGCCTGATGGGCAAACGGAATGTAGATGTCTCGGAAGTGATTGCTATACAAATAGAAGCGTAAGAAGATGACGGGCCGAGAGGAAAGGATTGCCCGGTGGAAAACCATGACGAATCAGGCCGCGGCGGGGGCACCGCGCGATAGCCGGCCAGAAAGCCAACTCTCCACCACGATAAAAATGAGCGCGGCGAGCAGGAAATTTCGCCACATTTTTTGCCGCGCTTCGGTGTCCGTCGCGAGCAGGTTTCTTTGACGTGCTTCGGCGGCTTTTTGCGTAGTCGCGTCGCGAATTGATCCGAGCGGCACGCCGAGACTGCTCAGATCATCATTCGGGATCGAATTGATCCTCGATTCAGCCGGATCAAGATTCACCGCGAATTGATAATCACCGATGCTATAAACGCCTGGCAACGTCGTTTCAGTAAACCGAGTTCCACTGACCGCTTTTGCCTCGCCATTCGGGAATTTTATTTCTTTGGCTTCGCTCGGCAGGGAAACAGCATCGCCGACTGAGTATCGATGGGTGAACTGCCGCAGATTCGCGCTTTGCTCGAGCATGCCGAACAGGAGCGGCACAAACTTGGTCGAAAGGGCGAGTTGGCTGTCGGCCGGTCGCCACGTCGAACCGAGCACCAGCAAACGCCCGCGCTCCATGGGGATCTCGGCGAGCAATGGCTGTCCCGTATCGAATGACGCGATCACGTTTGCGTTGGTGATGTTCGAAAGATCTAGAGCGCGATGTTTCCAGAAATGAATTTTTGTAAAATCGCTGAAGCGCGCGTCCGAGAACGGCGCGAACAGCGGATGTTGAAAAGAGATGCGACCGAACATTCCGAAATTGTTCACTTGGGCCTCCGGGGCGGAAGCAAGTTTGCCGGTGAGTTCGGAAACCAAGTTCGCGCTCGCCTCGTCGCGCAAGGGAAACAACACCGTGCGGCCTTCGCGCAGCAAGTTCCTCGCGAGCGCAGTCACGTCCGGAGTCGGCGGCGCGCCGAGCACGAGCAGGCTGATGTTTGCGGAATTCGTAGGAATAGAATTCGTAAAGGCAAGGACACGCGTGGTGAGATTTGTCAGGTCGAATGCGCGATGCAGATAGTAGCGCATCTGCTGCGGATCGTCCGGATGCTCAGGCCCATAATAGGCGATCAATACTTCCTGAGCTTTCGGTTGTGCTGAATAGGCCAGGTTGTCGAATTCAACTGAATCGCCCATGAGCGCTATCGTAGTGGCACTTTCCGGTTTCGCAGGCGCTGTGACGATTCGACTTTGCCCTGCAGGAACGTAAAGCGTCTGCTTCTCGCCAAAAGGTTCCACTCCGCCGCGGCGCCACTGCAATTCGAATTGCTCGGTTCTCGCGCCTGGGGAATTCTGCACGCGAACTCGGACCGGAGAATTCGTGCTGGCGACAAACGCATTGCGCACTTCTTCCAAGACCTGAATTCCTGCGTTCGATTTTTCTTTCGCGGTCAGAGGTTCAAGCTGCACCTGGAGCTTCGAGGGCCATTCAAAACCTTGCAACCCGTCCAGCTTCGCCCCGGACTGCAGATCCGATATCACGACCATGCGCAGCACCGCGTTCCCTTGCTCCTTCGCGTCGCGATTCAATTGCTCCAGCAGATGCTCGGTCGATTGAATCAGTGCATTACCTAGATGCGTTCCGCTCCAAGACGGAGTCACACCGGCCAGACGCGTTTGCACGGCTCCCACACGATCGCTGCGCGAAAGTTGCGCAGCATCCGCAAAACCAAGCACCGTCCGAAGCTGCTGGTCGAACGTATACACGGCGAACGCATCCGATTCACCTAGCCGCCGTACCGCATCGATCGCGCGCTGCTTCGCTTGCTCCCATAAATCTTCACGCCGCATGCTCGCGCTCGTATCCACCAGGATCGCCACTCGCGCGCTTTCATCGGCCACATTCGTCGCTGCCATCGGCTTTTGCAGAAATGGCCGTGCAAAGGCAAACGCGAGCAGGCAAATCACCGCGCACCGGAGTAGAAGGAGAAGCAAATGTTCCAGCCGGCTCCGCTTCGTGATCCTCGGCGGCGATGGATCTAGAAACATCAGCGAACTGAAGATCACTTTTTCGCGCGAGCTGCGGCGGATCAAATGGAACAAAAACGGAAGTGCGATCGCTGCCGCACCGGCCAGGAACAATGGCGCAAGAAAACTCAAAATTTAAACTCCCGGGCTGTTTCTTTGCGGAGTGTAACAGCCACTTAAGGCGGGTTCAAACTTCTCTGCGTGAATTTTTCGAGAAGGAGAAAGCAGCAATGGCGCACAACACAACTCACCGAAAGGAACCTGCGCGAAGCGCACACTTGTTCAAAAATTCAATTTACCGGAAAACTACGAAAGGGCGGAGGAAGGAAATCTAAGCACGCTCGCGGTTGTGGCTATACTTGCCGTTCCGGCGCTGGCGCGTCTGGCTGAATTCGCTCGCCGCGCCGTCGCGGCCATTCGCCTGCGTTAGGTACAATCCAACCAGCGTCGAGCGATTTAGCTGCGACTGCTTCCGTCCAAAGATGCTGGAGACACTGCGCGCGACCCCCGCGAGAATCTTCATGGGCGCGGATACTGCGAAAGAATCGGCCCGCGCACAAGCAATTGTTCAAAGCTTTCCGTCGCGAGTGTGAAAATCCAGTAGCCTTGAGTAAAAAAGCCTCCTCCTTCCAAGGCGTTCCCTGAGCGACCTGTATTCCGACATACTTACGTGACGTCGCGCCATCCGGCGAATTGCGCGCGCCCTTCAGCAGCGCCAACATGCATGCATGAAGAAAGTAGTAGTTTTTTCGGATAGCTGCATTTTTATCCAGACGGTTGAAGACACTCCGGCAGATTCGAAGGCTGAAGAATAGATTCCCCAGCAGCTCACAGCAGGAGGGGCCGGAGGGGGCCGCCCGCGCCAAACACGTTGTCAATCGGTTCTCCGCTGACAGATTTCCTTTATGTTAGAAGTGCTCGATTCTCTTGAGCAACCGCCGCTCGTCGCTTGAACCCGGCGCTCCGATAACGAGAGCGCAATTTGACCATCACTTCCGAGCGAGGTTTGAACCGACATTTTTGCATCCATTCCGGGTAACACCTTATTTTGATGCAACGATCTGTTTCCACCCCCATCGCCCAAACGCCCGGGTAACAATATTTATGATTCAATTCGTGCCCCGCGAATTTCGGAAAATCCCGTTGACACTCGCTTCGCCAGTCCTATATTCACCGGCACCTTTAGTGGGTCGAGAGAGTTGAATCACCATTAAATCCCAGATTTTGCCGGAATTTCGCTGATTCGCTGAAAGATGGCAGGGCAGGGATTGAGGGGATTTTTTCGCTTTTTGGCCGCCGAAGAGTGGAGAAAGCTGGGTTCTTTGACCATGCGAGTTTGCCCATGTAGCTCAGTTGGCAGAGCACGTCCTTGGTAAGGACGAGGTCACCAGTTCAAACCTGGTCATGGGCTCCAGATTTGGCGCGGAGCACTGCGAACGCAGTAAGTTCAGCGCCCGCAATTAAGTAGAAGAGATTAACAATAATTAGGATTAGAAATGGCTAAAGAAGCGTTTCAACGGAATAAACCGCACGTCAACGTTGGCACTATCGGACACGTCGACCACGGCAAATCAACCCTCACAGCGGCCATCGTCGCGGTGCAATCGCGCAAAGGTTTGGCAACACCAATCTCCTACGCGGATATCACCAAGGGCGGTACCGTTCGTGACGCTACCAAGACGGTGACTATCGCGGTCTCGCACGTCGAATACGAGAGCAACACCCGCCACTACGCTCACGTCGATTGCCCCGGCCATGCTGACTATGTGAAAAACATGATCACTGGTGCGGCGCAGATGGACGGCGCGATTCTCGTCGTTAGCGCGGCAGACGGCCCGATGCCTCAGACCCGTGAGCACATCCTGCTCGCTCGCCAGGTCGGTGTGCCTGCAGTTGTCGTTTTCTTGAACAAAGTCGACCTCGTTGATGATCCGGAGCTTCTCGACCTCGTCGAAATGGAAATCCGCGATTTGCTGAGCAAATATCAATTTCCTGGCGACACCGCCAAGGTGGTCCGTGGTAGCGCTACCGCTGCTCTCGAAGGCAAGCCGGAAGGCGAAAAGGCCATTCAGGATTTGATGGACGCGATTGACGCCGCCGTTCCGCTGCCGACCCGCGAAATCGATAAGCCGTTCCTAATGTGCATCGAGGACGTGTTCAACATTGAAGGTCGTGGCACTGTCGTGACCGGCCGTGTGGAACGTGGTGAACTGAATAAGATGTCCGAAGTTGAAATCGTTGGCCTTAAAGAAACCCGCAAGACCACAGCGACCGACATCGAAATGTTCCGCAAGCTCCTCGACAAGGCGAGCGCGGGTGATAACGTCGGTGTGCTGCTCCGCGGCACCAAGAAGGAAGAAGTCGAACGTGGCATGGTTCTCGCCAAGCCCGGCTCGATCACTCCTCATACCAAGTTCAAAGCGGAAGTCTACGTCCTCTCGAAGGATGAAGGTGGTCGTCATACGCCATTCTTCAATAACTACCGCCCTCAATTCTATTTCCGCACCTCGGATGTCACCGGTAGCTGCAAACTTCCGGAAGGCGTTGAGATGGTGATGCCTGGTGATAACGTCGCCGTCGAAATCGAATTGATTGCTCCGGTCGCGATGGAAAAAGGTTTGCGCTTCGCTATTCGCGAAGGTGGCCGCACCATCGGCGCAGGTCGTGTCAGCGACATCGTTACTTAAATTTAGCGCTTGATAATGCAAGGAGCGCGGGGAATATTCCCCGCCTCCGTTTTTTCGTCTCTGCCAGCCCCGTAAGGTTTTGGTGAAGAGAAGAGTAGGGCGGTAGCTCAATTGGTAGAGTAGCGGTCTCCAAAACCGTCGGTTGGGGGTTCGAGTCCCTCCCGCCCTGCCACTGTAACAAACGAATGATTTGATCTAGGGAAAAAGCGGAACGCGAGGGTTGCCGGAGGGGTGGCAGAGTGGTCTATCGCGGCGGTCTTGAAAACCGCTAAGGCTAAACACCTTCGGGGGTTCGAATCCCTCCCCCTCCGCCAAAAAACTGAACGTGAAGAATTTTATTTTTAATTGGGTGGCTGCAATCGCCGCGACCGTGCTTCTGGCTCTGCCAGCAGGCGCGCAAACGGTCATGTCGAATGCCGCTAACAACGCGGCTGTAACAGTGACGAACGCCGCAACCCCTGGAACCACCACCAATGCTGCGGCGCAGACCGCCGCACGTGCCGCAAAGGGCAGTGGTTACACTGGACTAATCATTTGGGGCGCAATTCTCCTGGGCGTCTTTGCGTTCCTTTGGTCCAAAGGTTATCTCGTCAGAATCCGCAATTACGTTGACGAAACGAAGGAAGAATTGCGGAAGTGCAGTTGGCCGAGTCGCGAAGAGTTGCGCGGATCGACCGTCGTTGTGATGGTCACCATCGCGCTACTGGGTCTTTTCACTGTTGGAGTCGACTGGATTCTGTCCGGTTTAATTCGGTTGATCATCTAGAAAGGGATATAAGAGATGGCACAGAGTAAATGGTTTGTGCTCCACACCCTTTCGGGCCAGGAGCAAAAAGTTAAAGACAGCATTGAGAAACGTCTCAAGGCTGAAGAAATGGGTGAGTTCGTGAACGAAGTGCTCGTGCCCATGGAAAAAGTCGCCGAGGTGCGCAGTGGAAAGAAAACCGTTAGCACCCGCAAGCTTTATCCTGGTTACGTGTTCATTGACATGGTGTTGCTGGACGAAAACAACCGCATCATCGAGAAGCCCTGGTATTTTATTCGCGATACCCCGGGCATCATCGGCTTTGTCGGTGGCGAACGTCCCACGCCCACCAGTGCGGATGAAATCGCGTCGATCAAATCGCAGATTTCGGATTCCGAAGATACGGAACGTCCGAAGGTGCAGTTCGATGTGGGCGAAACCATCAAGATCAACGATGGGCCGTTCCTTAATTTCAGCGGTGTGATTGAAGAAATCGATCCTGAGAAGGGTAAGCTCAAGGTCACAGTCAACATTTTCGGCCGCAATACCCCGGTCGAACTGGAATATTGGCAGGTGGAAAAGGCGTAAAAAGCCCCGTAATTCCACAAGTTCCACCAAATTCCACTTGGAATTTCAGTTAAGAGAGAAAAGTTTTTATGGCGAAGAAAGTTGTAGGACAAGTTAAGCTGCAGATCCCGGCCGGTCAGGCCAATCCAGCGCCTCCGGTCGGCCCGGCGCTCGGTCAGCAAGGCGTGAACATCATGGCCTTCTGCAAAGAATTTAATGCCGCCACGAAGGAACAAGCTGGTCTGGTCATCCCGGTGGTCATCACCGTTTATCAGGACAAGTCGTTCACCTTTATCACCAAGTCGCCACCCGCATCGGTGTTACTGAAGAAAGCCGCTGGCATCGCGTCCGGTTCGAAAGCGCCGAACAAGGACAAAGTCGGCAAGGTGAACCGCAAGCAGGTCATGGACATCGTGAAGATGAAGCTCAAAGACCTCAACGCGGTCGATGAAGAAGCTGGATTCCGCATCGTCTCCGGCACGGCCCGCAGCATGGGCATCGAAGTCGTTGGCTAAGTTTTAACCTAAACCGCGGGAGAGCTAGAAACTCGTTTGCACCGCAAAATACAAAATGCCGAAGAAACAAAGTAAACGTTATCGTGAAGCGTTGAAGCAGGTGGATACCACAAAATCGTATCCGCTCACCAGCGCTGTCGAAGTCCTCAACAAGTTCCCAAAAGCCAAGTTCAACGAAACTGTTGAAGTCGCTTTTCACCTGGGAGTCGATCCGAAGCAGTCCGACCAAATGGTGCGTGGCACTGTCCCGCTGCCCCACGGCAGTGGTAAGACCGTCCGCGTGCTCGTCTTCGCTAAACCGGGTGCTGCTGCTGACGCTGCCAAAGCCGCTGGCGCGGAGTTTGTCGGATTCGATGACATGATCAAGAAAGCCACGGAAGGCTGGACCGATTTCGATGTGGCGATTGCCACCCCCGAAGCGATGATCGAAGTGCGTAAGCTCGGTAAAGTGCTCGGGCCGCGCGGTTTGATGCCGAACCCGAAGACTGGCACGGTCACCGAGGATACCGCTCGCGCCGTGCGCGAAGTCAAAGCGGGTCGCGTTGAATTCAAAGTCGACAAAGGCGCAAACGTTGCCGTTCCCGTTGGGAAGCGTTCGTTCAGCGCACAGCAACTCGCGGAAAACGCCCGCGCTGTGATTGAAGCGGTGGTTAAATCCCGCCCAAACAGCGTTAAAGGTCAGTTCGTTACGAGCTGCACCCTCTCCAGCACCATGAGCCCGCCCGTCCGATTGGACATTCGCGAGTTCGCCACCGCTGCCTAATAGAGAATAGAGAGAAAGAAGAATTACATGCGCGCAGAAAAACAATTTATCAGCAAAGAGTACGTCACTCGCCTCAATACCTCCCCGTTTTT
>DASVNK010000081.1:0-6633 GCA_036383895.1 Verrucomicrobiia bacterium | reverse complement strand
AACAACCGCATCACCCTCACGGCCAAAACCGCCCACGTAAACGGTGCCGCTCCTCAAGTCGCCCAACAGTTTTCCGCCGAATGGCGCACGATGGCTGAACTCACTGCGCTTCCATTCAGCAGCGCGCATTCAAAGTTGCGTTCGCTTCTTCAATCTTGATCCAAGGCCGCGCGGCCATCTCAAATCTCATCTCATCCGCGCGTATAGAGGGGTGGGATGAACAGCTTTAACCCCCTTACGCGGTGCGATGAGATGAGATTTGAGATACGGCAGGTCGCCCGTGTAACGAGGTGTCGAGTGGAAACCAAACGCCAATCGCTCCTATCAAGACCGCCACTTATTGGGAAATCGGGGCTGCGGCTCTTGAGCACCGCCAGTCTTCCCTCTACAATCGCGCCCGATGAATGTTCTGGTTACCGGGGGCGCGGGTTACATCGGGTCCATTTGCGTTGAGGAGTTGATCAACAGCGGGCACAACGTTACGGTCCTCGATAATCTCTCCGAAGGTCACCGCTCGGCCGTCGATTCCCGCGCCAAATTCATCCAGGGCAACCTCGGTGACCCCGCCACCGCCAATCGCGCCATCAAAGATTCGCAGGCTGAGGCCATCATTCACTTCGCCGCGCACGCTCTCGTCGGCGAATCCATGCAGAACCCCGGCAAATATTTTCGCAACAACGTCGCTTCCGGCCTCGAACTCCTCGACGCCGCCGTCCAAAACAAAGTCCGCAAATTCGTCTTCAGCTCCACCTGCGCCACTTACGGCCCGCCCGATCGCGTCCCCATGACCGAAGACCTCCCGCAGCGCCCGATTAATCCCTACGGCGAATCCAAACTCATGTTCGAAAAAATGCTCCTCTGGTATCAGCAGATTTTCGGACTCGAATTCGTAGCCTTCCGCTACTTCAACGCCGCGGGCGCCAGCAAAAAATACGGCGAACACCACCGCATCGAGACCCACCTCATCCCGAACATTCTCAAAGTTCCCCTCGGCCAGGCCCCGCACTGCGAAATCTACGGCACCGATTACGAGACCCCCGACGGCACCTGCATCCGCGACTATATCCACATTGTAGATCTCGCGCAGGCCCACATCCTCGCCATGCAACCCGGCAAGCAAGGCTTCTTCAACCTCGGCAACGGCGAAGGCTACTCCGTCCGCCAGGTCATCCAGATGTGCGAAAAAGTTTCCGGCAAATCCATTAAAGCCATCGAGAAACCCCGCCGACCCGGCGACCCGCCCAAGCTCGTCGCCGCCGCCCAGAAAGCCTTCACCGAACTCGGCTGGAGACCCAAATATGCCAAACTCGAAGACATCGTCTCCACCGCCTGGGAATGGCACAAAGCCCACCCCACCGGCTACTCAGATTAAGCGAGATCAACCAAGGTTGTGCTGATGCTCGCAAAGCGAGCATCAGTGGTGGCAATCCTCGCTCCCGCGAGGCTTCGCGCCGCGCAGCGCGGCGCGGTCCCATCTTCCCCCATCAAGGCTGTGTCGGCACCTGTTTTTGGTAAATATTTGCCGTCAGTCCCAGGAACACATCGTGCGCTGAGTACCACGTCGGATTGCTCTTGTTCCAACCTTCATTCACCTTGAAAAACCGCTTCGCCACGCCCAAATACACATCCTCTCCGCCCACCTTCATCGTGTAATCCTGGCGCATGTATCCATACGCCACCACGTAATGCCAAAGCACTCCCAGGCCCACCACGCCCGGTCGCCCCGCCTTGATTCCATTTGCCACCCGCGAACCTGAGCTGTCCCAATCATCTCCCCACGCATCATACGCGTATGAATAAGTGTAGCCCACCAGCGGCTGTCCTTTGCCGAACAGCAACGAAGAAATTCCAGCCGAACTCGCCACCGGCTGCAGATAACCGAAAAATCCTTCGACCAAATCGCCCGGCATCGTCGCTCCGGCTTGACTAAGCGGATCGCAAATGACGTCGCACAATTCGTGCAATTGCACATACGCCGCCCGCACCTTCGCCTTCCGCGAAGTCGTATCGAGAATGCGCGCCGCATCGATATCTCGAATCGAAACAAAACTATTCGGCGACGTATAAAACGTGCTCTCCACGCTCTTCTCATTTTCCCACCAGCCAAAAAGCATTCCCAGCGCCACCGGCCCACAACCCACCAAATTGCACCATTCCGAATCTTCCATTTGCCACCAACGCATCTGGTCTCCCCACCCGCCCGCGTATGCTTCAGTCACCGTCTTCCAAAACGGTTCCGACGTTGCCTGGGCGTTTACCATTGAATCATTCACCGATGCGGCCCCCAACCGCGGCGCCGTCACCTCGATGACATATCGCGTCACGCGTTCGCCCGTCCGCACCTTGATTCCCATCCGTCCCGGCGCAAGCCCCTGCACCGACAACCCGCCAATCCGCGGCGCGGTCACATTCGCGATCGGCCGATCCCCCAGTTCCACGTCCAAAATCAAATTATCAACCCGCACACCCGCCAGGAACGTCGCCGTCTGGCCATCCACCACTCGCAACACCTGCGGTAAAATTCCTCGCTCCGCGTCCCAATAAGCCTTCGCATTCTCCGCGCGTCGGCTCCGCACGATCTGGTGAAACTTGTTCGTCTCGAAATCCTGTTTGAACTCCTCGTAACTCCGATAATACGTCGGCACCATTTTGCTCGCCGGCGGCGGTTCATGTTGCCCCGCATCCGAATCGCCCGAACCTGTCACCGGCGGCTTTTCCGCCAACTCGTCCAGCGCTGCTGCCGGGGGACGAAACGGCTCCGTCCCATGGTTCGCGATCAACTCGCCTTTCTCATTCTCCGCCACCCAAAAACCCGCGCCATAACGTATCACCCGCGCCGGCGTCACCCCGCCGCACTTTGCCAGCAAACTCTCCACCGGCGATCCACCCTCCGTCGCAAACTCCACCACCGGCAAATCATTCGTCGTCGCGGAAGCAATCATGTAACCGCGCGCCGTCTCGCCGTTCTCATTCGAATTGAATTTCCGAAAACCACCTTCCGCCACCGTCCGCGGCTTACGCACCAGCTTGAACTCATAATAGCTCGCACCCTTATCTCCCGGCGCATTCAGCAACGGAGCCGCAAACGGCGCAATATCCACATCGTTCAAATCGCCAAACTCCGAATCCGCCCCCGCCGCCATCCGCGCCAACTGGCTCTTCGCCGCATTCACCGCCCCCGCCGGAATTTGCGCCAGCGTCACCACCGGCACCGTCGTCTCGCCACCCGCCGATGAAACCACCCGCAGCCGGAAAAAAATATTCGCTCCCTCCTTCTCCACCGTCACATTCCCCGTCGGCCCCACCTGCACCTTCGCCGGATCCACCGTCTGCCACGGACCTCCCGGCGAACTCGCATACTCGTAAATCAAACTCACCGCCTCCGCCGCCTTCGCCGAACAGAAACCAACTGTAAATACAGCTACGCACAGCGATAGCCGCCAACCGAGAATCCGCATTGTCATGGGTAAAAAAGTTCGCCAAGCCTTAACGCAACCATCGGCAACTCCATTGAGGACCGCACGAATCAGGCGAACGCCTGCACCCTACCAGCGAGCCCACCCCAAGCGCAACCCCTTCCAACGCAGAAACTCAGGTTGGTAAGCCTCAGCTCCGCCCTTCCGCCCGCGCTGACGCTTCACTTGACCCGTGGCAAACTACTCCGTTACCCGCGCCGGCCGCGGCCCCGCTCCACCAAAATAATCATACGCACTCCATGCATCGTTCTTTTCGTCCACCCGAGGATCGTTCGTCCGCTTCATCCATTCATTTAAAGCCCGCCGCAATGCATCTTTCACTTCCGCATACTTCGCGTCCGTCGCCACGTTCTTCATCTGCGCCGTATCATCCTCGAGATCGTATAACTCCTCGGCCGGCCGCTTTCCGAACCCCAGTTGAAACAGATTCTCAACTCCCGCCGCTTCCCTTTTTTCCACTATAAAAGCTTTCGTTGGCGAATTATCGCAATCGCCATACGGTCCCACTGAATGATGCATTTCCGGATCACCGGCGGGCCAACGCTCCGGCCTCAAGTTGCGGATGTATAAAAACTCCTTCGTCCGCACCGCCCTGCTCGGATAACTCAAATCGCCCTTGCGCACATTCGCATGGCGCTCGCGTTCCAGGAATACCATCTCGCGCTTCTCCTGCTTTTCGCCGCGAACCAGCGAAGCAATCGACCTCGCTGACATTTCGCTCACCGGCTTAACTCCCGCAAACTCCAGAAACGTCGGCCCAAGATCCGCCAAATTCACGAACGCATCGCTCGTCCCGCGCTTCACTCCAGGCCCCCAAACAACCAATGGCACCCGCGCTCCGAGATCATATAAATTCGCTTTCGCCCGCGGAAAGGGCATCCCATTGTCCGCCGTCACAATCACAATCGTATTCTTCAACTTGCCCGCCTTCTCCAAGTCCGCGAGCAACTCCCCAATCTCCCGATCGAATCGCTCCACTTCAAAATAGTAATCCAAAATGTCATTGCGAATCTCCGGAGTGTCGGGCCAAACCTTCGGCACATCCACCTTCGCCGCCTCCAGTCCCGCCTTCGCCCCGCTTCCCCTCACATAGGGCCGATGCGGATCCTGGCTCCCAAACCAAAACCAAATCGGCTTCCCGCCGCTCTTCTCTAAAAACTCTCCGAACGACCGGAAGTTCGGCCCCGCCGGATTCCGCTCCCGTCCACCAGCCCTAAAATTCCCCGGCCCCCATCCCTTCCGCGTGTGCCCGACCGCGTAGCCGGCGTCCTCCAAAACATCCGGCACTACCTTGAACTTCGTGGGCAGAAAGCTCCACAGGTTCCCCCCTTGCTCCAATTCATGCGGATATCGCCCCGTCAAAATCGCCGCCCGCGAAGGCGTGCACGAAGGCGCCGCGCAGAACGCATTCGTGAACACCATCCCCTGCCGCGCCAACCGATCAATATTCGGTGTCCGCACCACCTTGTCCCAGAACACCCCCGCGTGGGGATAAGACCAATCATCCGCAATGCAAAACCAAATATTCGGCCGTTCCGTGGCTTGTGCCGCCAAGCTCCCGTTCCCCGCGGACCAAAGAAAGCAAACGGCCCACACCATCTTTCGAATGAACTGGGTCATATCCGAATTCTCAAACACCCTCCCCCTCAAAGTCCACCGCAAAGGCACTTGCAAACCTATCCGCGACACTCTCGACATCCGCCCCCGTCACGGGTAGGTTCCCTCATCACAAACAAGGATAGATAATGAAGTTACCTGTTTTTTCTTTGCTATTGGGTATGGCCGCCGCGCCGCTGTTTGCGGCAGACAGCACCGTCAATTTAACCGATCAAAAGGAGCGCACCAGTTACGCCCTGGGCATTAATTTCGGTTCCAACTTAAAATCGCAAGGTGTGGAAGTGAATCTCGATACCGTCCGCAAAGGCATCGAAGACGCCCTCGCTGGCAATCCTCAGCTCGACGACGCCGGCATGCGCGACACCTTCAATCAACTCCGCACCCAGGTTCAGGCTCGCATGGCTGAAAAAGCCCAGCAGAGCAAAGAGCAGGGCGAGAAATGGCTGGCCGAAAACGCCACTAAAACCGGCGTCAAAACTAATGCCAGCGGCCTCCAATACAAAGTCATTCAGGAAGGCACCGGCGAATCCCCGAAGCTCGGCGACGAAGTCCAGGTTCTCTACAAAGGCCGCTTGATCGATGGCACGGTTTTCGACAGCACCGAAAAACGCGGTAACCAACCCGCCAAATTCAAGCTCGGCCAGGTCATCCCCGGTTGGAACGAAGCGCTCCAACTCATGAAGAAAGGCGCCAAATACGAACTCTACATCCCGTCCAACCTCGCTTACGGCGAACGCGGCTCCGGCGCACAGATCCCTGGCAATTCAACCCTCATCTTCGAAGTTGAACTCGTCGATTTCGCCGCTGCCCCCACGCCTCCGCCCGTTCCAGGACAACAACAAGTCACCAGCGACATCATCAAAGTCCCCAGCGCCGAAGAAATGAAAAAAGGCGCGAAGATCGAAATCATCAAACCCGAAGACGTGCAGAAAGAAATCGAGAAAGAAAAAGCACGCAAGGGCGGCGAGCAAGGCGACAACAAAGCCGCTCAACCCAACAAATAGTTTCGCATTACGAAGCGCAAAGGCTAACCAGCAATGGTTAGCCTTTTTTTATTTCTCGCGTGATCTTCGCCTCGGCCAAATCCATTTCCATCCTTGCCGCCTCCGCTCGCAACGCTTTCTGAGCCGCACCCGAACTCTCCGCTTCCACCGAAATCTTCACCTTCTGAACCGCCGTCAAAACGACCGTCGCGCTGAATGACCTCGTCTTCACCTTTCGCTCCACCGCTCTTTCGCGGGTTGCCTCGCGCTTCGTCGCTTTTGTCTCCGAATTTCCTTTCGTTTCGGCCTCTTCCAGCACAAACCGGCGCTTCTCCTGCATGGGAATTCCCGGCTTCGCCACGGACTTCCGCTTATAAATTGGTCCCTTCGCCGAAGCCGTCGTCAGTCGCTCATATTTAGAGTGATTCTCAAAGATTATTTCCGGATAGAGCAGACGGAGGCGGTTTTTCCGGGCTGATCGAGGAAGCTTTTAAGGCCTGCGCAAAGGCGCTCGGTGAGTTCCTCCGGGGTGCGTGCGATGAAATCCCAAAACCAAT
>DASVNK010000080.1:0-7410 GCA_036383895.1 Verrucomicrobiia bacterium | reverse complement strand
CGACCCGATCCCATCCCGAACTCGGCCGTCAAACACAGCATTGCCAATGGTAGTGGTTCTATAGGTTCCGCGAGAGTAGGTTGCCGCCAGATCTTTCTCTAAAACGCCGCATTAACCAAGAGTTGATGCGGCGTTTTTGTTTTTGTATGCGGGGGACTCCGTTCTTGCAACTTTGACCGCTTCTCTGAGTCCTTTAGCTGAATGCAGACGGATGTAACGACCGAGAATGTGTCGTGGTTCGTTGCCGCCATCGGTGAGTTCACCAATTTCGCAGGTCGGCTGGTTCGAAATTTCTTCAACGTCGCTGCTATCGGTTTGGTTCTCTCCATTATTCTCTGCACCGCAGCGTTTTTTGGCATCACTCCCGGTCCAGCATGGAGAACTTACTCCGTATGTTCTTTTCTAGGTTTTCTGTCGTTGATTGTAACCGTTGCGATGGCGGGAAACCTGGCTGTCGTCCTCTCGCTTTCTGAAACGGTTCGCGAGAAGGGACTCGCCAAAAAAGTTCTTGATCGGTTGTTTGAAGAACTACTGGGAATCACAGACCAGAATCCCGAAGGCACCCAGGAGCAGATTCGCGACCTTCACGGTATGCCAATACCGGAGCTGCGGCGCAGATTGAAGATCGCAGGGAAGGGCGTCCTCAAGCATCCGATTGCGGTCTCTCTGCCGAACTTTGTGCGCTGGCTCGCGATGAAAGCGGAACGCCTGCTCGTGTGGGCGACGGTCCGCGTTGTAGTCGCGTATGCGACCCGTAAAGCAGATGAACAAAAGCGCGTCGACCTACTCGCCTTACGCGCAAATCTTACCGAGACGGTGGACGAGATGGTGACGCGTCGCATCACGCAGAATGCGATTCGTTTGGCGCTTCTCGTCGCGCTTGGAACTGCCGCGGTCGCATGGGCTATCGTTGCCGGCGCAGTTCGGATTTTTTAATCCGCAGTCCGCGCTCGGAAGTAACGTGCGGTTCCGACCGTAGAAACGGTTTCCTGAAAGGATCCGGTGCCGCTCGTGACCTCGCTCCAACTAGCGAAGTCCGTTGTCGCTTCAATAATTATCGGGACCGGGGACGTTGCACTTATGCTCAAGGTTAGTTGATCACCAATCAGTGTTACAGTGGTAACTGTGATCTCGGTGGCACTGGTCGCATAGAAGTCGATTTGGTCATTCCAGCGCGCGAAGTTCAGCGAATCGACTGCACCTGCTTTGCTGAAGATCCCGCCAATCCAGAAGTCATCTCCGTTCGAAAACAACTCCGCGCCGTTCGCGCCGGCTGGTGGAGAGGCCCACAGCCCGGCGCCGAGCGGTTCCCAATCTGAGTCACCAAGGCGCGCAATTCCGTTCAGATTTGAAACCGTGGTCGATTGGTCGAAGCGCCCCGTCACGTGCAACCGTCCTTTATGAACCGCCAGCCCGTTGACTTGATCGTTCATCGTTGAAGCAACCGCACTCCACGAAGCGCCGTCCCATTTCGCGATGTTGGTGATCGTCAAAGTCCGATTAACGCGCGTAAATTGTCCGGAGACATATAGTTCATTGTTATAAACCGCCATACTGCTCAGCAGCCGATTGAACCCGCCCAAGAACTCATACGAATCGCCGACGAGCCGAAAGACCGAATTACTGTAAGAACCGCCGTCCGCAAGCAATATACCTCCGACATAGAGAGTATCGTTCGCAACGATAGCTTCATGCGCGCCTTGTGATCCAATCAAACTACCGAGCCCAAAAGCCTCAAGGTTTTCCCAAGCACTACCGTTCCATCGCGCCACAAAAAGTATAGTCTGCGCGCCCGACGCGGTGAATGCACCCGTCGCGATGACGCTTCCCTGGTAAACCACCAGCCTTCGCACCCGTCCGTTCAGTCCTTCGCCGGCCGCGCGCCACTCGGTGCCGGTCCAGATGGCGACGTTGCGCGACAGCACGCCACCCGCATGTGAAAATGAACCACCAACAAACAGGTCTCCGGCATGAGATAGAAGCGCGTCCACTCGCGGGGTGTCGCTGTTCATTAGATTTTCCAGCCCAGTGCTAAGGTTGTTCCATTTGTCTCCGTCCCACCGTGCAATGTAATTAGCCGAGGCATCGCCAGCCCCGCGGAAAGTTCCGCCTGCGTAGATATCGCCCGCGTGCTCGCCGATCGCGTTTACGAAAAAGCCAACTCCGTTCGAAAAGTCAGGATGGTACAGATTGTCGAACGAACTGCCACTCCAAGTGCCGACACCTTGCGCAAGCGTCAATGCGCCGGGTTCCGGGTTTCCATCAACATAGGCGATATCCCCGGTGAAGTAGATCTTCTCTGCGTCCGCGCTTACGCCATAGATATTCGCGGCAATGTTCTCATCGGTCAGCGCCGCGAACGTGTCCCCATTATAACGAGCGAGATCGCGGATCGTAATGTTGTTAATATTTGTGAAGTCGCCGGCGATATAAAGCCCGTCATTCCACGATTGAAGACGGGTCGGCGCGCGCGGACGAAATGTCGCACCGAGATTCAGCCACTCTGTGCCGGTCCATTTTGCCATCGAGCCGGTAAATGTTCCCGCGGCATAAAGCTCCCCATTCCAAAGCGCCAGAGCGTTAATTGTTCCATCGAGCCCAGCGCCGAGCGGATGCCACGTTGTGCCGTCGAAACGCGCGACGTTACTTCCCGGCGCTGTGAACGAGCCTCCGGCAAAAATGTTAGTGCCGTCGCTCACGAGTGAATAGATCGCACCATTATTTGTCGGAAATACGGTGCTTAACTCTTCCCATCCGCTGCTGGTGAACCGTTGAAGCATCGCTGAACCTGAACTGCCGTTGTCCGCCGATCCCCCCGCGTAGAGTTGCCCATTATGCACCAGCAGCGCCCCAGCATACCCCGCGATTCCGTTGCCCAGCGCCCGCCAGGTGCTTCCATCCCAGGCCGCGATATTGCGCACCGCCACGCAGCCAATGAACGGGGACGGGCGGAATGAGCGCGCATAACTCCTTTGGGAGCTGCGATTCTGAGCGACCAACGAATTCCGGTCAAGAGTTCCGCTGACTCGGAGCGAAGGCCGTAATGATAAAATCCGCTGGCACTGAAGCGGAGCCAGCGGATTCAACTGTAGCGGGCGGGCTCGGTAAGAGACCGCCCTGCGTGCGGGCAAACCAACGCAAAACCCATTCACGCTACTCACACCGTACGTCCACCCACGGGAACGTCTATTTCAGCAAAACCCTGAAAATAGATTCCGGCTCAGCAGCGATGGAATTACTTACCTCCCTTGGCCTTGGCCCAGCGAGCTCGTTGCGCGGCGGCAATTCTTTCCCGCGCTTCGGGAGACATCGTGCGGCGTTTGCGGCCAGCGCCTTGATTCTTTTTTCCAGGTTGCGTGCGCGCGCCACTTGCTGAGGACAAGCTGCCGCCAGCTGGACTAAAGCGCCCGCCGTCGTTTTTGAACTTAGGATTCTTCCCGTAAAGAATTACGCCAAGAGAATTGAGAGGGTTGTTTGTGGAAAATCGGTAACCAAGTCGCTGCACGCCTTCAAGGATCTCTTCCTTTGTGCGCGCGCCGCTTGAAGTGATCTGAAGGACTGCATCACGGAGCGAAAGTCCCCCTCCGCCGCCGCGACGTCCGCGACGCCCACGGGTGGCACCCTGCCGGGAAGCTGCAGCCGGCGCGCTGACCGCGGGACTTGATGGTGAGCTTGCCCTGGAACCCGTTTCACCGAGCGCTTCCGTGATCTCACGCAACCGCGCCTCCAGCTGGGAGCGTTCCTGCATTAGACCGTCGCGGAGGCTGATGTACTTTCTAATATCACTCTTCATCTAGGGATTCTTAGTTGCATTTATGAAGAAGCGCAAGGGTAAAGCCCTCGGGCCTCTAAGGATATCGCTGACGAGTTCCAACCTTTTTCCCCGCTTCGATAAGTGGGTTGTGAGCGATACGATTCAAAACGTTATTAACTCACAACAGTTGGAAGGAAGGGGATGAGCGACGAAGTAGAAAAAGACGAAGCATCCGCAAAAGGCGATGTGCCGAAAATCCAGCCGATGCGCAGGCCCATAAGTGTGACAGCAATGTCCGTCCTGGGCCTGTTTGTGCTGGCGTTATTCTACACTCTTTATTTCGCTCGAGAGTTTCTGCTCCCTGTAATCCTCGCATTTATCTTAAGCTTATTACTGCGCCCTCTCGTGCGCGGTTTGAACCGTTTACATATTCCTCAGGCACTCAGTGCGGCCATCGTCATGATTGCCCTCCTCGGCATCGTTTCTGCCGGCGTTCTTTTGCTCTCAGGGCCCGCCTCGTCTTGGATTCAACGCGCCCCGGAAAGTTTCGAAAAGGTGGAAGGAAAGGTGCGCCGCATGATTAGCAGCGCACAACCCATCACTAAAGCGGCTCAGACTGTCGAACACATGACGAACGGCGCGGATGAGACGCCGAAAGTGGAGCTTAAGAAACCCGGATTACTCAACAGCGTGGTGAGCCAGACCAAAAGCGTTCTGCTGCTCATTGTCGAAGTATTCGTCTTGTTATTCTTTTTCTTAGCGGCTGGCGATATTCTGGCGTTAAAGCTCGTTCAGATCCTTCCACGGCTAAAAGATAAAAAGAGAGCGGTGGAGATCATGCGTGAAACCGAGAAAGGCATTTCCCAGTATCTGGTTTCCATCACTATCGTCAATCTGTTCGAAGGCACTGCGATTGGTCTTGGACTCTTTCTTTTGGGCATGCCCAACCCGCTCTTGTGGGGTGTGCTTGCGTTCTTTGCGAACTATATACCCTACATCGGAGCGTTGGTTGCCGGAACGATCGTCACCCTCGTTGCGTTGGTTTCCTTTGATTCTGTCTCCAAGGCGATGATTGCCCCGGCTATTTATTTCGGAGTGAACTTCGCCGATAACTTTATCGCTCCATATGTTATGGGTAAGCGCCTGGTTCTGAACCCGCTCATTGTTTTCCTCGCCGTCATGTTCTGGGGATGGATCTGGGGAATTGTTGGAGTGATTCTGGCCGTTCCTATCACCATGACCATTAAGATCATGTGCGATCACAGTCCGGCCTTCGCGCCCTACGCAGAATTTCTTACCGCCGCCCGCGAAGATAAGCCTGAGACCGAACGTGCGGTGAAAGCCGAGCTGGCTAAGGGAAACGCCTAACGACAGTTTCGTGCCGCACCGATTCTGATGGAGCGCGCGTAGTGGTATCACCATCCGGTATGACGGCCAGAGTGCGGCGTTCGCTGCAACTTCGATCACCGCTCCAACTACTCACAGTAGTTGTGTCGCTGCTTTTCGCTGGGCCGAACTTCACCAGCTTTGCGCTCGACGCCAGGGAGTATGCGGTGGAAATCTCTGTCGAGGTCTTGAGTTCTCCGTTCGCACTGCGGTTGAATTGGCAACCGAGCAGCATCGCGCGCACCTACACCATCCGCCGTCGTCCTTTTGGCACAACTGACTGGGGTGGGGCCATCGCGACCCTGCCAGGCACTGCTACGCAATATACGGATACCGCCGTGTCTTCCGGGAACGCCTACGAGTACGAAGTGCAGCTTGAAACCACGGTGCGCAACAGCGGCTGGGTGTATGCTTACGGTTACGTGCTCGCCGGCGGAAACGTTGCCTGGCCCGATCTGAAGGGAAAAGTCATCCTGATCGTCGATGACGTCGCTGCGGGATCCCTCGGAAACGAGATTGCCGCATTCCAGCGCGAATTGCTCGCTGCAGGCTGGTTTCCCATCCGGCGCGATCTCTCCCGCACCACTTCCGTCCCCGAAGTGAAAAATATCATCCGCGCCGAGTATAACGCCGATCCCGGAAATGTCCGTTCCGTCATATTGTTCGGCAATGTGCCGGTTCCCTATTCCGGGAACATTGCCCCGGATCTCCACGAAAGCCATCGCGGTGCTTGGCCAGCCGACGCCTATTACGCGGAGATGAACGGAAACTGGACCGACAACAGCGTCAACGTCATTTCCGGCGACTACGCCGCGAACAATAACACTCCCGGCGACGGCAAGTTTGATCAATCGCAAATACCGACTTCCGTTGAACTCGAAATCGGCCGCATCGACTTTGCCGATATGCCAGCATTCAGCGGGCGATCGGAGGTTGATTTGCTGCGGAATTATTTAAAGAAGAACAGCGACTATCGACGCCGCGTTTTTACCGCCACGCCCCGAATGTTGGTTCGCGATAACTTTGGCGATTTGAGCGGCGACGCGCCGGCGGTCGACGCGTGGCGACATTATCGACAGATGTTC
The DNA here is from genome assembly GCA_036383895.1 of Verrucomicrobiia bacterium. Taxonomy (GTDB): domain Bacteria; phylum Verrucomicrobiota; class Verrucomicrobiia; order Limisphaerales; family SXQI01; genus DASVNK01. The sequence continues at coordinate 1,185 of DASVNK010000080.1, read as the reverse complement.
GGCCCGGGCGCAGTCCGCGAGGTCGGCCCTAATGGTTTCTTCTCAACGCTACAGAATGAAAGTTTTCTCTGGGCTTACGGGGGCGGCGGCGGCGGGCTGACCAAGGCGGATACGATCGGCACAACCTGGGATTTTGCCGCGCAGAATCCGCGTGCGGTGTTCCTCATTCTGCACGGAAGCTATTTCGGTGATTGGAACACAAGGGACAACTTTCTCCGCGCGGCCATTGGTTCGCAAAGTTATACCTTGGCGAGCATCTGGTCGGGTTTGCCGCACTGGTTTATGCATCCCATGGGGCTCGGGCGAAGCATTGGACACAGCACTCGAATCAGCCAAAACAACATCAACGAGTATCGCAACTACCAGAACTTCGCCGCTCAGCAGGTGCACATCGCGCTCATCGGCGATCCAACTCTAGAGAATTATCCTGTCATCCCGCCTTCGAACCTGTCCGGCACTGCTGGCGGAGCCAACGTAAACCTGAATTGGTCCGCGTCATCAGATCAAAACGTCGTCGGCTATTTCGTGTATCATTCCGCCAACGCGAATGGCCCTTTTCAACGAATCACCGGTTCGCCCGTCGCAACGAGTTATGCCCATGCCATCGGGATCGGCACCCATCACTACATGGTTCGCGCAGTGAAGCTCGAGCGCACCGGTAGCGGCATGTTTTATAATTACAGTCAGGGAATTTTCACCTCGGTGACGAAGTCATCCGGAGGAGCCCTCCCCGTGGTCACCATTTCTGCCGACGATGCGAACGCAGCCGAGCCGGGAACAGATCCAGGAACGTTCAAGCTTGTCCGGAATGTTGCGGACGCGAGCCCATTGACGGTCGATTTGCTGATCGGGGGAACCGCGCAGAACGGAACCGATTACCGTTCACTCTCAGGTTCAGCTCAGATTCCGGCGGGATCGACCACAGAGACTATTTCTATCGTGCCACTCACCGATAATTTGATCGAAGGCGAGGAAACCGTAACCATCGAGATCAAGCTAGGCTCCGCCTACACCATCGGCACGGCCAAGTCGGCGTTGGTGCGAATCGCGGATGCTCCCAACGAGCCTCCCGTGGCGGCGCCGCAGAATCTTCAATCCGTCGAGAACACCACGCTTGCCATCACGCTCAACGGGCAAGACCCGGAAAATCAGCCGCTGACCTATCGCATAGTTACTCAGCCAACG
>DASVNK010000079.1:0-72853 GCA_036383895.1 Verrucomicrobiia bacterium | reverse complement strand
CGGTTGCCGCTTACTTGCTGCTGGTCTAAAGAGCGCCTCGCAGGCAGGCTCTTTCCAAAATCAAAGCGGTAACATCAATTATGAGGCAACGATGTCCCGAACATCGCTCCCGCGGGTAACAGTTACTTTTGATTCACGACGGGCTCCGTCCGAGCATTCGCTCCAGACTCGACAATGGAATCCGGCTCCCATAAAACCTCCGCTTTCAGGAGGAAACTATGAAACAACTCTGCGGCGCAATCGCTGCGATTCTCTTATTTACCGGCTGTTCTTCACTCAGCACCGGCGAAAAACTCACCGGCACCGGCAAAGACTTCAAAGGCCCGATCGGTCTCCAGCTCTATTCGCTGCGCGCTCAATTCAAGAAAGACGTCCCTGGCACGCTCGATTTCGTCAAAACCAACGGCATCAAATACGTCGAACTCGCCGGCACCTACGACAAAACTCCCGAGCAATTCAGAGCGATGCTCGACCAGCGCGGTCTGGTGCCGGTCTCCGGCCATTTCAGCTACGACATGTTCCGCGACAAACCCGAAGAAGTCGCCAAGCAAGCCAAAGCCCTCGGCCTGAAATACGCCGGCTGCGCCTGGATCTCACACAAAGCTCCTTTCGACGAACCGCAGGCGAAAGCCGCGATTGAGGTCTTCAATAAAGCCGGCGCTGCGCTGAAGAAAGAAGGCATCCAATTCTTCTACCACAATCACGGCTACGAATTCCGCCCCGCGCTGAACGACACTTACATGGACATGCTGATCAAAGGCACCGATCCGAAACTCGTCGCGTTTGAAATGGACACCTTCTGGGTAAAACATCCGGGCGCTGATCCCACCGAATGGCTCAACAAATATCCAAACCGCTGGAAGTTGATGCATGTGAAAGATATGAAAGCTGGCACCGAATCCAACTTCAGCGGCGGCTCAAATGTAAACAACGACGTCGCCATCGGCACCGGCATCCTGAATTGGCCATCCATCCTCGCCGCCGCCAAAAAAGCCGGCGTGGAATACTACTTCATCGAAGACGAATCCGACGCCGCCCCCGAACATCTCCCGATCAGCCTCAAATACCTCGAAGGTGTTAAGTTTGCGAAATAGCTGATCGCAGAAAATCTGGTAGACCGAAGGCATCGTCAGTGCGGCGATGCCTTTTTTTATTTCTGTGCGCGAGATTCATCTGCCTTTCGGGCGATTATCTTCCTGCAGGGCCGCGAAGCCCATTTGCGAATTCCAGCAATGCTGCCGCGCGTTTGGGCCATGCTAATTCGGAAGCACGTCGCATACTTTCGTGGGCCAGGAAAGCGTATCGCGCGGGGTCGTCCAGCAGGCGAAGGACGGCCGCGACGAGGCCTGGGAGGTCGTCCGGTTGATGATATTCACCCGCGTTTTTTGCTAAATCGCGAACACTTGGCAGATCGCTGCCCACGACCGGTAAACCCTGCGAGAGGTAATCGAGCACCTTTACGGGGCAGGTTAGGTTTCGGTTGTAGTAAGTGTCTTGGAGCGGCGCGGCACCGATGCTGACACGTGAAGACAGCCACTGAAACATTTCCGCAGGACCGCAGAAGGGCTGAAAATTAATCGCATCGCTCAAGTTTCGCGCGGCGATTTCGTTCCGCAAGGTTTCGACTTGTTTCGGATAGCCTCCGTAACATTCGATCGTCACCCCGTGCGGTCTCAGTTGTTGCGCGGCCTGCAGCAAAAGCGTCCGTCCTTTTGCCTCATGCAAATGACCGATGTATCCGACCCTACGGGCGAGCCGCCGCGCCTCCGGTTCCGCACCTTGCCTTGGTTCGACGCAGCCTAGCGGCAGGTAAACGTTTGGGAGTCGCGGAAAGACTTGTTTGTAAAGTTCTCGCTGGGGTGCGGTGATACACACCAGGCCATCTGTTCGGGAAATATAGAACCTTTCAGAAAACCATCTTCGATAATCGCGGAGCCGTCTGGTGGGCAGGTGGCCGATGCGCCCGTAAAAATCATGCGCTTCGTGAATCACGCGGAGCGCTGGATATTTTCGCCGGAGGCGCAAGAGTTGAGGCAGGACTCCAAGTTCGCGTGTTACTGCTACGGTTTTTTCACCGGCCTGAAGTTGCTGTTCCAACTCTCGGCACGCGGCGGCATAGACAGGCCTTTCGCTGCGAAGGCCCTGCCTCCGCGCTTCAGGGATGCGATGTATCCGCAGCCTGGAGTTCGGAGCTATTCCGTAAAAGTCCCGTAGATCTCGGGCGCTGTCGCTCACTGTATCGGCCTCGTCTTCGGCGCTCACGAACAGATCGGTTTCCGCGCCGCAACCGGCGCAGGCCGCCGCGTTCAAAACGCCCATATAAACAATCGGCCCAGGCTTCTTCCAGGGCGACTTGTAGATCCAGGCGATACGCATCGTTTACTTCCGGTAACCTCACGGGAGGCCCGATGACAAGCTTTTCTGCGGATTTCGATCCGGAATCTGGAAGTAATTCCGCGGAGGCAGCGAAATTTAGGACCGGAGCAAGGTCGCGCGAACGAGGGAAAAGAAAAATCGGGCAAAGCGGTGTTCGCTTTGCCCGACCAGATTTTCAGAGGTGGCTCCTCAGCTTACGAGTCCTACTTCTTTTCTTCTTTTTTCTCGTCTTTCGCGTCGGTCTTGCGTTTCGCGGTCCAATCGCGCTCGTTGGTTTGCCCGTCGCGTTCCATGGCGATTTTTCCAGTGATGGTATCGCCTGCGACTTTGCCTTTATACTTCTGCGTGAAGGTTCCGTTTTGGCCTTCGCGGGTGTAATCGAATGACAACTCCTCGCCAGTCAGCTTTACGTTTTGGAGCTTCACTTCATTTCCCTGGCGACCGGACATTGTCCCGGCGAGCTTGTCACCTTCTTTTGTAATCTTCATTGTGACTTCACGAGCTTCACCACCGCCGCCGCGAGGCTGCATCGTCCAGGTCCAAGTCCCGGTTGGGTCCACTTTCTTTGCGTCCTGGGCCTGGGTCACGCCCGCGAACAACAGCACAGCGGCAACACTTAAACACCATGAGGTAAGTCTTTTCATATGTATCAATGATTTTACGTCCACTCCTTTAAAAAAGTTCAAGTCAGTGTGGAACATCTCTTCTGACGCGCCAATTCACCTAAAAGTTACGCCGCTCCGGCCAACTTCAGCGTTGACCATCCCCCCCCAATCGCTAAAACAAATCCCTCACAAACAGGGAGAATACTTATGAGCAATACACATGTGCCTTTGATCAGTTCTGGAACCGCCGGCCCGCTCGGCGTTCTTCATTTGCCACGCCTCTGGCTGAAAACCTCGCTCGAAGCCCGCGGCAAACTCGCCGCCGGCTATCCTGGCTGCGGCAAAGGCTTTGACCAGATGGTCCTCGACGGACTCGGCCTGGACCGCCAGAAAACGTTGGATTTCATCAAAAACAATAAGCCAAACTACGCCCAATTCGAATCCTGGGTAAAACAACAACCCGGCGCTAAGCTCGACAAAGCCAACATCGAGAAGCTGAACGCCTCCATCCGTGGTTACAATCATGGCGATGACACCCGCAAGGGAATTCTCTCAGGGTGCGGCCTGCAGGATGACGCTTCCTCTTTTAAGGATGCAGTCAACCTGAACAATCTGGACGACTGGAACGAATTCCACGCGGCGAATTTGAAATAGCTCTCGCAGCAAAAAACCAGGAATAAAAAACCAAAGTCATGCAAGGCGGGCTTCTAACGAAGTCCGCCTTTTTCATTGCTGGACGGTTCGAAACTGATCTGCTGCGAGGACAGCTTAGCGGCTTAAGCGGAAGAAGCGGTTTCCATTGGTGGTCGGAACGCCGGCGACGTTGCCGAAGGAATTCGTGAGGGTGTAGTTCAGCAGCGGGTGCCACTGGACTATGCCGGAGAGATTGGTGGTGTATTGGATGTTGTAGGCTGTTCCAGGGCGGCCAAAGATTCGAAAATCGCTTTCGTTCGAACGAGTTGACGCAATTTCGAGCAACGGGGGATCAGCTGTAAATTCGAGAGCGCGGAAGAACTTGGTGCGCTCGTTATTGTTCAGGTTCTCCATCTCGTAGACAAGCGAGGTCATGGGCACGCGCGCGACAAGATTCCACTGGCTGCCGGAGTCGAGATTGGAAGCTCCCTGGATTTCGTAGCTTGAACCGGGCTTTCCGTAGAGTGCGAGGTGGCGACCGGTGGAAGCGATGGTTGCTTCAACGAGCGGTTCGTTACCCACGAGCACCATGCGACCGGAAGTGACGAGCAGAGGAACGAGACTCGAGGCGTCGGCTTTGCGCGCAACGATGCTGGAGGCACGCACAGGAACAAAGGCGGAGGTGTGATTCGTCGAGACAAAACTGAGCAACACCGCTGGCCCATCGCCGGAGATCAAGTTGCCAGTAGCAGCACGGAAGGAGAGTGTGTAGTTCGTGACACTCGATTTCACGATGGAAAGAGAACTCGAATCAATTTGCGGCCGCGCAGATTTGAGCGCGAGTTTATCAAAGCGGCCGTCGGGGAGCGAAATGTTCAGGGAGAAATCCAATAGGCCGCTGGAATTTAGTTCGATGGCCAATTCGTTCGTCACGCCGGTGCGGTAAATGCCCGAACCGACACCGACGACGAGGAAATCATCCGCGGTGCTTACTTCGTTTGCGCCACCAACCGAAAACCCGTCGGTAAAAGCGACATTGAAGACCTGTTGTTCCTGTGTGTTGGCGGGCCCGTGGATAGTGACGAGAAATTCCTGTCCGCCGACCGGGGAGAGGTTTCCGCCGGACATGGCGAAAATATCATTGAGGTTGAAGAACACCTGGTTAGTGCTGGTACCGTCGCCCACCACCGCGGCGAGTGCGTAAGCCCCGTTGGTGTGGCTCAGCGTAACGATTTGGCCGGAGTGATCGACGCCGGGCATATCGATGATGAGCTGCTGAGAATTTAGAACGAAGCTGTTCTCCTGCGGCAATTGGACAGCGGCCGTGCCGATGGCTGGAAAAGTGTTGGTCGTGCCGCCGGAGCTGGAGAGAATCTTGTAATAGTAAGTCGCGCCGGGATGTCCGTTGCGGACTTTCGCGTGAACGAGGCCGAGCGATTTTGTTTTCTCATGGAGATCAACACGGGATTGGCGGCGCTCGTAGCCTTCCAAGAAATTTGGGTTCCCGGTATGTAGCGGGTAAAACTCGACGCCCAGGACACTGGTGATGTTCGATTGCCCTCCGGCATCTGCAAACACTTGCACCTCGCTAACGCTGCTTTGGGCGGTGCGCCAAACGAGCGAGAAACTTGAGGGCGTGACATTCACCACGTTGACGTTCGTGATGGTGGCAGCGTGGAGCGCGAGCGCGCCCGTGGCGAGTTGCAGTGCGAAGCAGAGTGCTTTGCGAATGCGGTTCGAGGTCGAATTCAGGAGTGACATACGGTTAGTTGCTGGAACCACGAATTGCGCGGTTGAAATTTTCGAGATTCTGACCGGTGCGTTGCAGGCCGCGTTGCCCCTGGCGAGCGACGGCGGTTTCGCCGCCGGCGAGGATGACCACTCGCTGGTTCCCTTGCGCGCGCAATTCGCGCGCGGTTTCCTGGGCAGTGCCGTCGCCATTATCGATCAGCACCATGATCGGCTGTGGAACACCAACCGATTTGGCGCTCATTTGTTTTGGATCCTTATGCGCCGATTTGGTGACACGCTTGCCCGGGAAGGCAGCGGCAAGATCGGTGAGCGCAGTCGGTGCAGCAGCCTGCGCCGGTGCATTTACACTGGCAGCGGAAAGCTTCTTCTCCGGTTGCTTGCGCAGATCGACCAGAACCACATCGCTGGTGGTCTCTTGCACTTGCTGGTAAGTTACGTAAGGCAATTTTTCAGGGCTCAAACCGCGGTCGCCCGTAGTCGTGCCTTGCGCCGCTTGCCAGCCGGAATACCCGCCTTCAAGCAGTTCCGCATTGATTCCGGGTTTTGCATTGAGCGCTTCGAGCGCTTGCTTTTCGGCGTCGCCAAATCCGTCCCCGTAAACGATTACGCGACCGAGGCGTGGGAGAGTTTTTTGCGGGCAGAGCGATGCGGGGATATTGATTGCGTTCGGAATGTGGCCGTCTTTGAACAGTTGCCCGGTGCGAACATCGATAATCGTCGCCGGTTTGCCTTCACTCAATTCGCGGCGCAACTCTTCCGGCGAAATCGCAAACGCGGCGAGAGAGCCGAGAGTCAGTGCGATCGCAGCGAGCGCGCGAGATGTTAATCGTGATTGAATCATAAGCTTCTTACGGGTTGAACTGGGCGACTCCATTGGCGAGGTCGAGCATCAGCACCGCTACTTGCGGGATGCGGAAATCACTTCCGACAATCGCGCCGTTCTGAACCTGGGCAACAACCCAGTTACCTGCTTCGGAATCGAGCATGCGAAGAGCGCGAACATTGTTAAGTCCGAGTTGATGGATCATCTGGTAAGCGGAGTAATCGCTGGGGAAGTGCGCGTAACTAAAAACGTTCACCCCAGCCGAAAAGGTGAGCGCCTGTGGAATATTCACGCCGAGGTCGAGCAACTGCGCTCCTTCAAACTTCACCCAGAGACTGCGGCCCGGTACCAGGTCGAAGTTTGTCCCGGTTGGCACACCATTCTGCAGACGCGCAGTTTCCGCAACAACCTGAGGGATGAACGAGGTGTATTGAGTGATTTCCTGCGCACCGTAATCTTTCCAGAGGTTCAGCAATGCGTAAGCGTTCTCCTGGTATTGCGCCATTGCGGGCGTGACGGCTACAACGTTGCGATTTTCAAAGACCGCCTGGAGGCTGGGCATTTCTGAACTGATGATGCGCGAGAGGTTTGCGGCATCCTCCTGCCAGATAATCGCGCCGTCAGTGAGACTCGGGCGAGCCTTGAAAGTAAGGGACCGGGTAAGCGGCACCACTTTACGGCTCGGAATGTGGACGAGGCGAATGTTTTGAACGTTCGCGCCGAGCGAATCTTCTTCGGAGACGACCCATGAACCATCCATGAACGGACGAGTTTCGTTTTCAGGCGTGCTGGTCAGTTGGAATTCGGTTTGCCGGTGCAGGTCATAGGCAAAGAGGTCCACCTGCCCTGCCCTGTTATCCTGCCAAACGATCACGTTGTCGAAAATTGCTGGATGATACTGACCCCAGGAATTCGTGGTGATGCGGCGCACTTCAGCGCTTTCGAGATTTCGGAAGTAGACTTCGCCCGGACCCACATCGCGGAAATCCTGCCAGACAACGCGTCCTCCTTGAATGTCCGGATCGACCTGGTCCTGGCTCGCAGGATCCACTGGGAACGTTGCCCCCGTGAGCATATTGCGCGCGACCAATCGGGAGATGGCCGCTGGATCACCGCTTTCGCGAGATTGATAGACAACCCAAGGCCATTCGACTGCAGGATTGATCTCATCGCGAACGGTGCTTTGGGCTACGGACACCGCGGGCGTATTCAATTCGAGATCTTTCAGGTAAACATCCCAATTCCCATTCGCCTGCCGGGCTTGCCAGACGACATAGCGACCATCGGTTTTCGGATTCTCCTGGGAAAGCGCGCCGGAAGTGACCGGCACAATTTGCGCCGTGGCACTGGAAAGAGCGCGCGCATAAATATTGAAACCGCCAGTGCTTTGATCCTGCCAGACGACGCGTCCGCGACGAGCATGCGGATTCTTCGGGCCCCGAACTGCGCCGGCGAGTTCCGTCACGGTGCCAGAGACTTCGTCGAGCTTGACCAGTTTAGTGGCGAATACCTGGCGGCCGAGCGAATCGGTCAATGTCACACGGACGGTATACCAACCCGGAGTGACAATGACTCCCGCATCGTTGCGGCCATGCCAGGTGAAGGTCGAAACGCCGCTGCCAATGTTGGTGAAGCCGGCGGAGCGCACCTTGACGAGCGCGGTCATATCCGATCCGTACGCCGGATCATATTTCCAGGAAACGGTGGTAGCGACGTTGGTCAGTTGGTACACATTGCTGACTTTGCCGATGACCGAAACGACTTGCGTAGATCCGCTCAGCGCGGAGAGGACAATGCCGCTGGCGATATTCGATTCCGGCCGATAAAACCCGCCGTTGACGGAGTAACGATAGTGGGTCAATCCAGCGCCACTGACAGCGAGGTTCGCGTTGTTGTTACGCGTCGGTGTTGCAGGGGTACCCGTGACAATGGTAGTGGCCGCATTTGCATCGACGACCCATGACACACTGACTCCGTTCGTGTCCGGCAGGTAAAGGCCATATTGCGAACGTCCGAGAATATCGACACGTGTGTTGCCCGCGAGATTACTCAGCGCAACCGGAGCGGAAACAGGTTGTTCGCTGCTCCAGGCTCCGGAGTTCACACGGTATTTGTAATAATCAACGTTGTCACCGCCGATCGTAAGTGAGGCGGTGGTGGCGCGTGTCGGAGAAGATGGAACATTCGCGACGGTAGCCCATCCAAGGACACCCTGGAAGACGTCCACCTGCGCATTAATCGGAGTGGGATTCGATTGCGCGGAGAAGGTGATGGCAGCAGAACCAGGGCGAATCGACGATGCATCTCCGGGAATGGCGATGGGATCCGCGGGACCGTTGATAGATGCAAAATCCAGCGAGGTCACGCCGCTCACGACGAGTGTTGCGGTATTTGTCGTTTCGGTGTTGTTGAAGGTGTCCACCGCGTAAAAGCGGATCGGATACTCGCCAGGATTTTGCAAGCGAAACGGCACCGCCGGGAGAAACGCACTGTTCGTCACGCTGTAATAAATGCTTACCGGACTGACATCATCAGAGATGAAATACATCTGCGTTTCCGGTGTGATGTAATATTTCCCGCCTGATTGCGTGACCGCGCCAGCGAAATGGAGCGTTGTGGCCGGGTCCGTAGTGTCCTGCGCGACCGGCGCGTAGGTGATGGTGTAGGTGTAGTTGGCCACATTGACGAGGTCGACAAAGTTCAGCCAGGCGAGGCGGCGATTGCTGCCCTCCTCGTAACGGACATTCGTCCATACGTTGTTTGCGTTGAGCACTTTGCCGTCGGAACGAACGACGCGGCTGATCGGCAGGCGCGCCTGCGCCGGATCGGAAACGCGGAAGTAACCCCAGCTACCTTTATCTGCGTTTAGGGTAAGCGTGTAGTTATAACCGGACCCCGTGATTTGCACATTCTCAAGATTATTGACGGGAAGAATATTTCCTTCGCTCTCGTACAGTGCGTCTGGAACGAAATCGTTGTCTGTATCCGCAAGAAAATCCTTGATGCTATCACGCCCCGGTTGGTCGTTTTGAACTTCGTGCGAAATGAAATAGGCGTTGAGCGATTTGATAACCGACGTCTCCAGGCCGCCTAGTTCGGAAGCATGTGTGTAGCTGGCTTTGAACTCCACGAATTCGCCCGATAGCGACGTGATCATGTCCCATGCGCCTTTCGTCGTCTGGCCTGGATTTAAATCGCCTAGGTCGATGGTGAGATTGCCGTTCGCGAGAGAAGAATCATTCACGCGCGATCCGAGCAACTGAGCGATCAGCAGCAGTGCCTGACGGTTTTCAATGATACGCGGCTGCTGCGAAGCGATCTTCATCTTCTTTGCCAGACCGTAGCCGGAGTTTTTCACGAGCACACCGACAGTGAATGGAATCGGGCTCTCGACTTCAGGTGTGAACGGATCATCACCCTGCACATCGCGCGGTTGGAAATATGTGATCTCCAGTTGCGGTTCCGGTTTCACGGGAATTGTGGCCGGAAAAACTTTCAGGACGTCATCCGGAATGGCTTTGCCGCGAATCTTCCCACTGAGAACTGCGCCAACACGGTATTTCACGCCGTCGGGACTGGTGCCGCCCGCCGAGATTTTCGGAATAATAAACCAGCGGATGATTGCTTTCTTGGTGGGCCCGATGGAACCGGTACCGCTGACGTTTTCGATGTTCTCGAATGTAGGCGCGCGCACAAAGAATAATTGAGACGCATCGTGCGGAGTTGTGTTTGTCGTCAGAAGAGGATTCTCAAACGTCAATTGCGCGGAGAAATCGGTAATCGGATCGTCACCGTCGTTGTTCGTCAGTTCGAGGGTCGCTTCGAAGCCGATTCGCTCCAGGGTCAATTCCTGGAGGATTTCCATTTTCACGCGTGCGCAGACACCGGCGAATTGTTGTTGAGCACGCAGTGGGATGAGCACGAACACGAGGCAGACCATCCAAAGGCTGAATCGCTTTAAGGTTGCTGTCTTCATCGTCTCGATTGAATTCATGGATGATGTTGCGGAGGATTTATTCTGCATTTTTTCCTCCTGCGATGGCGGTGGTAATCACTTCGTTCTCGAGTGCGCACATATCGTGCACCAGCACTCCGTTTGCATAGAAGACATTGTCGCCCGTTACGGAGAACGTGTAGACCGGTTCCTTCTTCCTGTGTTCCGAAATTCGCCGGATGCGAACCCTTTCACCCTCACTGTTGGAGAGGTAATCTCCGGCTTTCAAATCAGATGCCGCAATCCAGCCTTTGCCATCGATCCAGAATCGATGTTCGCGAGTAGCTCTCACTGTGCCGCCGGTCCACTCGATTTCTAGAACCTCCTCCTGCTCGCGTGCAAATGTTCGTGACACGCGCGCTACTTCTGAACTGCGCGGCCCGACGCGAATCACGTCGTTCGGCTGGATTTCTTCGATTGGTTTGCTTCGACCATCTGCCATCAACACCGAAGTTCCGGCGCTGAAACACGCAGCGTTCGCGAGCCCGTAAGTGCCGGTGCCATGCCCGCCCGGACTTGTGCTATTGCCTCCATCACCACCCCAGGACGGCAAAAGATTTCCGATAATGCAGCTCAGCGCGCCACCTACAAAACCAATCAGGAACTCCTGCGCTGAACCAATTGCGCCCAGAACCTGCGAGAGGGCGAAAAGTGCGCCGACCGTGGCCAGCGCCTGTTGAGGCGTGAGGTCCGTGATGCAGTAGAACCCTCCAGAGAAGATCGCCGCGAGTCCCTGGAAGAAGGCCGGATCCGCAAGTGAACCGAACGGCATCGCGCCCACGAGACATTGTGCGATATCGTCGCCGCTCAACTGTCGTCGTTGTCCCTGCTGAGTTGTTCCCGGGGTGTTGTAGGTAAACACAAACGGCACTTCGACCGTTTCCTGCGGCAGCAACCGCGGGAAATACTCGATCATCGGCGTCAAGGCGCCTCCGTTCACCTGCGAGCCTTTGATCACCACGTCATCCATTGCGATCAAGCCGTGATTCTTTACCGTGACGATAAAATTCGCTTCGAAGCCAGGAGACACGTTCTTGAAGTCCTTGAACGCGGGATCGACTATGATCACCGGCGCCGGCACGTGCGTCTCGAACGTTTGTTCCAGTTTGATTTCGTATTTGTCGGTGTAAGGCACCGGCACGACGGAGAAATTGATCGTCACGAGGCTCTTCGAGAGGCGCGTGTGCACCTGCACCGTTTGCGACGGCGTTACCTTGATGCTGCCCACGCTTCCGGAATGCCCGGGCGCGAGGACCTGCCAGGACCAATCGCCTTCGGGGATATCGCTGATGGTCACGAGGCCTGCCGAATCGGTCAGCGCCACTGGCAGCTCCATTTGCAACAAGCCGCTGCGCATGCGGACGCTCGCGTTCGGAACGGGATCGCCCAGAATATTATCGACGAAGAATTGCACCGAGCCCTTCTGGCTGGAGGTCACCAGGGCGTAAACCTTCAGCGAGAATTCCGCGGTAGAGTTTGTTCCACGCACGATGATTTCGTCAGAGTAGAAATCCAGTGCGGTATCTGCCGGTGGGGTAAAGACCACGCTGAAGCTGTGTGATTGACCCACACCCAGATCAGGCAAGCGAATCTGTCCGTCATCACTGATGGGTAGATTCACCTGCATCCAGGTGTTGCTGGAAGGAGGAGCGAGCGTGACGCCTTTCAGTTCTTTCAATCCTTTGTTCTGGATTGTGATCTGGCGACTCAGCAACTGACCGCGGTTCAGGCTGACTTCGAGATAACCGGCGGTCGGGTCGGTCATCGTCAGCACAGGCACTGCGGGGAGGAGCGTCACAACGCCGACAAACTTCGCGCTACCGCCTTCAGCAGAACGCAAAATGTATTCGACGATCGCATTATCCGGAGCGTTGGCAGCGGCCTGTAAACCGAGCAGCACGGGAACGGTTTTATTCGCACCGACAGTGAACTCCTCCGCAAGGCTAGCGGTGCCTGTGATATTCGTGAGCGAAACCCGATTCGTTCCCACGAGCTGATACGCATTGAACTCCAGCGTAAAGCCGGTCAACGGCACATCGCCTGGATTCACCAGCGAGATCGAGAACGGCAACGTGTCGTTCTTCGACATGCGGATGTCTGACCGATAAGGAGTCGGATACAACCGATAGTACGTGACGGCGACCTGGTTTAATTGGTCGAACACAAGTGGATGCGCCGCCCAGATGTTCAGGTTGCCAGCGAAACCAGGAGTCGGCGTGTATTCGTAGGTGAAATTGCCGGACGCATCGGTGGTTACGTCGCGAGTCCAGCGGAAGCCGCGCGCGCTAAAACCAATTTTCAGCGGTGAATTCGGAACCGGACTACCGGTCTGACGATCGAGCGCCTGGCCGGTGATGATGATCGGTTCTTCATCCGCGTAACCGGTCTTCGAAGTCTGGGCGGTGCCGTAATACGGAGTTTGCGCGAGGCTCGAAACCATGCTGCCGCGCAGTTCACCATTCTCAACGACGTCCGGTGTGTTGAGTCCGCTGTAAGTTTTGGCCACGACCACTTCGAAGGTGGCCTGATTTGTCCCGAGCGCTTCGGCGACCAGGACGTTCGGAATCGAGAACGAAACCGATGCGCCACCTGCAATCCGCACGAATGCGCGCCCGTCATTCAGGAAGAATGTTCCCGGAGGCGTGCCGGTAAATAGCGTGCGGCCGACTTCCTGGCCCTGGCTGTTTTTAACAGAGACGTAAACGTCACCGGGTTTCGCGCCATTGTCCGTGGCGGTGATGAAGTTCAGGTCGGCAAAACCGCGGTTGAACACCTGCACTTGCAACGTCGACAACCCGCCCGCGAGCGGTAGTTGATTTGCCGCAACATTGATCATCAAGCCGGACTCGGAAACATCGCTAAGCTCGAAGGTCTTCTCGTAAATAACAGTGCTATCGCCTTGTTGAACGGCGCGAGCGCGAACCCGTTCGTTTGCGGCGAACTGCGGTTGAGGAACGGCGATGCGGCGTTCGACGGATTGCCCCGGCGCAACTGCCGTGTTCAATGTGCGCGAAAGGTTCAGCGTGTCTGCTCCATCAATCGTGCGACGGATTTCGAATCGCGACACCGGAACAGAGGAAGTGGAGCTGAGGTTCGCGAGACTTACGCGGTATTCGTCAAAGTAGCGAGTCGTGAGCGAGCCGCTATTTCCACCGAGCGGCGCATTCACCAGCAGCCGCAATTCTGCTGGATATACCGTCAGCGTGCGCGGGGCACCTTCGTCTCCCGCAGCATTGCGGGCGGTAATTCCGTAGGTGACAGGCTCGTTTCCAACCGGGAGGGGATCGACGTAATTCGGCTGCGCCAATACAGAAGCGTTTTGCTTCAGACCATTGCGGTAAACATTGAAGCCGACCGCGGTGTTGTCATCATTCGCCCAACTCAGGGCGACTGGTTGACCCATCGTAGCGACCGCGACGAGATCACGCACTCCGCCGACGAGCAATGAGATGCTTGCCGGTGTGCTCACCGCTTCGTTGCCGGCGGTATCGAGCGCGCCGATGGTGTAATTCGCAATCCCGCGCGGAGGGTAATCCGTGACAGAAGTGCCGCTCTGAATGGTGCGGATCAACTGACCGTTGCGATAGATGTTGTAGCTCTTGGGAGTTTCTGTTCCGGGTTGAGTCCAGGTGACGAGAACACCGGAACTGGCCAATTGAGCCGCAACGCTCGTCGGTGCCGCAGGTGCGAGCCGATCTGATACTGCGCCGATAGTGCCGGAAACCGGACTCTCCGCGCCACGACGCGACGCGGTTACTCCGTAGCGATAGGGACCATCCGTTGCGGGTAAATTGATCGCACCGTTGGTAGTGAGATTATCCACCACGAGCAGTGTTGGCGTGACGATGTTCGTGCCTGCCTCGCGATAAACACGGTAAATTTCCGCGTTCGTCACTGGATTCCAACTCAAGCGTATTTGGCCACCGGCAATTGCAGTCGCCTGTAACGCAGTCGGAGCATTCGGCGCGGTCGGAAGCGTTGTGTTGTAAATTTCCAGGCTGGCACCAGACGCGATGTCTGTGCCGTTGTTCCCAACCGCATCTGTGCCGCTGTAAGTGAACTGACCGAAACCAGAACCCATCTCGGCCGTAAGCGTTAACACGCCTGACCAATTCGTCCCGCTTCCGGTCAATGTAATGGGAACAGCTTCGCCAATTGGAGGCGCGAAATTCAACGTCGGAGTTGTAGCCGCACCAATCGGTTCGCTGGTCCGGACGGTGAGACTCACGTTCGTGCTGTTGGTTGCCTGAATCGGCCCCAATGGCGAAGTGATGATCGTCGCAACCGGAGGATGAGTATCAATGATCACGGTAGCACCGTTTGGTGCGCCGCGGAATTGATTACCTTGAAGATCCTGGCCGGTGACATTGAACGCCAGCGGGCCATTGCCAGTAGTGCGTCCGATGGTCAGCGTCGCTTCGTAAGTGTTCACCGCAGTTCCGGTGAGGTGCACCAGAATCGGCGGAGCGCCTTGCGCAGTCATGGTCAGTGAAGGCGTCGCGGCGAGCGCTTCGTTCGCGGTCAACGTGAGATGTAGCGGTCCAGTCCCGACCGGCGAGCTCTTATCGAACGCCAGTGTGAACACCGGCGGCAATGCGTCATACGCAAAGCTCACCGGGTCAGAAAGTGCGCTCGCATTTCCTACATCATCGTAACCGATGACTCGGAATTGCCAGGTGCCGTTGGCGAGACCTTGGAGAGTGTATGCCTGACGAATCAGGACGAGGCTGCGGCCTGTTGCTTGGTTCGTGGTGGTGAACGGCGTTTGGCTCCAGAAAAGTTCATATTTGGTGGGCTGCTTACCAGTCGGTGAGTAACGCCAGGTGAATTGGAGTCCCGTGCCGGGTTGGTAGACGGGCGTGTCGAGGATCAACCGTTCTGGAACGACGGTATCCAAGTACACGTTCACCGTCGTAGAGGGCGTCGAGCCAATCGCGTCGAATGCCGTTGCAACAATGCGATTGCGGCCTTCAACCAACGTCAATCCGCTCGCAGAAAACGTCCCCGCAGCCGTCGCGGTAACTGTCGCGATGGCCGCGCCATTGCGCGTAACGCGGACAGCGCTGTTGGGTTCCGCGGTGCCCTGGACGCTGAAGCTGGGTGTGTTGACGATCGCACCTTCCACCGGCCCAGTGATCACCGGCGCTGGCGGAGGAACGTTCGCAACTGTGATATTGCATTCGCTGACGGCAATGCTTCCGCTGAGATCGCGCGCGACAAGCCGTGCGCGATGAACCGCATCCGAAAAGTTGCGCGTATCCAGAGTGAGTGACAGCGAACTGCCGCTGTTCGTTCCGACCGGCTGACCGTCGATATACAACTCGAGCGCACGCATCCCGACTGGTGCAGTCGCGCTGGCCGTAACGGTGAACGGACGATTCAGAACCAAACCTTCAGTCAGATTGAATGCGGAAATAACAGGGCCGCCAGTGACATAATTCACATTCACCGCGAGCGGCGTGCTGGTTCCACCCGTAACGCTACGGAACTGCACGTAGACAGTTTTCTGTCCCCCACCCTCGCTTAACTGGAAAGAAGTGCGGTTCGTATAAGGCCCGTAGAACGCACCAGCGAAGGTAGAATCTTCGCTGAGGCGGACTGATTCCGCGCCGCGCGCCGCGAGACGCAGCTCCAGATTACGGCTGGAGGTCTGGGTAATTTCATCGAGCGCTTCCGCAGCAGGTGTGAGCACTGGCTCCGTACCCAGATTGCCAGTGGTTGTCACCGACCCGAGCACCAATCCGCCAATCTCGGTTTGCACCGTTGTGCCCCACCAATTCTGCGTTGCGATCAGCGTGTTACTGCCGTTCGCCCACGCATTGGTGTCGTTGTTCTTGATAATGGAATTACGCACCACGAGACGAGAGGCATTGCCCTGCTGCAAGCCAACGTCATTGTAAGCCAGGAAGGCCTCCGCCGTTTCGAGCGCAACGCTGTTCCGCGTATTCAAACCAGCGCCCGCATTGTAAAGCGCGCTGAACGCAGTGAGCACCGGCGTGCCAGCATTTACGGTCAGCCCCTTACCGTACTTGATGAAGACATGCGCCAATCGCGAGACACCGGCAGCATCCGAAAGTGTGACGCCTTCCCAATCTCCGGCCGCCGGAGCAGAACCAACCTGATCGTTCGCCGAAGTGAAGGTAATTGGATCGAGCGCCGTGCCCTCCGCGATCAACCGCCCGCTTTGCACGGTGATGCCAGCGCCATTTGCGAAGCGCAGGGTCGTGCCAGGACTAACCGTCAGCACTGCGCCGTTGGCGACCGTGATCGGCGCGTAAATATCGACAACATTTTCAGCAGCGCTGCCGATGGTAAGGTTCGATGAAATCGTTCCGGAATACGGATCAGACCAACGCGCCGTTGTGACGGCGGGGTTGAACTGGCCCAGTCGATTCACACCCACGAGCGCAAAGTAAAAAGTCTTCGAACGGTCCAGATTCTCCAGCACGACTGAGCGTTCGTTGGCGCTGAACGTCTCTTTCGCAGCTAGGGACGCCACGGAAGTGAAGGGAGTATTCTCGTAATACAATCGGAACTCAGCAAAACCAATAATGTTCGTAGTATTGTAGCCGCTCCATGAAAGCGTCACTGCATCCGAACCGCTCGGCGTCGCTTGCAGCGCGACCGGTGGCGGAACGGTGCTGCCAAGATTGAATGGGAATGTATTCACGCCGGAAGCATTTCCGGCCGCGTCCAGCGCAACCACCGCGACGAAATAATTTGTGTCGAGTTGCAGCCCATTCAACGTGTAATTGCGAATTGCTGCGTCCACACCGCCCAGAGGAGTGATTCCGGTGAGGTTCGCAAAGTTAGTTCGCTGCAGATAAATTCGGAACGCCGACAAATCTGCCGGTGCTGTATAACCACTCCAGCTAAACGTCGCGCTCGCTCCGTTTGAGCTGACCAACGAAATTACTGGCGCAGTCGGCGCAGTCGCATCAACCACGACAGTCGTGGCATTCGTCTCCTGCATCTGTGTGCCAACAGTGTCGCGTCCGCCGGAAGCGATCAGGATGTTCGTTCCTTCCACCGCACTGCTCAGTGCGATCGCGGGCGCGCTATACGTATCGGTCGGCCGGGTGCCCGTTGACCACACGCCTGTGTTCGGGACGACAATGCTGCTTTGTTTGGTCGGATTTGTAATCACCAGCGACAGCGGCACCGCCGGATTCATCGAACGGTCAAATCGAAGCGACAGCAGGAAGTTCGTCGTCGCAGGCGCAGGGTCCTGGAAGTTGCGGATAACCTCTGCGATCACCGGGCGGATGCTCTGCGATTGGTAGACAGCAGTCACCGTCAGATTCGTAGGATCAAGCGTCGAGAACGACTTCGTATAGGTCGGCAACGACGTGACCACAGATCCGTTGATTCGGAATTCCTGGAAGGTGTAGATCGTCGCGGAATTTGTCACGCGATTCGGCGCGGTAAATTGGAATGAAGCGCCGTTCGTGTATGTCCCCGCGCCGGCAATATTCGTCACGCCGGCGGGCGATGTTTCCGTCGTGACGATATGCTGAACATTCGCTTCGGAGAAACTCGCTACGAAAGTGCGATTGGTCGTGATGATGTTCGTTAGCGAAGCGCTGGTGCTCACCACCACGTTGCTTTCGCTCCAGTTTACGAACTTGTATCCGAGTGCCGGGGTGGCAGTGAGGATCACGCTTGAGCCGTGCGGATAGCTGCCCCTGCCAGAGATCGTGCCGCCGTTGGATGGGACCGCGGTCGCAGCCACTTGATACGTCGGCAGCACGAAATTCGCGAGCAATTGCCGCGCGCTATTCAGCGTAAAGGAATAACTCGCGCTGCCGCTCTGGAACTGCCCGTTCTCCGTCCAATTCAGGAACTGATACGGCAAGGATGTAGTAATCGGACTCGCCGTCACTGTCACGGTGCTGCCCGATTGGAAAGTACCGGCTCCCGTGACTGTTCCAGCGCTGGCAGGATTGACCGAAACGGCCACCGCCAGATCCTGGAATACCTGGAACGTGGTCTGCGCGGTATTTTGCTCGGCGCTGGTGTGGCTCACCGCGTCGAACTCGTAGATCCCATTGCGGGAATCGGTCGTGATTATCACCTCGAACGTGCCAAAGCCTGCCACATTCACGCTGGCGGTCTGCGGAAGTGTTCCACTAATCGCTATCGCGTTCGTGACATCGCGTTCCGCGTTGAGCAATGAAATGCCAGTGGCAACATTGCGTACGATGACGCGCTCCTTGAACGCGGTGTTGACCGCACGCTGACCACGATTCGCTGTGTTCCACGCTATATTGTAAGTGCCGCCGGTCCCCGGCGTGACTGCGAGATTCTCGACCTTCAAGTCGGCGTATGGGGCGAGCGTCACTGCAAACGCAGCCGAAGCGCTGCTGTTATCACCTTCGAGCACGAACTCATTCACGTCGTTCCCGAAGTCCGTTTGAACCAGGATATAGAACTGTCCGCTAATTCCATCTGGAAGACGTCCATTCACGTTCCCGTTATAATTCGCACCAGCCGCCAATGTTCCGCTGCGATTAAAAATCCCGAGCGTCACGTCATCGGTATCACCCAGGGTTGTGTTGCTTGAAAGCACGACACGGTCAGTCCAGCTCGATCCTGCCGTCGCCGATGAACCCGCGTTGCTCACCACGAATGTGATCGCCACGTTGTCGCCGCTGTTAATTGTTCCGGAAAGCGGCGTAATGCTGGTCACCTGCAGGTTCGGAAAACTCACGCTGCCGGTCGGAACGACCTGCGCATCCAAAATATAATGCGCCATCAATCCACTGCTGCCGTCGTTTCCGCGCACAACCGCATAATAAGTCCCGGTCGAAGTGATCTGCACCTGCGCCACACCGTCGGTCGCACGCCCACCGGTCACTTCGGTCACGTAACCGTTCGCGGCGTTGTAAACACCCACCACGGGATCGAGCGTGCTGCCGCTCGGAACGCGCACTGCCAGAAAAACGGTGGAACCATTCGTCAGCGTTCCAAGGTTGTAGTAATCGACGTCCGTCCCCCTGCGAACGTAACCCGCGCCGCTGCTGTTCCTCGTACTGCCGGCGGTCGTAAATGTGAGTGCAGTCGCGTTCGCCACGGTTTCATTCGCTTCACGTTCGAGTTGCACCGCGCTCGAATTCACCGTCACGCGAAGGTTGTATTCGCCCTGGTAATCGTTGTTGTAGCGGACGCGCAGCACGTATGTGCCGGCCACCGGCAGGACGGCGTCATCGTATTCACCGGACCCGTTGCCATCCGAATAGAAGTCGAAAAGCATCGTCCCATCCGGCCGATCTATGCGATAATACAACTGGCTCGATCCCGGGAATCCGGGATTCTCCACACCTACAGAAATTCGATCGCCTGCGTTCCCCTCAAAGCTCCAGAAGTCCAGATCACCGGTGCTAGTCAGATTGCCGCGGCCGGCTCCGGTCTTCAGGCCAGTTTGAATTTCCACAAATGCAAGCGGCGTTGCCGTCACAGCGGTACCGTTATCGCGATCTTCAACCGTAAATCCATCGCGGGCTTCGATCACAAATGATCGTGTGAAAGGCGGCAGCGTGTTGCCGAAAAGATCTCTTAACCCCGTTACGGAAAAGCGATAGCTTCCCGCCTGCAGCGGGCCGTCCGTAATGCTGAACGTCGCGGAAAGGCCGGCGCTGTAAGTACCGGGCACAACCGTGTATCGTTGGTCGTCCGCAGTGCCGAAATTGCCGTCGTCCCCAGCCGCACGCAGATCGTAACTGCCGCCCGCGTTCACGAGCGCAGCGTTCATGTCTTTGTTGAACCCAATGGCGAAGCGATCATAAACCGCGAGCGTTGTGCTTCCTTCTGTCGGGAGGGTCGTCGAGACAATCGCCGGTGGAGTGCTGTCGCTGAGTTCCACCTTCAGCAAGTATTGGGAGAAATAATCAAGTGCGCCGCTGCTCGCGGTCAACTGCACGTAATACGCGCCACCCGCACCGGATGGAATAGTGTAATTCAACGAACCAGCCGTGCTCGCCGCGCTCGCGACGGAAACGCCATCGGCCTTCAAAATGGTGATTGTTCCCTCATACGCGCTGTTCGTTGGCTTGGTCAGGGTCAACTGAATCGTTGTTCCCTCAGCGATATTTCCGACCGCGAAGAAATCCCCACCAGTGCCGCCATCTCCAAGGCTCGTATAACCGGTGATGGTCGCAGTGCGCTTTCCGCTCACCGCCGCGAAGTTCAGCCCATCGCCGCGGGTGCGCGCATCGTTGTCTTCGCTCTCCATTTGCAGCGGCTTCCGCGCGAGGCTCACGCGGAAACGATACTCGCCGTAAAACGCTTGCGATTGGCGAACCTGCACAAAATAGGTGCCGCTCGCAGGAATAATTCCCGTCCCCTCTCCCCAACCTGTTCCCGTGCCATTCACGCTAAACAGAATCTCGCCGTCCGGACGAATCACCCGGTAGTTCAGGCTCGAGCTCGAAGGATTGCCCGGCGTCTGGAATGCCAGCGTAATACTGTCGCCTGCATCCGCGGAGAAGCTCCAGAAATCGGTGTCGACGCTGTTAAAAATCTGACCGCGCGCAGCCACCGTCCGCAACCCGCTGCTCGCCGGATTTTCTGCGATCAAAGGTTGAGAGGTTCGGGCGTCTAGAATAGTTACTGTCCCCGCAGAATAATTCGCGACTGCCAGTTCCACCGAGGGATCGCTGTCAAAGTGACCAATCGCAATCGCAATCGGATTTCCGGCAATGCTGTAATTCATCACCTCTGAAAGTGTGCCATCGCCGTTCCCAAGTAGAATTCCCAGGCGCGAGCTGCCGTAATTCGCGACCACAACGTCCCACCAGCCATCGCCGTTTACGTCGGTAACCAAAATTCCGTACGGATCACTTCCACCGCTGTCATAACTGACGGGTGAGTTGAACGTCCCGTCGAGCTTGCCGGTCAGCACGAACGCGCGATTGACTCCGGCGCCAACGGTCATGAGATCCAGCCGGCCATCTCCATTCAGGTCCACCGCGCTGATCCCCCGAGGCCGCGCATTCGCGCCCAGCGGATACACCACCGGGCTGCCAAAGGTCCCGTCGCCGGCTCCGATGAATACGCTGACGTCATCGGAATTCTGGTTCGCCACTGCTATATCGCGCCGGCCGTCCGTATTGAAATCGCCCGTCGTTACCCCAAATGCCCCGTCCCCAGCCGCATAGTTCACGCGCGCTTGGAACGTGCCGTCCGCACGTCCGAGAAAAACACTAATGTTGTCGCTACTCTCATTCGGAACGACGAGATCCAGATTCCCGTCTGCGTTGAAATCAGCCGCACCAATTCCGCGGGGTGCATTTCCAGCCGCATATATGACTGGCGCATCGAAACCCGTAGTCGTTCGGAGCAGCACCGTCATGCTATCCGAATTGCGGTTCGCCACTGCAACGTCCGGCCGGCCATCTTTGTTGAAGTCGCCGCTCAGCAATGCGATGGGTCCGTTCTGCCCAACCGCTGTATTCGTGGCGGGCTGGAACGTGCCGTCGCCGTTGCCGCGTAGAAGACTCACATTCGCAGAACTATAGTTCGCCGTGACAAGATCTGGAATCCCGTCCCCGTCGAAGTCCGCGGTGGCGATGCTATAAGGGTTTGATCCCACAGCCGTCGAACCCCCGACAACAAACGACCCGTCCGGCGTTGATAAAAGATTCGAACTGAGTGTCCCCGCAACGGCCGTTGTGTCGTTAAAGCGCGGCTCCAGGAAAAACCCAGCCACAGCATTAATTGCAAAATTACGCACGTAAGGTGTAGTCAGTGCCGTGCCCGATCGCGAGCGAACGCCAGTGCCGATTGTAAACCGGTAAATGCCCGGTTGCAGCGGACCATCCGTCACAGAATAGTTCGCGGTCAGTCCGCTCACGTAACCGTCGGAAACGACGGCGTAAACCACGTCATCTCCCGTTCCGAAAGTGCCATCAATGCCCGCCGCACGAAGACTATAGTTGGTGCTGCTGTTGATCGCAGCCGGCGACATATCCTTCGAGTAAGTCACCGAAAAGTGCGTTTCTAACCCGGTGCTCGTTGCACCTTCCGCGGGCAGCGAAACGGACGCGACCGTCGGCGGAACTGTATCTGCCAAATCAACGTTAAGAATGTATTGGCTGGCGAACCCAAGCCCAGTCGCACTCGTTGCGCCTGCCCGTACCCACTTCAAATTACCCACTCCATTTCCGTTATGATTCTGCCCGGACAGATCAGCGAGCGCCGTTCCAGTGTGTTCATCGAACTTCCAATAACCAGCCAAACCGCTCTCGGCACCGGTGAGGATATTACCCATACTCGCGGCCACTTCTTCCGTGGCCAGCGTTCGATTCCAAACGCGAACGTCATCAATCAATCCAGGGAAGTAAGCGCCGCAACAAACTTCACCACCAATCCACATCCCCGCTGTCGTTGGGCGGAAAGCAGGATCCACCGGTCCAGAACCCTTCAGTTCGCCATTGACGTAAATTCGCGCGGTCGTGCCATCGGATGTCGCTGTCACATGGTACCATTGGTCAATGGAAACAAACACACCTGACGCAATCGCACCGGAACACTCGCCGGGCGGTCTGATTGCCGCAATTAATTGACCGTCCACTTGCGCCAGACCCCAATCCTGGCAGCCAGAAAACGAACCGGCTATTCCACGCCGCCCGGCCGGAATCGCACTGGGCCGCACCCACGCTTGCACCGTCCAGTTCGTACCCGGTGCCCACGCTCCGGTTTCAACGCGCGCATTCCCGCCATCAAAAGAGAGAAACGGACCGTTGTCCCCCGGACGCGAAGGGCCAGCCGACGTCACGCGCAAGTAATATGCACCGTCACCGCCCGCCGGGATGGTGTAAGAAAAAGTCGCGGCACCGGGAGTATTGCTAGCCACAATAGCACCTGCCGAATTCAACACGTCAATAATTGCCGACAATCCACTCGTGCTCGGCTTCGCGAGGTTCATGCTGATCGTGGTAGAACCAGACAAATTCCCGAGGCTGTAGAAATCGCCTGCGCTGTCTCCCACGCTCATGTAACCCAACAATTTTCCGATCTCATGCCCTTCCACGTTTTGCAACGTTACCACCGTGCTTTGTCCCGAATTATTGTTGGGTTCGGCTTCCAGTTGTGTGCTCGCCGGGGCCAGCGTAATACGGAAACGATACTCTCCGTAGTATTGATAGTTCGGCGCCACGCGCAGGTAGTACGTTCCGTCCGCAGGAATAATCACCGGAGGTGATTGCCCCCAACCCGCAAAATCCGGATACCACGCAACCAAATTTGCGCTACCGTCCGGCCGCTTAATCTCGAAATACAACTGCGACGATCCCGGGTTGCCAGGATTCTCGTTCGCAACCATCAACCGGTCGCCGGCTTTCGCGCTGAAGCTCCAGAAATCAACATCACTGCCGCTATCCAGGTTACCGCGCCCAAACGCCGTGCGGAAACCACTGCCCACCGGATCTTCGGTGAGATTCTTCACCCCATTGCCGAGCAGCACCGCGATATTATTTCCGTAGTAACCCGCCGTTACAAAGTCGGGGCGCGAATCAGCGTTCACGTCAGCCACGACAAAATTCATCGGATTCCCGGCCACTCCCATTTCGACGAGTTCCTGGAAAGTCCCATTACCGTTGCCTAATGCGTACACAAGCACCCCATCCCCCAGCCCCGCGCCAACCATATCTTTATTCCCGTCTCCGTTAATATCGACGATCTCCACATCGTACGGATCCGAAGTTTGGGACGCAAAAGTCACGTTGGTGCCGAACGTTCCATCGCCAATTCCGAACAGGATCGAGAATTGATTGTTCAGGTTGATCGTCGCCAGATCGATTATACCGTCTTTATTGAGATCACCCAGCGACAGCGACCGCGGATTCTGCCCGATCGGATAGGAAACCGGGGCGGCAAACGTTCCGTTTCCATTTCCCAGCAATACACTGACGTTGTCCGCAGAGTAATTCCCGGTCACAATATCCAGCCGGCTATTTCCATCCACGTCCGCGATCTGCACGGTCCACGGCCCATTCGCTGCTGGGAAGTTTGTGTTCGATCCGAAGGTGCCGTCACCATTGCCGAGGAAAACCGTTACTGAACTCCCGCTATTATTTCCGAACACCAAATCCAATTTGCTATCCCCATTCAGGTCCGCGCTCGCCAGCCCCCGCGGGTTACTTAACCCGCCACTAAAATGCGTGGCGGTTTGAAACGTCCCATCCCCATTCCCAAGGAGTATCGACCCGCTGTTGTTGTCATAATTGCCGACCGCCAGATCGAGCTTTGTATCGCCATTGAAATCTCCGCTCACCATCGAGATGGGTCCGCCTTGCACCGCATAGTTCACGCCACTGCTGAACGTTCCGTCTCCGTTCCCTAGGTAAACGCTCACACTGCTGCCGCTGCGATTGCCTACCGCGACGTCGAGATGGTTATCCGCGTTGAATTTGCCCGACACAATCGCCCACGGATTGGATCCCGCGGGATAGCTCACCGAGTGAAGGAACGAACCGTCCGCACCTGCGGCCACTGCGCTCAACGGGGTTGCACCTGAAGCGGAATTGTTGTTCCTGTTCTCGTAAATGAACCCGCTCACCGCATTCACCACAAACTCACGCACCACTTCCGCGGCGATCGGGTTTGCCGCTACGTCCTGCAAACCAGTGGTAATGCGGAATCTATATTTCCCAGGTTGTAACGGTCCGTCCGTGATCCGATACGTCGCCGAAAGCCCGGCGGTGTATCCCTGGCAAACAACAGCGTAAAGCTGGTCATCGCTATTGCCGAACAATCCATCCGCTCCGGCCGATCGCAATTCGTAACTCGTGTTCGTCAGCACCGTAGGCGCCAGCATGTCCTGGCTGAAGCCGATTGTGAACGTCGGCGCCACCGATATGTTCGTGGAATTTTGTGCAGGGAGGGTCAGCGACGTAATCGTTGGTGCAACGCTATCCGTCACCGTCACATCAAGAAGGTATTGCGAGAAGAGCCCCGGCGCGTAGCCCGGGTCGGTCGGACTGAAGTTGCCCGTCACCCGCACGTAATACATCCCCTGGTTATCCGCCGGCACTATGAACGCCGCATTCGTCGCCCCTTCCGTAGCCGTGAATACTGCCGCTCCTGTCCGGTCGAGAATTCGAATCGTTTGATCGAACGGACCGCGCACCGTCTCCCGGAAATTCACATTAATCGACGCGCCCACGCCTAAATTCCCCAGCGCATAATAGTCTCCCGATTGATCGCCGGCGCTGATGTACCCCAGCACCTTCGCCGAAAGCGTATGCGTATTCAGTGCGAGCGCAGGAAAGTTCGCCTGCGAGGTCTGGTTGTTGTCTTCCGTCTCAATTTGCACCGGGGTTGGCGCCAGCGTCACACGCAATCGATACTCACCGAAATATTGATAGTTATAGCGCACCTCCACGAAATAAGTTCCCGTTGCCGGCAATACCAACGGTGCAGATTGGCCGAAGCCTTGCGAGTTCGCATAAAAACTCCGCAACTCCGTCCCGACCGAGTTCAATATCCGGAAATACAACCCGGACGAACTTGGATTGCCTGGCACATCGGTTGCAACAACCACCGTATCTCCTGCATTCCCCGAGAAGCTCCAATGATCATAATCACCGGTGTTCGCGAGCGCGCCGCGACCCTGCCCCGTGCGCAAGCCACTGCCGGCCGGATCCTCGGAAAGCGCCTGCAATCGGTTCCCGAAATGGACAGCCATCGTCGAATTGCCGTAATTCGCCGTGGCGAAATCGGTTCTCCCGTCGCCATTCAAATCCGCGAACAAGATATTCATTGGATTTCCGCCGACGCCGTAACTGATGAGATTGCCGAACGTTCCGTCTCCATTCCCCGGAGCAATCGTGACCACACTGTTTCCGTAACCGCTGGCCGCAAGATCCCGTTTTCCGTCGCCAGTCACATCCTGAATGACAATGTGGTAGCTGTCCGACGTTCCGGAATCGAACGTGGTCGCTGCACCAAAAGTCCCATTCCCCGCATTCAACAACACGCTGAAGGTATTGTTGTTCCCATTATAGTTCATCGTGGCGATATCGAGCCGGTTGTCGCCGTTCAGATCGCCCAACGCTACCCAACGCGGGTTCTGCCCCACCGGATTAGTCACATGCGTTTGCAATGTTCCATCCGCATTCCCCAGCAACACACTCACACTGCTGGCGCCTTGGTTCCCAGCGACAACGTCCGGACGACCGTCCGCATTTAAATCGCCGACCGCCACGCCCCACGAAGCACTTTCCGTTGTGTACGTTGCTTCCGTCGCGAACGTCCCATTTCCATTTCCTAAGCGCACCGTGACGCGATTATTGCCATTACCGAAAACCAGATCCTGGTTTCCGTCACTATTCAAATCTGCGACCACCACGCTCCGGGGATTGCTTAACCCTCCACTCAAATTTGTTGCCGTTTGGAACGTTCCGTTGCCGTTCCCGAGCAGAACGGAAGCGCTGTGCTGGTCATGATTCCCAGTCACTAGATCCACGTTGCCATCTTCATTGAAATCGCCGGTTGCGATCGAGATTGGCCCATTTTGAACTGCATAATTCACTGCTGCATCGAACGAGCCATCTCCGCGTCCAAGGAAAACACTCACGTTGTGCCCGTTACGATTTGCCACCGCGATATCCGCGTGCGCATCCGCATTGAAATTCCCTCGCACGATTGCCCATGGGCTCGCTCCCGCCGGATAGGCCGCAACAGGAGTAAACGAACCATCCCCGGCAGCATTGGCGATCGTGCTTAACGACGTCGCTTCACCAATCGACCCATTGCGCGTGTTTTCCAAAACGAACCCACCAAGCGCGGCAACGTCGAAACTACGCACATACGCACTCGACATGTGGTTCTCGGCGCGATCCGTAATCGATGTGCTGATCGTCAATCGCAACTTGCCTGGTTGCAGCGGCCCATCAGAAATTAGAAACGACGCGCTGAGCCCGCCAGAGTAGCCAAGGCTCGTCAGCATGTAGACGCGATCATCTCCATTTCCAAAAACATCGTCCGCGCCAGCAGACCGCAATTCAAAACCGTTGGTCTTATCCGTCGGATACGGATCAGCCGCATCCGGAATGCCGTCGCTATCCGCATCCGCACCCTCCACTTCGATAATCCCCCGCAACGTTGAAACTGCGCCATAATCATTCCAAACGCCCGAGCTTAACATTCCCGCCCAATTCTCCGCGCCGCCGGAATTATTCGGCTCCCCACCACTCCACGCCGTGAACGTCGAGCTTTCGCCACTGATCCACGTAAAATCCCCTTCACTCGCTTGATCGGTGAATCCAATCCAGCCGCTCCCAAAAACGGCGTTCACCCACGTGTTCTCCGCGGCATTATTGATCGTCACCAGATGTCCGCCTCGGCCCACCGCTTCCGCTTCAGCCGCAGCCCACGTCACGGAACTGGCCGTCAGCGCATACGCATGCCCGTTGTAATACTGGAACCCCGGAAGGCGCGCAAAACCGCCATCCACCGGCTCACTGAACGTCACCGTAAATCCATTAACAATCTCCGTTGTCGTGCTCGCTTCAGCGGGCAACGTCACATTGTTCACCACGGGCCCTACTCCGTCCGTAATCGTGATCGTCGCCAGGTACTGCGCCCGCACCGTTTGCGTGGCCGATTCCACCTTCACGAAATGCACGCCGTTTACGGCAACAGTGTGGCTCAATGTTCCGCTACTGCTCGTTGCTACCGGATCCGCTTGACCTTCGACATAAATCGCTAGCTGAGTCGTCGTCGGCGTGAGTTCGCTCCCGTCCGGAACCGCAATCGAAACGTTAATCGCGTTCCCCACATTTAATGTCCCCAGCCGATAAAAGTCCGCTGATTCACCCGGAGTGATCGCTCCCGCCACGCGCGCCTGGTAACTCCCGGCCGATAATTGCAACGTCAGATTGTTCGCGGCCGCAATCGTATTGTTCGCCTCAACTTCCAGTTCCGGCCGACGCGATTGGTCCACGCGAAAACTGTAACGCCCGCCCACATTGTTCCGGCTAAAAACCTGGATGTAATAAGTGCCCGGCGTGCTGATAATGAAGTTCTGCAGCAGCGCATATCCTTCGTAACTGCCAAAAATTCGCGTCAACTCTTGGTTCGCAGCGTTGCGCAGGATGATATCAGGATAAATATTCAATCCCTCTGCGCGCAGGAAAACAGATACGCGGTCGCCACTCTCAGCGTCGAACCTCCAAAAATCATTGTCCGTCGCCGGCGAGAAAACGCCCGCGCCAAATCCCGTCAGAAAACCGCTGCCCGCGGGGCTTTCCGCAATCGTCAGCGTCGTCGCCTCCTGCAGGGTGTTGTTGCTCGCCGACTCGATTTGGCCAAGCACCGGATGCGCGATCGTAAACTCGTTCGTGTAGCTCTGCACCGCCTGCGCATTCGCATCCACCAGGTTCAACGCGGTAAACCGATACTTGCCCGGCTGAAGCGGCACAGTGGACACGCCAAAGCTTACCGTTTTCCCAATCGTGAACGTAGGTGTGAGCGTCACGGTAAAATCGCCGGCATCACCGAAAGTTCCATTCGGCCCCGCTCCGATCAGGCCGTAATTCGCTGCCGTCCCGGCCTCGGTCGCTCGCAAATTCCGGTTCGCGGTGATCGTAAATCCATCCAGCGCCTGAACGCTCGTGCTCCCGGGCGCTGGAATAGTTCCTCCCACGATCGCGGATACCGGCAAGCTCGCTGTTGTCCTCACCTGCACATTGTCCACCCCCCACGATTCGTCATTAATTGGCTGCAGACCAACCCCGCGAAACGTAATCGTCGCCGTCGTCCCAACATTCGTGAACGTGACTTCAATATTTCGGTAAATGGAATCGTAGTAGCCGTTAATAAATCCCAGATCGAACCGCCCCACATCCGGCCGAAACGGATAGTTCTGGTTCGCCTGCGCATTGTCGCCGTTATAGTTCGCAAAGGAATTTCGGAACACCTCCACTCCATTCGCATCCACCGCGAACTGGTCCCCGCCACCATCCCACGAATCGATCACATAAAAGTCGAAGCTCACCGTATATGCCGTCCCGCTGTTCAACCCGCTCAACGAAAGCGTCTGCGCTTCCGCATTGGCGAAGCGTCCCGTGAACGCCGTAAATGCCGAGGCGCTCGCATCGCGATTCGTCGAACTCCATTCCGCGCCTATTCCGGATTCAAAGTTCGCGCTGTACGGCACCGGCGCTGGCGTTTGCGCGGCACTCTTCGCAGCAACCGCTCCGAACAGGATAACTATAAAAACTTTTAGCGGGGCAACTAAACGGGCTTGCATATTTTCGATCTAAACAAAAAGGGTCTGCCGGACTGCGTGTTGAAATTTGATTGCGATAGGTTTCGTGCGACTACTCATTTTTGGCTTATTCCTGGACGCTTTCTGCCCGCACACGATAGAAGGCAGCTTGAGTCAAAGGCCGATCATTGAAACTCGTACTCACCGAAGTCGCGACCCGCTCATCCACCAGCGTCCACTCGCCGCCGGCCGCGCGGTCACTGCTCTCCAGCGCAAGCTGCAAGGGAAATGCGCTTTGCACCGTCACTCGGAATTCACTTGCTTCGCGCGTCACCGTCGTAATTTTCGGCAAGGTCTTCAATGTCTGGTCAACTGCGGCGCCGAAATGCACCCTGCCCCATCCGAAACTCTCATCCCAACCCGCGCTGCCTTTATCGATCGCCGTCACTCGCAGCACATCCAAAACCTGTGCCGCATTGAGCGCGGGGTTTATGCTCATAACCGCCGCCGCTATGCCAGAAAAAAGTGGAGCAGAAAAACTCGTCCCGCGCGCGATCGCATAACCATTCCCTGTCGTCGTCGAATAGACATCCCAGCCCGGCGCCGCGAAGTCGATATGAGGCCCGCTCACCGAACGCGCGTTATCCGCCGCATCCGTCATCGAAACGCAAATCACGTTCGCTTGATTTGTCAGGTCGAGGCGTCCCACCCCGTTTAATCCCGGCATCACCAGCAATCCCTGCACCCGCTCCTCGAGATATTCACCCGCAGCCTGCAGCACTTCCTCCCCGCCTCCCGTCCAACTGATATTCACCACGCGAATATTATGATCGGCGGCCCAAAGCACCGCTTGATACATTTCGCTTATCGCCCCGGTAATCCCGATCGGAACCACTCGAAAGTTGCCAATCCCCGCCACTCCAAGTCCATTCTGGATAACCGCGGCCGCCAAACCAGCCGCTCCGGTGGAATGCGCATCGCCTGCTGCGGTGAGTATCGGCATCTCGTCCGTCACGTCCCATCCCGCTCCAACATTCGCCGCCAGGTCCGCGTGATCCATCTGGAACGGGTAATCGACAATCGCAATCGTCACATTGGATGAACCAAGCCCACGCTCCCACGCTTCAAAACTTCCCAAAGACGAATGATGCCACTGCACGGAAACGTCGGCATCCGAAGGTGTGAATTGACGAGTCTGAACCGTATCCAACGCGGCAAACTCGATATCAGCCCGCCGCTTCAAAACAGCCACAGCGTCATCCTCCATCCCCGCTGTCGTTCGGATAACTTCAACTTCCTTCTGCCCGAGCCGCCTGAACAGCACTACTCCAGGGTTACGCGGAGATTTCTCTTGATTGATTTCCTGCTGAACTAAATTCCGCGCCTTTTCTCGGCTGGTTATTGCATTACGGAGTGGAACCGAAACTCCCTTTAGTTCTACCGTCCTCAAACGATCGAACTCGACGAATGGCGGTTCTATCCGTTTTGAGCTCCCTGCGCCAAACTCCCGCAATTTCGCCTGACTTGGAAAACTCTCTCCGTCCGTCATTTCTCCACGCACAAGCAGAACGAATCCGCCTCCTAGCGTGAGGCAGACAAGCAGACTAAAAGTGTGTGCGCGATGCATCGTCGGATCGGTCACTAGCGGGCCCAGAACTCTAACCGCAGCAGAACGTTCTGAATCAGAGCCCGAGCCGACACGCATGCTAAGTAGCCGCTCGGCAAATTTCAAACGAGAGATAAGGAAAACCCTTATCATTTTGCGCCACCAACCCTGACGTTCCGGGTCAACCCGAATGGCATCTCTACGCCTGACAACGTAGAACCCTTCAGGCAAACTCACTCCGTGACCCGTGTTGTGCTGCTCTGCGCCGCATTCGCGCTCGCGCTCGCCACGCGCGCCGCGAATCCCGAACAGCATTTCCACGACCGCGTCCTCCCTCTCCTCGAATCCCGCTGCATCAGTTGCCACGGGCCGGACAAAGTTAAAGGCAGCTTGCGCATGGATTCCCGCGAAGCTCTCCTCAAGGGCGGCGATGCTGGACCCGCGCTCATCCCCGGCAAACCCAACGAAAGCCTGCTTCTCCACGCCGTCCTGCACAAAAAGCCGGATCTGGAAATGCCACCCAAAGAAAAGCTCAGCACCAACGAGATCTCCGTTCTCGAACAGTGGATTGCTGATGGCGCACCGTGGCCAAAGAAAAAAGCCGCCACACTCGCCCTCGCCTCACCCACCGAAAAAATGGGTGACGCCTGGACTGACCAACGAAATCCTATCGTCCGCATCTTCGGTGGACAACGCCTCGACCTCTGGTCCCTCAAACCAATCAAACGCCCTTCGGTGCCCAACGTCCGCAACTCGACCCGCGTCAAAAACCCAATCGACAACTTCATCATCGAAAAAGTCGAAGCTGCCGGCCTGAAACCAGCACCGGAAGCAAACCGTCGCGAACTCGCCCGCCGCCTCTATTTCGATCTCACTGGCCTCCCTCCAACTCCCGAACAAATGGCCGAATTCCTCGCCGACAAATCTTCCGGCGCCTATGAACGTCTCGCCGGCGAGCTCCTCGACTCCCCTCGATACGGCGAACACTGGGCGCGCCAATGGCTCGACGTCGTCCGCTATAGCGACAGCAACGGCTTCGATTGGGACGAATTCCGCAAAAGCGCCTGGCGCTTCCGGGATTACGCGATCCGCTCCTTCAACGACGACAAACCATTCAACCAATTTATCATCGAACAACTCGCCGGCGATGAACTCCTCGAAGGCGAACCTCGCGATTCAAAAGAGCAGGAACTCCTGATCGCCACCGGCTACCTCCGCCTCGGCCCGCAAGACAACTCCGCCCCGCTCTTCAACGAACAACCCCGCGCCCGTGCCGAACTCATGGCCGATCTTGTTGAAACCACTGGCAGCGCCTTTCTTGGCGTCACCATGTCATGCTGCCGCTGCCATGATCACAAAACCGATCCCTTTTCTCATGCCGACCACTTCCGCATGCGCGCCTTTTTTGAAGGCGTAAAAACCGCCGACGACCTGCCCATCGATCTCACCGCCGATCAGCAAAAAATCCGCAAGCACAACGCCGAACTCGACGCTCGCATCAAACCGCTCCAGGAAGAGCGCGACACCATTTCCAACAAAATCAAAGAATCCATCCGCTCCGAACGCATCGCGAAACTCACCGACGAAGAACGCACTCTCCTCTCCCTCGGAAAAGACAAGCGTTCCGAAGAACAGAAAAAGCAAATCGCGGACCTCGAGAAAAACGTAACTCCCGAAGAAAAAGAAATTATCGCCGCCCTCGACGAGTCTCAAAAGAAACGTCACGAAGAACTCGGCAAACAACTCGCCGAAATCAAAAAGGAGAAACGCGAGTTCACCCGCGCCCTTCTCGCCACCGACGCCGAAGGCGAACCCGCCATCACCAGAATCCTTTACCAGGGCGACCACAAATCCGAACGCGAACCCGTCGTCCCCGGCTTCCTCTCCGCGCTCGATCCCAATCCCGCCCCCATCACAAAAGGCAAAAACCCCAAAACCCTCGGCCGCCGCCTCACCCTCGCCAAGTGGATCGCGAGTGACCAAAACCCGCTTACCGCCCGCGTCATCGTGAATCGCATTTGGCAGAATCATTTCGGCCGCGGCATCGTCGAAACGCCCAACGACTTCGGCCTCGCTGGGGCCCGCCCCACCCATCCCGAACTCCTCGATTGGCTCGCCTCCGAATTCATCCGCGAAGGCTGGTCTCTCAAAAAACTCCACCGCCTCGTCGTCACCAGCGCCACCTACCGCCAGCTCTCAACCGTTCCCTCCACCGAGAGCCCCACCCTCAAATTCATCGGCGCCCGCAAAAAGTCCGCCACCGCCGATTCCGAAAATCGCCTCCTCGCCCGCCAGAATCTTCGCCGCCTCACCGCCGAACAACTCCGCGACTCTCTCCTCGCCGTCTCCGGCAAACTCCGCGCCTGCGAAGGTGGCCCACCCATCTGGCCCAAGCTCCCCGAGGATATCCTCGCCTCCAACCCCGCGTTCCTCGACGACAACGAAACCAAAACCAAAGGCTGGTACCCCTCTCCCGCCGACCAACAACCCGTCCGCAGCATCTACCTCATCCAAAAGCGCACTGTCCGCATCCCCTTTATGGAAACCTTCGACCTCCCCGAAAACGCCACCTCCTGCGCCCGCCGCAACCAATCCACCGTCGCCCCCCAGGCCTTCACCCTCCTCAACAGCCCCATCGCAATCGAATCCGCCCAAGCCTTCGCGCAACGCGTCGCCTCCGAACCCGATCCCCAGGATCCAAACAGCCGCGTCGAGCGCGCCTTCCAACTCGCTTTCCAACGCAGACCTGACCCCACTGAACTCGCCGATTCCCTCCAACTCGCCCAACAACGTGGCTGGACCGAACTCTCCCGCGCCCTCTTCAACGCGAACGAATTCCTCTACCTCGATTAGCGATTACGATAGTAGCGTAGCGGCCGGGACGTACCGTCTACTCACCATCCCTGTTCCCGTCCTTCGTTTTCTTTTTCCAACCAGGCCATCACTGGCGCGAAATACTCCAGCATCGGCTTGGCGCTAATTTCCTCACCCGTTGCCTCCTTCAACAGTTTGCGCCAATCCTCCGTTTTCCCAACGCGCAGGATTTTCCACAGGAAATCGCCCACTGCTTTGTTCCCATAATAATTACACGAATGTGGATCCTGCTTCAGGATGTTCTTCGCGATGTGCATGTGAAGTTGGTACTTAATAATATACGCCAGCGCGTAATCGTAATACTGCGCCGGGTCGTCATTGATGTGCGTCTTGGTCGCTGCATCGCAATACTTCTCATCGCGCGGCTCCGGCGCCGACACCCCTTGATACTTCGCCACGTAATCCCACCAGCGCTTGTTGTATTCGTTGGTTGAAAGGTTCTGCTCGTAGAAATCGTGCTCCCACGCCGTCATCACCCCGGCCGACCACGGTATAAAAACCACCGCGCTATCCAGCGCCTCGTTCAGCAGGTACTGCGTCTTGTCGACCTGCACGGTGTTCGGCAACACGCCCGCCTGTTTCAGATACGGAATTTGCCGGGCCGCAATTCCAATCAGATCACCAACCGCTTCATGGAAGGCGCGGTTCGCTCCTTCACGCAAGGTCAACGGCACATCGTCGTTGGAATAGGCGAGGAAATAATATATATGTCCCAGCTCATGATGCGTCGTCTCATGCCAATCGTAATTGGGACGCACGCTCATCAACGAACGAACGTCATTCTGTAAATCGAGATGCCAGGCCGAAGCATGCGTATTCTTTTTTCGCGGCGCATCAGCCGGCAATTCATACAAATCCGATTTCGTCCAAAAAACTTCCGGCAACTTCGGCCAGCCGAGCGAGGTGTAGAAACGCTCCGCTTGCTGCACCAACCATTCAGATTCGCGTCCTTTGAAATGCTCATCGAAGTTCGCCCCTTCCACGAGCCCCGGCCATTGCTGACTCCAACGGTTCCCGAGCCAATGCGCCGGGATCATTTTCGGCACCATTTGATTGTACCTCTGCGCCAGCTTGTGCTTCGTCCACGTATGCAACTGCAAATAGAGCGGGCGCAGTTCGGTGTTCAGCCGCTCCGTCAAAGCACGCATCTCCGCCACGCTCATTCCGTAATCGGCCACTTGCAGATGGAAAAACGAACTAAACCCCATTTCCTTCGCGACCTGGTTCCGCAGCTTCTGCAGCTCGACCAAACCCGGCCGCAGCGGAACACCAATCTCCTTCGAAGCCTCCCATGCCGCGCGTCGTTCCATCAGTTCTTTCGAACTCTCCATGATCTCATTGATCTGGTTC
This sequence comes from Verrucomicrobiia bacterium, assembly GCA_036383895.1. GTDB lineage: Bacteria > Verrucomicrobiota > Verrucomicrobiia > Limisphaerales > SXQI01 > DASVNK01. The sequence continues at coordinate 37,630 of DASVNK010000079.1, read as the reverse complement.
GGCGTAATCGCGCGCGTCTGCTTCGTCTTCGGATTCGTGAACTGAAATTTGAATCCATCCTGAATTGCGGACTGCCTCGCCTCCGCGCTCACTCGCGCCGACACCAACTCCGGCTTCGTGCCCGGATAACCCGCCGCCGAAAGCAAAATCGCGTCGAGCTGCCGTACCGTTTTCTCGTCCAACTCGCTCTTCTTCCCGAGCAACTCCTTCGCTTTCTCAATGACGTACGGACTCCCAACAAATTTCGCTCGCACATCATTCGCGCCGATGCGTCGCCCCGTATTCTCATCCGTCACGTCCGTGCTCGCCTTCCACTCCGCCTCATTTGCCGCCGTGAAGATCCCCTGCCCCACCGCGTTATACATCTTCAAAAACTCCCGCGCCTCCGAAGCCGTATCCGCCCGCAACCCAGCCACGGCCCCCATCAACATGGCCGAAAGAATGATCCCTTTTCCGTTTCGCATCCTCAAAACCTAATAAAAGTGAAGTCAGTTGTCACCCTGCCCGGTGTCCTTATTCGAAGCGAACAGGCCTTTGTGCATCCTGTCGTTCAAATCGCCTGCATCGATCCTTTCATTTTCGTTGGGGGGTGCGTCTATAAATGGCCGACCCCTCCCTCTATCCTGAACCCAAAATATGAGCACAAAATCGACAAGACGCGGCCCGACGAGCATCCTCGGCAACCTTCCAGAAGACAAACAGCACCTCATTCTGGATGGGTGCGTCCGCATTAAGAACTGAGCACGTTTGATCACGTTTGATCACCATTGAGCACGATTTTCAGCTTTGTGATCACAAAACGTCACGCGGGTTGCAAATAACCCGCTTCCGCTTACTTTTACGCCTTTCGTAATGCCGAGCGTTTTCATCAAAACCTACGGGTGCCAAATGAACGAGCGCGACTCCGAAGCGGTCGCCGCTCAGTTTGTGGCCAGGGGCTATACTCTCGCGCAAACCGAAAAAGCCGCCGACGTCGTCCTCCTGAACACCTGCAGCGTCCGTGACCAGGCCGAACAAAAAGCGATCGGCAAGATGCAGAACCTGGTCAACACCGCCAAAAAGCGCGGCAATGAGCAACTATTTGGTTTTCTTGGCTGCATGGCGCAGAGCCGCGGTCAGGAACTCGTCGAGAAAACGGGCGTCGACCTGGTTATCGGCACGCAAAAATTCCACCGCACCGCCGACTACATTGATGACCTGACTTCCGGTCGCCGCCAGACCGTCGTCGACGTCGAAGAAGAGGCCGGCAGCGAAGCGACGATTCGCGATCACATCGATCTCAGTGCACTCAACGAATCGAGCATCGTCGGCCCCGCCCCGCAAAAAGTCACCGGCTTCGTCAGCATCATGCAAGGTTGCAACCAATACTGCACCTTCTGCATCGTCCCGTACACCCGCGGCCAGGAACGCAGCCGTTCCATCGAAGACATCGTCGCCGAATGTCGTTCTCTGGTCGCGGCCGGCTACAAGGAAATTACACTCCTCGGCCAAATTGTGACCAGCTACGGCAAGCGCGAGATCGGAACGAAAAAGGGCAAAAGCGCTTTCGTCCAACTGCTCGATGCGGTTCACGAAATCGACGGCCTCCAACGCATCCGCTTCACCTCTCCACATCCAAAAGGTTACGGCGATGATCTTGCCGAAGCCTACGCGCGCCTGCCGAAACTTTGCGAGAGCGCACACATCCCGTTACAAAGCGGCAGCGACCGCGTCCTGAAGCTCATGCATCGCGGTTACACTCGCGAACGGTTCCTCACCATCATCCAAAAACTTCGCTCCATTAAACCAAACATCGGCCTCACCACTGACATCATTGTCGGCTTTCCTGGCGAAACCGACGAAGACTTCGAACAAACTCTCTCCATCGTCCGCGAAATCGAATTCGACAACGCCTACCTCTTCAAATATTCGCCCCGCAAAGATACTCCCGCAGCCAGCATGGAAGACCAGGTCCCGCAGGAACTCCGCGAGGAACGTCATGCGCGTCTTCTCGCCGAAGTGAACGCAATCGCGGACCGCCGTTACTCAAACTTCCAAAATCAGCGCGTGCAAATCCTCGTCGAAGGCCCCAGCCGCCGAAACGCCTCGCGCCTCCAGGGCCGCACCCGTTGCAACAAAATTGTTGTTTTCGAAGGGGCCGACCGACATATTGGCCAGCTCATGGATTTGAAGATCGAACGAGTCGGTTCTTTCACGCTCTATGGCGATCCCGCCATCGTGAATCTCTAGGGTGCGCAGGGAAAATTCATGACGCTTTCGACCCTCGCGATTCTCATCGGCGCAGTTTACAGCGCCATCCAACTCTGGGCCTTACTCAAGCCCGACGATTTCACAAGAAGCGCCCGCGCTTTCCCCCGCAATGAAATCATCGGCTTCATCCTCATGGGCCTCGGCACCGCATGGTTCCTCTACAACCTGCAAAACGAAGCCATCGCCGATTTCGCCGCCTACAAAAAATACATGTTCCTCGGCTTCGGCGCGATCGGCGTGCTCACCTGCATTTTCGTGCGCGATTTCCTCGCCGTTCGCGGCCTCGCCGTCTGCATGCTCCTGCTTGCCTGGTTCACTTTGAACCGCACCCGCTGGGCCGATTCTCCCGCCCGCCTCGTACTCGTCATCTGGGCCTACGCCTGGGTCATCTGCGGAATGTGGTGGACCATTTCTCCCTGGCGAGTCCGTGACATTCTGAATTGGTGGACCGCAAACCCTTCCCGCCTGCGCCTCGGAAGCATCCTGCAACTCGCCCTCGGCGTGACCGTCCTTGTGCTCGGCCTAACCGCGTTCCGTCCCTGAACAGTGCCTGAAAAGCGCGGCAAAATCCTGGTAGTGCGCGGCGGCGCCATCGGCGATTTCATCCTCACTCTCCCGGCCATCTCCGCACTCCGCAGCACCTTTCCCGACACCCACCTCGAAGTCCTTGGCTACCCCGTCGTCGCCGAACTCGCCAAGTCCGCCGGCCTCATCGACGCCTTCCGTTCCATCGAAGCCGGCCCTCTCTCCCGCTTCTTCGCCCGCAACGCCAGGCTCGACGACAACTGGTCCGAGTACTTCGAATCCTTCAACCTCATCATTTCCTATCTCTACGATCCCGACGACATCTTCAAAGCCAACGTCGGCCGCACTACCAAAGCACAATTCATCCAGGGCCAACATCGTCCCGACGAAAGCCAGGACCTCCACGCCACCACCGTTTTCCTCAAGCCGCTCGAAAATCTCGCCATCTTCGATCCCGATCCCATTCCAAAACTCACGCTGCCAAACTCCACGCCTCTCACTCCCGGCCAATGGCTCGCGGTCCATCCCGGCAGCGGCAGCGAAAAGAAGAATTGGCCGATCACTCGTTGGACTGAATTGCTCCAGTGGGTGCAGCGGGAAACGAACTGGAACATCCTCCTCGTCGGCGGCGAAGCCGAAGGCACACGCCTCAACCAACTTGCCTCCCTCCTTGCCAAAGACCGCTTTCACCACGCCGAACGCCTTCCTCTCGCCGAACTCGCCGGCCTCCTCTCCCAATGCCATTTATTTACCGGCCACGACAGCGGCATCACCCACCTCGCCGCCGCCGTCGGCGGCAAAGCCGTTGTGTTGTGGGGTCCTTCCAGGCGCACCATCTGGCAGCCCCTGCATTCGAATGTCCGAATCATCGAAGCACCCGCTAACGATTTGGAACAACTGGACACCTTAAACGTGATCGCGGCAATTCGCGAAGCGGGCATCCACTAGTAGCAGTAAATCTTTAAGTCCGCTCGGCCTCAGAACAGTATGTGCGACACGAAGGTCGATACATGTGCCGCGGGCTTCTGACGTTTCCGAACTAACACGACCAATTCGCGCACCAGCGGCGAATCATACGGGAGTCGCTGCATCGTTTTCTTATGTGCGTAGAGCGCTAGCGCACGGACCGGGACTATGCTGCATCCCATCCCCAGAGACACGAGGTTGATGATCAGATCAAAATTGTCGAACTCAGCCTGCTCGTTGAGGCGCAATCCTTCACGCCGCAGCCATTGCCGCAGCTCTTTTCCTGTATTCGATTCCTCCGCGTAAATAAGCCATTTCTGACGCACCAGCCACTCGTGCTGAGCCTGGTTCTTTTTCAGAGAAAAGTATTCCGCAGCAAGCGCAACCGGCGCCACAAACGTGAAAACATCCTGAAACCGATGCGTGACCCGGAGCGTCGGCGGCAGGCGGCGCGGCGCATTCAGCACTCCGATGTCCTGCTCATCTGCTTCCAATGCGAGCAGGATTTCATCGCTTCGGCTGAAGTGCAGCCGATACGTGACATTCTGCACCTTCCGCAAATTCGCGTGGAAGAATCCCGGCAGATACGCCAATCCAACCGACCGCGACACATTCACGCGAACCTCTTTCGGTGCGTTCGCATAGTCCTGCTGCAACAGCCTGAGCGTGCTCTCCACATCCCCAAGCAATCGTATCGCCTCCGAAGCCAAATATTGCCCTGCGGGAGTCAGCGCGATCGATCGGGTCGTGCGCTTGAGCAACTCAACTCCCAGCGCGCTTTCGATCCCCTGAATCTGCCGTGTAATCGCACTCTGTGTAAGTCCAGCAAGCGCCGCCGCTTTCGTGAAACTGCGATGCTTTACGACGAGATGAAACAACGCGAGCTCATACAAATCGAACGGAACGGTCGCAAGGAACTGATTCATGCGCTGCATAAATGTATTCTGCTTATGAATTTCCAGCAAATATCAACTCACGTTACTTTTCGTATCGTTATGGCCGACCGAAATTCGAAAGCAGCCCGCAATGCAACCGGTAAATTCTACGTCGATACCACCTGCGTCGACTGCGACCTTTGCCGACAGATTGCACCCGAATCGATCACGCGCGACGCTGAAACAGGCAATTCGTACGTCTTCCGACAACCGGAATCACCGCACGAGATCGCCGCTTTGGAAGGGGCGATTAGCAACTGCCCCACGGAATCCATCGGCAGCGATGGATTGTCAACCAGCGCACCCCACCCAGGTTTTCCCGGCCAACCTGCCGCGGCTTAATTCTTACCTGCTGCGGGGCGCTTGCGAGAATGCTTGGCCTCGGACCTTTTCCGTTCCCCAGGTGTCACCACGTTCATCCACCCGCCTGATTGACTGAAGCCACTAGTGCGCGGATGAATCGGTATGGAAAGTTTCGGCCGCTTTTACGGCTCCGATTGGCTCGGCATGATCGGCAATCTTTTCGGAGCCTGGTTCCTCACCAAGCAACGCAAACTCGGCTTTCTCATCGGCACCATCGGCTGCATCGGCTGGCTCATCTTCGGCGTAGTCGCCCAAAGCATGCCCAGCGTCATCTCCAACCTCATTTACATCGGCATCAACATTCGCGGCTGGATCAAGTGGAAGAAAAACCCGCCACGTGAATGTTCCCAGCAAGAGCCCGCTACTTAACCTTTAGAATAGATTTTGAAGCCGCAATCAATCCCTCCGCCTCTACGTCGGTTCCGATCGTAATCCGCAAATAATCCCGCACCTCGGGATACTTGAACCACCGCACCAAAATCTTCCGCTCGCGCAACAATTCCAGCCACTCCTCTGCCGCTCTGCCCGGCGGCTTCGCCAAAATAAAATTCGTCTGGCTCGGCAACACTTCGAACCCAAGTTCGGTTAAGCCCTCGCTCAACCGCGTCCGCGTCTTAATGATCTTCGCAAAATTCTTTCGGTAATAATCCAGATTCTCCAGCGTCGCCACCGCCGCGATCTGCCCCAACCCATTCACGTTGTAGCTATCGCGAATTTTATCCAGCGCCTCGATCAGCTCCGGATGTCCAACACAATATCCCACGCGCTGAAAGCACAACGAATACGCCTTCGAAAACGTCCTCGCCACCAGCACATGCGGATATTTCTGCGCCAGCTCCATCGCATTCGCATCCGCAAAATCGACGTACGCCTCATCCAGCAACACCACGCCGCGATGCGCCAGGCACAACCGCTCCAACTCCTCCGTCTCGTATCCGCGACCACTCGGCGCGTTCGGTGTGGTCACCAACGTGAGCGCCGCGTTGAAGTTCCAAGCCTTTCCACGCCGCAATTCCGGTATACTCGGCAAAGAAAAATCCGCCTTCAATGGCACCGCATTAATCTTCGCCCCGTGCGTCTCCGCGAGAACAGGATATAACGAATAGCTCGGCGTGAAATACTGCACCGTCGCGCGCGAAGCTTTCACCATCGCCCCTTCCGGCTCAACGAACGCCCGCACCGCCAGCGCCAGCACTTCGTCCGAACCATTCCCCACGAAAATATTCTCCGCCTTGCAACCATGCAGTTCCGCCAGCTTCTCCCGCAGGACCTGCGCAGTGGGATTTGGATACAGCCGCAATCGCGAATCGGTCGCCGCCTTGATCGCCCGCAAGACGGCGGGGGCGGGCGGATACGGATTCTCGTTCGTGTTTAATTTGATTAGCCCCTTAATCTTCGGCTGCTCGCCCGGAACATACGGATGCAACTTCCGCACCAAAGGCCGAATCAACGACGTCACTCGCCGCGAACTCACTTCTTCCCTCCGGCCTTGCCCAACCGAATCTCCGCCGACCGCCCGTGCGCATCCAACCCCTCCATCGCCGCAAATTTCTGCACGAACGCCACCGACTTCCGCAGTGCCTTCGCGTCATACTCCACCACGCTCGTCCGCCGCTGGAACATATCCACCGTCAGCCCCGGGAACGACGCCCCCGCCCCGCCCGTCGGCAGCGTGTGACTCGGCCCCGCCACATAATCCCCCAGCACCGTCGGCGATTGCGGCCCCAGGAAAATTGCGCCCGCCGTCAGAATTCGTTCCGCCACCACCCGCGGCTTCTTGCACATGATCTCGCAATGCTCCGGCGCCAGCCGATTCGCCAGCGCGATCGCCTCGTCACTCGACTTCACCTGGATCAACCACCCGTTATTCGCCAGCGCCTTCTCGATGAATTCCCGCCGCGACAACTTCGGCAACTGCCGCGCGATCTCCTTCTCCACCGCCTTCAACACCTTCCCCGAAGTCGTCACCAGCCACACCCGCTCGTGTCCCGAACCATGCTCCGCCTGCGCCAGCAAATCCGCCGCCGCGAACGACGCATCCGCCGTGTCATCCGCCAACACCAGCACCTCGCTCGGCCCCGGCAACAGATCGATCGCCACATGCCCCACCAACATCCGCTTCGCCGCCACCACGTAAGCGTTCCCCGGCCCAAAAATCTTCTGCACGCGCCGCACCGTCGCCGTCCCCAGCGCCATCGCCGCAATCGCCTGCGCCCCGCCCGCCTTATAAATCTCCGTCGCCCCCGCGATATTCAGCGCATACAACAACGCAGAATTAATCCGCCCCTCGCGATTCGGCGGCGTGCACACCACGATCTCCGGGCAACCCGCCGCCTTCGCCAGCGTCACGGTCATCAACGCCGTCGAAACCAGCGGCGCAGTCCCCCCCGGAATATAAATCCCCACCCGCCCGAACGCGTCGAACTTCTCCCCCACCCGCGCCCCCTGGCTATTCTTCGCGCTCCAATTCCTCCGCAGCGACCGCCGCGCAAAATCCCGAATATTCTTGTGCGCCGCTTCCACCGCAGCGCGCAATTCCTCATCCGCCAGCAGCGACGCATTGAACTTCTCCGTCGCCGTCACCGCGATCTGTTCGGCCGTCAACTCCGCCCCGTCAAACCGCGCCGTCAACGCCAGCAGCGCCTCATCCCCTCCCGTGCGCACCGACTGGATAATCTCCCGCACCCGCTCATCCACCACCGGGTCAAACAAACTCGAGTGCCCCACCAACTCCTCCACCCGCGCCGGATAATTCTTGTCCGTGAATTTGAGAATATTCATTTAGTCGCCAGAACTTTCCTTCTTAGGTCTCCGCTCGAAAAATACAAGTGCGATGGCCGCGATCAAAGAAGTAACGCCCAAAGCACCTGTGAAAAGGACTTCCTCTTCGCGCGCAGACCGTAAAAAGAATAAGCAAAATAGCGCAACAACAACACACGCTGCTCCGGACAAGACTGCGAGTTGCTTAACTCGAACAATGATCGCAACCACGCCGACGACACTCGCAATTCCCAACGCTAACACCAGAATCGGGATCACGAAGAGAATGGATGCCAAAATCGTCGTCATCGGCCAGCACCACCGTCAATCGACTCACCAGCCTTCACCCTTCGAATGTTCTCCTGGAGATCTTGCTTGTGACCTATGATGGAGGCGATCAGCTTCTCTCCGTGAAAATAAAGAGCCATCGGCACATTCGTTAAACCGATTGTTCTGGCGAATGCTTCCTCCTTGTCCGAATCCATTGTCGCAAATCCGACGTCCGGCATCGCTTTCGACGCCGCAACGAGCTTTTCCGCGAACAATTTCCCGTATCCGTCCCAAGCAGCGTCTAAGTGAATCACACTGTATGGACGCTCGGAAAGGAATGACTGAATCTCGGTTTCAGTTAGCGACCGCAAAGGCGGAAATCCCCAACCAGGATTCGTGTTCATTCGTGTCCATTCGTGGTTTTTTATTTCGGCAGCAATTCCGCCACCAGCGCCTTCTCCTCCTTCAACTCATTCAACGTCGCATCGATCTTCCCGCGGCTGAACTCATTCACCGGCAACCCCTGCACGATCTCCAACTTCTGCCCGTCACTCCGAATCGGGAACGACGTAATCAACCCCTTCTCGCACCCGTAGCTCCCGTCCGAATGAATCGCCACGCTGTTCCAATCCCCGTTCGCCGTCGGCGTCACGATCGACCGCACACTATCCACTACCGCATTCGCCGCGCTCGCCGCACTCGACGCCCCGCGCGCCTTGATGATCGCCGCCCCGCGCTGCTGCACCGTCGCGATAAAATCCCCCTTCAACCACGCCTCATCCCGGATCACCTCCGTCGCCGCCTGCCCGTTAATCTTCGCATTGTAAAAATCCGGATACTGCGTCGACGAATGATTCCCCCAAATCGTCACATTCGTCACCGCCGTCGTATCCACCTTCGCCTTCTGCGCGAGCTGCGACTTCGCCCGATTCTCATCCAACCGCGTCATCGCATGCCACCGATCCTTCGGCACATCCGGCGCATTATTCATCGCGATCAGGCAATTCGTATTGCACGGATTCCCCACCACCAAAATCCGCACATCCTTCGCCGCATTCCGCTGGATCGCCTGCCCCTGCCCGATGAAAATCTTCCCGTTAATCCCCAGCAAATCCTTCCGCTCCATCCCCTGCTTCCGCGGCACACTCCCCACCAGCAACGCCCAATTCACCCCGCGAAACCCCTCATCCAAGTTCGCCGTCGGCACGATCCCCTTCAACAGCGGGAACGCACAATCATCCAGCTCCATCACCACCCCCTGCAACGCCGGCAACGCCGGCTCAATCTCGATCAAATGCAAAATCACCGGCTGCTCCGCCCCAAACATCGACCCCGACGCAATCCTGAACAAAAGCGAATAACCAATCTGACCAGCCGCGCCAGTCACCGCCACACGAATCGGACTCTTCATAAAGACGGCGGAGTATAAGTATGATCGCCAGCGGCGCAAGCCCGCCGCAAAGCGGAGCAACATCTAAAACGGAGGGACGAGGTCCCCGAGTCCCACTTCAACATCGCGCGACGCCATCAACAACTCACCACGCCGCCAATTCGCGCCAACGAACCAAACTCTACCGTCTCCGCCCCCTCTCAAATCTCACTCGTCCACGCGAGCAATCTGCCCCTTAACCAAAAGATCCAACTGCGCGCGATGATGCTCATAGTACGCCAAGCACTCAAAAACCTGCGCCCGCGTCAACTTCGGCAAACTCTGCACCACCTCATCCGCCGAAGCCCCCGTCCGATACAACGCAACCACATCATGCACCCCAATCCGCGTCCCCTCCACAATCGGGTACCCCGAACGGATTCCAGCCCGCTGCACATTGTAGCGGTGCCTTCATTCTACCGGAGGGACGAGCTCCGGGGGTCCCTCTTCGTTTTCTCGCGACACGACACCATCTCACCACACGGCCTCATAGATTGAAACCTTTGAGCTTTTCCTCCAAAAAATTGAACGCGACACGCGCCATCTGAAATTCGTCGTCCCGGTATTTGTTTTGCGTGCGCGTCCGCACGCAATTCATTGATCAACTTCAAAAAGTGAAGAACTTTATCCTTGTCTGGCCCTACAACATGCTTAAAGCAGTCCCAATATTTCGAAATTATCTTTCTGAGATCTTCAAAGTAGATATGGCCCTTTTCAGGCGTGAATAGCTCCGCGTAGTCCAAGCTCTGCACGCTCGTAGCGCGATTGGGCCCAAATATCTCAAGTGTCTTTTGCCGGGCGTCTGCCGCTCCAAAGAAAGCCTGTAGCATATTTCTACAAAGCAATCTGAGCTGCGGTTCTAGCTTGTTTCGTCGTTCCGAAATCTCAGCAAGCTTCTCAGAATTGTTGAGGTTGATCCTCTGGTATTTTGCCTCCTGTGCGATGAACTCCTTCAAAGCATCCACTCGGAAGACGTATTCATTCGCCTGCATGTCAACGATCCCATATCCGGTTAAGTGTTCAGTATACGCGGGATCAGCAAGCGCAAATTCTTCGAAAGCCCTGCGATCACCTAGGGCGAGAAACTTGAGCATCTCATACTCGTCCGGGTAGTGTTGCTTCAAGACGATCAGAATCATTTCGAAGTACCGACGCCCCTCCCTTAAAAACTGAGCGCGTGCCTTTTCGTAGTGTGCTTTACCAACCTCCACGGGCCTGTGTGGTTCAGCAATTCGATGAATCACGCTGCACACATGACGAATAAGGTAAGGGTGCCCACCGAAGTCTTCAGTGAGTTGCCCGTAAACATATTCGTCGAAGTCGAGTCCCATCAACTTCCCGAGCCTTCGCACCATTTCACGGGTCTGAGGCGCTTTAAATCGCGGGATGTATAACTTTGGAAACTGGGCAAAAATTGGATTATCCAGCCCACCAATCTTGGGTTGCTCATTACTACTCGGGTTTGTGCCAACAATAAGGTAGGAGAACAATCCGCGCTTCCGCTGGAAAAGCGATCGCAGAGTTTGCCAAAATAGAACAAAGTCACGGTCGCCGCGCCAATGTTCAGAAGGTGACATTCCGGGAGAAGCATTCTCGATCTCGTCGAACGTTAGAAGAATGGATTTTGCGCCAGCAGCCTCCCAAAGCTTCACAAAATACTTTTCAAAAAGGTCGGCGGCCTTCTCGCTTGTAAATTCTGACTCCAGCGCAAGCCGAGCATCTACACCGCACGCTTGTTTGGTTTCATTCAACACATACCAAAGTGCTTGGTACCATCGTCTCTGATGAAATGCTGGAGTTTGGCAGTCGATGAAAACGGCTGGAAATCCATGCCCTGCCAATGCGCGGTGTACGCCGAATATGAGCGAGGTTTTGCCAGCTTTTCTAAGGCCAAACAGGGCAGAAACCTGATCACTTCGGTGCCGATCCGCTAACTGATGAACCAAATCGGTGCGACCGAAAAAGAAAAGATCGGTTTTTAGCGGGGACTCAGAAGCGAACAAGTCCCTAGTGTAAAAGTACGCTCGCAAACGGTTCCGGAAAAAGTGCGCATCGGAACTCGGCTTCTGAAGTTCGGTGTACGTGAAAGGTATAACAATCTGAGCTTCAGTATCGTTCTGTAGTAAGTTCTTGAGTTTTTCCGCAACGTTCTTGTCCTTACTGACGACAAGGCTGCAAATCCTATCAACCCTAAGATGTGGGAAATGTTCCTGAGCTCGCGAAATTGCGTCGAGTGTACGGGGGTGAATGTCGTCGAAGGGACTGAACACGCACACAAGTTCACGCTCTAAATTAAACGCATGTTGCAAATTATCCGTCGGTTTAATCAAAATAAACCGATAGGTAACGGCCTGGTTGAAAACCAGCGGTTGCCCGGAGTTCGTGATATACCAATCCTTCGAGATCGTTTCGATTGCAGCACGCTCCTCTGGAAGAAAGTGGGAGAAGTTACAAGCGCTGTGAATGCCAGGAGTAGTTGCCATAAACTTGGGATCAAAAATGTCGGTTCGCCATGAGCGGCGGTTTCATAAGGTAGTAAGCGACAGAAAGAAAGCTGAATCAATCTCCGCCAGCCCGACAGAACCGACCTTAGATGCAGTAAGGCCGGAATCAGGCACGCAGCGGAACTGACTCCCGAGCGCTAGCTTCGTTAAATGGTCTAATCGCAAGTCTCTTGTAACCACTTCCCATAACACACACTCGTCGCGTTCCCCACATACCCGCCGAACGCCGGAATCCGTTCATATCCGCACGACTCATACAACCGCTGCGCTTCCGGCTGCAAAACACCTGTCTCCAACAACAACGCCTCATACCCAAATTCCCGCGCCCACTCCTCCAGCGCCGCGATGATCCTCTGCCCCACCCCAAGCCGACGCGCGTGCGGACACACATACATCCGCTTCAACTCCGCCCGCTGCGCATCCAACGGCCGCAACGCCCCGCAACCCACCAACTCACCATCCCGCTTCGCCACCAGAAACACACTCCGCGCCACCGCCATTTCCTCCAGCGAGAACGGACTCGGCGCCCGCCCATACCGCGCGCTCATCTCCGCGCACATGCCTCCACCAATCCTCACGCCTCCTGACCAACAGGATCAACAACCGAAATTGAAATCTCCCGCAACATTTCCGAATCAAACCCGTAGCAGCCGACGTGAGGAGGCTCATTCCAGTAAGTTACGGAATCGCCCCCACCTGCTTCAACAGCCCAAAAAGATCATACACATACCAACTCTCCGCGATCCTCCATTCCACGACCCGATAACAACTCACCCCGCTAAACCTCACCTTCTTCCCCGTCGACTGAATCCCTGCCAGCACTCCTTGATGCGTTCCCGAGGCCGTCCACCGCTTCACCGCCCGCCCCTCCTCCGCCAGCACATCATCAACCTGCACCTGCAGATCCGGAAATGCTGTGACCAAATCCCGCGCCCATTGCTGGTAATCCGCCAGCGTGATCACATCCGGCCGCGAAACATCATGGTGAATGTAAGCGGGCGAATAATAATCCCGCATCGCCTCCGGATTCCGCTCATTCCAAACCTTGTCAGTGTACGTCCGGATAAACGAATGGAGCGAGGGATACATAAACCCATGCTCCCTTTCCCGTGCTTAGAAGCAAGGCCAAACAGTCCCGCGCCACCACGCTAATTAACTCTTCACCCTGCTTAATTTCGTCCAATATCGCCCGAGAGAGCCGGCGTAACTCGCCCTCGCTCCCGAATTGATGCGAAACGTATCGTATCGTTCGAAAATGTCAGATTGTGAATCGGCGCAGCCAGGCCGGGCCCGGCAGTAACCCCCTTTGCAGGTGTTTCTTAGCCGCTGCCGTCTCCTACGAAGAACGCTTCCACTGCTTCGTCGAACTTAGTTTTGTCCGCGCCTTCTCCTCCGCATAAAACCGCGTCAAACCACAACCCGCGCAAACCACCACCTCGAAGTTCGGGTAACTCATCCAGGAATGCAGCCCCGGCAGCAGCACAGGGCCATATCCGCCATATGACGACACTTCCGTGCTGAACAACTCCGCCCCGCCACACTCCGGGCATTTCGCTCTCGCGTTCATGTTGCCACGCACTAGCATGCCATTGATAGATTTGCGAGTCCGCAACAGAGCGTATGAAACCCATCTCACTTCGTTCACTGCTTTGCTTAGCCGGGTTCCTCCTACTGGCGCTACTGCCCCGCGCAATTCGCTCCTACCTGCGCCAGGCCGACTCCCAGCCGCCCCCGCCAACCGTCCCGGGCAGAAAACTGTTGGAATATCACGCGCTCACCAATCATCCCGCTCAACCGCCCGTTCCGAACGACAAACTTCGGATGGATCCCCAATTAACTTTCATTCCATCACCGCACTCAACCATTCGGATCGCAGAGGGCATCGAAGGCGAAATAATTCTCACCGGACCAACCGCGATGATTCAAAATCTGGAAATTCGCCAATTCACTCTTTCACCCGCCAGCGCCGGCCACTTTACCTACACCTTCAGCAAAACTCCTGATGGCACCTGGCAACAACAGCGCCTCCGCAAACAATCCGCGCTCGTGGAAATCAACAGCGACCAGCAAAAAATCAACCTCCACTTCCGCTGGCAACCTCCGTCACCGGAAGACCAAGCCATCTTCCATGGCGCGCTTCACGGAGTCGATGTCACACTCACCTACACCCTCGACGGTAAAGAACTCCGCCTGGCCAAACGTGGCGTCCCCGTTGCTCGAACAGAGAAAAACAACGTCTTGGAAAGATACTCCATCAAATAGAATTAACTCTTACTTCATTCTTTCCCAATTCTCCTCAATCTTCAGCCCGTTCGAAAGCACACCCGACTGATGCAACTTATCCCCGTCCACTTTGATCGTAAACTTCTGCGGTTTCCCCACAAACGCCTCCATCCCCTGCCCCGCATATTCAATCGTCTCCGTATACACCGTCCCCTCCAACGTATATTTCCCGCCGGCCCCACTCTGGATCGTCTTCGAATCCGTAATCACCTCGATCCAGGTAAAATGCGTGGCCGTGATATGTTTGATCCGCTCCGAGTCTTCGCCGCGCTTCCTAAACTCCTTCTCGTCCCCATACTTCGTCGAAACCAACTTCCAAGTCCCTAAGTGCCCATCCTTCTTCGCCCCCGCATCCTGAGCCACCGCCAAAACACCAACTACCAAGAACCCAACAACACCGACTACTGTCCGAAAAAATCGTGGAATTGTCATACCGCTGAATTAGCAAGCCAGCACTCTCCCTGCAACACTTCTTATGGTAGTCGCGCTGCCGCATTTTCCGCGGTCATGCAAAGCGGCAACAGAAAAGCCGCGACGCTGTCCCGTCCCGGCCTGCTCTCCAACTAAAAACTCAAAACTCAAAACCAAGAACTCATTCCACCCCATCCGCGCAAATCCGCCCATGCACCTCCGTCCACATCGTGCCATTCGCGAAATCCACAATCGCATTGTTAATCATCATCCCATCCGCATTCGCGAACACACCTGTCCCCTCGACAATTCGCATCACATCATTGATCCGACCGGTCGCCGGATTCTTCCCCGCCGGCACAAACACCGCCGTGTCACTCGTGGTAAAAATTCCCGGCCGATCCGGATCAGTCGAAACAAACGTATGCACCAGCGTGAAATGTGAGGCGCCCTGCCCCTTCGAACCACTCGGCCGCGCCCCGGTCAAAATCGAACTCAGCAATCCCTCAACACCACCAATCGTCGCCGGCGTCGGCAACCCGCCCATCACGAACACACCCGGCGCAACTTCAATTTCGCCCAGTTGAGCAACCGCTTCGAACCGAAAATTATCGCACCCCGAATACGCCGTCGGTGTAAACTGCGCACTCACCACAACCGCGCTCACCATCATTGCAAGAGTTCTTGTTTTCATAATATTTTTCCGATGATTGAATTGATGCGCTCTCCCAGGCGAATTCTCGCTCCGCCCAGGCGCAGCATCTAACTAAGGTAATTAATCAGATAAGCAATACTGCATTTCCCCCATATCTCTTCGAGCTTGTCTGCTAGATCGATCTTTGATTCAATGCATCCGCCTTTGAAGAAGAAGGCGTGGTTGAATAGAAGTCCGCCCATCGGATTTCCCTTCATCCCCGTCCAAAAACACCACGGACGTACTCCTTACATCCGACTTCTTTAACGGCAAGAAAGTGAACGAGACGCCATGAAGACAAACAGCGCCGATAACAAAAGCGTGCCACGGGTCGCCGATATCTCCGTCGAAATGTTGACTCTCCCCTCAGAAGTAACTGATTTAACGCTTTTTAACGCTTATTATCGCGAATCAGCTTCAAGTCTACATTCTCGTCGTAAGTCCGTTCAGCTTGGAACCTTTAACCCGACCTTCAATCCGCAACTACCTGCAACGACCCATTCCGCCCAATTCCTTCGCGGTTCGGATCGCCCCTTTGCCGCGCGTTTTTCTTCGTGTCCATTAGGAGTTTCCCCAAAAACTTACGAAAGTTGTATCGCCCTTCCCGACCTCGTTTCCGACCCTATTGTACCGCACTTTTTCGCTCTGTATCGCCTGTTTGAAATTTTTTGTAAGTCGAAAATCGCAATCCGGAACACAGGGCTAAAACCCTTCACTCGAAAATCCCTGGATCATCGTTCGCATCTATCCTCTACCTCGGCCGTGTTGACTTTCCCTTCGCGCGTCAATTTCACGCCTGGAAGCCACCACCTCCCGACCTCACCTTCGTCTAAACGTTCATCAGAAAACCCGCGTTGTACCTCGTCTGTACCGCGAACGCATAGTTTTTCGCGCAGTCAACATTCGCGCCACTTTGTCTCTCTCCGATTTTCGTCTCTCACGGTCGCTTCATGGTTTTTGGTATTTGGGCACTTGGTCATTCTCCCGCAATCTGTTACTAGTCTCGCCCTTATATATGTCGGTTGCGACTCAAGCCAATACCAACGCTGCCCACGCGAATACTGCCGAACTCCCTTGGGCAGAACTGGAACGCATCGTCGGAGTTAAGAATGTCCTCCGCGCCAAGGAAGATCTGATTCCCTACGGTTTCGATGGTACCGCCGCGATGTCCCAACTCCCCGGCTGCGTCGTCTTCGTCGAAAACAACGAACACGTCGCAGCCATCCTGAAACTCGCTAATCGCCTCGGCATCGATGTGGTCACCCGCGGTTCCGGCACCGGCCTCAGCGGGGGCAGCATTCCTTCACCGAATTGCATCGTCATGTGCACCGTCCGCATGGATCGCATCATTGAACTCGACAAGGCGAATCTCACCATGCTGGTCGAACCCGGCGTCACCACCATCGCCGTCGCGGATGCCGCCCTCGCCGCCGGTCTATTCTACCCGCCCGACCCCGGTTCCATGCGCATCTCCACCATCGGCGGCAACGTCGCCGAAAATTCCGGCGGCCTGCGCGGACTTAAATACGGCGTCACGCGCAATTACGTCATGGGCATGGAAGTCGTCCTGCCCCAGGGCGAAGTGATGTGGCTCGGCAACAAATGCGTGAAGGACGTCGCTGGCTATTCGCTCAAGGATGTTTTCGTCGGTTCGGAAGGCACGCTCGGTGTCATCACGAAAGTTCTGCTGCGCCTTATCCCCAAACCGCAGACGAAGAAAACGATGATTGCCACGTTCGCGCAGATGGATCATGCCGCCGAAGCCGTTTCCGCGATCATCGCCGCACAGGTCATTCCCTGCACGCTCGAGTTTCTCGACCGCACCACCATCCATTGCGTGGAGGATTACGCCAAGATCGGCCTGCCGCTCGACTGCGAAGCGCTCCTGCTCATGGAAACGGACGGCCATCCCGCCGTCGTCGCGGAGGAAGCCGCACAAATGGAAAAAATCGCCCGCAACTGCGGCGCGCTCCAGGTCCAAATCGCCAGGGATGACGCCGAAGCTACCAAACTCGCCAGTGCGCGCCGCGCCGCCTTCTCCGCTCTCGCCCGCGTCGCACCCACCACCATTCTCGAAGACGCCACCGTTCCCCGCAGCGAACTAGCCAAGATGATTCGTTTCGTCGAACAAATAGCGAAAAAACACAATCTCCGCATCGGCACCTTCGGCCACATGGGCGACGGCAATCTGCATCCAACCTTCCTCACCGACGAGCGCAACAAAGAAGAAATGCATCGCGTCGAGGAAGCCTTCAAAGAAATCTTCGACGAAGCCATCCGCCTCGGCGGCACCATCACCGGCGAACACGGCATCGGCCTCGCGAAAAAATCATTCCTCCCGAAATTTGCCGGCAACGCCCAAATGGAAGTCATGCGCGCCCTTCGCGCCGCCCTTGACCCCAACGGCATCCTGAACCGAGGCAAAATGTTCGACCAACCCTAACCCCACTTTCCCATGGCCAAACCATTCCTCACCGCCCCGATCAAAACCGACAAGATGCCCCCCGGCGTCCCCTACATCGTCGGCAACGAAGCCGCCGAGCGCTTCAGCTATTACGGTCTACGCGCGATCTTGATGGTCTACATGACCCAGTACCTGCTCAACAGTCAGGGTCAAAAAGCGCCGATGGACGACCTCGAAGCCACCCGGGCCTACCATGTCTTCCAATTCGCAGTTTATCTTTTTCCAGTCATCGGCGCGATCATCTCCGACGCCTGGCTCGGCAAATATCGCACCATCATCATCGTCTCGCTCATTTACTGCCTCGGTCCGCTCTTGCTCGCGCTCGATCAAACGCGCACCGGCCTCTATGCCGGTCTCTGGCTGATTGCGATCGGCTCCGGAGGTATCAAGCCTTGCGTCTCCGCGCACGTCGGCGACCAATTCGGTTCATCCAATAAACATCTCATCACGCGCGTATTCAGTTGGTTTTATTTCTCTATTAATTTCGGCTCGTTCTTTTCCACGCTCCTCACACCAATTCTTTTGCGCGACTACGGTCCCCGCATTGCCTTCGGAATTCCCGCAGCATTGATGTTCGTCGCCACCATTGTGTTCTGGATGGGCCGTCACAAATTCATCCACATTCCACCAGCCGGTAAGGAATTCGTCCGCGAAACCTTCAGCATCGCCGGTTTCAAATCGATCGCGCGTCTGCTCCCGATTTTTGCGTTCATGCCGATCTTCTGGTCGCTCTACGACCAATCGTCATCACGTTGGATTCTCCAGGCGATGGAAATGGACCGTCATTTCCCGATGTTCAACTGGACCATCGATCCTTCCCAAACACACGCGGCCAATCCCATTCTCGTGCTTATCTTCATCCCACTCTTCACTAAGCTGGTTTATCCCGGCATCGATAAAGTCTGGAAGCTCACCCCTTTACGAAGAGTCGGCATCGGCTTGTTCATCACGGTCATTTCCTTCCTCGTCTCCGCCTGGATCGAAGTGATGATCAAGCGGGGCCTCAACCCGCACATCCTCTGGCAACTGCTCGCCTACATCTTCCTCACTGCCGCGGAAGTGTTCGTCTATCTCACTATGCTCGAGTTCGCCTACACTCAAGCTCCCAAGAAAATGAAGTCGCTGGTCATGAGCCTCTCACTGCTCTCGATTTCCCTCGGCAACCTCCTCACCGCTGGAATCAATCACGTCATTAAAGAGTTCAACCTCCAGGAGACCCTCACCGGCGCCACCTACTACCTTGGCTTCGCCGGCATGATGTTCGTTGCCGCAGTGCTGTTCATCTTCGTTGCGCGCACTTACCAGGAGGTCACCATCCTCCACGAAGAAGAACCAGCGAAATAATCGGCGATAGCGGGTACAACGAAAGAGGCGGAGTGAATCCGCCTCTTCGCATCCCCACTTTCCTTCCTTGTAAATCTTAAGCCGCCTTGGCCAGTTCGAACTTCTGGCCGGTGACTTCGAACAGCTTGTCGCGGCCGATCTTGTCCCAGAGCGGTTGCAGGTCCGGATCATAGATAGCGGCCAGCTTCAACTGGGTGGACTCCTCCAGTTCAAACGCCTGCACCAACCAGCCGCACGACTCTTCGAGCAGGTTCATCTGCGCGGCGTAGCAGGAGAGGTTGTAACGAATGATTGCGTCCTTCGGGAACTTGTTCACGACTCCGAGGAGCAAGCTCCAGGCCTCGATCACCCCTTTGTAGTTTCGCAGAGTATTGGCCTGGCAGATCCAGGCTTCCGGCGAGTGTGGCGCAAGCTCGCACAACGCTTTGGACACAACATACGCGGCTTCCCACCACTTGGCGGCGGCGTAAACCTGCCACCTCATGGAAAGGACTGCTGGATGGTAAGACCCTTCCCCGGTAATCCGCTCGAGTTCTTCGTGTGCCTCGATCGGATTGCCCAACATCAACCAACCTTCCGCAGCCTCAAGCTGAAACCGTTCTGCATGTGTCAAAGCGTTCATGCGATCACCTAAACGTTCTTCTTATTGCCTTCGTTTCGTGCGAGCTTGAGCCACTCGTTAAACCATTCTGTATCGTTCCAATCTCTGCTCATAACTCTCTTCTTTCTGGAGAAACGTAGGCCCAAGCGCGCCCCGTAAATAGGGGACGGAGGTATGAGTTTCAGGCAGGGATAGCCCTGAGCGAACGCTAACAAAGTTCGTTGGCTGGGTGTGCTCTCAAGGAGCAGCGCGGAGTGGAAGGAATTAAGCGGCCTTCTGGGGAGCGTCCTTACGCGGAAAGAGCGGAGCAGGCTGACCGATTTGATGCCCCGGCGCCAAACCACCCCATGCAAGATTCGCAATCGTCTGCGGCGAACTGCCCAGATTCAATTGTTCCAGAATCTTTGCCGAACTGTCCGGCAACACCGGCGAAACCAGAATCGCAATCACCCGGCAAGTCTCGGCAAGATTGTAAAGCACTTCATCCAACCGAGCTGCCTGCGCTGGATCTTTTGCCAGCTTGAACGGCGCGGTTTGATCTACGTATTGATTCGCGCGCGTAACCAAACTCCAGATCGTAACGAGCGCATCCTGAATCTCATGCTTCTCGAAATGCGCGCGAGCTTTGGCGACGAGCTCAGTCACTTCATGTTGGAGTTCATTCGAGACGCCGGGCACGGTGCCGTTCCGATAACGCGCGAGCATCGAAAGCGAACGGTTCAACAAATTTCCAAGTGAGTTCGCAAGTTCTGCTCCATAACGCGAAGCAAACCCGCTGTCGGTCCAATTACCATCTGGACCAATATCCAGTTCGCGCGTTACGTAATAGCGGAAGGCGTCGAGGCCCCATTCATTAATCACCGCTACCGGATCGACGATATTGCCGGTCGATTTGCTGATCTTGTCGCCGTTCTTCTGCCACCAACCGTGCACCACCAGTTGCTTCGGCAACGGAAGTCCCATTGCTTTCAGCATGATCGGCCAATAGACCGAATGAAACTTGAGGATGTCTTTGC
Organism: Verrucomicrobiia bacterium; assembly: GCA_036383895.1. Lineage (GTDB taxonomy): Bacteria > Verrucomicrobiota > Verrucomicrobiia > Limisphaerales > SXQI01 > DASVNK01. The sequence goes on along the minus strand of DASVNK010000079.1, from coordinate 16,815 downwards.
CAATGACATGAACGTCGGCCGGCCAGATGGAAAGCTTCTGTTGGAAACTGGACTGCGCAGCAAGCGACGACTTCTCCAAGCCGAGCGCCTCAACAACTGCAGGATCACCGTAGGCTGCTGGAATTGTAACGTAATTCACCAGCGCGTCGAACCACACATAGGTCACGTACGCTGGATCGAATGGAATCGGGATACCCCAATTCAAGCGCGCTGCGGGACGGGTTATGCAAAGATCTTCCAATTCGTTGTTCTTCAAGAAACCAAGCACCTCGTTCCGGCGGTACGATGGAACAACAAAGTCGGGATTCTTCTCGATGTAATCGATGAGCCACGACTGATGCTCCTTCAGTTTGAAATAGTAGTTCTGCTCCACCAGCTCAACCACTTCCCCGTAAATCGCATCAAACTTCCCATCCGGAAGCCGATCTTTCTCCGTCAAGAACGTCTCCTGCCGCGTGGAATAGAACCCCTTGTATTCCGCCTTATAAAAGTGCCCCGCCGCGTGAAGCTTGTTGAGGATTGCTTGAACCACCGTTTTGTGGCGTTCTTCGGAGGTGCGAACAAAATCGTCGTTTGAAAGCTTGAGGATCGCGGCGAACTTCTTCCAATCACCTGCCAAATCGTCGCAGTACTGCTGCGGGCTTTTTCCTTCCGCCTGAGCAGCTTGCTGCACCTTTTGGCCATGTTCATCCAGGCCAGTGAGGAAGAATGGCTGCCGTCCGAGCGCCGTTTCGACCCGCGCAATGACATCCGAGATGACCTTTTCGTAGGCGTGCCCCAGGTGGGGCTGCCCATTCACGTAATCGATCGCAGTGGTGATGTAGAACCTCTTGGTCATCCGGGCGCTACTGTTAAACAACGCCTATGCAAATGCAACACGTTGACGGCCCGGCAATTCCTGTCTCGCTGAAACTTTCCAGCACCTGCGGGGTCTAATCACGAACCGACGGACGCTCGGAAATCGTCGTTGGAACTATCGACCAAACGACGGCCAGAGGCGTATAACCAAGAGAATAGGCCGGAACAGCGGCGAGCATTTTCCGATGATGAGCTGATGCGGAGCGCATTTTGCGGAATGAGGCTTGAGCAGTGAGGCTTGGTACTGGTCTAATGAATTCAATAACCATGCGGCACCTATTTCGGCATTTTGCCTCTTTGCGGTTTTCACCACTCCTCCTGCTTTGCGCGCTCGTTTGGGGGGCTCCTCAATTCGCAGCTGCGGCCGACAAAGCGAAAGCGGCACAGGAATCCGATCTCTTCGACAGCACGAACATCGTCCAGATCAGCATCGCGATCCCCGAAAACGGGATGCGAGCACTCCGCGGCACCGGCTGGGGCGGCAACAACGGCGGCAACAGACCGGAAGCGAAAGCGACGGTCAGCGATGGGATCCGGACTTACAAAGATGTTGCGATCCATTTAAAGGGTGCCGCCGGCAGTTTTCGTCCTGTCGATGATCGACCCGGTTTAACTTTGAACTTCGACAAGCATGTGAAGGGGCAGACCTTCCACGGCTTGGAAAAATTTTCGCTGAACAATTCGGTGCAGGATCCGAGCTATCTGGCAGAGAAAATCGGCCGCGAAACCTATCGCAAAGCAGGCGTTCCGGTCCCTCGCACCGACTATGCAGTCGTCACTTTGAACGGACGCAATCTCGGCCTTTATGTTTTGGCGGAAGGCTACAACAAGCAGTTCCTCGCGCAGCATTTTAAAAATCCGAAGGGCAATCTTTACGACGGCGGATTCTGCCAGGACATCACGGGGAACCTTTCGCTAAACGATGCCGACAACCCGAAAGTGGATCAGTCCGATTTGCGCAAACTGATCGCGGTGACTTCCGAGGCGCGGCAGAACAACAAGTTTGAAGATTTAGCGGCGGTATTGGATGTGGAGCGGTTCGTCACCATGACCGCACTCGATGTGCTGCTCTGCCATTGGGATGGCTACGCGCTGAACCGAAACAACTACCGCATCTACGGCGATCCGGATTCAAAGAAGATGGTTTTCATGCCCCATGGGATGGACCAGCTTTTTGGACAAGGGCGCGGCATGCCGGACACGGCGATCAATCCACACATGAACGGCATGGTCGCGCGCGCGGTGCTCGGGACCAAGGAGGGGCGGATGATGTATCGGACCAAGCTGGGCCAACTCCGGACGAACGTCTTCAACCCGGAGCAGTTGAAGCAGCGTGCGCGTGAGTTAGAGATGCGCATTCAACAAGCTCTCCCTGCGAACCGAAAGAGCCGGCACAAAAGCGCAGTGAACCAGTTCTGCCAGATGATCGATTTTCGCGCAGAGGATCTGGAGCGCCAATTCAGCACGCCACCGGCCGAACTGCAGTTCAACAGCCAGGGATTCGCGAACATTACCGATTGGAAGCCGCGCAATGCCGTGAGTTCGTCGCGCTACAGCCCTGTGGAAGCGCCGGATGGCAGGAAGTATCTGCACATCGGTGGCGATGGCGCGAGTTCATCCGCTTCGTGGCGCACGCGTGTAATGTTGCCGACAGGCCAATATAAATTGGAAGGACTCGTGCGAACCAAGGGAGTCGGCGAAACCGGCGCGGGTGTGGTCCTGCGGATTTCTGGCGCGCGGGATGTGCAGCCAGTCTCGGCGGACGACAAATGGCGCAAGATCACTTACGACTTCGCCGTCGAGGAAGCAGTGGCCGATGTGGAGGTTGTCGCGGAGTTACGGCCGGCTTTCGGAGAGGTGTGGTTCGATGTTTCTTCGATGAAAATCGTTCAACTTTCGAACAAATGAAACAAATCGGTCGTATCAGGAGTTATAGCAGGAGACGAAACGATTATGGAGACGAGAAACAGCGGTGCGGAAGGTTCGGTAAACGTGGAGGCGATCGCGAAACTCGCCGCGAAGCGGAAGGCGCTGGTTGAGCAGCTTTCTAAGGTGATCGTGGGTCAGCGCGAAGTGATCGATAACGTGCTGCTGACAATATTCTGCGGTGGGCACGGATTAATTGTGGGCGTGCCGGGGCTGGCGAAGACGCTGCTGGTCCGTTCGCTCGGACGGGCGCTCGACCTTTCGTTCAGTCGCGTGCAATTCACTCCGGACCTGATGCCATCAGATATTACCGGCACCGAGATTTTGCAAGCGGATCCAGTCACCGGCGAACGGCGCCTGGAATTTTTGCCAGGGCCGATTTTCGCGAACCTGGTGCTCGCCGATGAAATTAACCGGACGCCGCCGAAGACCCAGGCGGCGATGTTGCAAACGATGCAGGAATATGAGGTGAGCATCGGCTCCAAAACGCACAAGCTTCCAGCGCCTTTTCACGTTTTTGCCACGCAGAATCCGATCGAAATGGAAGGCACCTACGTGCTGCCCGAAGCGCAGGCGGATCGTTTCATGTTCAGCATCCATGCCGGTTACCCAACGAACGCCGAGGAAGAGATGCTTGTTCGAAACACAACGGGCACGGAAAAACCGGACATTCAACCCGTTCTGAATGCGGAGGAGATCATCGAGATCCAGAAGCTGGTGCGCGCGATGCCGGTCTCCGATGAGGTTGTACGTTACGCAGTGCGGCTCGTTTCTCATACGCGTCCCGAAGATCCGAACGCGCCGTCCTACGTGAAAGAATATGTCCGCTGGGGGGCAAGCCCGCGCGCTTCGCAATATTTGATTCTCGGAGCAAAGGCTCGTGCAGCAGTGCTTGGGAAATTGTGCGCGGATTATGAAGGAGTGAAATCTGTGGCGCGGCAGGTCTTACGTCATCGCGTGTTGACGAACTTCAACGCGCGCGCCCAGAAGATCACCATCAACGAAGTGATCGACAAACTGCTTGCCGAACCAGTTCCCGGCGTAACTGTTTCTCGCCGTTAACCAGCCGAGGAACGCATGCCTTCGAGCTTCGCCATTGATGCTTCGGTGCTCGCCGCAGTGGACGACCTTTCCCTCGTCGCAAAAGCGGTGGTGGAAGGATTCTTCGATGGCCTCCATCGCAGTCCGTTTCTCGGCTACAGCACCGAGTTCTCCTCCTATCGACCCTACGTGAACGGAGACAACCTTCGTTACGTCGATTGGAAAGTCTGGGGCCGAACCGACGAATATTACGTCAAGCAGTTCGAAGACGACACGAACCTTCGCTGTCACATTTTCCTCGATACCAGCGCCTCCATGGAGTTCGGCCCCGCCGCGACCAACAAATTCAACTACGCCCGCACCCTCACCGCAGTTCTGGCATTTCTGATGGTTCGTCAACACGACGCTCCCGGACTCATCGTGTACGGCCCGCAATCAAAACAGTCCGCGCCCGCTTCCAGCACGCGTCATCACGCCGACGAAATCTTTCACGTTTTAACGGACCTGAAGGCCGTCGGAAAAACCACCGTCGACAAAAACTTGATTCGCATGACGCAGACGCTCACCCATCGTGGGATGGCAGTCGTCATTTCGGATTTTCTCGGCGGCGGCGAAAGCTGTTTCGAATTGTTGCGTCAGTTGCATGCGCAAAACCAGGAAGTGCTCGTCTTTCATCTGCTCACCCCGGAGGAATTGGATCTGCCGTTCGAAGGCGATTTCACCATGGAGGACGCTGAGACCGGCGAGGAAATCCAGGTTGAGGCTGAACGTTTTCGCACCGAATACAAGAAGCGCGTGAACGATTTCTGCAGCCGCGTCGCGGACGAATGCACGAAGCTCGAAATGGAATGTCAATTGCTGCGCACCGATGCGCCGCTGGATGTCGCGCTGATGCGTTACCTGGAGAAACGAGCCGCCTTGTAACATGCTTCCAACCTTTATCAATTTGGCATTGCTCGGCGGCCTCGCTGCGATCACCGCGCCGATTTTGATTCATCTACTGCTCAAGCGAAAGAGCCAGCGGATGCGCTTCAGCTCCGTGCAGTTTTTCCTGAAGCACGACGAACAATCGATGCGAAAACGTAAGCTGCGCAATTTGCTGCTGCTAGCCACTCGCGTTCTATTGTTCGCCTTGATCGTCCTCGCGTTTGCCCGTCCATTTTTACCAGGAGTGGTGCCGGCCGCCAATGAAGGCGAGCGTCGTCAGCTCATCGTGCTGCTCGATACATCTGCATCAATGCAGGCGGTCGCGCCCGCAGGAACGCAATGGACGCGCGCATTGGAAGCGGCGCGCAAAGAACTCAGTGCGCTGAAGATGAACGATCGCGCTGCACTCGTGACCTGTTCGACGCGCGCCGACTTAGTCTCGGAATTTGCGCCAGCATCGGTGGTCCTCACGAAACTAGCAGAAATAAAACCAAGCTTGGGAGCCGCGCGCCTCGATGAAGGTTTGCGGCAAGTCACCAAAGTCCTTGCGACCGCGAATCCGGCTTACAAAACTGAAATCTGCGTCATCAGCGATTTGCAGCGCAGCGGTTCAGAAAACATCGCCAGCACTCCCGTCCCCCGCGAAGTTGCTGTCCGCATGATCGATCTCGGCGAACGTTTCATCCCGAACGTCGCAGTCACATCATTTCAGGTCGAAACCACAGATGAGAACAGCCCGAGCGCGACGTTGACGAGTTTCTCCGATGAGGAAACTCGCGCTTCCTACCGCGTGACTATTGACGCCAAAGAGGTTTTCACCGGAACGCTAACGCTTCCGCCTGGTGTGGTTACAAACATCCCAATCGCCTTGCCCGCGCTCGCACCGGGCTGGCACTCCGCCGAATTCGCGCTTGATGCGAAAGACTCATTAAAAGCAGACGACGTCGCGTATTCGACCATCTATGTGCCGCGCGCGGTTCACGGCCTAGTCGTGGAGCCGCGGAACGTTCCGCAAATCTTCGCGCAAGAAAGTTACTTCGTAGCCACGGCTCTCAATCCGGTGCGTGAAGAGGGCAAGCCCAGTCCATCACGTTTTAGTTACACCAAATCTTCCGTCAATGAAGTGCCGGCAAAATTGAAGTCCGTTCCGGGACAAGCGCCGGTCGAGTATGTCGTGCTTCCAGGATTGAAAACGTTGCCGACCGAAACAGTCCAGGCGTTGCAGGCCTTTGTAGGATCTGGCGGCGGTCTTGTTCTCTTTCTTGGTCCAGCCACGAGCGCAATTCAGATGGCACGCCTCGGCGAGATTTTGCCCGCCCAAATCGGAAAACTAGAATCGACCGCCGACGCAGAGGGCGGCTGGCATCTCGCAGACTTCGACAAAGCGACCCCGATGTTTGCCGTGTTCAAAGAACCGAACAGCGGCAATCTCTCGCTGCCCGAATTTACACAACGATTCGCTCTCGCTCCGACTGCAGGCAGCAGCGTAGTCGCTCAATTCGAAGATGGCGCTCCCATGATCCTCACGCGTCAATTCGGTGAAGGTCGCGTCGTGCTGGTGAATACTTCCGCGGACACCGTCTGGACCGATTGGCAGAAGCTTAAAACATTTGTCCCATGGGTGCACGCGACCGTTCGGTTTGTCACACGTCGCGATCAGGCGCACGAGCGCGAAGTCGTACCGAACTTCGTCAGCGGCGCCGAATTGGCCTTGGATGTAAACAACGCCGCCGAATTAAAACAGCAAACCTTGAAGCTCCAGCGCGTCGGCGGCGAGGAAATCACCTTCAACACCGACGACGACAGTGTGGTGCAGGACCTCCTTCTCGAAACGCCCGGAATTTACATCCTAAAGGATAACAGCGGACGCGAGCTGCGCCGCATCGCGGCGAATTTGCCCACTGCTGAATCCGATTTGTCCACATTGCCACCCGCGGAACTGGAACAACAAATTGTTCGCTCCGCCGAACCCGAACCGCAGATTCTCGCCGCCGGCCTCTTCGGCGACGATTCGCGCGGGAAAGAACTTTGGCGCGCCTTATTAATATGCGCGCTTGTCGTGCTCTTGTTGGAACCAATTTTAGCCAATCGATTGTTCGCTTAACGAAAGGGAGATTATGCAAAACGGTGGAGACAGTTTCGCGAAACGCAAATTACAGGAGGCAACCCGCGCCAAGCGCAGCGCGACTGTCATGGCGCTGACGTTCAGCACCGCCGCGGTCGCACTGGTGCTGATTCTGTTTTTCGCTCTGCTCGATTATTTCCTCATGCTCGTGCCGAGCGTGCGCATCGGCGGACTCATTGCCACCTGCATTCTCGTGGGCGGCGGCGTGTTCAAGCTCGTCAAAACGCTCAAGCAACGCGCCAGCCTCAAGGAAGCCGCGCTCGAAGCAGAAGCACTCAAGCCAGAACTAGGCTGCGAAGTTTCTACGGCGGCCGAGTATCTCTCCGGCGAACGCAATCCGGATCAAAAATATGAAGCCGAACTCGCCGCTGCTTTGGAAACACACGCCGCGGAGCAACTCAAAACAGTCCAGTTACCTTACTGGGAACGAATGCTTCGTCCTGCGTTGGTCGTTGCCGCCCTGGTTTTCGGCGCGGTCGTTTTCACCGTAATGGCTTCCGGCGGAATGACCGCCTTACAACGCGCGCTCATGCCGTGGAAGAATCTCAGCTACACCCAGGTCAAAGTTTTGCCTGGCGACGTGGAAATTCCAATCGGCCGCGACGTGGAAGTGAAAAGCGTTTTTTCTGGACGCATCCCGAGGAATGCAAAGTTTCAGTGGCAGGCTGATGGCAATCAACAATGGCAGGTCGCTTCACTCTCTCGCAACGAGCAGGGCGAATACACCTATCCGCTCAAGGACGTCCGTAACGGGCTCAAATATCGCGTCACCGGCAGCGATGCCGTTTCCAGCGAATACAGCATCCAGCCATACGTCCCGGCGGACGTGAAGGAATGGAACGTCGAATTGGAACCGCCCAGTTACACGCGGCTGCCGAAAGCAAAGCAAGACTCACCGGAAATCACAGTTCTCCGCGGTAGTGTCGCCTCCATCCAAATCACGCCCACGACAAAACTTTCCAAAGCAAAGTTGCGCTTCAAGGAAGGTCCCGCCGTTGATTTGCATCCGCTGGAGAACGGCTTCTGGAAAACTGAAATCAAAATCGGTTCGGATGCCGAATTCAGTGTCGAACTCGCCGACGAGAAAGGTCGGCCCGATGGAAACGAAACTGTTTACAAGATCAAAGCGCTCTTGGACGAAGTCCCGACTGTTGAAATCACCGAGCCCGGCCAGGACTCTACCGCCGCGGCCACTAATACCGTCGCCGTCAAAATTTCCGCCATGGATGATTACGGTCTCAGCGAGTTGAAGCTCGTCTATCATCGCCTCGGCGGCCCGGAAGAATTTGTGATCGCGAAGCGCAACGGTGAAACAAATACGGAGTTCACCGCGGAAATTCCTCTATCACCGCTAGGCTTGAAAGACTACGAACTTGTCGCGTATCACGCGCTCGCGATCGACAACAACACGCTCGACGGCCCGGGCATTGGGAAGTCGGAAGTTTACTTCATCGAGATCACGAACAAGGAGGGCGGCGAGTGCAAGAGCCAGGGCCAGGGACAAAAGGTCAATTTGCTCGTCGTTCAAAAACAGATCATCGCCGACACCGTCGGACTCGGTCCAAATCCAGACCCCGCGAAAATCGACGAACTCGCCTTGCGGCAGAAGGACGCCGCCGAGTTCGGACGCATGTATCAAAAGGCCATTTCAGCGATGGGAACAAACGACGCGGTGAAAGCGGAAATCGCCGCCGCTGTCGAAGACATGGATCGCGCTTTTGCGTCGCTCACCAATCGCGAAGCAAAGATGGCCCTTCCCTCCGAAGAAAGCGCATTGGCTCGTCTTTACAGAATTGTCGGGATGATGCCCGAGCTCCAGGACATGCCCACTGTTCCTCCTCCGCCTCCAGAGGTAGCGGAGAAGGAAGAGGAAGAGAAAAAAGAAAAAGAGGAGGAGCGACCTGTCATCCAAGTCGTGCTCTCGGAAATTAAAAAGAAGAAAGAGGAAGAGCCCGATAATCAGGAACTCGCCGCGGTCCTGGAAGAAGTGAAACGCCTTCAGGAAGAGCAAGCCAGCTTGAGCATCGGCATTCAGCCCACCGAAGGAAAATCGAAATCGCAAGCCAAGGCCGGAGGATCCGGAGAAACAGACATTGATCGTTCCGGCAGAAAGCAGGGCGAAGCCGGCGAACCCAAGCCGGAAGAAGAAAAACTATTAGCCCAAAACAAAAAACCTGAAAAACCGCCTGGCGAAAAGAAATCCGAAAGCAAAAGCAAAATGAGCGGCAAGGCCCAGGCGAAAAAAGGTCAAGGCAGCGGCGAGGGTGAAAAAGGCGAGAGCAAAGCCGCCAAGGCTCAATCCGCTAAGAAAGCCGGCGACAAAGCAAAGGCCGGAGCTAAACCCGGTGAAAAGGGCAAAGCAGCCGCTGAACAGAAAGCCGGTCAAGACGGCAAGAAGCCCGGAGAAAAGAACGGCGAAAAAACGGAAGAGAAGAACTCAACCGAGGAACAGCCGCCTGAAGAACAAGCTGAGCAACCGCCAAACGACGAAATTGCGCAAAAGGAGCAAGAGTTGAGCAAAGAAGCAAAAGCGCTCGCGGAGAAACTGCAACGAATGGCTGGCAAAGACACGCGCGTCGGCCACGGCCCCGTAAAGAAAATCCAGGAAGCTGGCGAGAAAATGGGCAATGCCGCCAGCGCCATGAGCAAAGGGGAAACCGAAGCCGCAGGAATCCACGGTGCCCAGGCCGGTGCCGCCTTGCAAAGCGCCGCCGCCATGCTCGAAAACGCGATTCTTGGAAGGTCTGAACGCGTTGACGTTTCGAAAGAAGATGCGCCGAAACAATATGAGGCGCTCATCTCCGAATACTTTCGCGCACTTTCTTACGACAAATAGGTCGGCAACTGCGTATTTGAAGCATGGTCGAGTTCAGCTACACGCCAAAACTTGAGTGGATCATCGGCGCCGCCGGCGCCGCGCTGCTCTTTCTTTGGCTGAGCTATTACAAAGCCAAAGGCAAACCCACCGGTCTGCTGAAAGCTATCCTCGTCTCGCTCCGCCTCTTCGCCATCGCCGCGATTGTCATCTGCTTGCTCGATCCGCAATGGGTCGAAACCGTCAAACACGAACAGCGTTCCCGCCTCGCCGTTCTTCTCGATAAATCGAAAAGCATGAGCATCGAGGACCTCCAAGGCACTCGGCTCGCCTCCGGCCAAAAATGGCTTTCCGATCAACTCAAACCTCTCGCGCCCGCTGGCGTGCAGATCTCCACCTTCGCGTTCGACCAGCAGCTCACCGCGCTTCCTTCCGCGAACTCTGCCAATCCCACCGGTGCGGTCACGGCGCTTGCCGAAAGCATGGAAGCGCTGCTCGCCATTCCAAGTCCAGATCCGCTCATCGGCGTGGTTCTCGTTTCCGACGGCATCGACAACACCACTCGTCTGCCGGAAAAAGTCGCGCGCACTTATCGCCGCAAAGGCATTCCAATCCACACCGTCACGGTCGGCACGACCAACGACATGGAGGACGTCATCCTCGAAAATGTTCAGGTGAAACGGGCGGTCCCTAACGAAGCTCCCACGCGCTTGTCCCTCCATCTCCGCTCTCCCGGATTCACTGGCAAGAAAGCCGCCATCCAGGTGCGAGGCCAAAAAGGAATCGTTGCCGCTCAGGAAGTCACGTTGAACGGCGCCGAACAAAGGGTCGAAATCGCTTTCACTCCACGCGATAAAGGATTCCAAATTTACGAAACAACCGTCCTCGCGCAAAAAGGCGAGTGGCTCGCCACGAACAATCGCCGTCTCTTCGGCTTGGAAGTCGTCGATCCAACGATTCGTGTCATTTACATGGAAGGCACTCCGCAAACCAAAACGAGTCCCAAGCCCGAATGGAAATATTTGAAGGACGCCCTCCTCAGTGACCCCAACATTTCCGTCAAAGTTCTCTACCGCAAGCTCGGCACCGACGGAAAGTATCTCAACACCATCGATGTCGATCCCGAGACCGGCGAAAAGATTTATCCCGTGGAACATCCGCGTGAGGGTTTTCCACGCAGCATGTCAGCTCTTCTTGAGTACGACGTGGTCATTCACAGCGACATCAAAAAGGAATCGTTCACTCCACAGCAGCTACAGAACATCGCCACCCTCGTCGAACAGCACGGCGGCGGATTCGTGATGATCGGAGGCAATTCCGCTTTTGGCAAAGGTGGCTACCACCTAACCGTTCTCGACCGCATCATCCCGGTTGCCATGGAGCAGGAAAATGATTCCGCCTCCACTCCGTTCCACATGCAACTGGCCCGCAACTCGCCCTCTCATCCCATCATGAGCATCGGCACCACGCCGGAAGAAACGGTGAAGATCTGGACCAGCAAATTTCCGATGCTTTATGGCTTCAACCGCGTCGATCGCGCCAAGCCCGGCGCAACTGTCCTCGCGCTCAATCCGACCTACGATACGCAGTTCGGCCCCGGCATTCTGATGGCCGTTCAGGAAATCGGCAAAGGCCGCAGCATGGCTTTCACTTCCGACACCACTCGCACCTGGGGCCGCGATTTCGAAACGCTCTGGGGCGAGCCCCGCCGCGTCGGCACGGCTCTCACCGAACGCAACTCCGACGCCCGCTATTACCGCCAATTCTGGGTGAACGCGATTCGCTGGCTGGCCAGCGGCAAAATGGGCCGCACGAATAATCCCGTCACGCTCGAACTTGCGCAGAGTTACTGCGTGCCAAACGAAGCTGTCACCGCTCGCGTCAAAGTCCGCGACACCGAGATGAAGGAACTCTCCAATGCCGAGGTGCATCTAACGCTTCCGAAAACCTCCGGCACGAATTCAACCATCCGCGCCCGCTATGACGCCGCCGCCAAAGCCTATGTTGCCGATGTTCGCCCAGCCACCACCGGAAACTTTGTCATTTCAGCAATTGCTCGACAAGGTACCGCCGAACTCGGCGGCGATCGCCAATTGTTAGTCGCCGAAGGAACCGACATCGAAATGGCCGATCTCCGCGCTCGTCCAGATTTCATGGCCAATTTGGCGCGCGACACCAAAGGCGAATCGTTTTCGCTCGCCACTGCGCCCGCCGGTTCTCCTGGTTACGTTTTCGCCAAAGCGCCTGAACCGAAAGTGGAATTCCGCCGCGAACCACTTTGGGATAAAGCGGTCTGGTTATCACTCATCCTCGGATGTGTTGCACTCGAATGGACAATCCGTAGAATGCGAGGATTGGCTTGAGCAAAAAACAGAAGATCACCCTAGCCGCCGCACCGCTTGCGTTGACGGCGACGATAATGCTTTTTACCAGCGGCTCGGTAGATAGCAGCACACCCGCGCCCCGGTCCGCAGCGAGACTTGAAGCTACCTCGGAGCTTAATTCAAGCAACGGCCTCTCATTCAAGCGCTATACCGTTCGCGATGTCCCCTGGTCCATCAACGTGGTCCGCATTGACCGCAGCAAAACAAATTTCGCACTTACCACGACAATGGGCGGCGGCACGCGACAGGGCTTACGCACCATTACTCAGCAACTCCGCACCATTCCCAAAAACGTCGGCCGCCCGGTCGCCGCCGTGAACGGCGACTTTTACCAAACCGAAGGTGACGAATATTCCGGCGACCCGCGAGGTTTGCAAATCATCAACGGCGAACTCGTTAGTAGCCCGAACGATCGCGTCAGCTTCTGGATCGATACGAACGGCGCACCCCACATGCAGGTCGTCAAAATGAACTTCGCCGTCACGTGGCCCAAAGGCGATCAAACCGCCTTCGAACTCAACGAAGATCGCGGTCGCATTCCAGTCCTCTTCACCAGTGCTATCGGCCGTTCCACGAAAACTTCAAACGGCCTCGAATTCGTTCTCGAGAAAGCTGGCGATGCATGGCTACCCCTCCGGCCGGGCGAGAAATATCAGGCGCGCATCCGCGACATTGTCGAAGGCGGAAACACCAAGCTCGATAAGGATACGCTGGTCCTCTCGTTCCCGCGGCTTTCCGGCGGTGCAGCCCAGGCCAAAGTCGGCGATGTAATTTCCCTTTCCACCGAAACCACCCCGAGCCTGAAAGGTGTCCAAACCGGCATCGGCGGCGGACCTGCCCTTGTCCGCGACGGCCAGGCGCAACCCGCCCGCGTCAGCAAGGCCAACGACCGCCATCCCCGTTCGGCCCTTGGCTGGAACGACAAAGAATTTCTCTTCGTCACCGTCGACGGCCGCCAGCCCCGGCTTTCCAACGGCATGACCCTTGGAGAACTTGCGGACTTCCTCGCCAAGCTGAATTGTACTGAGGCCATGAATCTTGACGGCGGCGGCTCAGCCGAAGTCTGGATGGAAGGAAAAGTTTTGAACAGCCCTTGCTACGGACACGAACGAAGCACCGCGAACGCGCTGGTGCTGGTGGAGAAAGTGAGTGGGAATGAAAATTAATTACGTGCGGCGCGCGCTAACCATTGCGCTGCTGGCACTCAGCATCGCCGCGCCAAGGTCCGCCGAAAACAATGGCAAAGATTTTATTTACCAGCACGACGAAGTGCCGGACGTTCCCTGGTCGATTCAAGTTTTGAAGATCGACCGCACTAATCCGAATTTCGAAATGCATTCGATGCTGGCCAATGGCTCGCGCATTGGTCTCAACTCGCTCCAGGATCAAATTGCTCTTCTTCCGCGCGACCTCGGCAAACCCGTCGCCGCAATCAACGGCGATTACTACGCCGCCAAAGCTCCTTACAAGGGCGATCCTAAAGGCGTCCAGATCAGCCGCGGCGAATTGATCAGTGCCCCCTTTGATTGGACCTGCGTTTGGTTCGACACCAACGGCGTCCCAACCATGGGCATTGTGAAATCACAATTCTCCGTCACCTGGCCCAACGGCACCACCACTCCCATCGGCCTCAACGAACTCCGCGAGCCGACAAAAGCCGTCCTCTACACGCGCGCTGTCGGAGCCTCAACCTTCACCACTGATGGCACCGAAATCGTCCTCGAACGTTCCAAAGATCAGAAGTGGCTCCCGTTGCACGCCAGCGAAGAATACACCGCGGTCGTCCGCGAAGTGCGCGACAAAGGCAACACCGCCACTTCCGAAGACACACTCGTTCTTTCCCTCGGACCGAAATTGATTCGTTCTCTGCCGAAGCTGAAAAAAGGTGACACCATCAAAATCAGCACCGAAACTTCGCCTTCCCTGAAAGATATTCCCACCGCCATCAGCGGCGGCCCCGCGCTCGTTCGCGACGCCGAAATCGTCGTCGGCTGGTCGGCCATTCGCCATCCCCGCGCCGCGATCGGTTGGAACAAAGATTACATTTTCTTCGTCCAGGTCGATGGCCGCCAACCCGGCCATTCCGTCGGCATGACTTACTCCGAGCTCGCGCAATACATGCAGAAACTCGGCTGTCAGGAAGCCCTGAATCTCGACGGCGGTGGTTCGGCCACCTTCTGGATGCTCGGCCAAGTCATGAACAGCCCGTCGAAAGGTCATTCCCGCGACATCGCCAATGGCCTAATCCTTATCCAAAAGCCGCAGGCGAAAGAAATGCCCGTGGAAGCCGCTGCCAAGGAATAAGCTGCTTTTCAATCACGCTCTGTTACGGTCGCGAGCAGTAATTACGTGATACGACTCTCAAAATTCTTGTTCGCCGCAACGTTCCGAGCCGCAGCTCTCCTGTTCTGCTTCGGCGTTCTGGCCACCTCCATTGTCGCGGACGATCTCGCACCGAGCCCGCAAAAAACCGCCCACTCCACGATCGGTAAATCGTACGCCGAATGGGTCGCCGCCTGCAAAACTCTCCCCAGCAATCGCCAACTGCGCGGACGTTTCCCTGCGAAAGACGTTCTACCACTGAAACAATTCGCCGAATTCGATCTCGTCCTCGCCGCTTTCCTACAACACTCCCGCACCCATTCCCTCGCTCAATCGAACGCGTGGCTCGGCACAATGCCCGACTCACGTTTCTTTGACACCTCCCGCGCCTACTTTCAGAAAACCTCCACCGGCCCCACCTTCAAGCCCTTCGCCCAAAAACTGAACGTCCCCAGCGGTTCCCAAGTTTTCTTCCACGGCGATTTTCACGGCGACGTTCAATCCTTCATCACCGCGCTCGAGTGGCTCAACGAGCAGAAGTATCTCAGTGGCTTCAAAATCGTCCGCGACGATTTCTACATGGTCTTTCTCGGCGATTACACCGATCGCGGCGCGTTCGGGGTCGAGGTTCTCTACACCTTAATGCGACTGAAGCTCGCCAATCCCGATCGCGTCTACATGTCTCGCGGCAATCACGAAGACATCTCCCTCCTCACGCGTTACGGCTTCTTTCACGAAGGCCGCGCCAAATACGGCAACACATTCGACATCGCCAAAATCGCCCGCGCCTACGATTTTCTCCCCGTCGTCATCTATCTCGAATCCGGCGCCAACGCCCTTCAATGCAACCACGGCGGCATGGAACCCGGCTACGATCCCCGCGCCCTCCTCGCCACCACAAACTCACTCCGCTTTCAACTCCTCGGCACCCTCACCCAAAAAGATTTCCTTTCCCGAAACCCGAAATGGCCTGGCGACAAAATCGGCCGCGACCTCGCTAACCGCGCTTTCCAGAATCACGCTCCCGAAGATCCCGTCACTCCGACGGTCCTCGGCTTCATGTGGAACGACTTCACCGTCCTCAGCACCGACACCCAATTCTCCCTCGATCCAGATCGCGCTTTCATTTTCGGTCAACAAGCGACCAGGTCCGTCCTCGAAAACGCCAGCACTACCAACCGCACCGTTCAGGCCGTTTTCCGCGCCCATCAACATTCCGGCATTCTCAATCCCATGATGCGCCGCCTCGTCGCCAGCAGCGGCCTCTTCCGTCATTGGCAACCCACCGATTCCGCCGACCGCCTCAACGCCGCCCCGCAGGAACTCTCCCAACATCTCGAACGTTCCGAATCCCGCGCCATCCCACATGGCTCCGTCTGGACTTTCAACGTCGGCCCCGACAGCGTCTACGGCGAGGGCTGCGGTTTCACCTTCGACACCTTCGGCCTCCTCAACACCGCGGAAAAGTTCCCCGACTGGCGAATCAGAGTCGTCAATACCCAGCCTCGCCGCTAAAAAGCTTCATCGCTTTTTCGCGACCCAGTCTGCTTCGACTCAGCCGGCTTAAGCAGGTCTACCGACTGCGCAAACACCGGCCGATAATTTCCTCGCGTCCAGACCGCTTTTTTGCCGATTCGCACCCCAGATTGAGGGTTCGCAGCCATTGTGCGGCTTCGTGCTGTGGGTAACTTGTTCACCCTGCTGAACAAGTAGCCATCGGCCTTCCAGACACGGTTTGGTTTCCTGAAGATGGACTCTTTCGGATTGCCCGGACAAATCTTCTTGGTCTCCACCCTCTGGCTCGACCGCAATAAACAGACGAATATTCTGGAACTCTGATCAACGCCTACATCGCCCAGGGCGACGTCGCCTACGGTGTTCGGGCCGGTCAGTCATATGTGGATGTGGGAACGCAGCATGGTTTCCGCTCAGCCATTCAGCTCCTGAGCGACCCTCGAAGCGTGAATGAGCAAAACAATTTCGCTCGTGAGAGCGTAGGCGGGTTCAGCTTGATAACGGCTAGAGCGATTCTCAGAAGAAATTTCCAATTAGAAAAATAGGCAAAATTTTCCTTGTACAACAACGACAGATCTGGTTGAACATTGCTGTTGCGTTCGCCGGAGCTGCATCCGAACGGAGAAAATGCCACGCTCGATGAGCTGAAAGTGGCAATGGATGCCGCCCCGAATAAGCGATCTTACATTCGCCTCAACGCGATCCGCTCCCTCCTGTTGGACATCCCGCGGGCGACGATCTGCCAACAGTTTTGTCGGACAGATCGAATGGTGCGGCTGTGGATTGAGATGTTCAATTGCGGTGGCATCGACGCCTTGATCACGCGTCCCAAACCGGGCCGCCCGCGCAAAGTGAAATTGGAGCGTGTGCGCGATCTGCTTGTGCCCGTCCTGGAAAATCCC
>DASVNK010000078.1:0-10591 GCA_036383895.1 Verrucomicrobiia bacterium | reverse complement strand
CATCACGATCACATTCGTAATCCCGCGCTCCTCCAGCAAATTGTAAGCCTCCGCCGAATCCGTCACCGCGTCCACGTCCGCCACTTCGATCGTCGCGATCTGCCGCGTCCACGGCCACGGCGGACCCTCCTTGCAACGCGGCTCATCATCGCAACCCCCATCCGAATCATCGATCGGCAACGGCGCCTCCTTGGCCGGATCCAAACTGCACCACCGCTTCAGCTCCACCGGCGGCACCGCCTTCTTCGCCTCCTGCGCCCGCTTCCGCTGCACCATCCCCTCATAAAACTTCATCGTGTCACTCGGCGCATGAATAATGAACACCCCCTTCGCCCGCGCCGCCTTCACCACCTCATTCATCCGCGGCGCCATCTCCCCCACCCGCTCTGTCGCCCCCTGGCACCAATGCCGATCCCACATATCGCAAACAATCAGCGCCGTCTTCGTCCCCTCCCAATCCAAAACCTTCCGCTCTTCCTGCCAATCGCCTTTGCCCTTCCCGGTCTCAATTTGCCGCCGCGCATTCAGCTTCAACGGCTCCGCCGAAGCTGTAGTGATTAACGAGAAAATAGCGGCCATTGCAAACGGCCAACGGAATCTGGAATGATTTCTCATGCTCGTCTGTGTGGTGAGGCTGGAAGTCTATCCGTTGGGTCCCATGCATTGCAACATCGCACCCGCATCGCAAAACCTTTTGAAGCCAGGTAGATCTTCGACTCACCATTCCCCCGCCCGTCCCTGTGACCTGCCGAGGTTTCCTAACTCTGAACCGCGACCACTAGAGCCGTCTCACTAGTATTCGTCAGAATTGCCTCCGGCGCGTTCGACCAAAGGACTGTTTTACCGCCCTCAAACCCCCACGAATCGGCCGCTTCAGAAACCTTTCGTACCCCGAGCGATCCAAAACTCCCACGTATCACCTCGTCGTTCAACACGTGCGGCTCTGTCGATGTTGGCCGATGATAATTCACCAGAATGTGCAGAATTCCGCTGGGCCGCAAAATTCTCCGAATCTCCCGCGCCGTCGCATCAAAATCATCCACATGATCCAGTGCGTTGCGTGAGATCACTGCATCAAAGTATCCGTCGGGCACTGGAATGCTTTCGGACTTCGCCGCGATGAATCGAAGTTCCGGCTCAAATCGTGAAATCGGGTAACCCATCTTTCGGTAGCTCTCCATGAGGTGATCGATGCAATACCGCTCGCAGCCTTCAAACACCAATAGCGTTGGGAAAGGACCCGACCCAACATCCGCCACCCGCGCGCCTCTGAACGATTCCTTCTTCAGGCACAAATCCTTCAAGTAAGATGCATGCTTTGTTTCAACCGCGATGAACGTCAGCAACGCATTCGTTTGCTCGTCAAAATCGTTAATCTTGGCTTCCGCATCCGGACACGGAAACAGGCAACTCCCTTCTCCCCGATACCATTTCACGATGCTCAATTTCCTCAATTCCCAATGCCGCAATTCGCCCCGATTCTTGAACACCGCGTGCCACACGCGCGTTCCGTAGACAAATGATTTTAATTCAGCGAGCATTTTACAACCTGAAGACACTTTCAAAGATCGGCAATATTGCGGAACTGCCGTCGTGCAGGGAATCAGGAGGAGCAACCCAAAACACTCATCCGCCGCACTACCCAGTTCACCCACCTCACGACCCGCTGCTCGGTTTGAACATCTAAGGGAGCCATTTCAAAAAATGGGCTTTGGTTTGAATCGTCCAGCACTCAGTGCAATGGTTCGGCCAAATTCAACCATGAGGAACCTTGCAGTCATCGGTGTCGGCGGCGTCGGTGGTTTCTTCGGCGGCAAGCTCTGCCAGCTCATTCCCGAGGGCCTGCGCGTCGCCTTCATCGCACGCGGCGAACATCTTCGCGCGATTCGTGACCACGGCCTCCTCCTCAGCACAGAATCGGAAGGTGACCTCGTCTACCGCCCCACCCTCGCCACCGACCGCGTCGAAGACATCCAAAACGCCGACCTGATTCTCCTGTGCGTTAAAGAATTCGACCTCCGATCCGCCCTTCTCCGCCTCAAGCCAATCGTCCGCCCCGCCACGATTATTCTCCCGCTCCTCAACGGGATGGACGTCTACGAACGCGTCCGCACCATCATCGCAAACGCCGTCGTTCTGCCCGCCTGCGTCTACGTCGGCACCCACATCGAGCGCCCCGGCAAAATCACGCAACGCGGCGGCGCCTGCAAAATCCTCTTCGGACCCGATCCCGCTCGTCCCGACTTTGACCCCGCGCCGCTTCTGGACCTCTTCACCCGCGCCAACATCAAACACGAATGGACCACGCGCGTGCAGCAGGAAATCTGGACCAAATTCATCTTCATCTGCGCCTACGGCACCGTCACCGCCGCTCACGACAAATCCGTCGGCGAAGTCTTCGCCAGTGACGAACTCCGCGCCGAAGTCCGCGCCCTCATGGACGAAATCGTCACCCTCGCCCTCGCCCAAAAAATCGAATTACCCCCGGACGTGATCGACACCTCCCTTGCGAAAGCAAAAGCCTTCCCCTTCGAAACAAAAACCTCCTTCCAACGCGACTTCGAACGCCTCGATAAACCCGACGAACGAAACCTCTTCGCGGGCGCTGTCATACAGCGCGCCGCCGAAAAAAACAACCCTACCCCAGCCACTGCCCGCCTCTTTGGAATTCTGAATACACTCAAGCCACCCAACTTGAAATGAAATGGTGACACCCGAACGTCCTCACACCTGCTCAATGCTTGGCGCGGACGCCTCAACTCACCTTCGCTGGAGGCGCGTTGGTCCCGCGCAGAAAATCCACCTTGGCCGTCAATTCCGGCGTTAAAAACTTATCCGGATTTCGGATCTGCACCTTCACCTGCAACGTCCCCTTCTGCCGGTTCGCCTCCGGTGCTTTCTCCGCCACATACCCCTCGTACATCTTGTCCGGGTATGCCTCCGGGCTCACCCGGCACTTCTGCCCCACTTCCACCTTCCCCACATCCGCCTCATTCAAATCAATCTCCACCTGCAAATCCTTCAAGTCGGCCAGCGAAATCAACGCCGTGCTCGGACCGCGGGTTCCACCGAAACTTTGCGGCGTCACCAACTCATTTGGATCAACCAATTTCTCCAGCACCACTCCGTTAATCGGCGACTTAATCACGCACCAATCAATATAAGTCTGCGTCCATTGCAGCGTCCCCTCGATCTCCTTCACCGCCGCCGCCGACGCTTGCACATTCAACCGCGCATCATCCTCCATCTGCTTCGATTCAATGCTCGCGCTCGCCAACGCCTTGATCCGTTCGTGCTGCAACTGCGCCTTCTCCAGCGACGCTTTCGACGCCGCCAAACGTCCCTCCGTCTCGCGCGACCGCGCCCGATACTCCGAATCGTCCAGCAACACCACCACCTGCCCGTTCGTCACCACATCCCCCTTCTTCACCCCGATCCACTTCACCGTCCCCATAAACCGCGGGCTCAATTCAATCCGCTCCCGTGGAATCACATAACCGCTCACCGTCAAAACCACGTCATCATTCGCTCCGCGATTCACCTCCGCCGCGGAATTCGTCGCAGTCGAGTCCACATCCGCGGCCTTGGCCGTCACCACCGCTTTCGTGCTCGTTTCACCAGCTTTCTTCGCTGGTCCGCGGGTCTGATCACTGGCCCTGGGCCACGCGAAAAAAATCGCCGTCGCCGCCGCGCCAATCACCACCAGGAAAATCCAGAAAATCGATTTCTGCGAACGATGCTTCTCCTCCCTTGGAATGCTCAGCGATTGAATCTTGTCAGGCGTCATATCGATTTTAGCGAAGCGATCACCGGCAAACGCGCCGCGCGCAACGCCGGCAGAAAACTACCAACCAATCCCACAATAACAGAAAAAATCAGACCCTTCACGATCAACAATGGAGTAATCCGGAACTCAAAAACGCTTTCCGCAAAGTTATCAAAACTCAACGTCCCCGTCGCGAGCCCGTTGTAAGGCATCGCCAAAGCCGCTCCCAGCAACCCACCCACCAAGGCAAGCACCGCGCCCTCCAACAAAAAGCTCACCATGATGGTCCGCCGCCGATAACCTAGCACCCGCAATGTCCCCACCTCCCGCGTGCGCGCACCAACGCTCGCATACATCGTATTCATCGCCGCGAAGACCGCCCCAATCGACATCGCAGTCGCCAGAAAATTCCCGAGAAACTTAATCGGTCCCGCAGTCTTCGTCTGCGTTTTATAAAAATCAATTTCGCCCACTACTTTCAGCGATAGCGTCTTGTCATTCTCAATTCGTTTTGTAAGAGCCGCCGCCGCTTCCGGGCTCACCGCCTTCAGCAATAGACTGCTGTAATTCTCTCGATCGAAAATCGATCGCGCCTCGTCTCCATCCATCCAGATCTCCGAATCGAACGCCGAATTGCCACCGTCGAAATGTCCGACCACCGTGATCAAATTCGGCCCCGTTTTGAACTGCTCGCCAACTCCCGTATTCGCAAAGCGCGCTGACAACCTCTTACTAATCACCGCCTCTCGCTTCCCCGGCGTCAGCCATCGCCCGGCCACCAAACTCACCTGCGGACGCAACTCTTTCCCGAGCGGCCCAACGCCCCGCACCAGAATATTCGCTTCACCTTTGTTCTCACGGCGCGGCAAATTGATTAAAATCATCACGTCTGCCGAAACCAGCGGCTTCCCCGCATCATCCCGCGCCACCCCATCCAAATATTGAATCGTCCGCACCTGGTCCAACTTCACCTGGCTGCTCGATTCCGCCGTCGAACCTTTCCGCATCACCAGCAAATTTCCCTCCGCGCCGGTATTCGCGCCCGAAGCTTCCAATCCCACCGCCAACGCCTGCACCACGATGAACACCGCCACCACCACACCGATCCCCAGAATCGTCGCAATCGTCGAGCGCCACCGGATGAACACGTTCTTGACGTTGTATTTGATGGGAAGTGCCATGTTAATCCAGCGTCTTTAATCCTTCTACCACGCTCATCTTTGCCACTGACATCGACGGCGCAACGCTCGCCACAATCCCCAGCAGCGCCGCAATCGAACAACCCATCCCAATAATTCGCGGCGTAACTTCAAGACTCGGAAAAAATCCGGCCGTCAACTGATACGCGGGAATAAACGTAAACAATGCCCACGCTCCTCCGACTCCAATCAACGCACCAATCGCCGCCAGCCCAAAACTCTCTGCCAAAATAAATCCAAACAGTTCGCGCCTCCGATAACCCAGCGCCTTCAACACCGCCAACTCCCGAAACCGCTCGCGAATCGCCATGCTCATCGTGCTCGCGCTCACCAGTATCAACGTGAACACCACCACCGAACAAATCACATTGATCAGCACTCGAATATTTCCCCACATCGAAATGAACCCGAGTTGAAACGCACGCTCCGTTTCCGCCCGCACTTCAGACGACGTGTTCAAAAACGCCTTGTCGATCGCAGTAATCACACTGCCCACTTCCTCCGGCGAACGCACCTTGATCCACCACGTCCCCACCTGCCCCAGATCGCCAGCCACTTGGTCCAAATACTCGTGATTGAAAAACAAATTCCGATCGTCCGGTGTGCCCTGGTAAATACCCGCCACGATCAGCTCCAAATCATACGGCCAAAATGTTCCCTCCAGCACGATCCGATCGCCCGGCTTCAGTCCATACTTGTCCGCCGTAATTTTCCCAATGATGCACGCGCGCCGATCAGCCGTAAACGCCTGCGCCTGCTCCGGCGCAATTTTCGCGTCACTCGAAATATTCAGGAATGCTTCCGGATCTACCGCGAATTGCGCGAACATCACTTCCTCTCCGCGAAACTTCCCGCCAAACCACGTAAACGGGCTGACGAATTCCACCCCGGGAACTCGCTCGATGATCGGTTTCTGCTTCGCCGGAATTAAATTCCCCAGCGAAATCTTGTTCCGCACAATCACCCGCGAAGCCGAACCAATATCCTCCACCGGCAGCGTCAATTCCCTCACCCCAACCTGCAGCAACACAAACAAAAACAAACTCGCCGCCACGCTCAAAATCGAAAGCAGTGCCCGCCGCTTATTGCGGACCGCATTCTTCGCGATGAATCCAAGCGTCGTCATCTCGCCCGATCAATCGACCAACTCGCCCTTTTCCAAATGAATGCTGCGCGTCCCGTAAGCCGCCGCCTTCGGATCGTGCGTCACCATGATCACCGTCTTCCCCGCGTCCCGGCACAGCAACTGTAAAATCGAAAGCACCTCCTGCGCCGATGCCGAATCCAAATTCCCCGTCGGTTCATCCGCCACAATTAAACTCGGGTCCGTCACCAACGCCCGCGCAATCGCCACCCGCTGCTCCTGCCCGCCGGAAAGTTGTTTCGGCAAATGTTTCATCCGCGGGCCCAACCCCACCAACTCCAGCGCCGTCTGCACCTGCTGCCGCCGCCGGCTCGAAGGCAATTTCGTCAGCAACAGCGGCAACTCCACATTCTCAAACGCCGTCAGCACCGGAATCAAATTGAACGTCTGAAAAACAAATCCCACATTCTGGTTCCGCCAATCCGCGAGTCGCGATTCATTCAACCCAGTCACATCCACCCCCTGCACCATGCACTTCCCCGAAGTCGGCCGATCAATCCCCGCGATAATATGCAGCAACGTCGACTTCCCCGAACCCGATGGCCCCATCAACGTCAAAAACTCTCCCTTAGCAATATCCAGCGAAATGCGATCCAGCGCGGTGACATTAATATCGCCCTGCTTGTAAATCTTCGAGAGCTCCCGAATAACGACGATGCTTTCGCCCTGCGCTTGCATGTTGCGAATGGGTTTGACCTCCGGATCAGCCACGAGTGACTGCGACATGTCCGCACCTTATTAAGGCTAAAAGCGAAAGCAAGCCGAACATTGTGAAATTTTTCACAAGCGCTCTCTACCAACCTTTTCGCAACTCCATTACCTGAATCTCCCCGCCCCAATTCCCTTGTTGAACACGCCCTTCTCTGCCAAATTTAGTGCAGCACCCATCGTTATGGTTCGCTCCGTTTTGAGGTGGATAGATAGTCCTTGGGCATTCGAACTTGTCCCGGGCCTCAATACATTGGGGCGAAACCCCACCAACGACTTCCGCATTTCCGATCCCTCCGTCTCCGCATTCCACGCCGAAGTCGCGCTCGAAAACGACATCATTCGCGTGCGCGATCTCGGTTCCACCAACGGCACCTTCATCGACGACATCCGCGTTGAAGAAAGCGTGCTGAAACCTGAGAACATTCTCCGCCTCGGAAATATTCGCCTCGCTCTCGATGAAGTCGCCGTCCTTCCCGTCTGCGTAGTGCCACCGGAAGGACCAGGCAAATCACCCACCCAACCCATCCCTTCCCCGGCCGGCCAGGTTCAAATCGCGCCTGCGTGCATGTATCACCCCGGCGAACGCGCCGCCTACCGCTGCGAAAACTGCGGCGGCGCCTTTTGCAAGAATTGCGTCACCGTCATGGGCCAGGGAAAATTTGAACAAACCACCATCTGCCCAGTCTGCAAAGGCCAGTGCTACGCGCTTCCTTCCACCGAACCCGCGCAGCAGCGTCCGTCTCTCATGGGCCGCCTCACGCAAACCCTGAGACTCCCATTCTCCCGTTAGGTTCCGGTCAGCGAGAAGCGCGGAATCCTTTCAGGGCGTTGCCCGAATTGCTCCACCTATCTCCATGCGCCACTTTACTTTGTCCCAGTCGGGAAGGTCAGGTGAGTGCCTGTGACTCTTGTCCTTCGCGGGGGTGGACAGGAGGAAACCGATGAACGAAAACGCGAACGCATCCGATAATTTCAGCGTCAACCCCACCTGGGCGTCGATCGTTCCCGACGATCAATGGGACACTTATCTCGACGCCATCCGCGTCACCCGCAAAACCGGCGCGCGCTTCCTTCTCGGCGGCGCATTCGGCCTCGCCGGCTACACCGGCCGCTGGCGCAACACCAAGGATCTCGATTTCTTCGTCCTGCCGAGTGACAAAGACAAAGTCATCGACGCGCTCACGAAAATCGGCTTCGACGATTACCACTCCACCCTCGCTTACGATCGCGGCTGGATCTACCGCGCCGTCCGCAACGACACCATCGTCGACACCATCTGGCAAACTCCCAACCGTCGCGCCGTCGTCGATGAAGAATGGTTCAAGCGCGGCAAGGATGTCGTCCTCCGCGGCGAAAAACTCTCCGTCATTCCCGCCGAAGAACTCCTCGCCATTAAACTCTACGTCCTTCAGCGCGACCGTTGCGATTGGCCCGATCTCATCAACCTCCTCTACCGTACCGCCGGCCAACTCGATTGGGACCACGTCCTCTGGCGCATGGGCGACGACCAGGGCCTCCTCGGCGGCTTGCTCCAGGTTTTCAACTGGGTCGCACCGGAAAAAGCCCAGGAAATTCCGGACCGATTCCGCGAACAATTCTGCCTTCGCGAAATCACTTCCAGGGATCTGGAAGCCCCTGATGATCAACGCAAAATGCTCCTGGATAGTCGCCCTTGGTTCCAAGCCTTCCAACCGATGGACAAACCGCTCCAGCTATAGCCAATCCCGGCAGATAGGCTAAATTTCTATAGGTATGCAGATCGGGGCGATGAACAATCCGGGGCGCGACGTCCTCGCGGAGATGAAATGGATGGGCGAACTCGAACTCGATTTTATCGATCTCACCCTCGAACCCCCCGCCGCCGCTCCCTGGAAGATTAATCCCGACGAAATTCGCGCCGCGCTCAAAGACCTCGGCCTCGGCGTCGTCGGCCACACCGCCTATTACCTCCCGTTCTCCTGCACTTTCGAATCCATCCGCCGCGCCGCCGTCGAAGAAAGCAAACGCTGCATCGAACTCTTCGCCAAAATCGGCGCGAAATGGATGAATCTCCATCCCGATCGCCACGCCCCCTTTCATTCGCGCCATTTCATCATCGAACAAAACATCAAAACCATTCGCGAACTCCTCCCCACCGCGCGCGATAACGGCGTCGGCCTCATGGTCGAAAACGTCCCTGGCGAATTTAATTCCCGCGCCCAACTGGGCGAACTCCTCGACGCCATTCCCGAACTCGGCCTCCACCTCGACATCGGCCACTGCAATCTCCAGGTCGTCACCAACACCGCCACCGAAATCATCACCACCTACGGTGCCCGCATCAAACACGTCCACATCCACGACAACAAAGGCGGCTACGCCGACCTGCACCTTCCCCTCGGCACCGGCAACCTCGATTTCGTCAACCCGCTAAAAGCCCTTCAAGCCTGGGGCTACGACGGCACCATCACCCTCGAAGTCTTCTCCGAAGACCGCCAATTCCTCACCTACAGCCGCGACGTCCTCAAACGCACCTGGAACTCGCTCCTCCAACGCCCCTGCACCCCCGCTCGCCCCCTCGCCGTTTCCATCTGAGAAAATCATTCAACCGGAGGGACGAACCCGGCGCGAAGCGCCAGTCTCTTAACCGTACTGGCGTCCGCGGGTCCCACTTCAACCTCGCGCGACGCGATCAATCCAACCCGCACCACGAAGCAGAACATAACGCGCGAATTCACGGAGCGTGAAGCGCCACGCAAAACTCATTATTGGAGGCACGAGCCGGGCGCGAAGCGCCTATCTCTAAACCGTACTGGCTTTCGAGAGTCCCATACAACATCGCGCGAACGCGATCAATCCAACCAACGCCGCCAAAGCAGACCCACACGCGGATCCTAAATCCTAAGGCCCAAAGGGCCGACCCAAGGAAACCCAGGGCATCGCCCTGGGTCACACGCACCCCACAAATCTCAAGCACTGAAGGTGCGCCCTAAAACCCCTTGCTCATTTACCAATGTTCTTCCGGTCCCAATTTCTCCCATCTCTTCCAAAAATCCCCCTTGACCACATTCCTGCATTATGTTCTACTTACACACATGACACAGAACACATATTCTGTGTCACCGAAGCTCTCAGCGTGCCTCAAGCCGCGAGCCATCTCTGGCCCACGACTTCAGCCCCGCCGATCCGGTGACACTCATCGCCAAGTAGCCCAGGTCTCCTCGACCCCGTGCCGCGTCAATCCACTGCGGACAGCGGGGCACTCAGCCCCGCTTTGGACTAGCGGTCCCCAAATCCCGCGGCTCCTTCCCGCCCACTCATCACTCATCACTTACCTGTGTCTCAACCACTTTGCCCCGTCCATTTTGCAATCTGCAATCTGCAATCTGCATTCCCCAAAACCCCTTGATTTAACGCCTTTTAACGCTTTTTAACGCCAAAAACCGAAAACCAACAAAACCAACAAAACCAACAAAACCAACAACCACTAACCACTAACCGCTAAAACCTATGCTCTCCACCACCTACAAACTCCGCCCCCAACCAGCCCTCGCCCATCTCTCCGATGCCGATCGCGAGCAAATCTCCCATTGGCTGATGGACCCCTCCCAAACCTACGATTCTGTCGCCGCGCGCGTCGCCAAACCACGCGCCGAAGGCGGCTTCGACACCATCGCCTCCCGCAGCACCCTCCAGCGCCTGCGCGAACGCACCGTCGTCCTCCACCAAATCAATTCACTCCTGGACGACAAACAAAACCTCACCGAACTCCTCGCCGTTCAAAACGGCCAG
>DASVNK010000077.1:0-70539 GCA_036383895.1 Verrucomicrobiia bacterium | reverse complement strand
TTCGGGGCGGCATCCATTGCCACTTTCAGCTCATCGAGCGTGGCATTTTCTCTGTTCGGATGCAGCTCCGGCGAACGCAACAGCAATGTTCAACCAGATCTGTCGTTGTTGTACAAGGAAAATTTTGCCTATTTTTCTAATAGGAAATTTCTTCTGAGAATCGCTCTAACGTCTGCGGTACATCTGTCAGATGACGTCTCGGCCGCGTGTGCGTGGCGGACACGCGGCACGGTTCGAAGTCGGTTACGCGGCTTTTCTCGAAACGACGCCTTCGGAGAAAGCGCCGGCGCGGGCGCGGACTTTTTCCAGGAGTTTCAAGAGCGTGGTGCGTTCTTTGTCGTTCAGGTCGCCCATGAGTTCGTCGACGCGCTTGAACCAGTCGGGCAAAATGTTGTCGAGGTAGCGGCGGCCTTTGGTGGTGAGTTCGACGAAGAACATGCGCTTGTCGTCGCTGCAGGAAGTGCGTTTGAGGTAGCCTTCGGATTCCAAGCCTTGAAGGAGGCCGGTCATGGTGGCGCGAGTGACGCCCGACCGTTCAGCGAGGTCGGCGGGGCAGAGCGGTTTGTCGGGTTCGCGATTGAGCAGGCAGAGAACGGTGAAGCGTCCCTGCGAAGTGCCTTGCTCGCCGAAATAATCTTCGGTGGCGTCGAGCACGTCGCTGGCGACGCGGAGGAGATTAAGGAACGTTTCTACCGAGCTTGGGTTGACGTTGCGGTAGCGTTTGGAATACGCGAGGAGCGTTTCGTACTTCGGCAAATCTCTGAGTAAGAGCATGTACGTGTGGGAGCACCGTGTTTGGCGATACCCCGGTTAGTGTGTTTGGGTTTCTGGGTTCAACCGCAGATTAGAAAATCGGCTGATAAACTTCAATGAGAATGTGGCGATCAGGCCACGATTTGTTTGATCACTTTGCCGTGAACGTCGGGCGGAAGTCGCGGCCGGCGTACCGGTAGGTGAAACGCTCGTGATCGAAGCCGAGCAGATGAAGGATCGTGGCGTGGAGATCGTGGACGTGAACAGGATTTTCAACTGCTTTGAAGCCGAATTCGTCGGTGGCACCGTAAACAGTTCCCCCTTTGACCCCGCCGCCGGCGAGCCAAACGGAAAAGCCGTATGGATTATGATCGCGACCTTTGGTTTCCTGGCCGGCCTGGCTTAGCTCGACAGTGGGCGTACGACCGAATTCGCCGGCGAAAAGAATGAGCGTGTCATCGAACATGCCGCGTTCTTTGAGGTCGCAGATGAGTGCGGCGATCGGTTGATCGATATCACGGGCGAGTTTTTGGTGTTCGAAGATGTTATCGTGATTGTCCCAGGGTTGGCCGGCGCCGTGCCAGAGTTGGACGAAGCGAACTCCGCGTTCGAGCAGGCGGCGGGCGATGAGGGTTTGGCGGCCGTGGACGGAGTTGCCGTAGAGGTCGCGGATGTATTGCGGTTCGCGATTGATGTCGAAAGCTTCGGCCGCTTCCATCTGCATGCGGTATGCGAGTTCAAAAGATTGGATGCGAGCTTCGAGGAGCGGGTCGCCGGCGCGGGTGGATTGATGGCGGGTGTTGAGTTGCTGGAGGAAATCGAGTTGGAGGCGCTGTTGTTCGAGGGTGACGTGGTTGTTGCGGATGTTCTCGATGAGCTTTTCAAGGTCGGTGTGCTTGGTGTCGATGTAGGTGCCTTGATACGCGCCGGGCAGGAAACCGGACTGCCAGTTCTCTGCTTCCTTGATGGGATAACCGCCGGGACACATCGCGATAAAGCCTGGTAGATTTTGGTTTTCGCTGCCGAGGCCGTAGGTGACCCAGGAACCGACACTGGGGCGACTCATCACGGCATCGCCGCAATTCATGAGCATGAGCGACGGTTCGTGATTTGGAACGTTGGCCTGCATGGAGCGAATGACTGCGATGTCGTCGATACAATTACCGACAGCGGGAAAGAGTTCGCTTACTTCAATGCCGCTTTGTCCGTATTTCTTGAACTTGAAGGGGGAGGGGAAGGCTGCGCCGGTTTTGCGTTCGGTGCGGAAAGTGACTGGAAGAGCTTTGCCGGCGTATTTGTGGAGGATTGGCTTGGGATCGAACGTATCGACGTGAGAAAAGCCGCCGTTGAGGAAGATATGGATGACGCGTTTGGCGCGCGGGGCGAATTGAGAGGGACGCGGGAGAAGCGGGTTGGTGGCGTCGTTCGCAAGAACATCAGCGAGGCCGAGTGCGCCGATGCCCAGGCCGCAGCGTTGGAGGAACGCTCGGCGCGATAATGAACAGGGTTCGGCGGGCATTGTTAGAAGTTTAGCAAAGGATACGAGAGTGCGCGAGCGCAACCTGAAGAATGGGGAACGCCTCCAAGGACGGGGATGGTGATATTTCCTTCCGCTTGCCTGAGCGGAGTTGATAGGAGAACGTGAAGCGATGAGTGCGGTGGAAACTTTAGAGAACTTACCGGATGCGCAGGGGCGGTTTGGGCAATTCGGGGGAAGGTATGTGCCCGAGACATTGATGCATCCGCTGCAGCAGTTGGAGGAGGAATATTTCCGTGCGCAGCAGGACCCGGAGTTTGCGAAGGAGTTGCAGTATTACCTGAGAGAATTTGTCGGGCGACCGACGCCACTCTATTTTGCGGAACGACTCACGAAGGAACTCGGCGGGGCAAAGATTTATTTGAAGCGCGAGGATTTGCTGCATACGGGGGCGCATAAGATCAACAATGCAATTGGGCAGATCCTACTCGCGCGGCGGATGGGCAAGACGCGGATCATTGCGGAGACGGGGGCAGGGCAGCACGGCGTCGCGACGGCTACGGTGAGCGCAATGTTTGGGTTGAAGTGCGTGATTTACATGGGGGCGGTGGATTGCGAACGGCAGGCGTTGAACGTGTTCCGCATGAAGATGCTGGGCGCGGAGGTTGTGCCGGTCACCGCGGGACAGAAGACGCTGAAGGAAGCGGTGAATGAGGCGATGCGTGATTGGGTGACGAATGTTCGAAGCACGCATTATATTTTAGGGACGGCGTATGGGGCGCATCCGTATCCGGTGATGGTCCGGAATTTTCAGCGGATTATTGGTGACGAGGCGCGGCGGCAGATTTTGGAGAAGGAAGAGCGATTGCCGGATTTATTGATTGCGTGTGTCGGGGGTGGTTCGAATGCGATCGGGTTGTTCTATCCATTTCTGAACGATAAATCGGTAAAGATGCTGGGCGTGGAAGCGGGCGGCGAAGGAATCCAACCCGAGAAGCATGCGGCGCGATTCCAAGGCGGGTCGCTGGGGGTGTTGCAGGGCACGCGCTCTTACATCTTGCAGGATGAGAACGGGCAGATTCAACTCACGCACAGCGTGTCGGCCGGCTTGGATTACGCAGCCGTAGGGCCGGAGCATGCGTGGTTGCGGGATCAGAATCGCGTCGACTACACGTATGCGACCGATGACCAGGCGTTGAGTGCATTTGCAAAACTTGCGCGTTTGGAAGGAATCATTCCGGCGCTGGAATCCTCGCATGCCGTGGCGGCGGTCATTGAACGTGCTCCGAAGATGAAGGCGAATCAGCTCGTAATTGTGAATTTGTCCGGGCGCGGGGACAAAGATGTGGCCCAAGTGGCAGCGCGAACGAAGTTCTAGGATTCAAGATTTTGCCGCGCGTTCGAGTTCAGCGATGGGCACGAGTTGCTCGAGTTCCGATTGCGGAAGTTTAGCGGCGAGAAAATAGGTTTTACCGGCGAAACTCCAGGTCGCAGTTGAGACGCCTTTATCGGGTAGGTCTCGATGGGCGAAGTTAACCGCGCCGGTCGGTTGATCCAAGACGAACATGTAGATGGTCGTTTCCTTCCGTTCAAAACAGACCATTGAAACAGGTTTGCCTCGCCACGCCAGGGCTGCGCCGCCTTTAACGGGAGCCTGCGCGAGGGTGGGCGGTAGCTTCAGGTTCGATGGCGTTCCTTTCGCGCTGAGGAATTGTTCCACTGCTGGGAGGCTGTTGGTGTAGATGTCCATGCGGTATTCGCGCAGAGCGAAGCCGATCATGCGATTGCGAAAGCCGGCGAAGGTTTGGTCTTCGCGCGGAGCGCGGGCGAAGAAGATTAGTCCCGTAGCGAGGAGCGCCAGTCCGGCGGCGAGAGCAAGTGCGCGAGGTGTGCGCCAGAACGGAACGCGAATGATTTTGTTGCTGGCCAGGATTTGGTCGCGCAATTGTGGTGGCACTGGAATGTTCGAGAGCGCCGAATGCGCCTTCGCATTAAATTCAGCGCTCCGATCCTTTAATTCGACCAAATCGGGGCTGCTGATCAAACCGGCCTCTTCGGTGCGAACTTTTTCAGACCAGGTGCGGGTGCGCAGCGCGGATTCAATTTCTTCCCCGCGCCGAGGGGTTTCGGAATTAGCCACCGGCCACCTCCTTTGCGCCCATGGAGGCGGTAACAGGATCAGCGAGGAGCATCTGGAGTTGAGTGATGCCGCGCGAAATCCGAGACTTCACCGTGCCCAGTGGAATTCCCAGGATCTCGGAAATTTCAGGATAGGTGTGGTCTTCCAAGTAAAACAAGGCGACGGCGGCTTGAAAATTGTCGTCCAGGCGGGAGAGAGCGTCGAGGACATTGTGACGGTCGAGGCGTTCGGGCGAGGTGGGCGGAATTTCCGGGAGTTCCGGTTCGGCATTCTCGAGTTCCACGTCGGGGAAACGAACGCGGCGGCGATGCTTTTGCAGGTATTCGCGATGGAGGGTGGTGAACAGCCAGCTCTTCACTTTGGAGTCATCCCGCACCTGGTGGCCTTTGCGGGCCCAGATCAAAAAAGTTTCCTGCGTTAGATCGCATGCATCGCTTTCCCGGCGAGTGAGGCTGAAGGCGAATCGATAGAGGGACGCATAATGGGCGTCAACCAACTGCTCGAACACCGTCTCCTGACTCATACCGCTTCATTCTACAGCTAGGAGACGCGAGCAAAAGGAAAGGTTCCGCAGTGGAGTGAAATATTTTCTGATTTCTCGGGAACCGGTCGTGGGGGAGAAGCATCGCACGAGAGAACGGTTTGGTTTGTGCCGGCGCGCTGTGCGTTCTCTGTGAGGTTCGGTAGCACGGCGCGCCACTTTTGGCGCGTCCAGCCGTTTGCTAGCAAGTGAGGTTTGAAGCGAATGATTGAGCCAATGAAAACATCCCGCCTTTTTTCTGAACAGGATCAAACGAAACTCCCAAAAACGCCCGTGCGCGTGAAAATGCTCGGTTGGTTTACCGTTCTCGCATTGCTCGCGATATTAGCGCCGAGCGCTGTTGGCCGTGAATGGCGCGTTGGGCAGCTTCCGAATGGCAACGCGTTTAGTTGCGCGAATTGTCACACTTCGGCGGGCGGCGGTGGCCCTCGGAATTCTTTCGGCCAGGCTGTCGAACAACGAGTCAGTCCGGGGAGCTTCGATGAGTTCTGGGATGCAGCGCTTGCCGCGCTCGATTCCGATGGTGACGGATTTTCGAACGGGACGGAATTGCGCGACCCGGACGGTGATGGCCAACCAAGTGCGAGCACGGGCGTAACGAACCCCGGCAATGCGGCAAGTCGCCCGGCTTCGGCTCCGACCGTGAGCATCACCAATCCCGCGAATAATGCCACCTTCACCGCTCCTGCGAGCGTGACGATCACTGCCAACGCGGCGGTGACGGGTTCCACGATCTCGTCCGTGCAATTCTTTGAAGATGGGAATTCCCTTGGAGCCGACAATGCGTCCCCTTTTAGCGTGACGGCAACGCTTCCGGTCGGAACACATGTTCTGACCGCGCGTGCTACCGCTGCAAACGGCCAATCCACGACCTCCAGCGGCATTACCGTTACGGTCAGCGAAGCTCAAGTACCGACGATTGCGATTACCTCGCCAGCGAATAATGCGACGCTCAATAGCACCACGTTTACCATTAACGCGGATACATCGGTGCAAGGTGGAACGGTGACGATGGTGGAGTTTTATGCGGATGGAAGTAACTGGCTGGGCATGGTGCATGGCGCGCCGTGGAGCGTGAGCGCAACTTTAACGGAAGGGCTGCACGTGCTTACCGCGGTTGCGACCGCGAGTTCCAATTCAAAGGCGACCTCCGCGCCGGTAAACATCACCATTCGCTTGGGTGGCGAGCCAATCACCAATCCATTCCCTGCGATGGTGAAGAGCGATACGACGATCGAACTACAGACAGTGGCCGACGGGATGGTTGCACCTTTAGGGATGGCTGCTCCGAACGATGGGACTGGCAGGCTTTTTGTCTTCGACCAGGTGGGATTGGTTTACGTGATCACGAATGGCACGCGACTGGAGAGTCCGCTGCTCGATATGCGCAGTCAACTAGTGCCGTTGCAGGCGGGGTATGACGAACGGGGTCTGCTTGGCCTGGCATTGCATCCGAATTTCGCGCAGAACGGACTGCTCTATACTTACGCATCGGAGTCGACCGGAGGCGCGGCAGATTTCCCGATCGATCCTGGCACAAGTACGAATAATCACCAGACGGTTTTGGTGGAATGGAAGATCGATACCGCGAACATCAATCGCGTCGATCCGGCGAGTCGTCGTGAAATGATGCGCATCGATCAACCGCAGTTCAATCACAACGGCGGCGTGATGCATTTCGGCCAGGATGGAATGTTGTACCTCGCGCTGGGTGATGGCGGGAATCGCGATGACGAGGGACTCGGCCATTCGCCTCAAGGCAACGGCCAGGATCTCAGCAAGATCCTCGGCAAAATGATTCGCATCGACGTGAACACGCGGAATTCGGTGAACGGAAAATATGGTGTTCCCACTGACAATCCGTTCGCAGGCGCGACGGCGGGTCTGGATGAAATTTGGGCCTATGGATTCCGCAATCCATACAGTTGGAGCTTCGACAAGCTGACCGGCGAAATGTATGTGGCCGACGTGGGGCAGGGGATGATTGAAGAAGTGGACCGCGTGTTTAAGGCCGGCAATTACGGATGGCCGATTAAGGAAGGCTCATTCTATTTTGACCCGGCAGGGACGAATGCGGGATTCATCACCACCATTCCGGCGGTTACAACAGTGCCGCCGGACCTGATCGATCCGATTGCGGAATACGATCACGATGAAGGGCTGTCGATCATTGGCGGCTATATGTATCGCGGCACTGCGTTCGCGAATTTAATGGGCCGCTATATCACAGGCGACTTCGGCAGGTTTAACGCGCCGGTTGGAAGATTGTTTGTGTTGGATCGCGACGAATTCCGCGAGCTTAGGATTGGCACGGATGACCGCAGTCTGAGCAATTGGATCAAGGGCTTTGGCGAAGATCAGCAGGGCGAGCTTTATATCTTCGCATCCACAAATCTTGGGCCGTCGGGAACGAGCGGAAAGATGATTAAGATTGTGCCGGCGAGTTACCAGGTCTCCGTCTCTGGCCCGACGCTGACGGGAACGAACGTGACGGTGGGCTTCTCCCAAACCGGCGTCGGACCGTACGTCCTCGAAGCGAAGAGCGCACTGGATGACCGCATGTGGCGAGTCGTCGCGGCGGCAACGAACGAAACAACCGTTCCAATGGACACCGTGAATGGCTTCATGCGCGTGCGTGATGCGGCGGGAATTCGTGACAGCGCATTTACCGTTTACATGACCGGTGATGCGGAGCGACCAACGCCGGTCACGAACCCGAATGCACTTGGAACCGGTGCACTGGTGATCGAGGGCAACACGCTGCATTTCGATATTCATTACACCGGGCTCAGTGGGCCGGCGGTGGCCGCACATATTCACGGGCCTGCAACGGCAGCGGGATTCGCGAACGTACTGGTGAATTTCCAGGGCTTCACCGGAAGCGGCTTCAGTACCGCGGGTGTGCTTTCCGGATCGGTCACGCTTACGCCGTCGCAAAAGGCCGCGATTCTGTCGGGCAAGACGTATGTGAACATTCACACTGGAAACAATCCGAACGGAGAAATCCGCGGGCAGGTTGCGCCGATGTTGTGGTTCACAGATATGGGCGGCGAAAACGAACGGGCCAATTCAGTGAACACTCCTGGCCGCGGGTCGGGATTGTTCATGCTGGTGGGAAACAAGCTGACGTTTGACATTGAATACAGCGACCTGAAGACGAATGCGCACCTGGCGCATATCCACGGGCCCGCGAGTCCAGCGGTGGCGGGACCAGTGATGGTCGATCTGGCTCCTTTCAATGGCGGAGCATTTGGTTCAAATGGAACCTTTACGGGAACAGCGACCCTCACACCGGCGCAGATTGCGGCGTTGGTGGACGGCTTAACTTACGTCAATGTGCATACGCCAAATCCCTTCCACCCGAGCGGAGAGATTCGCGGGCAGATTTGGCCGAAGAGCACAGCAATGCCTTTGACAGCGACCCTTTCGGGCGCGGCAGAGCGGCCTACAGTGGATACACCGGCTACGGGGAGCGCAGTATTTGCGCTGGATGGAAGCACGCTCCATTTCAACATCACTTACCGCGGACTCAAAGCCGTTGCTAACAACATGCATATCCACGGCCTTGCGGCCTCGACGAATTCTGTCGGTGTGCTCATCGATCTGAAGCCGTCGCACGTCGGCCCACTTGGAACGAACGGTGCCATCGCTGGATCGGTCGTTCTATCCGATGCACATCGCGCCGCGATCCTGAATGGCCGGACTTACGTGAATGTTCACTCCGGTGCTCACAATAGTGGCGAAATTCGCGGCCAGATTATCCCGTCCGTTATGCACTCGGTCCTCCTAGGTGCGTCAGAACGCCCGGCCTCGGTCCATGAATCGGGCCGGGGCCGTGGGACGCTCTTGCTGGCGCGGGATCAACTGAACGTAAACGTCACGTATGAAGACCTCACGACTCCGGCGGGTGCGGCCCACATTCACGGACTGGCACCAACGAGCGACTTCGCGACGGTGATGGTGGATCTTGGCCCGTTGCGCGGCGAAGGGTTCGGAACAAACGGCAGCTTGAATGGCACGGTCGGGTTGAACGCAACCCAACTCGGCGCGCTCGTGGATGCGCTCACTTATATCAACGTTCACACAGGCAATAACGGAGGCGGCGAAATTCGCGGTCAGATTATCCGTTAGGAACCCGGCGGGTGCGTGAAGGGCCCGGGTCGCGTGAGCCGGGCCTTTTCTTTTCTATTTATAGAGCAGGAATTTTTCACGGCGGGTTTGGAACGCAGTAAGATCAGCAGTCCAAAGCGCTTTAATGGCGGCAAGGGATTTTCCTTCGCGAATAGCTTCCAGGCTTGGGGTGTGAACGAGCAACTTGTTGACCTTATCGAGACCGAAATCCTGCGGATAGAGCTTATGCAACGTGGTCGCCAGAACAATGCCAAGATCGACGACGTTCGCATTCTCACGATCGGTAAGAATGACGTTCACCCCTTTACAAAGTTTGTCTTTGAATTCGCGATTGTTTGGCGTGAAGCGGACAGGCACAAAACGAAAACCAGGGAGTTGCGCCGCATTCAACTCAGCGGCGAGTTTCAGGTCATCAATATAAGGTGCACCGACCACTTCGAATGGGGTATCGGTGCCGCGACCGACGGAGATGTTGCAGAATTCGATCAGCCCGACGCCTGGATAAAGAATCGCCTGGGTGAGGCTGCGCATGTTTGGCGAAGGATTGATCCACGGTAGAGCGGTTTGATCGTAAAGGAAATCGCGACGCCAGCGTTGCACCGGAATCACGGTGAGGTCCGCCTTGATGTTCCGCTCTTCATTGAACATGCGCGCGAGTTCGCCCACGGTCATGCCGTGCCGCAGCGGAATGGTGTGCCACGCGGTGAATGATTTTTCACCGGTGGTAAGGGGTCCTTCGATTTTGGTGCCGTCGATGGGGTTGACGCGGTCGAGCACGAAAAACTTTTTGCCGGCTTTGGCAGCGGCATCCATGCAGTTGCCCATGGTTGAAATGTAGGTGTAGAAGCGGCAGCCGATGTCTTGGATATCGAAAACAAGCACATCGAGTTCGGCGAGTTGGTTGGTCGAAGGCGTGCGGCGTTCGCCGTAAAGGCTGTAAATGGGGAGGCCGGTTTTCTCGTCTTTGCTGTCGGAAACTTTTTCATCGATCAGTCCGCGAATGCCGTGTTCCGGGCTGAACAGGGCAACCAATTGCACGCCCTCAGCGGCTTTGAGGAGATCGATGGTAGGATTGCGTTCGCGATCGGCACCGGTGTGATTCGTGATGAGGCCAACCTTGAGACCGCGAAGCTGGGCAAATTTGTTGCGCTTCAGAACATCGATTCCATTCAGGACGGTTGCGGAAGGGATCTCCTCTATGGTGGTTTGCGCGCGGCGCTCGAGCGCGCCGGGAACGAAAACAAAATTGTAATCGCGCACGGCCTCAGCCGCGAGTGTGCCGAGGCGATTGCGCAGTTGAATCACGGAGCCTGATTCATCGGGATGATTCCGGTTGGACATCAAAATGACAAAGGTGCGCGAGAAGGGATCGATCCAAAGCGAGGTCCCTGTCCAACCGGTATGACCGTACGAGCCGACTGGGAGATGTTCCCCGCGCGGGCCGGCGTATGGTGAATCGATATCCCAACCTAAACCGCGGCGGATTTCCATTTCCGGTGGGGTTTGCACGCTGGTCATCAGTTGAATCGTTTCCGCTCGGAGAATTCTTGCGCCGTCGAGTGTGCCCCCGTTCAGCATACAACGTGAAAAACGTGCGAGATCGGACGCGGTGGTGAAAAGGCCGGCATGACCTGCAACTCCGCCCATTCGACGCGCGGTGGGATCATGAACGGTGCCGCGAAGAAAACCGTTGCCGCTCTTTTCGGTGGGTGCGATTCGCTCGACCAACTTCTTTGCGGGTTTATAGGTTGTATCCGCCATTTTGAGAGGACCAAAAATGTTCTCTTCGGTGAATTCATCGAGGGGCTTGCGGGAAATCACACGAACGAGATGGCCGAGCAGAATATAATTGATGTCGCTATATCGAAAGCTCGTACCCGGCGCGTTTGTCGGAGCTTCAGCGCAGGCGAGCGCAATGGCTTTGTCGTAACCGCTCCAATCCGGATCGCGAGGAAGTCCCGGCCGCAATCCTGAAGTGTGAGTAAGAAGATGACGAATGGTGATGGTGGATTTGTTGTTCGTCGCAAAATCAGGAAGGTGTTTGGCGACGGCATCATCGAGGCGTAATTGGCCGCGTTCGACGAGCATCATAATCGCGGGAGTTGTTGCGACTACTTTGGTGAGCGACGCGGCATCGAAAATTGTGTCCTCTGTCATGGCTTCGCGTTTCGGGGCGACCGCGCGGTTGCCGTAGGCGCGGCGGTATGTTGAACCATTGCGTTCCAGCCAAAGCACTCCGCCAGGAAGACGGTTGCTCGAGATCGCTTGCGAAATCACCGAGTCCATTTCGGCTAATTTTTCCGAGTGGAAGCGGCTCGATGTCGCGGTTGACTGGCGGGGCGATGTCTGCGCGTGGGTGAAGGTGCACAGCAGCAGCGACGCGCAGGCGAATGAAAGCAAAACTCTTCCGGGTTTCATTTGTGTGTTATCGTGCGGCGCGACGAAATCGCGCTCAAGGATGAAAGTTTACTGCTGCCAGCTCGACATCGCGTGGGAGAACAAGCCCGAGAACTTCCGCAGGGTTCGCAACCTCGTGCGGGCCGGCAAACCGGAACGCGGCAGTTTGCTCGTTTTGCCGGAAATGTTTTCCACCGGTTTCAGCATGAACGTCGCCGGAATCTCGGAACAGGCAGAGCCCGGTGCAGAGGAATTCGTGAAAGAAATAGCGAATGAGTTCGGTGTTTATGTTGTCGCGGGCGTAGTGAACGCAGCTCGCGACGGAAAAGGATTGAACCAGGCGATCGTCGTATCGCCTGAGGGTCAAGAGCTGAGTCGCTATGCGAAGATTCATCCATTCTCGGCTGCGGGCGAGTTGGACAATTATAACCGAGGGACGCGGATCGAGCACTTTGAATGGGGTGGATTCAACGTAGCGCCATTGATTTGTTACGACTTACGCTTTCCTGAGATCTTTCGAACCGCCGTGCGCGGAGGGGCTGAAATGTTTGTGGTGATTGCGAATTGGCCCAACAAACGCGAGCAGCATTGGGTGACTTTGTTACAGGCGCGTGCAATCGAGAACCTTGCTTATGTCATCGGCGTGAACCGGGCGGGAAGCGATCCAAAGTACGTCTATCCGGGCCGCACCATGATTATCGATCCGCATGGAACGATCTTAGTGGAAGCCGGTGCGATGGAAGGATTGATTTCGGCGGACATCGATCTCGCAGTAGTCCGGAATTGGAGACGGGACTTTCCTGCGCTTCGCGACATGCACTGGAAGGACTAGGCGGCTGTGCGGGCGGCGCTGATGAATGCGCGGACTTTCGCGTGATCCTTCTTGCCTGGCGCGGATTCTACCCCGCTCGAAACATCGACTCCGAATGGCGCGACTTTTGAGACGGCGTCGCGAATGTTTTCGGGGATGAGCCCGCCCGCGAGGATGATGGGCGTGCCGAAGCTTTGCGCCTGAATCGCCAGGTCCCAATTGAACTTTGCTCCGGTGCCGCCGAGTTGGCCGGGGATGTAGCTATCCAGAAGATAAGCGCAGGCGCGAAAATTTTTTATTGAGACGAGTGACGTCTGGTCTTTCACGCGAAAGGCTTTGATGGTCTTAAAATTATCCTTCGCGAGTTTTTCGCAAAACTCGGGTGTCTCCTCGCCGTGCAGTTGAATCGTGTCGATGCCAGTTTGCTTCGCGATATCGCGGATGCTCTCGACGGATTCGTTTACGAAGACGCCCACTTTACAAACGAACGGAGGCAGTTGGGCGATAATGCGTGCGGCCGAGGCGTGGGTGACATGACGCGGGCTGCCGGAGAAAAAGATGAATCCGAGCGCGTCGGCGCCTGCATCGACGGCCGCGCGGGCGTCGTCGAGATTGGTGAGGCCGCAGATTTTTACGCGAACGGACATGAGGCAGAAGGGTAGGGCTCGCGCAGGCATCAGTCAACGCGCCCCACCGCCAGTATCTACCGCATTTCCGTCAAAAAATTGTGCTCAATGGTGATCAAACGTGCTCAAATGTGATCACCGGGATCAATTGATCAATTGGGCCGCCCCCTCAACCCAATCATAAAGAGGGCGACCCGCATAATCACTTGCAACCACATTCATGGCTACACCCCGCCGCGTTTCCAAACCTCCTTGGTTTTTTCCACACTAACCGGAAAGGCAGCGGTTGATTTGGATCAAAAAGGATGACGCGCCGGGCCGAACGTCGGTTACAGCCAAAAGACTCTAATTTTCAACGTGACCTAGAAGGTGACCTTTCGTTTCTCGGGATCGGCATTTTGTCGGAAAAGGACAACCACATTCCCGAGCAAGGTCACGAGATGCGACTGCGTGCGTTCGGCAAGTTGTGGAGCGAGTTCCTTCCGCTGTTCCTTGAATTCGGTAAACTTTACCTTCACGAGTTCGTGTCGCGAAAGTTCTTCGTCGAGCGACTTAATGAATCCTTCGCTGAGTCCCTGCTTGCCCACCTTGAGCGAAGCGTCCATGCGTTGCGCCAATCCCTTGAGCTTTCGAATCTGCGCGTTGTTCAATTCTTCCATGCTTCAACCTACTTCCATTCACGCCTTAACCCGCGATTGCCGCCACTTGTCGAGTCCCACCGCGAGAATAATCACAATGCCGATGATAATCTCCTGCATGTAATTCGGCCAATCGCTTTGGATAGAGCCTGCGCGCAGCACGGACATCGTCAACGCGCCGATCATCGAACCAAGAATGCTGCCGGTGCCGCCGTTCAAACTGGCGCCGCCAATCACGACCGCAGCGATAATGTCCAGCTCGGTCCCGATCGCGGTGCTGGGATCGCCTTGGCGCAATCGCGAAAACTGCATCACTCCAGCAAGTCCAAAGAACAATCCGGCGATGGCATAAATTCCCGTGGTCACCAGCCGCGTGCGAATGCCGCACAGTCGCGCGGTCGCCTCGTTCGAACCAATTGCGAAAATGTAACGGCCGAAAACCGTCCGATTCATGAAGATCGTCATCACGATCGCGAGACAAATCGTCAGTGCGATGCCCGGCGAAACATAGAAACTCAGTGGGTTGTCGGGAACAGGATCGGCCATGAAGAACTCCACGGCTGGCAGCGCCGCATCCGGCGGATTCACCGTCTGATTATCCGCCCGTAACTTCGCCAGCCCGCGCGCAATGCCGAGCATGCCGAGCGTGACAATAAACGGTGTCATGCGAAACCCAGCGATGATCGTCCCGTTCACCAACCCAATAATCCCGCCACAAAGGATCGCAACCGCAAACGCGGCTTCCACCGAATAACCGATGTTCACCAGCCATGCCCCAAGCACGCTCGTTAACGCAATCACCGAGCCGACGCTCAGATCGATTCCGCCACTCACAATGATCATCGTCATCCCAAGCGCGCCAATCGCGACGATCACCGTTTGGTTCAGGATCGATTTGAAATTATAGAAGCTGAAAAAGTTCGAGCGCACCTCCGCTGGCATGATGGTCGCGAAGAGTCCAACGACAAATGCGAGGATCAGGAAAGGACCGAACACGTTCAGCACAGAGCTGACCGTGAACTTGCCTGCGGGACGTGCGCGCAGTTCCGGGACGGGCTCAGTCGCTACAGTGCTCTGGGGCATTCGGGCTTTTATAAAGCGATGATGGCGAGGGAACAATGAAATCCGGTTCGAGAGGTCGAAGTTGTGGGAGACGTTGTAACTTCAACGTTAAATTCCTGTTGTACTCGGGTAGAGCTGCCTAGGATCACGGTCGGAAGGTCTGCCACCTATATGAAGCGTTTTTTGCTGACGGTGCTTTTGGTTGTGTTGCCGCTGCGCGCGGGAACGGTTGCCCATTACAGGTTCGAGCGGAGTAAGCCGAATTCCCCGGTTTATGAACTGACCGATTCGAGCGGGAATGGGCACCACGGTGCGGTGGTGGGGCAGGAGCTTTTTGAGCTGACACCGGATGTGCCGCCGTATCCGGGTGTGACGGGCGAAGCGCTCGACCTGCGCGGGCGTTTTGATTACGCGGTCATTCCGCATCATGCCGATTTCGCTCCTACCGGAAGTTGGACGATCGAGTTCTTTATTAAAGCGGATCTGTTTCACCAGGAGAGCGGTGGGGAGACGAATATTGCGAAGGGATATCCGAGCGCGAGCATGAACACCAACCTGGCGTATACGGTGCTCGCGAAACAGAACACAAATGAAGTGACGCGCTTCGGCAGCGCCTGGGCGTTCCACTATTTACCCGCGGAAGGGCATCTTGTTTTCACCATCAGTCATGGGACGAACGGAGGACAGGTGTTTACGGCCAGTAGCGATTTGCGCGACGGCAAATGGCATCATATCGCGATCGTCTTCGCGGCGAGTCAGTTTTCCGAGATCCGCGTTTTTCAAGATGGCTTCCGCTGGCAAAGCAGCAACATTGGGACTCCATCATTTGCCTGGGGTAACGGGCCGATCTACGTCGGGGCGTGGGCGCGACGGGATTTCGGGGGATCGATTCAGGACCGCAATTTCGACGGCTTCCTGGACGAGATTCGATTTTCAGATTCCGCATTGGACACGGAAACGTTTGTCGTGAATTTCGCTCCGTTCATGTTCCAGCCCATTGTTGCGGAGGCTTTCATGGCGTTTGAATTGCAGTTTGAAGCGGAAGCAGGGAAGATCTATAGGATTGAAAATGGCAATTCGGAGAGTGGAGGGTGGACTCTCGGCTATGTAGTGGGTGAAGGAGGGGCGAAATCATTTTTTCACCGGCGCGATTTCTTTTCCCCGCCGAATTACCGCGTTGTTCCGGTGGGAGAGGCAGTGGCAGCGCCGGCGAGTTTCGCGAAGTTCGAGGCGATCGAGTTGCGATTTCAATCTGAACCGAACCAGCTTTTCTTGATCAAACGTTGCGAGACGCTGAACTGCTTGAATGCAGAAGAGGTTTATCTGCTCGGCGATGGCGCAAAAATGTCCTACTTCGAACGCACTGTGCCCAATCAGTCGCGGTATTATACGATCGAGAGGTATTGACCGCTGTCCGTTTTCCCTGGTTCAGAGTGACTAATTGGAGGCGACCGTGCGCGCGCCGCTTCCTTTTTGCACCTGGGCCATGATATAGAACATTTCACGGGCGATTTCGCGGCACCGTTCGTTGTAGGCCTGCGTTTCCGTAGGGGTGTCGTCGCAGAGGCGCGGATCGATGTAGTGAATGGCGTGACGCGAGATGGAGCCTTCGACGACGGGGCATGACTTGTCCGCGGAACTGCAAGTCATGAGGGCGATGAAATCCTGCCTGGGATTGTCGTCGGCGTTGTAGAGCTTGGAATAGGCGCGGACGGGTGGGCGATCGGGAGCATAGCGGACGAGGTAGAGTGGATTCTCCCCGGTGGTGGCGTCTTCGACCTCGAAC
Source organism: Verrucomicrobiia bacterium (assembly GCA_036383895.1). Lineage (GTDB taxonomy): Bacteria > Verrucomicrobiota > Verrucomicrobiia > Limisphaerales > SXQI01 > DASVNK01. Next base: position 54,177 of record DASVNK010000077.1, on the reverse strand, counting down.
CCAGCGCGACGCATGGCAGCGATGGTGCGAAGATTGCAGGCGGTTGCCTGTGTGCCGCCGGAATAAGTGGTAACCGATTCGAGGCCGTAGTAGTGGGCGGCGGTTTGCGCCCAGATCTGCGACATGTGGCTGCGGCGGGAATTGTGAGTGCAGATGAAAGTGAGGTAGCCGGGTTTGCCAGCGTCGAGTTGTTCGCGAATGTCAGAGGCAATGGCGTTCAGGACTTCATGCCGGGCCGCAGGAACCAGGTGCAATTCGGCGGCGACTTCTTGAACGTAAGGCTGCAACGCGGAGAGCACTTCGGCGTTGGGTGGCTGCGGTGCGGGAGTAGTTGCGCAACCGAGGAGCAACATTGCCGCTGTGAATGAGGTAGCCAATGTTTTCATTTTTGTTGTGCTTTAGTTGACCGCGAGGTCCACACAGATGAGCGCATCGCCGCCGCGCGCGTAAAGCCGCGAGCCGACGAGCGCCGGATGTGCGTAGACTTCGACATCTTCCTGGAAAAGCTTCATGCGTGAAATGACGGGCGATGCGTTCGCTTTGGCATCGAGCAAGATGAGTTCGCCGCGGATCGTGCTGACGAGTACGCGTTCATCATCCGCCACGAGGCTGGCGTGATCGCCGAGGTTCTTTTCTTCAAGTTCCCAAATTGGTTTGAGGGTCGTGGTGTCGAGGCAATAAATGCGTTCCTGGTCGGCCCCAAAGACACGGTTGTTCGTGATGACGGGAGTGGAGGTATCCGGGGACAAATCTGCGAATTGCGCAGTCGGTGTAGGAATGATTCTGCCGTCGCGATCGAAACGATAGAAGCGCGTTCCATTGTTCTCAGTTGAAACGACAATGCCGTCGTTGAAAGCGATCGGAGTTGGAACGTTGAAGTCGCCATTCACCGGGGGAACGAAGCGCCAGAGTCGTTTTCCGGTCGCAGGATCCCATCCACCGAGAGAATAGTCATCGTAGCCGATGAATTGGCGGCGACCGCCAAATTCGCCGGCGACGAAGGCCGAGTATGCTGCCGGCGCACCCGGAGTGGTCCAGCGGGTGTGGCCGGTGCAAAGATCGAGCGCGGCAAGCGAGGCGTTTGTTCCGCCCGGGTTGATGATGAGCAAGTCGTCGATGATGAGCGGCGGAGAGCAAGTGCCCCAGGTTGGGAGGCGAGCGGCGAATTCGCGGATGAGCTGCCGTTCCCAGAGAACTTTGCCATCATCCATGTCGAGGCAACGCAGATCGCCGAAGGCCCCGAGCACGTAAGCGCGGCCGTCGCGAAGCACCGGAGCGGCGCGCGGGGCGTTGCCGTAATCCAGATTACCGCGAACAGCGAACGATGCGCGCCAGATCAATTCGCCGTCTTCAGAATTGAAGCAGCGGTAAACATCGCGTTCATCATTCAAATCGCGCTCGGCAACGAGCAGTCTGTCCTCGCTGACGCTCAATCCGGCCAGCCCGCCCGTGACCGCACCTTTCTTCCAGACGATCGTAGGCGAGGTGGGAAGAGTTTTCGGAAGTTGCGCGACGCGCCCATCGCGGGTTGGTCCGCGCCAATCCGGCCACGCATCGTGATCCGCGCGCTTCTTGTCTTCGGTTGCAACTGGTTTGAAGCCTTCCTTGCTTTCTATTGCTTCGAGCAAGGCGGCATCGTTTTTTGTTTCGAGAAGCGTGGCGAGGATTTTTTCACGCTTTTCGGCGGCGACGTGGTCAGAGAGGAAGGCGGTGATAAACGGCGCGCCGTCGGTAGTGGCGAGCACTTTGAGATTACCAGGCTTCACACTCCCGCAGCCCTGGAGAAGCGAGAGCGCGTAACTCGGAACGACAACGACCGGCAGTGGGGAAGCCTCGCTGTCGAGCAGATCGAGGGCCGCATCATTGAACGATTGGTGATTCTCCGGCTTGGCCGTAACGCCAGCGGTTTTCAAACTGGCAAGCGCGGCGGCCACTTTCTCGTCAGCTTCCGGAAATCCAAAGAGCAGTTTGCGACCGCCGAGGTCCTTAAGCTCGTTCGCGGGATCATCGGAGCGAATCAGGAACGTGGCAGCGAGCGTTGTCTTCCCGTCGCGATCACTCAGCGCGCAGAGAGGTTTGCACTTCAGTCCGGCCTTTTCAGCGGCGTGCGCGATGATCGACCGATCGCCGATGATGAGATACTCGCCCTTATTTCCGCCAATCAGGCTAAGCGTATCAGCCAGATCATCAGAGAATTCAATGTTTACCTTTTCCTTGAGCGCGGCGGCCAGGCGCGCCGAAAGTTTCCGGTAATCGCGCTGGCCGTTACCTTTCACGCAAACGCAGTTCAGTTCGCGCGAGAGTGGATCCATGACGATCAACGTGAGCGGACGAGCGGGGCCATTTTGTTCCGCCGCGAACGAGGCGAGAGCGAGCGTGCAGCAAAGCAAGGCGGCCGCCCCACGAAGCACTGCGCGTGAGAAGTTCATACTCTCAATCAGTTATGCCAGCGCGAGCCAGCTATTTCGCTGCGAAAACGCGAATTGCATCGCGCGTCGTATCGAGCATATAAAATTTACTCGCGTCGGGACTTGCCGCGACCGTCACGCGCACGCAGTCACCTTTGGTGTCTTCGACCAACGCGACGATCTCCTTGAACTTGCCGTCCGCTGAAAAGCGCTTGATGCACGTGGGCGGGCCGGACTCCGCCGCGAGAATGTCGCCATCGGGCAGCACGCGAATGCATTTTGGTTCGCAGCAGCCGCCGAAGTCCGCCGGCTTGACCTTCCCGGACTTCCCGAACCTGGCAAGTTGCTTTCCGTCGCGATCATAATTTTCAATTGCATGACGCGCATTGTGGGGAATCCACACGCTGCCGTTATGCGCCTGTACATCCATGGTGCCGCAGCAGCCGCGAAGTTTCTCGACGACCAGTTTTGGTTCCTCGAGCGCCTGGGTGAGGCGATAAACGCGGAAGCTAAAATCAGTCACCGAAGGGACCGTCATGAAAATATCATCGCCTGTGGAAGCGATGCCCATCACCTCGCTGCGGCGGTTCTCGAGGTTTGTCTTCATCCTGGCGAGCTCCTGCTCGAATGGCTGACGCGTTTCCTTGGACATTTCGCGAACCATCTCTTCGGTTTCCTTCGTCATCTTGACCGGTTCGCTCGCGACGGGGGAAGCTGCCGAAGCGAGCACCTTGCCTTCAGGACTCAGCTTGAACACCTTGCCTTCGCCCCCGATGAAAATATTGTCGTCTTTCCCGACGCAAATTGCGCCCGCTTTAATTTCCGTCGGGATCTTTTTCACCAATTTTCCGTCTGCCGAATAGACTCGAATTTCATTGCCCAACAGGGCGAGAATATTGCCGTCTTTATTTAGACAATAATTCTTCAAAGATCCCGGGCTATTTTTGTCGCCGATCTGAATGAGCGCAACCTCCTTGGTTTTTGGCGCCCAGGATGAATCATTTTTCCGCGATTCGGCGGCCTGGCGCCGTTCCTGTTCGTATGGATCTTCCTGCGCGAGAGAAGTTAGGGCGCTGCTGAAGACCAAAGCGCCCGTGATTGCCGTAAGTACCCACTCCTTTGTCATATGCTCTTACTGTGAATTGTTGTTACACCACCTGAGCCTGTTCCTGGTTTGGAACACCGTCGCGAGACGAATGTTCCTCCACGATTTCAGCATTAGACGCTTGCTGCTTTGTTTCTGCACGAAAAAAGTTGCGCTAATTTGCGCAGATAAACCCCGGGGGCTTAATGGCGATGCCAGAACATTCGAGATTTGCGGGACAGTGGCTCTTTTGTAGGGTGGGAGGGTGCCGATTGAATCCACGAAAGACGCGAACCCTGGGGCCGATGCGGAGCAGAAGGTTGATCCGAACATTCAGATTAAGTTCACGATCATCTTTGGGATTCTGGCGCTGATTCCTTTTGTGCTGTTTTATTATTACGGCATTGAGAGCAAGCCGAGGAATGACGGCACGGCGGCGAAGGGAGTGGAGACTCCGAAGATCGTTTTTGCGGAGGTGACCGAAGATGCCGGGATCAGGTTTGTTCATGTGAATGGCGCGGCGGGTGAGAAGTTGTTGCCGGAAACGATGGGCGGCGGCTGCGCCTTTTTCGATTTGGAAGGGGATGGGGACCAGGACGTGGTATTTATCAATTCAATGGCGTGGAACGGTTCAAAGGGAGGGCACGCGTTGTACGCGAATGACGGAAGTGGGAAGTTCACGGATGTGACGGCGGGGTCGGGCGTTGATTTTGTGAGTTACGGAATGGGCGTGGCGACGGGTGATTTTGATAACGATGGGCGGACGGATCTGTTTGTGACGGGCGTCAACGGCAAAGGTTTGCCGCCTGCGAATCGGCTGCTGCGGAATTCGGGCGGAGGGAAGTTTGTAGACGTGACTGAGGCGGCAGGAGTGGGTGCGACGAATCAGTGGAGCACCAGCGCGGCGTTTGTGGATTACGATCGCGATGGTGATTTAGATTTATTCGTGTGCAACTACGTGCAGTGGTCGCGCGAGATCGATCTGCAGGTGGATTATCGCTTGCCGCAAGTAGGCCGCGCTTACGGTCCGCCGATGAGCTTCGCGGGAACTTTTCCGCAACTGTTTGAGAACACCGGGCAGGGGAAATTTAGGGATGTTTCCGTTTCGGCGGGAATCCAAATTCGCAACAAAGCGACAGGATTGCCGATGGCGAAGTCGCTCGGTGTTTCGCCGGTGGACTTGGATAACGATGGGTGGATGGATTTAGTGGTCGCAAATGACACCGTGCAGAACTTTGTTTTCCACAATAACGGGAATGGAACGTTCAGCGAAGTGGGCGGACGCAGCGGTGTGGCTTACGACAAGTTTGGGAGCACGCGCGGCGCGATGGGGATTGATTCGGGGCGCTTTCACGATGACGACACGCTCGCGATTTCGATTGGAAATTTTGCGAATGAAATGACCGCGTTTTATGTGGCGAGTCGCGATCCTCTGTTTTTCAGTGACCAGGCGTTGGATGTCGGCATCGGTGATCCGACCAAGGCGTTGCTGACGTTCGGTGTTTTCTTTTTTGATTACGATTTGAATGGCTACCTGGATTTGTTTACGGCGAATGGGCATATCGAGCCGGAGATGCAGAAAATCTATCCGAACCAGAGTTACGCGCAGCCGGTGCAGTTGTTTTGGAATGCGGGCAAAGGCGGCGGCACGGAGAAGAGCAGCGCGTTTAAACTCGTGCCTGCGGAGAATTGCGGGCCGGATTTATATCAGCCGATGGTCGGGCGCGGTTCGGCCTTTGCGGACGTGGATGGGGACGGTGACCAGGATGTGCTCGTAACAGGGTTGAACGGGCCGGCGCGTTTATTTCGGAACGATCAGAAGCTGGGGAATAGCTGGTTGCGCGTGAAGTTGGTGGGGAAGAAAAGTAACCGTGATGCAATCGGCGGGACGGTGAAGGTGCGCGTGGGCAACCGTGTCTTCTCGCAAACGGTGATGCCGACGCGCGGTTATTTATCGCAATCGGAATTACCGGTTACGATCGGGTTAGGCAAGACCTCGAAGATCGATGATGTGCAGATTTTTTGGCCGGACGGCACGCGTGAGACGGGCGCGCAGCTCAAGCTGAACGCGCTGAACACGATCACGCAGAAATAATTACGGGTTTTGCGCCGCTGGTGGTTTGCGGAGAAACTTCGCTAGCCCAGGGAGATTGTCGGTGTTGATGAGATCCACGCCCGCAGCGCGCAGCTCGGCCCAGGCAGTTTCGTTATCGGGCGTGGCCCAGAACCGAATGCGGCGATGTTCAGCGTGCGTTTGTTCGACCAGTGATTTGAGTTTAGCGCGATCTGATTCCGGAAAAGCGCCGGTGCCGCGCCATTGGAAATGATTGTTCCAGTTGTCGCTGATCAGTGGGATCAGGCTGACGGAAAGATTTTTTTTGGCGAGGTCAGTAAGGCGGCCGTCAATGGCAACAAACCGGTGCACTTCGCTAAGAACGATTTCCCGCGGTCGGTTTCCGCTGAGAATTATGGTGACGGCGTTGGTTTCGATTTTGTCTTTTTCGAAGCGACTGAGCATCCCGCGATAATCGGCGAGTAAGTCCCTTAGAATTAAATAAGTCGCCTCAGCCTCTGTTTTGATGTCGATGAGGAGCGTGAGGCTTTGCCCATTGTCGAAGATGCTTTTCTTGCCGCGGGCGAGTTCACGCAGCGGATCAAGGTAAAGCGCTGCCAGCGTGCGCTCGGGCTTCAGATCTTCCCGGTCATGCGCAACCAACAACTTGCCATCGACAAGATAAATGTCCGCTTCGACGCTGGTGAATCCATGGGAGAGCGCGTCGAGCAGGGGGCGTTTGTGTTCGTAGTCGTTGTGAGCGTGAGCTTGCGGAAGGGCGGGCCCAACTTTCTCGGCCGCGTTGAGCGTGAGTGCGGTAAGAGCGAGGAGGATGAGGCGGTGCATGCGAGTGATATAGCGCGAGAGTTATTCACAGGCGAGCGGAACTGTTTAATGGAAACCCGTACGAACGTGCGCAAATGATTACCTGATGGACGGCGACTGAGTTTTGGAAAGAATGAAGTTCCTTACGCGAGCCTGTGGTTCGCTAGGGGATGAAGGCGGCGGTTTGGTGGGATAAGATTAACGCGAGCCGCCTTCATCTTTTCTCGTTCAAGGGAAACAAAAACGCCCGGTGAAAACCGGGCGTTCGCATTTTATGAAAACGATTTTTAGCGCTGCATCATGCCGCTGGGCATGCCGTGCTCCCAACTTTTTGGCGCGTTCCAGGGACGCTCAGACATGTTCTCCTGCTCCGTCGTCGCACAACCTGAGGAGAGCAGCGCAACGCCCGCTGCGAATGTTAGCAAAAGTATTTTCAGGTGCTTCATCGTTCTTCGTTTAGAAAATGACCTGGTCGCCTTCCATCAGCTCATCCTGCTTCCATTCCTGCAGGATATTCGCCACGGAACGGTTTGGCTCAACGTTGGTGATTTGGACCCGGCCAACTAACTTGCCGTCACGGTTCACCAGCATCTTGGCATTTTCAAGCACGCCTTGTTCGCGACCAATGTTGAGGATCACAAAATCATATTTCGGATCGACCGCCACGATGTTGCCTTTGGTTCCTGGAGGCAACTGAACTTCCGGCACCTCATCACCGACAAAACGGCGGAGTTGCCGCTCAAGGTCAAGGCGCTTCCGGTCCAAAGCCTTGTTTTCAACCACGAAAGTGTCACGCTCACGTTCAACTTGTCGCAGGCGAGTGAGGCTGGTCCGAATCTGGTCCGGAGTCATCTCGAACAAGCGCCATTGAGCGAGTTCGTTCTGTGCCTGAGTGCGTTGAGCAGCGACTTCGTTCAGTTCCGCGGCAGCGCGGTCTGCGCGTTGTTGCTGTTCGACTGCTTTGCTCTGGGCTTGAACTAGTGCGTTGGTCGTTTCGCCGAGCACGCGCGTGGTGTCGTCGAGGCTTGCTTTTAGCGTCTTGTTGTCAGCGCGCTGCTTCTGTTCGTTTTGTTGCGAAGTGGTGAGCTGCGTTTGGGTATCGTTGAGCTGAGTGGTGAGATCAGTGATCTTCCCGCCCAATCGGTCGTGCGTCAAAAATATCGTGGCCACGCCGAGCAAAATGGCCAATCCCAAACTGATCTTCAGTAACATGCGGTGCGATGTTTACGTTTTAAAGGTTCGCGAGACACTAGTAACAGGCAACATAGGTGTCAACGCCTAAGCATTTGACCTACCACAATGGTAAGTCGTTCAACGGCACCACTCCGCCAACTCCCTCGCTGCGTAGGTGATGATGATATCCGCGCCTGCGCGGCGAATCGCCAAATGGCTCTCCAGAAGCACTGCGCGTTCATCCAACCAACCGCGCTCAGCCGCCGCTTTGATCATTGAATATTCGCCGCTGACACAATACGCGGCTGTTGGAAGGCCGAACTCGGTCTTGATCCGGTGAATGATATCGAGGTAAGCCAGCGCCGGTTTCACCATCACGATGTCCGCGCCTTCTGAAATATCGGCGGCGACTTCGCGCAATGCTTCATTCGTATTGCGAGCATCCATTTGATATGAACGCCGATCGCCGAAATGCGGAGTAGACTCAGCCGCTTCGCGGAACGGGCCATAGAATGCCGAGGCAAACTTCGCCGCGTAGGACATGATCGGCGTGTTTTGAAAATTCGCCCCGTCGAGCGCCTGCCGAATTGCGCGCACGCGCCCGTCCATCATGTCGCTCGGTGCGATGATGTCCGCTCCGGCAGTCGCGTGACTGACGGCGGTTCTTGCGATCAGATCGAGAGTTGAGTCGTTTACAATTTCGGCCTGGCCATGACGATGTTCCACGATTCCGCAATGACCGTGGCTCATGTATTCGCAGAGGCAGACATCGGTGATAACGATCAGTTCGGGAAACGATTTTTTTACCGCACGGACTGCTTGCTGAACAATTCCATTTTCATCGTAAGCGCCTGACGCTTTTTCGTCTTTCGAATCCGGAATACCAAAGAGGATGATCGAGGGGACGCCAGCCTTAACGACTGATTCTGCTTCGCGCACGATCTCATCGATCGAAAGCTGAAAAACCCCAGGCATCGAGCCGACTGCTTTCCGAATGTTCTTTCCCGGCCGCGCGAAGAGGGGGAGTACCAGGCGCGCGTCGCGAAGAGTTGTTTCGGCGACGAAATCGCGCAGGGCAGGGGAACTGCGCAGGCGGCGTAATCGTTGGACCGGAAAAGCTCCGGCGTGGTTCTGCATGGACGAAATCTAGGGAACCGCAATAGAAAGTGGAGCGAATTTGTCCCGAACAGCGGAACGTCGGGGACAAAATAAGGTGCTAATCAGGCAACTCCCTTATCGCTTTGCGACAGCTTTGTGTCATACTGTTAACAGTAAGTTCGGTGAGACGCTCTCAAGTTCGCTGTTATGGCGAAAGTCTGGCCTCCGGGCCGGCGGAGTCGCCCGAGCTGAAAGCGGCGATATGCCGCGGTTGAGACGGCTGGTTGCAAACGGTCATGCTCTAAGGAGCCCCGAAGCTGACGCTTCGGGGCTTTTCGCTATTTCAACACGATACGACACGATATGACACAATAAAACACGATAACGTTACTCATTTTTAATCATGTAAGCATCTGGTGCGCATAATGTTGTGTTCAGAAACGGCACTCCTGAGCATCTTTCAGTCTTGAAATGAGCGGCCGGTAATCCGATGAGATTCCAGTGGTACAGGCGTATCTGGAGATTTTCGCCGAACTGATCCGAACGCCGTTTGAGCGAACGGATGCGGTCTGGGGCGTCGTGCCACTCTACTTCAGTTGGGCGTTTGCAGAACTCACCGGCGAAAAGCCAAACTATAAGACGGCGATCCAAACTGGATTCAATTTGCTGTGGGCCGGCGCGCAGTGGACCTGGCCATATTACCGGATCTTCAAGTTCGAAGAGGGAGTGGATCTCGGAGCGCTATTCGCGGTAAAGGCAATCGTTACGATTGTGACCATTGCTCTGGGTGCCCTCGCGCTTTACAGCGGATTGCGCAAACGATTTCCAAAATACTGTTCCTTTCTCGGCCGCACCCGCTTCAGCAGCTACTTCACCATCGCGCTATTCCCAATTCAGGCGAATCACCTCGATTGGACCTGGGCGCGGCTGATCGCAATTTTCATCTTTGCGATCCCGACCTGGATTATCTTCGGTTTAATGCGCCGTGGCTTGGCAGGCGTCGGCTCTGCCACGAAACCAAAAGCTCGCCGCTAAGTCGCAAAAGCTTCCTTTTCATCAGCGCGGTTCGTTCGCAGAATAGGCCCCTCTATGGCCACGATCGCGATCCTTGGAACGATGGACACAAAGGGCGAAGAACACGCCTACGTCGCGGAAATCATTCGCCAGCGCGGGCACAAGACTTTGGTGATGGATGTCGGCGCGCTCGAGCCGCCGAAACTCAAGCCAGACGTCACGCGCGAGGAAGTGGCAGCCGCTGCCGGTGTAAACCTTGCCGAGCTCGTCGCGCGAAAAGATCGCGGCGAAACCATCAAAGTAATGGCCCAAGGCGCGCCCATTGTCCTCACACGGTTGCTCCACGAGAAAAAGATCGATGGCGTGATTTCGCTTGGCGGCGGGGGCGGAACTTCGATTTGCACCAGCGCGATGCGCGCGATGCCGATTGGTTTTCCGAAGTTGATGGTTTCCACGCTCGCCAGTGGCAATACTGCCCAATACGTCGGCGTAAAGGATATCGTTATGTATCCCAGCATCGTCGATGTCGCGGGCATTAATCGAATCTCGCGCGAAATTCTTGCGCGCGCGGCGGGCGCGATTTGCGGAATGGTCGAGACCACACCACCGCCCGCAGACGACGACAAACCTATCATCGTCGCGAGCATGTTCGGAAACACAACTGCGTGTGTGCAGCACGCCAAGAAAATCCTGGAGGAGGAAGGATTTGAAGTATTGGTCTTTCACGCGACTGGAATTGGCGGCTGCACCATGGAATCGTTGATTGAGGCTGGCATGGTGGATGGCGTCCTTGATATCACCACCACAGAATGGGCTGATGAATTAGTCGGCGGCTTTCTGGGAGCGGGACCGCATCGCTTGGAAGCTGCCGCGAAGACAGGCACTCCCGCAGTTGTCACGCCCGGTTGTCTGGATATGGTGAACTTCTATGCACCAGATTCCGTTCCTGAACGCTTCAAAGGACGCCGCTTTTATCAGCACAATCCACAGGTCACCTTGATGCGAACGAACGCCGAAGAGAACCTGGAACTGGGAAAAGTTCTCGCGCAGAAACTAAACGCGTCGCAAGGACCCGTCACCGTCCTGATTCCAAAGAAGGCGATTAGCGTGATCAGCGCCCCCGGCCAGTCCTTCCACGATCCAGAGGCGGATTGCGCGCTGTTCGAGACGTTAAAACGAAATCTGCGCAGCGACATTCCTTTGGTGGAAATGGACGCTGAAATCAATGATCCCGCCTTTGCGGAGCGCTGCGCCCGCACTTTGATCGACCATGTCCGCTCGCGGCCGGTGAGAACTGCGAGTAAATAAGGTTTCCTCGCGCTGGCCACGCGACCTATACTGTTTGCGAGCAGGTGCATTATGGACGAGACGCAAAAAACGATCGCTTTCCTTCGAACGCTGACTCTCGACGGCGTTTTGACCTCGGATGAAGTCTGGGCGCTTGGGAAGTTTTTCAATGATAATCCGGGGTGCACCCGGGTGTGGCCTGGTGATGTCCTCGCGCCGATGATCAGCAGCGCGTTCGATGACGAATCGATCAACGAAGAGGAAATGACGCTGCTGGCCGAGACGATTTCCTCCGTCGAATCGGAATGGCTTACGCAAAATCCCGGCCTTGCGGAATCGGAAGAATACGCCGGGCCGTTCAGCACGCGGCCGGCGATTATTCCATCGGTAGAGGCGCGCTATGATATTCCGTCGCAGCGGGAAGATTCCAGTTTCGTGGTGAGCTTGAGTGAGCCGGCGTGCACCTGTCCTGAGTGGCAGAACCGGCGGGCGTTTCCGGAGCATACGCCGGGACGCTGCTGCAAACATGTCTGCTACGCGTATGTGCGGACGGGTAAGGTTTTCGAACCGTGGTTCCAGGCGATTATTGATGATTGTTTTGCCTACGCGCGGGGAGCGCAGTCGAGCCGCGACTGGTTGTTGGTGGAACTTCCGGAGCAAAAGCCCGCCGTTCTGACGGTGGGTCCCAACAAATGGTGCAATGTGCTTGCGCCCACGGGGGAAGGGTACGAAACCTTCGCCTATAATCCTGAACAGCAGCGTTGGTCCTACGGCGAAGCGCCGGCGCATCGAGGCGCGATTGAGAAGGCGATACGGACGGAGTTCTTGCAGCAGGCCGCTGCTGTGTAGTGTGGGGAGTAGAGGCGGAGCGGGGGAAAAGTGGCGGAGAGAGAGGGATTCGAACCCTCGGTACGGCTTTTGACCGTACAACGGTTTAGCAAACCGTCGCCTTCGACCACTCGGCCATCTCTCCTCGGCGCCAAACTGGTGGGAAAAATGGTGCGCGATAGAGGTTTCGAACCTCTGACCCCTACCGTGTCAAGGTAGTGCTCTACCACTGAGCTAACCGCGCACTCTGTGCAGATTCGGCAGCGGCTAAACTGCGCAAGGGCAGATAATTTTGCAAGTGGTTTTGCGATTTTGTCCGCCGACAGGTCTCTAGTGGCTGCGTTGAGGCTGCGGCGTTTTGGGCGCTGGCGAGTAACAAGGAACGCCGGGAACGCAGTAACGTTAAGGTGTTGATTGAGTTTTTTGTGTTTTTGGGTGTTTTTTTTCTGCTCGGGAAACGTAAGTCGCGCGCAGCCAATAGGATGGCGAAATATGAGGTGGGTGTGCGCTGTGTGTGAGCTGTGTGTGAGCCGGGTGTGAGCCGGGTGTGTGCCGGGTGTGAGCCGGGTGTGAGCCGGGTGTGAGCCGGGTGTGTGGGTGTTCGTGGATATTGATTGGAGGGGGCGAAGCAAGGTCGCGGACCGGAAGAGAACCACGAAATTCGCGGAATACGCGGAATTGAAAAATCGATAGAATGTAGAAACGCGCAATTATCGCGGTTCCGGTGAAGGCCGGAGACCCGTACGTGCGGACAGCGAACGTGAAATCGGCGGGACGCTGAATTAAGCACCCAAGAAGTCTGAACTGATAAACGCTGTGCCGGTTGCGTTCCCAACGCCGCCTCGAGTTTGTTTCCCGAGCAGAGAGGTTCGCTTTGCGAAACGAGGTCACGGCAGCGGTGCGCTCCCCGGAGTTCGTTTTCATAATAGTCTTTCGCTTTCTGGCCGGAGAAGAATTGGGCGTGGGCACACTACGGGTGTGCTTGTTTTTCGGGGGTGAATGGAATGTCGCTTCCGAGCGAGGTTCTATTCAACCACGGGCCTTCTTCTCAGGCGAGGTGAGTTTGGCAGGAATGGGGTGCGAGGGGAAGGGAAATTTCACCACGAAGATCACGAAGGATGGGAGAGAGAAGGAGATTTACCACGAAGATACGAGGGGCACGAAGGGAAGTCCGGTTTTTATTGGCCCAGGAGTATGCATGTACTTTTTATGGCGGAAGATTAGTTCGGTGAACGGGGAGATTCGCGTAGTACAGCTTCAACAGCTTCGGCTTTTTCCGCGTCTGGAATCAAAGGTGAAGAGTGGAGGTTGGCAGCGGCCCAAGCACGGGTTTGAGCGCAAAGTTTAGCGAGGTCATAATCGGCTTCACGAGCGATTTGATCCTTAATTTTCCAAGTTTCTTCAAGGATAGGGTTTGGTTTCATAGTTCTCAGGATTCCATCAGTTCGAGTGGGGTGCAAATGGTGCGCAAGCGCCAACCTTTCTGGGCTGCTTCGCGCTGAAGTCGCCGAATAATATGAGCGTTGGCGAGATGGCGACAGTTCCAAGTGAGAAGATAGTCAGCGTTGGAAACGGTCGCAGCCGCCAAATGAACTGCGTCCGGCCGCATCTCGCGCGGGAAGATGCCAGTGGCTAAGAACTGAACGGCTATGCTCTCGACAGCGGAATCGATGGCGATCCAAGGGAGTGAAGAAAGCTTCTCAAGCCGTTTTCGAGCCATTTCCGGTTCGCCCAAAGACGCCTCGCGCAAAACTTCCGCTGAAGTAGTGCATCGAAAAAGCGGTGCGCGTTGCTCCCACCACTCGCGAGTCACCGCCTGGTGTGCAGCCAGAAGTTCGTCACGACTTTGGCGGGCGACAAGATAGCTGATGATTGTAGTTTCGATGTAAACAGCTTCCACTACCCGCCAACGATTAGAGGCCAGATGTTAATGGGCAAGTTTCAAAGTTTAAATTCTATTTGGCTATGACGGCATGACCAGCATTGTGTCAGATGGGGAACTTGCTAGAACTTCCGCGTGACCGTGTGGACAATCCTCGGCTTTCTCGTGGGCAAGGCGGCGGCGATCCGTGAAGCAGCGTGCAACCGGGCGTCACTGTGGACCGGGATCGTGCTGGTCTTGCTGACTGGGATAGCGCGAAATTATGACCAGAACTTCGTGCTCGAATCACCGTTTTGGCTGATCGGCCCGCTCGCCTTCTCTTTTTTCTCCGGTTCTTTCCTGTATCTGATCCTGATTCGGTGGTTCGGCAAATATGAAAGCTCGGACGGCCAGCGCAACGAGTCACGCTGGGCAACTTTTATGGCGTTGTTTTGGCTGACCGCGCCTATCGCCTGGCTCTACGCGATTCCGGTCGAACGATTCATGGACTCTTACCAGGCTGCGCAGGCGAACATTACGCTGCTCGCCATTGTCTCGGTCTGGCGCGTGCTGCTCATGAGCCGCGTGATTTCGGTCCTCCTCGAAGTTCCGTTCCCGCGCGCGCTGGGCTGGGTGTTAGTTGGGGCGTGTCTGGAGGTTTTAGTTGTTTTCTTCCTCGGGTTCTTTTTTGGCGGCGCATTAAGCCAAGGCATTCTGAGAGGCATGTCGGGAATGCGTAACGCCCCTGAGGAGGATCTTCTCGGTTCAGTTCTTGGTTTTGTTTGTACCTCGTCCTGGGTAGTGCTGATCCTTAACGTCATCGCTCTCGCCGTAAAACGTTCTCAAGGCGCGGTGCAGCCTTTGCCGAATTTGTCACCTGGCAGAGTTCCATGGCCGTTGCTCGGTGCGCTCATGGTCATCTGGGTTGCCATGGCGATCGTTCCGCAGCGGGAGCAACAGCGTTTTGCAAAACATGCAGCCCTCATGGAGAAAGCCGCTTACGCCGACGCGATGGCTTATTTGACTAAACATCGACAATCGGATTTTCCACCCGGCCGGCGGCTGGAGCCCAATCCCTACGAATATCGTGTCTGGCGAGATTTGCCTCCGACGGTTGCGTTGCTGACGCCTAACACTCCGCCTTGGATTCGGCAGACCTATCTCAGCCATCTCACGGCTACGTTGTCGCACCGTTACCCTAGCTATGACTCCTTGACCAACCTGGCTGTGATGGTGATGACTCTCGAGCAACTTCCTGAAGGAAGAAATTGGCTTCAGACCAACCAGAACGCATTGACTAAACAAATTCTGCTGGTGACGGAAGATTCCACCAACACCGTGGAAAACGCGGCTAGATCGAATGTCTTCAACGCACTGGCTCGAATGGGCATGACCAAAACCAACTTGAGTCAACTCTCCCCCGAATAGCTCATGCGCATTGGATTGATCGCCATGAGCGGAGTTCGGGTCAAGTCCGCCGAACTCGCCGCACTTGGTGTAACGCTTCCGGGCTTCGTGAGAAGAGGCAAGGTGATCGCTTCGCTACCGAGTCTTGGACTGCTGACCGTTGCAGCACTCACGCCTGCTGAACACGAGGTGAGTTACATCGAGGTGGCCGAGTTGCGTTCGGCCACGGTTTTCCCCGAGTTTGACATGGTTGGTATCTCGTCGTTGACCGCGCAGATTCACGACGCCTACGCAATCGCTGACATGTTTCGCTCACGGGGAACGCAAGTCGTCATGGGCGGACTGCACGTTTCCCAATTGCCAGACGAAGCCTTGGCTCACGCTGATGCGGTGGTGCGATACGGTGCCGAGGGTGCATGGCCACGCGTGGTGGAAGATGCCGCGCGTTGTCGTCTTCAACCCATTTACGAAGGCGCACGCAATGAAGTCTTCGGTCCAGAATTTTACGCAACACCCCGCTTCGATTTGCTTGCTGGCAGGCAATACAATCGCGTGACCGTCCAAACCTCCCGAGGTTGCCCGCGCGCCTGTGAGTTCTGCGCTGCCAGCCTGAGGATCACATCGAGGTTCAACCAAAAACCAGTTGGCAAGGTCGTGTCAGAGATCAGAGCGGCGAAGCGACACGTCCGGCGTCCGTATTTTGAATTCGCGGACGACAACACGTTCCTGAATCACCAGTGGAGTAAGGAATTTCTGAGCGCCCTGCGCGACGAGGAGATTCATTACTTCACCGAGACGGATGTCTCCGTGGCCGATGATTTGGAATTGTGTGATCTTTTGGCGCAATCCGGCTGCCGCCAGGTCTTGATCGGCTTCGAGAGTCCGCGCGGTGATGATCTACATGGAATCGACCCGGCTTCATGGAAGTCCCGTAAAGCCTTTCAGTACCGCAGGGTCATTGATGTTTTGCAATCGCGCGGGGTGAGCGTAAACGGCTGCTTCATCGTCGGATTGGATTCGCATACTCCAGACATCTTTCCTCTGCTGCTTGATTTCGGGCGCGATTCCGGTCTAGCTGAAGTGCAATACGCGGTGATGACTCCGTTTCCGGGAACACCCCTTTTTGAACGACTTCGAAGGGAAGGTCGCTTGCTTCGAGAAACATTCTGGGATTCATGCACACTCTTTGACGTCAATTTCCGACCAAAGCACATGACGGTGGCGGAACTCGAGGAGGGATTGCGCTGGCTATTCCGGGAAACATACAATCGCGCCGAGACTACGAAACGCCTTCGAAGTTTCGTGACGGCTTCGCGATAATGGTGCTCGCTGCAAATGCCCACTCTGCGGAAAAATTGTCAGCAACGTTCGCTTGCGGCGGGCGCGAAGCGGGTCGTAAGGTTCGAGGATGTCGCATGCCGAATTTGTTCATCTGCACCTTCATACGGAGTATTCGCTCCTGGATGGGGCGTGCCGTTTGGACAAGTTGATGGACAAGGCGGCGGAGCTGAAGTTTCCCGCGATTTCGATCACGGACCACGGGGTGATGTATGGGGCGATTGATTTTTACCAGGCGGCGCGGAACAAGGGGTTAAAGCCGATTATCGGGTGCGAGGTGTATGTGGCGCCGGGGAGCCGGCTGGAGAAGAAGAGCAGCACCGGGGGGAAGGATGTTTATAATCATCTGGTGCTGCTGGCGAAGGATGAGGTGGGTTACCAGAATTTGGTGAAGCTGGTGAGTGATGCGCACATTAAGGGGTATTATTACAAGCCGCGGATCGATAAGGAGATTTTCGTTCAGCACAAGGAGGGGTTGATCGCGCTTTCGGGGTGCCTGGCGAGTGAGATTCCGGAGGCGATCCATAAGGATCGGCTGGGGGATGCGCGGGAGGCGATTGATTGGTTTAAGCAGGTGCTGGGGCCGGAGAATTTTTTCCTGGAATTGCAGAATCACGGGATTCCAGAGCAGGCGAAGGTGAATCGGCACCTGATTCCGTGGGCGAAGGAGTTTGGGTTGAAGTTGGTGGCGACGAATGATGTGCATTATGTGGAGAAGGGGCATTCGCACGCGCATGATTGTTTGATCTGCATCGGGACGCAGAGCCAGTTGAGTGAGACGAAGCGGATGCGTTATGTGCAGGAGCAGTTTTATCTGCGCAGCGCGGAGGAGATGAAGGCGTTGTTTCACGAGGTGCCGGAGGCGGTGCAGAATACGCTGGAGGTTGCGCAGATGTGCAACGTCGAGATTCAGTTTAACAAATTGCTGTACCCGGTGTTCACGGCGCCGGAGCATTTCACGCGCGAGGGTTACTTGCGGCAGTTGTTGGCGGAGGGATTGAAGCTGCGGTACGGGATGGGGGTGAGGGTCGAAGGGGAGGAGTTCATTGTTGATTCGATTGAGGATGCGCGGCAGTTGCCGGGTTACGTTGCGCCGGAGCAGGGGAGTGCGAGTCATTTCACGAGCGTGACCGAGCCGGAAATTGCGGCGGCGGTGAAGGCGGTCACGGACCGGTTGAAGATGGAGATGAAGGTGATCGAGAAGACGGGGTTCGTGAGTTACTTTTTGATCGTCGGTGATTTTGTAAAGTATGGGCGGAGTGTTGGGATTTCGTGCGTGGCGCGTGGTTCGGCGGCAGGTTCGTTGGTGACGTATTTGTTGGAGATTTCGAACGTTGACCCGATTCGGTATGGGTTGCTGTTCGAACGCTTCTTGAATCCGGAGCGGGTGAATCCGCCGGATATTGATATTGATTTCGCGGATGATCGTCGCGCGGACGTGATTGAATACGTGCGGAAGAAGTATGGGCGCGATTCGGTGGCGCAGATTATTACGTTCGGCACGATGGGGGCGAAGTCGGTGGTGCGGGATGTGGGGCGGGTGATGGGGTTGAGTTACGGGGAGTGTGATCGGCTGGCGAAGATGATTCCGAACGAGCTGAAGATGGATCTGGCGAAGGCGTTGAAGCAATCGCCGGAGTTCAAGCAGGCTTACGATACGGAGGAGGTGACGCGGGAGTTGGTGGATACGGCGTTCGTGCTGGAGGATATTACGCGGAATTCGTCGGTGCATGCGGCGGGGGTGGTGATTGGTGATCGTCCGTTGGATGAGGTTTTGCCGCTGAAGCAGGACGAGGACGGGACGATCGTGACGCAATACGCGATGGGACCGGTGGGGGATCTTGGCTTGCTGAAGATGGATTTTCTGGGGCTGAAGACGCTGACGGTGATTCGGAACACTTGCGAGCTAGTGAAGCAGACGAAGGGGATTGAGGTGCCGATTGATCGATTGCCTTTGGATGATGCGAAGACTTATGACCTGTTAAATAAGGCGAATACAATCGGGGTGTTTCAATTGGAATCTGGTGGGATGCGGGATTTGTGCCGGAAGTTCCAGATTAGTTCGGTGGAGCATATCACGGCGTTGATTTCGTTGTATCGGCCGGGGCCGATGGACCTGATTCCGGAATTCATCAAGCGGCGGCATGGGGAAGTGAAGATTGAGTATGAGCATCCGTTGCTCGAGCCGATCAGTAAGGAGACTTACGGGATTCTGGTTTACCAGGAGCAGGTGATGCAGGCGACCCAGATGCTGGCGGGTTACACGCTGGGGGCTGCGGATATTCTGCGGCGCGCGATGGGGAAGAAGAAGGTCGAGGAAATGCAGAAGCAGCGGGAGAAGTTCCTGAAGGGCTGCGCTGAGATCAACAAGATCCCTGCTTCCAAGGCGAACCAGATTTTCGATTTGTTGGAGAAGTTTGCGGGTTACGGTTTCAACAAATCGCACGCGGCGGCTTATGCGATCGTTTCGTTTCAGACGGCTTACCTGAAGGCGAATTATCCCGTTGAGTTTCTCAGCGCGATGATGACGAACGACATGAGCGACACCGGGAAGCTCACGATTCTAATAAATGAAGCGCGGACGTTTGGTGTGGAGGTTCTCGCGCCGGATGTGAATGAAAGCCAGGTGGCGTTCGCGCCGGCGCGTGAGGGGACGGTGATTCGGTTTGGGTTGGCCGCGATTAAGGGCATTGGTGAAGTGGCGGTGCAGAGCATTCTTGATGCGCGGCAGAAGGATGGGCGGTTTAAATCACTCGCGGATATGTGCCAGCGGGTGGATACGCGCACGGTGAATCGGAAAGTGCTGGAAGCGCTGATTCGTTCCGGGGCGTGCGATACGTTTGGGATGACGCGCGCGACTCTGTTTTCGCAGATTGATAATACGTTGACGCGCGCGGCGAGTCTGCAGCAGGACAAGGCGCGGGGGCAGTCGTCATTCTTCGACACTTTTTCGGAGAAAGCGCCGGAAAGGGAAGAGCGTGTGGTCCAGCTTCCGGAGTGGCCGCAGAGCGAATTACTCGCGGCGGAAAAGGAGTTGCTCGGTTTCTATGTGACGGGGCATCCGCTTACGCCGTTTGCTCCGCTGCTGGAGAAGTATTGTCTGCATAACAGCATTACCGCGGCGCAGGTTCCTGCACGTCAATTGACGCGGATTGGCGGGATGATCGGGGCGATTCAGCAAGGCTTTTCAAAAAAGAGCGGCAAGCCGTATGCGATGGTCACGCTGGAAGATCTGGAGGGCGCTGTTCAAGTTCTCTGCTTCAACGAGAATTTTGATAAGTTCAAAGACCTGCTGAAGACCGGCAACGCGATCATGGTGATTGGCGAGGTGAACAACGACGAAGACAAGCCGAAGATTTTCCCGCAGGAAATCATGATGCTCGAAGATGCTCCACGGAAATATACGAAGCAGGTTCATCTGCGATTGCATACTTCGCATCTGACTGCGGAGAAATTGGAAGAAGCTAAGGGGTTGGCTGCTTCACACCCGGGCAAGATTCCATTGTATCTTTGCTTCCGGTATCCGACGGGCGAAGCGGTTTTTATTGAGACGCACGAGAAATTTCGGGTTTCGCCCAGCCGGCAATTTCAACAGCAAGCGGATGATATTTTTGGCGAAGAGACGTACTACGCGAAGGTTGATATCACAATGCCCGAGCCGGTGAAGCGGAAGTGGGAGAAGCGGAATGGGGATGGATCAGATTAAGTTTAGAGCCCCGCTAAGCCGAGCGCGCGAATAATGCGCTCAGCAATGAGGCGTCTTCTTTGAACGGAGACCGAACCACGCCTAGCGCTCAGTTGTTCGATGGGAACAGCAAAGACCAAATCGCATTTGCAGATCGTCTTCCAATCAAGGCCATCAGATTCATCGAGGAGCACTTCATGAAGCTCCGGCTGGCGAGTGGCGCGTTGGGATGAGCAGAACAGCACGTTGACCTTCGGTTTGTTCGCCAATCTCGCCTCTGTGCCGAGAATCACCGCTGGATGGCTGCCCGCGTCAGGAAAGCTCCACGTGTAAATTTCCCAAGGCTTCATTAGTCATTCAGGTCTGGGCGTCCCTGTGCGCGCGTGGCCGCTTCTTCCAGTGCGTCCCACTCGTTACCCACTCGTGCATAAGCCTTTCGCAATTCGCTTTCATCCCACGGCTTCACGTTGGTCACGCGACGAGCAGAGGCATTGGATTCTTCTTCGATTACTGCTGCGAGGTGTCGCCGTAACGTGAGGCGGATCAGCTCCTGTTTCTTGTGAGGAGTTCTTTTAGCGCCTTCGTTCAGAAGGCGAAGGAGTGACGGTTCAAAGCGGACTGGGATAGGCTTAGTCTGCATTGCAGCAATGTAGCACAATGTTATACGCCTTGCGAGTAGAAAATCGAGGTCTTTTTACCTCGGTTGGTTATTTCGCAGCGGTGCCGCCGAAGCGCTGCATGAGGAACTGGAGTTGCTGATTGATTTGGGCCTGGGCGGTTTCCATGGCGATGAAGCTGTCGATGAGGCGCTGGCGGTTGGCGAGGACGAGTCGCTCGAGGTCGGAAATTTGGGTGTCGATGTCGGCGATGTCTTTGGCGAGTTTTGTGTCTTTGTCGATGAGCGTGCCTTCGTCGCCGATAGTGTCTTCGACGAAGGTGTTCAGGCGAATTGCGATACCGGTCGTTGGATCGGTGAAGAGTTTCTTCAGGCCGTTCAAGTTCGCGGCGAGAGCCTGATCGAGGAGTTCTTCGTCTTCGATTTCGAGATTGTTGTTGTCGCCATTGGTTTCGATGCCGATGTCGGCGAGTTGATTCATGTCAACGGCGAGGGTTTCAATGACGCCGTAAGCGAGGGAGCGGAGCTTGGAGGCGAGTTCGTTGGCATCCGATTCGCCAGCGAGAGTTCCGGTGGTGACTTTGCCTTTATCGTCGGTGGAACTTGCGGTGTTCGTGTCGAGGATGCCCTGGACTTTATTGTATTCGTCGATGAAGCCTTGAATGGCGCTTTTAACCTTGGCGGTATCGCTCGAGACGGTGATGGTCACGGTTTCTTCGGCGAGTGCGGTGACATTCAGGCCCGCGATGCCGGACGTTTCTTCGGTGATGGTGTTCGTTTGGCTGATGAGTTCGCCGCCGCCGTTTACCGAATAAATTAAATTATTTCCACGCTCGAGAACACCGCTGGCGAGTCCTGTGGCCGCAGCAAAATTCCCAGTGACATCTTCGACGAAAATGCCGATGTCGCCGGTATCTTTGTTGGAGAGAACGATGCGATCGTTCACCTGGTCGTAGCTGGCGAGAACGCCTGCGTCGGAATCGTTGATGCGCGCGAGAACATTATTCAGGCTGTCGGTGGTTGAATTGTAGGCGATATCAACGCCGTTGATGCGAAATAATCCAGCGCCTGCGCCGCCATCAGAGACCGCGGTGGCAAATGTTGCGTCAGCCAGAGTTGCGGCGCGATTGACTGCGCCGAGCGAGGCGGCGCTGCTGACTGTGCCGGTGCCGTTGTTGTAGAGCTTCGCGACGCGGAGGAAGTTGCTGGTGTCGGTCGCGCTGCCGAGCACGATGGGCGATGCTGAACTGAGAGAAATTGCGTCGGTCGCTGAATCGTAGGAAGCGGTAACTGTCCCGCCGGTCGCGGTGGAGATCGCATCGAAGACGCTTTGCAACGTATCGGTGGTTGCGATTGTGACTCGTTCGCCGTTGACCGTGAAAGTGCCGGCGGTGACTGCGGTGGCGAAACCAGCGTCGCTCAAGACGAGAGATGAAACATCGTTCGAGGCGCTGAGTGGCGCGCCAATGTTGGAAGTGCCGTTCAGTTTAGCCGCGGATGCGAGTTGGGTGAAATTGAAGATGAATTTGCCGAGGGGCGCACCGGCGGAAGCGGTGACGGTGGCAAAATCGGAATCGGAAACTTGCGTTGAGCGAGCGTCGAAGAGGTCAGGATCCTTCAGCGCATCGATTCGATTTTGGAGAACCGCGAGCTGCGTTTTGATCGCGGAGTAAGCGTTCTTGCGCTGTTCAATTTGCCCCTGCTCGATCAGCAAACTGCGTTGCGGGGCGCGTTCGACTTCGCCGATTTGTTCGACAAAGGTGCGCCAATCGAAACCTGAAGCCAGTCCTGAAACGCCGAGATCCATGCAATTCTACTTAAGGGTTTATCGGCAGAATCGGGCCGGGACTTGAATTTGAAAGAGGCTTTACCGCAACAACTTACGCCGACGCGAAAGGTTCCGTTTCGGTTTCAGCGGTATTGATGGCCTCGCGCAGAAGCTTAACTGCGGTAGGAACTTGCGCAGCGAGCTTGGGCAATTTCGTATGCAATTTCTGGATTGGTTCGACCGCATTGACCGCGATGAGCTTCCGATACCATTCGATAAAGGCGTGACTCAGGGCCGGTTCTTCGAAGCCGGGATGTGTGCCAGGCGCGCTTTGGATTGCTTCGCAAAGCATGAGGGCGGCGGCGCATTTCGGGCTGGTGCGGTGATTGGTCTTACGCCAGAAGGTCAATGCTTCGGGCACCTCGCAGTTGAGGAGCAGTGCTTCGGCACGTTGCTCGCAGAGTAAAGGATCTTCTCCCGAAAGCGCGATGGCTTGCGAGGTCCAATCTTTGGCGAAGGCAGTGAACTCCGGCTGGCTGAGAGCGATTTGACCACCCAAAAACCAAAACTGTTTGTCTGAACCGGACTGTTCCACGCCCGCACAGAGCAGTTCCAAGGCTTCGACCGCGCGACGTTCCTGGTGCAGAAATTTTGCAAAGTCGATGCGGAGCGGAGTAGATGAAGGATCTTCCGTTAAAGCAGCGCGAAATGTTTTTTCGGCTTCGGTTGGTTGCTTTAGTTGCGCAAGGCACAGAGCGAGACAATGATTGGGGCCACCTTTCTGAATCTCTTCGATCGCCGGAATCATCGAGTGCTGGCTGCGCTTCTTGATGCAATTCACGAAATGGCCCGCGGCTTCCTCGAAGCGCTTCTTCTCCAGGAATGCGATGCCGACGAGAAAGTGTTGCGATGCGGTGAATGGGGCTGCTTTTGCGAGCGGCGTTGCGAAAAGATTAATGACGTCCTGGAATTTGCGCGGGGCCATCAGAATCTCCGCGGCGCGGGTCAGCAGGAATTCGCGGAATTCCGGAGAAACCTCAACGGAGCCCAAGGCGGCTTCGACTGCCCAAACCGCGTGTTGAACCGCTTCGTCCGCGCGACCCGTGCGCGAGAGTTCCAAAGCGTAGTTTATGAGGAGATTTGGCTGGTTCGGCCAATCTTCAATGGCGAGTTCCAGAAACTGGAGGTTTCGTCCCGATTTGTTTCGGGTTTTCGCAACTTCGATGCTGTAGCCGTGATGAACGATGAGTCCTTTGCTGACGCGATTCTCCAAAGCGAATTCGCGGCGCGAAGGCTCGATGGAAAAGAATAGTTCTTCGTGGACGCGCCCAAAGTAGAAGAAGCCTGGGCCGTTCCGGAAAAGGCGCGGCACGTGCGAGCAGCCGTGTGACTCGCGGCCTTTGTCCACGAGCGGCACGCGGTAACAGATTGCTTTTCGATGCGCGAGGTCGCTGTGGAGTTGCGGGATCGCCTCCGCGGCTAATTCTTCGTCAGCATCCAGAAATAGAATCCAATCTCCAGTGGCATGTTCGAGCGCGGCATTTCGGGCTGTGGCGAAATCATCGCGCCAGTTGAATGTGTGCACCTGTGCGCCGAATTCCTGAGCGATCTCGATTGTTCGGTCGATGGAGCCGGTATCTATAACGATGATTTCGTGGGCGATTGTTTTGATTGAACTGAGCGATTGTTGGAGAAATTTCTCTTCGTTTTTAACGATGTAACAGACGCTCAGCCGGGTCCTGCTCGGTCGCTCTGGCAACTCCAGTTCGGCAACATTCTTCGGAGCGCCTTTTATATTTTGTAGCCGCTTCTGCGTGCGCTTTGCTTCGGTCCATTCGGACGCGAGATCCAATGCTGTTTCGACCGCTTTGCGGGCCTTTACTATATCGCCACAGGCGACTGCAATCTCACCGAGGAACAACCATGCCTTAGGATGAAAAGAGCGTTTAGAAAGAGCGGATTTCGTTTCGCTCCATGCCGAGACGAAATCTTTCCGGGCGAACGCCTCGTGGGCTGACTGTAATGATCCTATATACCCAACATCCGCCATCGGGATGTTCTCCAACTTCCGCGAGCGTTTTGCTGCGTTCGCTTCCGCCGCTTTCTTTTTGTCGTGCGCAAGTTCGTGAAGGTATTCGTTTGCGATCCTGGCCGCGCGCTGCCAGGTCCAGTTCTGTCGCACGAACTCGCTGGCGCGTGCGCCTTTTTCGCGAGCTTCAGATGGATGGGCGACGACGTGGCGCATTAAATGAGTGAGCGCGATCGAGTCTGGTTCCAGCAGCCAGCCTTCGCGTATGAGGCGAAGATCTGCGACCCGCCAACCGATCGGTTCGCGTGTCGATGGAATGCGATAGGCGAATTCGTCAGTGGCGAAGTCGTCTGTCGCGCCGTTCGCCGTCACGATCACTGGCAGACCACAAGCCATTGCTTCCAACACCGGCAGAGCGAAACCTTCGCCACGATAAGGGTGCACGAGGCAGTCGCAGGCGCGATACAGACTGGCCATCTGCTCGGCTGTAAGTTCGTCTTCAATAAACAGGATCTCTGGAGCACCTGGTTTCTTTGCTGCGTCTCGAATCGCCTCTCCGCAAGTTTGGCCGGCGTAAGCGCCCTTCGCACCGAAATCTTTCACGACGAGGCAGACGTCATCGGCTGCGGTGAAGGCATCGAGAAAGGATTGAATCAGCACATCCGGTCCTTTGCGCGAAATCGTTCCGCCGACGAACAGGAACTTGAATTTCTTTCGCGTCGCCAAGGGCAGGGGAGTCGCGGCGGGATGAAAGCGGGCCCGATCGATTCCGAGCGGAACGACTTTGACTTTGGATGGAGCTACGCCGGAATCGATGTATACGCGGCGAAGATACTCCGAGTAGGTCCAGACTTGATCGATGGCTTGCAGTCGCTCGACCCATTCTGCCGGGAGTGCGCCGTATTCCCACGGTTGAATCTGGATCCATGCGCCGTGTTTTGGACGGGTCCAGTTTGGGGGCCACGAGTGGCGGATGGTAACGTCGACGTCGGGAGGTGGTTGCGTCGCGAGAGCGAAAGGGGGTTTTTCGACTGATGACTTTTCGGAAGTTAAAGAAACTCGCGTCAGCTTCAAGGCTTGGTCCCGAATTAATGCTGCAGTGAACTCGCGGTTTACGTGCGACAGACTGCCCAAATCCAGAAATGTTCCTTCCCACGCGACGGAGAGAGCTTCATTAGGCTCAGATCGGAGTGGTTCTAAGATCGCACTCGCGCAGACTTCGGTTCGGGACGGCGTGGCGAGTTTGCGTTCGATTTCCGTTAAACGCGCGACGATCTTTTCTGAAACCGCTTCGCGGGAAAATTTGGCGATCATGTCCGCGCGTGCTTTGTTCCCTTTGGCCGAGCGTTCTGCTGGGTTGGTTTGAACGTGGCGCATCAGTTCGCGCAAATGTGGAACTGAGGCGCGCGCCCATTTGTGACCTTGGTAATGCCACAGTTCCGGCTCGAGCCGGGCGGCTTCCTCTAACTCGTAATTGATGAGATACGAGTTGTCGGAGGTCATGAATTCGGTGTTGCCGCTCCAGCCGGTGGCGATTACCGGGACGCCCATCATCATCGCTTCGTGGTGCGGGCGCCCCCAACCTTCGCCGCGGCCCGGAGCGACGAGGCAATCGACTGCTTTGTAAAGGCGAGGCAAATCAGCGGTGGGGGTTTGATCGGCGAGAATCTCAATTCGCGGCCATGGTTTGCTTCCGAGATCTAGCGTGGCTGCAAATTCTTTGATTCGTTTCCAAATTTCGGCGGAGGGATCGCCGTCGGGTTTGCTCATCAAATAGGTTCGGAGGTACAGGCAAACGTCGTCTTCCGCGGAGAACTCCTGGAGGTAGGCGGCGAGCAGCACGTCCCATCCTTTGCGCGTGGACCATTCGAAGACCGAGAGAAAGTTTACTGATGCTTTGTTCGGCAACGGCAGAGCGGTGTGTTTTGCGGGGTCGAACTCTGCGGCATCAACCGCGCCTGGAATCACAACGATTTTGTCTTCAGCGACGCCGCTCGCCGTGAAAGTTCGCTTGTTGAATTCGCTCGGGACCCAGATCTCGTCCATCAAATTGCACTTGGTGACCCATGCGGCCGGAATGCGGTCTGTTTCATACATCGTGCGGCCGATGTGGTATTCACCATCGGGCAGCATCGAGAAGCCATTGGCAGGCTGATGCGAAATAACAATTCCACCGCGCGTGTCGGCGAATTTGTCGCGCATGTCGAAAAGAGAATTGCGATCCGCGTCCGAGAGACCTGTGACGAACTTTTCGGAGTAGATGTTGTTCTGATGCTGAATAGCCAGATCGATTCTGTTGGCGAGCGGCAGAATGAAATTGATGGCTTCGCTGGCGTAGCCGCTGGGGTTGAAGATGGGAGCCATCCAGCGGACGGGCATGGTAGGATGCAGTGGGGCAGGGGAGATGAGTTCGTTGTGGTTGAACGCGTGCGCTGTGGGTGGAAAAACTGTTTGGCCTTTTCCGCTGCGCTGCGTGAGCAAGCGATACAAGTGTCGGCGCAATGAAATCGGCGGCACTTGGTCGGCGGCGCGTTTGTAAATGGCGAACGGATTTTCGCTCACGATCGCATCTCGCCACTTTCGATTCTCGACCGAAATCGTTCGCAACAATCCCGCAAGCACACGTTTCTTCGTCCCGGCTTCTAACTCTGCTGTTTCAATCGTGGCCCAAATGTCTCGCGCAAGGTCGCTATTGAATTGCGTAACCGCCTTGCTTCCTTGAGACGGGTCCATCGCGTTCAGCGAATCCGCGGCGGTTTTGTTTTCGAAGTAGCGATATTTGAAGAGCTTCTCAGGGACTTTGGCGAAATCACCAAGCAGTGCCAGTTCCGTCAGTAACACAACGTCGGGCCCGACTAGATTCTGCGTAAGGCGAGTTTTTCGCAGAAACTCCGGACGCATGACGCCATAGATTGCATACCAACCCCAACGTTTGAGAAGCGAATGAATTCGTTCTTCAACACCGAACCCGATCGTCGCTTCGAATTCCCACTCTGTTTCTATTTCTTCGCCGCGGTCGTTGATGAACTGCAGATCCGAAGCGCAGAGCACCGCGGTCGAATGTTTTTCCAGTTCTTCGATGCAGCGGCGCAAATAGCTTGGCTCCCAGCCGTCGTCGTGCGCGGCCCACATGAAGTATGTGCCGGTGCAAAGCTCGAAGGC
Source organism: Verrucomicrobiia bacterium (assembly GCA_036383895.1). Classification (GTDB taxonomy): domain Bacteria; phylum Verrucomicrobiota; class Verrucomicrobiia; order Limisphaerales; family SXQI01; genus DASVNK01. Next base: position 26,541 of record DASVNK010000077.1, on the reverse strand, counting down.
TTTATTGAAGTTCTTGATCGCGCCGAGATTCTGTTCGCCGCGTTCGATGCGGATGCGCGAATCGTTGGCAGCGTATTCGGAGCAGATCTGCGGGGTAGAATCGGTCGAGCCGTTGTCGCAGATCACCAATTCGAAATCGCGGCAATCCTGCGCGAGGAGATCATTGAGGGCGTTGCGGAGGTATTTTTCGCCGTTAAAAACCGGCAAACCAATCGTCACCAAAGGCTTGGTCATGGGCAGAGCGTTCGTCAAACAACGCATCTAAGCACCCACGGTGCCACGCCTCTAAGCTGCTGATTTGTAGCAGTTCCATGGGAGAATTGGAACTTCCTGCCCTGTCTGGTGGGAACTATCTGCTCGGGCGAGCCTCGTACAAAGAAAAACTCGGACGGCGAACAGCGCCGTCCGAGTGCTCTACCTAAGTCCGGAGGGTGCGGGCTTCTTACGAGAGAAGCCGAAGAGCGGACTGAGGTGTTGCATTTGCCTGCGCCAACATCGCTGTGCCTGCCTGTACCAGGATATTGTAACGGGCAAATTGGGTGCTTTCTTGAGCCACATCCACATCTTTGATGCGGCTGTTTGCAGCAGAAAGGTTGTCCTTCAACACGCCGAGCTGTTCGCTCGTCATGCTCAAGCGCGAGATCGTGGCGCCCACTGTCGCGCGGTCCGTGCCGAGCTGAGTGAGAGCAGTCTTGACGTTGGTCAATGCGGTCGCCGCACCCGACGTGGTGCTCACGTTGGAGCCGGTCGCGCCGGTGTAAGCGCTCGCGCCGAGGTTCACGCCAGTCATCGAGAACGTGCCGCCATCTTCATCGATGGTCACGTTCAACGCCGTGCTGCTGAAGAGGGAAACGCCATTGAACGTCTTGCTTCCCACGCTGGTCACATACGCGCCGAGCGTCGAGAATTCAGAGTTATAGAGCGCGCGGTCAGCATCGCTCTTCGTCACGTCCTGGGAGAGGATCGCGAGTTCACTCATACGATCAAGGGCTTTGGTCACCTTCTTCAAGAATCCGTCCTGGGTCTGCGAAAAGGAAATCGCATTTCCGACGTTGTTCTTTGAGGCGTTGATTCGATTAATCTGGGCATCGAAACGGAACGAAACAGCTAAACCAGCCGCATCATCTTCAGGCGAAACGATCTTCGAACCAGAAGACAAACGGGCCAATGACTTCGCCAGCAACGCGCTGGATTCCCCAAGCAAGCTTGCGCTGCTCTGGGCCGACATATTTGTATTAATAACCATAGACTCCTTCCATTGAGTCGCCCTCGTTTCCGAGGGTTTTCAAAACACGGCATCCATGCCGCGAGGCGAATTTCATGGGCATCACCCGTTATCCCTGCTGGCGTTTCGGGCCGCCAACGGCCTGTCTTGCGACAGAGGTATAATCGGTGCGGGGTGGTGAAACTTGAGGAAGGTGGAGGACGGAAATTTGCCTGCTGATGACTACCAGCTGGGAAGAAGTTGTGATCTAGAAACCCTTGAGCGCGAACAGTCTCAAACCAATTGCGCCGCTATTGTTTCCGCTTCGCGAACGCGCTCCAGAATGACGTCTGGAAGGTGGGCTTCGTTCCCGATACTGGGGGTGTACCAGAGGAGTTTGCCTTTTTTTTCCGTGGGATTCCGCCAGGTTGGCTGACCTTCTTTATAGCGCTTTTGTACGATCCGTTCGGCCTCGCCTAACATGACGGGGATGTCTTCAAAGGAATGGAGCCCATCGCTGATGAAGAAGGGAACCATTACGATGTTTCGCGCGGATGCCATGGTGTAGCAGTCGCCGATTTTCGGATCTTCTTCCATGAAGACTGCATGCACTTCGGCGTATTCATCCATCGCGCGGATGAGTTCCACCTGGTGCTCGATGGCCTTGCGTGAGTTTTCGTTGTTCCCCGTGCCGTGCCCAGCGATGAAGAGCGCAGTTTCTTTCGGTTTTGGTGCGCGAGGGAAGGGGTGCTTTTCGATGATCTGAGCGGCGCGGGCTAGAAGGACTTTCGTCATGCTTGCGTGCGTTCCGACTGGACCGCAGTAGAAAACAGTCTGCTCGAGAAGGTTCGATCCGGCCGGCCCGGGACGTGTCTGCACGCGTTCGAAATTCACTGATCCGTCGGAAAGGCCGAGCTCGCGGGGAATCACCTGCTCGGTGAAATACCCCTCGCTAATAAATAGAGGCACCACGAAGACTCGAGGAGTGAACGCCCCGCGCGACACCGCGGCGATGCACGGTTCCTCTTTCCAAAACGCCTCGAGCACATCCGCAAAGATTCCGCGTCGCCGCAACTCATCCGCGTGTTGATAGGTGGGGGCGGCGGATTCGGCGTTCAGGGTCGAGCCGTGGCCGACCAGAACGAGCGTGGCGTCTTTGTAGTCAGGCGGCATCGCGCTAGTCCAAGGTGACCTTTTTGGGGAACTCGGGGCAGAGCATGGATTTGCCCGCGTTTTTTTCAGAACCGTTGAGGTAAAAGCTCATTTCGCCTTTCATTGAACAGACCCAAACTTCTTTTGCCCCGGCATCGAAATACAACCGGCGCTTTTCTTCGATCTCTCCTTTGGTGTTTCGAGGTGACAAGATTTCGACGCAGATCTCCGGTGGTTCTACGTAAACCTGGCGATTTCCCAAAGAGCGCACTGCTTTCCTGGAAGCCCAAGCGACGTCCGCCGCTTTCACGCCATCCGCTGTGGAAATGGGGCATTCAGTGATGACGCGGCCATTAAGCAATAGCTGCCGCAGATGAAAGACAATTGTGGCTTGATACGTCCCGTGGTTCGCTCCCGGTGGTGGGCTCATAATGATCTGTCCATGCCGGTCAGTCTCGATGCGTCCCTCGATGCGGGCGAGGTCCGGATTGTCGAGAAGTTCCGCCCAGCGCCGGAGGTTGAACTCGGTCTGGTCTGCCCGCGCTGGCAATTGAATCACAAGGCTCGGCATACCTTCACAATACGTTCGTGCTGTCGGAAGCGTCAAACGACATCGCCGTTTCCGCGCGGGTTTGTTCGCCGTTTTCCCCTTTGACATGCGTTTGGCCGCTAGGCAAGGTTCCGGTTCGATTTTGCGGGCGTTTGCTCTGTTCCCGCGTAGCGAAGAAAACTGAAATATGGCTGAATTAGTTGGAAATTTGCTGGTCGCGCAATCGGGCGGGCCGACCTCGGTGATCAATGCCAGTGTGGCTGGCGTGATCCGCGAGGCGGGCAAACACGGGATGATCGAGGAAATTTACGGTGGGTTGAATGGTATTTACGGCATTCTCAACGAAGACCTTATCGATCTAAACGAAGAGAAGAACAACGCGATCGAGGGATTGAAGTATACCCCTGGCGCGGCGCTCGGAACCTGCCGCTACAAAATCGATTTCAAGAAGAAGCCCGAACAGGCCGCCAAGGACATGGACCGCCTGTTCGAAGTCTTTCAGGCGCACAACATCCGCTATTTCTTCTACGCCGGCGGCAACGATTCGCAGGACACTTCCAACCAAATCCACGCGGAAGCGGTGAAGCGCAATTATGAAATGCGCGTCATCGGCGTGCCGAAAACTATCGATAACGATTTGCCGCATACGGACCACACACCTGGCTTTGGTTCCGCAGCGAAATACGTCGCCACCACGGTGGCGGAAGTTGCGATCGACGTGGGTGGCATGGCAACCGACGACGGCTCCTGCTGCATCATTGAAATCATGGGCAGGACTGCGGGTTGGCTCGCTGCTTCATCCGTGCTCGCGCAGAACGTCGGCGCTGGCGGGCCGCACATTGTTTTGCTTCCGGAAATTGCCTTTAACGAAGAAGCTTTCCTCGCGAAGGTCAAAGAGACAATCGACGCGAATAAATTCTGCATCGTCGCTTGCGGCGAAGGGATCAAGAACAGCGCTGGTGAAGAAATCGGCGCGGACAAATCCCGGCTCGATGCTTTCGGGCATCCGGTCCTCTCTGGCGCCGCTGACCGCCTCGCGGAACTCGTCCAGGGCAAGCTCAAGACCAAGACCCGCACCGTGAAGCTCGGCTACGCTCAGCGTTCCGCCGCTCACATTGCTAGTCTCCGCGATATCGAAGAAGCTGTACTGTGCGGTGAAGCTGCTGTTCGTGCGGCGGTCGAAGGCCGGTCTGGTTTCATGGTGAAGCTGGTTCGCAGTTCGAATGACCCATATCATTGCGCCACCGACCTTCAAGACCTGGCGGATATCGCCAACGCCGTTCACCACATTCCCCGCGAATGGATTTCGGAAGACGGCTTCCTGCCAAACCAACAATTCGTCGATTATTGCCGTCCGCTGATCGAAGGTGAAACCAAGTTGGCTTACGAGCACGGGCTGCCGAAATTCACCGTGCTCGAGAAGGTTCCCGTCGACAAAACTCTCGCAGCTCGGAGCTAAATAAAAACGCGCTCCGAAAAGCGCGTTTCAAATACAATTTCAAAGGCGCACCTCGGTGCGCTTTTTCTGTTATTGTTTCACTCCCGCCGGTTTGGGCGCCACTGCTTTGATGTGAAACCCATCCGGCGTCGCGCCTCCTGAAGCCACGGCGATTCCGAAGTACTTGGAGATCTGGTCGAAGCTCGGCAGCAGTTTCGGATTAAACATCTTAGTGAACCCGCTTTCTTCACCATCTTCTCCACCGCCCACGAGCGGCACCTGGCTGAACAGGTCCGGATCGTTCTTCAGTGCTTCCATCGTGAAGCGCAAACTTTCCTTCTGGTTCTCGTAGCTGAAGAATCCGTTATCCAGCCCACCCGCGCGCTGTGCCGCTTCGGCAAAACCTTCCGTGGCGCGCAACGGCTTCGGTGGGTTCTCGCCGCTCCGCAGAAAATCTTCGAGCATCGAATCGTCGCTCGAGACCGCGAGGTACCCGCCGCTTGAAGTGAAACTCATTTTCTGCGAAGCGCCCGCCGCCGGCGCCGCAGGTTCGGCCTCTTCATCGCCGTCTTCCGGAGGAAGTCCCGGACCAGCCGCCATGCTCAGCGTGTAAATTTTCTTTCCGAGAAACTCCCGTTCTTTTAATGGCGCGCTGCTCAACGGTGGCGGCATGAGCGAAGTAATCATTCGCAACGCATCCAGCAATGCGGTTGGGTTCGGCGAACCAATCAGAGTTAAGCTCGGGGCCGCCGCTAGATCCTCCAGCTTCGTGGACTTTGGCGCTTTTTCGTAGCTGATGAAGTCGTCTCCCAGGTTTCCAATCAGATTCTTCTTCAGATCAAAATTTGGGTCCTTGTCCTTGCCCGCGGTCGAAAGCATCAATTGCACAAAACCCGCCAGCGACGGATCGATCTTTGTGATCAAGGCTTCCAGCGTCGTAAACGATTTCTGCGCATCGAGCCGCGTGCGTGAGAATTTAATCACGTCCGATGGAACGAAGCCGGGGGGCGCGGTTTCCTTCTTCTCCAGCGAAAGTATTTTAAACAAGCCTTCGCGACGTCCTTCCGGAACAGCCAACATGAACTCCACTACACTGCCGTCATTGCCGCCTGCGAGTTTTGCGGAAAAGCTTTCGACCTCGCTGAATCCGAGCAGCGGCAAAATCTTTTCCGGCTGCAGCGCCGGCATCCCGCCCGGCGGCTTATTCTGCTCCTGACTCGCCATCTGCAGGACCTTCTCGTAAATCGGCTTCACGTTAACCCACGCATGCGCCAGCGAATCGCGGAACAACTGATTATGCGTCTTCTGGTAATCGGCCTTCTCGCCCAGCGGCGGCACCAACCCACCCGTCTGCCGCGCCAACATTTTCTCGATAGCCTTCTCGTTCTCGCCCAAAATCAGCAGCGACTTGTATTGGCCGATGCGAATTTGCTTCTTCTCATTCGCGGCTGGATTCTCTTCCGGTTCCTCTCCTTCCTCCTCCTGTGACGGAAACGCTTTCTTCAGGACGTTCTGAACATCCTTGCCCGTGAACGAAATCATGCTGAACTCCACATCGCGGATCTTCTCGCTCTTGATTTCCTTGCCGGCATCGGTCCATTTCTTCTTCAAGTCTGCGAGATTCTTCGTCAGCGTCTCGCTTTTGTCTTTGCTATCAATCAGCACCAGGAAGCTTACGAAATCGGTTGTCCCTTCGCGCGGCGGCGTTAGCGCGACGGTAATTTGTCCGGAAAGCAGTTCCTGGTAATCCGTCAGCTTTACCCCCAACTCCTTCTCCAGCGGCTTCACGAAATCCGCCACGAAGTTAGAATTAAAATTTTCACGGAACGGCTTCATCGAGGGATCCGCCCAGAGCTGCCCCCAAGACGATTGCGTGTAGTTCGTGGAAAGCTTGCGCCAGTCCGGCACCGTAAAAACCGCAATCGTATCGTCCGGCAACAACTGTTCCGCCGCCGGCACTTGCGCCCGCGCCGTGGAAATGGAAAGGACAGCCGCGACCACGCACGACCAGCCGAATGTAAGAAGCTTCATAAGTATGGATTTGCCCGCCGAGTTAACACCTCCGCTTCGGCATGCAATTTATCGACTGTAATTCCGCCCGCTTTAATTTCCAGCCGAAATACGATGTTTTCCCGCCCTCAGACCTTCGATCGCGGACTTTCCATTCGGCCCGGTTACGCAAAGAGGCAACGCAAACGGCTCGGCAGCCTTCCGCAACTCACTGCAGAGCTAATATCCGAGAACCGGGTCTAAGCCGCGGTCATTGCTCGCGGGTAAGCTCGCGCCGGCCGCACGGCATCGGTCTGGTGGCGTTTTCCTCGCGGTCTTTTCGGTTCCGCGGTAGTGCGAAAGGCAGGACTGTTCAGTCGATTCGAGGGCAGACCAGTGCGCACTTCGTCCACTAAATCTGCGACGCTGTTTAGAACCTGCGTCGGTTGATAGACATAATCGCGGACGTTGTCCAACTGGGTGGACCCGGTAAGAACAAGGTAGGAATGCAATCCCGCCTCCACTGCTCCGCGTATGTCGGTCTCCATGGTGTCGCCGATCATCACGATTTCCTCCGGCTCGCTGAAACTTAGCTCGCGCAATTTACGGCAGGCGCGGTTGAACATGTATCCATTTGGCTTGCCGAGATAATACGCCGACTTTCCCGTGCTCGCTTCCAGGAACGCCGCCGCCGCGCCCGCGCCCGGTCGAGTTCGATCCGCGCTTACCGGACACCAGTTGTCGGGATTCGTCGCGAGCAATCGCGCGCCGCGTTCAATACACTCGTGCGCTTTCGTTAGTTTATCCGACGATACGCTCCCTTCTCCCACGACCACATAGCTGGGATTGATCCCATCATTGGCAATTTTCTTTTCGTGCAACGCAGCGAGCAACCCGCCTTCACCGAGCACGAACGCGGTGCAATTCGGATGCGTCTCGCTCATGAAATCAATCGTGTTCAGCGCTGAAGTATAGAAGTGTCTGGAGGAAATGCCTTCGATTCCAAGATGCCGCAACCGTACCGCCAGATCTTCCGGCGTCGGGGCAGAATTGTTCGTCAGGAAAAGAAATGGCGTTCCTGTGCTGAGCAGACATTCCACGAACTCAGCCGCGCCGGGAATCAAATGATTCTCCCGGTAGATCACGCCGTCCATATCGATTAGGTATCCACGCTTCATATTTGTGCATAGCAAATCCCTTTTCCTGTTCCGAGCGCGCCCCATACGCTCAGGAACCCTTTTAGCAGGATGCTTGCCGATGGGGTGGGGGGACTAAGATTGCGTTTTAATGCGCAACCGAGCGGGGTGTTTCGCACGTGATGTCGCAAACTGCGCCGGGTGAGCAGCGCAATCTTGTCCAACTTGTAAAAAATACGCTGCAGCAAGCGCGCTGAGCGTCTTAATCGATACGGAACCGGTAGAACCTCGCCTTGTGCCCCGGGTTCACATCCGACACTTCCAGGCTGCCCGTCGTCGCGATTACGGTCTGCAGTTCGGTCCAACTCACAAGGTCATCCGAGTATTCAATAATACCCGATTGCCCAGCCGCCGTGGTAAGCTTCAGTTGAACTCCACCACTGCTCGTTCGCGTAGAGCTGAGACTCACAGCAGTGGCGTCGCTCGAGGCAACGACTCGCGCTGTACCAGCAGTTCCAACGTTCAGGCCATCAAACGATGTTTCGCCGCCGAGATTTGCCACGCTTGCCACACCAGCGGGCGCAACGAGCGTGTATGAAAGAATTCGCGGATTTGCATCCATGAACACGCCCCATCGAATCGTTCGTGTTGCGGCATCGTAATTACCTTCATGGGTGATGTTGGATACGCTCCAGCCCGCCGGAACTTCCTCTTCAACAGCATGCGCCACGGAGCCGCCGATCGGCGTAGTTTTAATTTTTATTTCCGCGCTCGCCCCCGGAGCAATCGATGCAGGAGCAATTCGCTCCGATACAGTGATTATCGACGCGGCGCGCGGCTGGAAAACAATATTCGACTGTGACAAAGGCACCCAGCAGGACGGCGGCGCGAGCCCTGGCTCGAAGCGGTAAGCTTCACCGTTCTTCCAAATGTAAGCCGCGCGCGTGACGTAACTGACCGGAATCGGGTTCGGGCCGACGGGCCAGGATTGACCGCTTTTCCACGCCGCAGCGTAAGCGGTGAGTTCGTTTACGGTGATCTTCTTATCCGCCAGCGCGCCGGCCGCGTTTTGATTCGAATCGGCCGGATGAAACTCGCTCGCGCCGTTGATGGTTTGATCTCCAGTGATCGGATACAGCACGCCATTACGCGAAGCGTTTCCGGTGAATTGCGCGATACCGGTAGCGTTCAATGGCGCCCGGACCGAGTAGGTTAGCGTCCGCGCTTGCCCGTCCGTGAACGGACCAAACTTCACCTTGCCGGTCGCTCGATCGAACACTCCGTCATGCGAAACACTGCTCACGGCCCAACTGACCGGCGGCGTGTCTTCCACGGCGTAAGCGTGCGTGCCCGTTGGCGGGTTGGCTTGCAGCGTTACCCTGAAGGACAGTTCAGGCTGAAAGTGTTCGGGAAGGTCGCGCCGAACAAACGATGCGGGTTGCTCTCGGCCTACACGGATCTGCACCGGGCTGGAGACGAGCACCTGTCCATTCGCCAGCATCGTTTCAGCGGTGATGGTGTGAGTGCCGAGAGGTGCATTGGTCCAGGTGAATGAATGCCAAATCACACGCGGTGGCGCAGCGATGTTGTCCGATTGTAGCAGAATATAATCAAAATCCCCAGCCAAGCCTTGGAAGCGTAAAGTTTCCTCCCCGCCCAATTGCACCTGCACTTCCTGGCCGTTCACAGTGAGCGGCACGCGAGTCGTCATGGTCCAATTGCCCGTGGCAGGTCCGGTGAACTCCCCGAGCGTCTGAAGCGTTTGCGACTGCGTTCCGCGACCCGCAGTCACTTTGGCGAGACTCGCGCGCATGGTGGTATTCGAGTCGCCATGCGCCAATCCTGCATAAACGCGGTAAGAGCCCGGCGGAAAATTGCGCGTGTAATTGAACCAAGTTCCGTCATCCATCCAGCCGATTCGGTAATTCGCGGTCACTTCCCAGGTGCCGCGATTGCTGTTGGTCGGTTCGGGCGAGGCGAACATCGGCACGTTCGGGCTTTCTTCAAACCGATAGATGTTCCCTTCAGAAACATCATTGCGACGGAAATAATCCACATTGTGCCTCGAGCTCAGACCTTCATACGCGCCGCCCATGTATGGCATCACGTCGGCGACAGAAACATGCTTGCCGCCATCATAGTCGAAGTCTTCCGCTTCGATCGCGAAGGTTTGGCCGCCAGGAGTCGGATGAATGTAAGTGCTGGAGCCAATGACCTGGCCATCCGCTTTAAACTGAACCGTACTTACCAGCGGGAAACCCGTCCCCGCGGCTAAAATGTGAATCGGTTCGCCTGGCTCAAATAAGGATCCGTTGCTCGGTTCCACAATCACCAGCGATGGCGACGGCGGCTGCCCACTTTCGAAAATCACCACCGTTGCTTGCTGCTCGTTCGCGTTCACCTCGTACGATCCGGAGGGTGACGGTGCAATGTTCAGGATCACCGTTTCGGTCGGCTCCACAACGGTCAACACATCTGCCATCGGAACAATCGTCACGCGCACGCTGCTCACTCCTGCAGGGAAAACCACGTAGTTCGACGGCGATACATAATCCCTATGTTCCGTCGCTGTTCCACCCAGCGTGAAATAAACGGTGAATGAACTCTGCAAATTGCGTTCGCGCGTAATCTCAAATTGCGCTGTATCCGGGGGAATTTGGCTAACCGCGGGATACTCCGTCGCTTCGGCATCAATGGTCCGCACGCTGACCAGGGGCAGAACTGGCTCCACAACTCGAACCGTGATTGCAACGCCTGACGAAATCCTCGACCCGCCTTGGTGATCCGTCGCGCGCGCGGTAATCACATGCGCGCCCACCGTCGCCACCCAATTCAGTTCAAAAAACGTCATTCCGGCCGCGTTGATTGTCGGAGTTCCAAACCCAACCGACTGCCCATCCACGAAGAATTCCATGCTGGCGACAAATCCATCCACATCCGTTCCGATCGCAGTGAGCTTCACCGAGGTACCCGCTTCAATCACCGCACCCTGCGAAGGCGCAGTGATCGACACGGACGGCAATTGGTTCCGTGGCGTGGGATTCCAATCCGCGCGATACGTCAACGTCACCTGCCCAGTCCTCGGACTGATCAAATAAATCCGCGATTCCTTCGGCAGATTTCTCTCGTGAAATCCCAGCCCCGGTTCCAACAGCAAAACGAGGTATTCGCCCACCGGGATGAGTTCCGCCTCGTGGTCGCTGAAGCCGACGCCGAAAGGAAGATTCCCGATACTGATGCTGCTCCCGTGAGTTCCATTTCGCGCAATCCGCGAAACGAAAAGCGGTGCCATTTGCCCAGGCGAACTCACGTAGGAATTCCGCACCACATAAAAAGTGTCGGTCGGCCCATGCAGCGCGATATCCGAAACATCCCAGTTGTTCAAACTCGTGAGCAATCGCCACTGATTCGATGACGCTGAGTAAGTGTGGATGTAACCCTCGCCACCCAAACTTGTGAGCAGGATCTCGCGCCTGATCGGGTCGAAGCCCAGCGCCGTCGGCCAGCCCTGCTCCGCGAGCTGAGGACTAATGCGCGAGAGCGGCACCGTTTCGAACGTCCCAGCTTCTGCATCCAGTTTGAAGACGTCCTGTCCGCGCGTGGCGAAGAACAGCCCGCTGTAATCACCCGCGCGCGTCAGCCGCAAACCAGAAAAAAGAGGCCCCCCGCCGGTCGGACCTTGCAGCGTATAACCTTTGGTTTCGAAACCGGAGCCGTCGCGATGGAAGTGAAGGTTGAACGGCGGAAAATTGTTGGTCGGGTTTATTACCTGCGCCCGGGAACCCGGAAGGAAGCCGAGGGCGAGAGCTATGGCGAAAAGGCACGAGAAAAGCCGGGTGAAAAATCGAATCGAACCGGCTGAAGAAGGAGCAAGCCTGGGTGTCATAAGATTGAAACACTGTTTGTATCAAACCACACAGCTTTCGCAAGGGGTGTGCCTACGAAAGGTGCAATTTGCGTAAGGGGCACCTCCCCTTCGTTGACGCTCTTCACAGTGGGAGAGAGGGAAGGAGCGGCGGGTTCAACATCAGAGTTTTGACGTCGTTGTGTGTTTTTTTGTGTTCATAATTTTATAAAGCGTTGAGGACTAATGGTTAGTCGGTGCGGATGCTGTGTGTGTGCTGTGTGTGAGCTGTGTGTGAGCTGTGTGTGAGCTGTGTGTGAGCTGTGTGTGTGCCGGGTGTGTGCCGGGTGTGTGTTCGGTGTTTGGAGGGGCACAGAGCACACCGAGGGAGGCAAAGAGAGCACAGAGTTTTTGTGGCCTCGTGGACGGAAGTGCGGTGACGCGGTTACGCGATAGGGCGCAACTGTGTGTGCAAAGATTAGGTGGTCACTTTGGCGTGGGCGAACAGGAGACTCGAGAGCGAGGCTTTTGTTCGGGCACGTGCCGAGTGACCACGAATGGTTGTTCGTGATCATAGGTAGAATTTAGTAGGGTGGAGACTAATGCGTCAACAGAAATGTTGCTTTTCTCGCAGTCGCACCCGCCTACGAACTTTGCGTCCTGCCTACGATACGTTTCAGCACCTCCGCATTGCCGAACCCACCTGCTTTGCTGATCACGCAAGTCTCGCTTCCTTTCGGCCTGGCAACGGTCACTCCCGGTTCCAATTCACCGCACGGAATGAACGCGCTCCAATTCAGCGCGCGGGCGATTCCCATCAACGTATCGCCCCCGAAAACGATCAGCGTTTTAAATTCGCCGCCAGTGAGCGCGTGTTGCGCGATGCGACCATGCGAATTTGCCGCGGCGCGATGCAGATCACTGCGGCTAATTCCGATTTCCGTCGCCGCCGTGCGGTAAGACGCCAGGTCTCGCGAGCTGGTGGCGCTGTGAATGAGAACGTTGGTGCCTGGTGGATACTGAATGTTCGTGCTTCCGCGGAAGAGTTGCTCGGGCGTGAGTCGAATGGAGTGGAACTGCGAATTTGCGACCGCGATCTGTTCCAGCGACTTGGGATTCAAACTGCCATTGAGGCAGAGCAGGGGACCACGCAACTGAATCGGCGCGCTAGGGCGCTTGGGTAAATCGAGAATGTTTGGAAGTTCTTCAGCGAACGCAGCGGACCCAGAGAGAACGCGGAGTTGATTCTTTTTTGCGAACGCGCGCGCGAGGGCTTGAAGGTTCGCGCGCGACTCGCAATCGAAGACGACACACTCGGCGTCGCTACTTAAATGGACGTTATCGAGGTTCGCATTATTCACGCGGAGGTTGGCGTTTGCGCGGAGGACTTTGGCGACTTCGCTTTCGCGAACGGGGCTGAGTGGATCGTTCGCGAAGACGGTTTGCGCGACGGGAACGCCGTGGAGGTAATGAATGCCGTGGCGCGTCGTACGGCCGGTTTCGGGAAAGGCGGGGACGAACGGGATTTGCGTTACGCCGGTGACGTCGAGGAGCGCTTTGAGTTCCGCGGCGATGTTTCCGCGCAGGGTGGAATCGGTCTTTTTGAAGAAGTGACGCGCGCCGGACCGCAAGCCAAGCTTGGCGATGTGGCGGACACGGCGGGCAGCTTCGGCAGGTGCCACGTGGCGCGACTCGGAATTGACCACGACGACCGGATAGCCGGCCGGGAGTTCGTCGAGGTCTGGCTGAACCATCACGATCGCTGGAATGTCGCGCTTGGCGAACTGCGCGCCTGCGTCGTTCGAACCGGTCAGGTCGTCCGCAATAATCAATAACTCCAGGCTGCCTTGGGCCATGGGCGAACCTCAGGCTGAAGCTGCGGCGGGCTCCTTCTTCGCCGCGGAGTTTTTTAAGGGGTGTTGCGGAATTAGCTTGGCCACGCGCGTGAATGTATCATCGCCGAAACCCATGGCTCGTTTGAGTTGGTAATCGCGTTCGATCGGGTTCTCATGTTTTTGCCAGCGGCGAAAGGTTTTCCAATCGATAAAGCCGCGCATCCAGGCCCAGTGGCCGAAGATTGGGACGGGGTAATCGCTGCCGTGAAGCATTTTGTCGCGGACAGGCGGGACAACGGATTTTGGCACGACGCGGCTGCGGATGGGGATGTTGAAGGCGCTGTTGTCGCCGTAAAAATTCGGATGATCGGCGCACATTTTGGCGAAGTGATGAAAGTATTCCGGATCGCTTACGCCGCTCTTGGATGCCGAGTGGGCGGCGATGACGGTGACGCCGCAATCGAGCGGGAGCTTGAGGGTGCGCGGATCGGCGTATTCGGGGCGAACGATTTGCAGGGTGTGTTCGCCGCCGGTGTGGGCCAGGAGCGGGAGCCCGGCCTGGGCCATACGTTCCCAGAACGGACGGAACTTTGGATTCATGCAATCGATATTCTGGCAGTTCGGCAGGCACTTCATCATGACTGCGCCGCCCGCGATGCAGCGTTCCAATTCCTCCATGGCATCGCGGCGAGCCGGATGGATGGAGACGGCGGGGAGGAGTTCCGGGTGTTCGCGGGCGAGTTTGAGGACGTATTCGTTCGGCACGTAGGCGGTGCCGAATTTTTCCATGAGATCGCCGTTGTCCGCGTACACTTTCTCCTGGGCGAGGATGATGATTTTGTCGAGGGACGAGGAGCGGACCCATTCCAGTAGTTTATCGATGTAGAGATGGTCGAGGTCGCCTTTGAGCGCGCTGACGGGCAGGCCGATGTGGCGGACCATGAGGGCCTGCAAAGGCCATTGATGCGCGGGGGAACGGATCCAACAGCCGCTGCCGCTGGAGCCGTTGCCGACGATGTGAACGTGACAGTCGATCTGCATGGATGGGGAAAGATGAGCGAAATCGCGCGGTAGTGAAATAGCGAAGTGGAGGAAAAGCCGAGGAAGGAAAGTGAAGAGCCCTTCACAGCAAATGTGTTTCGTGGTGCTATGTTTCGTGCATGGAGGGAACGAGGAAAGAGCCTTGGAAAAAAAAGGCGCCGAAGGGAAGTTCGCGGACGAAGTTAACGCCGAAGAGTAAAGCGCGGGCGAAGGCATTGGCACGAGCGGCGGGGCGGCCGTATCCAAACCTTGTGGATAATATGCGTGTGGCTAAAGAGCAGAAGGCGTCGGCTCCGAAGCGGCGCCGCGCCTAATTCTTTTGGCCGTTCCTCCAAGCTCGCAACTCTGCCCAGGCAATGAGCCGCAGCAATGGAATTGCATTTATCTAGCGACGATCGGAAATGCTCTTCCGTCCGGCAACCATGCGATAAATTGCAAGCAGAACGATGGCCCCCACGACGGAAGCAATAAATCCGGCCGGTTCACCTTCGGCATACCAGCCCATCGACCGCCCGATGAAGTGAGCGAGAAACGCACCGGCAATGCCGAGCAGCGTGGTGATGATGAAACCGCCTGGATCACGGCCCGGCATAAGAAACTTTGCGACGATTCCGACGATGAGCCCGATGATTAAGGTCCAAAGAATTGACATAGTCACCGAGCTTGGCGCCCGAGCGCTTTGACTCGCCAGAGGGGTAAAGCTGGTTCGACCCTAGTCCGTTACTCGGTCGACCTGGGTGCCAGACGGAAATCTATTTCATGACAGCAAATTCCAATAGTGACGGGGGCAACGGTCAAGAAGCAGGGTTGTTTCGTGGGAGGGGGGCGGCTAGGGTTTTGGCTTTCAATGGTACAGTTGCGAATAGCGGCGCTGGTTTTTGCGATGGCGCAGACGGTTTGGGGGGCGGTGGATTGGCGGGTGGAGGGGAGCGCGCGCTGGCGGACGCTGGAGGTGGAGGTTGGGGCGGCGGGGTTCGAGCGGGTGATGGGGAGTGGAGTTGGGTTTACGAATACTCTTTCTGAGGAAGCGGCGGCGAAGAATCGGACGCTTTATAACGGGTCGGGTGTGGCGGCGGGCGATTTCGACGGGGATGGGTTGGCCGATCTGGTGTTCGCGGGGGTGGAGAATCGGCTCGATCTTTTCAGAAATCTTGGGGGCTGGAAGTTCGCGAATGTTACCGCGAGGAGCGGAGTGCGGACGACGAATGCGGTGCTGCGTGGAGTGGTGCTGGCGGATGTGGATGGGGATGGCGCGTTGGATTTGCTGGCGACGGCGAACGGGCGCGGAGTGTTGGCGTGGCGCAATGACGGGAAAGGAAACTTTACCGATGTGACGCGGGAGTGGGGCACGGCGAGTGGGTTCGGCAGCATGACGCTGGCGCTGGCGGATGTTGATGGGAATGGGACGCTGGATCTTTATGTGGCGAATAATCGCTCGGACGATATTCGCGACCGCGGTGAGGTGCAGTTGTCGATGGTGGGCGGGAAGCCGAGCGTTCCGCCGGCGTTGAGAAATCGGCTGGTGTTGTTCGGCGGACAGATTTTGGAGTATGGCGAGCCGGATGTTTTGCTGTTGAACGATGGCAAGGGGAAATTCAGCGCCGCGACGTGGAACAGGTTCATCGGAGAGAATGGGCAGGCGCTGCCCGGAGCGCCGCTGGATTGGGGGTTGAGCGCGACGTTCCGAGACTTGAACGGCGACGGGGCGCCCGACCTCTATGTGTGCAACGACTTTTGGACGCCGGATCGGATTTGGTTGAACGATGGGCGTGGAAATTTCCGCGCCGCGCCACCGCTGGCATTTCGCCAGACCAGCGGAAGTTCGATGGGAGTGGATGTGGCCGATTTGAATTTCGACGGCGCGCCGGACGTTTTCGTGCTGGATATGTTGAGCCGTTCGCCGGCGATGCGGAAGCGGCAGATGGATGCGCAAGCGTCGAGTCCAAACTTGCCCGGGCGTTTTACGGATCGTCCGCAGATTTTGCGTAACACGATGTTCCTGGCGCGCGGGGACGGGAGTTATGCGGAGGTGGCGAATTATGCTGGCGTGGCGGCGGCGGATTGGGCGTGGCAGCCGGTGTTTCTTGATGTGGATTTGGATGGGCACCAGGACATCATCATCACTGCCGGTCATGCGCGCGATGTGCAGGATCGGGACGCGAACGCGGTGATTCGTGGTCGGGCGAGAAATTACTCGGCGATTGCGAATGTCGAGGAGAGGCGGAAGACGTTCCAGGCGGATTTATTGGCGAACATGCGGCTGTATCCCGAGCTGCGGATGCCGATCGTGGCGTTTCGAAATTTGGGCGGGGTTAAATTTGGGGAAGCTACTTCGAACTGGGGGACGAGTGATTTGGGAATCCATCATGGGATTGCGACCGCGGATTTCGATGGGGATGGCGATTTCGATTTCGCGGTGAATAATTTGAATTCCGCCGCGGGTGTTTATCGCAACAAAGGCGGTGGAACGCGCGTCGCGGTGCGGTTGAAAGGAAAAGCACCGAATACGCAGGGCGTGGGCGCATTGGTTACTTTGCGAGGCGGAGCGGCGCCGGTGCAGCAACAGGAGGTGGTCAGCGGAGGGAAATATCTTTCGGGCAGCGAAGCGGTTTGTGTTTTCGCCGGCGGAACGAATGCGAGGGGCATGACGCTGGAAGTGAAGTGGCGTAACGGATTGGTGACGACGGTGCGGGAGGTGAGCGCGAACCGACTTTACGAAATTTCCGAAGAGGCGAGCGCGGAGCAAAGACCGAAACAGGAGAACAAGCAGGAGCCGGCGTGGTTTGAGGATGTGAGCGATCGCATCCAGCATGTGCATCACGAAGGATGGTATGACGACTTTGCGCGGCAGCCGTTGCTGCCGCATCGCTTGAGCCAACTCGGGCCGGGAGTGACCTGGGCGGACCTGGATGGCGATCGGCGCGAAGAATTGATTGTGGGAACGGGAGCGGGCGGAAGATTGGGCGTTTTTAGAAATACGGACGGTGCGTTTTCGCCGTGGACGAATGCGCCGTTTCAGCAGCCATTGGCGAGAGACACCACTTCGTTGCTCGCGATTCCGGGACCAGACGAGAAGATCAATATTTTTGCGGGGCTGGCAAGTTACGAGGACGGGCGGACCAATACGGCGTCGATTTTTCGATTTGATGCGGGCATCGGAGCGGGCGTCGCGGCCTGGCCAGATCTGCCGAGCAGTGCGGGGCCGATGTGCGCGGCGGATTATGACGCTGACGGAGATTTGGATTTTTTTATTGGGGCGCGTGTCTTGCCGGGCCGTTGGCCGACCGCGGGGAAGAGCGTTTTGCTGCGGAATGACGCGGGGAACTGGGTGCCGGAGGAACTTGGAGAGACCAACGCAGTCTCGGCAGCGATGTGGAGTGATTTGGATGCGGACGGATGGCCAGAACTGGTCGTTGCGGGTGAGTTCGGAGCGGTGCGGATTTACAAAAACGCGGGTGGGAAGTTGGGCCGGCGAGATTGGAACGTGCGATTGCCGGGTGGGAAGGAAGTGAAGCTCGATGAGGTACGCGGTTGGTGGACTTCGGTGAATGCGGGCGATTTCGATGGCGACGGATTGATGGACCTGGTGGTGGGAAATTGGGGAGAAAATACGGAACACCATGCGAGCGCGGAACGTCCGATGAAACTTGTGACGGGTCAGTTCGGCACGCCGCATGTGGCGATCATGGAAACGGTCTTTGATCCGGCGGCAAACGGTTACGTGCCGTCGCGATCGTTGGATGAAGCTGGACAAGGGTTACCGTTTTTGGTGGGCAGATTCGGGACGCATGCCGCCTACAGCACGAACACAGTGGAGAACATTTTGGGCGAGAGGAATTCAGAGGCGAAAGAATGGGTTGCGACGGAATTGCGAACGGTGCTGTTGCTGAATCGGAAAAGTCATTTTGAGATGCGCGCTTTGCCGATGGAGGCACAACTTGCGCCGGTGTTTGGCACGGTGGTGGGTGAATTCGATCTGGATGGGAACGAGGACCTTTTCCTGGCGCAGAATTTTTTTGGGAATCGAACTGGAGTTGCGCGGAATGATGCGGGGCGGGGGTTGGTGTTGCGGGGAGATGGAACTGGCGGGTTTAGCGCGGTCGCCGGGCAGGTTTCAGGGATAGCGATTTATGGCGAGCAGCGGGGGGCGGCGGCGTGTGATTTTGATCGGGACGGGCGATTGGATTTCGCGGTCGCGCAGAACGGCGCGGCGACAAAATTGTATCGGAATCTCGCGAAGGGGTCGGGCTTGCGGATTACAATGAGTGGCGGGGTGAAGAATCCGAATGGCGTGGGTTGCGTGGTGCGATTGAAGAGTGGAGGAGCGATAACTCCGGCGCGGGAGATTCGGGCTGGATCGGGATATTGGTCGCAGGATTCGGGGGCCCTAGTTTTCGCGGTGCCGGAATCATTCAAGGCCGCACCGCAATTGGAAATCGAGGTTTTGCGGCCAGGGGGTGGGCGACGTCTCATTACTGTTTCAAGCGGCAGCCGGGAAATTAATGTGGAGTTATGATCTGCCGGCGACCGTGATTAGCGCGGCTTTCGCTTTCCCTTAGTAATATCTTGACCGTTGTTGGTAAAAACCCCTAGCCTCCAATCGTCCCTCAAACAACCAAACTATCCCAACGTATGCTCAACACTTCTAGTGTGCGCAGAGCTGCTGTCGGTCTGTCGGTCGGAATTGCCGCCGCGATAACAGCATTTGCCCAACAAGATGTAACCCAACCCGGAGATGTGGTCTTTGCCAGCTCCGCGAACAGCCCTCCCTCGGAAGGCGTGGCCAATGCCATCGACAACAAAACAACGAAGTACCTGAATTTCGACAGCGGTCGTGACGGAAATACCATCGGCAATTTCTCGCCGTCCGGATTCACGGTAACGCCTGGAGTGGGCTTAACCCGCGTGACCGGAATTTCGCTCCAGTCCGCGAACGATGCACAGGACCGCGACCCCGATGTGATCATCATCGAAGGTTCCAACGGCAGCGTGACAAATTACTCGGGCGGAACCTGGGAAGCGATTGCGACCATCAGCAACGCCGCGGCGGGTTTCACAAATCGGTTCCAAACGCAGGTCTTCACGTTCGACAACGAGAAGCCTTACAAATCGTACCGCATCATCTTTGACCGCGTCCGTAATATAGCCAACGGCTGCTGCATGCAGGTGGCGGAAGTCGAACTGCTGGGAACTGTTGTTCCCCAGGATGTCACCCAGCCGGGCGACGTTATTTTCGCCAGTTCGGCGAACAGCCCGCCGTCTGAAGGTGTGGCCAACGCGATCGACAACAAGACGACAAAGTATCTGAACTTCGACAGCGGTCGTGACGGAAACCAGATCGGGAATTTTTCCCCCTCCGGGTTCGCGGTGTCCCCAGCGATCGGACGCACTTTGATTAGCGGGATTACGATGCAGTCGGCCAACGACGCACAGGACCGCGATCCGGAAGTGGTGTTAATCGAAGGCTCTAACGACACCAACCTGACGAGCTATGCGGCTGGTAACTGGACGCAAATAACCACCCTATCGAACGTTGCGGCGGGCTTCACCGCGCGCTTCCAGGAACAGACATTCCTCTTCGATAATGTGCAGCCGTATAACCATTACCGCGTCACCTTCCAGCGCGTGCGCAACATCGCCAACGGCTGCTGCATGCAAGTCGCCGAAGTGCAGCTGCTGGGAACATCTGCCCCGCAGGATATTACGCAACCGGGTGATTTGATCTTCGCAAGCTCGGCGAACAGCCCGCCTTCCGAGGGGGTCGCCAACGCGATCGATAACAAGACCACCAAGTACCTAAACTTCGACAGCGGCCGTGACGGAAACCAAATTGGAAACTTCTCTCCTTCCGGCTTTGCGGTGCAGCCGGCCATCGGCGCTACACGCATTATCGGAATGGCGCTGCAATCCGCCAATGATGCACAGGATCGTGATCCAGAGGTGGTGCTGATTGAAGGGTCCAACGACACGAACCTGACCAGTTATGCCAGTGGCACCTGGACTCCCATTACGACCATCAGCAATATCGCAGCGGGATTTACCAACCGCTTCCAGCGGCAGGAATTCTACTTTGAGAATGAAGTGTCGTACAGGAATTACCGCTGGACAGCGCAGCGGGTGCGGAACATTGCCAACGGTTGCTGTATGCAGGTGGCCGAAGTGGAATTGCTGGCGGTGACCGTGGGTGCCCCGGCGTCCGCGCGCTTCCTCAGCCAGCCGTCCGATACTCCAACCCTGCTCGGACAATCTGCGACCTTCTACACCACTCTGAACGGCCCATGGCCGGTGCAGTGGTATAAGAACGAAGTGCTGATCCCAGGCGCGACTCGCACCTCATACACAACGGAACCCGTGACCGCTGAGAATCAAACGAACGTTTACACCGTGCAGATCGTCGGACGCGAAACAAGCGTGCCCGTCCGCGCGATTGTCTTCACGCCATCGGCGACGGACAGTATCGGGATCAACTTCATCGGCGGCGGTGCGAACGGTGCGCCGACGGACGTGAATACGAATCTCGTGATTGGCGTGTGGCCGCAAGCGTATTGGAACAACGCAGGCGGCGCGAGCGGAGACCTGCCGACGACAGACATTGACGGCAATCTGATCCCCGTGCTGCAGAGCGACGGGACGGAATCAACGATTACCGTAAATTACCTGGCCAACGGCACATGGGGCGCGGGCACAGGTGTCGATACGCCGACGGAACGATTGCTGAACGGTAACATGGGTGCGGACGAAGTGGGTGATGAACCGAATACCATCACGTTCGGAAACGTTCCGGCTGGAAACCACTCAGTATTGATCTATGTGGTGAGCCCGCCGTTGCAAGTGCAGAACGTGAGCTATAACATTGGTAGCACGACCTATTACGTGCGGGCGATGAATTCGGATGAATACAACGCGGCACCTGGGTTCTACCGAGGGTCGAGCACGGACGCGAACAATCCGACCGTGGCGAGCTTCGTCCGATTCGACAACGTGCAGCCGGATGGTAATGGGCAGATCGTTCTCACCTTCGATACGCTCACCACCGCCAACGAAGCGACCGGTGTAAACGCAATTCAGTTGGTTCTGAATGCGCCTGCTGTCGGAGCGCCGCCAACGATCACACAACAACCGGCCTCAACTGTGGCAGCCGCAGGGGGCACAGCGCGTCTCAGCGTTGTGGCCACAGGTTCCAGCTTAACATATCAATGGCGTAAGAACGGGCGCAACTTATCGAACGGCGGTAACGTCTCGGGGGCAACCAGCCCGAATCTCACGATCAGCAACTTCGGCGATACCGATGTGGCTGTTTATAACGTTGCGGTCTTCAGTCCCGCAGGAAGCGTGGTTAGCCGCAACGCGTCGGTGAACCTCTCGACCTTCCAGGTCACAGAAGGTGCATCGGTTTACCTGCCGCTCAATGAGACTGCAGGGACAACTGCGGACAACGCCGTTGGCACGGATGGAACAGTAAACGGCACGGCGACGTGGGGCGCAGGAAAGATCGCAAACGCGTTCACGTTTGATGGTTCAACTTACATCACGGTGCCGAATTTCACGAAACCGACCCGGTTTATGGGAGTTTCGGCCTGGGTGAACGCAGATCCATCAACGGCGGCGACCGTGTCGTTTATCCGTAATGCGGTCGGTGGATTGAGCACTGCTGGAACGAACTCCGGCCTGTTTGATCTGGGTCTGGTTTTGGATGATACCACCGGGTTGGTTCACCTCCGCGGACAAGTGGCGGTCGGTCCGGCCGTGCTGGAAGTGATTGACCCAAATCCGTTCACTGTGGGCCAATGGCAGCATGTGGCGTTGAGTGTGGATGGCGCGCAGATTCGCCTGTTCAAGAACGGCACGGAAGTGGCGTCTCGTGATTACACATTCGATCTGCTGAATACCCCGGCGGTGCAGTTCCTCACGCTGGGTGGCGGAATCGTCTACGACGAATTCGGCACACAGTCGCTGGATCCGGCAAACGCGTTCATCGGACGCCTGGACGACGTAGCGCTCGCTACGCGCAATCTTACTACCGAAGAAGTAGGCAAGATTTTTACGCAAGGTAATCTGGGGCAGCCGATCACCAGCGTGCAGCTCACCCAGCCGCAACAGGACATTACGGTGGACATCGAGCAGAGCGGGAACAACCTTACCATTACATGGGACGGTCCTGGCCGGCTCCAATCCTCAGCCACGGTCGATGGGACCTACGCGGATGTTCAGGGTGCCACGGGCACGTCTTATACTACCACGGCAACGGGACCGATGCGGTTCTATCAAGTCGTTCGGTAATACCATTCAGTAACTCAAATGCAGGCGCCGGCGCGTAAACGCCGGCGCTTTTCATTTGGATCAAAGAGGCGAGCACGGGAACGAGGATCATGTCTGTGCGAATATGATAACTTTTTGTTACCGAAGTGGCAGATCCAGTGTCGTAAGACCAAGCGGCACGGTTGTATCGTAGTCGCATTGAAGGGACGGCCACCTCCGAGTGGAGGTGGCTTCCTTTAATCGATTCAAGGCGGAAATGTTCGATGTTCGGTCCCTCCTCCTGGACCACCCTGAACCCAACGCACTATTCTTCGGATTCGATCTGCTTCCATTCGAATTCCCGGGTGTGCAGGGCGCTTGAGAATTTTTGAAGTTCATTGTGGAGGTCGGCAGTGGACGGACTGACTTTGGCGGCTTGGAGGAGGGTCTTGAGTTTGCGTTCGAGGGGTGAACCGGGTTTCAGTTCGATGCCGTCAGTTCCGCTTTCGGCCTGGCCGAGGAAGATGCGCTGGTCGCGGACGATCCCCATTTCTTTGTTGTCGACGCCAGGATGCGGGAGGAAAGCGGTGAAGGCGCCGTGTTGGTTGGTGAAGAAATAGCCGACAGAGCCGCCATCGAGGTAAAGGCCTGCACCGAAAAAAACGATGTGATCGCTTTTGTTGATTATTTCGGAAGTGAGACTGCGCCATTGCTGATGCATTTGGCGCTCGGCGACGTCTTCCGCAGAGTCCGGTGTGGCACAACCAGAAAAGGGAATCGTGATGAGGAGCGCGAGGAGAACGGTGATTGAGGTTAGATGATTTCGCGTCATGTATCTGTGCTTGTCTCGGACAGCGTGTCGGCTCGAGCGTCACGTTTGAGAAGCGTTCCAATCACCGCGAAGTTCGGACGTCCGGATTAGAACAGCGGGAGCAGAGTTAATAGAACGAGGGCGGTAAGAATGACGCCGACGATCCAGAGGCCCGCGGAGGAAGCAGTGCCGTAGATGCGGCGTTCGATCAGCCACAAAATTATTGTGAGGATGGAACAGAATACGATTCCGACGAATGCAGCGATGTGCTGCCTGGGTGGATCAGAGAGGCCCAGTCGAAACATGCCGGCAAAGAAGATCAGGGCGAGGAAGGCAGTGAGGGTGGATTTCCTGACGCGGGTTTTCACGGCATTGAATTTTTTCCGGCCGCGACCTGAGAGTAGCGGATTGCCGCGACTCCGCTTCCGATTTGATGTGGCGGAGGACGCGGAGGTGGATGGTGTGGATGATGTGGTCGGACCAGAGTTGCCAGTACCATTCGGGCCATAAGCCGTGGCGATACCAAGTGGTGCCCTCGAGGCGGGTGGTGTTTGTGTTGATGGGAATGAGTTCGAATTGGCCGCGTTCGGAGACGAGGAAGCCACTGCGCATTACGCTCGGAAATTCTTAACTTCTGATATTTCTGTCAAATATGAAATTAATGCTGCAAATGCCTGCGCTTTTATCAGAAGATGATCAACTGCCCACTGGGAAGGTCGCTGAGCAAATTGCCAGACCATTTACGTGCGATTTTAGTCCCGGACCATCCACACGGAAGGTGGCCGCTAACATAGACCGGTAAAATGAGAGCTTCGAAAAAGTTCAGCGGAGGGGTTGGATTGACGAGTTCGTTAACGGTCCAGCTTATGTCGAGTGCGACCATTCGTTGGAGCTCTGGATGGTCAAAAACGGAGGCGACAATCTTGCTTAAGTAGTCAGCCCGAAATTCATCGATAACAGCTTGTCTCTTTCTGGCATCATTCTGAAACTGTTCGTAGCGGGTTTGTTTCTCCGAGTCGCACAGTCCTTCAGTGCTTTTCACGCGAGCATCGCGGATCAGTTCGCGCCGCCTGTTAGATATTGCGAGTTTCCAGTTTTCCCAGCGAAGTCCTTTGTCCCCGGCGAAATATTGTTCAGCGTCGGCCCAGGATTTGAGGCGATGTTTTTGGTTAGGAATTGGCTCGCCACAGCGGGTGAACCACTTGATTCGAGCTAGATCATTGAGAACGTCTTCCACCTTCTTCATTTTAGAACATAACGAGATCCAGCTTATTCCTTTCGGCGGTCAGCGTGGCAAAGGTTCGACTCAGATCAACTTTTTCGTGTCAGGACTTTGTCGAGGAGTTCGAGGAGAGGGAGATGGTAGGTGAGTTTTTCGCCGTTGTCGCTGTTGGTGAAGAGGGCGAAGGCGGAGCGGTTTTTTGGAGAGGCCATGGCGAGGGAGCGAAAGCCGGGTTGGCCGCCGGAGTGGACGAGGTAGTTGCCGTCGGCGCGTTCTTGGACGCCCCAGCCGAGAGCCCATGAGGTGGCGCCGTCGATGAGTTGGTCGGAGGCGAGCTTTACTTGGGCCCGAAGCATTTCGTTGCGGAGGTCGGAGGTGAGGCGGAAATCATCGGGAGGACGTGGCGTAAGAAGTTCGAGGAGGAATTGTGCGTAGTCGTGTGCGGTGGTGAGGAGTCCGCCGGCGGAACCATAACGGGCGGTATCGGAACCGCGGGTGTGAGCAGGGCGTTTTGGCTTGCTGGTGGCGTCGTGACCGAAAGCGGTGCGTTTCGCCGTGCGTTCACTCCACTGGAAGGCGCTGTTAGTCATGCCGAAGGGGCGAAGGAGGTTACGCTGCATGTAATCATTGAAGTCGGTGGCGCAGACTTCGAAGCCAGCTTCGTATTTGTCGCATTGAGTGCGGTCGATGCGGCCGGTGAGGTGGGTAAGGACGGATTGAAGATAGAAGTAGCCTTCGCCGGAGTAGAGGAATTTTTCGCCGGGGTTGAAGTGGATTTTCAGTGGATCAGCCGAGCTGCGCCAATCCTGAAGTCCGCTGGAATGGGAGAGGATGTGGCGGGCGGTGATGCGGTCGAGACGTGGATCGTTTTCAACGAAGCGCCAGGGGACGTATTTGGAAAGCGGTGTGTCGAGCGCGAGTGTGCCTTTGTCGCAGAGCTTGAGAATGGCGTAGGCGAAAACGGTTTTGCTGACGGAGGCGGCTTCGAAAATGGTGTGTTTATCGACGGCATCTTTTGCACTCGCGGAGCGGAGGCCGAAGCCGCGCGCCCAATAAAGAGAGCCGTCGCGAATGAGCGCGAGAGAAGCGCCGGGGATGCGTTGTTCGTGCATGACTGAGGGGATGAGGCGCTCGAGTTCGGCGGTGAGCTTGTCTTTCGGCTGAGGTTTGGAAGCGGGTTTGTTGGCGCGAGCATGAGATTGAGAACTGAGATAGGTGAGGAGAATTGAACCGCCCGCTTTAAGGAATCCACGGCGTTGCATGTTTGAAAGGATTTTGAGGTGCTCAAAGCGGCTTACAAGAGGAAATCATTTCGGAATTACTTCGAGATAAGTGCTCGTGGTTTTGTTTGTTCATTTGCCGTCTTTATCGTCTATGTAGCGTTAGTAACGCCGCGATGACCGCGAATGAGTTTCGGAAGATCGCATTGAGTCTGCCCGGAGTGGTGGAGTCGGCGCATATGGAACACCCGGACTTTCGGGTGGGCGGGAGGATTTTTGCGTCGTTAGGCTATCCGGATGCGGATTGGGGAATGGTGACGTTGGCGGTGGAGGAGCAGGGGAGATTAGTGGGGACGGCGCCGGAGGTGTTCGTGGCAGCGAAAGGATCCTGGGGGCGGGCGGGCAGCACGCAGGTAAAGCTGAAGCTTGCGAGGAGAGAGGTTTTGGGCGCGGCGTTAAAGGCGGCATATGATGAGCGGGTGAGAAAGAATGCGAGGACAGGCCCGAAAGTGAAGAGGTAGACTCGGAAGGCCCATCGAAAGGAGGCGACCAAGCCCGAGCGCCTCCTTCCGAATGGTATCAGGCGAACCTGACGTTGGAAGATAACCTAGGTTTCAGCTGGTGCAAGTGGCAGAAACTGGATTTTTATGAGTTTCGATAACGATAAAGGTAGGTTTAATTCAAGTTTTAAGTTTGAAAGTTGAAGGTTTTGGGCTTCGCGGTTGGGTCAGGACATAGGTAACACATTTGGTCCAGGACATAGGTAACACTTGGACGGTTTGGGGTGACGCCTTTCTTGGCTGTTTTGGAGTCTTGTGGGCAAGCGCGGTCTGCAATGGGGTAGAGCCGCCGCTGTCCGCG
>DASVNK010000076.1:0-46737 GCA_036383895.1 Verrucomicrobiia bacterium | reverse complement strand
ACAATCCAATCTGCGCCCGCAGCGATTGCTTCTTTCGGCGTGAGGGTGCGCTTTTGATCGTCGGAAGCAGAATCTGCCGGGCGAATGCCGGGAGTAACCAACTGCACTTCGCGGGGGAGGATGCGGCGGAGTTCGACCACTTCGAGCGGCGAGCAGACCAGTCCGCGCAGGCCGGAAGCGACCGCGAGTTTGGCGAGACGATCGACTTGATGCGCGACGTTGGCCGGGTAACCGACTTCGGCAATCGCGTTGCTGTCGAGGCTGGTGAGAATCGTGACGCCGAGCACGAGTGGCAGTTTGCGGCCAAGCTTTGCCGCGGTTTCCTGCGCGGACTTCTCGGCGGCCCGCATCATTTCGGAACCGCCACCCGTATGGATTGTGAGCATCTGGACGTCGAGTCGCACGGCGGAAGCCACCGCTTTGGCGACGGTGTTGGGGATGTCGTGGAACTTCAGGTCGAGGAAAACGTTCAGGCCGAGGTCGCGCATTTGGCGAACGATTTGTGGTCCGCTCGCGGTGAAGAGTTCGCTGCCAATTTTGATGGCGCCGAGTGCCGGCGCGAGTTGTCGGGCCAGCGGCAGGGCGGCATCTGCATTGGGCACATCCAAAGCCAGGATGATCGGATTTCGCATCGGCCAGATGAAATCATGGTAGACCCGCTGTGTCAGTTACTAACGCCTTCCGGGGAAACCCCGAAAAGCTAAGCCGTGCCTTCCCCCGCTTGTTCCGGAGCGACTTCAGGCTAACGTAAAACAATCCCGAGCAAGGGTTTGGACAGGTTGGATGAAAACATTTCGTGAACTGATTTCGTGGGAATTGGAGCAAGACTCCAAGCGGGGGCGCGCGTCGCTGAGCCTCTCTGAAGATGACGGCGGCGGCAATCTAACGGCATCGGTTCTCAGGAAACTGCGCTATCTGAATTCGAGAAACGAATCGCCGAAGACTGCGCCGGATGGGTTCAGCCCGGCTTGAACAAATTAAAGTTGTAGGAACGAAGCGCGATTTTTTCCTGGTCTCTCGTCGCCTGTAGAAATCGACTTTCCGGATAGCTACTTTCAAGTCTCGCCAGTTCAGTTTCGCTTCCAAGTAGCACAGCAGTAGAAAGCGCATCGCTGTCTGCTGCGGAGTCTACCACGATCGCTCCAAGCAGTGAACTTTCAGTCGGCCAGCCGGTGCGCGGGTCGATGACATGGCCGTAAGTTTTTCCTTCGAAGGTGAAGAATTTCCCCCAAACCGCAGAAACGGAGAGCGCATCGTTTTCCAACTCAACGACAGCCTGGGGCGTGGATGGCGAATTCGATGCTCCGGGAAGCCTAGGTTGGTCGATCGCCACCTTCCATTTCCCATCGATGTCCTGACCGAGTGCGCATATGGTGCTGGTTCCGCCATGGAGGAGCGCATTCTCGACGCCGGCATCGCGCAGAACTTCGGCCGCCGCGTCGAGAGCGTAACCTTTGCCGATGGAACCGAGGTCGAGCATCATCCCGGCGCGTTTGAAGCGAACGGTGGAACGCGACTCATCCAGCTCTAGGTATTGTGAACCGACGAGCTCGCGCGCTTCGGCGATTTGCCCGTCCGTAGGTCGATTGCCGTTGCCTTTCATGAATCCCCAGCAACGCACGAGCGGCGCGACGGAGATATCAAACGCGCCGCCCGTAATCTCCGAGAACGTTTGCGCTCGCTGAATCAGTGCAAAAACTTCAGGTGAAACACGGATTGGCTCGTATGAGGCGCGCGCGTTGATTAGCGCGATCTCGCTTCCCGCGCGGTAAATGCTGAGCTGCGCTTCGATGCGATCAAGTTCGTCGAGCGCCTCTTCACCGGCTGCGCGAAGACGCACCGCACTTTCGCCCACCAGGACGAACTCGAAGCGTGTGGCCATGGCGTTGCGCGCGACGGTGATTTTCTCCACACCGCGAATTTAGGGCCGCCTGGTGAACGTGGAAAGTCTAGGCCTCGATGACTTCGCGCTGACTGACGACCTGCAAGGCGTCCGCCAACTC
The DNA here is from genome assembly GCA_036383895.1 of Verrucomicrobiia bacterium. GTDB lineage: Bacteria > Verrucomicrobiota > Verrucomicrobiia > Limisphaerales > SXQI01 > DASVNK01. Next base: position 44,734 of record DASVNK010000076.1, on the reverse strand, counting down.
TTTGAAATTTGCGCGATCTACAAGAAAGCAGTGATTGTCCAGGGCGCTGGTGGCGCGGAGATTCAAATTGTTGTCACGGCAAAGAAAAATTACCGGCACATCCGCGTAGCCCGGGTGCGTTCGGACCCACGCCAACACTTCCAGATCACAACCGTCACGGCTGTCTGAATCCAGAACAAGAATGGACGGGGCTGGGTATTTCATCCGGTTCTCGTAAACGCCCACCCCGCGCAGGTAGAGAACAGCCTCCTGTTCGTTGCGCGCGACGCTGAGACTTGGGAAACCGATGCTTTCGAGAAAACGCCTCAATGCGAAAATCATCTGCAAGTCGCTCTGCACGACTGCCAGAATGTGATGCGGCCAGTTCACCTCGCCATTATTATCGCCGCTGCAGGGCCAGTATTCAGTGGGTCATACTCCCGAAATCGCCTATCGCTGTGGATGTAAGTTCCTATCGGTGAATGGACGAGACGCGTAAGTGCAAATGGTTCTTCCAAAATCAGCTTTCATCCGCCAGCGGGTAGTGGCAGTCTCTGCGGTCTTTATGCAGCAGGTCAACCTGGGCATCATCGGCGCTGGCACGGTCGGCGGCGGTGTTTATCAAGCGCTTCAGCGGAACGGCGCCCTCATGGCGTCGCGCCTCGGCGTGCGCTTCGAAATCGTGAAAATCGCGGCGCGCGATCTAAGCAAGCCGCGTCCGGTTTCTATTCCCAAGTCGCTGCTGACCAACGATTGGCGTGCGGTTGTCGACGACCCGCGCGTGCAGATTGTTGTCGAGTTGATGGGCGGGACGACCACCGCACGGGAAGTCGCGCTCCGGGCGCTGGAGCAGGGGAAGCCAGTGGTGATGGCGAACAAAGCTCTGCTTTCCGCTCACGGCGAAGAGCTGTTTTCCACGGCGCAAAACTTCGGGTCGAACCTTTATTACGAAGCGAGTGTTGCCGGGGGAATCCCGATCATCAAAGTGCTGCGCGAGGGTTTAATTGGCAATCGCATCACCCGGCTCTACGGAATTGTAAATGGCACATGCAATTACATCCTCACGCGCATGAAGCTCGAAGGCGCGGATTTCGGTGAAGTGCTGAAGGATGCGCAACGCCTTGGATTTGCGGAAGCGGAACCTTCGCTCGATGTGGATGGACATGACGCGGCGCACAAGACCGGAATTCTTGCTTCACTGGCTCATGGGTTTTGGGTGAACCCGAAGCACATTCACGTCGAGGGCATTCGAGGAATTACAAAGTTAGACATTCAATTCGCAGGGCAGCTTGGATATACGATCAAGCTGTTGGGAATCGTGAAGCGAGTTGAGGCGGCTCCGCAACCAACCGGAGCAACGCGCCGGGGGAAGAAAACGGCAGGCTCTCAAATCCAGGTGAGCGTCTATCCGACACTCGTCCCGAACTCGCATGTGCTCGCGAGTGTGAACCACGTTTTCAACGCGGTGTATGTGCGCGGCGATGTCGTGGGGGATACGCTCTATTACGGACGCGGCGCAGGGCAGGATGCTACTGCAAGCGCAGTCTTAAGTGATTTGGCAGACGCAGCACTCGATTTGAAATGCGGGAGCAAAAGCCGCGTGGCGCCGTTCGTCCCCCATGAACGCGAAGGAGCGGTGTTGAAGATCGATGAAGTTGTTTCCCGCTATTACCTTCGACTGAATGTCGTCGATCGACCCGGAACTTTGGCAAAGATTGCGACAATTCTGGGCACTTTAAAGATTGGAATTTCATCCGTAATTCAGCCGGAAGGGCACGAAGGGGAAGGCGTGCCGCTGATATTTATGATGCACGACGCGCCGAATGCTGCGATGCAGAAAGCGCTCGCAAAGATTGCGAGGTTGCCGGTGGTCAAAGGAAAACCGGTGATGATTCGCGTGGAGAGTTTCGAATAATGAGTTTTGCACAGAGCCAAGTCGCCGAAAGTTCCGCCTGGCGCGGCGTGATCGAGCATTACCGGGAATATCTTCCGGTGAGCGATTCCACGCCGATCGTTACGCTGCTGGAAGGAAACACGCCGCTGATCAAGGCGGATAACTTCGTGCAGGCGATCGGCGGAAAGTTTGAGCTCTACATTAAGTATGAGGCCATGAACCCGACCTGTTCCTTCAAGGATCGCGGGATGACCATGGCCATCAGCAAAGCGAAAGAACGCGGCGCGCAAGTCGTGATTTGCGCGAGCACCGGGAATACTTCTGCGGCGGCGGCGGCTTATGCGGCCCGCGCGAAGATGAAGTGCGTGGTGATCCTGCCGAACGGAAAGATCGCGCTCGGGAAAATGGCGCAGGCCTTAATGTATGGCGCCACGACCATCGCGATTGAAGGAAACTTTGATGATGCGCTCCGGATCGTCCGGGAGTTGGGCGAAACCGGCAAAGTTGAAGTCGTTAACAGCATTAATCCGGTGCGGATCGAGGGACAGAAGACTGCAGCTTTTGAGATTTGCGATCAGCTCGGGCGCGCACCTGATTTTCATTTTCTGCCGGTCGGGAACGCAGGGAACATCACAGCGTATTGGAAGGGGTTTAAAGAGTTCCGTGCTAATGGACGCATCGAGCAGTTGCCGAAAATGTTTGGTTTTCAGGCAGCCGGCGCGGCTCCGATCGTCGATGGGCATCCGGTCGCTGACCCGCAGACGATCGCGACGGCCATTCGCATCGGCAACCCGGCGAGTTGGCAAGGCGCGACCAACGCCTTGAAAGAATCAAAGGGCCACGTCGACAAAGTCACGGACGACGAAATTCTCGCCGCTTACAAATTGATTGCGCGCACGGACGGAATTTTTGCGGAACCTGCTTCGACCGCGCCGCTCGCTGGTTTGATCAAGTGCGTGCAAGCGAATCTGATTCCGCAAGGGAGCGTTATTACTGCGACCCTCACCGGACACGGGTTGAAAGATCCGGATACGGCGATCAAGTCGGCCGGCTTCGAGCCGTACCTCGCGCGGCCGAACAAAGAGGAAGTGCTGAAGATTATCGGTCTATGATCATTCGGGTGGAGGTGGAGGACGATTTAGCAGCGCAAGTCGAAGTTGCCGCGCGCACGCAAGGAATTCAATTCGATGCGTTCGTTGCGTCCGCATTAGGCGTTGCGGTTTCGCAAGCACAACTCACCGCGCCGGGTCCGTTTGTGCAGAAAGTGCACGATTTCGGCACACACCTCGAAAGTCCGTGGTCGTTATTGGCCGACCTCGAAACCAGCGCGGCACAAATCCAGCGATGATCGTCGTCGATATCACAATACTGCTGGCGGCGGTGAATACGCGCGCGCCTTCGCACCGCGCCGCTCGCGATTGGTGGGAAGAACAACTGAACAGTTCGAATACCATTGGAGTTTCGTGGCTGGTAATCCTTGGATTTATTCGCCTGACGACCAATTCGAAGATCATGCCGGAACCTCTGCTTTTGGCAGATGCCATCGCGATGGTGGATGAATGGTTGCGGCGGCCGAATGTGAAGACGGTCGCGGTCACTCCGCAGCATTGGAACATTTTGCAGAACATGCTGCATGCTGTTGGGCACGGGTCCGCGCTGACCATGGATGCGCATCTTGCCTGCCTCGCGATCGAGCACGACGCGGAGATCGTCACACTGGACGAAGATTTTTCACATTTTCCGGGACTTAAATGGCGCAACCCGCTGAAACCTGCGGGCGAATCCAAAGAGAGCTAATCAGCAATGGCCTTGATCGTTCAGAAGTACGGCGGAACCTCCGTCGGCAACAGCGAAAGAATTAAGAATGTCGCCGCGCGCGTGGCCAAGTATCGCGCCCAAGGCGACCAGATCGTCGTGGTCGTGAGCGCGATGAGCGGCGTGACCGACGGGCTGATTAAGCTCGCCAAGGAGATCATGCCGCTGCCGAGCGAACGCGAAATGGACATGTTGCTCGCAACGGGCGAGCAGACGACGATCGCACTGACCGCGATGGCGTTGCATGCGCTGAATGTCGAAGCCGTTTCGTTCACCGGTGCACAGGCCGGGATCGTAACCGACGGCGTTCACACGAAAGCGAAGATTCAGAACATCACGCCGAAGCAGGTGCATGCGATGCTCGATTCGGGCAAGGTGGTGATTGTCGCGGGATTTCAAGGCCAAACGCCGGAAGGGCAGATCACCACGCTGGGACGTGGTGGCTCAGATCTGACGGCGATTGCGTTGGCCGCTGCGCTGAAGGCAGACCTTTGCCAGATTTACACCGATGTGGACGGCGTTTACACCGCTGATCCCCGCATTGTGAAAACCGCGCGCAAGCTCCCCGAAATCGCTTACGACGAAATGCTCGAGCTGGCGAGTCTCGGCGCGAAAGTGATGCAATCGCGCTCAGTGGAATTTGCGAAGAAGTTCGGCGTTGTTTTTGAAGTCCGCTCCAGTCTCAATGATAATCCAGGAACGATCGTGAAAGAAGAAACCAAAAGCATGGAAGACGTCGTCATTCGCGGCGTCTCGCTCGATAAAAATCAGGCCAAAGTGACGTTGGTCGGCGTGCCGGACAAACCGGGTGTGGCCGCGCGCATTTTCAAAGCGCTGGCGGATTCATCGATCAACGTCGATATGATCGTGCAGAACGTCAGCCACGGCGCCGGTTCTCCCTCGACCGATATTTCCTTCACTGTCGATAAGCCGGATCTGCTGAAAGCCACCAGGGTCATTGAAGCGTTAAAAGGCGAAGTCGGTATGCGGGAAGTGATTTCCGATGAAAATATCGGCAAGCTTTCGATCGTTGGCGTGGGCATGCGCAGTCACTCCGGTGTTGCCGCAAAAGTGTTCGAAACGCTCGCGAAAACCGGCGTGAATATCGACATGATTTCGACGAGCGAAATCAAAATTTCGGTGGTGATCGATTTGAAACGCGGCGAGGAAGCGATGCGCGTCGTTCACGAAGCCTTTATTGGCTAACGCGCCGAGAAACTATTCCCAGGTGACGATGTCTTTGGGCTCGACTTCGAGGCACTCATCCTGATCTTCCCAAATCAGAGCCGGATAGTAATCGAGGAACTCGGGGAATAGTTCGCGGGCCGCCGTGGCCAGTTGTTCTTCGGCCTGGGTCGCGGCTTTTTCGAAGAGGTCGTCGTAATTCCCGGCGGAACGCATTTGCTCTTCATCGTAGTGAGCGACCGCGTGAACGTTCGCATACTCTTCAGCCCATGGTTCGATCTTTTCGCGGAGAAGGGCAGGGATGTCGTCGAACTCAATGGCGGTCGCGCCGCAATGTTGGCAGAGCAGGCCGGTGTTTAACACGTCGCGCGTGAAAAGCGGGAGCAGCGGCGCACCGCAACATTCAGCCGAGGTGAAAGCCGGCGGATTTGTCGCGATGCGTTTGTGCCAGATGTCGCGGTCGTTGCCGAGTTCGGCGGCGGCGCGATACGCACTCACAAGCGGATGCGACATGCGCCAGACGCGGCCTTCGAACTGGCCGAGAGTTTGTGCGAGCCAACGCGCGAGGGTGAGGTCGTCAAACTGCTCAAACGGGCGTTGGTACTCGTCCCAAAGTTTTTCTGCGGCGTCTTCTGACATTCCTTAAACCATTCGGCAAAGTTGTTTCGCGTTCAGCAACCATTCAAGCCGGCAACCGCCCGGCTCCGGACGCACACAGGAGAGTTTGCAAACCGCGCCTTTTTTCATCGTAATGGAAAGACCCGAATGGCCGGAGAGTAGCACCGAAATGAGCTGGCTGAGAATAGGTTCGTGGCCGACGATTAAGACCGAGGCCTGGTTTTTCAAAACGCGCTTCAATCCGCCCAGCGCGCGTTGAACATTCGATTCAGCTTCGAGCTCGGGCAATTCCTGCAGCAGCTTTTTCTCGTCGAGTTCATCCGCCACCAGTTCGGCAGTTTGCCAGGCGCGCGGAAAAGCGCTGGAGAAAATAGCGTCAAACTCGACATCCAGCTTGCGGAGTGCTTTGCCGCCCTCGCGCGATTTATCGCGTCCTTCTTCGGTGAGCACGCGATCGCGGTCCCGCCCGCTCGCGCTTACGTCTTCGGCAATCCCGTGCCGCATGATATACAGGTCCATTCCGCTAATCCGATTCGAAGTGGCAGATTGCGCCGGAATTCGGCGCGGGCGTCAAGCTGCGATGGTTCGCTGGAAGGTGGGGAAAAAGAAAGACGCAGGGCTCCACCTGCGTCTGCCTGCCAACGTATCCACGTCAGCTTACCCATGTGCTCTGGTTATGTGCTTAATCTTCGAAGACCTGTTGCACCTCGCCCGCTTTGCGCTGAACTTTCCCCGCCATTTTTTCCCCTTTGCCGCGACCTTCCAGGTCCGCATTGTCCGTCGCTACGCCGACGCCTTCTTTTACTCGGCCCTTAATTTCGCGCATTTTGCCTTTGGTCTGATTAAAAGTGCTATTTTTCATACCTCAATTTAAGCCCGTAACCCGGCGTTTCAACCGAAGCCCGGGCCGAAGCATGCCTACAGGATTACACGACGCGCGAGTTTCGGAAGCGCGCAGGAATGTATTCCGGCTTCGAACATTCCTGAATGGCGAGGTGGATTTGCGCGAGAATGGTTTCGTGGGGGACAGGCGGAATGTAATCTTTGAAGCGGCGCTGGAGGGCGGATTCAAGGGGTTCGTTGTTCAGCAACGTTTCCCGCCGGAGTTCAGTGAGGAGTGATTCGACTTCGCCGGGGGTGAGCAGGTCGGGGATGGAATCGCGGAGGCTGGCAAAAGTGGATTGATCGAGTTTCAGGCCATGGTGCGCGGCGATGGACTGGAGCAGCGCGAAGCCTTCTTCGGGTGTCGTTGTTGGGAAGAGTGGAATTTTCAGATCGATGCGGCCAGGGCGTTTCAAATCGACTTCGACCAGATCGGGGCGGCTGGTGGCCAGAATCCAGACGATGCGGCCGCGGTTTTCTTTGTTGCTCATTTCCTGCGCGAGCATGGAGTAGATGCGGCCGGAAACCGCGGGTTCGCTGCCGCTGGAATCGCGGCGGCCCAGCGATTGATCGGCTTCGTCGATGAAAACGTAACATTCGCCGATGGCTTTGATGGTGCGGAAAATTTTTTCGAGGTTGCTCTCGGTGCTGCCGTACCATTTGTCGCGGAAATTTTTCAAGACGACGACAGGCACATTCGCTTCACCGGCGAGGCAGCGGACGAGAAACGTTTTCCCGGTGCCGACCGGGCCGCAGATGAGATAACCCATCGGGATTAGGTCGAGCTTCTGCTCGCGCCAGAGGGTGATGTTCTCGCGGAGATGTTTCTTCAGCGCCTCCTGGCCGTTGACGTTATCGAGGTTCAGGCGCGGCGGGAGGATTTCAATGAGGTCAGGACATTCGCGCTCGATGAGCTGCGCCTTGGTGCGGGCGAGATCGGCGTGGTGCAGCGCTTCCTTCTGGTGTTCTTTCAGTTTCAGGAGATTGACGATGCTGTGGAGCGTGGAGCCGGCGAGTTGGCGGCTGGCGTGCGGGAGTTCGTTTTTGACTTCAGTGAGCGCCGTGGAGTGCGCGGTGACGGCGGTTTGAAGATACCGTTCGATCTCGGCCGCCGCGGGAAGCGGTGCCGTAATTTGCGCGGCCTGGCTGTTATTGCGGAGGAGCGGATGCAAGTCGCTCGTGTTCTCGGCGAGAATGAAACTGACGATGTCGTGCTTCGTGAGATTAGGATTCCGGCTCCATTCCCGGATGAGGAAGGCGAGCGCGTTCGTGTCGGGATCCGAACCGGTCGTGAAGAGGTGCGCGTCATTCAGGATGACCGCGACTTTCACGCGCGGTTGATTCGGCGGAGCGATGACCGCGAGGTTCGCGGCGTAGTGCAGGAAGTGCGTGAGAAGCTCGATGGCCGTGCGGGAATGTTTGGTGGCGGCTTCGGGCCGTTCGTGCCAGCGGGCGAAATGTTCCGCGCCGCGCTCAACTCGGATGCCGTTACCGATGTCATACGTGAGGACGACGTTATAACGCGGGACGATGCTTTCGGAAATAAGTTGCGGCAGCGTGACCAACTCCTTCCCGCTTGGAAAGAGATCGTGGACGTTGCCAGTGAGGACAAATTGATTGCAGGAATGACTATTGTAGAGATCGACGATCCGATTGAGCCAAGGGGGCAAAGGAGACTGGGGGCGCGGCGTTTCAGGTGCGGTGCTATTCACAGAAAACCCACGAATGAACACGAATGGACACGAATGCAAGAGAATTGCGGCTGCAAGGTCAGAGTTCTGGAAGGTGCTCTAAATCGTCGAGATCCTTGTGTCGACTGGCAGCACGTTTGAGTTTGCGCAACCACCCGAGGGACACGAACCGAAGTTGTCCCAGAGGAACGGCATCATTGAAAAGCTCCTGAACTGGTATGTCGGGAAATCCAGGGATGAAATCGTAGATATCAAGAAAACCCAGGTCAGTCCAGAGCATCATAAGATGTTGGGTCCGCACGTAGGCAGGCGAGACTGGGACGAGACGCTCGATTCCCGTCGCCGGATCGCGTTCGTTGCTAATCCAGCAGGCGTGAATGGATTGGAGCAGATCGAGCATTGCTGTTTCGGAAGCAGTTGTTCGTTGAAAAACAATATCGATGTCTTCTGTCGTGCGGACATAACCATGAAAATTCACAGCCTGGCCGCCAATGATGACGAACGGAACCCCGGAACGAGCGAGGGAATTCAGGAGATCCGGAGTAGGAGGTTTAGAAGGAGCCATCGATGGCGCGTTTTTTTCGGTTGCGGCGCCAAAAACGACGATAGCCTTCGGGAGAGGCCTCCAACAAAGCAAAAGCACGCTTTTGCAATTCTGCAAAACGCACCAAGCGCTCTGATGGCGAATCCGCTTTGATGGAGCGCATCGAATGGCGGTGATCTTGCTGAATCATAGAGCAGGTGCGTTTTCGCTATTTGGGCACGGTAGCGAGCGGCAAATGCAGTGTCAATTTCGCGTGGGACCGAGCGATTCCTTGCCGACAGGTTGAGCCGTGCCGGAAGTTTGTGTTGCAGTTTGAGCTGGGGCCGCGGCTTGCAGCGGGATGCCAGCTTGCGCCGCAAACTCGGCGAGCGCCTGGGTGGCGAGCGCTTTCTGCTCAGCTTCCTTCATCGCGATGTCGGGCATGTTCATGCTGTCGCGCGCGACGCGGGCGCGGCCGGCCGCTTTTTCGTGCTCGGTGCGGACGATTTCCTGGAGGCGATTCAACGTATCGCCGCTGCCGCCCAGTTGCGAAACCATGCCGCTCGCCATCTCCGTGAGTTCGGCGGTGGCGCGCTTGATCTTCATGTCGTCGATCGCGTATTTCAGCGCTTCCATTTTTTGCTGCGCGGCTTTCACGGCGAATTCGCGCGCGCGGAGAAGTTCCTGGTAAGTCGATTCCGCGGATTTCGCCTGAGCTCGATTTTCATCGAGTTCGCGACGGAGATTTTGCAGGCGCAACGCGTATTGCGCGGCGGCGTCCTGGTTGGCGGATTTGAGATGCGCCATGGTCTTGGCGCCGAGGTCGCGTTCCTCCTGCTCCTGGCGTTTGATCTGCGACATCAGGCGTTCGCAAAGCGCGGCATGGCCGGCGAGCCCCTGGTTGTATTCGGAAATTTGTTTGCGCAGGTTTTCCTTCTCCAATTCGAGCAGCGCCTCGGGATTGTTGCGCTCAATGCCTGAAATGAACAGGCTCAGGAAACCACGAACCAGGTTGGACATTCGCTTCATCATAACGACTCCGTTCCGTTCATAGGATTGATGGCAGGCACTCGCCGCGCTGTGAAGAAGATAACAGGTTGCGCCCGAAAGCGCATTGCAAACGGCCGCGCGTTTTGTAATCGCGACCCGAGGTGGGTCTCGGCACGATCCAGCTATGTCCCAACGTTTGTATATCGGAAGCAATGGCAACGTCGCCGCGATCGATGTCGATAGCGGAACTGAAATTTGGCGCACGAAATTGAAACCCGGTTTTCTCTCCGCCACCAGTTACGCGGACGTAACGGTTCTCGATCACGACGGCAAAGTTTTCGCTGGATCGATGGGGCATCTGTTTTGCCTCGATGCGCACAGCGGCGAACTCCTTTGGCACAACGAACTTGAAGGCCTTGGCCATAACGACGTGACTCTGAGCATCGCTGGCCGGAGTGTGCAGGTGGTGACCAAGGTGGAACATCGGAACACCTGAAGTGCTCGCACCGGACCGTTGCGATTTGATGAACGTTTCGGCCGGTTCGAGATAGCGCGATTTCTTCACCAAACGCAGGATGCGCTCCTTCAACTCCGGCGTGAGATGTTCCGGATGGTTTTTAACGATGAGCCCAACCAGGTGGAGCGAGTAATTATCATTCCCATCCTTTTCGAAACGATCCAGCAACGCGTGCACAATCGGGCCGCTACGTGAAGCGATGAATCTTTGCGAGGGCTCGTCCGCCGAATTGATGACGTAGGTGCAGAGCGAAGCCCACCTCAAAGCGAGCTCGGGATCGCCGTGCATGATTTGGTATTGGAACGCTTCGGAAATGGGAACAGCGGCTTCCGGAATCTGGTAAAGCATGCGCTCGACGATGTCCTGATGGTCGGCCGTAAAGTATGGCCAGTTGATTTGCATCGAGAATAGGATGCGGCGGATTTTATCGCGAAGCGGAGAAGGGCGCATCTCGAGCCAGTCAGTCAGCAGTGGCGCGGCTTTTGGGCCGAGATGTTTTAAGGCCTCGCGGCAGGCTTCATGAGGCTGATAAGTGCCAGATCTAATCTGGCGTGGAGAAGGCATTCCGGAGCCGTAAGCCTCGTAGAGCAATGTCGAAAGCCGCTTCCCATTGAACTTCGGATCCGCCGGCGCTGTAAACCAAAGGTAAGCGGCGGGAATGGCGAGTACCAAAACAAACGCGAGAACGACAAAGGTAATCGTACGCCGTTTGAATTGTTTGAAGATCATGGGACAGGGCTTGCTGGAATGATGAACGGACGCCCGCGATAGGCAACCGAATTGAGAGATGTGGACCGTGACACAAGAATGCTGTCTTGTGTCATGCCGAACTAGTCAAATCTCCATTAAGCTTTCGTCCGTTCCCAAAGGACCGCGCTCCCGATGAAAAATCGGCGAAGTGAAAGGGTGCGTGGAGAAACCGGAGGTTCAGAAATGTCACTACTAAGGTGTTGAAGTCGCAGGGGGAATTTTGGTAAACTTTCCGCATGGGCTCGTTGAGCTTCATCGGCATGGCAATAGCGCTCGCGGGGGCCGTAAGTAGCACTTTCGCTCAAGGAACAATCGCCTTCAACACTCGTGTTATCGGCTACGTTGATGCTCCTGTATGGGCGCCTTGCTGTCCCGGAACAACTGGTGTCGGAAGCATTCCAGGGATGAAGGCGCAGCTATATCTTTTTTCAGGATCTGGGGTCACAGCCAAAGTGACGGGGCTCTACCCTGCAACAACGTTCTTTTCCGGGACGACTCTTGCGAACCGTTATGTAGTAGTGCCCCCGGAACTGGTCGTCGTACCAGGTGTCCCACCGGGGCAGCAGGCAACTGTATTCATGCGCGTCTTTGATGGTGAATCCTTCGAAACTTCGGAATTCCGCGGCCAAACCATGCCTATTACGATTACGCTCGGTGGAACTCTACCCGGTGGCACGACATTTCCTACTGCTCTTCTGACCGGATTGGATGGAGACGTATATCGGCCTGGAGCAATTCTAATGTTCGAGCGCATCAGACGCAACGGAGAAGAACTCGAGATTACAGTGACAAACGTGACTAACCACAGCTTCCCTTGGGAAAATTATGTGCTTGAGGGTTCGTCGGATTTTGTTTCGTGGGCTCCGCTAGCGACCAACGCACCTTCTCTGACGACTTTCACAATGCCATTTCCAGCAACGTCAAAGGCGTTCTACCGGTCGCGGGTCCAGGGGCCGAGCATGCCTACTGCCGCCGAAGCGCCTTAAACCAACGCGTAAACGTGAATAAAGCTTTGCTTACAGTTCCTCTTGCGGCGCTCACCAGCGCAGTAGTATTGGGGCAAGGGACGGTAAGGTTTAGCACATACGATCCGGCACGAGGAGTGAATGCGCCGGTTTATATCGCGGGTATGGCGGCGGGATCGATCGGGCTGAAAGCGCAACTGATGTATGTGAGTGGAACTGGGGCTAACACGTTTTACACTCCGCTGTTTCCGATCACGATTTTCAACCGCGGACATACAGCAGCGGCTGGATACGTGATGGTGCCGCAGGATCCGTTGGTGGTTCCAAATGTTCCCGCCGGGCAGCAGGCGCACATTGTCTTGCGGGCTTTTGATGGCTATTCGTACGAAACTTCAATCGTCCGCGGGGAGAGTCCGCCGGTTCAAGTTAACCTTGGTGGCCAATTCGCCGACGGACGGGTGGTTGAACCCGCTGTGCTCAGTAGCCTTCAAGGTTTTCACATTCTAGGAATGCCACGGCACATAAGGATTTATGGGTTAAGTGTGGAAGGAAACGATCTGCGCTTTGAGGTGCTTTCGGCAGCTCCGGGAGTGTGGACCAATTGTGTGGTGGAGACTTCGACGGGCGTTGGTGGATGGACGGCATTGCGAACGAACGCCCTTTCTACGACGCAGTTCACGAATACCTTTACGATTCCGTACACGCGCTCGGAGCACGCAAGATTCTATCGCGTGCGCACGCCGTAGCGGATTGGGTTCGGGGCAGCGCGCTTGCTTCACGGCCGATGGTTTGGTTAATTCGGGCGGTGTCTACGCCGACGGTGCCAAGTCAAAGTGCGGAGGACTACCTCGAGCGCATTCATGAATTGATCCAGGAGAAGGGTTATGCGCGGGTAGTGGACATTGCATCATCGCTGAAGGTGAAGCAGGCCTCGGTCACGAGCATGGTGCAGAAGCTCGGCGAACTCGGATACATCAACTACGAGAAGTATCGCGGGCTGATCCTAACGGATAAAGGACGCGAGGTAGCGCTCAACATCCAGAAGCGGCACGAGACGTTATCGCGATTTTTTTCTTTGCTCGGCTTGGACCCCAAAACGCAGCAGGCCGATATCGAAGGGATCGAGCATCACTTAAGCCCCGAGACAGTGGAGTGCCTCGCAGACTTAGCGCAGTATTTTGAGGATCGTCCGGAAGTGTTAAAGGAGTTCTTGAAGAGCCGGAAAAGGCGATGACCAAGATCCCCTGATTTCGATAGACACGCGGCACGTTTTTCGCTATTCTCATCTTCAAATAGCCCTGTTCCTGCCATTGCGAGTAGCATCATCGGGACGGTGGCGATTGATTAACGGTGAGTTGACACACCAAAAAGAAGGAACAAACAGCATGAAATTCATTACTCTGATTGCTTGCGCATTCGCATTGGCCATTGGCACAGCTAACCTCCAGGCCGGCTGCTGCGATGACGCTAAGAAAGCCGGCAAAGAATGCAGCCACAAGTGCTGCGTCGAAGCCGCCAAGAACAAGAAGACCTGCGAGAAGTGCAATCCGAAGACCGACAAGAAGGAAGAGAAGAAGTAGTCTTCAGACACGGTATTTCACGAAAGGCGGCGAGTGTTCCTCGCCGCTTTTCTTTTTGGCTCGAACCTGCGCGGGAGTTCGCACGATAGGATTGTGTGACTCGCACATTTTGGTTCGCGCTTGTTCGGCTCTTACTTGTTCATGTTCAAAATGTTACCCACTATGTTTGCGATTTGATGCGCTGCGAAAAAGCAGGGGTTCACGCAATAAATTTCTTCCCTTCTACTCAAGTCCCGTTGGCGCATGGCGATAAACGGTTAGAGTCGCTTGTTTAGCGAAACTTCATATGAGCAACGCCGTCCGGCAACGGGCGGCGGTTTCATTTCCGGGCAACCGTTTTGCTCAATTCGAAATTGACGGTTCGTGCTCTGTTGGGACTTAATTTAGCCACACAATGAAGCTAATTCTTGTCGCATTTTGGATTAGCGCCCTTCCGGCCTGTCACAGCGCGATCTGGCATTTTGACCTCGGCGGCCAGGGTGGGTCCGGACTACTCGGCGCAAACGTTGTGGATCATCTCGGCGACAGCATTGCCACCGGCAAAGAAATACCGCACCACGAAGTTCCCGGAATTCTCTACGACGACGTCCAAAAGGTGCTCGAGTTTCATGTCGGTTGGGGCTCCCATGAAGCGATTCGCGAGACAGATCTTCGCGGCCTTTATGTGTCATCCGGATTGCACGGGCCAGCCAGTATGACTGAGAACGCCAACGGCGGCCCGGTCTATTCGTTCACGTTGGAGAACGGTTACCAACCGCTCAACGATCCCAGCGGCAAAACCGGGCAAATTCACGCGCAACTTCGCCTGGCCGATATCGGCAGTTACACCGTGGCTCAGCAGGAAGCAGATCTGCTCGGCTCTCGCTTTTACTTCAGCATTGCTTCCACCTTTCGGGAAGGGGGCGAAATCCGAGGCCAGCTTTTGCGGGTGATTCCGGAACCCGCCCATTACGGCGTCGCGATAGGGCTCCTCGTTTTCGGTTGGGCGATCGTGGCGCGGACTCGGAACCGGCCCGTTCTTAAAAATTAAAAAATTTAATTCGCAGTTTCCCTTGACTTTTCTATAAGGCTACTGGCGTAATGTCCGGGTAAGAGGGAGAAGCCAAGTCTATGAGAACTGCACTCATCATTGCTGCCTGCATCACTTCACTCAGCCTCCACGCCCAGATTTGGGAATTTGACCTCGGCGGTCTGGCCGGTTCCGGACTCCGCGGAGGGAACGAACCGGGCGTTGCGACTCCATCGCCCGCCACGGGTGGAGAACTTCACGAAAACTTTCCTACGGACTTCCCGTCGATCACCTACAACGTGGCCACGCGCCAGTTGCGTGTGCCAATCGGTTGGGGATCCGATAACGGCTACGTCGACCTCACGGGAACATACAGCGCCTGGCATATCCACGGGCCGGTCGCATCGAATCCCGGTGACGACGTGAATGATTACTTCACGCGCAACTCTCCGCCGCTGCCTTACACCTTCAACGTGCCGCAGGATCAATCAACCGATGGAAGCCGCCGCACCGCCAGCATTGATCAGACTTTTACACTTACGGACGTGATGATCGGCGGGAATCTATATTCAGTCGACCAGCAGGTCGCCGACCTGAAAGCCGGGCGCTGGTATATCAACGTGCACAGCACTCCTACTTACGGCGCTGGCGAAATCCGCGGCCAGCTTCTCTATGTGATTCCCGAGCCGCAGCATTATGCGGCTCTTGCCGGCGTTGCCTTGCTCGGGTTCGCGGGCTATCGAAAGTTTCGGAAGAACGCTCAACCGGCGTAATCTCTAAAAAAGCAGATTTGCAAGGGACGGTTCAGAGCCGTCCCTTATTTATTTTTACGAGCAGCTCTGTTTAAACTGCGGAACTCAGATGCGAGCAGTTCAACTAACCACGCACGGCACCCCTGGAACATTCGTTTCCTCGGACATTCCAAAGCCAAAACCCGCGCCTGACGAAGTTCTCGTCCAGGTGAAAGCGTGCGGACTCAATCGCCTCGACCTTTGGGCGGAAGAAGGCGGCCTTCCCATTCCGTTGCGATTGCCACGAACCCTTGGGGGCGAAGTCGCGGGGGTGATTGCGGAACTCGGCGATGATGTGGATGACTGGCGCACGGGCGAGCGCGTCGCCATCCAGTCGAATCTCTTTTGCGGTTCTTGTGAGTATTGCCTGAAGGGCGACGAATCGATTTGTCTCAACGGGAAACTTCTCGGCGTCGATCGGGACGGTGGCTTTGCGGAGTTTGTGGCCGTGCCAGCGCGTTCGTTGGTTCGCATCCCGGCCGGTGTCGAGTTTACAGCATCCGCTGCGCTGACCCTGGCGGGCAGCACCGCCATGCACATGCTCACCAATCGCACCGAAATTCGCTCCTCAGATTGGGTGCTCGTCATTGCCGGCGCCAGTGGCGTGGGAACGTACGCAATCCAGATCACTAAACAATTCGGCGCCCGCGTCATCGCGACCGGATCGACCGAAGCAAAACGGACCTTCGCGAAAACAATGGGTGCTGACGAAGTGATTGATTCGACGGATGCGGATTGGCCGTCACGAGTTCGCGACATCACTCAGAAACGCGGAGTCGACCTGGTCGTGGAACATGTCGGCGGCGATGTTTTCGAGGGCTGTTTTAAGTGTCTCGCTCGCGGCGGCACGATCGTCACTTGCGGCGCAACCGCGGGTCGCGACGTACGCATGAACCTCTGGCCATTCTTCGTGAAGCAACAACAGATCATCGGCAGTTACGGCCGCAATCGCGCCGATGTGGAGGTCACCATGGAATGGGCCGCTTACGGGAAAATTAAACCAGTGATTCACCAGACATTCCCGCTCGAACGCGTGCCCGAAGCATTCGCGGCACTTCGGAGCCGCGCGGTCAACGGGAAGATTGTAATTACGCCCTAGTGCAACTTGCGCAGGAGCCTCCTGCAGTTCTTAATCGCCAAAGAACTTTGCCACCGGAAGTCGAACGTTTGGAATCGACGATAGAGTGATCACGTCACCCACATTGTAGACGGAAGTCTCTTGATAACGCCCGCCTTGGGGTCGGCGATAAACCTCCACCTTCTGAACTTCGCCGAGCACGATCCAATACTCGCGCACCAATGCTTCAGCGTACAACGACGCGTTCTCGCGGTCCAGAGCGGCGCTTGTAATTGCGACTTCAACGACAAGGTGCGCGGTGTCCGGATGCTCATGTTCGAAAGCTTTTTCGTCCCCAGCGGTGACGGAAATGTCTGGCTCCGGCTCGGAATCCATCAGGGTGAGTGGTTCCTCTTTCCAAACTGTAAAACCCGCTGGCAGAGCTGAGAGGAGCAACTTGAATAACCGTGAACACACATTCCGGTGCAAAGGTGACTTGGACATTTTTTCGATGACGATCCCGCGGATCAATTCAGTCCGACGCCCATTCTCGTTAAATTCATCCAGCCGATGATACTCCTCGACTGAGAGGCGGCTGATCCGCTCTCGGACTCCCGGGATGTCGAGGATCGTAGTCACTGTAGAAACTTAGCCGGAGCCAGGTCTTTGGTCGAGGTCGAAATG
This sequence comes from Verrucomicrobiia bacterium, assembly GCA_036383895.1. Taxonomy (GTDB): domain Bacteria; phylum Verrucomicrobiota; class Verrucomicrobiia; order Limisphaerales; family SXQI01; genus DASVNK01. The sequence goes on along the minus strand of DASVNK010000076.1, from coordinate 27,804 downwards.
GGTCACAATGTAAGTTGACACTAAGGCCTTCTTTTGCTAAATCCATTCCATGATCACGAACAAACATTCGTGGTCGCTCGGTCCGTGTCCGAACAAAAGCCTCGACCTCGAGTCTCCTGTTCGCCCACTTCAGCCAGGTGGCCACATCACAGCTTCCGCCGACAGGTTCAGTGCGTCCGAAACCGGCGTTCCTCTTCTGCGTACTCACGTGAATTCCTCCTGGGCCTTGTGGGAATCGTTGGTTTGGCGTGTTGCTCATCAACCCAGATCACCACAAAAAACACTCATCAAAGACCTTGCGCACACCCGGCACACACCCACCTCACACCCACCTCACACACAGCTCACACACAGCTCACACACAGCTCACACACAGCTCACACACAGCTCACACACAGCTCACACACAGCTCACACACAGCTCACACACAGCGCGTCACCACGCTACCAACTCACCATCAATCTCTTACAACATTTTGAATACAAAAAAACACAAAAAACAGAAATTCAACACCACAATGCCGTTTCTGGCGGTACTAATCGCGCCGGGCCGAAGCTCGGCAATTGATTAATCCAGCCCGAACCTTTACCTATTGTTCTCCGCCAAATGCTTTTACGAGCCGCCCAACTGAGCACCGCAGTTCTATTTGTGATCTCCTGCGCCCCGATTCGCGCAGCAGTCGATTACTTGCGCGATGTGCGACCGATTCTTTCCGGGCACTGTTTCAAGTGTCACGGGCCTGATGAATCGACCAGGAAAGCGAACCTTCGCCTGGACGTTCGGGAAGAGGCGCTCAAGCCTGCCAAGTCCGGCGCCAGAGCGATCGTGCCGGGTGACGTATCGGCAAGCGAATTGGTGAAGCGGATTCTCACCTCGGATGAGGATGACTTAATGCCTCCTCCCGCGGCCAAGCATCCACTCACGTCGGCGCAGAAAGAAACATTGAAGGAATGGGTTGCGGAGGGCGCCGAATACAAACCGCATTGGGCGTTCGAAAAGCCGAAAGCATCACCACTTCCGAAAGTCGCCAATGCGTCATGGCCGCGGAACGAAATTGATCATTTTATTCTCGCCCGTTTAGAGCAGGAAGGACTGAAACCCTCCGAACCCGCCGACAAATACACACTCGCTCGCAGGCTTTACCTGGATCTTATCGGTCTTCCACCGACTCCCGAACAAGCGGACGCGTTTGTAAACGACAATTCGCCGAATGCATATGAACGCGTCGTGGATTCGCTGCTGGCTTCTCCGCATTACGGTGAACGGTGGGCGCGGCGGTGGTTGGACCTGGCGCGCTATGCGGATACCAACGGGTACGAGAAAGATCGGCCGCGATCAATGTGGCCGTATCGCGACTGGCTGATCAAAGCACTGAACGACGACATGCCGTTCGACCAATTCACGGTTGAACAGATCGCGGGCGATCTTTTGCCGAATGCGACCATCGAGCAAAAGGTGGCAACTGGATTTCACCGCAACACCATGATCAATGAGGAGGGAGGGATTGATCCGCTCGAGTATCGGTTTTACGCGATGGTCGATCGCGTGCACGTGACAGCGACGACGTGGCTCGGGCTGACAATGGCTTGCGCGCAATGTCACACGCACAAGTACGATCCGATCCAGCACAGCGAATATTATCAGTTCATGGCTTTCATGAACAACGCGGACGAGCCGAAGATGGAAGTGCCGGATTTCGAAATCACCGCGAGGCGAAAAGAAATCGAGACGAAAATTGCCAAACTGCAATCGGAGCTGCCGAATAAATTTCCGCCGCCGACCGATGTGGAGTGGATCACGCCGGCGAGTCCTGAGTTTATTTCGACCGCTGGGAATTCCGGTGAGTTGCTGCTTGATGGATCGATTCGGGTGAATCCGAGCTCTGTTCCGCAGAAGGACAGCTACACGTTAAGGTTTAAAATGAGCGCGCCCCGCGTAACGCATGTACAGCTTGAGGCAATCCCAGACGAGAAGGTTGGGAAGGGCGGGCCTGGATTAACCGATCATGGCAACTTTGTACTGAGCGAGATTTCCATTGAGGTAAAGGATTCCGAAGGAACCCGGACCGGAAAATTTATTGCAGCGGAAGCGGATTTCTCGCAGGACGGATTCGAACCGCAAAGGGCCTTTGATGGCAAGGACGAGACCGGCTGGGCGGTGAACACGAAAGCGGAAAAGCGCGACTATCGTCGCGCGATCTTCCGGTTGGCGGAACCGCTCGTTATTGGGAACGGTCCGGAAGTCACCGTCGTTCTGCAGCAGAATTACGGTGGCAAGCATTTGCTCGGGCGCTTTCGAGTGAGCGTCGGAAACGATCGGAATTTCGGTTTGGCGTCGACCGAAGCCAGCAGCAAGCACCTGGAGACAAAGTTTAGCCGGTGGATTGAACGCGTAGGTTCCGCGTTGCCGGAATGGAAGGCGCTGCAACCAGCGGAGGCAAAAAGTGAAACACCAAATCTAAAAGTGGAGGAAGACGGTTCGGTTTTCGCTTCGGGCGATTTCACAAAAAACGATATTTATAAACTCCGCTTCTCCAATGTGCCGGACGAGACGCGTTCGATTCGCTTGCAGGTTCTGCCGGATGAGCGACTGCCCGCGAATGGGCCGGGGACGGTCGCGTATGAAGGTCCCGAAGGAGATTTTTTCCTATCCAAAGTGAAGGTTCGCAGCGGCGGAAAAGAAATAAAGATTGCGAGCGCTACGCAAAGCTTTGCGAGTGGCGGTAACACCGCGGACAAGGCGATCGATGATGATCTGCAAAGCGGCTGGTCAATCAATGGCGGGCAGGGGCGGGAACATAGCGCAGTGTTTCAACTTGCTGAAAACGTCAGCGGTGAATTGGAGGTTGATTTGATCTGCGAGCGCTATTACGCCGCTGGGATTGGGAAGTTCAGAATGTGGGCAAGCTCGGACGCGAACGCCGGGGCGCCAGATTTGCCGCAGGATGTGCAAACGGCGCTGCTGCAATTTCGTGCGGAACCCAGTGAATTGCTTCGCAACAAATTGCTTAGGGAGTTCGTCAAAGTCGCTCCGGAACTGGAAAGCGCGCGGGCCGACATTAAGAAATTGCGGGAGAGTATGCCGAAATTCCCGAGCACACTGGTGATGCGTGAATGGCCGGAAGGGTCAAAGCGAGTAACGCGGCGGCATCATCGCGGGGAATTTTTGCAGGCGAAGGAGGAGGTTCAACCTGGACTGCCTTCATTTTTGCCAGGCTTACCTGAGGGCGCGCCGCGGGATCGGCTGGGCTTCGCGCGTTGGCTGGTTTCAAAGGAGAATCCGCTCACCGGGCGCGTGATCATGAACCGTCATTGGGAGGCGTTCTTCGGACGCGGGCTGGTGCGGACGCTGGAAGATTTTGGTTTTCAAGGCGAGTTGCCGAGTCACGCGGAACTGCTGGACTGGCTTGCGGTCGATTTTCCGAAGCGCGGTTGGTCCCAGAAAGAGATGCACAAGCTGATCGTGATGAGCGCAACATATCAGCAATCCAGCCGGGTTACGCCGGATTTGCTGGAGCGTGATCCCGTGAACATTCTTCTCGCGCGGGGGCCGCGGTTCAGGATCGAAGGGGAAATGGTGCGTGATTACGCGCTCGTCGCCAGCGGATTGTTTTCGGACAAACTCGGCGGCCCGAGTGTTTTCCCCCCGCAACCTGCGGGCGTTACGACGGAAGGTGCATACGGACCATTGCAGTGGAAGACGAGTGAAGGAAGCGATCGTTATCGGCGCGGGCTCTACACCTTCGCGAAGCGCACCGCGCCGTACGCGATGACGGCTACATTCGATGGTCCAAGTGGCGAGGCATGTCTCGCACGGCGGGACCGATCCAATACGCCGTTGCAGGCGCTGACGTTGCTGAACGACGAAGTTTTCATGGAAGCGACGCGGGCTTTAGGGAAGTGGGCTTCAGGACGCGAAGGAAAGAGCCGTGAAGAACGAGTTGCGGCATTGGTTCGACGGTGCCTGACTCGTCCACCGAAGGGTGATGAACTGGCAAAGTTCAACCGGTTTTTTGCGAAACAACTGGAGCGATTCAAGGGCGGCGAACTTAAAGTGAGTGAATTCATGAATGACGAATCGGCTACTGCCGAGCAAGCCGCATTCGCCGCGCTCGCGCGTGTGTTGCTGAACCTGGACGAAACGATTTCGAAATCATGAACTGTCACGATTGGCAATACGCGCAGAACCCGGCGAAATTGAATTCGCGGCGGTGGTTTTTACGGGAGTGCGGACTTGGGCTCGGAAAGATCGCGGCGGCCTCGCTGCTAAGCAATGCGTTCGTGACGCGCGGTGCGAATGAGGCGGCAGCAGAGCTCCCGAAGCAGCCACACTTCACCGGCAAAGCCAAACGGGTGATTCACCTGTTCATGGCGGGCGCACCCAGTCAGCTCGACTTATTCGACCACAAGCCGGAGCTTGCAAAGCTGGAAGGCAAGCCGCTACCCCCTTCAGTCATTGGAGGGCAGCGTTACGCGTTCATTCGGCCAGACGCGGCAGTGCTCGGGCCGCAGTTTAAATTCTCAAAGGCGGGCGGATCTGGCGCAGAGATTTCTGAAATGATGCCGCACCTGCGGGGAATGGTGGATGACATTTGCCTGATCAAGTCGATGAAGACGGATCAGTTCAATCATGCGCCGGCGCAATTGTTTTTGAACACCGGCTTCTCCCAGCCGGGCCGGCCGTGCCTTGGTTCGTGGGCGCTTTATGGGCTTGGCAGTGAAAGCGAGAATCTCCCAGCGTTTGTGGTGATGTCGACCGGCTCGGGCATCAGCGGCGGTTCGGCGAATTGGTCAAGTGGATTCATGCCGAGCGTTTACTCTGGAGTTCGTTTCCGTAACCAGGGCGACCCGATTCTCAACGTGTCGACGCCGAAGGGGGTCGATTCGAAACTTCAGCGCGATTCGCTTGATTTGATTGAGGAGATGAATCACGCGCATCTTGGCCTGGTGGGCGACCCGGAAATCGAGACTCGAATCGCCTCGTATGAAATGGCGTATCGTCTGCAAACTTCTGCGCCGGAGTTGATGGATTTAAAGAGCGAAAGCAAGGAAACGCTGGAGATGTATGGATGCGATCCGGCGAAGCCTTCGTTCGCGCGTGCTTGTCTGCTGGCGCGGCGGATGATCGAACGCGGCGTTCGGTTCATTGATATTTATCACGAGGGTTGGGATGCCCATTCTGATGTGGTCGGGAACTTGAAGAACAATTGCGGGGCAACGGATCGCGCTTCGGCGGCGCTGGTGAAGGATTTGAAGCAACGCGGGCTGCTGGATGAAACACTGGTTATTTGGGGCGGTGAATTCGGTCGCACTCCGATGGTGGAAACGAACGTGGCGCTCGGCCGCAGCCAGGGGCGGGACCATCATCCGCAGGCGTTTACGATTTGGATGGCTGGGGGAGGGATCAAGGCGGGCCTGACGTATGGTGCGACGGACGATCTTGGTTTTCATGTGGCCGAAAAACCGGTGCACGTGCACGATCTGCAGGCGACGATACTTCACTGCCTTGGGTTCGATCACGAACGTCTCACTTACACATTCCAGGGGCGGCAATTTCGACTCACGGACGTTCACGGCCATGTGGTGAATGACATTCTGGCGTGACGCTGCTCACTTGCTGGAAAGCACCCAGCCTAACCAACAGCCCGCGAAACAAACTAGAACCGAGGCGACGGCGTAAATGGATGCGAGTGCGAGTTTGCCCGCTTGAACTAATTGCAGAGTTTGCGCGCTGAATGCGGAGAAGGTGGTGAAGCCGCCAAGCATGCCGACGGTTAGAAATTGTTTCGCCTGCGCACTCAGACGTGATTCGGGAAGCGCCAGGACGAAGCCAATCAACACCGCGCCGACGAGATTCACGACGAAAGTTCCCCACGGAAAGGCGCTCATGATGCGACTCGCGATAACGGTACTGAGCCAATGACGGGCTATGCCTCCCAGTCCGCTTCCCAACGCGATCAGCAAATATGCTTTCACGGCGCTGTTCTAAACGCGTTCACGAGGATTGCATAGCACTTCGCGCCGCGATTATTCTCCGCGCGTGCCGCAATACGGCGATTTGGAAAATAAGGTTGTCCTGCTCACCGGCGGCGGGAATGGGATTGGCGCGGCGACTGTTCGTGCATTCGCGCAACAAGGCGCAATTGTGGAGTTCTGTGATCTTGATTCTACCGCAGGTCGCCGGGTCGAAGTTGCAAATCAAGGCAGTCGGTTCACGCGCCTCGATATTACGAGCGAACGCTCGCTCGTGGCGTGGATTCGGGCCGTCGCTAAGCGTCACAAAAGAATCGATGCCCTCGTAAATAACGCCGCGATTGATCCACGGATTCCTTTAGATGAAATGACGGCCGCGAAACTCGATAAACTGGTTTCGGTGAATCTACGCCCGCTTTTTGTCACTACGCGTGAAGCTGTGCCTAAGATGAAAGCGGGTTCGATCATCAACGTTGCGTCCATCACTTTCCACACCGGTCCCGCGAACATGAGCGCCTATGTCGCCACGAAGGGTGCGGTGCTCGGCGCAACGCGCTCGCTGGCGCGCGAACTCGGGCCGAGCGGAATTCGCGTTAATACGGTATCGCCCGGATGGATCATGACCGACCGGCAACTGCGCGACTATGTGAATGCGGACGTGAAGAAATTGATTCGCCGGTCGCAATGCGTTCCGGACTTGTTACAGCCGGAAGAGATTGCGGAGGTGATTCTTTTTCTCGCGAGCAATGCGAGTCGCGCCATCACGGGGCAGGAAATCCTCGCGGATCGCGGTTGGGCTTATTCTTAGGCGGCAGATGGAACACCTAAGCCCTAATCAGCGCGCGGTCCGGCGGTTTGTGCAGAACCGGCCGGCGTTAATCAGCGCGATCGTCCTACTTGCGATCACGACGCTTGTGGTCGTTTGGCCGTTAATCTCGCCGCATACGGCTACCGCACTCAGCGAAGCACATTCCGAAGGTCCGAGCGTGAAGCATTGGTTCGGGACCGATGTGCACGGGCGCGATCTGATGTCGCGAGTGTTCTTCGGTGCGCGCATTTCTCTGGTGGTCGGAATCGTGGGGGCGCTTGTGAGTCTCATCATTGGCGTGTTGTGGGGAGCAATTGCCGGGTATCTGGGGGGACGTTGGGACAGTGTGATGATGCGGATCGTGGACATCCTCTATTCGTTGCCATCCATTATTTTCGTGATCGTGCTGATCACCACGTTGGAAGCTCTGTTGCAGGATTGGCTCGCGCGCACTTTCTCGGCGGATACTGCGGGATTCGCGCGAATGCTGTTTCTGTTTGCGGGTCTCGGAGCGGTCTCGTGGCTAACGATGGCGCGAATTGTTCGCGGGCAGGTGCTCACGCTAAAGACGCGCAACTTTATCGAAGCGAGCCGCGCGCTCGGCGCAAGTGAAACCCGAATCATCTTTCGTCATATCCTTCCGAACCTGCTGGGGATCATCCTCGTTTATGTGACGCTCACGATTCCGTCGATCATTCTTTACGAATCCTTCCTGAGCTATCTCGGGCTCGGAATCCAGCCGCCTCAAGCGAGCCTCGGTTCGCTGATCGCGGAAGGAGCCGCCCAGATCAATCCGATCCGCGTTTATTGGTGGATGATCGTCTTCCCAGCCGGAACCCTGGCGCTCACGCTGCTGGCGTTGAACTTCACCGGCGACGGCCTACGCGATGCATTCGATCCGCGTGCGCAACGTTAGGGAATTTCAGGCATCCGGCGCTTTCGTCCGCTTCGCGATCTTACGGCGGGGAATTTTTCTCTTTGTCTGTTCGGCCAAGGACTTGTCCGGGGAGCTGTGATTCGTCGCTTCCTGACTCAACCTCGCCAGGCCATCTTCCGGATCCGCGTTTGCTTTCATACCAAAATATAATCCAGCACTGAAGCGAAGCGACGTAGCTCCCGCCCGGCTTACTTATCCTCCAAATACAGTGCCCGATTGCGCCAGAGATATAGTATTCCCGAGGTTGCGGTTAAGATCACCGCCACCCATAAAGAGATTATCGTAAACATCGGTACCCACCCATCGAAAACGGGCCGCGCCCATGCGCCCCATTCAGGATAGCTGACAAGGACTAAGACCGAGATGGTGGCGGCAATCTGCGAAATAGTTTTGTGCTTCCCGTATTTCTCCGCCGCGATCACCAGGTTCTTCGCTGCAGCCAGTAACCTTAAGCCGGTGATTGCCAGTTCACGCGCCACTATAATCACCACCATCCAAGCTGGCATGAGGTCGCGGCCGACGAAAGCAATGAACGCAGAACAAATCAGAATTTTATCTGCGAGCGGATCCATTAAGATGCCGAAGTTGGTGATCAGATTATCGCGCCGGGCGATCTTTCCGTCGAAGTAGTCGGTCAGACTTGCCGCAATGAAAAGGACCAGCGCGATCGTGTCACCGTATTTGAATGGGTTGAAGAAGATGGCGAGAAAGAAAGCGGTGAGGATGAATCGCCCGACGGTGAGTTTATTCGGCAAATTCATTCCTGTGCGCGGCATCGTACGGGAAAAGGCGCCGTCGTTCAACGGCGCCTTCTCAAGAGTTTCCATCGCTGCAGGAACTTAAGCGTTGTAAGTTCCAGAGGCTGTATCGCCGCCGCGGCCTGTCCAGTTGGTGTGGAAGAACTCGCCGCGCGGTTTGTCCACGCGCTCGTAGGTGTGCGCGCCGAAGTAGTCGCGTTGCGCCTGGAGCAAGTTCGCCGGCAAACGCTCGCTGCGATATTGGTCGTAGAAATTCAGGGCGGTGGCGAAAGCCGGGGTTGGAATTCCCTTCTTCGCGGCGAGCGCCACGATGTTGCGCCAGGACTTTTGCGAATCCTTGATGGCTTTCCGGAAGAAATCGTCGAGCAGCAGATTCATCAACTTCGGATTCTTGTCGAACGCTTCCTTGATCTTGCCGAGGAATGCGCTGCGAATAATGCAACCGCCGCGCCACATCAGCGCGATACCGCCGTAATTCAGGTTCCAGCCGTTTTCTTTGGCTGCGGCGCGCAGCAACATGTAACCCTGCGCGTAGGAAATGATTTTCGAGGCGTAAAGCGCTTTGCGAATGTCCTCGACCAGTTTCGTTCGGTCTCCGGAAATCTTCGGACGCGGCCCCTTCAACTTGCGCGCTGCTTTGACGCGCTCTTCCTTGAGCGCGGATACGGCGCGCGAATAAACGGCTTCTGCCATCAAGGTGATCGGAATTCCGAGTTCCTGAGACGAGATAACCGTCCATTTACCCGTTCCCTTTTGTCCTGCGGTATCGAGGATCTTGTCCACCAGCGGAGTGCCATCGGTGTCTTTGAAGGCTAAAATGTCGCGCGTGATTTCGATCAGGTAGGAATCGAGTTCACCTTTGTTCCATTCGGCGAAAACCTGGTGCATTTCATCCGCGGTCATGCCGAGGCCGGAACTCATCAATTGATACGCTTCGCAGATCAGCTGCATGTCGCCGTACTCGATGCCGTTATGGACCATCTTTACATAATGGCCCGCGCCGTTTTCGCCCACCCAATCACAGCAGGGGGAGCCGTCCGCGACTTTTGCAGCGACGGCCTGGAAAATATTCTTCACGTGCGGCCATGCGGCGGGTGAGCCACCCGGCATAATACTTGGACCGCGGCGCGCGCCTTCCTCACCGCCGCTCACGCCAGTGCCGACGAACAGCAAGCCTTTGCTTTCGACATATTTCGTCCGGCGAATGGTGTCTTGGTAAAGCGAATTGCCGCCGTCGATGATGATGTCACCTGGTTCGAGGTGCGGAATAAGCTGCTCGATGAACTCATCGACGGGTGCGCCTGCTTTGACCAGCATCATCACGCGGCGCGGGCGCTTCAACTTGCGGCACATTTCCTCGATCGAATGCGCGCCGAGGACTTTGGTTCCCTTGGCTTCTTTGTTGAGGAACTCGTCTACCTTGGCGACGGTGCGGTTATAAACCACGACGGTGAAACCGTGGTCGTTCATGTTCAGGACGAGGTTCTGGCCCATTACCGCCAGGCCGATGAGTGCGATATCCGCTTGAGCTTCCATTTCCTTAAAGATTCAAAATGAGCGGTAACACTACAAAAGCCGCCCGGCACCGCCAGAAGAATTTGCCCACAAAAGAGCAGGGAAGGAACGAGGCTATTTTCGCTGGGCGCGGCGTTTGGCTTCGAGCAACCGGCTGGTTGTTTCCGCTGGTTGATTGGCTTTTGCTTTTTCCGGTTTGGCGGTAGTCGGCTCCGCGGACGGGCTATTTTGACTCGAGCCGACCGGCGTCTCGACTTTTGGCGCGTGGACCGGCTCAAAGAGGCTTGGGTTCGGTTCAATAGGCGCTGCCGAAGTGGTTCGGGAGCGGACTTGTTCTCGACGTGCCAGCAGGGCGTCCAGTGATTCGTCTGCTTCCACTGGTCGCGGCCTCCCGCGCCAGAAGAGCAGTTTGCTGCGAGCCAGCGCCAGGAACTTCTCCCATTCCGCTCGATCGATCTGAATCCGGCGAATCGCTACATCCAGCGGGAAGAGCAGAATCGAGAAACGCAGAAACCATTCCCAAAGGTCGCGCGGTTGGAACGTCTTCTTGCGGCCGAACTCGTACGGGTTGAACGCGGGGTTTGAGATATCGAGAATTCTGCCACCACCTATCTCGGAAATCCTACGAAGGAGATTGAAGTTCGGCTCGCTCGCGGCGAACTCAGGCGAATAGTTTACGCTCGCGCCCAGCACTTGAGTGGCGGCGAGCTGGCCTTCGCGCATCTCGATCAGGTTGATGAGATAGGCGCCGACTTCCTTGGTCGGGAATTTCGCTTCGTATCGCCCTGGACCTTTTTGTTCGAGTTGCACTTGAGATGCTTCGCCTTTTGGGCTGACTACGCGCGCGGAAAGATTTAGGAAATTTCGGAAGTTTCCCTGAGCGTCGAGCGCTTCAACGCTGATCGTTCCTTCGCCACGGTCGACGGTGACATCGGTGCCGAAGTCGGCGTTTTCGAGTTTGCGCAGGCTCCATTGTGTGACTTGCGACCAGAACTGACGATACTTCGGCCAGCCAAGCCAGTTTTGGCCCCACTTTGGTTTAGCGTCGCTCGTGAACGCAACTGCCCGTCCGAGGCCGAATTGCCAATGGGCGAGAATTGGATCGCCTTTCTCGGAAAGGATCGGTGTTTCGGCGCGCGGTTTCGTCGAAGTCGCAACATAACCGAGCAGGGGCGGCATTTCTGCGCCGCCGATTCCACGGATCAATTCGGAATTCGCGACGACCTGCGGCTTGAACGGCTCTTCAAAAATCGCCGACTTCAAAATGACGGCTGCTTCCTTGATGAAGATCTGCGGCAGTTGCTGCGGTGAGCGCACATCGTAAAAGCGCCCCCCGCCGAGGTCGGCCATCCAGGTCATCGTATCAGGTGCGACGTGCCCGCCGATCATCACTGTCGTGAGGGTAATCTTATCGCCGCGAATATCGGTCACTTGCGTGCGGGTGGGTGCAGTCGGATCGCCATCGCTGAAGACGACCATGTGCTTGATGCTCGAGCGACTTTTTTTGAGCGCCTCGTGCGCCAGGGTCATTACGTTTTGAAAGCTAACCATGTCGCCCGGATTCATGCCGGTGATGCGGCGGCCCATTTCTTTTTTGTCGCCGACCTTCGCGAGTTCGAAGAGCCACTTGTCCGAACCGTCCCAAAGCACAATTCCCATCTCGTCCTGCGGCCCGAGAGAACTCAACGCAGCGAACGCAATGTCACGGGCCCATTGGTTGCCGTTGGGAAATTCGGTCGCGTGAACAACAAGAACGAGCGCCCCGGAAGGAAGGACTTTCTTGCTGCTTAGTTCCATGTCGACGGGCAGGACCGTTTCCAGAGGTGTGTTTCGATAGCCACCGGCTGCAAACGACTGGTCCCCACCGAGCGCGACGAGGCCCACACCGAAGTCGCGGACCGCGCTTTCGATCAGCGCCATCGACTCGCTGCGCAGATCGCCCGCCGCGACATTGCTCAGGTAAATGGCGTCGTAGGTTTGCATCTCCGCGAGGGAAAACCCGCTGAAGGTATCCACATCCACGATCTTCACTTCGAGGCGGGATTCTCGCAGCGCGCGAGCGAGGTGCTGGTCGCTGTTCGGATCGGACGAAACGATTAGCACCGTCGGATCGCCGCGGACGTAGGTGAAGTTTACAGCGCGATTGTTCTGCGGAAGCAGATCGCGCTGACCTTCGATTTGAATATCGTAACTGTAAAAGCCGGGTTCTTCGAGCGTCTGCGGAAAAGAGAAGAGGTTCTTGCCGGCGCTCAATTCAACTTTCGCGGAGTCAAGAAACTGATCGTTCCGATACAAGCGAACCGTCGCGGTTTGCGCAGTGTCCGCTTGAGCGAAGATTTTTACGTCGAAGGTTTGGCCCTTCTTGAGATTGTTCGGCAGCGCGAGCTTTTGAACGGAAACATCGTTGCCGCGACTCGCGCCAACAGGGACGACGTCGACGGTCACATCCAGTGGCTTGGCCGCATTCACCGCGCCGATTGCGTCGCCAATGTTTTCGTTTCCATCGGAGATCAGAACGATCCGCTTTTGGCCGGTTTCAGGAAATGCCGCAGTCGCCAATCGAATTGCACCGGCGATGTCGGTACGTTCGGTGCCGACCACAGCCTGAATTTTCGGCAGGTCAACAATGGGATTGGGTGAGAATTCCAATCCTGCATCGCTTCCAAAGACGAGCACGCCGGCTTTGTCCGCTTCTTTCTTCTTCTTGGCGGATTGATTCACATAATCGCGAGCCATCTCCTGCTGCGAACTTGGTACAGAATCGGAGCGATCCAGCAGATAGAAAACATTCATGCCTTCGAGCGGGCGCAACCACTGCGCGCCGGCAATGGCAAAGACGAGCAGAAGCAAAACGATCACGCGAATCGTTCCCGAAACCCACCGCCGCCACGGAGAGATGTGAACATCGGATTTGATCGCGAACCACAAGACCCACGCGAGCCCCGGAATCAGGAGCAACAGCCAAATTGGATGTGTGAACTGAAAATTCATTTCGCCTGCGCGAGCAGCTCGCGGGACTCGTTATTCTGTTTCGCTGTGTGTTGCGCGTAACCCAGAGGCTCGCGGCGAGTAAATTTCTGGACGCGATGATTGGCCGAATCTGCGATGTAGAGATTTCCACGAGAGTCCAGCGCAATGGCCCACGGATTGTTCATCTGCCCGGGTTCTGCGCCTGCGCCGCCGAGAATCTCGATTGTGCGCCCCTCCGCATTGAAGACTTGGACACGGCTGTTGCCGAACTCGCACACGAAACGATTTCCTTCGGCATCGATCCTAACATCATATGGATAGCTCATTTCTCCGGACGCGGATCCCGCGCGCCCAAACGCGGATAGGAACTCCCCGTCCGGTGAAAAAATCTGGACGCGGTGATTGCAGGAGTCGGCCACGTAAAGGCGATCATCCGGGCCAATGCCGAGACCTTCGGGCCGATTGAATTGACCGATCGCCGTTCCAGGAGCACCGAATGCCTGGATGAACTTGGTGCCTTGATGTGAAAAGCGCTGAACGCGTTCCACCAATCCATACTCGCTGACGTAGATATCGCCTTTGGAGTTAATGGCGGCCGCGCGCGGGAATTGCAGCTTGGAAACGTTAGTGCCGTTCTCGCCCCATTGCGCAATGAGTTTGCCGGCGGGATCGAAATGGTTCAGGCGGGAATAGTGCGGCTCGACGACAATGACGTTGCCGTCGTGATCTTTGATCATGCCCTTCGGCTTGCCGATGTCGGTTTCGGGCATTTGCCAGGAGAGAAGGTATTTGCCGTCTGGTGAAAACTTCTGCACGCGGCCGGTGAGGTCGACGACGTAAAGATTGTCGTCGCGATCGACGGCGAGCGAACGCGGTTTGTTGAATTGGCTAGCGCCGGTTCCACGCGTGCCGATGACTTCCACGCCGGTGAAAAGTTTGCTGCGGACGTGGAAAGCATGTTCCGGAGAATCCGTGCAACTTGTCAGAACCAGGAGAGCGGTTGCAGGGGCAAACAGCCGCTTCAGTTTTGTTGCAGCGGCATAGATAACGAGCGGCGCCAGGGCGACAATGAGCAACCACACGCAAAGCGCATCAACCTGGCCGGCGTGACCATAATGCAGCATGTTGAAGACGCGGAGCGCGAGGGTTTCGCGGCCCGGCGGGACGATGAGCAGCAACGTTTCCACTTCCCAGAGGCAGAGGAGAAAGAGGAGATAAGCCCCGCCGTGCAAAATCCATTTGGATTGTGGCCATTCGGCGAGACGAAATTGCTGCCACGCGTTCCCGCCAAGAATGCGAACCGCATCGCTGAGAGATCGATCACTGGTTGTGTGGGCGAGACGTGCGCCCGTCCAGGCGAGTGCGAAGTAGCGAACGGTGTAAGCGAGAAGAACGATGCCTACGCTTTGATAGAATGCGGTGAATGGTGGGCGATTGAACAAATAGATGAAAGCGATGCCGAGCAATACCCCCGGAGCGAGAAAGCTGATCCACGTCCAGAAGGCTGCCTGTTGTTTTCGGGCGAGCAGTCCAAAGGTCGTGAGCAAAAGCGCAGATCCGATGGCGAACAGAAGTGAGTTTGCGAGTGCTGTCTGTCCCGCGGAGATCGCTGGGAAGAACTCCGTCCAAGTGCGTTTGCTGGCGACGAGTTGATACACTGGGAGAACGATCGAGATGATAGTGATGGAAAACGCGATTGTGCTTGCGATGGGTAGCACGAAGCCAAGGCGTTCCCGGTAGAGCCGATGCGACACGTTCGCGGTCCGAAAAGTAAATGCGGCGGAACGGAAACGAAACAACGCAAGCAGCACTAGAGGCATGAGGATCAGCGGCCAACTCAGTTTCAGCGTCGTGGCGTAATCGAAGCGCGTGCTGAACGCGAGCCAGACTTCTTCCGTGTAGACTTTGGTTTGGAGCAGCACGGGCACTGAGAAGTTGTTGAGCGCGAGAACAAAGGTGAGTGCGAGCGAGTAGCCGATCGCTCCACGGCTCATTGGCCAAAGAATATATCGCAATAACGAGCGCCCGCGAAGGCAGGGCTCTTGTTCCAGGTGGTGCGGTTGGATGCGAAGAATCGCACCGAATGTGAGTAGGAATGCGATTGGCCACAGTGAGAGGGTGATCAGGAGGACTGTGCCGGTGAGGGAATAGAGGTTGAAGTTAATGTAGGACCGCCAGAGACCAGCAAGGCCGAAATAGTGCAGCCAGGTGTTGGTAATGAGGAACGGCGGAAGCACCAACGCAACGACCGCGAGCGCGGTCGCGAATCGTCGAAAGGCCGGACGAAGGGCAGCGGCGCAAAGGGCAAACGCAAAACCAAACAGCGTCGCCAGAACCGCGGACGTGGCCGCGACCAGCATACTGTTTTGGAAAAGCGACCAGTTCATGAGCGGAGGAAAATCTTTTTCAGTTCCTGGTTCATGGCGTCGAGATCGGCCTTGGACCAATCGACGGAGAGATAATTGCCTTCAAGACTTTCCGGATTGATTCCCTGCAGAGCGCCGAGTTGCACGAGTTTGTTCAGGGTATCCGGATGGAGGAGGTAATCGAGGAGGCGCTGGGCAAGGGCCCGGCGTTCTCCACCGGAAACGAGCGAAATCGTATTCGGGATGACGAAGCTCTCGCGCACTTGCGGCGCGGGCAATATGGGCAAGGAGTTTCTCCGGCCGGCATGGATGTCGTCCGAATCGGTGAGACCGACCGCGCATTCGCCAGCGCCGACCAGTCGAACGACAACGGAATTTCCGTCGACGACTTTGGCGCCGTTCCGAACCAACCCTTCACACCAGCTGCGCCAGGTTGCTTCGCCCCAGTGCTGACGCAGCGCGAGGAAGTACGAAGAGGTGGTGCCGAAGAGTGGATACGCGAGCGCCACGCGACCTTTCCAGGTGCCGTTTGTTAGATCCAAGACTGAACGTGGTGGAGTGGAAACGAGTTCTGTATTAACGACGATTTCGCGGGTTCGGTAACCGGCTGTATTAATGTCGGCTTCTGCAATGACGCCGTCGTGAGCAAGTAGGCGCGTGTGCATTTCTTCGTTGCTCCAAAAGACATCGCATTGCGGATTGTTTTTCTCGGCGCGGAGGCGATGGGCGAGTGTGGCGGTTTTGGCGGATTCGGTGTCGAAGACGGTGCGGACTTCGATGCCGGTCTTTTCTGTAAACTCTTTGAGGATCGGTTCGGCGTAGAATTGGTCCTGCGAGGTGTAGAGCACCACGTATTCGCGTTTTGCGCAGCCGATCAGAAGCAAGAGGAAACCAGCCAAGAGTGCGCGCATCATGCGGTCCTCCTGTGGTAGTACCACCATTCGAAAAGCAGGACGAGCAGCGCCGTGAGTGCGAACCAGCGCCAAAATTCGAGATTCGCCTGTCGCGTGGTGGCGCTCGTGACCTTGGCGTAAGAACCGAATTGGATTTCTTTGCGCGGGGTGGTGTCGGTTTCGAGATTATCGAGGAGGTTTACGCAGAAGGTGATTTGATTCGTGCCGGCGGCGACTTTGTAGATGCCTTGCTTCTGGGTGTCGCCGAAGAGGAGTTCTTTTCGATTGTTATCGATTTCGCGGGTGCGCTTCGAGCCATCGGGCAAAGTGATGTCGGCACTTTGGATTGTGTCTGGCAGAGAGACGCGAAATGGGTCGCCAGCGCGGACGCTGAGCATGAGTGCGCGTTCGGTGGCGGGGTTCAGCCACTCGATGGCGTTTGCGATGAAGATCGGGAAGGAAATGCGCAACGGCCAGGTGCTTTGAAGCGTGTCGAAGCCGATCCATACCAGGCGCTGACGGTTCAGTTCGCCGGCGAGAACCAGCGGGGTGGATGGTGATTCAACGAGAGGTAAGGCCCAGGTAGGCGTTTTTACTTCGATCGACTCAGCGATGCCAACGTTGTCAAAATTGACGAAGCGGAGGAGGGGATGACTGCTTTTCCAATCGACGATGGGCGGAGCTTCGATGTTCTTCCATCCCGTAAATAGATTTGTGTTCACGACGTGAATCGCGATGACGTTCGGCTTCGGCCAAACGGTGGGCATGACGTTATCGAGCACGACGAGATCGAAGTTTTCAGCGTTGTCGGTGAGTTGCGCGACAGTTGCCATTTCGACGGTGGGCACGGCTTTGATCGCCTTTTCCAGGAAACGATTGCCTGGGGTGACGAGGAGAACTTTTGTGGGAGTTGGAAGCAGGCTGACGATGGATGCTTTGTTATCGACCGGTAAATCGTCATCGACGCTCAAGCGAACCGTGAAAACGCCGTCGCGCGCTTGATCGGTGATGAAGACTTGAGGAGAGGATTCTTTAGGTTTCAGCGCGAGAGACTTCACGCCGACGACTTGATCTTCGAAGACAAGTTCGGCTTGAACCTGCTGGTCGTTGGTTGATGCGTTGAGAATGGTGGTGAAGACGGCACGTTGGGCGGGATTATCCGGATTCGATTTTACGTCGAGATTCACGATGCCGACGTTTACGTGGCGGGTGCCGACATTGTGGTAAACGAGAGGAAGCGCTTTGGTTTCGAAATCGATGAGAGAATCGGTCGCGCCGTCGCTGAAAAGGTGGATTTCCGCTTTGACGTTATTTTGGATGAGGGTCTCGGCGAGTTTGAGTGCTTCGTTGAGGCGCGTGGGGGAATCACTCGGACGCGCCGATTCAATGGCGCGGCGGAGGGCGGCTTTTTCGGAAGTGGGCGACTGCTTTACTTCGGTGGTGCCAGCGGCGGTGAGGACGACCATCTTGTCATCCGGATGAATCGTTTCGACAAGTTGCATCGCTTGTTTGCGGGCTTTTTCGAAACGGGTGGGAGATTCGTCCGTGCTCTGCATGGAAGCGGAGCCATCGAGAATGGCGACGAGGATTCGACCGCCTTTTGTGGTGCCCGCGAAGTAGGGACGTGCGAGTGCGAGCACGGCGATGAGCAACAGGAGAAGCTGGATCAGCAGAAGCCAATTGTGGCGGAGGCGTTGGAAGGGAGCGTTCGCTTGCGTTTCGGCGAGAAATTTTTGCCAGAGTAATGTGCTTGGGACGAGTTTGATGACGCGTTTGCGTTTCAGGAGATAGAAAACCACCACCACCGGGAGAGTCGCGGCGAACCAGAAGGCGATGGGTGCGAGAAAGTTCATCCCCAGACCTCCGCTTCGCGCAATTGTTTAAGGAGAAGTTTTTCCAGGCTCGCGTCGCTGGTTGTAGTGAAAAAGTTAACGCCGCGAGCGGAGCAGAATTCGCGAAGGCGCTGGATGTAGTTCTGCACGGTTTGCTGGTAGTTCTTGAGGCGGAATTTGCCGAAGGTGACTTCCTGGATTGCGCCCGTTTCGGAATCGACGAGGCGGAGATCGCCAAAGTCGCTCGGGTTCACTTCTTCGGGCGCGAGGATTTGCACGGCACTGACTTGGAATCCGCGGCCAATGAGTGCGGTGAGGCCGGGTTCGTAACCGGCGGGATCGAGGAAATCGCTGAGGACGATGCCGACGCCGGAGCGACGAGCGGTGAGTGCGGCGCGACGCAGGGATTCGTTGAAGGAGGCGGTGCCTGAGGCGTTTACCTGATTCAGGTTTTGGAAAAATTGGAGGGAGGATTTGCGTCCACGCACGGAACGGAGAGCACCGCGGGCGGCACCTTCGGCGGTGGAATCCGGGAAGACGTTTACGGCAACGCGGTCGAATCCGCAGAGGGCGACGTAGCCGATGGCGGCGGCGACCTGGCGCGCGAAATCGAATTTGCGCGGCGTGCCGAAGGTCATCGATTCGCTCGCATCGAGGAAGATGGTAACGGGGAGTTCGCGTTCTTCTTCATAGAGTTTGAGGAAAAGTTTGTCGAGCCGGCCGAAGAGGTTCCAATCCAGGTAACGGAAGTCGTCGCCGGGAACGTAGTTGCGGTAGTCGGCAAACTCCACCGACTGGCCGCGGGCGCGACTGCGGCGTTCGCCTTTGGCCGAACTCTTGGCGCGGCGCGCGGCGAGCAACTGGAACTGCTCGAGCCTGCGGAGCAGTTCCGGGGTGATGAGGCTGGCGGCCATTAAAAGAGCCCGGATTTAAGCGGCGACTTCGACGGCGTCCCTTGGAACATCGCGGAGAATCTGCGCGATCACGAGATCGGTGGTAACGTCTTCGGCTTCGGCTTCGAAATTCAGGATGCAACGGTGACGCAGGGTCGGGAGGACGACGGCCTGAATGTCTTCGAAGCTGGCGTTGAAACGGCCCTGGGTGAGGGCGCGGACTTTCGCGGCGAGAAGCATGGACTGCGCGCCGCGGGGGCTGCTTCCGAAGCGGAGATATTGATTTGCGATGGGGGCGGCTGTTTCCGTTTTTGGATGCGTCGCGAGAACGAGGCGCACTGCGTAATCGCGAACGTGAGAAGCGACTGGAACCTGGCGGACGAGATGTTGCAGCTCGATCATTTGCTCGCGGTTGACGACCGTATTGATTTCGACTTTTCGGTTCTCGGTCGTGCGAGTGAGGACTTCGTTCAGGTCGGCGTTCGTCGGATAACCAACGATCAGTTTGAAAAAGAAGCGATCGAGTTGCGCTTCGGGGAGGGGGTAAGTGCCTTCCTGGTCGATGGGGTTTTGCGTGGCGAGAACGAAGAACGGTTCTTCCAGTTTACGAATTTCGCCGCCGGCGGTGACGCTGTGCTCCTGCATTGCTTCGAGGAGAGCGCTCTGGGTTTTGGGAGTCGCGCGATTGATTTCGTCGGCGAGCAAAAGGTGCGCGAAGATGGGGCCTTTTTGGAAACGGAATTCGCGTCCGCCGCCGGGCACTTCCATGACGATGTTGGTGCCGAGAATGTCGGCGGGCATGAGGTCCGGCGTAAACTGGATGCGGTTGAAGGTAAGGTGCAGCACCTGGCTGAGCGTGCGGACGAGGAGCGTTTTGCCGAGTCCCGGGACGCCTTCGAGCAGGACGTGACCGCCGGCGAGCATGGCGATGAGAGTGCCGTCGACTATCTCGGTATTACCGACGATCACTTTGCCGACTTCGGCGCGAAGGGCGGCGTAGGTATCGCGAAAGGATTGGATTTGTTGTTCCGTGTTCATGAGCTTGGATTGCTAAGATGAATGACGATCACTCCTTGAGATCGTCGAAATAATTTCGAACCGCGTTCTGGTAGGCGCGGGGGACCTGGTCCTGGTTGAGAGCGGCCTGGGCGTCGCTCTGGGCGGCGGCGGCCATTTCCTCGACCTGCACTTTGCTGGTGCCTTTGATGCTCACGCCTTTCATGGTGATGCTGGGCATCGGACCACCTGGAGTGAGTTGGCCTTTGATTTTGGTGGGGGCGAGATTGTCGGCGAGCTGGCCGTCGCCCTTATCGCTCACGCCTTTGCCATCAATGTCGGGACGTTCGATGCCGGTGTTGTCCCAGCTATCGACCATCTCGGGATATTCCCAGGAGTTTTCATCTGCCCAGGTGCCGACGCCGCTTTGGGACTTGCCGGTTTTACGGCCCTGGCCCGCGCCTTTCCCGCCCATGCCTTCGCCGAAGCCCTGGCCATTGGCGAGACACATGGCGGCTTGTTGGAGTGATTCGAGCGAGGCGAGAAGACTTTGCGCGTCGCCGAGTTCGCCCATCATTTTGGAAAGTTCATTGGCGGCATTCTGAAGATTTTCGCCCGCTTCGCCTTTCTTGCCGGCCTGCATGTTTTTCATGGCCTGCTTCATCTGTTCGCCGACTTCGCCGTATTGCTTGGCGGCATCAAGCGCTTCGCTGACTTCCTTCATCATTTTCTCCATCTGCTCGGGAGAAGTCTGGGCGTTTTTCGCTGCCTGAGCCATTTTGCGTAGCGTGCTTTCGGCAGCTTCGGCCTGGCCGTTTTTGAGTTGCTCGGCGAGATCTTTGCCGAGTTTCTGCATATCGAGCTGCATCTTCTCGAGTGCCTTGGCCATCTGCTCCATTTTTTCAAGTTCCACTTCGGCGACCTGAAGATCTTTGAGCACCTGGTCGGGCTGGGCTTGCTGCATTGCAGCGATCGCTTCGCTCAAGCTGGGAAGATCAAGACCGAGGTCTTTCGCTTGTTTCTGAAGATCAGCGAGCGAAGCTTTCATCTGATCCTGCGCTTGCTTGGCTTCGGGTGAATCGCCCTTCGGGAGATTCGCGGCCATGTCTTTGGCTTTTTGGAGATCCTGCTTCATTTTCTCCATCGCTTCGGAATTGGCAGCCTGCGCGCCGAGTTGTTTCGCCATGTTATCCAGCTTCTGCTGCATCTCGGCCGAAGGTGTGCCGCTCTTGCTGCCGTTGCGGGAAGCGCGTTCGAGATTTCGGATGGCGGGATCTTTGGCGAGTTCGCGGGTTTGTTCCTTCAGTTTTTCCGTGAGGCTGGAAAGTTCCTTGAGCGCTTCGCCGCGGGTGAGCTGCGCTTTGGCGAGGTGGTTGCCGAGTTCCTCCATTTCGAGGAGAGATTTCTTCGTCGTCTCGATCGCGGGCGGACGCGCTTGAAGATTGCGCTTGGTGAGTTTTGCCAGCTCGCGACCGGTTTGTTGGATGGCTTCTTTATCCTGCCTGGCCTGCTGAGAAGCTTTGGAACGATATTCCGGGACGAAGCCGAGCCCGACGCCGAGGATTAAAATGACGAGCGCCCATCGGCTGGCTTTGGGAAGCGTGAACGGGAGCAAATCTTTTGGTTTGAGAGCGGAAACGCTTTTCGCGGCGTCGGAGACGATGAGATTTTTCCATTCGGCGGCACGTTCATCGCGGGCGACTTCGAGCGCGGTGCTGACGCGTTCCTGAAGTTTTACTTTGCTGTCGACCCAACGGGCGGTTTCGTCCACCGACATCGGGCGGGAATAGCCCCAGATGAAACCGATCAACGCGGCGAGCGGAATGAGCAGCCAGGAGTAGAGGACAAATTCGACCGGGATAGGCGCGAGCTTATACGCGGCGAGGAAGAGCAACCATGCGGACGCGCCGATGAACAACCCCTGCCACAGGCGGCGAAAGCCGCGTTCCAGCCGGCGACGCGCGGCGGTTTTCGCCAACGTCGAGACAATGATATTCAGTTCGCTCATGGCTTCCTCGATTTGAAGAGATTAGACGGTGTTAATGTGCCGTATCCCCGAATTTTCTGCGAGCCAAAACTCCCACAGCTATATGTATGACACCGCTGGGGTGGAAGTGTTACGGAATAGCGCTGGAGGAGTATGGCGCGGAGGAAGGACTGGAAACCACGAATGAACACGAATGGACACGAATGGACACGAATGGACACGAATGAGGGGGGGACGGCGCATTTTTAAACGTGAAAAAGGCTGAAATCAGGTAATTACGTCGAGAGATGGTGAATGAAAAAAACATCGGGAGAGCGGGAAATCTTCGTAAGTCGCGGGAAATCAATGGTTCGCACGTGGAATAAGACAGGAACGTGATGGTTTGGCGGTCCGCACAAGTGGAATTTGCCGGAATCAGCGGAATTACGGGGCTTTTCCGCTCAATGGCGGGACAAGCGAAAGGCAGACCAGTGTCAGAGCGAGTGTGTTTTTTTGTAGACTGGAGTGTTTTTGGAGCCCCTACGGAGCTGGACGTTTCCAAAAATCGATAAAGTGTAGACACCCGCGATAAACGCGGGTTTGCTCGCGGTCGCGGTCGCACGGCAGTTCCGAGCGACCAGTACTTCCTTGAGACCCATTTGTTCGCGTACATAGTTCATCCATTCGTTTTCCAGCCTGGAAAAGGGCAGAGTACACCTGTGCTCGTTTGACGGGGTGAATTGAAGGTCCGAAACGGTCGGAGGCTCAAGTCACCGCGCTGCCCTTCTCAAGGCTGCTCCGGAGAATTTAGCTGCTGGCGTGCTCGGGGACAAGCAAAAGACGGACTGTTGTGGAACTTCGGGAATGGACTCGCCCCAAGCTCTGCGGTTATGATTTGCATCGCGCACTAAGTGAACCAAGCGAAGAAAGGGAAATGAGTGAAAGACTATAAAGCCGGACGCGGTTTTGCTTATCCGTATGAGATGGACTGGGTTATTTTCGTATGCGCTTGCGCTTTGGTTGTTCTCATCGGATTGATGCTGTTGGAACGGGTCAGAAAGGGGAAATCAAATTAGGACACTACCACCCCCGTAGCACGTTTGACGGCGAGGTGACGGGCTGCTACTAAAGCTGTGGGTTATGATTCTTAGCGGTCTATAAAGTTTCTTCGTAACGGCTGTTCGGCCGTTGGTTGTTTTCGCCTGAATTCTCGCGTGACGGGTGTGTTGTGTACGCATCTGGTGTGGCGGGGGACCATTGCCGCTGAGCAGTGGCTTCTGATGTTCGGAGTTCGGGCGCGATTTCCAACTTTAACACTCTACGGGCGGCGTGTGCCGCGGGAGGGTGCGATGAAACTTTCTGATCCGCGTTACCTAGGTCAAGCGACTGAGAATTATAACGGAAGTAAGAAAAAGAAAACGGATGTCGGAGCAAGGATTGATCTGGCGATCAAGGGAGCTCTCGAGGAATTGACCGGCTTAGGTGAGATGGCGGAGCGTCGCGACGCGTTCATGCGATTGGTCGTCGCAGTGCGAGAGCGAACGGAGATGCAGCGAGCGAGTGAAGGAAAAGGGAGTGTAGGGTGGGCCGCTGCGCTTTTTTACATTCGCCGATTGCAGAACGTGGCGGCGCGGCAGGCGTTTTGGTTGCGACCGTTGGAAGGGTGGGCACCAAAGGGTGCGGGAGCGCGCATGCAGTTTCGTTCGCTGCTGGAACATCTGTTCGTGAAGTATCCGGTGCCGGCGTTCATGGAATCGGCGTGGGATTGCGAGGCGGGAGCGGAGGGATTTCGGCAGCAGTCGTGGTATATGCGATTGGCCCGCGGAGCGAGTATGCGGTCGTTGAATCTGCCGAATGGGCTGACGCGACGCATGCAGTATCTGACGAGGCACGCGCCGGATCATTTCACGGTGCTCCAGGCATTACGTTACGGCGAGGTGCGCGGGTTGGGCGGTGGGGAAATGTTGGCGCGAGCAGTGGCCGAGAGCGCCCTCGGCAAGGTGGCGGAACATGGGGAGTTCTGGCGGAGCGTGATCGCGTTCATTGTGAATCATCCGGAGCTGTCGAGTGAAGAGATGAACTGCATGGTGGAGTTCATTCGAGCGACGAAGTTCGGCGGAGAAGAGGTGTTGACGGAAACCGGGAAGATTAAGCGCGGGGCGCCGTGGCCGGAGTTTGCGATGCATGGGCGGACGCGGAAATCGATCTTGCGCGTGATGCGGGAATGGGGATGGGAGCCGGCGGGAAAAATTGGGAGCGGTCGGGGTTGAAGCCGTTTCGGTATTTGGAGAAACGACCGGGCGGAGTGGAGCTGGAGTGGCGAATGGTGGAATTGTTAAATAGCACTGCGTTGCACGCTGAAGCGGGAGCGATGCGGCATTGTGTGTACAGTTACACCGGGCGGTGCATGCGGCGGATTAGCGGCATTTGGTCTCTGCGGGTGCGGACGGAGAATGGTGAAAAGCGCGTACTGACGGTGGAGGTAAATCCTCGGACGCGAAGGATCGTGCAGGTGCGCGCGGCGCAGAACCGGCGGGCGGGTGGACGGTCCTACGGGATACTTCGGAAGTGGGCGCAGTTTGCCGGCGTGGCGTTGTGGGTACGTTAACTTCTTTTGAGAAGGGACAGACTCGGCAGATCCGTGGAAAAAGTTAAACAACACTACGGAGTTGTTTCGGCGTTCTCAGGATTGGCCGGCAGGGTGAATTCGTATTGTTGGGGTTTGTGGATGAAAGGGATGGGGGCGCCGTAAAGCCAGTGGCGGAGGAGAAAGAAGGCAATGGTGCCGAGGAGGAGGGCGGCAATGAGAGCGGGCCAGCGAGTTCGAGCTATTGGTTGGGCTGGTTCGGCGCTCGCTGGTTGAGGTTCGCGGAGTTCGGGTGCGGTCTTTGCGAGTTGTTCTTTGATGCGGAGCCAGTGGCGGTTGGATTCGGGGGTGATGCGGAAGCGGAAGGTTTGGCTGTTACAGTTTGGGCATTGGTGGAGCGGAATGTTTTCAACGGGTTTTCCGAGGTTATGCGCGCAATCAGCACAGGTGAGGGAAATGGATGGAGCAGATTTTCGTTCTTCTGCGCTGCGTAACGAGGTGGTTGATACGGCGGAAGAAATTGCGGAGAGAGCGTCGGAGGGTCCTTCGAGTTGATGAGTTCCGCCGCCGACTTTTTCTTTAGCTTCGACTGCGGTCATTTGGGGGTTGGTTTGTACCACATCCAGCCTTTCGTTTGTTCATAAGGGTAGAGAGTGTCGTCTACGATGGATTTGGAGAAGTTGTGAATCGCGACGTGACCGTCGACGAAAGCGATGGGAGAGATGAAGCGTCGCGGGGCGAATTTCGGGTCATGGAAGTGGGTTGGGCCGACGTTCATGTGCCACTGTTGAAAGCCGGGGGAAAGGGCGGCAGGCGGTTCATACATGAGAATGAAACGGTCGGAGTAGGGGATCCAGTTTTCCGGCTTTCCAGCGGAGCTATTCTTTCCGTCAAGTAAACCGGTGGGGGTTTCGCGGAATCCGCCGGGGACCGGACCGCGAATGATCCAGAGTTCGCCGTTGTTGTAACGATAGCTGCTGCCGATCTTTCCGAACGCATTGCCTGTGGCGCGGATTTCTTTGGGGGCGGCTGGGTGGCCTTCCAAATTGCCCTTGTCGGATGGGCAGGCGAAAACGCGGGTGGGCGGAACGTAGGAATAGAGCGGGCGGCGTTCGGCGGAGAGCCAGTAGCGCGCGTGGCTTGCGACGGGTGAAGGACCGCCGATCGCTTGAGTTGTGAATTTCGCGACGATATCCGGGTCCGGCACGGAAAGAGGAGGAAATCGGTCGTGATCGTCTACGTACATCTTCATGCCGATGGCGATTTGGCGGAGGTTGCTGATGCAAACGGTGATTTTGCCGCGGTCTTTGGCGGAAGCGAGCGCGGGGAGCATCATGCTGGCGAGGATGCCGATGATGGCGATGACGACGAGGAGTTCGATGAGGGTGAAGCCGCTTCGCCGGGAGGAACGGATTGGTCGCCGTTGTCGATTCATAGAATCTTTGGCTGGGTGGTGATGAGTATGCGGGCTTATTGAGGCGAACACAATTGGGAATCGGGCGAGGTTGTGGGAAGATGCGCTCACTTGATCGATCTAAGACGGATTGAGGCCAAAATGATAATTATTGCCGCGACGATTCCGGAGCAGAATGGAGCGAGCCATCGATCGAAGGGAATTTTTCCTGGGCGAGCGATTTCGAGGGAACCGGCGAGGAGTTCGGCTTCGCCGGGGAAGGTGGTTTGGGCGAGGACGGTGCCGTGGGAGTTGATGTGCTGGGAGATGCCGGAACTGCCCAGGCGGAAGATGGGAATGGAGTATTCCGCGGCGCGGAGGGGAGCGATACGGGCGTGTTGTTTGTGCTGGAGTTTGCCCCAGTCGGTGACGTCCATGAAGGGGACGATGATGGCTTGCGCGCCGGCGGCGACGAAGCGATCGATGACGCGGCGGTAGCTGAGGTCGTAGCAGATGGGGATGGCGATTTTGCCCCACGGCGAGTGCCAGAGATTTTGTTCTGTAGCGGCGATGCCGTCGTTGAAGAATTGGATGGGGACGGACTTGCCTTGTTGGAAGACGACTTCGCCCCTGGGTGAAATGACGAAGGCGGTGTTGGCGAAGGCCGGTTTGTCGTTGAGGCGGAATTCTTCTTTGCCGCCCGCGATGAGGTAGCGGTTGTTTTGGCGGCACCAGCGTTTGATGTGTTCGGGAACGGGGCCATCGAAGGTGTATTCGCTGAGGACGATGATTTGCGCGGCGGGATGCGCGGAAATCACGCGGTCGAGGTGGTGAGGGACTTCGAGGTCGGGAGGGAATTCGAGTTGGACGCCGGCGATTTGGACGGTATTGGAGGAGGTCGGATGGGGAGTGGTTTGAGGTGTTTTGGGGAGAGAGATGTTGGTGGCAATGCCGAGCACGAGAGTAATGGAGGAAAGGAGTGCGAAGGATTGGTTTCTTCGTGAGATGAGCGCGGCGACGAAGAAGATGAGAAAGCCGGTTCCATAAACTCCGAGCCAGTGGATCGGGAGGAGGCCGTTGGCTCCGGAGAAGACGTATCCAACGCTGAACCAGGAGAATTTGAGATAATAAAGTTCACTGCGGAAATATTCGAGGCCGGTCCAGAGCATGGGGGCGATAAGCCAGATGAGTTTGGGTCCGAATTGGCGGCGCCAGAAGTGGAGCAGGAGGACGAAGGCGGCGGTGAAGAAACTGAGGACGAGCCAGAGGCCGATGGCGGTTGGGCCGAAGATCCGCCAGAACCAGGAGAGGAGAGGGCCGAATATTAGAAGACCAGTGAGGAGGCCGAGGCGGACGGAGCAGCGGGCGGAAGGACCGGGGGAGAGGTGGAGTAATGCGTAGGCGTAGATGAAAATTAGGGCGTTGAGGCGCGGGAACGCCCAGGCGAGGTGAAAGGCGAAAGCGGCGATGAAGGTCCAGGCGAAGAGAGAGCCGAGGGAGGTTTGAGGCGGCTTGGGAGGGAGATCGTGGACGATTCGCCGTTTGCCCGGAGCGGACTCCGGTTCCACATCCGACAGAACACTCGGTCCTGCTTCGGCCATGGTTTAAAGAAAGCATTAACGCTGCCAGTGAAGTGTGGTGTGGTTGAATTCGGGAGGGTTCGGCGCGAAGGTGGTTTGACTAGGGATGCGAGTGGGGGTGGTTATTAATCAGGAGGCGCGGGGGGCGCGGGATGTAGCGGTCGCGCGGGAGGCGCTGGCGGAGTTCGCGGGGCATGGGATTGAGGCGAAGGTGGTGGTGGGGCCGGGGCGGGTTGTGGCGGCGGCGGCGCGCGGGTTATTGGCGGAGGGGGTGGATGCGCTGGTGGCGGGGGGCGGTGATGGAACGGTGAGTGCGGTGGCGGAGATTTGTGTGCGAG
>DASVNK010000075.1:0-247191 GCA_036383895.1 Verrucomicrobiia bacterium | reverse complement strand
GCACCCCCGCTACCACCTGCACCCGCTCCCCCCGCCTCCGCCACGCTGATCCGCAACGCCCTCATACTCGGCAACGCATCCTCCACCAGCGCCACCGAATGAATCACCACATCATCCCCCTTCGAACCCGCGATCAACAACTCATTCTCGCCATCCCGCAACGCCCCCGCCGGCACCGTCAGCGCATGCACCAGGTCCGCCTCCATCAAAAACAAATTCCCGATCTTCTGCCCATTTAAACTAACCCCCCACTCCTCCTTCACATCCTCCTGCCGAACAAAAAGCATCTGCTCCGCCGCATTCGCCTCCCCCTCAAACTTCACCCGCAACTCCATCCCCTTAGCCTCCCTCCCCTCAAACACCGCCCACTCCCGCTTCTCCCCCCCCAGAAAAACCGCCTCCGAAACAATCTCCTTAACTTCCGCGCCAAAGATGCTCGCAACCGAACACACCACCCCAAAAACACCGCGCAAAAACAAACTCGCGTTCAGGCTCCTCATCTGTGAATTCTGCCAAGTCAAAGTGGAATCTGCCAACAACGATTCTACAGGATTCTGGGCTTATTGAGGCTTCGGGCTTTTAGGACGCACCGGCCACAAATGATCGAACGCATCTTTCGTCAGCTCCCCAGCGAGCATCACGATCCAGGCTACCGGCCATCCGAACAGAACGGCAGCAAAGATTCCACCGGGAAGGTCAGGCGAGAGCCAGCCGTACTCTTTGTAGAACGACGCGTAAAACACGAAGAAAGCAACCTCTCCCAAAAAAACATTAGCCACCCGAGAGGCAATGCGAAAGAAGGCAAACCGCGAAACACCGCCCAAAACGGCACGGCAACCATCGGCATATGAGTTACCAGCATTAACGCCCAAAACATCTGCCCGCCGAAATTGCGTCCTGCCATCAACAAAGAGGCGATGAAGAACACCACCGGCGCGATTACAAGACTCCAACCAACGATCTTCCTTTTAGCTGCGTTTCTTCGAATCATCTCTTCTCTTCAGACAGCGAAGCCTGTCCTCTTTCACGGCGACAAAATCCAACTACCAAGCTCAATGCCCAAAGCACAGAGAACACCGCCAACAACGGCAACCCACCATGCCGAATCGCTGTTATAGCGCCTCCGCTGGAATTAAAAATTCCCGTCAGCAAAATCCAAAACGCCGGCATCGGCAGTGCACCGTGCACTCCCTCAATCGGTACAATCGTCCACGTCAGCGCTGCTGCTAGAACCGCCGACCTCACCATCGACCGCAGCCAATACCGCTTGATGTCGCGTGTTAAATACCAAACAAGCCAAGCTAGAAAAAGCGGAACAACAATGAAAAGACCGAGCACTATCGCAATTCCAGCATCCATATGGTCCGGATCAACCGTATGCGAGGGCAAGAATCGCCGGCTCTCCAACCTCTATTCGTCGCCAGTTCACGAATGCAACGGCCTCCAACAATGCATCATATACTTCGCTGCACCTCTGCCGCACATCTTCCATATCTGAGACGCACAAAACGATCACTTCTCCCGAACGAACATGCACCGAAGTTAGTCCGTCCTCAGGCGCGTCCAACGAACTCATGCAATCGATCCACGCATCCATGTTGCGCCCATAAAACTCAGGAAATCCAAAAATCCTCGCGAACTCGTCGTGAAACGTCGTCCAGTCCTGAAGGTTCCTGCCGTCGATTTGGATTTTTCTTTGCATCCCAGACGATCAAAAGCGGGAACACCGATTTTTTAAACTGAGTAGCTCGCAAAAGTACATCCCCGAAGTTCCATCTTTTCCCCATTGTTCAAGGCCAAACAGTCGCGTTGTAGCGTGCCATACAGCAATCCCAATGTCTGACAACAAATATGCACTTTTGAACGCCATGTCGATAGATCACCCTTATAAGAAATCGCGTAGAACCGCCGGCCATCCGGGGCAACAAGAACCGTGTTCTCTTCCAGGATTCCGCCCGCTTTCGGAAGCTGCTCGCTACCGAAGAGAACAATCGTCGGAAAAAGGCGTCGAAAGGACCTCAAATCTGAACTTTGGATATAACAAACCTCCCTCCCAGAATCCTGGTCCTCAGCAGGACTCGACGATGAATTGAAAAAGCTATCGCTCATGTCATGATGTAATTCGTCCGCAACACTGAATCGGAACGCCCGCCCAGCAAACTCACTTTGAAGCCAACAGTTAATTCATTCCACGTAATTTGCATGGGTCGGGCGAGAGTACCTTCTAGTCATTCTCGTTCGCAATCCCTTCTTCTTCCCGCCTCCCAATCCAGCGTCGTCTTCGGTCATTGAATCTCAGCCCATCACAGACGAAATCCGGCGCTAACTTCCACCTCGCTCCAGCGCCTGGATCAACATTATCGTGGCTTCGACTTGAGCAACACCTCAAGCGTCCGTAGAAGCGACCTATACTGCTGGTTTCCATACTCCCGCAGCACGAACGCATGCAAAACTCTGGCCTGCTCGTTCGAAAGCATTTCCGGAAACCATCCCACATCGTAGAGACAACCGTTCTCCTCCAATCATCGCAGCCAATCTAATTCAGTTCGCAACACCGAATCCGGAACGCCCGCCTCGCACAACTCACCTCGATGCCCATCTACCCACTTCTGCCACTCGTGCGATTTCTTGCCGTCGCGCTTGAAGGACATTTTCATCTATCGGTAGCACGTTTCTCCATCATAGCGCGAATGAAAAATACCTCATGACAATATCCTCTTAAGAACGCCAACGGCGTTCCGCAACAAAGCCTGGGGTTGCTCGTCCGCGAGCTACCCCAGGTAAACCCGCCCCAATCCTCAACCCTGAAAGCGGTTGCGCAAAAACATTGAACTCCAAACGCGTCTCTTCAGCCCTAACGCATTGTCGTTAACGCAATCAAAGTCCGACCCCTTCAGCCACCAAATACGCGGAAGCGGCTCCTGCAGAGTTGCAACCAATCGCTCCGCAGTGCACCATCTTCATATGAGCACGGCGGACGTTACTACACTCGCTCTTGACCTTCCTCCAGAAGAACGACTCGAACTGGCCCGCCGGCTTGTCGAAAGCGTCATCACCCCAGCGTCTCTGGAAAGCGCCGTGCAAAATGGAATCCGGCGGATTGAAGATGTTCTCACCGGGAAAGTTAACGGCCTCACCGAAGCTGAGTTCCGGTCCACCCTCAGATGAGGGTCTCGTTTCATCCAGAATTCGCGAACGATATCTTACGCTTCGCAGCAGACTACGAGCGCATTTCCCCTGGCCTTGCTACACGCTTTCGGAACGAGATCGATCAAGCGCTTCAGGCAATCACCACCTCACCAGGAGGCGCCGGACACTTCCTCGAAGCGCGAAGCATGATTTTCGAAAACCTACGCAGACGTAACCTGCGCTCGTTTCCTTTCTTCATTCTTTATGGTTGGAGCAGAAAGCATCTCGTGTTCGGCTCCGTCATCCCAAGCCGTTCCGATCCTCTAACTTGGCTGGCGCGCTTCGACCCGCCTGGAGGAGAATAAATTGCACTACACTCCCTTCCTAACCTCGGCGCTCATCGTCGCGCTTCTATTTTCCGCCTGCGGCAAACCTCCAACTCGCAAACCGCTCAATGAATCCGAACTCATCGGCAAATGGACCGCCGTAGAAATAATCAGCAACAAAGGAAACCGCGGCCCCACAGAAGGGATCCTCGACGCCCACATCGAATTCTTCGCCGATCATTCCTCCACCGGCGTTCTCGTCTGGACCGGATCAGACCTGCCCAACCCCTCCGCCGCCGGACCGCACCCCTGGTCCGCAACTTGGACCTTCACCAACGCCATCCTCCACCAAAAACACGGCACCAACGACCCATCCTCCTCCGACGTCTGGTTCGAAGACAACCTCCTCATCATCCAGGACCGCCCCTTAAAACGAAACTCCCTCACCCTCATCCTCAAGCGTGCCGAGTAGCAATGCTCGACGCGCTCTCTGCGTTAAACGTTCATTGGTGGTTTGCCCCGCCTTCCCTTCGTGATCTTCGTGCGCTTCGTGGTGAAAAAGATTTCCACCTTGTCCTTGAGCCACAATTCCCGCTATTATTTGTCCGCCTGAGAACGGCACGTGGCTGAATAGAGATCCGCCAATCGGATTTCCCTTCACCCCCGCAAAAACAGCACAGGCGTACTGTGTACGCCCTCTGCGCCGCAATTCTCGGCTGGAAAGGTAGAGCCAATGAATATGCCGAAATGCGAACGATGTTTTTCACGCCGGGAATGCACTCCACCCGCGTCTTTCCGACATCCCCCCAAATCTTTCACTTACTCCGCGGCACCTCATTCCTGCGGTCGCCGGGAATTCTCCTGGGTGAAATATTCACCGCGTAAGTACAAGCGGCTTTTCGCGGTTTTTTTGAACTCACCCAATTTGCCTGCGACCGACCCACAATCGTCACAACTACCTGATTTAACGCTTTTTAACGCCAATTATCGCCAATTCCCTTCGCAAGTACCTGCAAAATCGGCTTTAATCGGTTTTTATCAGGTTCCCACTCGAACCCTCGAAGACAATCTCACCCAACGTAATTCCCTCATTTCACGCTTTTTCACGCCAGATCTTCGCGCACTTACTCAGCACTCAGAAATCAGCACTCAGAACTTACCGGGTCGTCAGCTTCTCCAGCTTCGCCTTGATCTTCTCATCCGGCTTCACTGCCAGCGCCTTCGTGTAAGCGTCCCGCGCCAAATCCACCTTTTTCAACTCAAGGTAAATATCGCCCAGGTGATCGTACAGAGTCGGATCCGGCTCCTCGCTATGCGCAATCGCCTTCTCCATCCAAATCAACGCCTCCTCCGTCCGCTTCAACTTGAACAACACCCAAGCCATGCTATCGAGAAACGCCTCGTTTTCCGGCTCGGCCTTCACCGCCTTCTCAATCATGGACCGCGCCTCATCCAGATTCTCCCCGCGGTCCGCCCACATATAGCCGAGATAATTCAGCGCATCCGCGTAATCGGGCGAAAGCTCCAGCGCCTTCCGCATCTGCGTTTCCGCTTCCGCAATATTCCCGCTCCGCTCGTGCACCGAGCCCAGCTGATAATAAAACAAATGATTCAATCGGTTCGGCTCCGAAGTCCGCGCCAGCACCTCCGCCGAAGTCAGCCGCGAAAGCGCCTCCTTCCAATTTTCCATCATCCCCTCAGCGATCCCGCTGTAGAATTCCAAAACGAAACTCATCTTGAACTTCGCCCGCGCCTTCCCGAGCAACGCCAGCGCCTCCGCCGGTTGCTGCCGCGCGATATGCACCCCCGCCAGATCATAATACAGCGGCTCGAACTCCGGATTCAGCTTCAGCGCCGTCTCATAATGCTCCGCCGCCTTGTCATAATCCTTCGCTTCGTAAGCGATGCTCCCCAGAAAGAAATACGTCGCCGGGTCCGTTGGATTCTCGCGGCTGATCTCTTGCAACAACTTTTCCGCCTCCGCATTTCGATCCAGCCGAATGTAAATATTCGCCAACCGCTCCCGCAGCCCCGGTATTCCCGGGAACCGTTTCATCAACGCCACATAAATCGGTTCCGCTTTTGTCGGCTCGGAATGCAGCATGTAAAGATCGCCAATCCGCTGCATCACGATCGGGTTCTCCGGATTCTGCGCGGCCGCCGCATCCAGCAGCTTCAACGTCTGCTTCTTATTCTCCTCCGCCGTGAAAAGATTCTGCCGCTGGTACCGCGCCAGGATATCCGCCGCCCCAATCAAGAATTCCGGCGAAGCATTCGTCCGCCCCGCCGCCTGCAACAAAACGGCCTTCGCCTCATTTGTCTTCCCCGCCTGCAAATGCATCCCCGCCAAATTCTGGTAGGCCGCCAAATTATCCGGCGCACGCTTGATCGCCTCCTTGTTCGCCGTCACCGCCTCGTTCGTCTTCCCCGTCTGCAAATAAGCCAGTCCCAGCAGCGCATAAATTCGCCCCGCCTCTTTCTTTTGTTCCCCCGCCGCTTTGTTCAAAAGCGTGATCGCCTCCACACTCTTCCCATCGCGAATCAACCGGCCCGAAACATCGATCACCAACTCCTCGTTCTTCAAATCCGCCAGAGCCGCCTGGTAATACTGCTCCGTCGCCGCTTTCTGGTCGTCCGTAATCTCGTAATGCACGCCCGCTGCGAATCGCGACAACGCCTCAATGCGCTGCTGCGTCTCCGCGTCTTCCTTCACCTGCACCACGCGCGTCTCAGGAATCGTGATCTTCGAAGCTCTGCGGCTGGAAAAACTCGCGCATCCGCTCAAAACAAAAGCAGCCAACGCACAAATCGCGACAATTCGGTTCATCAAGGAAGCGCCAGATTTCTTGCGGAAAATAATCATTCCACGGCAGAAGCCAACGCTACCCCCCGCGGAAATCCGTGTCAATTTCCCCCGCACACAGCCGCAAGTCATTCGTACGTAAGCTCCCGAATTAACTCTTGCGCTTCATCCCAAACCCGCTCGAATACGCATGGGAGAAACGCCACATTGTGCTCACAGCGCGATGGCGCGTTCTCCGAAAAGGTCCCTCCGATCTTTAGATCACCAATCAAATTAGCCTGCATGAAAAGAATCCTAATGTCCTCAATGCTGCTCCTTGCTGCCATACCCTGGTCGCACGCAGCCTCCGTCACCTTGCCCGCAGACAGTGTCGTCCCCGCCAGCTCCGTCTCGGATCTCGGCTTCACCGTCCGCACCGTTCAAGCACCCCTGGAACCCCCGCTCGCGAATAACCTCGTCCGCGCCACACGCCAGATCACCGGCACGCTCACCGATTCCACCGGCGCGCTCGTCCCGAACGAAGCGACGCCGGGCCCAAACAACGGCGCCTATTTCAATGACACCATCAACTTCGAAAAAGACGGCGTTCCCTTCGACATCGTCGATATCGGCAACAATATTCTTTGGAGCGTCACACCAGAACTGTTCCCTGGCCTTCCCGGCACCGGCGGCCATACCGACAATTTCGCTACCGAAGTCATCGGCTTCCTCGAACTGCCCGCCGGCGAAACAACCTTCGCCATTAGCGTCGGCACCGACCGCACCGACGTGAACAACGACGACAACTTCCTCGTCACCGCCGGCAGCAACCCGCGCAGTTTCTTCGCACCGGAAGTCGCCACCTTCCAGCGTTCCGCGCCGCCCTTCATTGGCAATACACATGCCGAAAGCCAGTTCACGGTGAACGCACCAGTCGCCGGCATTTATCCGATCCGCATTCTTCATTGGCAAACCGGCCTCGGCGCGAACCTCACCTTTTACACGGTCGATACCAACACCCTCGAACGCGTCCTGGTGAACGATCCGAACGTCCCTACCGCCATCAAATCCTACCGCGGCACAACTGCTCCCGCGCCGAATACTCCCTATGTTGCCGAAGTTAGTCCCCTCCCCGGCTCCGAAGGAAACAATCCTTCCACCGCCATCGAAGCGGTCATTCGCGATGGCGCAACCACCGTCGCAACGACCGGCGTGAAATTGTTCCTCAACAACGTCCAGGTCACTCCACAAACCCTCACCAAGACCGGCTCGAACCTGCTGGTTAAATATTCTCCGAACGCCTCGCGCCCGGACGCCAACAACATCCTTCGTCTCGAATATACAGATTCCGCCAGCGTCACGCGCACGAACACTTGGTCCTTTGGCATCACCCCGAGCGGCGGCGCCACCACCACCGTTTCCGGCCAGTGGGACTTCAACGACGGCGACCTCCGCGCCACCGTCGGCAACCCGCTGGAATATTTCAGCACCACCGCCGCCGGCACTCAGTTCGGCACCACCACCGCGCTCGGCGTCCCGAACATTAACGGCGAAGTGGCTGAAGTCATGCGCGTCCCCGGCGACGTGAACAATCAAATCGGCTACGTGATGCGTCACGGCATCGCTCCGAACGGCGGCGGCACCCGCGTGAATCAATACACCCTCATCATGGACGTCCTCGTCTCTGAAACGGGCCCCGGCGCAGCCTCTCTCCTCCAAACCAGTTCCACCAACAACACCGACGACGGCGATCTCTTCTGGCAGGGCAACAACTTCGGCCAGGGCACCGATGGTTACCGCGGCAACGGCGCATTCACCGCCGGCACATGGCATCGCGTCGTGGCTGCCTACGACATGGCCGCCAATCCTCCGGTCGTCACCAAGTTCGTCGACGGCATCAAGCAGGACGACTGGACCGCCAACCAAAGCCTCGACAATCCTCGTCGCGCTCTCCAGGCCACCGCGCTTCTCTTCGCCGATGGCGATGCCGACGAACGCCGCGAGATGTGGGTCAACGCCATTCAAATTCGCGCCGGCAAAATGACCGATGCCGAAATTGTTCTGCTCGACGGACCTTCCGCAGATGGAATTCCCGCGACAGTTCCGCAAACCACCGCGTCTGGCCAGTGGGACTTCGAGCGTGGAGATTTGTCCGCGACCATCGGCAAGCCGCTGAAATACCTCGACGGTCCCGGCGGCCTCACTGAAACAGGCACTCAATTCGGCAAAGCCAGCGAACTCGGCCTACCGGCGATGTTCGGCGGCGATGCTGGTGTCATGCGCGTTCCCGGCGACGTGGTGAACGAAATCGGCTACGTCATGGAACACACCATCGCACCAAACGGCGGCGGCACTCGCGTCAACCAATACACCCTAATCATGGACGTCCTCGTCGCCGAAACCGGTCCCGGCGCCGCCTCCCTCTGGCAAACCAGTTCCACTAACAACACCGATGACGGCGATCTCTTCTGGCAGGGCAACAACTTCGGCCAGGGCACCGACGGCTATCGCGGCACCGGCGCGTTCACCCCCGGTCAATGGCACCGCATCGTCGCCGCTTACGACATGGCCGCCAACCCGCCCGTCGTCACCAAGTTCGTCGACGGCATCAAACAGGACGACTGGACGGCAAACCAGGGCCTCGATAATACCCGCCGTTCTCTCGCACCACTCGCGGTTCTCTTCGGCGACGGCGACGAAGACGAGCGCCGTGAAATGTGGGTCAGCAGTATCCAAATCCGTTCCGGCAAAATGACCGATGCGGAAATCGTTCTCCTCGGCGGCCCTCAGGCCAGCGGAATTCCTGTCGCTGTGCCCAAGGTTAATGTCTCCGGCCAATGGGACTTCGATCGAGGCGATCTCTCGGCGACTATCGGCAAACCACTCCGCTACCTCGATGGGGCCGGCGGCCTCACCGAAACCGGCACACAATTCGGCACCACCGCCGATCTCGGTGTTGCTGAGGTTCCTGGCGGAGAAGCCCGCATCATGCGTGTCCCCGGCGATGTCGTGAACGAAATCGGTTACATCATGGAACACGGCATCGCCCCTAACGGCGGCGGCACCCGCGTGAACCAATACACTCTCATCATGGATGTCTTCGTTGCTGAGTCCGGCCCCGGCGCAGCCTCGCTCTGGCAAACCAGTTCCACCAACAACACCGATGACGGCGACCTCTTCTGGCAAGGCAATAACTTCGGCCAGGGCACGGACGGCTATCGAGGCGACGGCTCTTTCACTGCCGGCGCATGGCACCGCATCGCCGCGGCTTACGACATGGCTGCCACTCCGCCCGTCGTCACCAAATTCGTCGACGGCGTAAAACAGGACGATTGGACTGCCAATCAGGGTCTGGACAATACCCGTCGCTCCCTAGCGCCGCTCGCCGTCCTGTTCGGAGATGGCGACGAAGACGAACGCCGCGAAATGTGGGTTAACAGCATCCAAATCCGCTCCGGCAAAATGAGCGATGCGGAACTCGCCGCCCTCAGCACCCCCACGGCGGGCGGCATCCCAATCCTGCTCGACGTCGTGTTGGTCGAACGACCAGCCCTCACCGTCACGCGCGCCGCCGGGAACCAGGTGCAAATCTCCTGGCCCGCGAACGCCACCGGCTTCGTTCTCCAACGCCGCGCCTCTCTCAGCGCCGGCACTTGGGAAAACGTCCCCGGCGTAACCGGCAACAGCTACACCACCACTGCGGCCGGCCCCACCGAGTTCTACCAACTCGTCCACAACTAAGATCCACTCAGCACTCTCGCAACGGGCACGAACAACATTCGTGCCCGTTTTCTTTTCCTATGGGAGAATTGAGGCCTCTGGTGGTAATCCTCGCGCTCCGTGGTTGCGAGTAAAGGCGACAGATAAGAGACTGTTTTAGAAAACACATCGGACTGTGTTTTTATGTAGACTTTATTCTGTAAGCGACTGATTTGCAGGGCGACGACTTTTGGCTCCGAAGAAAAATAAAAAAAATTCGAAAAACCCGGAAGATCTTCGTAAGTACCAGAAAACCAAGGAATGCCTCGCGATACGGAAAGCGGTACAGAGTCGGCGGGCAGGCTCGGGGCTGAATATGGTTTGTTCATCGCTGGCAACTCTCTTTCCGGCCGAAGAATGAACGACCGCGCATGAACACACTTCAGGCGTGATTGTTTTTCGGGGGTGAATGGAATTTCGCTTCCGAGCGAGGTTCTATTCAACCACGTGCCGTTCTTCTAAGGCGAGGTGAGTTTGGCAGGAATAGGCGTTTGATGCAAGGTGGAATGCTGAGTTAAAGGGGCCACGGCATTCACCACAGAGGCACCGAGAGCACGGAGGGGGAAGAGCTCGATCTGCGCGCGCCTAAACTCTCGGGGCGCGGGCAGGTTTGCGTGCCACTCAGATGCGCGGCCAGGAAAGAAGGATATCCTGTCTCTGTTCCGGCGTCAGCTTCTCTGTCGCAGCTTCAAATGGCGATCCAACGCGGCGTTGAGTATCTCCTTTGACACGAAAATTGATGTTTGTTCGAGCTTGGCGATTGCTTCGGGAAGTTCGATGAGATGTTTTTCCGCCGCGAGTTCAAGAATAGCGACTGTGAAAATGGCCGGAATACCGAGCTGTCGCGCGGCGGCACGTCCGTCCATATCATCCATAAGGACAGCATCCGCCTTTCGTTCGAGAGCGAGTTGAAGGGCCTCTGTTTCTCCTTTGTGAAGGCCGCGAATAGGCTGAACATTCACCGCACCGGTCATTTCAAGCCAGGGACGCGGCGTGAGAAGCCAGTCTTTAACTTTTTGCGGCGCTTTGGGGTGGAGCAACTCGTCGCGAACCGCAAAGGGGACTAGGACGTGATCAAAGAGATTGCCGAGAACTTCTGCGCAATCGATCAGAATGAGATAGTGAAGCGGCCCCGCGTCGGCAACCACGAGGTTTGCGTTCATCACTTTGAAATTCGACGCAGGCGTTCCAGGTCTGAGGCGAACTCTTCGTTTTCGCGGGCGCGGAATGCCTGGGAAGCTTTCAAAAAGTCATCCGTTTCAAAGCGGCCGAGGCCAAGAAACTCCCCTACCTGAGCGTGGGTAATCTGGCCCTTGCGATATGCTTGGACGACCAGTGCTTCGAGGGTTTGACGTGGAAGTTCATCAGCTTCGGCACCGAGCGCTCGAAGAAGTGTGTCAGGAACCGAAATTTCGATCGTGGCAGCCATAACAACTTACCTTTGATATTACCACAGAGGATTCCACCGTGTCGACCAGAGAACGTTTTCGATGTTTTCGATGGGCTGGCACCTTCCGGCTTCTTCGATTCTAGCTCCTATCCAGAAACAATGTCACTGCCGCTCCCGGAAACGTTGCATTCCTGCTTCGTCATCGGCGATCCACGACTCGATTCGCAGTTCGTAGTTATGCCAGCAGTTGCCGCCGCCTTCGCCGCTTTGGGTGTGGATGAAGCCGAGCTTTTGCAGGACGCGGATGGAGGCGTGGTTTTCGGCGTTTGCGCCGGCGACGATGCGCGAGAGGCGCAGGGTTCGGAAGCCGTGTGGATGAAGGCGCGGCCGGCTTCGGTGGCGAGGCCGCGTCCCCAATAGGGGCGAGCGAAGTAGAAGGCAAGGACAGCTTCGCCGGGAATGACGTTGCCGTCATCTCCGCGTCGTGGGTAGAGGCCGCAGCGTCCGATGTATTTATCGTCCGGCTTGAATACCGTGGCGAGCAGGCCCATTGGTTTTGGTGGAGAAACGCTTTCGCGGAAGCTGCGCTCCAATTCGGTGCGTGGATGGACTTTTTGTGGGGAGCGATAGACGGGATCGGATTCTATTTCACAATAGGGTTCCAGGTCCGCAGGGATGTGGTTGCGGAAGAGGAGGCGGTTTGTTTGGAGGATGGTCATAGGGGCTTTAAGTGGGCGCGCGGCGGTCCCAGTGTCAGTCGCTATCAACTCCACCCCAGATTGGATAGGAGTGCGGCCGCCTTCTCATGTGATTGCAGGGATTCGCCGAGACGCGCCCGAGCCTCCTCTTGGTAGCGCGGAAGAATTAGCGAATCGTCGTCCGTCAGTTCCAGGCCAGCCGAAGCAACGATGTCACCGATAATAGCAAAGGTCATGGCCATCTCAACTAAGCTATCGAACATCTCGGCAGGCTCCCAAACTCCCTCGCCGTGATAGGCGTGAAGCACACGGCCAGATTCTCGCGAGAAAATAAATGCGTCCCCTCCTTCATCGGCGATAACCAGCCAATCGTCATCCCAGTCGGTGAAACGCTCATTTGTCTGAGGGTGATAGCGGTAGCCCGCCTGGAAGCTCCAAAGCTGCGAAAGACTGGGCAAGAAGTAGGGATTGCCGTACGCGTCAATCGTGACGTCGACCGGCCCGAAGTCTCTGAAGTATTCGATGACTGTCGCAGGGAGAGAAAAGTCTCCTTGCCACTCTGCGGGGGATTGCGAGCGGAATATGGCAGTGGGGTACGCTCGTTGAACGATCTCTTTTGCTGTGTTGTAAGAGGTCATGGTTGAATTCGCTATTTGGTTACGTATTTAGGGCGGAACTCAACTGTGAAGATCGACGACGGTGAGTAAAATGTCATCGGGTATGCGTGCGAAATGTTCTGCAAACTCCGCACGCCATTTGGCATCTGCTTCATCCGAGTAAGGATAGATAGGTGACGCGAACCACTCGCCGTTGAAAAGTAACGATGTCGGAGGATTGGCAAGCAGCGCCTGCTGGTCGATCTCGCACTTCGTGGCGGTTGTCGCGCGTAAAGTGGTTCCGACCGGGATGATGCCGAATAATCGGCGCTTCCGGGGTTGGCGAAGCTTGAGAGCGTTCGCCCAAGCGCCGCCGATCTGGTACCAATCGTGGCGACCTCGTGGATTGTAGGTGGAGATATAGCCAAGCCGTCCATCTCGGACAAATCCTTCATCATTCCGCCAATCTTGCATTTTGGTCGCGAGCGTCCCGAGGTCGGTGACCGGAACTCCGTAATGATCGGCCATGCTCTTGATGTCCTCATCGGAAAGGAAGGTTTCGTATGGGTCGACCTCTAAGTGATCGCTGAATGGGGCGAGTTGATCGTGGATGTTGTCGCCTGCTACGAGGAGAAATGAGTGCATGAGTTAGCCTTGATGTCCGCCTATTTCAAGGGACGCAAGTCAGATGGCCGACAATCCTCGCTCGAACTCAGCATAGAACCTCCAAACTGCGGCTTGGTACTGTAGTCTCTCAAGGTCGTCAGTAATCTGGGAAATTTCCAAAGCAACCACGCCAACGCGATCTCGGATGGCCACCACTAATTCCGGTTGCCTGCGCCAATCAAAATGATCCGCGCGCAAAAGCGCACAAAGCAAATCCACAGCGTCGGAATCGTCACGTAACCGCTCCAGTGCGACCGGAACGAGAATGTCGGCATCGCAACCCATATCGAGGAAGCGAACAATCGCAGCGTGCGGCAGATCACGAATCGGCGTGCGCCGAATCTCGTGGCGTTCGCGGATTAAAGTTCCAGCGTCGGGAGGGGCGGGTCCCCAATCGACGCCCGTCAAATCGGCGAGCGATTTCGATATATCGATGGTGGTGCCTAGTGGCATGAAGATAGATGCCGAAGCAGCCAAAGCGGAAGGTTACGGAATGGCGACCTCCCGTTCTTTGACTCCGTCTTCGGGTGGTCCGTAGCGGATCGTAGCGACGGCATTGCGGATGCAAGTGGCGGCCGCGAGCACCGGGCGCACAGCTTCGAAGAGACGGTCTGCATCTGGGCCATACATGTTGAGCGTGCCGTCACTGCCGTCTGTTGCGACTTCGTTGCCATCAAACTCGCCCGCGTCCGCGGACTCGATTGCGGCGATGAGTTGGTCTTCGAGTTCGAACAACGGACTTAGATCGGTTTGGCGGTAATCGAAACGAACTATA
Source organism: Verrucomicrobiia bacterium (assembly GCA_036383895.1). Lineage (GTDB taxonomy): Bacteria > Verrucomicrobiota > Verrucomicrobiia > Limisphaerales > SXQI01 > DASVNK01. The sequence goes on along the minus strand of DASVNK010000075.1, from coordinate 233,070 downwards.
ACTGCGTGTTCTGACATAAAAGTCGTGCCTGCCTGACGCCCGAGATTAATGACTCGTGCGCGGGACGCAACGATTGCGGATGCCCACGCCGGCGGAGTTCCCTGAGGATATGGCGCTTCGGGTTTCACGAGGCGGGTTGGTCGATCGTGCGCCAAACCCCTCACCCTAACCCTCTCCCCTGCTGGGAGAGGGGACCTGGGCCGTGCGTTCGTGATTGAAGTCTGGTTCAGACTGGTGGGAGAGCAGTTTGAAGAGGATTTTGCTTTGACTGGAAGAAATTGGGAGCGTTTAGCTACAGTTCAACTATCTGATGAACGAAGAGAACGGGATTCGGAACAGGAGTCTAGAGGCGCGCGAGGTAGCGCGACAATTTCGACGAACGAGCACACTCGCGGAACGGCGGCTGTGGAAGATTCTCCGGGATAGACGTTTTTCGGGTAGTAAGTTTCGAAGGCAATACGCGTGCGGACGTTACTTCCTAGATTTTTACTGTGTTGAAGCGCGCCTGGCGGTGGAGGTGGACGGTGCGACACACGGAAACGACGCGGCGCGGGTGCATGATGCAGCGCGGGACGCTTTTTTGCGAGCCGGAGAATCAAAGTAATTCGGTTTTGGAATCATCAGTTGGTGACGGAGCCGGAGTTGGTTAGAGCAACGATTTGGAAATGGTTAACGGAGCGACGGGCTTTAGGCTGGACAAGCAAGAGGTAAGGGTGGGCTGTGCGCGGCAAGTGGGTTGAGCTGACTTGTCTCGCAAGCGTACTGGTGGGGGTGCGCGAAAACCCCTCACCCTAACCCTCTCCCCTGCTGGGAGAGGGGACCAGAGCGCGCCTTGGGATGCATCGTGCCGCGCTTGAAGTTGGGCAGTGCGTTCATCATTTTTGAAAGGCGGGTTCTAGTTTGCGGCGGGGAGGTTGGTGGAGATGTTGGTTGAGGCGATCGGCCAGTCGGTGGTGGTGAGTTTGCGTTTTTCGGCGAGGGATTGGCCGCGCTCGACGGCGTAGAGGTCGGGGCCGGATTTGAGGATGACGCGGCTGTGGGAGAGGAGGAGGGGGTTGCGCGGGGATGGGAGGGCGCGGTAATCGACGGCGACGATTTCGGAATCGTCTTTGAGTTTGTCGCCCGGACGGAAGCGGAGGGTTTCGTTGAGGTTGAGGTCGCGGATGTGGACTTCGGGCTGGCCTTCCCATTCGGAGAGGGAAACGACTTTGAGGGCTTCGGGTCCGGCGGGGGCGGTGGAGGGCGCGGGTTGGCCGCCGCGTTTGGGTGCTTCGGGCGCGGCTTTGATGTAGGGACGGAGGATGTCGCGCTGGAGGATGGTGTTGTAGGCGTAGCGTTCGGGGCTTTCGAGGGTGAATTGGGGTTTGAGTTCGACGGGCTCGAAGTCGGGCGCGGGATCGACAACGAGGGTGAGGTAAAGGAAACGGACTTTGATTTCGCCGGGTTTTTCGTAGGCGGTGAGGGTGACCGTTTCGATCCGGTGAACTTGCGGCAAGTTTTCGAGGAGGAAGATGAGGTTGATGATTTTATCGAGGCTGCCTTTGCCCTGGATGCTCCAGCCGATTTCGCTGCCGCCGCGGAATCGGCGCGGGCCGACGGGGAGGCGGGTGAAGTCGCCTTCGTTGAGGCCGGCGAGGGCGATTTGTTTGGTGATCATTTCGCCGGAGCGCGCGGAGGCCTGGTTGAGTTCGGTGGCGTAGGTGCGTTGGGCGACTTTGATGAGGGATTCTTCGGCGGTGAAATAGTCACGGCGCTCTTTGTTGATGTTCTCGATCTTGCCGCGAAGGGTGGCGATTTCTGAGTCGAGCGCCTTGAGTGGCTTCACGAAGAAGCCTTTGATCATGAAGCCGAGCACGAACAGGCCGACGAAGCCGAGGACTATTCCGGCGAGGATTTTTTCACGCTTCTTCACGACTGCGATCCTCCGTCGTTGGGAACAGGATTTGCTGAAGCGGATTTGATTGAGGCGTCGTCCGGCGGACGCGGGGCGGGTTTTATATTGGAAATGTCCGGCTTCAGTTTTTTGGGGATGGAGAGTTCGACGGTGGTGCGAAAGTTATAGCCGTGCTTGTCACTGGCGGGAGTGATGGAGAGCGGCTTCACTTCGTAACCGGCTGCGCGAAGTTTTTTGTCGAGTTGAGCGAGGAGTTCGCCGGTTTTTGCCTGGACCGAAAAGCGGATGACGTGCTGCGGCGTGGTGGTGAAGGCGCTGACGTAAATTTCTTCAGCGTTGGGCAGGACGCCGCTGAGGTAGGCGAGATGATCGAGCCAGTTTTGTTCTTCGGCCATCCAGGCTTGAATGGTTTTCGTTTGAAGTTTTCCGCGGCGGTAGATCGGGAGTTTTTTCTCGGCGTCCTTCAACTCGACCATCGCGGTATCGCGCACTTGTTTGCGCTTTTTGACGAGGTTTGCGCGGACGCCGAACATTGTGAAAAGGATGGCGACGGCGGCAGCGACGGCGACGATGGTTCTGGTGCGTTTGGTGTTGCGCTGGACGGCGGGTTTTTTGGGATTGGCGAAATCGATGAGCAGACCGCCAGGTTCGAGCGCGGACAAGGCGAGGCCGATCGGCGCGACGCTGCGCGCAATTTCGAGTGGCTCCACGTTTTTGACATCAATGCACACGGAAGGTTGGAGCACTTCAGCGGGAAGTTTGAGTCGCGCGGCGAGAGTTTTAGAGATTTCAGCTTCGCTCCCGGTTCCGCCGGAAACGATCACGCGCTGGATGCCTGCAGAACCGCCGCTGCCTTCGAAAGCGGTGAGGCTGCGAACGACTTCGATTTCGAGGCTCTTGAGAAGATTCTCGCGATCGACGACGGCGACGCGGCTGAAAACCAGTTTGCCGCCGGAAACGATTTCCAATGTCACTTCTTCACCGCGAACACTGACCAACAGGAATGGCCCGTCGGAGTCCTGGCAGCGAATCGCGTAATGTGCTGCAGCGATGGAGCGCAAACCGAGCCCGACCAATTTGGCGCCGGCAAGGCGGGTTGCTTCGCGATAGAATTGGACGATGTCGTTCTTCGCGGCGCCGACGAGCACATCCAGGCGCCTCTGAGGTTCTGGTGCGTCCGCCGTGGCGGGCACTTCAATTGCGCGGAGGACTTTAAAATCGACGACGGCATCTTCGACGCGAAATGGAAGGTCCTTGGCAATTTGAAAATTGATGATCGAGGCGAGTTCGCGAACGTCCGCGACCATCGGGACTTGAAGCGGGCGAAGGACGACTTGACCGCGAGGAAAAGCGAGAACGATTTCTTTTGGACGCGATTTGAGTTTATCGAAGGCTAACTTCAGCGCGGCGCCAACGGTGGCAAGGTCATCTTTTTTCTCGGCGGGGATTTCGAGGGGCGCGCTTTCGATGCGGGTGACGCGGGCGCTGCTCCCCTGCCCGCTTGCGTGGACGACGCGGAGCGTGTCGCCATCGAGATCGATCGCGGCGATGGCCTTGCGTTTGCGGAACGGGACCACGTTGGCCGGCAACCCTTGTTCTGGATTAGCTTTGCGTTTGAACATTCTGCAATTCCTGCGTTTCGTCCGCGCTCGGCAGCGGGAAGGGCAAGCCGAAACGTGTGATATCGCGCAGATACAAAATCTGCGGCTGCTTGTCCGCGGTATCAATCACAACTTCATAAGCGCGATAACGTCCGGACGGCATGGAGTAACCCACGACGTTGAAGCGAAACTGCAAACTACGCGCAGTGATGTGCGGAGCGGCTTGCTTAAACTCGGCGGCGGTCAACACTGATTCCGAATAGAGCCACGCGGGCGATTGCTTCAACTCGCTCGAGAGACCCTCCCGCGTCTGCACCATTAATTCTGCTTTCGCTTCGCCGATCCCCGGGATCGCGCGTAGCACTTTGACGTCGGCGGTGTTGATATTAATCAACCCAACGAGGCGAGCTTCGAACGTGGTGGTGAGTTGATCGATGATGATCGGCAATTCTTTGGGTCCGACGCCAGAATCGATTTCCACGTCTTTGCCCGCCGCATCTTTTGTTTTCAGCTTCATTTCGAGCAGATCGGCCGGATTTTTGAAAATAACCTTGTTGGACCACGCAAGCTCGATGAACGCGGCGGTTTTCTCCGGGATGATGAATTCCGGGACGGTGCGGTTGGTGGAATTCAATTGGAAACGCGGCGAGCCGTCCGCGGCGATATCAAATTCGTAGGTGAAGACGGTGGCGGTTTCGCGGAGGCCGAGAAAGAGTTGTCCGTCGCTGTCGTCGGGTGGGAAGAGGAGGACGCCATCATCCTCATTGGGATCAAGGTTGAAGTTGTGGTTAGCGTCCTCGCCGTAAATCACGCCAGGAGTGAAGCCTTGCAGTTTGAGCAATTCGTCCAGAGTGCTGAAGTGCGGCCGGACCGGGCCGCCGAGGAGCAGGTCTGCGGTCGCCTGCGTGGCGAGCGGATCGGCGAGAGAGGGGGCGTTGGTGAGGCCCGCCCCGGTGATGGCTTCGATTTGCTGCGGAGAAAGAACCGTGGCGCGCGACAGCATTTCCGCAGTCGCTTTGTTCAGGTTCAGTTTGCGCGACTCGTCAGTAAGACCGTAACGAACCGCGCTTTCTTCTGCTGTCCCTGCGGTGTAGATGGAGTAAAACCATTTCTCCGCGCCGTCATCGACGACGAGTTGATGTCGAAATGTGGCGGGATTGTTCTGCCATTCTTCAACGTTTGCTCCACGCGTTTTGGCGAGGTCCATCGCGTGCTGTATCCCGCTCATGGCGGTGTACCACGCTTGCTCGGAACCGACGGAAGCGCTGAACGCCGCTTCCTCGGCGCGCATACGGAATAAGAGCGAAAGAGCAACCATCGATGCGAGAATAACGACGACGAGGACAGCAATGAGAATGAACGCGCGACGCGCGGCGAAATTGATTCGGAGACGAATTTTCAAAACAGCGCCTCCGGTTCCGTGACGACGATGTTTTGCGGATGATCGCTGTTGGGCAGATAAATCACGCGTCGGAAATATTCGAAGGGATAGCCTTCGTTCGATTCTACGGGCATAGGATCAGCAGCGACGATCACTTCGATTCCAGAGGGAAGGTCCAAGCCCGACCAGGATTCGAACCAGTTCGTGCCGTGCCAATAACGGAATTGGAGATGCTTGATGCGATCAGTCAGTGGCAGACGACGAACGACCAGGTTGGTCGAACTGGCATCGGCTGATTCGGTGAGATTCGTTTCGGCGACGTCGATAAACTCAGTCGCGTTTGTGCCCGACGTGAAAGCACTGCCGAGAAGCATTTCCTCGCGGCGATCCAAACCGCGCGGGGCGGCGAGGTTTGTTCCACCGAGCAAGGTGTAAGTGACTCGCTTCAGATCGGTCGCCGGTGACAGCGCGATGGATTCATTCGAGCTGGTGATCCAACGAGCCGTTTGCGGAACAGAGGTGCAAACAAAGCTCACTGCATTAGAAGTTCCTTCGAGAGCGATAAATTGATCTTCCACAACGCGCGCGGTGCGAAGTTCGGAACTGAGCTGCTCCAGAAACATTCTGGTCGTGGAGAGGAATTCCGCTTCCTGCAACGCGGCTTCACGGACGTGCGCGGCGCGTTGGTAGAAGTAAAGGAGCACCGTCATGATGCCGGAAATAATCATGATCGCTAGCACCACCTCGACCAGCGTGAATGCGCGTCGAAGGTTCATTGCGGCACCTCTTCGGCTGCAGCGCTGGCCAGTTCACTCGCGCGAAAATGTTGCGTCACACGATGAGTGACATTCTCCTGCGGATGCCAGACAACCACCTCCACCGCACGGGCTGATTCGGTGCCGCTGGCCGCTTCTTCACCAGCGTTCAGGTTCACACGATAAAGCCACTGGTCGAAAGGCGCTTCGAGATTTTCCGGACCGATCGAAGCCAGGGGACGCGCCCCGATCATGATCTCGGACATGATCGAAATCGCCAAATTCGAAGCGTGCGTCTGCAGTCGGACACGATGCACAGCATCCACGGAGGCGCTGATACCGGCGCTGATGACGGTGGCCGCGCCGATGAACAGCGCGAGCGCGAGGACGACTTCAAGAAGGATCGAGCCGGTCTGGGAGCGAGCTGAAGAAGTTTTGAGGGAGTGCTGCAAAGTGATTCGCGGGATTCTAGATTCGAAAATCACAAGGCGCACGGCTGAAATTTGGTTCCAAACTTCTCGCAACAGCAGCGCAAACTCGCGCGTGCTAAGGAACGGTCGAGTATGAACCGGACGAGTTGAAATCGGAGTAACTGTCAGACGTCGATACCGGCGTGCTGCTTTCGAACGCTTCGTTGAACTCTTCTTCCGCGTCGAGCTCGCCGTTTTCAACTTCACTGGCAGAAATCGTTCGCGTCGAAACTGTGCCCAACATCCCACCCAGTCGCACAGCCAACCTGCGTTCGTCCTCGTCATTACGCGAAGCAAGCACTACCTCAGCGGAATCGGAAGTTCCGTCGGGGTAAAATGTGATCGACGGAAATTCATTGGCGGTGGGCATTGGATCCGTCGGATCCATATCGCTACTCGCAATCGATTCAGTCGGCATCGGCTCGCCAGCCTCGGTGAGCGAGGCCACCTTCTCAACAACGACTAACTCGTTGACGATCCCTTCGCTCCAAGCTTTGTTCGTATAAACTTCGAACACGCCCGGAGCGTTCAGCATATCCGCTTCCCAGGTGACTTTAATCTCGCGCAATTCTTCTGCGGTTTCGGTAGCTGTCTCGACCTGAGTGGGTTGAAATTCCAGACGCACCTTGCGGCCGGTCGTGGCTGCTTCGGCCTGAGCGAAACGAATTAAGGACTGAAACCGGTCGGAACCCTCATCGAGACTTGCTGTGCGATAAACGGCGGTGAAGGTGAAAACAGAAGCGGCAGCCAAACAGAGAATTAAGACGAGCGTCAGCAGCAGTTCGACCAGGCTAAAGCCGCGCTGGCTTTGCCTGTTCCGTCCTGCCCCATAGATCCCGTGGCTTGGTTCCTGAATTCTCAACGTTTCTTCCCGATTGCGCTCCCGAAATGGAGAGCGTCTTAATCCGAAGTCCCAGTGGTCCCACTAGTTCCATCGGCATTATCGTCGCGGGCCTTGATGTCGTCCGCAGTGTCGGGCTGGCCATCCGGGCCGACCGAGTAAAGCTTGTAACGTGGCGCGCTCGCACTCGTTTCGTCGGTCGATTCAGCGCGTTCGTACTTGAGACCATGGCCCCAAGCATCCTCGAGTTTGGTGCCAGGTTTGAGGTATGGACCGGTCCATTTCTCAGCGAGCTTTTCGTTTTCGAAAGTTGGGCGGGTGAGCAGCGCATCAAGACCCTGCTCGGTGGTGGGATACTGCTTCATGTTGAGGCGGTAGGTATCGAGCGCCCCTTCAACCTGCTGCAGGAGAAGTTTGGTGGTGTTCTTTTCTGCGCCTTCCTGCTGCGGCAGCACGAAAACGACGAGCGCGCCGGCCAGCATCAAAATAATCACAATTACCAGGAGCACCTCGATCAGCGTAAAACCTGAGCGAGTCAACCTGCGTTGTTTCAACATCATCATACTTTATTGCTTCTAAATGGACGGAAACGATCCGCCCCAAATTCAATTTTCTTTAACCGTAAAGCGAAATACCGAACGTAAGTTTCAGCAGGAGGACGCTCAACCACGTGAACGCTCAACCTTTGCCCAGCGAGCTCGCCATCGTAAAGATGGGCAACAGCAGGCCGAGTGCAAGAAACCCGATACCAGCGGCGACCAGACACAGGATCAACGGTTCGACCAGACGCACAGCCTGGTCCACTTCCCGATTTGTCCGGCGCTCGACCGTATCGGCGATTTGCAACAGCACCTTCTCCAGCTGGTTCGATTCTTCCGCGACGGCCAGCATCGCGAGAACCTGTTCCGGGAAGAGTCCGCCCACTCCGAGCGGGGCAGTAAGACTCTTACCCTCACGCACACTTTCAGCAGCTTCGGCGATACGATCGGCCATTAAAGTAGAGCCTGTCGCGCCTTTGGCAATGTTCATCGCTTGCAAAAGCGGGACGCCGTTCGTGAGCATGGTTCCCAAAATTCGGCAAAACCGCGTGATCGCGACCATGCGCAAGGCACCGCCGATCACCGGGATGCGCATGCGCCACCGTTCGGCCACGCGTTTCGCGTGCTGGCTCTTAAACAGGCTGAACCCTGCAAAAATCGCAGCGACCAGCGCTATGGCCACAAAGTGCCAGTAGCTGCGCAGGATGATGCTGAGGGTGAAGATAAGTTTTGTAGGCAGCGCTTGCTGAACATTCGCGAGTAGCGGCTCGAACTTCGGGACGAAAAACACCAGCGCGCCAACCATGACCGCGAGGCCCACGGTGACGAGGAGCATCGGATAAATCATCGCGCCGAGAACTTTGCTGCGGAGCTCATCGAGCCGCTCGATGAACTCGGCGAGGCTCATCAGCACGGTTTGCAGCATGCTGGCGCGTTCACCCGCCTGGACCATGGACGTGTGCAACGTCGGAAAAATTTCCGGAAATTGCTTCATTGAATCATTCAGCGATTTGCCGTCCGCAACCGATCCACGGATGTCGCGCAAAACTAAGACGAGATTCGCGTTCGGGGTCGATTTTACCAAGGTATCCAGCGCGCGCAGAAGCGGCACGCCGGAACCGATGAGATCGGCGAGCTGGCCGTACATCACGCCCACATCGCGGCTGCGAACGCCTTTGCCTTTCTTCGCGCGAGCGGTCTTCTGCACGCCTTTCGCCTCGACCGAAACGGGAAATAGATTCTTCTCCTCGAGCGAGCGCAACACTTGCGATTCGCTCTCGGCGTCGATCATCCCCCCGACTTTCTGTCCCCCGGCTGTGAGGGCGGTGTAAGAAAACTGCATTGAATTGTCTGACGGAAGATTGGCTTCCGATCATCAAACCGGAAACCTGCGACAACCGGCTTAGTGACTAAATGGAGCAAACTGAATGCGGCTGCGCGAGCAGAAAGTTAAGAGTGTCCCGATAATTGACAAGTTCTACACTTGTTGGCTGCGCTTACTTTCGTGCAATGCGGCCGCCCTTTCGGTAGGGTCCACCGGAAAATGTCTTCTACGTTGAAGAGTTTGCGCGCGCTGGGTGATCCGACGCGGTTGCGGCTGATGGCTCTACTCGAGCAGGAAGAGCTGTCGGTGAACGAACTGCAGGAGATCACGCGGCTGGGGCAATCGCGCATTTCGACGCATCTGGGACAGTTGCAGGAGGCGGGGCTGGTGCAGTCGCGGCGAGAAGGAAAGCGCACCTTTTACAAGCTAAATGGGAAGTCGGACAAAGAAGCGGAGACGTTGATCAAGCTAGCCGTTTCTGGCGGGAAGGAGTTGCCGGAATACTCCGAGGACGGGGTGAACCTGAAGCGGGCCATGGCGCTGCGGAAAGAGCAGGCGCAGATTTACTTTAATCAGGTCGCGGGACGTTTCGATCGCAGTTATGGGCCGGGACGTTCGTGGCAGGCCTTCGGACATTTGCTGCTAAGGATGGTGCCGGCAGTGGAGATTGCCGATCTAGGTTCGGGAGAAGGATTGATCAGCGAACTTTTGGCACGCCGCGCGAAGAAGGTGATCGCGGTGGATAATTCCGAGAAGATGGTCAGCTTCGGCGCGGAAAAGGCCAAGAAGAATGGTTTGAAGAATCTCGAATTTCGTTTGGGCAATTTGGAATCTCCACCGATCAATCCATCGAGCGTCGATATCGCCGTTCTCAGCCAGGCGCTGCATCACGCCGAGAACCCGGCCAATGCGCTGGTGAGTGCCCACAAAATTCTACGGCCGGGTGGACAAATATTAATCCTCGATCTGCAGGAACATGACTTCGAAGAAGCGCGCGAGCTGTATGGCGACCGTTGGATGGGATTCAAAACAGGCGAACTACATCGCTGGCTTGAAGCTGCAGGGTTCAAGAAGATCGAGATCAGTGTCGTTTCGCGGGAAGAGCAGCCGCCGTATTTTGAAACGATTCTCGCGACCGGGGAGAAGTAGTCTACCGCCGCCAGTATGGAAACGTGGAATGATTTCACATATAGAGACTTTTACGATGTTCCGCGAATGTTCGTTGTGAATTTCGGCCAAAAGGTGCTTCTGTTTGACTGCCCATTCGATGTGGAGGGTGAAGATTACAGAGGTCACTACCAAGTTTACGAGATAGCGCCGGAAGTAATTGCCGACGTGCGCAGAGATTGGACCGAATTGCCGAAAGCAGGAGTCCTGCTGGGCGAGATCGAGGTTGCAAAAGTCCAGTTCGACGAGACGCGACGCCAAAAGGTGAACATCGAATGCGTCGGGAATCTGTTTCTAAAGTGAGTTTCAATTTTGATCTAACCAGCTACGCGATTGCTGCGCTCGGAATCTATTTAGTGGGCTTATCGAAAGCGGGATTCGGCGGTGGATTGGGAATCTTAACAACGCCCCTGGCGGTGATCGCGTTCAACCGCATGCACCAGACCCCCGTGTTTGCCATCGGTGTGGTGCTCCCACTGCTCTGCGCGGCGGATATGTTCTCCATCTACTACTATCGCGGTAAAGCGCGTCGCGAGAATTTGAAGTTTTTACTGCCGGGCGTCGTGGTGGGGACGATTATCGGGTTGCTGTTGATCGACAAGTTTTCGCCACGCCAGATGAATGTGGCGATTGGGATTATCTGCATCGCGTTCGTTTGTTTTCAGCTCGCGAAGGAAAAGATTTTCGCCGCGGAGGGAACCTTCGCGCCGAATCATTCGATCGGCGTGCCTTGCGGGATTGGCGCGGGAATCACTTCCACCTTCGCGAATGGCGCGGGGCCGTTGGTGGCGATGTTTCTAATTCCGCAACGGATGCCGAAGGAAGTTTACGTCGCGACCACCGCCTTGGTGTTCGCCTGGATCAATTGGATCAAAGTGGCCTTCTTCGTGCCGGCGCGGATCATCACGTGGCAGACGTTGCAAACGAGCCTGGAGCTGCTGGTGTTCGTGCCGCTGGGAGTTTGGACCGGGCTGTGGTTGAACCGAAGAATCCCCGAGAAATTGTTCGTGAAGTTCGTTTACGCGTTCACGTTTTTGACCGGCTTGCAGTTGCTCTGGAGATAACCTGAAAAGTCGCTTGTATTGCGCTCGCGCGCTCGTCTACACTCCGCGCGATTCTCGGATGGTCTAAAGGCGCCGTCACTGGCGAGGGCATTCCACCCGCGAAATCTGAATCATGATGACACGTATCAAGCTCTACGTTGCCGTTCTCATTGGCGTTTCGACCGCACTCGCGACGAGTTTCGCGGCGGACGCAAAGACAAATTCCGCAACGACTCCTCCCATGCGCGCCGGGAAATATCCCGCCATGCCGAAGTTGAAAAAGGAGGATCCGAAGAAAACCGCCGAGAAGAAGAACGACTCCAGGAAGCCTTACGGCGACGAAAAACCTTTCGCCGACATCGTGAAGGACATGGACGTGATCAAAGGCGTGTTCACGTTTTATCACAAGGCGGAGGACAATAAGATTTACCTCGAGATTTCCACGAATCAGTTCGACAAAACGTTTTTATTCTCCGGCAGCATCGAGCAAGCAATCGGCGAACGCGGTTTTTACAGCGCGCAAATGGGCGGACATTTCCCATTTCAGTTCCGGCTGGTTGGGAAAAACATCCAGTGGGTGGTGCTGAACTCGACCTTCACCGCGCAGAAGGAAACGCCCGCTGATCGCGCCACCCGCCGATCCTTCCCCAATTCGATTTTGGCCAGCGCGAAAATTTTGTCGCAACCGCATCCAGAACGAAAAAGTTTCCTGGTAAATTTGTCTGATCTGATTCTCTCGGACATTCCGGGATTAGCGCCTGCCTTGACCGAAGCTTACCGCCCTTCCAGCTATCGTTTCGACAAGGCAAACAGCGCCATCACCCGGGTGAAAGCGTTCACCGAAAATGCCGTTCTCGACGTCGCCCTGCACTTTGTTTCGGACAGCCCGAAGACACGCTCCCTTGCCATCCCCGATGAACGCAGCGTGCCGATGCTCGTGAAGTATGACTTCTCCAACCTGCGCGAGAGCGATTACAAAGAACGTTTCGCAGACGATCGCGTCGGCCACTTCCTGAGCCTCCAGCAGGATTTCACTTCGGACCGGCCGAGCTCCCCTTACGTTCGGCGGATTCACCGCTGGAATCTGGAGAAAGCGAATCCAATCGCCGCAGTTTCTGAGCCGAAGGAGCCTATCACGTTCTGGCTCGAGAACACTGTTCCCGTGGAATACCGCGCGTGGATGAAGGAAGGCGTGCTCATCTGGAATCAAGCCTTCGAGAAGATTGGTTTTAAGAACGCGATCGTCGTGAAACAGCAGCCGGATGATGCGGACTGGGACGCCGCCGACACTCGTTACAATGTGATCCGCTGGTTCGCGGGTGTGGACGCAAGCTTCGCCATCGGGCCTTCACGCGCGAATCCTTACACCGGCGAAATTTACGATGCCGACATTGGTTTCAGTGAAGGGATCATTCGCTCGATTCGACGCAACGGTGAGGAATTCATTTCGCCGATCATGCCGACAACTTTCGACGGTACCGAACAACCTTCATTCCCGCGCCTCGCCTGGGACCAGGACGGCGGGCACTTGTGCAAACTGGCGGATGGCCTTGCGCACCAGGCGGCATTCGGAATGAACGTCCTGGCAACACGCGGCACCTTCACGCCGGAAATGGAGGAACGAATGATGCGCGAATACATCATCCATGTAACGGCGCACGAAGTCGGACACACGCTCGGACTTCGCCACAATTTCCGCGCGAGCACATTGCTCAACCCGGATGAATTGTTGAAAGACGATGTCAGCGAGAAGCGTGGCCAGAGCGGTTCGGTGATGGACTACAATCCAATCGTCATCGCGGGCAAAGACCAGAAACAAGGTCACTTCGTCCCGACGACGCTCGGGCCATACGACTTCTGGGCAATCGAATACGCCTACAAACCGTTCGCAGATAACGAATCGGATGAGCTGAAGAAAATCGCCGCCCGTGCGGCCGAACCGGAGCTTGCTTACTCCACAGATGAAGACGCGCTCGGCACCTATTCAGCAGCAGCGCTCGACCCCCTCGTCAACCAATTCGATCAGTCCTCAGATCCCATCCGCTACTTCGAAAACCGCATTCAGATCATCAACGAGCTTTGGGAATCCATCGAAAAGAAACTCGTGCGCGATGGCGAAGGCTATCAAATCCTGCGCCGCGCAGTGATGCGCAGCCTGGGTGAATATTATCGCGGACTGCTCACCGCTTCGAAGTTCATCGGAGGCCTTTATCATTACCGCGATCACGTCGGCGACAAAGACGGGCGCTCGCCATTCGCGCCGATTCCTGCCGCGAAGCAAAAAGAAGCGCTGGAATTCATGCGGCAATATTGTTTCAGCGAAGAGGCCTTCGAGCTTTCGCCGGAGCTTTATAATAAACTCGCCCCGGAACGCCTTCCCGGACTCGATGGTTTGAACGGTTTATTCGGTGCGGGACGTGTCGACACGCCGTGGCACGATTCCGTGCTAAACCTCCAGCGCGCTGTTCTTGCACGCCTGCACGCCTCCGCGACTCTCGCCCGCTTACAAGACAACGAACTGCGGTTCAAAAAAGGCGAACCTCGGTTTGGAATGGCAGACATGTTCCTCGGCCTGGAGACCGCAATCTGGGCGGAATTGCATCATCCCATTTCGCAGATCAGCAGCCTGCGCCGCAACTTGCAGCGCGAACACCTGAAGACGCTTTCGCGCATTTCGCTGCGCAATTACGGCGTGCCGGAAGATGCGACCAGCCTCGCTCGCGCATCCCTCTCCCGCATTTTGGAGAACGTCGAAGTAAAGCTGAAAGATTCAAAACTGAGCGACACAACCACCCGTGCTCACCTGGAAGAAACGCGCGCGCGCATCAAAGCCGCACTTGAGGCGCAGATCGCGAAAGGTGTGGAGTAAAGCATAGAGTCCGGCAGATCAAGCCCACCAATTCGGACGAATTGGGCCTGGGCCTGTTACTCTCGGGCAGCGTAGCAGCTGAGGCTAGGTGCCTCCGTGCGCGTGCAAGAGACTCGCTCCGAACGGCCCCGATGGAGTGTGGTTCGCGCCAGCGTTGCACAAGGCCAACTGGAATTTGTTGCTCTTTTCCGGTCCGAACTGCTATTCTCCTGCCATGATCACGAACATCATTTCGTGGTCACTCGGATCGTATCCGAACAAAAGTTTCGCCGCGTGCGAATCTCCTGTTCGCCGACGCTTCCACAGTGCCCACTTCATTTTTCCCTCACGCAGTAACTGCGTACGAGGATGCCTGCAGCGCACCCGAACAAAGCTCGCGCTCCGCCTTTTTCCTTCTCCAGGTCCTTCAAAAGCCCCGCCATTTCGCAAATTTCCACTAATATCCTTTGTCTACATTTCTCCCGGGATCGCCCTTAGAGAACCGTCGGCTCCAACAGAATTTCACTTCGTTTCACAGCTTTGCAGACTTTCACCTGAGTTCATGACGCAACTCATTCGTAAGGCGAGAGTTGCGACAAATCTGGAGAGAAAGCGACCCGTTCAAAATTATTTCCTGCGCCTTGTCGCGTATTTGCAAGCGACCCCTATTGACCCGCCGACAACTTGATATATCATCCCATCCTGATACGTCGATATGTTCGGCGTTGTGCTGTAGTAAAACCGTTGCCTTTAACGCGCTCTAACGATGAACAATAGAAAATTTATCTTCTCCTCCGAATCTGTTGGCGAGGGCCATCCGGACAAAGTTTGCGATACCATTTCTGATGCGGTGCTGGACGCTTGCCTCGTGCAGGATCCCAAGAGCCGCGTCGCCTGCGAAACCTACGCCAAGAGCAACATCGTCGTGGTCGGCGGCGAAATCACCACGAACGCCAAGCTCGACTACACGCAAATCGTTCGCGATGCCGTGCGCGAAATCGGTTACGTGAATACCGATGACGTTTTTCATGCGGACACGCTGTTCGTCATGAACATCATCACCGGCCAAAGCCGCGACATCGCGCAAGGTGTCGATGAGCGCGCTGCCGAAGGCAAGGAAACCGCAGAGCAAGGCGCAGGCGACCAGGGTTTAATGTTCGGCTACGCTTCCGACGAAACGCCCGAGCTGATGCCGGCACCAATTATGTATGCGCATCGCCTCGGACGCGAACTCACGCGCATCCGCAAGAACGGCACGTGCAAATGGCTGCGTCCGGACGCAAAGAGCCAGGTCTCAGTTCAATACGAGAACGGCAAACCTGTCCGCATCACGAACGTTGTTATTTCCACCCAGCACAGCGACGACGTGAAGCACAGCGAGATTCGCGATTTCTGCATTAGCGAGGTGATCAAGAAGGTCATTCCCGCGGAGATGCTTGATGGGAAGACAGAATTTCTCATTAACCCAACCGGCCGTTTCGTGGTCGGCGGTCCCCAAGGCGATACCGGTTTGACCGGGCGCAAGATCATCGTCGATACCTACGGCGGTTATGGCCGTCACGGCGGCGGCGCCTTCAGCGGAAAAGATCCTTCCAAGGTCGATCGCAGCGCGGCTTACATGGGCCGCTACGTCGCCAAGAACATTGTTGCCTCTGGTCTCGCTTCGCGCGCCGAGATTCAATTTGCCTACGCAATCGGTCATCCCAAACCCGTGTCTGTTTTCGTCGATACCTTCGGCACTGGTAAAGTCAGTGACGAGAAGATCACCGAAGCCGTTCAGCAAGAGTTCAGCTTCAAGCCTGCGGACATCGTGAAGCAGTTGAATCTGCTCCGTCCGATCTACTCGAAGACTACCAACTACGGTCACTTCGGAAAGATCAACGACCTCGACGCCATCACCTGGGAACGCACGGACAAAGCCGAAGCGTTGAAGAATCTCGTTAAATAATTTCCTCCGAAAACAGTAAAAAATTATGCGCACACACGATTACAAAGTTAAAGACATCGCCCTGGCCGAATGGGGTCGCAAAGAAATCTCCATCGCAGAAAAAGAAATGCCGGGCCTGATGTCCGTGCGTCAAAAATACGCCGCGACCAAGCCGCTGCAAGGCGTCCGCGTCACCGGTTCGTTACACATGACGATCCAGACCGCCGTCTTGATCGAAACGCTCGTTGATCTCGGCGCGAGCGTGCGCTGGGCGAGCTGCAATATTTTTTCGACTCAGGATCACGCCGCCGCCGCCATCGCGAAAGCGGGTGTGCCGGTCTTCGCCTGGAAAGGCGAGACGCTGGAGGAGTACTGGGATTGCACACTGCTGGCGGTTGAACACCCGAACGGCTTTGGGCCGCAACTCGTGGTGGACGACGGCGGCGATGTGACCCTGCTCATCCATAAAGGATACGAACTCGAAAACGGCAGTGATTGGGTCAACACCCCAAGCGGCAGCGAGGAAGAGCAGATCATCAAGAACCTGCTGAAGAAAGTTCACGCCCAGGATCCCCAAAAGTGGCACAAGCTCGTGAAGGAATGGCGCGGTGTTTCGGAAGAAACAACCACCGGCGTGCATCGTCTCTACCAGATGCTCGAAGCAGGCAAGTTGCTTGTTCCCGCCATTAACGTGAACGATTCCGTCACGAAGTCGAAGTTCGATAATCTCTACGGCTGCCGCGAATCACTCGTCGACGGCATCAAGCGCGCCACCGACGTGATGGTCGCCGGCAAAGTCGCGGTCATCTGCGGTTACGGCGACGTCGGCAAAGGTTCAGCGCATTCACTGAAAGGCCTCGGCTGCCGAATCATCGTCACGGAAATCGATCCAATCAACGCGCTCCAAGCCGCGATGGAAGGCTTCGAAGTCACCACGGTCGAAGACACTCTCGGCCGCGCGGACATCTACGTCACCACGACCGGCAACAAGGACATCATCACCCTGGAGCACATGCTCAAGATGAAGGACCAGGCGATCGTTTGTAACATCGGCCACTTCGACAACGAGATCCAAGTCGACAAGTTGAACAAACATCCCGGCGTGAAGCGCCTGAACATCAAGCCGCAGGTGGATCAATACACCTTCCCGGACGGGCACTCGATCTTCCTGCTCGCCGAAGGCCGCCTCGTGAACCTTGGTTGCGCCACCGGCCACCCGAGCTTCGTGATGTCAAACTCATTCACGAACCAGACGCTCGCGCAGCTCGACCTCTGGAAGAACAAAGACAGCTACAAGCCGAATGTTTATCGCCTGCCGAAGAAGCTCGACGAAGAAGTCGCGCGCCTGCACCTCGAAAAAATCGGCGTGAAACTCACCAAGCTCACCAAAGACCAGGCCGAGTACCTCGGAGTACCTCTGGAAGGGCCCTACAAACCGGAGCACTACCGCTACTAAGCGGCTTCAGAATTGATCTCACAAAGGCGCGGGAAACCGCGCCTTTTTTATTGCTTAGACGATACTTCGGTTGCACCCATGCACAGCACAACTTATGCTGAGGCATTCGCATGACGTTTCGTAAGGCATTCGCGCTCGCCTTGTGCCTCAGCACGGTCGCAGTTCGTTCGGAAGTAGTGATTAATGAAGTTCACTATGATCCGGAGGATAAAACCGTGCCGCTCGAATTCGTCGAACTGCACAACACCGCCGCGACGAACGTGAACGTCGGCGGATGGCGCCTCGCGAGTGGAATCGATTTTCTTTTCCCTGCCGGAACACAGATTCCCCCAAACGGCTATCTGGTCGTAGCCGAAAATCCCGCCGCGCTTCAGGCGAATTTCGGCGCGACAGCCATCGGACCGTTTGTTGGTTCGCTCAGCAACGAAGGCGAGCGCATCGTCCTGCGAGATGCCGCTGGCGTGCAGGTCGATGAAGTTACTTACGGTGTTGGTTTCCCCTGGCCAACCGCTTCCCGTGGCGCCGGCGCTTCGATCGAGCTGCTGCATCCTGCCCTCGACAACGATTTAGCAGGCTCATGGCGCGCCTCCCAACCGCCGTTTGTTGTTCCCGAGCAGCAAATCTTCATTCCTGCCTCTGCGACTGGCTGGCATTTCCGAAAAGGCACCAGCGAACCAGCGGGCACATCCGGAGAGTGGCGCACGATCGGTTACAGTGAAGATGGAAGCTGGTTCAGCGCACAAACCTCAATCGGATACGGCGACGGCGACGACAACACGATTCTGGGCGACATGTTGAACAATTACGCTACGCTTTATCTGCGCAAAACCTTCACCATTCCGTCCGGCAATGTTCCGCCGGTCGTGCAGCTCAACGTCAACATCGACGATGGTTTCGTGGCATGGCTCAACGGCGTGGAAGTCGCCCGTTACAACGTGGACGTTCCCTCGCCTGTTTTCGATAGCACCGCTTCCGGCGCATTCGAACCAGAGTGGCAACGGTTCGTGCTCACGGACACTTCCATGCTGCGTGCAGCCGACAACGTCCTCGCCATCCACGCACTGAACCAGTCTTTGGGCAGCAGCGACGTAACCATCGACGCAGAACTCCGCACGCCGGATCAAACATCTCTCGATGGCCGTCCGACACCCGGTGCTGCGAACTCAGTAGGGCTCGCGAATCGCGACGCGGCTCCTCCACAACTCCGGCAAGTAGATCATACGCCAAAACAACCAACGAACTCGCAGCCCGTTCTAGTCACAGTGAAAGCCACGGACACGAACGGAATCGGCAGTGTGACAGTGAAGTATCAGGCTATCGCGCCCGGCCAATACATCCGCAAGACTGATCCAGCTTACGCCACTTCCTGGGCCTCGCTGCCGATGCTGGACAATGGCACGAACGGCGATGCTATCGCTGGCGACTCGATTTTCACCGCGACCGTTCCGGCCAGCGTAAACTTGCATCGAACTCTGGTGCGTTACCGCATCGAAGCGAGCGATAGCCTCGGCAACTCGGTTCAAGTTCCGTTTACAGACGACGAGTCGCCCAACTTCGCCTACTTCGTCTACAGCGGAGCGCCAGGTTGGCGCGGGGCAAGCCGGCCCGGAACTACCCCCGTGCAGGATTTTCCGGCCTCTTTGATGAACTCGCTTCCGACCTATCATCTCCTCGCGAATCAAACCGATGTCTCCAACAGTCAGTGGAACGGCAGCTACGACACCGTCCGAATGTGGGGAACGCTCGTTTATGACGGCGAAGTTTACGATCACATCCAGTTCCACAACCGCGGTGAAGGTTCCACCTACAACACCGGCAAGAACAAGTGGCGCTTCCACTTCAATCGCACGCGAGATTTTCAACCGAGAGACAACTACGGACGCCGTTACAAATCCACCTGGAAAGTGATGAACTTTGACGCGTGCGCGAGCCCGTGGGCGGCGGTGAATCGCGGCATGGCCGGGCTGGACGAAGCCATTTCGTATCGGCTCTATGAATTGGGCGGCGTGCCGAGTTCAAAGACGCATTACCTCCAATTGCGCATCGTGGATAACGCGACCGAGGCGAGCACTACGTCGCAATATGAGGGAGATCTTTGGGGGCTTTACATGGCGATCGAACAGCCGGATGGACGTTTTCTCGACGAACGCGATTTGCCGGATGGAAACGTTTACAAAATCGAAGGCGGCGGCGATAAGAAGAACCAGGGTGCGACTCAACCGAAGGACACGAGCGATTGGAATGCGTTCGCAAGTGCGTCCCGTGGCAGCCAGACCGAGTCATGGTGGCGCACCAACATGAACATGCCGGTCTTCTACAGCTTTCACGCGATGAACCGCGTCACCGGCAACGTCGACCTTCGTCACAACTACAATCACTACTTCTACCATCATCCGAATGGCCGCTGGCAAGTCATGCCGTGGGACATGGATATGATGTTTATCGCCGAGACTCACTGGCCGGGTGTGATCGACCAGAACAATTCACTAAACCTCCCAAACCTGCGTACCGAGTTCCGAAATCGTTGCCGCGAAATTCTCGATTTGATGTGCAGCGATCCCTCCGACAACGGTGGGCAAATTGGCCAACTGATCGACGAATATGCGGACATCGTGAATCCACAGAATCTCCCGCTCACCTGGGCGGATGTAGATGAAGCAATGTGGAACTGGCACCCGCAAGCGCGCGGCGCGAATCAGCCGAGCGGCCAGACCGATCACAAGGGAAACTTTTACCGCACGCCCTTCAGCGATCCGCGCATGGGCGGCACCTGGACGCGCACGCTCGCGACCGCGAACCACGAAGGGTTCGTGAAGTTTATTCGCGATTACACGACTGATACAGACTCCAACGCATTCGCGGTGGGTGACGGCGACCAGCGTGGTTATGGTTTTAACTATTTGGAACTCGAAGCGACGGATGCTGCCATTCCAAACAGGCCTATGATCACCTACACCGGCACCGCCGGGTTTCCCGTGCATGGATTGCGGTTCTCCGCTTCTGCTTTCAATGACCCGCAAGGCGCGAATACGTTTGGGGCAATCCAATGGCGGCTCGCGGAGATCTACCATCCGGGGTTGAGCAACTACATAGCGGGTGAACCTCGGAAATACGAAATTGAGACGACGTGGGATTCCGGCGAGCTGGCAAGTTATCAAAGCGAAACAACGCTGCCCACGACAGTAGCGCGACCCGGATCAACGTATCGCGCGCGAGTGCGGATGAAGGATACTACCGGCCGATGGAGCCATTGGTCGCAGCCACTCCAGTTCGTGGCTTCAGCGCCTGACATTTCCAGTCTTTCAAATGCCATAATGATTACGGAGATCATGTATGCGCCGAATTCGCCGAGCACTAGCGAAGTCGCTGCCGGCTATGTGACGAGCGACTTCGAGTTTATCGAATTGAAGAACATCACTTCTGAACCGGTGGTGCTAACAGACGTGCGGTTCACGAAGGGAGTTGATTTCGATTTCGCGACGAACGCGGTTCTGCCGGCGAACAGTTATGCGATTGTTGCTCGGAACACGAATGCATTTGCTTCTCGGTATGGCACGAATGCGCTGGTGTTTGGCGGGTTTGGACCGGATCAGCTTGCGAACGAGGGTGAAGATCTGAAGCTGAGCTACGGCGCTGGCATTCCGCTTCACGAATTCACCTATCTCAATGTTTCTCCATGGCCGACGAATCTTGCCGGGAGAAGCATCGTTTTGATTGCACCTGAAACGCGGCCGGCTCTTACGAACGGCGCTAATTGGCGCGCGAGCGGGCCGATCGGTGGAACGCCCGGTGCGGGTGACGGCCAGCCGTTTGTTGAATGGAAGGCGGCGAATGGAATCGCCGCCGACAACGACGACTCGGATGGGGACGGGCTGCCTGCATTTCTGGAATACGTCACGGGCAGCGATCCACGAGTTGCTTCAAAGGAACGATTGCCGAGCCTCAGCTACGATGATGTGACCGGCACCATTCGCGCGGTGGTCTACAGAAACCCTGCCGTAAGCGAAGGACGCTACGAATTACAAAGTTCGACTGATTTAACCTCATGGACCAGCGCGACAGTTCAGTCGACGTCGATTTCGAACGTCGGCGATGCAGAGCGGGTTGAGAGCATCATTGCGATTGATCAAACAAACCCAGCTCAGTTCTTCCGCATTCGGTTGGTTCGAACCTGACGATGTCTTGCGCGAGCTTTGCTCCAGCACAAACAAAACGTATCTTGCGGGAAATGAAGTTGCAGCAGGGTCAGGTCTGGAAAGCGGGAGATGAGTATTTACGGATCGTTGAATTGCATCGTCTGGAGGTGAAATACAAGGCGATCAAAGACCTGGCAACGCGTGAAGGCACGCATCACCACGTCACAAAGAAACAATTCTGCCGCCTGATCAAAGACGCCAGCCTGCTTGATTCAACGGTAATTCCGTCGATAGATGATCTGCCGGAGTAGGCGCGAAGCTCGAAATTGACCTGCCGCGCTCTTTGGTGAACACTCGGCCACAGTTTATGACTCAGCAACTCTCCTGCTCGGGCGCACAGCAGAAATAATTCCGCAGAAGCGATGCGCCCCGCTGCTTATTTTCCGACATTCGAAGATTTGACTCGCACCGGTGCGGCGCAGGAGAGCTTCCATCGCGCGGCGCTACGCACAACTCAGGCGCACTTTGGCCGGAAGGTTTTCGTGCGCGCGGTGGTCGAAGTCTCAAATTTCTGCCGCCAGAACTGCACGTATTGCGGCATGCGCCGCGATAATCGTTCCCTCGAACGTTTTCGCGCCAACCATGAAGCGCTTGCTGAACTGATCATTGAGCATCGGCCAGCAAGCGTCACCGATATCAACATCCAGGCGGGCGAAGATCCCAAAGCGGTGCGCGAAGTTGTGTTGCCGCTGATTCACGCGATCCGGCGCGAGACAAACCTCGGCGTAAGTGTATGCCTCGGTTCGTTAACCCGCGAGGCTTACGATGAACTACAGGCCGCAGGCGCCAGCATCTACATTCTTAAATTCGAAACGGGGGATCGCGATTCTTACGAGCGTTTCGAGTCGCCAGGAAAATTCGAAGACCGCCTTGCCAATATTCGCTACCTCGCTGCGCAAGGCTGGAATGTAAGTTCCGGCTTTATCGCCGGCTTACCGGATCAACGCCCGGAGCAGTTCCTCGAGAATTTTCGCGTCGCCAATGATCTGCCACTCGATGGCTGCAGCGTGAGTCCATTCATTCCGGGCGATGAAACTCCACTTGCGAACAATGCCTCAGCGGATATCGATCTGACGCTCAACTCAATGGCGGCATTGCGGCTGATGCGCCCTGAATGGGTCATTCCTGCGGTGAGCGCATTGAATCTCGCGGAACCTGGGTCCGGCTATCGGCGCGGTCTTCGTACCGGGGCGAATCTCGTCACGATCAACATGACTCCGGAGGCGGTTCGTGATGACTACCTGCTCTACAAGCGCGAGCGGTTCATCATGACGGAAGAAGTCATTCTGCGCTCCATCGAAGGCGAGGGGTTGGAACCTTCAGAAACTGGCCTTGCTCAATACTACGCGGCGAGACGCTCGCTTAAAGCGGTGGCTTAGCGCTCCCTTTTTCTCCGCGATACGCTTCGGCCAACAAGGTAATCGGGTGTGCGATTCGCAGGTTTAAACCGTGTTTTTTAGCTCCGTTCACGATCTGCAAAAGGCATCCTGGATTTCCGGTGGCCACTGTTGTTGCGCCAGTCGTTTTGATGCGTTGAATTTTCCGGTCGAGCAGATCGTTCGCCATTTCCGGCTGAATGATGTTGTAAATGCCGGCGCTTCCGCAACACCAGGTGCTCTCGGGAAGTTCGATCAATTCCAAACCCGGTATGGTTTTAAGCACTGCCCGCGGCTGTGCGGTGATTTTCTGCCCATGGCATAAGTGACAGGCTTCGTGATACGTGACTTTCTGACCTTGGCTCGATGCGGGTTTCTCGATTCCGATATGCGCGAGCCATTCGTGAATGTCCTTCACCCTTTTGTCCCATTCGATTGCGCGTGAGAGGTACGACGGATCGTCCGCGAGCAATGTCTCGTAATGCTTGAGGTGCGACCCGCAACCGGCTGCGTTGGTGATGATCGCGTCGAATTCACTAGGTGGGAATTGATCGATATTGCGGCGAGCGAGGACCTTTGCGAGTTCCCATTCGCCGTTATGAGCGTGCAGGGAGCCGCAGCAATCCTGCTTTCGCGGCGTCACCACTTCGCAGCCGTTGGCGGCGAGGACTTCTGCCGTATCCCGGTTCACATCGCTGAAGATGAGGTCCTGTGCGCAGCCGGTGAGCAATGCGACGCGGTATTTCTTTGAACCGCGCGCCGAGGTAATCGGAGGAATCAGATCGGCCGAGAAACGCGGCTGAACGCGCGGGGTCATCGCTTCGAGCTCCTGAAGTCGTTTCGGAAAAAATCGCATCACTCCGCTCTTGCGCACGAGCGTTTCCAACCCGAGCTGCTGATACAACCGCATTAATCGGCCCACGAAACGCATGCGGCCCAAGTCCATGAAGAGCCAGCCAATGGTGAACTTCCGGATCAGATTTCGACGAGGCGCGGCGAGCACCTGCGAGCGTTCCGCTTCCGCGCGCGCGTGCTCGAATAGTTCGGCGTAGTTCACTCCTGCCGGGCATGCCGTCATGCACGCAAGGCAACCCAGGCAAAAATACATTTCCTCAGCGAAGGTGCGCGTCGCCTCAAGTTTGTCGTCTGCAATCGCACGCATCAGCGCAATGCGTCCGCGCGGGCTGTTCCGCTCCAGCTTGGTCGCGTCGTAGGTGGGGCACGTGGGCAGGCAAAGGCCGCAGTGCATGCATTGCTGCACTACGGAGTAATCGAGCTTCTTCAGGTACGATTCCTGGGCGGTCATCGGCGCCCAGAAGGTAAAGCTTTCTCACGCCGTCGCAAGCCAAGCGCTATTGCGGCATGCTTTCGCTTTGTTTTTTCGCCGCGGCGATGAAGCGCTGATACATCCACGAAGCAAAGATGAGTATGATTGCCACCCCGATGAACGCGCCGATCCGGAACAACGCATCAAGCTGCGTGAGATCATGCAGGAACAGCTTCAGCAACGTGAGGCCCATCAAGAAAAGTCCAGCGTAGCGCACCACCGGAACTTCGCGTTTCACCCCGATGATCAACAACGCCAGCGCAAATAGGCTCCAGGCAATCGAGTAAGTCATATCACGCGCGAAGTTGCCGCTGAATTCAAAGACGAGGTATGGTCCTGTTGCGAACAGGTCTGCGATTTGGATATTAATCAACAGGAACACAAGGACGGTGCCGAGGACGTTGAGCAAACCTTTCAGCGGCACGCCGCCTTCACTGCTGGCTGACCATTTCGCCGCTGCGAACATCGCCGCGGCTACAATTCCGTAAGTGTAGAGATACCAATTCCAGAGCGGCGTATTGCTCCGCTCGTAGTAACGGAACACGAGCGGATTCAGCGCAAGGCGCACGAATGCGACTGTAAGCAAGCCGGTTCCAACTGCCACCAGCCATTTCGTCGGCGCGCGCCGGTTCAACCAGATCAACGCCGCCCCTTCTAGCGCCCAGCCCAACGTCACCCATTGCCGATGGAACTGAATCGGGAAGATCAGCGTGATGAAAAACAACAGGCTTCCGCCGAAGATTCCCGTGAACCGCTTCCGTTCCGCGTCATCTGCGGCGAATCGGCGCGTCACCATGAACATCATCGCTGCGGGTAACCCGAGAACGGCCGGGATAATTCCCGCGTACGGTAATACGCCCCAGAGCATGCGCGTGGTCCAGTAAATGAATAGAAAATGCATCGGACCCGCGATTGCAGCCAATGACCACGGAATCCAATCGACCGTCTCAGATCTCTTCCGAAATAAAGGATAGAATGTGAACAAAACAGAGAACCCGATCTGCCAGGCAAGGCTCACGATGGATGCAGTATTTCGCCCTCCCGTGGTGAACCAGATCGCCTCCAGCATGAACGTGCCGATGAAGCCGACGACGGGAAATATGCTGGCCTTCGCAGGCGTCGCGAAGATCAGCAGCAGGTTGAGCAGAACAACAAAGCCGAAGAGCAACGTTGGATCGCCGATATTCAACCGCATCATCAACAACGCGATCAAAAAGAATGGAATCGCGGCAGGAATCGCAGGAAAGTAAATTGCGTTTGGATCCTGCGGCTCGGCTTCGCGCGCAAACGGTCGCGCCGCGAAGAAATAAAGCAGCGCAAACGCGCCAATGATGATCAGTGGCACGACGGCGGATTCGGCTCGGTCCAAGTGTGTGATCCAGTAGAGCGACAGGAATGCGGTGGCAATCGTCCCGCACAACGCGAGCACGAGATTGCGCCGAATGAAAGCAACCGCGAGCAACACCACATTCAGCGCCAGCAATGCGCACCAAAAGAACCACCCAGGGTTCGCGTTGCCGAACAGCACAAAGAGCATCAGACCGATCCCACCCACGGAAGCGATGTTCGGCCACACACGCGAAGCATCACGCCACTTAGCGATCCAGGCAGGCACGAGCGCGTTGAGTCCCGCGTAAAGCAGCGCTGCGATGCACGCCGAAAGAACCGTGCCCGTCTTGTGGATCCACAGCGCCAGCGACCCGCCACAAGCAGACACCGCAAAAATGAGCGGCACGACATGCAGCGTCATTCCATAAAGAGCCATCAATGCGACATTCCCGAAGAACAATGTGGAGAGAAGAATTATGGGCGACATCGCCGCTTCCGATTTCGCCAGCACGAACCAAAACGTTCCGAGCACCACCAGCGACTGCAGCACACCCGCAAAAAGTGAGGGCGGCTCGTTCTGATCGGCGTCTGGATTAAATCGAACATTCGCAACAAACACCGCTGTAATCGCACCAAACATCAACAGGGTCGAAATCAGGTTGTCAGCGCGCAACGCAGTCGTGACCCACACCACTTCCGTCAGCAGCGTGGCAATCCCAGCCAGCGGAATGAGAAACTTCCAATCCTTCTTCTTCGCCACGGTCAGCAGCCCGCAATCAAGCACGAGCACATAACCGAGCAATGCCAGCGGTTGCTCGCGCGAGAAGCCGACGAACAGCGGCGTGAGAAATCCACCCAGCATCCCCAGCACCGCCACCACTCGCGCATCCAGTCGGATCGCGAGGCTGAAGGCGCCCACGGTGATTCCGCTCATCAAGAGGAACAAGGTGGACGTGTCGATCAAGTGATTGAGCGACCGCGAGATGAAACTCACCGCATATAAAATAACGACCCCGGTTGCTACCAGCGTTTGCGCTGTGATCAGGTAATCTTTCTTACGGATTCTGAGCCCGGCGACAACAAGTCCGGAGCCGATCGCGAATCCAGCAGCTACGCGCATCCACGGTGGGATCAAATTGCGGTCGAAGGAATACTTTACGAAGAAAGCAATCCCGACAAAAAGGGCAAGACCTCCCAACCACGCGAGCATCTTTGCGCCGAGGAACTGTTCCCAATTAAACTCTGGAGCGCGGACGGAGCGAGAATTTTCGGAAATCGGATCGCTTGTTCTCAGTGCTGGTTCCGCTGAGGCTGCCATTTCGAGCAGCGGCGGTAGGTCTACCGGCTCGGCGCTCGCTAATTGAGGTGGTTCAGCGACTGCGTAAGAACTCGTCTGCGGAATGTTAACTCGCGGCTGAATTGGCACGACCATCGGCGTGTGTTGTGCTGCCTCCGCAGATTCTTCTTCACGTGCCTGTAAAAGGCGCGACCCAACATTCTCTTCATCTTCCTCAGCCGGCTTGCCGAATTGCTGCAAACGGCTTAGCGCCACGTCGGCACGATCCAACCTCTGTTCAAGGCTCCGAATCTCCTGGCGCATCTCACGGACGCGCCCCGCGAGATACGCGATCAAGGCCAGCGCTATGATCACGAGCACGAAAGTCATTCTCTAAGCTCATTATCGGCAGTTCTGGACGATATTCGCGAATCGAAAATAAAGGAGCCTTCATCGATTTTATCAATCGACTGAGGCTTCGGCTACTTGCACACAATCGGCTCGTCGCGGGCGGGGCAGGAACTTAATGTTGAAGCCGTGCTGAAAACCATCAGTGAACTAAGCGGCCCGGTGACCAATGCGGCGGTCGCGATCGTGAGCGCACGCTACAACGCGAAGTACACGGAAGCATTAGTTCAATCCGCGCAGGAGGAGCTCGCGGCCGGCGGCGTGCAGAATGCGGCGTGTGTATGGGTGCCCGGCTCCTTCGAAGTTCCCGTAGTCGCCGCGCGTCTCGCTCGAGCGAACGATCCTGAGTTCGAGGCGATCATTTGTTTCGGCGCAATTTTCCAGGGCGAAACGTCACACGCGCAAAACATCGCTGATTCGGTGAGCCATGCCCTCGCGGATCTCCAAATTCAATCACGCAAACCAATCATCCACGGCGTGCTCCTTTTCCAAAACGAAGAACAGGCGCGCGTCCGATGCTTCGGCAAGGAACACAACCGCGGGACAGAAGCAGCGCGGACCGCCATCGAGATGGTCCGCGTCATGCGTAGCCTGCAGAATTTCGAGCGCGACCTGCTCGATTGATTACTTCGGCCCCATCAGCTTCCGATTGAGCGTCATCGCCAGTTGATTATTTTTCACCGCGAGCTTGCGAAACTCCGCGAATTTGTCGACTTCCTCCGGACTAAGGAAGTCCGTGGCGCGCGCCTGGGCCTGGGCATACACTTCATCGAGCAGCGCGATGTTTCTCGCGGCCTCGTCTTCCGAAGCGATGTTGCGGAAGTTGAGGGTGGGAACGAGCTGATAATCCTCGGGGAGGCCGCGGCTGGCGAGCACTGCGCGACGTTCCTGTTCCAGCAAGTCGAACAACTGCCTGGCCTGGGCCTTCTTGTTGTCACCCTTTAACATCATCGATTCGAACTGTTCAGCAGTGAGATAGCTCGCCATCTGCGTATTATACTCTTTGTACTTCGCGTAGGCTTCCGGCCCGAGCAATTCTTTCACCTTCGCTTCAGTCGCTTTCTCCTGCGCACCGAAAATGCGATTAATTTCTTCAGCAGATTTGCCTTCCTTCAACACGGCGGTGATGTGATCAATGTTCACCATCACTTCATCCGCGAGCAGATTTTGCAGCGCCTCCATCTTCTCCTCTGGGAGGTTCGCCTTCTTGGCCAGGCCTTTGTAAACCATCCCCATCGCCATCTTCTGTTGGTTGCGGATCTGCGCGCTCATCTCAGGATCGGCAGCCACCCCACTCAAAACGCTCTCGCCGGTCGGCTTGGCGGCGGCCGCGGCAGCGTTGGCTTCTTCCGCGGTTTTCTTCAAAGTGCCTACCTGCCCGCGCAACCGCATCAATTCGTTGAACTCTTCTTTGCTGCGCGTCGGCGTCGATTGCTGCGCGCCGGCCAGTTGATTGGAGAGCCGCGTGTTTTCCTCCGTCAACGCAGCCACCTGCTCCACCTGCGCGCGCAAGGTGTCGTTCTCGGCGCGCAAGCTCGCCGCGCTCCGATATTGAATCACCAATGGTATGGATAACGCCAGCGTGACCGCCGCGATCACTCCGCCCTGTAATTTAGTCATGCTCATAAGATGTAAAATCGTTATCGCTGTGCCGCCGCCGGCGGCCGCGGTCGACAACGCCGCAGTCGCAACCGTCACAGAAAGACCCAGCGGCGCAGCACAAACCGCTTGCGCCCCCAGAGCCGAAGCAAGTGCCGTGGTTGATAGCGCCACGCCGCGGCGGCTTAACAAATCACGCAACTTCTCCAAGGCGCGGTTCACCCGCTTCCGCGCCGCGTCCTCGTTGCTGCCAATCGCCACGCCCACCTCACGCAGATCCCGCTGCTCGAAATACCGAAGGACGATCGCTTGCCGATCGTGCGAACCGAGGGTGTTGATCGCGTCATCGAGCAATGGCGTGATCGCTTTCAGGTTTGTTTCGGAGTGATCCATCTGTTCGTTCATTTGCACCGCCTGTTGTTCGCGCGCTTGGCGCCGCCGCTCACTCCGCATCGTCTTGCTCGCAACGAAACAGGTGTGCCGATGCAGCCAGCCCCCCAACATCGCATCACTCCCCAGGCTCCCCGCCAATTTGGCCAGGTCCGCGAACACTTTCTGCGAAACATCCTGCGCCAGGTGCGAATCGCCGTTCACCATTCGATTTGCGGTCGAGTAGACCAGGTTCACGTATCGGTGCACGACCTCTCGGAAGGCTTCTTCCGACCCGCTCTTCGCGTATTCCGCGAGCAACTGTTGCACCTCAGTCATTGTCTCGTTTTTCGCATGTATAAACCCGCCGCTGGACAAAACCGGACAAAAATCAGAGAACGCATCGCAATCAAAACTTCTTTCATGAGGTAAGCTGTTGGTAATAAGTTGGTTTTAAAATCGTCTCGTTTCTTCTTTAGAACGGCATATTTCTTTCTATTTGCTGATCGAAGAGCGGTTCGACCAGTCGTTAAATGATTTGGCGCGTTTGGAGCAAAGAACGCGACCCTGAATCAGGCGCGCCCCGGTTGAGTCCGAATCCGCTTTAGCCGATAATATATTTATGATCGACCGAGCCATACGAGGGACCGAATCCCGCAGCAAATCGCTTGGGAACGAGAGCGTCCATGGCTTGCCTTTGGAGTGGCCCGAGGCAAAACGCGAAACCAAGCAATCCGCAAAACACCGTCGTGACGCGCTGCTCGCAATCCAGAATGTGCACGGTTTACCGACACGCTGGGACGAACTCGACTTAAGCGAATAGCGCCTTTCCGAAACGCTCTTACGCTGCTTTCATCAAGCTGATGCAAGCGGAAGTTAATTCGCATCTGGCGGACTATCGTCTCAGTAATGACATGTGCGAAGTTGATTGGCCGCGTGTTCATTCCTGGCTCGCCTCTTCTTACTGGACGCCTGGCATCTCTCTCGAACGGGTGAAGCGCGCCGCCGAAAATTCCGCGCTTGTGTTCAGCGCTTTCAAAAACAACGTGCAAGTTGGTTTCCTTCGAGTCGTTTCAGACCGGACCCGTTTTGCATACCACTGCGACGTGTGGATCGATGCACCACATCGCGGCCGCGGACTCGCGCGCCAAATGGTGCACGCAGCGCTCAATCATCCCGATTTCACGAATTGCAATTGGCTCCTCGCCACCCAGGACGCGCATGGTGTGTACGCGAAGCTCGGATTCACGCCGCTGCCGAATCCCGAACGTTTCATGGTCCGCGGTAAGTTTGGCGCTGTTCAGAACGTGGCGGGCTAACGCGCCGGGAAGCTGGAACAGAGTGAGTTCGCGCGAAGCTTCATACTATTTTCAACGATTCGGGTTTGCTCGGCATCCGGCTCCGCTTATTTCTGAACCACCGCACCCGCATTTGGGGATGGTCATCGTCATCCCGTGCTTCAATGAACCAAATCTTCTCTCATCACTCGAGGCGCTTTGGCGTTGCGACCGTCCACAATGCGCGGTCGAGGTCATCGTGGTGGTGAATTCGAGTGACGTCAGGCCTCCGGAGGTGCTCCAGCAGAACCTTCGTTCATTGCACCAAGCAGAGTCATGGGCTCGTGAAGATTGCGATCGTTTTTTTCGTTTTCATTTCCTTCACACGCCGGATTTGCCCCGCAAACACGCAGGCGTGGGGCTCGCGCGAAAGATCGGCATGGACGAAGCACTTTGTCGCCTCGATCAACTCTCGCACCTCGATGCGCCGATCGTATGCTTCGATGCAGATAGTACGTGTGATGCGAATTACCTCCTTGAGGTGGAGAATTATTTTTCGAGCAATACGAAAAGTCCCGGCTGCAGCATCTACTTTGAACATCCCCTGGAAGGGCCGGAGGCTGCTGGAATTTACGATGCAATCACCCGCTACGAACTGCATTTGCGTTACTATATCGAAGGGCTGCGCTTCGCCAATTTTCCGCACGCATTCCACACGATCGGTTCCAGCATGGCGGTTCGCGCGAGTGCCTATTTGCAGCAAGGCGGCATGAACAAACGACAAGCCGGCGAAGATTTTTATTTCCTGCACAAAATCATACCCCTTGGAAACTTCGGCGAGATAAACACGACACGCGTCATCCCCAGCCCGCGGGATTCCAAACGCGTTCCATTCGGCACCGGTCGCGCCGTCCGCGAGTTTCTGTCTACCGGCAAACTCGAAACCTATCCCCTTCGTGCCTTCGAAGATCTCAAGGAACTTTTCGCCCTTGTCGATGCTTTGCGCCATTTCGATTCGCCGCTCGAAAAAGTCGCTGCTCCTCTTGAGTCGTTCCTAAATTCCCACAACACTTCGCAAGTTCTCGCCGAGCTGCGGAAACACACCGCCACCCTCGAAACATTTCGCGCACGCTTCTTTCGGTGGTTCGATGGATTCCTCGCCATGAAATACATACATCATGCTCGCGATACCTCCTACGGACCTGGTGAACTCATGTTATCCGCGAAAGCACTGATCGGAAGTTCACGCGAGAACGCCCGCGATCTGCTTCTCCAGTATCGAAATCTTCAGCGTTCCTTCCCTCCCGAAGCCAGCCGCAAGCCTTCCAACGTGAGCCAGGGATGAACCGCGCTGATTTCCGGCATTCCGTCGGCGATCAATTCTGCATAACCACCTGTCGCTATCACCGGCAGTTTTCGCGCGCCCAGCTCTCTCTTCAACTCTGCGATTAGCCCACGAATCAGTCCGCGATAACCATGTACCGCACCGATCAGCATGGCCTGCTCCGTGTTCTTGCCGATCACCCCGCCCGGCTCCCGAATTTTTATTTTTGGCAGCAACGCCGTCTTCTCGTGCAAGTAATCGGTCATCGCGGATAGCCCGGGCGCGATTATGCCTCCAATATAGTCGCCCGCACGATCTACGACGTCGAAGGTCACGGCGGTTCCGAAATCCACCACAAGTGCCGGGGCACCGCAGAGCTGTTTAACCGCCAGCGCGTTTGCGAGCCGGTCCGCGCCGATGGTTTTCGGCTTCGGATAATTGATTCCCACTCCCTGTAGTGTGTCTGAATTCAGCTGAAGAAAATCAACCTTCAGTCCGCGCAATAACTTCGCGCAATGAGGCGATGTCGCTGGCACTACGCTGCAGAAGCAAGCCCCGCTCAACTTTGTTGCGCCTGCAAACTGCCGAATTGCTCTCCCTGTCTCTCCACTGCGCCACCGTTTCGTATCGAAATTCCTCTGCCGCACCACCTGAATGTCGTCGGCAATCCCAACATGCGTGTGCGTGTTTCCAATATCTAAAAGCAACAGCATATCATTTCCGCAATGTCACATCCCCACCGATGATCCGCTCCAACCGGCCATGTTGAGTGCGCACCAGCAGCGCACCCTCAGGGTCGAGAGATTCAGCCCGGCCATGCACTACGCGATTACCGCACGCGATTTCCACATCGCGGCCAATGGTTGTGCAGTTTTGCTCCCACTCATCGGCGACGCGCTCGAACTGTCCTTCACGCAGCCGCGCGTAATCCAGATCGAGCTCGCGCAGAACTGCGGCGGCGACTTCCGCGCGCTTGAACGTGCGCCCACTTTCAATCCTGAGCGAAGTGGCGATCTTTCGTAATTCCGGTGGGAAATCTTTTTCCTCGAAGTTCACGTTCACCCCAATGCCGAGCACAATGTAGTTGATCTTGTCCACCTCCGCCGTCATCTCCGTGAGGATTCCGCACAATTTGCAATCCTTCACCAGAATATCGTTTGGCCACTTGATCTCGCAGGCGACGCCGCTCACCATTTTGAGCGCGCGCGCAAGAGCCGTCGCGGACGCAATTGTAATTTGGGTCGCGGCCTGAGGTGAAAGCAAAGGGCGAAGCAACACTGAAAACCAGAGTCCTTTTCCGCGCGCGGACATCCAATTGCGGCCCATTCTACCGCGGCCCTTTGTTTGCGATTCGGCGAAGACAGCCACGCCCTCTTTGACCCCATCGCGACCAAACTTATCCACAACGTCATTGGTTGAGGTTGTCTCCTCGAATACGCGAATGTCGCGACCGATCACCGGCCCCGGACCGAGCAGAGCGAGCAGGTCATCTCCATGCAGAACATCCGGCGTGCTGCGCAATCGATAACCGCCATGAGGGCTGGCGCTGATCTCGTAACCAACTGCGCGCAATTCCTCGATCCGCGCCCAGATCGCTGTGCGGCTGATTCCTAAAGCCGTGGCGAGTTCCGCTCCGCTGACTGGCTCTTCGCCGGCATTTCGCAAGGCGCGAAGTATTTGCGCATCGACCGTCACAACTCACTTGAAGTCCAGGCCAATATCAACCGCGCGCGCTGAGTGCGTGATCGCTCCCACCGAAATAAAATCTACGCCAGTCTCCGCGATACTTCTGACCGTACTCAGATTCACACCGCCACTAGCTTCCAGTTTGGCGCATCCGCTCGCCAACTTTACGGCCGCGCGCAGCTCGTCGGTGCTCATGTTGTCGAGCAGGATGATGTCCGCCCCGGCGCTCAATGCCTGTTCCACTTGTTCCAGCGTGTCCGCCTCCACTTCAACCTGCAGCTTCGGATAGGACGCTCTCGCGCGTTTCACCGCCGCGGCGATCGCGTTCGGTTGCTCGTCGCGCAGGGCCATCAAATGATTGTCTTTGATCAAGACCATGTCGAACAAACCAACCCGATGATTCTGCCCACCACCGCAGGTTACGGCGTATTTATCAAATCTTCTCCACCCGGGCGTCGTTTTTCGCGTGTCTAAAATCTTCGCCTTTGTCCCCGACACCGCTTCAACAAAAGTCCTTGTCAACGTCGCCACTCCAGATAACCGCTGCAAAAAGTTCAACGCCACTCGCTCTGCCGTTAAGATCGCGCGCGCCTGTCCGCGCACGTTCAATAGCGACTTCCCGGGCGGCATGTGTTCGCCGTCGGTGCATTGCTCGACCAAATCCACTTCGCTCGAGAGCGTCCGGAACGCTTCACGGGCAAACGCGATTCCGGCGACCACCAAGGGTTCGCGCGCCGCAATCACCGCTGTCGCTTGCGCATTCGGAGGCACCGTAGCGAGCGTGGTCACGTCCCCGCTTCCTACGTCTTCGGCCAGGGACGCTTCCACAGCCTGCCGAATCTCTTCGCTCGAAAGCGGTTCCATGCGTGGTAGCTTGTGCGTCGCCCTCTCGCAGCAAAAGAAAATTCTTGCGCAGCCTTTCCAGACTGGCGCGTTGCGATTAGAACTTCGGCGTGTTCAACCTCGGAACAATGGTTTGCCTGGGAGGCCTGCTGCTGCAGTTCGCGCCTCGCAGTTCGGCGGCTGATCTCAACCCCCAACGGTGGGAAAAAGAGATCGCCGCGTTCGAAGCCGCCGACCGCGCCAACCCTCCACCGAAAGGCGCGGTGTTGTTTATCGGCAGTTCCAGCCTCCGTTATTGGACTAATCTCGGTGAAGCGTTCCCGAACCTGAAAGTGATCAATCGCGGTTTCGGCGGCTCGCATCTGCCCGACTGCACGCACTTCGCCGAACGAATCATCTTCCCATATGAACCTTCAAAGATCGTTCTCTATGGCGGTGACAACGACCTCAGCAAAGGCCGCACTCCGGAACAAATCTTGAGCGATTTTAAGGAGTTCGTTGCGACCGTTCACGGAAAAACTCCGGACGCCAAAATCTACTTTCTAGCCGTAAAGCCGAGTCCCTCCCGCTGGTACCTCTCGCCGCAAGCGAAGCAAACCAACAAACTCATCCGCCGCTACTCCCGTTTTAATCGAAAGGTGGAATTCATCGACGTCTGGACTCCGCTCCTGCAGCGCAACGGCCGTCCCGATCCCACCCTCTACGAGCGCGACCGCCTCCACATCAATCAGCGAGGTTACGAACTCTGGACTCCAATCATCCGCGAAGCGCTCGAAGGTTGATTATGCCACTGCTTCAACTCGACAAGGTCGCAAAGAGTTATCCCGCCGCCGGTCCGAACGGCGCGATCGCCGAACTCCCGATCCTCAGCGGCATAAATCTCACGCTCGAACGCGGCGAATCGCTCGCCGTCATCGGCCCATCCGGCTCCGGTAAAAGCACGCTCCTGAATATCATCGGCACTTTGGATCGCCCGAGCTCCGGCAGCGTGCGCCTTGGCGACCAGGAACTCACGTCGCTCAACGACCTCGAACTGGCTGAGGTGCGTAATCGCAAGATCGGTTTTATTTTTCAAGGTCACCATCTCCTTCCGCAATGCAGCGTCCTGGAAAACGTGCTCATCCCAACGCTCGCCTCCTCCGATAAAGAACTCCGTTCCAGCGCACCCGCCCGAGCTCGCGAACTCCTCGGCAGAGTCGGATTAGGCGCTCGCCTCGAACACCGACCCGGCCAGCTTTCCGGTGGCGAGCGTCAGCGCGTCGCCGTTGTCCGCGCACTCATCAACAACCCCATCCTCCTCCTCGCTGACGAACCCACCGGCGCGCTCGACCGCCATTCCGCCCAAAATCTTTCGAAACTCCTCGTCGAACTGAACAGAGAACGGAACGTCACGCTTATCGTCGTCACGCACGCGCTCGATCTCGCCGCCAAAATGCAGCGCACCATGGAAATCCGCGAAGGGAAGCTTCAGTAACCCGTGCGCATTCTCATTGTTCACAACACGCTGAACGATTCCCGCTCGCTCTCCGGCGCGCTCCGCCATTTCCTCTACATGGCGGACGAATGGATCCGCGCGGGTCACCAGACCGACTTCCTCGCCGCGCGCTGTGGTTTCCCGCAAATCGGCCAGCTCACACCGAACTCCCGCCTCATCAGCAGCGACAACATCTTCGACGCCACCAGCTACGTAGCGCAAACCTGGCGCTACTTCCCAGCCTATGGCTGGCGAATGGTCACCCCCCACTTCACCCGCTTCTCAGAACGATACGACGTTATCCTCGCCTCTACCCAACTCATCGTTGAAGTGTATCCCGCGTTAGTTATCGCCCGAAAACAAAACGCCAAACTCGTCGCAAAAGTGCACCACGTCCTCGCGGAACAATCCCGCCACCGTGTCGGGGCGTTCGACCGCCTCTTCCTCTGGTCCGAACGCAAAACAATGCGCTGGATGAGCGAATACGCCGCGCTCGTCATCTGCGGAACAAAGTTCGTCGAATCAGATTACAAAAAACTGGAATTACGCCTCGGCCTCAAACCCGCTCCCACCGCCGCCAGCGGCTACGGCGTGGACCTCGCCAAAATGCCCGATTCCAGCAGCGCCCCGAAAAGCTACGACGTCGTGCACCTCGGCCGCCTGCACGAACACAAGGGCGTTTTCCATCTTGCCCCGCTCTGGAAGAAAATCGTCGATAAACGTCCGGACGCAAAACTGCTCGTCATCGGCGAAGGCCCCCACCGTCCACGCGTCGAACAGATGTTCGCCGAACTCGGCCTGTCGAAAACAGTTCATTTTACCGGCGGCATTCCAGAAGCCGACAAAGACCAACTCATCGGCGAATCCAAAGTTGGTCTCAGCCTCTCCTTCGAGGAAGGTTGGGGACTCTCGATCAACGAATTTCTTGCCGCAGCTCTTCCCGTCGTCGCCTACGCACTCCCAATCTTCGACACCGTTTTCCCGAAACAACTCTACGGCGTGAAAGTCGGCGACATCGACAGCGCCGCTTCCTCCATCATTCGCCTGCTCGACGCCGATTCCGAACGCCGCGAAGTCGGCCAACGCGGTCGCGAATTCGTCATGCAGTACGACTACCGCAACGTCGCTAAATCCGAATTCGCGCTCCTCCAGAATCTCTTTCGTTAAAGCAGGCACTACCTCCGGGTCGGCCGGAGCGGAGCAAGAAACACTTGCGTGCAATAGAATAGCGGCATCTCCGATTCAGACTTAGACAGCACACACGAGACGCCCAGATACTCAGCATCCGGCAGCAGAACATTTTTACGATGTCCCGGTGATCCCATCCATGAATCCACCACCGCCTTCGCGAAACCCTCATAGGTATGAGCCGCCAACCCCGGTCCTTCCGGCGTGTAACTGAAAATCGTTTTCCCCCGCTCCACCCGTTTATAAAATCCCTTTCCCGATTCATACCGCAGGCCAAACGCAGTCGCCACATTCTCCGCCGCCAATCCCGGATTCACTCCCACTGACTGCACCCGTTTCATCAAAGTCCGGAATTTCTCGTGCTCCGGATTCTCGTGCGAAATCGATCCCCTCTTCGCCATGATCTGCGATTGAATCGCCGCCGTCTGTACCGCCTTTGCATGATGCCGCAAGGGTCGCAATTTATTTTCCGCGCGCCTTCGATTAGTCTCGTGCAGGACTGCGGCCGACATCAAATTCGTATCCACCGTCTCGAACCGAATCACCTGCTTCGCCTCTGCCCGCGCCGCAAATTGGCTCCACGGCATCTCAAAAAAGCTCGTCCCCACCGCCGCAGCGAGCGCCGCCATCCACAACATCCAAACACTCATCGCGCCTTAACCTAGCACAACTTTCCTTGTGAAACTTTTCACAAACCGACCTCCATTTCAGGGAAAAACGTACTTCCCTATTTTCATGGCCGTGAATAATATTTCTAACATGTCACCCTTAGCTTTACAGCTCCAGCCGGCTGACATTTCTCCGGATACGGAGTTCCTCATCTATTCCCCTGACCACGGATTGATCTCCGCGCATTGTTCGGAGGAAGATGCTCGCGCTTCGTTCGATTCCTATCTGTCCGAGCACGAAATGGGCGAATACCTCCCGTTCCTGTTGCATCGGTCTGGAGAAGAGTGGGAAATCGCTGGCTGTTAAAAACGATTTGCGCGCGCAACTTCGCGCAAACGGGAAGCCCTCGCGGTAATGCGGCTCAATGTGCCCAACTTTTCGCGTGATTCCTACGCGCGCCGCAGGTCTAATCATCAAAAGCAACCCTGGTGCGAGTTATGCTCCATTTCTTTAGTCCATTAATCCAATGAGCCGATTCGGAAATCTCGAATTCGATTCCGACAGCGAACAGCCGTTGAACCGCCAGCTTCCGCTCAAAGATGAAGATCACTATCTCGCCGAAGCTCAAGCCGCCTTCGAATCCGGCCGCTTCGAACTCGCGCTTCGAATGTATGCGCGCGTGATCGAGTTCAACGCGAAGCTTCCCGCCGTCTGGACTGGCCAGGTCCGCATGCTGATCGAGCTTGGTGAATACGAAGAAGCCCGCGTCTGGGCCGATAAAGCACTCGCACTCTTCCCCGAATATGGCGAACTCCTCGCCGCCAAAGCGGTCGCGCTCGGCCGCCTCGGCGACCACTCCGCCGCCCTTACCTACTCGGATGCCGCCGTGGAATCACTCACAAACACTCCGTACATCTGGCTCGCCCGCGCTGATGTTCTTCTCGCCCGCAAAGAAAAGCGCGCCGACTACTGTTTCGAACGCGCCCTCACCCTCGCGCAAAATAACTGGTTCCACCTCTGGCTCGCCGCACGCATCCAGGCATTCTACCGCCAATTTGCGCGCGCTTTGAAAAATGCGCAGGATGCACTCGCATTCGATCCTGCTCGCGCCGTTCTCTGGCTCCAGATCGGCGAATGTCAGATCGCCCTCGGCCTCGCCGCCCCGGCGCGCAACTCTTTCGAACAAGCTCGCGAACTCGACCCCGACCTGCCCATCCAGGCCCATCTCAACCGCGCGGATGAAACCACCGTCCTTGACAAACTCGCGGGCCACTGGCGCCAATGGTTCGGTAAATGAGCAGCCCAGCACTCGACGCTTTCCTCGCCACCGCTCTCGATCTTCGCGCTTCCGACCTCCACTTGATCGCCGGGGTTCCGCCCGCTTTCCGCGTGAATGGCGACATCCTCTTCGGCGATCACGATGCCCTCACTGCGGACGAGACGGCCGAAATCTGCTCCCTGATCCTCTCCGAAGATCAACGCGAGATCTTCGAACGTGAATGGGAACTTTGCATCTCCATTCCGCACGAAAAAGTCGGGCGCATTCGCGCCACGCTTTACCTTCGCAACGGCCATCCGGAACTCAGCATCCGTTTTTGCGGCGAAAAAATCCCCACCCGTGAACAGCTCGGGCTCCCCGCGAAGGTCGAAGAACTGGCACGAAAACCGAACGGCCTTGTCTTAATCATTGGCCCAACCGGCGCCGGTAAGACCACGACGCTGAACTACATGATCGATCTCATCAATTCAGAGCGCCGATGCAAAATCGTGACCGTCGAAGATCCGATCGAATTCGTTCATCGCAACAAACACGCCATCGTCGTCCAGCAGGAAGTCCTTACCGATACGCATTCTTTCAATCGCGCCCTCGTCCACATCTTGCGCCAGGATCCGGACGTCATTGTCGTCGGCGAAATGCGCGATCACGAAACCATTTCCGCCGCGCTCACTGCTGCGGAAACCGGCCATCTCGTCCTCGCCACGATGCACTCGCCGAACGTTTCGCACGCCTTCGAACGCATCGTTGGTGTTTTCGAAGGCAGCGCGCAACGCCAGATCATTCTCCAACTCGCCAATGCGCTTCAGGGAATTATCGCGCAGGATCTTCTCCCCAGCGCCGATCGCAGCAGCCGCGTGCTGGCTTACGAATTACTCATCGCGAACAACGCCGTGCGGAATATCATCCGCGAAAACAACCAGCACATGCTCGAAACGCTCATCCAAACCGGCGGCAAAGACGGCATGGTGCTGATGGACTCCTGCATTTACGACCTCTACTGCCGCGCCATGATCAGTTACGACACCGCCATCAGCCGCGCCCGCAACCCGGAACGCATGGCCAAGAAACATTGATATGGGACGCACCGGCCAAATCCTTCTGGGCTCCGCCGCCCTCGTGATCGGCGCGGCGCTCACCATTTGGTTCGTGTGGCACACCATCAAGAAAGCCGATGATCCAGGCCGCGTCGCGTTCAAGTGGTTCTTGAGTCTGCTGGTTCTTG
This sequence comes from Verrucomicrobiia bacterium, assembly GCA_036383895.1. Classification (GTDB taxonomy): domain Bacteria; phylum Verrucomicrobiota; class Verrucomicrobiia; order Limisphaerales; family SXQI01; genus DASVNK01. Next base: position 193,042 of record DASVNK010000075.1, on the reverse strand, counting down.
GCGCGGTGTTGTTCATCGGCACAAAGGCGGGCGCTGGCGGCCAGGGAGGTGCATTTGTCATTGCTGGACTCACTGCCGCCTTAGGCGTTTTTCTGGGTATCATTTGGGCTCCGCACCTCGGTGCGGTTCTCGCCAGGCCCATCACCGGGTTCTATGACGGCGGCGACGAGCAACCCGAACATCGCCCCTTCTACTCCATCGCGCGCGCCAAACAAAAACGCGGCAAATACCACGAGGCGATCGAAGAAGTAAAAAAGCAGCTCGAACGTTTCGCCGAAGACTACGAAGGGTGGATGCTCATGGCCGAAATCTACGGCAATGACCTCAAGGATAATCTCTCCGCCCAAAACTGCCTCGAAGAAATCCTCCGCCACGAAGGCCACCAGCCGCGCAACATCGTTTACACCTTGAACCGTTCCGCTGATTGGCACCTCGAGCACGCTGCCGATCGCCCCGCCGCGCGTGCGGCGCTCGCAGAAATCATCCGCCGCTTTCCCTGCTCAGAATTTGCCCACACCGCGGAGCAACGCATCGCCCATCTCACCACCGACTCCATGCTCGCCAGCGAACGCAATCGCCCGACCATCAATCTCACTCGTCACGAAGGCTACATCGGCCTTCAGGGAAAAATCGCCGATCCTCGCCCCGCGGCCGAAGATCCCGCCCAAACCGCCGCCCGCCTCGTCGAGCATCTCACCAAATTCCCGAAAGATGTCGAAGCCCGCGAGCAACTGGCCACACTTTACGCGGATCATTACAGGCGGATGGATCTCGCCTCCGACCAGGTCGAGCAACTCATCGCCACTCCCGGCGTTTCACCAAAAGAAGTCGCCCACTGGCTCAACCTGCTCGTTGACCTCCACCTCCGCATAGACAGCGATCGTGCCGCCGCCGAAGCCGCTCTCCATCGCATCATCGATCTCTACCCAAAGACCGCCGTCGCCGGCCTCGCCCAATCCCGCCTCGCCTACCTCGACGGCGAATTCCGCCGCAACCGCACCAGCGAAGTCGTCAAACTTGCCATCTCCGACGAAAAGATCGGCCTCAAAGGACAGCTTCCGAAAAGAGGCGGCTGACCACGGTAGTGCACGCTTCGGTCTACTCAACTGTTGAAACAGAAATGAAAAGAGCCAGGTCCTAAGGCCTGGCTCTTCGAAATCAGAACAAGATTTTTACCCGATTACCGCGCGGCACCCGTCGCCAACTTCAGCGCGATCTGCTTATCCAACTCAGCCGCCAAGTCCACATCGCCCGCGCCACCCTTCTTGCGCGCCTGGATCAACACCCGGCTCACACCGGGCTCCACCTCGTCGACTTTGATGACAACCGTGCGGTTATCGACCTTGGCTTCGAGCGAGTTGTTGATGGTGTTTTCGCCCGTCAACGTGCCGTTTAATTCGAGCACGGATTTCGCAGCCGCAAAGATCGCCGCGGGCGGACGCTGGTATCGCCCTTCGATCGTATCCTTCACAAAAGGCATCCCAACCGTCTTGCGATCATCAACGCGACTCACACAGCCGGTCACAAGCGCCAGGAAAAGAATTGCAAAGAACGAAAACGTTTTAGTCATGCGCCGCAATGCAACCAAATTGCCTCCAAGCGTCAAGAATTGTTTTAACGACGCTTGAATGTGGGTGCGTGCTGGGCGGACGGACCGTTTCGTAGCCGGATTAGCGGTTTGTGTTCATGGCCAGAATTCCTATACTGGGCTCACAGCTATGAACAAACAGCTTCTTTCCATCTTCGCCTGGCTTTCGGTTGGATCAATGTTTGCGGCGCACGGACCGGCGCTGGAGTTCAAGGAACAAACGATCGATGACAAGGTCGGCATCGGTTACGGGCTGGCGATCGCGGATGTGAATGGGGACAAAAAGCAGGATATTCTGCTGGTCGATGCTGCCGAAGTGGCCTGGTACGAGAATCCTTCGTGGAAGAAGCATGTGATTTCCGGGAAGCTCACTGAGCGCGACCATGTTTGCATCGCCGCGCAGGATATTGATGGCGATGGCAAAGCGGAGATTGCGGTGGGCGCGGGTTGGAATCCGGGTGACACAGAGAATAGTGGAGCGGTTTTTGTGCTCCTTCCGCCGGCGGATCGCACCCAGAAGTGGGAATCTGTGCAACTCCCGCACGAGCCAACCGTTCACCGGATGTGGTGGGTGCAGGATGATGTAGGCAAGTATAGCCTGGTGGTTTCACCACTACACGGTCGCGGGAACAAAAATGGCGCGGGCGCTGGCGTGAAGTTGCAGGAATATCTTGTGCCCGGCATGCCGCGCGCCAAATGGGAAACGCGCGTGATCGAAGACACGATGCACATGACGCATAATCTCGATCCAATTCAATGGGATGATGATCGCGGGCAGGAGATTCTCTACGGCGGCAAGGAAGGGATCATGCTGCTGGATAAGCAAGGGCAGTCCTGGAAAAAAACGAAAATGGTCGAGGGCGGCGAATTCCTGGGCGCGGGTGAAGTGCGCGCGGGTCGCATCGGCAGCAAAAAATTCATCGCCACGATTGAGCCGATGCACGGGACGAACCTGGTTTATTACACGCAAAATCGCGACGAGAAGTGGAATCGATTCGTGCTGGATAACAACATCGCGGACGGGCATGCGATTGTGACCGGCGATTTCCTGCAAAAACGCGAACAGCAAATCGTCTACGGCTGGCGCGGCAAAAACAAGGACGGCAAAGTGGGCGTGAAAATGTTTTCGTGGGACGGACATCATTGGGATTCGCACGTGATCGATGACAACAAGATGGCTTGCGAGGACCTGAAGGCGGCCGATCTGGATGGCGACGGCTGGCTCGACGTAATTGCCGCGGGTCGCGCGACGAAGAACGTGAAGATTTACTGGAACAAAGGGCCGCAAAAAGCTGCGACGAAATAGCGGGACGGCGCGTTTGCACGGCGCCTTTATGATCGTTTATCTCAACGGCCGTTTCGTGCCCGAAGAACAAGCCTGCGTCTCCATTCACGACCGCGGCTTTCTCTACGGTGATGGCCTCTTTGAAACGATCCGCATTTACGACGGCGAACCATTTCTCTGGGCCGAACATATGCAACGGCTGCAGGGCGGTTGCGAAGCGCTGAAGATACGGCCGCCGCTCAGCTCAAACGAAATGAAAGCGGTGCTCGCGCGGCTCATCATTCTCAATCGCGCTCATGATTCCACCGCGCGCCTTGCGCTCACCCGAGGCGCAGGGCCGCGCGGTTATTCACCACGCGGGGCAGATCATCCTACGCTTGCGATGGCGTTGTTTCCTCCTGCGAAACGGGCCGGCAGTTACAAAGTGATTACCAGTTCGATTCGGCTGCCTTCGCACGATCCACTCTCTCGATTTAAGCACGGCAACAAACTTCGCCAGCTGCTCGCGCGCGCGGAAGCGGACGAGCGCGATGCTGACGAAGCGCTTTTACTGAACGAACGCGATGAAGTGATTGAAGGCACTTCCACCAACCTCTTTTGGATAGACCGCGAAACGCTTTACACTCCGCCCATCGAGGGAATTCTTCCTGGCACCACGCGTAATTACCTGCTGCGGCGGGCGGAAGCGCTGGGGATTCGGACGAAAGAAGCAAACATCAAATTACCGGAATTGTTGAAAGCGGATGGCGCCTTCGTGACCTCTTGCGGCATCGAAGTGATGGAGATCAGCCACATCAATGGCCACGCGATATCCACCTCACCCCTCACACAACGCCTCAAACAGGAGTATCGCCCCGCGATATGACCGGCCCGGAACGACACTACACCGGCGCTGCTGGTCGCGAATATCACGGCAGGAAACACATACTTCCCGTCAAAGCCGTTTCATGGGTCGCGCGATTGCGCGCGGAAAAAATCCAGCCCTTCGTGCAGCCGACCGACACGGTTTTTGAATTCGGCGCGGGCACCGGCTGGAACCTGCTTGGGCTCCGCTGTGCTCGAAGGATCGCCTTCGACCTTTCTGGCCGGCCCGAGAGCAGCGATCCTGGAATCGATTGGATCGACAACCTTTCGGAAATCGCTCCCGAAAGCATCAACGTTGTCGTATGCCATCACACCCTGGAACACGTCGAACTTCCGCCCGTGGAACTGCGCAAGCTCGCGAAACTCCTTCGACCCGGTGAACGCATCCTGCTCTTCGTGCCCTTCGAAAAGGAGCGGCGCTATCGGCAGCACGATCCGAACGAGCCCAACCATCATTTGTATTCGTGGAATGCGCAGACCTTGGGGAATCTCGTGACTGAATGCGGCTTTAAGTTGGAATCAGCCACAGTCGGTGAATTCGGTTACGACCGGTTCGCTTCGAATCTGGCTTACAAACTGAAAATCGGGGAAAGCGGGTTTCGAATCATCCGCCGAATGGTGCACCTCGTGAAGCCCGCGTCCGAAGTGCGCGTCGTTGCCTCTCGCCGCTGATTACGCGTTCAACACGAACGTCTCGCCCGCTTCGCGCCAACCCATGCGATCGGCTTCGCCTTTGAGCGCAGTTTCCAGGCGCTCGATTGGTTCAGTGGAAAGTTCGCGGCCGAAGCGGAAGGTGTAGTAATGCATCGGCAGAATCTTTTCAGCTCCGGCGTCGTTCGCCATTCGCAGCGCCTGTTCAGGATTGCAATGCGACCAGATAAACGGATTGTAGGCGCCAATCGGCATGCACGCGAATTCGAACGGACCTTTGCCCTGTATACCCTTGAAAGAATCCGTCATCGCAGTGTCGCCGCCGAAAATAATCTTCTTCCCGTTGCGCGAAACAATGTAGCCGTTGTAGCCGCGTTGGGTGTCATGCCGCCAGCGTGCGCCCCAATGCTTCACTTCGAAGGCCTCGACTTGCGCGTCGCCGTTTGAAGTTTTGATAACAGTCTTCTCGCCCCATCCGAGTTCCGTTGCCTTGTTGATCTTCGTTTCGTGCACGAGATCGAGCGTGTTGCGGGCGGTGACGGCGTTTACGTTCCCTCTCAGCGCGTTCAAGCTGCGCAGGTCGAAATGATCCAAGTGCGCATGCGACAGGAGCACGAGGTCTATTTTCGGCAGCTCGGAGGGTTTCAGCGCACAGGCCTGTCGGCGAATCGGTCCAAACGTCCCAAACACGGAACTGGCCCCGATGCGCGAGAACAAAACCGGATCGGTAATGATGTTGAGCCCTTCGAAATTGATCAGGACCGTGGCATGGCCGAGTAGCGTGGCGGTGATTTTATTGTTGTCCCAGGCAAGAGGGGTCGGAACGTGCCGGGTGCTGAAGCAGGGCTTGGCCAATTCAGCCGCGCGTTCGCGCAAGAAGCGGACCATGGGACTGGTTGAGCTTTGCGCGGTAACAAGGCCACCGGCTAAACCCGCACTACCGAGGAACAAAAATCGACGACGCGAGAGCTGCTTAGACATTTAATGCCAGAATGGATTAACGAGCGGAAAAGTATCGCAGCTCAGGGGAAAAGCAAGGGACGGCTGCGGAAAAACCCTGATGCATTCGCGACAAGTGCATAGGTCAATCGCCATCCGGCAGCCTGCTCGCCAAGGCTTTACGTGCGATGCGCGCGATGAAGAAGCTCACCACGGCGGTGGTGCCGATGCCGAAACCGCTCAGAATCCACTTTGTTTTCCCGGCGGCGACTGGCTGCGTTCCCAGGGCCGCGATGTCGCCGAGTAACGTGCCGAGATACACAAACAAGAGACACACCGGAATGATGCCCAACCAGGTGGCAAAGAAGAATTGCCAAAACGGGATCTTCGTCAGCCCAAAAACAAAGTTCATCGGGATGAACGGAAACACCGGCGAGAGGCGGATAAGTCCAACAATTTTCCAACCCTCATTCGCCACGGCGTCGTCTATCGCACGGAATTTGGGGTTGCGTGCGAAGTGTTTCAACACCCACCGCCGCGCAATATAGCGGCTGATAAAAAACGCGCACGCCGCGCCGAGTGTTGCTCCGATCGAAACGTACAAGGTTCCGTGAAAAATCCCGAAGAGGATTCCAGCTCCCATCGTGAGAATAAATCCCGGAAAGAAAGTGAGGCACGCAACGATGTAGATCAGGATAAAACAAACAGGCGCCCACGCACCGAGATCGCTGATCCGCATCAGGCTCACGCGCAGAAGATGTCGCGGGTCAGTGATGCGCACCAGATAGACGGCCAGCGAGACAAGCACGATCAGCAAAAAACCCCGCAGTGCGTTTCGCTTGAAGGAAGCCATTCGCGGAACTCAGGCTTTCCAGGCGCTGCGCAGGAACCTCAGAAAATTTTCGTGCATGATGTTCTCCACGTCCTGCTGCTTGAACCCGCGCCGCGCGAGGATTTCTGGAATGCGCTGCAAATCAGCAATTGTTTTCAGGTCGGCCGGCGTTTGTTCAAAACCGAACGCGCCATCCAGGTCGCTGCCAATTCCGCAATGCAGCGAATTTCCGGCAATTTGGCAGATATGGTCAATATGATCGACGATCTTCTCGATCGTAAGGCCAATTTCCTCCGGCTTGGTTTTCCCACGCTGCCAGCCGGGAATCATCATCCAAGCGTCGAAAACCGCTCCAATAACAGCACCGCGTTCAACCAACACTTTGATCTGTTCATCCGCGAGCTGCCGATTGTGGTCCACGAGCGCACGGCAATTATGATGGCTTGCCCAAACAGGACCGGAATAAAAATCCAACGCTTCCCAAAAACTGTCATCGCAAAGATGCGTCGCATCCAAAATAATCCCGAGGCCTTGCATCTCCCTCAATAGCTCGCGCCCTTTCTCACCGATCCCGCCAGTCGCATCCGTGCCCTGTGCATAAGTGCCCGGCCCGTAATGTGCCGGCCCAAGCGCGCGCAGTCCCTGCTCGTAGGAACGCTCCAGGTGCTTCATCGAAAGGATCGAATCTGCGCCCTCAAGACTTAAGATATACCCAATCGGAAGCTTGTGATCCGCCGGAGCCTTCGACCAGGCGGCAAGCTGGCCCTCAAGTGCGGAACGATTTCGCACCTGCACCAACTCACCGCATTCCTCCATGGCCTTATACCACGCGAGTTGACCCTGCGTTTGCGCCCACGCCTGTTCCGGCGAATGCCAGCCGGGGCGGCGATTGCTCGGCTTCACGAACCTCGCAATTTGCGTCGCCACACAAATTCCAACGTTGCCTTTGCGCATCTCCGGAAAGGAGACAGTCGCATTCCCGCGATCCACCTTATCCGTGTAATGGCGGTCGCGTTCGCGCAGCGCATCAATGGGCATCCGCAAATCGCGGTTCCACTCCAGCGCGTTCATCGCGAGGTCGAGGTGAGCATCGAAAAGAAGCATATTACTTGGCGGCAGGAGCGGTGGCTGCGGTGGCTGAATTTGGGCGAGGGCGGTTGTTGTATTTCTCGTAAAGCCGGGTGTGCCGCGTTTCCAAACTGGTTTTCTGTCCTGCAATCCACACTTCGTGAACCTGGGTGCGAATATCCAGAATATTGCCGCTCGCCACGACGAAGGTCGCCTCTTTACCAGCTTCCAACGAACCGAGCCGGTCCGCCACACCCAGCATTTGCGCCGGATGCAACGTGATCGATTTCAGTGCCACATCCGCCGGTAAACCAAACGCAGCCGCTTGCGCTGCGATGTAAGGCAAATTGCGAACTTCACTCGCCGAATGCCCGCCAAGGCCGAGCCCAAGCGCAACTTGAACCCCCGAGCTATTGAGAACACCCGGCGCTTTGAAGTGCACATCGTACGGATCAACATCCCGCGAGGGCGTGGCCGCCAGCGAACTCGTCTGATAGTAAACCCGCTCAAAGAGCACTGGAATTTTATTCGTTGCCAGAAAATCCGCGTGCATCCAGGCATCGCGCGCCCCGACCAGGATCATCTTATATTTCCGCTGAACCGCCCATTCCACCGCCGCCTTGATCTGTCGCGATTCATCCGCATGCACCATTAACGGAATCTCACCGTTCAGAAACGGCAGCATCGCTTCCCATGCCGGAATCCTCCCTTTCTCCTCCTTAGGTCGCGCCTTCGCATACGACTCCGCCTCGCTAAAGAAATCATCCACATCCTTCAAACGCTCCGCCCGTTCCTTGGCCTGATCTTCGAGTGATTTGAATTTCGATTTATCCACCAACCCTTCGCGCGGTGTTGTGTCCAGGCTCATGCTCGGCCAGAAAAGATGCAGTGCCACCGGCGCTTTCACCGCCAGATCCTCCACAGTCCAGCCTTGCAACGCCACCAACCCCGATTGCCCCGCCACAATCCCGCCTGTCGGCACCGGCACGAAATGCGTAATCCCATTCGCGCGCGCCACCGGCAACAATTCCGAATCCGGATTCACCGCCAGCCACGACCGCACATCCGGCGTGTAATCGCCAACTTCGCGCATATCCACCGTCGCCCGCGCCGCATCGATCTCCACCAAACCCATCGTGGTCCCCGCCGCGATCATTCCCGGATAAATATGTTTCCCGGAACAATCCACGATCTTCGCGCCCTCCGCGGAAATATTTTGGCCCACCTCCTTAATCTTCCCATTTTCAATCAGCAGCGCGCCATTCTCGATTGCCGCGCTGGATACCGGGAAAATTCTCGCGTTTTGGAAAAGAATCGATTCTGCCTTCACCGCAGGCGGAAGCAGAAGACCGATCAGCGCCAGGACTTTCCAATTCATGGAGGACGGTAGGTTGTGCGCCAGAACCTCCACTGTCCACGAAAAAGCTGCCCACCGAAAACGCACCCGCAATTTTTTCATTTCCGCGCATTTCCTCTTTACACCGTTGACCTTCTTTCTACAGTCGCATCATGGCTGCAAAGTTCGACGAGTCAGAGTTCATTGATACGGATTATGAATCCTCCAAACAATCTCTCGGCGTCGGCACCGTCACGACTACCACCATGACTTCTCTTGCGTCTTCGAATCGTCCGCCCTCACGCGAAGAAATCGAAGCCAGGGTCAGCGACGCCCACGCCCGCCTCGCCGAACTCAAGCGCGCCCAGGAACAACTCGAACGCGAACGCGCCTCGCTCGAGGAATCTCGCCGCAAACGCGCCGAGTTCCAGCAAGGCCGCGAAGAGATGCTCAACCACCTCACGCGCGGAGTTGAACTGCTCCAGGAAGCTGAATTTCAGGCTCGCCGCGATGCCGAGCAACTGTCTAAAAGCCTGACCGACCTCCGCGACGCATTCTCCAAAGTCGACGGCCTCAAAGAAGAATCCTGGACGCAGGAAAACTGGACCACCGAACTCACCCGCGCGCTCACCACTCTCGAGAACGCCCGCATGGAATGGAACTCCGCCCGCCTTAAGTGGCCGGTCCTCGACGGCGCGTTGAAACCCGCCGCCGAAGCGCAGAAAAATCCCGGCCTCGCCGGCGCTCTCGAACAAAAATCTTTTGTCGATCTCTGCAAATTGGGTCTAGCGCTGAGTTGGCCCGTTGCCGTCGCCACCTTGCTTGGCGCCGGAATCATCACCGCAGTCCTTCTCAGTCGCTAGGAGTCTGTTGAAAAATTGCGGGTGTTCAGGTTGCGAGCGCGGCGGATGTAATGACGAGACGCGCCGACTGAGCATATCCGCAGCGATCTGTGATGGAGGCGCAACGAAGTCAGTGCGTTCGCCCGGGCGCAAAATGAATAAGTGGAATTTTTCAACAGACTCCTGGCAGGTCGGCTATATTGCTGCTGACCTCCAGCGATGAGTGACTGATGCCCCTGTTTCGTAAAAAGGCCGATCCGATTTCAGCCCGCTCCAAAGAGCTGGAATCGCAGATTTCTGCTCTCCAGACGCAGATCCATCAGCTCAGCAACAAAATCGAAACGCCGCCCAGGACGGCAAAAACGTCCCACTCCCAGCCGCGCGTTCGGTCTACAGCAAAACCCAACGAACCTACTGTCGTCCCTCCGCGCCCACCGCCCGCCGCCATTCGCGAACCAGTCTTCGAGCAACTCGATTATCAAAAATCGAAAGTTCCGCCGGAGATTGAATCCTCTTCGGACCGTTACAATGACCTCGGCGTTCGCAAATACGATATCTTCGGCGCCTTCCGCCGCCTGAAAAATCATTTTCGCGGCACGCCCACCTCGAATCCAAAGCTTGTCAGTTACCTCGCCGCTGGCAGCATCAAAGGCTTGCGCCCGCTCCGCTACGAAAAACGCATCGCCCGCAATCGCTTCATCTTCCTCTCCATTTTCTTTGCGCTCATCCTCTGGGGGGTCATTATGGCTATTAACAAGTAGGCCGGCATGAACACGCTCCCCATCCACACAGAATACGGCACTTTCTTCGCGCGCTATTCCAGCAACGGCCTGACCGAACTGCGCTTCCCCGATGACACCGCCACGCTGCAGATTTCAGCGGAAACGCCGCCTGCGTGGCACGCCTGGCACGAACGCACCTCCAATGCTGTCTCGGCAATCTTAAAGAACGACGCTGCCGATCAATTGCCGCCTTTCGACCTCTCCCCACATACCGAATTTCGTCGCCGCGTCTGGAGCATCCTCCAACAAATTCCCGCAGGCCAAACCCTGACCTATTCCGCGGTAGCCGCCCGCCTTGGCCAACCTTCCGCCAGTCGCGCGGTCGGTGGCGCTTGCGGAGCGAACCCCATTCCCCTGCTTATCCCCTGCCATCGCGTTCTTGGCTCCAACGATTCTCTAACCGGCTTTTCTGGCGGCCTCCATTGGAAGCGCCGTCTCCTTTCCCTGGAAGGAATTCTCCTCGATACCAAACCGCGCCAACTCGCCCTCGTCGAATTTGCCTGATTCGCCTGATTTCCGCGCCTTTCTTTGAGTGACTCTCCCCTTTGACGAGTCTAAGCAAAGACTGTAACAATACTCTCGCACATGGAGATACACCGTAAAGCCATCATCGCCGCCCTGCTGGGTTGCGCTGTGCTTTCGCCGTCGATCCATGCCGGCGACAAGGTCCATATCACCGGTGGCAGTACTTCTATCACCGTCCCCAAGCCGAACGAGGTTCTCAAGGAATCAGAGCGTTATCGCCCGTACGATAGCCCCAGTTTGCGTCCGCATTTCGACAGTAGCGCTCCTCCAATCGTTAGCCCCTTCCCCGGCACCTCTCCGCAGGCCGAGAAGAAATTCCGCGAAGCCCTCGATAAAGAGAAGAATTGGATTTTTGTTAATCCCTACAAATCCAATCACGACCAGAAAACCGACGATTTCCTCAAGGGCGAAAAAAACAGCGCCCTCTACAATCATCCCCTGATGAAGGACGCCGACAAATCCGTCGTCGACCAATACGTGGACGAACGAAAACCCGATCGCGAGCACCAGTTTGGCCCAGGTCAGAACTCTGACTCGCGCTCCGAGTCGCGCAGTGACCAGGACTCCGAACGAAACCAGTCACGCAACAACTATTTCGCTCCAGACAAGAGAGAGACTGACCTCAAGACCGAGGAAAACGGCCTTGAGCCTGGCAAAACGTTACCGCCGGCTTTTGAAAAGAACCCGTTCGCGACGATTGAAAAAAACGATTACCAAAAACGCCTGGAAAGCTCGCCGCTCAAAGAAGGCATCTTCGGCTCCACCGAAAAGCCGCAGGAACGCACCGCTTACACGCTCGAGGAACGGGAAGCTCGCGACGCCGAATTTTCCAAAATATATCAGCCACGCCTCTCTGATGCTTCGAGCAGTTCCTCCCTCGGCATCGGATCTCGTGACCCGATCGGCACCTCCATCGATCCCACTCGCCAGGAGCTTACTCCATTCTCCGGCCGCCGCACCGATCAACCTTTCACTCCCGGTGCCGGACTCGGTCTCGGCCAGGGAAACCGCAGCACCGTCACGTTCACTGGTCCGCCGACCACTTCGCCAAACTCCAGCTTTAACTCTCGAAGTCCCATCGATTTCGCTCCCAGAGCGCCTCAGGTCTCATCCTTCACTCCGCCATCTTCAGCGCCCTCAGTCTCCTCCAGCCCTTCTTTCAACTCACAACCTTTCATCCTGACCAAGCCACCGCGCAGATTCTAAACTCGTCGGCGGAGCGCCGTGGTGTCTCCTTCAAGAACGATCCTGGCTCTCTTGCGCGTTCGTGACCGATTAAGGATTTACGATCCCAACGCTGATTCTGTATCCTCCCCCCATGCTCCCGCGCCTTCCCCACATTAGTCGCATCTTCGCCCTCCTGGCCCTCCTCACCACCGCCTTCGCGGCTGACCGCCCAAACATCATCTGGCTCGTCGGCGAAGATCTCGGCCCGGAACTCGGCTGCTACGGCGACTCCTACGCCCGCACTCCAAACCTCGACGCACTCGCCGCCGAAGGCGCCCGCTTCACCCGCACCTTCACCCACGCCCCTGTCTGTGCGCCCAGCCGCTCCGGCCTCATCACAGGCCGCTATCCCACCGCCATCGGCACGCACCACATGCGTTCCAAACTTCTCAACCCGCCGCCCGCCTTCACCACCCATCTCCGCAAAGCCGGTTATCACGTGGCGTGGCCCGGCAAAACCGATTTTAACTTCGACCTCCCGAAAGATTTCTTCGATTCCACCAACAACTGGCTCAACAACGCCCGCAACCATCCACGCAAACCCTTTTTCGCCTATCTCAACTTCGGCCAATCTCACGAAAGTCAAATTCGCGCTTCAAAAGAAAAATTCGACGAACTCACTTCCATCCTCCCAGCCGAACATCGCCACGACCCAGCCAAAGCCATCCTCCCGCCCTACTACCCGGACACTCCCATCATTCGCCGCGACTGGGCCAACTACCACGACCTCGTCTCCGTCGTCGATTACCGCATTGGCGAAACGTTGAAGAAAATCGAAGAAGCCGGCCTCACCGAAAACACCATCATCATCTTCTTCGGCGACCACGGCCGCGGTCTCCCGCGCGGCAAACGCTGGGTTTACGACAGCGGCATTCGCGTCCCCCTCATCATCAAATGGCCCGGCAAAATCAAACCCGGCACCGTCCGCGAAGACCTCGTCACGTTCGTCGATCTACCAGCCACCGTTCTCGCCCTCGCCGGCATCGAAGTTCCAAAGGACTTCGACGGCCAACCCATTCTCCAACCCGACGGCTCTCCCGCCGCACCGCGCAAATACATCTACGCCGCCCGCGATCGCATGGATGAAACCCCCGACCGCATCCGCGCCGTCCGCGACTCCCGCTACAAATACATTCGCAACTTCCAACCCGAACTCCCCTACGCCCAAAAAATCGCCTACATGGAAGAAATGCCCACCATGCAGGAATGGCGCCGCCTCCACGCCGAAGGAAAACTCACCGGCCCGCAAAAGCTTTTCTACTCCCCCAACAAACCCACCGAAGAACTCTACGACACCGAAGCAGATCCCCACGAAATCAACAACCTCGCCACCTCCCCCGAACACACCGCCAAACTCAACGAACTCCGCTCCGCCCTCGATGACTGGCTCAAAAAAACCGGCGACCTCGGCGCCATCCCGGAACCCGACCTAGTAAAGCGCGGCCTCATCGCCGACTCCCTCTCCCAATACGAACAACGCAAACAACCCGGCTTCCGCGCGAAGTAACTAGATCCCAACCTTCGGCGGCTGACGATCCCCGCGTTCTCCCGCGCTGGCCAACATATCGCCCAAAATCCGCTCACCATGCGGCAGCAGCACAATGCGCGCTTCGCCTTCGATAATCTTCTGCGTCTCCAAAACCTCGAACACACTGCGAGAAACGTCCTGATCCGCCGAAATCTCCCGCAATGCCGCGCCCACAATCTCCGGCCGAATCGCTCCGGCTTTGGCGAACTCAATCGCGGCTTTTCGTTCCGCCGTGCTCGCTATGATGCTTACTTGGTTAGCGCCCTCCTGCCTAATCGCTGATGTCACCTGCCGCAACCGGTTCACCACCTTGCTTTCGATCTGCTTGATCATCGCATGGTCGCGGAAATGCACTTTGCGAATGTAAACCGATCCCAGTTTGTAACCCCATTGATGCGATTGCGGCGAAACTTCCGCCCGCACCGTCTGGCTCATCTCGTGTCGGCTCGAAAGCATGTCATCCAGCTTCATATTACTCAGGCAACGCACCGTTGAATTGCTGACATTCGCCGCCAACGACCCGCGCGGATCGCTATTCTTGAACAGAAACGCCACCGGATCACTGATATACATTTCGTACCAAATCCCAATCCCCATCGGCGCGCCTTCCTCCGAATTCACGGCCTGGCTGCGCAGATACTCCTGGTCCAGGCGCATATCCAATACGTAACGCTTCCCGAGCAACCGCACCAAAAGCGCCCGCACCCCCAGCTTCGAAACCAGGAAATGCAACCCGGGCTCCTCGATCGTCCCGATCACATTTCCGAACAGCACATAAACATGGCACCGCCTTTCTTCAACGATGTCATAAATCCCGAACACCTTCGTCAGGCCCAGCAGCAGCGGCACCAGTATCCCGCACAAAATAAACGTAGCGACCAGCGCGATGATAAAATTCATTGCCGTGCCTCCAGGTAAACCTGCTGCGCCTGGTGATATATCTCTAGCTTCACGTTCCGCACGTAAGCATCGAGCGCAGGCTTCCCCCCCGCGGTCTTCAACGCGCGCAACTGCGCCGCCAACCGCTGCAACGGTTCAACCTCCGCCTGCGCCTTCAACGTCTCGATCTCCACCGCGCGCTTCGATTGCACAATCTTCTGGTCCGCCGATGCATCGGCCAAACTGATGTCGCTCGAAACCTGGTTGTGCGCGGTGTTGATCGCCGCCAGCGCCGATTCCACTTCTCCCGGCGGATCAATCCCGGTGATCAACGACGCATCCAGCACGATCCCATAGCGCGCCGCCGAAGACCGGCACTCGCGATCCATATGCTCATTCAAATCGCGCAGATTCTTCCGAAGATCGTTGATCGAAATCCCATGTGCCGTCGCCACCTGAATTTCGAGCGGCGCATTCGGGTCCAGCTCGACCGCCGGCCGCGGCGGCGCTTCAAAATTCGCAATCCGCTCCCGCAACACCGAAACGAAATATCCCATCACATGCGAAATCGGTTTCTTGATCCCGAACAAATACGCATACAAGTTCCGCTCCGAAATCCGATACCGAATCTGCCCCGTCATCCCGGTGTTCAACTGGTCCTTCGTCACCGCCTCCAAAATCGTCCCGCTCAAATTCGCGCTCGGCGCATCCGGATCGAACGCCATGTTTAAAGTCTCTGTCGCCACCGAAACTTTGTGCACCTTCTCCCACGGCCATCTAAAATATGGCCCGCCCGGCGGAATCACGCGCAATTGCGGAAAAACATATCGCTCGCGCTCGTCGCCCTTCAGCGCTTCGGAAATGGGATCCTCCAGCGTTGTCGCAGTCCCCACGCGTTGCGCGCGCCCAAGCACCGTCTTCACCGCGCGCTCGTTCTGGTCCACCGTGAAAAATCCCGCGAGCACATAACGCAGCACAAACCACAGAAGAAAGCCCGTCAGAACACCAGCAGCGATCATTGGCAGGTTCACGCCGCTCCATTATCACACCACCACCACCCTGCCAATGAACATTCTGGTGAACCTCCGCCTCCCCCTGTAACTTCCACGCATCATGGACCTGCCCGATTGGGTGAACCTCAGCGACGATGAACTCCTCGAGCGCAAGATTTCCCAACTCGGCCTCAAACTCGAAGGCACCGAACTCGAACCGCTCATCCAGCAACTCTACTCCGAACTCACCGCAAAGGGACTCGCGTTCCATCCCCCGTGTCACATCGGCGACGAATGGTTCGTACCCGTCGGCATCCCCGCGATCTTCATTGCTTTCTACTTAGTCCACGAGCGCCTCCGTAAGCTCGAACTCAAGCTCATCCTCGAAGTCGAAGGCGGCACGCCCGAGTGGTTCATGAAACTCATCCGCCACGAAACCGCCCACGCCTACGCCTATGCCTACCAACTCACCCGCAAGAAAAAGTGGCAGCAGATCTTCGGCAAAACTTCGCCCGACGACACTCCCGAATTCTACCGCCCTCGCCCCTACAGCCGCTCCTACGTCGTCCATCTCGATGATTGGTATGCCCAGGCCCATCCCGATGAAGACTTCGCCGAAACCTTCGCTGTCTGGCTTACCCCCGGCCTCGATTGGCGCCAACGCTACCGCGGCTGGAAAGCGCTCCAGAAACTTGAATACGTCGATGAACTCATGCGCTCCATCGCCGGTAAACCTCCCGTCCACCAGCCCGAGTACCGCGTCCAGGACCACAATTGCCTCAACATCAAACTCAAGACCCACTACGCGAAAAAACGAAAGCTCTACGAAGACATTTATCCCGACTTTTACGACCAGGACCTCAAACGCCTTTTCAACGCCGGCCCCGAAGTCGACGACCGCATGAAAGCTTCCGCCTACCTCCGCGAACGCCGCCGCAAACTCCGCGATTCCATCTGCGAATGGACCAACGAAAATAAATATCCCGTCAACAAGCTCCTCTCCCGCATCATCGATCGCTGCGACAAGCTCGATCTCTACGTCCGCTCGGCCGATGTCGCCGCGCTTAACCTCCAGGTCTCCGCCTACCTCGCCACCCTCGTCATGAATTATCTCTTCACCGGCAAGTTCAAACGGACGAAATAAATTGTAGGGGACGACGTGAGGAGTCCTTGATCCGGCAAGACACTCCGGTTTTGAGACGCACTAGAAAACGAACATCACTCATTTGAAAAAGAAACTCAAAGTCCTCGCCCTGTTCGACGCCATCGCCCCCACCACCATCGACCAGGACCTCTCCGCCGAACTCGCCACCGACGATTGGAAAACCGAGCGCGACGTCCTCGCCGCCCTCCGCGAACACGGCCATACCGCCGAATACCTCGCCATCTTCGACAACCTCGACCTCATCGAACAAAAACTTCAGCAGTTCGAGCCCGACATCATTTTCAACCTCGCCGACCAATTCAAAAACAATCGCGCCTTCGACCAGAACATCGTCAGCTTCCTCGCCATGCGCGGCGTCCCCTTCACCGGCTGCGGCTCCACCGGCCTCACCCTCTGCAAACACAAAGCCATCTCCAAAAAAATCCTCGGCTACCACCGCATCCACACGCCCGCCTTCGTCACCATCGCCCGCGGCAAGCGCATCGCCCGCCCCAAACACCTCAAATTTCCCATCCTCGTAAAACCCCTCAAAGAAGAAGCCTCCCTCGGGATTTCTCAGGCCTCGTTCGTCGAGAACGACGACCAGTTCCGCGAACGCGTTCAGTTCATCCACGAAAAATTCGATAACGACGTCATCGCCGAGGAATACATCGAAGGCCGCGAACTTTACGTCAGCGTCATCGGCAATCATCGCCTCGATGTCTTCCCCATCCGCGAACTCGTCTTCCGCGAAGTCCCGCCCGACGAACCCAAAATCGCCACCTACAAAGCCAAGTGGGACGAAGATTACCGCAAACGCTGGGGCCTCGAAAATCGTCACGCCGAAAACATCGATCCCGGCGTCATAACCACCATCCAGCAAACCTGCCGCCGCATCTACCACCTCCTCACCATCGATGGCTACGCCCGCCTCGACCTCCGCCTCACCGCCGACAACAAAGTCTACTTCATCGAAGCCAATCCCAACCCCACCCTCGCCGCCGACGAAGACTTCGCCCAATCCGCCCTCAAAGCCAGCCTCACCTACCCCCAACTCCTCGACCGCATCCTCCGCCTCGGCCTAAAAACCGTCCGTGACTAAATTGTAGGGGACGACGTGAGCAGTCCTTTGTGGGAGAAGAGAACTTCAAACATCAATCCGCCGATACTTCGCCTCCACAAAAGCATAAATCCCATAAGCCGCCATCCCCAGCCCAAGCACCACCAGCAACCACGGCCCATAAACCTGCGACGCCACGAAACCCAAAGCCTCGCGCAAACCTCCCGCCTCATTCGGTGCATAATGAATCGCCGCCCGAATGAAAAACCACGCGATGATCAGGAACGTGATTCCGCGCGCGATCAGCCCAAACTGACACGTCCTGCAAATCACCGTCCGCACCTTTTCGCTCTGCTGCGTGAACTGCAGCCGCTTCCGGAACTTTCCCGTAATCCCTCGCGCAATGTGAAAAATCGCAATTCCTCCGAACACCGTTCCCACAATCCCCACCAGCCAAATCCCCAGCGGCTGCGCCATCAACTTCGCCGTTAACCCCTGCTCGCTCGCGCCCCCACCACCATTCCCGTTACCCAGCACGATGCTCGCCACCGCTACTGCCAAATACGCGTGCACAATCCCACTAATCGAAAACCCAGCCCGCACCGCCAATCCCTTTGCACTTTTCCCTTTGTGATCTGGATCAAAAAACGACTGCACAAATCGCCACACCGAATAACAAGCCAGCCCCGCGCAAATCATCGAAAGGATCACCTTCCCAAAAGCCTTCGGCTCCAACCGCGCCAACGCTTCCTTCGGCCCATTAATCGATCCACCCAAATTTAACGCCGCCATCACCGCCAGCACGCCCACCAACAAATAGATCGCCCCCTTGGATGCATATCCAATTCGAGCCACCGGCTCGATCCACTCCCGCACCATCTTTTTCGCTTCCGCTCCCGCATCCCCGGCCATGCTCCCAATCCTGCGCGCCCAAAGAACCACCGTGCGCCGGGAAGCCTACGAACCTTTTCCTCGTCATTCCCCTGAGCAAATCCGCCGAAAAACAATCTACGCACTCTCACCAGCCGCCGCCCATCACTCATCACTCATCACTCATCACTCATCACTCATCACTCATCACTCATCACTCATCACTCATCACTCATCACTTTATCTTTCCCACCCAACCAATCGCATTCCCCACCAGCCTCCGAAAATTCTCATTCTTAAACGCCGTCGGCCCGTGCCCAAGCTGCAGATAAACCACCCGCGATTTTCCCTCCGTCCGCGTCCACGCCAGCGGCTTCCCGCTCTTCGGATGTGTCGTCGTGATCAATGGCGTCACATCCGGTCGCGTCCGAAATCCCCAGTAAATCTCATCGTTCAACTCAAAATCATCCACCCCCTCCGTTACCGGATGCCGCGTCAGCACCTGCACCTTGATATCCACGTCATGCTCGTAACCAAACTTCTCCGTCACCTTCCCCCGCTGGTCCGCCGGCTCCGGATACGTCCCGCCGATAATCCGCTCAAACTCCGGCCACGACGGCTGATACTACACCAGCGCATGATGCATCACCACCAACCCAATCCCGCGCTCGAACAACCCCTTAAACTTCGCTTTCTGCGCCTCCGTAATGTTCTGCACCATGTCGTACAACACCACCACGTCATACGAATACAAATCCGCTCGATCATAAACATCCGAAGTCCCCTTCGTATGTTCCGCATGCGTAAACTCAATCCCTTTGTTCGCCCGAAAAACCTCGAAAAACTCCTTCTCCTCAAACCCATGCCCACCCGTCACCACCAACACCTTCAACTTCCCTGCACCCTCCGCCGCTACGATCGCGACACAACTCATCACCAACACCAAAATCAGCCGCGCAACTCTCATGCCCTCCAAATACCCCTCCAACACCAATCCTCAAGCGTAATCGCTTCTGCCATCCCAGCGACACTCATCTCGCTTGTCCCTCATCCGTCCCCGGTTACACTCGCCACCAAATGCGTTCGTCGTCGGCAAACCGTCTTGGGTCACTCACCGCGATCCTCGTTTTGTCACTCTCTTTTCTAGGCACAAGCCACTCCGCGGAAAATTCGTCGATCACCAACAATTTTTTCCATTGGTTTCAATGGCCTTCGGATCAAGGAGGCAACAACCATTGGTACGGATTCTCGAGGTTCCAGCTGAAGCTGGAGAAGATTCGTCAGCTTGATGCGCAAATGGATAGTACCCTCGCCAATCTCACAGAAGCGGGCGAACTCGAGTTCGTCGCCGCTCGCGCATCAGAACTTCGCTACCTCTACCTCTCCGGCTTGGTCGCCGATCCCGGCGAAATTTTTCGTTGGCCGGATGGCACCCCCGCCACGCCTGAGTTCATGCAAGCCCACGGGCGCACCGTCACAAATACTGAGCGAATCGCAGTCGGTTACTTTCTCGGACTTCAAAATACCTTTTACGAACTACTTGATAATGCCGGTGGTTACCGGCCTGTCTTCGAACTTACCAACCATCCCAGTTCCCTTCCGCCCGTTTTCATCTACGTCCCCGCCAATTCAGAGCACTATTCCATCAATCCCGCCACCTTCTCTTCGCTTGCGATCGGGGCGGAGCCGTTGCACTACCAATGGTACGTCGGCGACACCGCAATTCCGGCCGAAACCAACGCTCATTACACCATGCAGCTCACCACGCTCAGCACCGGCGCCGTCTCCGTCGCCGTCAGCAACGCCAATGGTGTCATCCGCTCCTCACCCCTTGAACTCACCATTATTCCGGTCGAATACAGCGGCCGACTCGGCTGGGGCCAGTGGCGCGTCGAACACGGCGGCAACGATCACTGGTACGGCTTGTGGGTCGAAAACTCCGTCGAAGGCAAAACCTGGCTCGAACTCCGCTCCCTGGCTCAGCAATTCGGTTCTGACCTCGTCGCCCTCGAATCCGAAGCCGAATGGCTGCGCCTCGCCGCCTTCTCGCAAACATCCGTGAGCCATTATCCCCTCGGCCTCAGTGACTCCGCCAATGAGGGAGAGTTTTTCTGGGTAAACGGTGCGCCACTCGATTTCGCGCGCTGGGCCACGAATGAGCCAGCCGATTCCGATCCCGATGCGGATTTTGCGAGCGTTGCCCCGCTCAATTTCGGTGTCCCGCCTGAATGGCGCGTCGTCAACTCCTCCGAAAAATTCCAAATAGCTTGGTTCGAGCGGACGAACTCTCCCTCCCACATTCCTCCCTTCATCCTTTCGGATCCTCCCACAGCACCTCTCCGCCTCAGCGTTGGAAGCACCCTTCCACTGGAATTCGATGTCGTTGCCGGCCCCGGCTCTACCTACGAATGGCAACTCAACGGGCAGGTTTACTTCACCGGCACAGAACCACTCCTCAACCTGCGCCCCACCAGCACCAACGAAAGCGGCCTCTACCGGCTCATCGTCCGCAACGCCTTCGGTGCCGCCACCAGCGGCCCTGTCAACATCACCGTCTTCATCCCCGAACCAATCACCATCATCCCGATCATGAAACCCCACCTCAAGCAATTCGAGCTTCACTTCGATTTCCCATCCGACGCCGATAAAGTCATTCTCGAATACAGCTTCGATCTCGTGCAGTGGTTTCCTTCAGGCGAGCGCACCCGCGAAATGGACCATTACTTCCACACCGGTGATACCCTCTTCAGCCCAAGCTCCACCTCCCGCTACTTCCGCCTCCTCCGCTCGCCCTAGACTGAATTTTCCCAATAATAATCGCCGGCACCATGATGGACGGCCTTTGCGCAAGAAAACCTTACATTCCACATCGCGTCCGTTAAAATTTTAACTTGCATTCGTTTTGAATAGGAGTTAAAAACTTAACGTCAGATTCATCACCATGGCCGATGCCTCACAACTTAGCCGCCGCGAGCGCCAGATCATGGAGATCCTCTACGCCCGCAGCGAGGCCACCGTCCTCCAGGTCACCAACGAAATTTCGGACCCGCCCACCCCCATGGCAATCCGCCGCCTCCTCCACATCCTCGTCGAGAAGGGCCACGCCAAAAAGCGCCTCGTAGGCCGCGAAGTCGTCTACGCGCCGCGCCATCCCAAAGCCAAGGCCGGCACCAGCGCCCTCCAGCGCGTCATCGAAACTTTCTTCGGCGGCTCGATCGAAGATGCTCTCGCCGCTCATTTAATTTCGCGGAAAGAAAAAATTTCCGAACACGAACACAAACGCCTGATCCAATTGATAGAAGAATCGCGGGGAAAAAAGGGATGAACCATGGAATACTTAGCTCAATTCAGCCGTCTCGCCGCTGAAACCTTGGCGCCGCTCATCGTCGACGTGTCGCTTAAAGCCACGTTGCTCCTCCTCCTCGCTGCCATCATCGCCAGCATCTGCAAGCGCAAACCCGCAGCCCTTCGCCATCAAATTTGGCTCTTGGCGATCCTCGCAGTGCTGGCCTTACCCCTCATCTCTTTCAGCCTGCCCGCATGGCGCATTCTCCCAGTCTGGTCGCGCCTCCCAGTTCATGCGCCCGCCTCGGTCCACGCGCCCAATCACATCGAACCACAAGTCACCGCCGTCACCGCTCCCAAACAATTTTCTGCTCCAAACAAACCCACCCGCCTCCCCTCTTCGCGCGACATCCTCTTATACGCAACCGCGATCTGGGCCTCCGGGTGCGTTTTCGCCGCAACCCGTTTAGCCGCGAGTGTTCTCCTGCTCCGCCTCTCAATCCGCCGATCCCAGCCCGCCACCAACCCATCGCTCATCGAACTCTTCGAGACCGAGCGCGCGAAACTAAACCTCAGCCACGTCAATCTTCGCATTGATGACCGCCGTTTAGTTCCTTTCGTTAGCGGAATTTTCCGCCCCTGCATTGTCTTACCCGCAGGATTCAGTTCCTGGAGCGACTCGGAACTCAAAGCCGTCCTCCGCCACGAACTCGCCCATGTAAAACGCCGCGATGTCCTCACTCTCACTTTCTGCAGCGCAGCCTGCGTTCTCCACTGGTTTAACCCACTCGTCTGGCTTGCCGCCCGCGAACTCAACATCGAAGCAGAAAAATCGTGCGACGATTACGTGCTCACCACTGAAATCAATCACGCCGACTACGCCACGCAACTTGTCACCGCTTCCTGGTTCGCTCTCGAAAGCGATTTGCCTGCTCTCGCCATCACGCGCCGCTCCCAACTCGAACGTCGCGTTCGAGCCGCCCTCGAACCGCACCGCAGTAGATCGGGATTAACCCTGCCGCATCAGCTCGCGACCGCCTCCATCACGCTGCTCGTCCTTTTCCCGCTCGCCCTCGCGCAACCACAAAATGCTCGCGCGCAAAAATCCTCCACCACGCAAATCGCGGCGCGTCCGTTTTCTGATCCCACAACACCCGCATCAAACACTGCCGGTGCAAACGTCGCCATCGAACTTCACGACAACGGCACCAGCTCGCTCACCCTCGACCAATTCAATCTCCCCGAGATTTCCAAGACCCTGGCGCGAATCGCCGACCGCGAACCACGCTCTCTCGTCCTCATTCGCCACACCGGCCAAACCAATCACGCCGCCGTCGTCAAAGTCGCGCGCCTCTGCCGCGAAGCGGGCCTGCGCTGCACCTTCGTTTCCAATCGTACCCGCGACACCTCACTGCAATTGCCGCCCGAATTCCAGAAGCTCCCCTCCAAGGCGCGCCTCGTTTCGCTCAACGTCGATTCCGCCGGCAAATTTGCCTTGCGCGCGCACGGCTTCTTAAAACCAGAAGTCCTCGCCACCCTTGCCGACCTTCAAACTCCCACCTCGCGCGTCCTCGTCGGCTCCAGAGAATTATTCCGCGAATTTTCAGATGTGCAGTTAGCCGCCCGCGCAGTTGCGATGGCGCAGTAAATCCAAAAAAAGGGGCATATTATGCTAAAACTTGTCGTGGCAACGCTGGTCCTCGGTGTCATCCTTCTACTCGCGTTCGTCAATCCCTCGCCGGCTCACGACGTGCTGCAAACCGCTGAATTCCCCGCAGATAATTCCACTAACAGAGTGAACATCGCTGAACTCCAAACCCTTCGCATCGGAGCTCCACTCTTCCACGCACTGAACAATCGGCCCTTCGCCATCGTCGCCGCCATCGATCCCGCATACGAATTCTCTGACGGAACGATCGCCCCCGCGGTCATGGTCGAATTCAAAGGCGGAACTCAACTATGGCTCCAACGGAAACACCTTTCCCACCTGCACACACACACACCTGAGCACCGCTTTAATCAAAACGGTGCAACGACTGAAAAATAGTTTTTTAAGGCATATGAAAAGGAACATATCTCCACATGCAATCTACGTAGCGTCTTTACTCTTCATCGGTGCAGGCTTTGCGACCGACTTCACTACGCCACTCCCCGGCCGAATTGAGTCGCTAGCTCTCGATGCGAACGGCCAATACCTTGTCGGTCATCACTACGGCATCACTCGCGTCCGGAAGGACGGCTCAATTGATCGAACGGTTGAATCGACTCCAAGCCGCTCCCTGTTAGCGGTAGAAAACGAAGGAACCGTGTTGGCCCGAGAATTTACAAGACTGGTTCGGATCGGTTTAGACGGCTCTACTAATTTCAATGTTGTCGATTTATTCCGCTCAGCAGTTCTTCAGCCCAACGGAAACGTTCTCGTCCTTGGAACGAATTCACTTTCAAGAATTCTACCCGACGGAAATCCTGACTCGTCTTTCACTCCCGCCCCGCTTCAAGGTGGTACCACCACGTCGCTCGCATTACAGGAAGATGGAAAAGTCATTGTCGCTGGAGCGCAAGGTGGCGCGATATTTCGCTTCGAATCCAATGGTGCTCCAGACCCAACATTTTCCGCACCCACTCTCTCGCCACCGTGGATGCACACCGTCGCAGTTCAGCCAGACGGCAGGATCCTTCTCGGTGGAGATTTTTACACCCTCGACGGCTCGCAGTATCTCGGTCTCGCACGCTTGAACGCAAACGGTTCACTCGATTCCTCTTTCCAGACCGACTCAAACCTCATGACCGTGGTCCATTCTTTCGCCTTGCAATCAGATGGCAAAATCGTCGTCGCAGGTACGTTTTACCCATTCGACGGCGGTTCCACCACCAAGGTTGCCCGCCTCCTCGCAAACGGCTCGGAAGATCCAACTTTCCCCAGCACTGTGGTCCCCGCGCCCTTCAATTCGCTCCCGCTCACCCTCACCGTGGAAGGCAGCATCCTCGTCGGAAGCCGAACCAATCTCATCCGCATCCCCAACCCCACTCCCGCCACCCAAAGTTTCTCCCGCGACGGCTCCACCCTCACCTGGCTCCGCGGCAGTTCCAGTCCTGAAATTTACAATGCCCGCTTCCAAGCCTCCCTCGATGGATCTTCCTGGACCGATCTCGGCAGCGGCACCCGAATCCCTGGCGGCTGGCAACTTCAAAACGCCAACATTCCCGAAGGCGCGCACCTTCGCGTCCGCGGCTACATCACCGGCGCTTCCTACCACATCGATGTCTCAACCGCTCTTCGCCTGACTCATCAACAGCTTCACGGCAACGCGCTCACTCTAAATGCATCCACCTCCTCCCCTCACCCTCGCCTCATTCTCCAAACCTCCACCGATCTCCACCAATGGGCCGACCTCCAAACAAACCTCACCACCAGTTCGCTCCATTTCACGCTCACCAACCAAACCGCCCCGCGCGCCTTCTATCGCTTGCGATCAGAGAATCAGTAAACTTCATATTCCGACTGCCCATTAACGGAAACAATATCTCACCGGCGGTAGTATATTGGCTGGCAATGGTTGCGAGAGGATCACGCATTCTGGACCGAAGTCGAATTACCGCACTTCCGACAATAAAATGCGGCGCTAAGAGATGTGAATTATTCTGGGTAAGTGTGGGCGATGGATAATTCAGTGATTCTCCGCTCGGACCTCAGATAGGAAAGGGTGGTCCAACCTGTCAGAACCAACAAGAAACCCAGCGCTGAAATCACCTTTAATGCCGCTCTGAGGACCTGGGCCTGTGCTATCGAAAGGTCAGCATTGTTGCCCCTCAGGTCACTGAAAGCACCGGCATAAAAAAGATACGCCCAGCCGATGACAATCAATGCGATCGCTCCGACGATGGCTCCCACCACGGCTCCGAATTTTGCAGCCCATTTTTTCTTCGCGTGCTCCACTTGAATGCGTTTCGACTCCATGCCAAAGGGTTTATCGGTCGCAAAAGTCGTTTGCCAAAGTCCGCCTTTTCCGCTCTAATCACCCTCAGCAGCCTGAGGCTGCACGTGGTTGAATAGAACCTCGCCGGAGTAGGCGAATTTCCCTTCATCCCCGAAGCAACATGCGACGCGCACCATCGTGCCGTCCATCGTCGCGCGCTTCCTCAGGCTCATCAGAAAGACGAACCGCTATGAGCCAAAACCTAACATGCACTCTCCGCGATAATGATCGCCCCATTGATCGCGATTTATCGCCAACGACCCTCACCAAACCCGCGTGTTTCCAGAATTTACCGGAATTTCCTAGGAACGCGTTTAAAATGGTCTCGCGCTCATTCCGCCGCGCAACCAACTCAACTCCAACACTTTCCCAACTCAACAACGACTCGTTTCCCTCAACTTTAACCTTCAACTTTGAACTTTAAAACCTCAACCCCAACAACTTATGCGCAAACATAAACTCCCCGAAGAACTCGCCAACCTCTCCTCAGCCGAACTCGCCGAGGTCAATGACTGGCTCCGCAAACACCCGTACTCAAAGGTCCAGCAACTCATGCTTGATCGCTTCGGCTGCAAGCCCTCCCTTAACAAACTCTGCCGCCACTACCAGCGTCTCCAGTTCGCCGACGAGATCGGGCAACCAACTTCCGTCCCGACGGGTCCCTCCGCCTCCGTCAACGACGTACTCGCCATCCAAAACGGCGAACCACTCTCCGACGAGCAAATCACCAACCACCTCAAGCTCCACGCCCTCCGCATGGTTCAGAATCCCAACCTCAACGTCGCCGGCCTCAGTCAGCTCTTCCAACTCTTCACCTACGACGACCGCCGCAAATTCGCCGAACACCGTGCCACCATCGAACTCCGCAAGCACGACCTCCGCGAACGTCGCCTGGCCCTCAAAAACCGCATCGCGAATCTCGTCTTCGCCCAGGCTTCACCCTCACCACGCGAGGCAAACCTATGAGCCCCTTGGTGAACGCTCCCTCCAGCGATCGCCTGTCGAAAGCCGCAATTGCTACCGGGGCGCCTTTGGGCGTAGGTTATGGCATGCGAGCGCGAGCGCTGCTTTGGGTATGCCTCGGGCTGAACGTGCTGCTAGCGATTGTCGTGGTCCTTCTTTGGCGCAAGCCTGTGCCCACGACCGCAGTCGCTGAGGAGACGCTTCAGGCCGGAGCGATCGATGCCAAAACCGGCCGCCCTCACGTCGTCGTGCGACGTCGCGGCTTTAATTGGTCCGAAGTGGAATCACCCGACTTCGCCACCTACATCAAAAATCTTCGCGATGTCGGCTGCCCGGAAAAAACCATCCGCGACATTATCCTCGCGGAAGTAAACGAAATGTTCGCCGATCGCATGGCCCGCGAAATCCAGTTGCCAGAACAAAAATGGTGGCTGCCCGATCCAGACATGGATGCTCTCCAGGCGGGCATGGACCAGGTGCGGACCTTGGAGACCGAGAAAGCGCAGTTGCTCACTCAATTGCTCGGGCCGGGATGGGAAACTCATAAGAGCACCGCCGGGGCGAACGCAATTCGCTTTGATGGCCCTGTCCTGAGCGCACTATCCCCCGAAACAAAAACTGCGGTGGAACGCATCGAGGCGAATGCGCGGCAGTCCCGGGAAGCGATCGAGCGTCCTGGCGAAGTGGTGAATGGCGACGTTCTGGTTCAGGACCTGGCGCGCCTCCGGCAGGAAACTCGGCGCGAACTAGCAGCCGTTTTAAATCCTCAACAACTCGAGGAATATCTCCTGAGATACTCGCAAACTGCCGATCAACTTCGCGAGCAGTTGCGCGGCTTCGGCGCCGATGCAGACGAGTTCCGCCGAATCTTCCGCGTTCGCGATAGTTACGATCAGCAGATCGCCGCTTTGAGCACCAACGACACCGCGAGCGCCGCCCGCCGCCGCGAATTGGAACGCACGCGCGATGCGGCGATTCGTGAATCGATCGGCCAGGAGCGATTTGCCTTTTATTCCGCGACCGAGAATCCGCTCTTTCGCCAGGCGCAAGAGCAGGTCGAAACCACTGGCGCGCCGCCGGAAAAAGTCCTGCCGGTGCTTCGCGTCAAGCAGGCCGTCGCCGATGAGATCGCGCGCATCCAGGCCGACCAGACTCTTTCAGAGGATCAGCGCCGTGTCGCCCTGGCTGGCCTGCAACAGCAGCAGAGCAATTCCATCGCGCGAATTCTCTCCAATCAACCCGCCGACGAAGTGGTGCCGCCAGATCCAAATGCCGAGCTGGCCCAAAGGCAAATTCAGGCGCCGCCTCCTTTGCCACCTTATCCCGGCGCGCCGGGATCAATCCAGCCATCGCGCGAAGGGCTGCCCGTTGGCGCGGACCTGCCGCCCGGCGTCAGCCAGTCCTCCCGCGGGCCAGGCTATCGCGGAAGAATTGGACAGACTCAGGAAATACCAGCCGCGGCGAACCCGAAAGGTCCGGCCTATCCGCCCCGGCGTCGCTGAATATGAGGGTGCACCGAGCGTCAGAACTCTTGTGAGAGCAGGTTTAGCGCTGATTCCTATCGTCCTTTTCTTCGTCGCTTGCGCGACGAATTCGACTATCGAATCGCGCCGAAACGAGAAAGCTAACATTTACGCAACGCTCGCGCCCGACCAAAAACAGCTCGTCGATGAAGGCCAAATCAAAATCGGCATGCCAGCCGATGCGGTCTATATCGCGTGGGGCCCGCCCTCCGAAGTCCTCGAAAGCGAAGACCCCCAGCAAGGCCGCGTCACCACCTGGCGCTACTACGGCAGCTGGATGCAGGAAAGCCGCTACTGGGCCTATCGCGAAACCACCCGCGGCGGACCAGACCTCTACTTGGAACGCTACCTCGTCTCCGATTACCAACCCCGCGACTACGTCCGCGCCGAAATTTATCTCCGCGACGGCAAAGTCCTGTCCTGGCGCACCCTCCCGCGCCCGGCATATTGACGCGAGCCTGTCGTCAGGAGGTTACTGTTTGTTGGCGAGCTGGATGGACAGGGCGTAGTCGGCTTGGTTTCATGCATTTCCTCAAGCTCATATGCCTGCATTTACTCGTGCATTCCACTGCCTACTTTTCGGTGTCGCGTTCGCGTTTTCACAAATCGTTTCGCACGCTGCTTCGCCGCTGACCAATGTGATTTTCGGTGCGGACGGCCCCGTTTACGCGATTCATCAGGCACCGGGCGAAGTACAAAACGCGGCGGTGTATGTGGGCGGCCGCTTCACTCGGATCGGGGATATTGAAGCGCGGAATGCCGCGATGTTTTCTGCGGGCCGGTGGCATCCTATCGGCACCGGCTCCAATGTGATTTCTGGCGAAGTAAATGCCATCGCAGTTGCGCCGAATGGGCGGTTTATATTTCTGGGAGGGCAGTTCACGATCGGCACGAACATTCAGCACCTGGCTGCGTGGGACGGGACTAACTTCGTGCGGGTCGCCACGGTGAATGATCGGGTCCGCGCACTCGCGGGATTTTATAATGGCGCTCCTCAAATGGTGGCGGCCGGCGATTTCAACCGCGTGAATGGAGTGCAAGCGTTTCTGGTCACCGCAACGGAAATCGGCGGGCAACTGCTCGCAAACAGCAACGAGCAGGCGGATTTGCCCGATGGAAATATTCACGCGATCCAGGTTACGGGGAGCGGATTAATCTTCGGAGGCTCCTTCACCAAACACGGCAATCGGACGGTCGGCTCTGCAATGATTCTGCGTGATAGCGGTGCACTAGGCAGTTCGCTGCTCGGAGAGGAAGGCGTGGAAGGGTTGGTGACTGCGATCGCCCGCGATCCGGCGAACCCGCGCTATTTTTATTTGGGCGGCGCTTTCGCCCATGTCACTTCGCAAGGGCGTTCGGAGCCGCTCACAATAGGTCGTTGGGACACAACGGAGCATCGCTTTAACGATCTTTCCGGCGGGATGAGTGCCGGGGATTTTCCGCTGGTGCACACCATCCTGGCAGAAGGAGGACAAGTTTACGTGGGCGGTCGATTCGAAGTTGCTGGTCAGCATTGGGCGCGGAACATCGCGATGTGGGATGGTGCCACTTGGTATCGCTCTTCCGCAATCTTCGGTTCCGGGATTGATGGCGCAGTGCACGCACTCGCGGGCGGGAGCCAGCGACTCTTCATTGGCGGCTCGTTTGATTCAGTCGATTCACTGCCGGCTGAGAATCTCGTGGTTTGGGAAAATGGCGTGCGTGGCGATTTCACCCTGCCGGGAGTTCCGGGGCAACTGCCGGGCACGCCGACCAGTCCGACAAATGTGCCAGCTTCGCGGATGGTGCAAATGCCCGGGTTCGAACGGGGAGTGACTGCGATGGCGGGAAACTCGAATTATATTTACGCCGCAGGCAGTCGAATGGGTGGGGGAAATACTCTTCGGACGGAGATTCGCCGTGGAACGGACAATCGTGGCGCACGATCGGCGAGGTGCTTCGGGACGGAACCGGGGCCGGCTGGATCAACAACTTGCTCTATGCCGGGGGGCGTCTTTATGCGGCCGGCAATTTCACGCACATCAATGGCGTGTCGTCGCCGAATATCGCTTCGCGGAGTCGCGACGGTTGGACAGCGCTCGGTAACGGGCTCAACGGCGAAGTTCTGGAGATGGCCAGCGGCGGTGACGAAATTTATGCCACTGGTTATTTCACCGCTGAAGCAAATGATTTCGAAACGACATTCGACGGAATTGCGCGATACAGCCGAGGAGATGGCGAGTGGCACCGCGTAGGGCGCGGCCTGTACTCGATTGCGCAGAGCGGCATTCCTCGGCCGCAGGGAGGCACACAGCTGTTGGTGCATCGAGGTTCTCTTTACGTCGCGGGCGCGTTCACCCATGCGTTCAATGAAGACGCCTCTCGAGTGAGCGCACCGATGATGGCGCGGTGGGACGGATCGAGATGGCACGCGATCGAGGGAATTACATTCCATACCACACCCTTGGACCTCGCGAGCGATGGCCAGAATCTTTACCTCTACTCGCAGAGCTTCAGTTTGGATGGCGTGGTGCGAAACGGTGTCGCGAAATGGGATGGAGCGAGCTGGACATTTCTTGGAACTGGCGGCGGCGCGCCGCTGGTCGTGTATGGCCAGCAGCTTTTCGCGGGCGGCGCTGCAGGAGTGCCGCTGGCGCGTTACAATGGCGCGTTCTGGTCTCGAATCGGTATCGAGAGCGGTTGGAGTTATAATTTGGACGGGAACGAGATTTTTCCGCGAGTGGTTAATTCGCTTGTTCTGCGCGGCGACCACCTCTACTTCGGCGGGAGCTTTACGAAGGCCAATGGTGTTGCAGCGGAGCATGTCGGCCACTTCGATGCGACGCCGCGCACTTACGACGAATGGCGCGACATTCATTTCAGCCCGGCGGAACGGTTCACGTCTGGTATGGCCGACGCAGATGCCGATGGCGACGGCGTCACGAATGCAGACGAATTCGCGGCCGGCAGTGATCCACGCAATGGGGAAAGTGTTTTTGAACTGACACATGTTGTTTTTCCAGTCAGTGCGGCTAACGGTCCAGGCGAGATACAGGGCACCTACGCGCGCATCCTGCTGCGATTCGAAGCTAAAGCGCACAAATCGTACACGGTTCAATATCGGAACGCATTGACCGAACCATGGCAGATCATCCGCCACTTGCCCGCGCGCGACGTTGATCGGACGGTAACGGTCTTCGACGATGACCATGCGGCCGCGTTTCGCGTCTACCGCGTGGTTACGCCGGCGATCCCATAGAACGCGTTCGTAATGCGCCGGTGTAATCGTCAGTTCCAGATCAGAATTCGTAGCGGTAGCCGATCCCGAGGCAGTTGACGCCGCCCTCGTCAAAAATATGGCCGCCGGATTGGTGATCGTTAAAAAGCACCAACTGGTGCTCCGGCCACCGCGGCAAAGCGAACGTAAGTTGCAGCGGCCAATCAAATTTTAAATGAGAGCGGTCACCCGGATGCCGTTGGCGATCGTCCTGCAAAACGTGCGCTGAATACGAAAACCCAACCCCCGTATAAAAGGTCGTCGTGAGCCAGCGGTTCCACGGAAAATCAACCCATCGGAAACCAACGCCTGCGTTATAATCCGGAAACGTATCATCGCGTTCGTTTACGAGCGTGAACCTCGCGTACGGCTCGAACGTGGGAGTCAGCTCGCCGCCCCGAAAGGGAATGTGGAAACGATGCGCGCGATACGTCAGTGTTAAGTTATAGATCTCGCCTTCCGATGCGCCTTCCGCGGAATCAATCGTCCCGGTGAGAATCTGGCCGATGTTATTCTCCGTAATCACGGCCGCGCCAATCTGGATCCCCCAGCGGCGTTCGCCTTTAGCTTCCTCGATCGGCGAATCACCTTCAGCGCAAAATGTGGTAAACGAGAAAACCGCTGAAACGCCGAGAGACAGCGCTCGAAATAAAATTTTTGCGGATGCGCGAGAACCTAATACCTGCTTCAAAACCAACCTTGTTTAACAAAAACCCGCGGCTCTTATGGAGCGCGGGTAAACCTTCACTTCAAAAAAATGGCGGGAGCGGCGGGGCTCGAACCCGTAACCTCTGCCGTGACAGGGCAGCGCTCTAACCAATTGAGCTACGCCCCCGCATTTAGGGCACGCGAAAGTAGTGAATGAGCTGCGAAGCGTCAACCCTGTTTCGCGCGAATCTACTAAAAGAACGTTCGGGCAGCAGACGCCAAGGAGGTGGGGGTGGGGAACCCCGCTGAAGAAACGTACCGCTACCCGAACAAATCCTTATTCTCTACTGCAAACAGTAGGTCCGGCACCAGGTTTGTCAATGAACTTAACCGGGGCGCCATTGTACTTCATGCACCCACTTCACTCAAGGGCGGTAGCAGGTTTTTTTACGCGGAATTGCGCTTGAGTTCGCCTTCCTTTTGCCATCTAAAGACGCGGTGCGCGACTGGATAGATGTCCTCATTTTAGCGGTGATCGAAGGAATAACCGAATTCCTGCCGATCTCCTCGACCGGGCACATGCTGTTAGCCAAGGAATGGCTGAGTTACAAACCTGACGAATTATTCCTGGCCGTCGTGCAGAGCGGGGCGGTGTTGGCAGTTCTACTGGTCTTCACCGCACGGGTGAAGCAGATGATCACCCAATGGCGCGAGCGCGAGACACAGGACTTTGTCGGAAAATTGATCGCAGCGTTCCTGGTGACGGCGATCGGCGGCCTCGTCTTGAAGAAAATGAATTTCAAATTGGAAGAAGACCCGGTTCCCGTGGCCCTCGCGACCTTGATTGGAGGTATTCTGATCCTGTGGATCGAGATGGCGATTCGAAAGAAGGTTTTGCGCGATTCAATTACGTGGCCCGTCGCGATTGCGATCGGGGCAGGACAATTGCTGGCCGTCATTTTTCCGGGACTCTCGCGTTCCGGAACAGCAATCATGCTCGCGCTGGCACTCGGCATCGCGCGCAGTCCCGCGACCGAATTTTCATTCCTGCTCGGAATTCCGACGTTGCTCTCTGCCGGGGCTCTTAAGATTTATGAAGCCATCAAGGAAGACCGCACCGATGTGAATTGGCTCCTCCTTGCATGGGGAACTTTTATTGCTGCTGCGACCGCGTTTGTAGCTGTGAAATGGCTGTTGAAATTTGTGCGCTCGCACACGTTCAACGGTTTTGGCTGGTACAGAATCGTACTCGGGATTGCGATCCTGGTGCTGGTGTATTTCGCGCGCTGAAAAATTAAAGTCCGGGCCGCTTGTCCGGCACTTTCCAGTTCTTGTGCCAATATAGGCCCCAGAGCTTCTCGAGCTTCACAGTCTCAACGTGGTTGTCCGCAAATGCGACGGAAACGGCGCCGGGTAACTTGTTTTTGGCATCGTGATTTCTGCTGACTGGTCCACCGGATGCGTGGCGAGGAATAGCGATGCGCGAGATTCCTCCGCCGCTGAAATCGTCGCCTGTGACTAGGTTCCGAGCAGGGCGATCAGTGATTTCGGGCCAGGCGTCTACCCAAACCGAATCTGCAAAGTAGGGTGTGAGTGAAGGAGAATGAACCGAGGATTCAGAATTAAAGAAGTTGGCTGGCGTCCCGTACGGTGAAGCAGTGTAAAGATAGCCGTTAATCGAGTAGCTTCCTTGATAATTCGTCGGGCGGCCATTCACAGTTCCTTCAACGATCCACGCGCGATTCACCCAACCGCCCGCGCCAGGAGAAGCTTTTTGCTGCGCCGGAGTTCGTTCGGGTGCGGATGGGCAGATGCGAACTGCATTGACCGCAGAGTAGCGCGTCATCAGCTTGCGCATCCATAGGTCTGGCCAGGCATCGTAGTTCACCGGTTTCCCTTCATCACTAAAGTACATCCAGTTGGCTAAACCGATTTGCTTTAAGTTGCTCACGCATTTGATCGCGTGCGATT
Organism: Verrucomicrobiia bacterium; assembly: GCA_036383895.1. Lineage (GTDB taxonomy): Bacteria > Verrucomicrobiota > Verrucomicrobiia > Limisphaerales > SXQI01 > DASVNK01. The sequence goes on along the minus strand of DASVNK010000075.1, from coordinate 159,007 downwards.
TCTGTTTCGCCTTGGCTAACGCGGGCAGAAGCATCCCGGCAAGGATGGCGATGATTGCAATCACGACGAGCAGTTCAATCAGCGTGAAAGCGGCACGTTTGGATAGAGCGCGCATAGTTGTTCCGTTTGGTTGGAGTGGTTATGAAATTGAAGCAGTGGTCAGCCGATGTCAATGCGCGACAGTTACGTAAGGTCGAGGTAAGGACCATTCCGGCAGGCTTGAGAACGAGATTTATTGCCCGAATTGGGCAATCTCGGTAGGATGGGTAATCGCCCGCGGTGCCCAGGAGTAACCTGCTGCACTGCAACTTCTGGAATGCCAGGAACGTCTTAGAGAGAGCCGGACGCCAAGATGACGCGCGCAATGATTTTTTTGGATACGAACGCGAAAGAAAAGCAGCGATCGAACCGTGCGAACGCCTTATATAAGGGTATTACCCGCACTTTAGGGCTTGTTTCATTCGCGCTCGCACTTCCGTTGATGGGATCTGAAGTGCCTGATTTCCAGAAGGATGTTCAACCCCTGCTCACGAAATACTGCTACGATTGTCACGGGGACGGGATGAAAAAGGGCAAGGTGGCATTCGATACTTTCAAAACGCAGGAGGAGTTAGAGAGCAATCACGATCTGTGGCTTCGCGTGTTGAAAAACGTGCGGGCCGGTGTGATGCCGCCGGAAAAGAAGCCGCATCCGACTGCGGAAGAAAAGGAAGTGCTGGAGCGGTGGATCAAAAACGAATCGTTCAAGATTGATCCGGCGAATCCGGATCCCGGCCGCGTGACAGTGCGGCGGCTCAATCGCGTGGAATATCGGAACACCATCCGCGAGTTGATGGGGATTGATTTCAATACGGAAGTGGAATTCCCGCCGGACGATACCGGGCACGGTTTTGATAACATCGGCGACGTGCTCACCGTTTCGCCGATGCTGTTGGAGAAATACATCGGCGCGGCCAAGGAAATCGTCGAGAAGGCGGTGCCTTCCGTTTCGCGCGTGGTGCGTGAGCAGATAATTCCCGGTAAACAATTTGTCGGCGATGGAAATGAAAAGGCTGGAGGAGGTCAGCTTTCCCTTTCGTATTACAAGCCCGCGACGTTAAAGAAGTCGCTCCAGTCACTGGAGCCAGGGAATTACCAGTTGATTGTCGATCTGACCGAACGCGAGCGGTTCGTGGATGGACAGTTCGACTACAATAAAGTGCAGGTGCTCTTCAAGGTCGATGGCAAGGAGCGGCTGAAGGAGGAATATCATTGGCGCGGCGGCAAGACTTACACGCTCACCGTTGACGAAGAATGGTCCGCGAAGGGCGACCATGAACTTGCATTCGAAATCGTGCCGATCACGCCGGATGAGAAGCAGGTTCGCAATCGCGAAATCCGAATTAATTCGGTGACGGTGCGCGGCCCGCTCGATCCACAACAATGGGTCCGCCCGAAAAATTACGAGCGATTCTTCGCAAAGGACGCGCCGAAAGACGAAGACGCGCGCCGCGGTTATGCGGCGGAGGTTTTGGAGAAGTTTGCGACTAAGGCCTTCCGACGCCCGGTGGATAAGCAAACAGTAAGTCGGTTGGCGGCATTAGCGGAGAGCGTTTACTCGCAGGAAGGGAAGTCTTTCGAGACCGGTGTCGGGCAAGCGATGGTCGCTGTTCTTGCGTCGCCCCGTTTCTTGTATCGCGAAGAGGGATTACTCCCAGGGAGTCCCGGACAGAAATTCGCCGAGATCGACGAATATTCGCTCGCGTCGCGGCTTTCCTATTTCCTCTGGTCGAGCATGCCGGATGAAGAATTGTTCCGGCTGGCCGCAAAGAACGAGCTTCGAGCAAATTTAAAACCGCAGTTTAAACGCATGCTCGGGGATGAACGTTCGAAAGAGTTCGTGCGTAATTTCACCGGCCAATGGCTGCAAGCGCGCGACGTCGATGGAGTAATTATCGATGCGCGGGCAGTGCTCGGACGTGAAGAAGAGGCCGACCCAAATCGCGAGAATATGATCGCCCGGTTTCGCGAACTGCGAAACACCAACGAAGACGAACTGAAGCCGGACGAAAAGGCCGAATTGGAGGAACTTCGGAAACAGCTTTTCCGCAATCGGCGCGGGCCGCGCGCCGAGCTTAATGGCGAGATCCGGAACGCGATGCGCCGCGAAACGGAGCTATACTTCGACCATATCGTTAAGAACGATCGACCGCTCACGGAGTTCCTGGACAGCGACTACACTTTCGTAAATTCCCGCCTCGCGAAACACTACGGTCTGCCAGACGTGGAGGGTGAGGAAATGCGGTTGGTGAAGGTGCCGGAGGGAAGCCCGCGCGGTGGCATTCTAACACAAGGAACGGTCCTTGCAGTAACTTCGAATCCCACCCGCACTTCGCCGGTCAAACGCGGGTTGTTCGTGCTCGAAAATATTCTTGGCACTCCCCCGCCCCCGCCGCCACCAGATATCCCTTCCTTGGAAGACGCGGCGAAAACGATCGTCGGCCGAACACCATCACTGCGCGAGACTTTGGAGCTTCACCGCAATAGTGCGCTCTGCAGTTCCTGCCATAGCCGTATGGATCCAATCGGGCTCGGCCTGGAAAACTTCAATGCGATGGGCATGTGGCGCGAACAGGAATACAAACAACCCCTCGATGTCGCGGGAAAACTGGTGACAGGCGAAGAGTTCAAAACCGTTCAGGAATTGAAAAAGATTTTAGTGCAGAAGCATTACCGGTCGTTTTACGAATGTCTGACCGAAAAGATGCTCACCTATGCGCTCGGGCGCGGGTTGGAATACTACGATTCATTCACCGTGGACAAGATCGTGGATGAACTGGAAGCGAGCGGCGGAAAACCTTCGGCGTTGTTGCTCGGCATCGTGGAATCCGCACCCTTCCAGAAGCGCCGCACGATGGAACAGAACAAGGAATTTCAGCAACGAGCAGATTTAAGGGAGTAAAACCATGAACGATAATAAGGACATGAACAAAGCACGGGGCCTGAATCTTAGCCGGCGCCATTTCTTGCGCGGACTCGGCGCGTGTGTCGCTCTTCCGGCTTTTACATCGGTGCCGTCGCGCTTACTGGCTGCGGAAAGTGGCGTCACGCCGCTCGCGACAACTGCAACCGGCGCGCCGCTGCGCACTGCTTTCGTGTACTTTCCAAACGGCGCCATTCCGGCGTCCTGGTGGCCGAAGGGAGACGAACAGAATTTCGAATTGCACAGCACGCTCTCGCCCCTCGAGCCGATGCGGAAAAACATTCAGGTGCTCGGTGGATTGAATCACGAGAACGCGAATCCCGGTCCCGACGGCGCGGGCGATCACGCGCGCGCCAACGGCACATTCCTGACCGGTGTCCGGATGCGGAAGAGCGCGACCGATGTGCGCGCCGGCGTTTCCATCGATCAGGTGCTCGCCCAAAAAATTGGGCACGTCACGAGATTTCCATCGCTGGAACTCACTTGCGACAACGTCCGCCGCAGCGGCGCGTGCGATTCTGGTTATGCCTGCGCGTATCAATTCAATTTGTCCTGGAGTTCGGAGACGACCCCCGTCGCTCCCGAAGGCAATCCGCGCCTGGTCTTCGAACGCCTGTTTGGCACCGGTTCGCACGGTGAACGCGCCGAAAGTCTCGCGCGCCGCCAGCAGGAGCAGCGCTCCATTCTCGATTTCGTGATGGAAGATGCGAAAGCGATGCAGCGCCGCCTCGATTATTCCGACAAGTCGAAGCTCGACCAGTACCTCACCGGAATTCGCGAGATCGAAACCCGCATCCAAAAATCGGAACGCTTTGGCAAAGTGACCGATCCCGCGGTGGAAACTCCCGCAGGCGTTCCCACCAGCTACGAGGAATATGTGAACCTCATGTTCGACATGCTTCTGCTCGCATTCCAAACCGATTCAACCCGCGTCGCCACCTTCCTGCTCGCCCACGACGGCAGCAATCGTCCGTTCGGCGAGATCGGCATCTTCGAGGGTCACCACGATCTCTCCCACCACCAAAACCGCGAAGATTGGATCGCGAAAATCGCGCAGATCGATCAATGGTACGTGCGGCAGTTCGCGAAGTTCCTGCAGAAACTCGAAACAACCAAAGACGTCGACGGCAATTCACTGCTCCACAATTCGCAGATCGTTTACGGCAGCGGCAACGCGGACGGAAATCGGCACACCCACTCCAACCTGCCGATCATCCTCGCGGGTGGTGGCGGCGGAACATTGACCCCGGGCCGCTTCGTGAAACACAACTCAAAGCCGACGTCGAACTTGTTCCTGACCATGGCTGATCGCGTGGGTGTCTCGGGCCTGGAGCGTTTCGGCGATTCTTCCGGCCGGCTGACAAACGTTTAAGAAGTTTCTTCTGATTAGGAGGCGTGCAGCGCAATGAAGCGGCACGCCTTTTCTTCTTAGAAGCTGGAAGGGGTTGTCGGTTTTTAATCGGCGTGGGAAGCTGTTGCGGTATGGCGAATTTTTCAATGGAGTTCCTCGCGTATGGGGATGGGCCGGTGCCGAATCCCGGACAGATCGTGGTGGCGCATTACACCGGCTGGCTGACGGACGGGCAGAAGTTCGACAGCTCGGTGGATCGCAAAGAACCGTTCGAGGTCGCCGCGGGCGTCGGGCAGGTAATCCAGGGATGGGACGTGGCGCTGTTGCGAATGCGCGTCGGCGACAAGGTCAAGGTGACGATTCCGCCGGAGATGGGCTATGGCGCATCCGGCGCGGCAGGAGTGATCCCCGGGAACGCTACGTTGATTTTCGAAATGGAGTTGTTGGAAGTGAAGTGATGGTAGGCTGGGATGTTACCAACAAGCACTCATCACGTCGCGCACTACAATCCGCGAGCGATCGCTTCAAGCAGATCAGCAACCTCCTGTGCCGCGAGGCCGCTGAGGAGACCTTCGGGCATGGCGGAGAGTTGCTGTGGGCGATTCGATTTAATCTTGCTCGAGGGAACAGTGTGATCGGTGCCGGTTGGATCGCGAAGAATGAGTTCGTTCGCATTTCGATGGACGATGATGCCGGAGAGAAGTTCGTCGTCGGTCAGTTCGATCGAGTAGAGAACGTATTCCGGGGCGATTTCGCGGGAGGGGTGAAGAATGCTGTCCAGCAACTCGGCGCGCGTTTTCTTTCTGCCGGCTTCGGCGAGGTTTGGGCCAAAGGCCCGCCCCCCAGCGCCGAACTGGTGGCATTGGAGGCAGGTGAGACGAGCAGTGTCGTTCAGGAGGGTCGCGCCGCGCTTAGCGTCACCGCGTAACGCGAGAACTTCCTCAGGTCGAGCAATGGATTGAAGCACATTCGTTCGGGCATCAGCAGGGAGAAAGCGCTCGAAGAGTTCGGTCACGAGCGGGTTTGAAGATTTGGCAGCGGCATTTGCAATCTGTTCTTTGGTTTGCGGAGCAATCGAGGAATCGGTGAAGGCGTGAGCGAGCAGCAGGGCAGACGAACTGTTGGCAAAGTATTTCGCAGGGATCGAATGCGGTGCGGAGGTGAGTTCGCTTTTTACCTCGGCCAGTTTTGGTTCGGAAGTTTTTTGGTCGAGCGATGCGATCCACTCGCGCAAGAGGGCGACTCCATCGTCGTCGACAAGTTCGGAAGCGAGGTAAGGCATACGACTGCGACCTGTGGCCGAAGTACGAAAGAGCAGGACGCTGCTGAAAGGCGCGCCCGGCGAGATGACTTTGCCATTCTGCAGGCCGAGGTCGCCGAGAATCGGACGCGCGTTGACGCTGCGGGTTTTTTCGAGTGGAAGATCGTAATTGAAGACGCTGGGAACGGAACCACCAGCCGCTTCGCGATGGCATTGAGAGCAGTTGACGTGGAGATAGGAGCGAGCGCGACGGTCCAAATCTTCGCTGTGGTGGTAAGGCGAGACGAGCTGCGGTTTACTTTGCCTCAGCGCCCCAATGACTTTCACGTCGAGAAAATCGCTTAACTGCTGGCCCAGTTGTTCCGGCTGAAACGCAAGCGCCGTGCCGCACCAGGTGTTGTGGCAGCGAAGACATTCCGTGCGTGAGGCAAAGCGCCAGGGCTGTAGACGAATGCCACCGGGCTGCTCAGCATCTTTGACCTTCAGGAGTTCGTCCGCGCCGTCCGCCGGGACGAGTTCGGCGTCGGACTGCTGATCGTTCCAGCGATAGGTGTAAGCCCCCCAACCATCGCCGGTGAAGTGGAGCAATTGGGTTTCAATTCGTTTCGCGGTAGCGCTGTTGCCCCGTTCCATTTCCAGGGAAATGGTGCGAGCGAGCACCGCGTTGGAAGGGAAACGCCACAGTGCCTCGGAAGTGTTTATGGAAGATTCCCCGGGCAACGCGACGATTCGTTCCGCAACTCCGAAATCGTTCCACATCGCCGCGTTGACATCGAAACGGTATACGCCATCGGCAGGAACAAGCTTCTCAACGCTCGAAAAAAGGCCGGTTTCGCTGAGCTTCCTCGGAAAATCTTGTGGCGAATGTGGGTTCTTGTTTTCGACGAGTTCGTAAACGCCACCGTTGTAATCGAGCACGAACACTTCGCCGTGGGCATCTTCCGCAAATGCAATGTGGCGCGTGGTGCTATCGCAGAGTTCCTGGAAGAATTCTATCTTCTCGCCTGCCGCCCGGAGCGCCCAGGCTTTGCCCGTTTCCCAATCGCCATAGATGAAAGACCCAGTCAGTTCAGGAAATTTCTTTCCGTAATAAACAACACCGCCGGTGATGGAAGCCGCTTCGTTGTGCGGATGATCTTTGATCGGCGGAAGAATCGATGTAGGCCCGCGCGGATCGTTTGGTAGAACCGGCTGCCGTCCTTCGACAATGCTCCAACCGTAATTCCCGCCGCGCTGCACTTTGTAGACAAGCTCCCACATCTCCCAACCAACATCGCCAACCCAGAGGTCGCCCGTCTTCTCATCGAATGCCATCCGCCACGGATTGCGAAATCCGTAAGCCCAAATTTCTGGACGTGCGTTCGGCGTCTCGATGAACGGATTATCCACAGGCACGCGATAGTTCTTCCCCTCCGACTTGTTGTGCACATCGATTCTCAGAACCGAACTCAGCAGGTCCGTAATATCTTGCCCGGTTTTCAACGGATCGGGCGGATTCGGCCCCGCAGCGTCGCCAGTGCTGATGTAAAGAAAACCGTCTTTTCCAAATTTAAGGCAGCAGCCGTTGTGGCCGCCCGAGAGCCACGTAATCAGAACCTCTTCACTGGCTAGGTCAATCTTCGGCTCGGGTGAAGACGACACTTTAAACCGCGAGACGCGCGAGCCTTCCTTGAGTTCCGGTTTCTGCGCGTAGCAAATGTAGATGAAGCGATTCGATCTGAAGTTCGGATCCAGCGTGAGCGCATAGAAACTTCCCTCCCTTCCCATCAACTCCGCTAGGTCCGCCGCTAACGAGAGTTTTTGCCCCTGTGAGCCAAACGAAAACAATTTACCGCTTTGGTCGCCAAGCAGCCATCTCTCCAGCTCACGCGAAAACGTGAAGTCGATCGCATTGGTGAAATTGACATGCGGGAATCGACGCTCGAGCTGGTATTTATAAGGCTTTTCCGGCGAACCAAGAACCCGCGAGCTGGTCCACGGCACGCGTTCGGCAGCGGACGCGCACAAAATTAAAAAAGCGGCGGCAACAATGAACTTGATCTTCATGCATGCGCCGCAGCGCGGGTCATTTGAATTTTTCAGCTTCGAGCGCGGGTTTGAGGCGTTCGAACTCGGAAAGTATTTTGGCAATCGCGGAAGAGTCCGGCAACTTCCCTTCGCGCGAAATTTTCATGACGTCAGCGCACGCCGAGGCGAGGCATTTTGCGCCGAGATTGCTGGAGCTGCCCTTGAGCGCGTGAACGGCACGCTCGAGATCGGCCGCGCTCCCCGCTTTGAAGGCATCCATGATCTTGTTCAAGCGCGGCGGCGTATCCAGGATGAACAGGTCGATCAGCTCGGCGAGCGGATCGGATTCACCAGGCGTCCGAAGATCGCGAACACTCTGGAGAGTCTCGTGATCGAGGATGTCCGCCCCGTCTTTCCCACAGGAGTTGTTCATTGTTTGCAGCCCACGAGAAATTGCCGAGTCGAGTTCTTCCATGCGTACAGGTTTACTGATGTAATCGTCCATGCCGCACGTGAGACATTCTTCGCGATCGCCCGCAAGTGCGTGCGCAGTCATCGCGATGATGTAATGGCGGCGTGATTCAGAATTCTTCTGTTCCTCAGCGCGAATGGCGCGAGTCGCCTCGTATCCGTCAAGTTCAGGCATCTGGCAATCCATCAGCACCACGTCATACGGGATCTGCTTGATCGCCTGAAGTACCTCCAAACCATTGGCGACCGCGTCGGCGGAATAGCCAAGCTTCTGCAGTTGGCGCAGCGCTACCTTCTGATTTACCACGTTATCTTCCGCAACGAGAACGCGCACAGACCGGCGGCTGAGGTCAGCGCCCGGTGTCGCGACCGGTTGCGAGCGGCGCGATTGACCTGAACCACGCAGAACCGAAACGAGCGTGTCATAAAGCCGCGTTTCCTTTACCGGCTTGATGAGATAAGCCGAAATGCCCGCCTCGCGCCAACGCCGTTCCTCCGGCAAATAACCAAGCGAAGTCAGCATGATCAAATGCGTGCTCGCGATGGCTGCATTGGACTTGATCGCGCGAGCCAGGCTCAATCCATCCATCTCGGGCATTTGCATGTCGAGAATCGCGACGTGGTAAGGATCATTCGCCGTGGCCGCTTCTTCCAGCGCTTTGATCGCGCTCTGCCCGCTGTCCTCCGAACCATTGCGCATTTTCCACGACAGAACCTGGCGATGCACGATCTCGCGATTCGTTTCGTTGTCATCCACCACAAGAATTCGGAACCCTTGCAGCGTGCTCGCGACTCCTTGCGGCGGCAATTGGCGGGCTTGAACCTCCAAAGGAAGCGTGAACCAGAACAGCGAGCCTTTGCCCGGGGTGCTTTCGAAACCAATTTCGCCGCCCATCAACTCAATCAACTGCCGCGAAATCGCCAGACCCAGCCCAGTGCCACCATACTTCCGGGTCGTGGACCCATCCGCTTGTACGAAAGCCTGAAACAACCGCGTCTGCGCTTCCGGAGCAATGCCAATGCCCGTGTCGCGTACATTAAAGCGGACGACAATCTTGCCTTCGACATCTCGCACTTTGCTGACATGCAGCACCACCTCGCCGCGCTCAGTGAACTTCACCCCATTGCCGATCAGGTTGGTCAGCACCTGGCGGATGCGGCCCGGATCACCGCGCAAATGCCGCGGCACTTCCTCGTGGATCCACGTCGCGAGTTCCACATCCCGTTTCTGCGCGCCTTCCGCGAGCAGCTCCGCCGTCCCTTCGACAACTTCACTCAAATCGAAATCAATCGTCTCGATCGGCATCTTGCCCGCTTCGATCTTCGAAAAATCGAGAATGTCGTTGATGATATTCAGCAACGCATCAGCGCTATTTCGAATCGTCTCGGTGAAATCGCGTTGATCTTCATTCAGCGGCGTATCGAGCAGCAGGCCAGTCATGCCAATCACCGCGTTCAACGGCGTCCGGATCTCATGACTCATGTTCGCCAAAAACTCCGATTTCAGCCGGGCCGATTCCAGCGCGGCATCGCGAGCGGCGCCAAGCTCCGCTTCGGCTGCTTTAAGTTCGGTGATGTCTTTCGAAATACCAAACGTGCCGGTTATTTCCCCCTGCCGATTCTTCAGCGGAACTTTCGTCGTCAGCACCCAACGTTCCCGGCCATCCAGCCAAAGCTCGCGCTCCATTTTCCCGACAATCGGCAGCCCGGTGCGAAGGATCTGTTGCTCATCCCTCAACGCGTCTTGCGCGTGCGTATCGCTAAAGAAATCGCGATCCGTTTTTCCGACCCCCTCCTCCGGCGAATTCAGCCCGAGCCGAATCGCCAGCGAGCGGCTCATCGCGAGGAAACGCGACTCGCGATCCTTGAAATAAATGCTGTCCGGAATGTTATCGAGCATCGCGCGCAGCAAGTCGCGCTCGTACGCCAAAGCTTCTTCCGCTTTGAAGCGCTCGGTTTCGTCCCAGAAAATTCCCTGTACACCGGTGAGTTCGCCGTTCGAGTCAACGATCGGCGATTTGAGCACCCGCACGTAAAGCGTGTTGCCGTTCGTGTCTTTGTGTTGCTCGACTGAATCGAACAGCATTTTATCGCGAATCACCCGGCGATCATCCTGCTGATACTTCGTCGCGAGATGCGCTGGAAACAGATCGTAGTCCGTTCTTCCCACAACTTCTGTCACCGTGCGTTTCACGGTCTGGCAGAAACGGGAATTCGCAAAGGTAAACCGGCCTTCCAGATCTTTGCGGAAAATGTTCTGCGGAATTGTCTCCACCAATGACAAATAAAACGATTCCGAGTGACGCAACGCCTTGGCCAACTCCTCGTGCTTCTCTCGCAATTCGTGATTGGCGCGCCGAACTTCCAGTTGCGCCCGAACCTGCCGCGCGATAGTCGTTAGCGCATTCGCCTGCTCCGCAGTCAACGTTCGCGGCTTGCTGTCCATGACGCACAACGCCCCGATCGGATACGTTGCGCCTTTCGCGTCAGCCTGGTTTACCTTCCCGCGAATTGTCGTCCCGGCAAAAAAACGAACCTTCGGTCCACTCGCCACAATCGGTAGCGCACAGAATCGCGCATCTGCCGCCGCATCCTCCACGATGAACACGCTTTCCGACTCCAAAACGTGCGTGCAAATCGCATCGCGTCGGGAAAGTTCAGTAATTTCGCATCCCACCCGCGACTTGACCCAAAGCCGCTCCGCATCGATGAAGCTCACCAAAGCGATCGGCGCCCCGCAGATGTGCGCGGCCAGGCGCGTCAGTTCGTCGAACCCTTCCTCCGCTGGGGTATCGAGCACATGATATGAATGTAAAGCCTTCAGCCTGTTCGCTTCAGCCTCGGCTTTGAGGTTTGGGTTCATCGACCATCAGTTCGCAATCGGACTATTCGGCTGCGGGCTTGAATGGGAACTCGAGACGCGACGCCGGGATGGCTTGGATGAACCAGGCAGGCTTCAACGAGAACGGCCTTTATTTCGTGGATGAATTGCAAAGTGGCAAGAAAGAAACATTTGCGCCATATTTCCGAAATCGCATACTCAGTGAACGATATGGTGCAATCAGTCCTGACGCGCGCTCCAGAAGCAGCTACCGGAACGCAGCGGGACGAATACGTCAGAGCTTTCCGCTGGATGCTTCTCGCCCGAACCTTGGACGAGAAGCTCGCCAGCCTGTACCGCGCTGGAAAAATCCCCGGTGGTGGCGTGTATCTCGGCAAAGGGCAGGAAGCGTTAAGTGCTGCTATCGGCATGTCGCTTCGCAAAGGTGATGTTTTTTCTCCGCTCATTCGCGATGGCGCTGGACGGCTTGCTTTCGGCGAAACCGTCGTCGAAGCCGTGCGAACCTGCCTCGGTTCCGCTCTTGGTCCCATGCGCGGACGCGACGGAAACGTGCATCGCGGGCGTCCGAAGGACGGCTACCTGGCGATGATCAGTCACCTCGGTGCGATGGTCGCCGTCGTAAACGGCACTTTGTTGGCGCGACGTATGCGCGGCGAGACAGGATCAGTCGGTGCAGTTTGCATCGGCGAAGGCGGCACCTCCACCGGCGCATTTCACGAAGCGATCAACCAGGCCGCCGTCGAAAAATTGCCCCTGATCGCAGTCGTCGCGGACAATCAATATGCTTATTCCACGCCGAACACCCGCCAGTTCGCCTGCAATTCTCTCGTCGATCGCGCCGAAGGTTACGGCGTGAAGGGCTATTCCGTCGACGGCACCGATCTGCAGGCCTGCTTGAATACTTTGAATACTGCCGTCAACGACGCGCGCGCTGGCGGCGGCCCGCAGCTCATCGTAGCCCGTCTGCTGCGATTGTGCGGCCACGGCGAACATGATGACGCTTCGTATATCGACCCTAAATTAAAGGCCTCTCCGCTCGGTCGCGATTGCATGCAAGTGGCGGAAAAACATATCTTGAAGGAATGGGCGTCCGCGGCGGACATTCAGACTTGGCGCGAAGCCGCCAGCCATGAAGTGGAAGAAGCCGTCAATCAAGTGCAGCGCGAACCATCGCCCGATCCGTTCAAGGAATATTGGTCCGCGCTCGCTTCCAAGCATTTAGCCGAGGGTTTTGAGGATGCTGCTTACGTTTCGTAATCAGCCTGCGAAATGAGCATTACTTACCTGGAAGCCATTCGAGAGGCTCAAGCACGCGCGCTGGCGGACGATCCGCGCGTTTATATTTACGGGCAGGACGTCGGCAACTTCGGCGGCGCGTTCAAAGCCACAAAAAATCTCGCCCAACAATTCCCCGGCCGCGTGCTCGACGCGCCGATCAGCGAGGATGCAATCGTGGGCTCTGCCGTCGGCGCCGCCATCGAAGGAATGCGGCCGATCATCGAAATGCAGTTCGCCGATTTCTCCACGCCCGGTCTCAACCAAATCATTAACCAGGCCGCGACTCTCTTCTGGCGCACGCAAGTCCCCTGCCCCATCACCATTCGCATGCCGAGCGGCGGCACTTCCGGCAGCGGACCCTTCCACAGCCAGAGTCTCGAAGCGCTCTACGCCCATTATCCTGGCTTGATCGTCATGACCCCCGCGACGGTGGAAGACGCCTACAGCATGTTGCTCGAAGCAGTCGCCATCGATGACCCCGTAATTTTCTGCGAACACAAATATCTGTATTACCACCTCAAGGCCGATTCCTTGCCGAAAGAAGCAATGCCAGCATGCAAAGCGCGCATCGCCCGCGAAGGACGCGACATGACCATCATTGCCTATAGCGCCATGGTCCATGAAGCGCTCGCCGCCGCCGAAGAACTCGCCACGGAAGGAACCGAAGTTGAAGTGCTCGACCTGCGCACCGTGAAGCCGCTCGACACCGACACCATCATGGCTTCCGTCGCCCGCACCGGTCGCGTGCTCTGCGTCGGCGAAGCCTTCCCCTGGGGCGGCGTCACCGCCGAAGTCGTCGCCCGCATCGCCAGCGAAGCGTTCGCATTGCTCGATGCGCCCCCCATGCGCATGAACGCAAAAGATACCCCCATTCCTTACCACCCGAACCTTTGGGCCGCGCACCGGCCCACCGCAGATAAAATCGCCACCGAGGCGCGCAAGCTTGTCAGGATGTAACCGAGGTCTACTGTTTTTAAAATGCCGCACGTTCCTATAGTCATGCCGCAGTTGGGCGAATCCATCGCCGAGGCCACAGTTATCAAGCTGCTGGTAAAACCCGGCGAACCGGTGCGCGAAGACCAGGAAATAATGGAGGTGGAGACCAGCAAGGCGACCACCACCGTTAATTCCCCCTGCGCAGGCAAGATCGATAGGATCACCGTGCAATTAAACGAAGCCTATCCGGTCGGCGCGCAGCTTGGCTTCATCGAAGTAACGGCCGCAGTCGCAGCAGAAATGGGCCTCAACAACCATGCACCCGCGACCGCCGAACTGCCTGAAAATGCCGCGGCTCCGGAGTCCAGTAAGCGACTAGGCGAAAGACGCAAAGTCGAGCCGACCGTCAGCGGCCTTCCCGTGCCGCTCAATTCCGGCGGCGCGAGCTACATGTCCCCGCGCATGAAAGCGCGCATGCACGAACTCGGCCTTCACGCTTCCGATCTCGCCGGAATCGCCGGCAGCGGCGCTGGCGGACGCGTCACGATCCAGGACTTCGAAAAATTCCTGAACAATCTTGAGAAGCACAAGCTCAGCAATGCCTCCACCATGCGCGTCGCCGTCGCCGATGCCATGCGCCGGAGTTGGACCCGCCCGCTCGCGACCGTTGCCTTGCCCATCAATCTCGATCCAGTCCTCGCCCATCGTAAATCGGTCGAACCGAAACCCGGCCCTGCGCTCTATGCGTTGCGCGCTCTTGCCCTCGCCTTAAAGGAACATTCCGCTCCCGCCGGCCGTTTGATCGGCAACGTCATTGTCCATCCTCCCGCCATCGACATCGGCTTCGCCGTCGAAGCTGAAGACGGCGTTCTCGTTCCCGTCGTTCGCGGCGCCGACAAAAAGTCTCTCAAGGAACTCGTCACCCGCTACAACGAGCTCGTGGAACTCGCCCGCGCGCGCCGTCTCCCTCCCGACGCCACCGGCGGTTCCATCGCCACCATCACCAATTTCGGCACGTTCGGCCTCACCTGGGCCACGCCCATTCCTTTGCCCGAACAAACCCTCGTGCTCGGCATGGGTGCCGGACGCAAAGCTCCATTCTGGGACGAAAAGAAACAGCAATTCGTCCCCATCACCGAAGCCAACCTCACCCTCAGCTTCGACCACCGCGTCCTCGACGGCGGCGCCGCCGGCCGCCTCCTCGCTCGCATCGCCGCGCTCATGGCGAAGCCCGAAGCGCTGTGAAGTTCGGCGCGCACATGTCCACCGGCGGCGGCGTTTGGAAAGCCCTCGAACGCGGCCGCGGCATCGGCTGCGAAGTGGTTCAATTCTTCGTGAAGAACAACATGCAGTGGTTCGGAAAACCTTTCGTGCCGAGCGACGTTGCTCTTTACGCCAACGAATTCAACCGCTGCGCCTTCGGCTGCGTCTTCGGCCATTCCGGTTACCTCATTAATCTCGCTGCAGCGCCTTCCGACAATCGCGATAAATCCATCAAATCCCTCATCCAGGAGATCAATCTGGCCACCGAAATCGGCCTCCCCTTCCTCGTCATGCATCCCGGCGCGCACCTCGGCGCTGGCGAAGCTGCCGGCTTCAAACAAATCGTCGCCGGCCTCAACGAAGTCTTTCGCGCCACAAAACATTCCCCAGTCCGCATCGCCCTCGAAAACACCGCCGGCCAGGGAAGTTGTCTCGGCCACAAAATGGACCACCTCGCCGCCATCTTCGACAAAACGGATAAACCACAACGACTGGGTGTTTGTCTCGACACCGCCCATTTCTTCGCCGCCGGTTACGACATCCGCACCGAGAAAGGCTGGAACGCCGCCCTGACCGAACTCGACGACCTCGTCGGCCTCGATCAAGTCCTCGCCTTCCACTTGAACGATTCCAAAACCGAACTCGGTTCCCGCGTCGATCGTCACGCCGGCATCGGCCAGGGCAAAATCGGCAAAGACGCTTTTCGCCACATCGTCAACGACGCTCGCTTCGCCACTCATCCCGGCTGCCTCGAAACACCCAAAGGCAATGACCTGAAAGAAGACATCGAGAATCTCGCCATCCTCCGCGGCCTCTGCGAAGTGAAGAAAAAACTCGTCTCCAAAGCCAAGAAAATCCTCAAGCCCCGCATCTCGCAAAAAAATTCCCGGCCTTCGGCCGCCTTCCAACGGCGGACTCCAAATCACTCACCGAACGTCCCGAAGGGACGCCCGAAAATAGCCCGGCGTTTCAACGCCGGGACTTGACGGTTGCAGCATCAAGTCCCGAAGGGACGGCTGATTTCCCACACCTTCGGCCTGCCAAACCGAACCACCGCCGAACAGGCTTTCACGTACACCGACTCATCCCCGCAACGAACCCACATTCAGGCGCCGAACCGCTGTTCCGCACACGCGAACTCCTCTTCTAATAACTGTATGCCTACACAAAATGCGAAACGCCGCGCCGCCACGAAAAAGCGCCAGGGCAAAGCCGCCACCACCCAAGCCGGTGAATTCATTCGCAGCGAAATGCGCAAAATGAAACGCGGCAAAGGAAATGCAAAGAGCCGCAAACAAGCGGTCGCCATCGGCCTCTCCGAAGCCCGCCAGGAAGGGATCAAAGTCGGTCAGCCACGTTCGAAACGCCAGACCCGCGGAAACTCTGCCCGCTCCAGATCTTCCGGAACAAAAACCAAAAAGAAGAAATAAAACTTCGCGGATCGTTCGCGGATTAGCGCACCGCTGCGGTGGAACCTTCGTAGCGATTAAACTCCAGCCAGTACCACTTAAACGCGTTCGCCAGGTCCAGCAACTGGTCTGCGGTCGGCGGCTTCACCAAATACGAATTCGCGCCCAGCGCATAAGCGCGCTTCAAGTCGCTCGGTTCACTCGAAGACGTGAGCACCAGCACCACCAGGTTTTCCAACCCAGGCTGCTGCCGGATCCATTCCAGCACCTCCAGCCCGCTCTTCATCGGCAGCTTCAAATCCAAAAAAACCACCGCCGGAAACGGAAACTTTTCGCGGTCCGCAAATTTCCCCGCACCGCCCAAATAGTCGACCGCCTGCTGCCCGTCCTCCACCACGATCAGCGAGTTCTTGATCTTCGCGCCTTTCAACGCGCGTTTCATCAGGAAAACATCGTCTTCGCTGTCTTCCACCAAAAGAATGGCCTGGTCTGTCGTGCTCATGTTGCAGGCTTTAATAAAAGGTAAAACGTGCTTCCTTTGCCCAGCTCCGAAGTAACGCCGATCGATCCGCCCACGCGCTCCGCGGCTTTCTTCGCGATGGCCAGTCCAATGCCAGTCCCTTCAAATTGCTTGTCCGAATACACCCGTCCAAAAATCTGGAAAATCCGGTCCCGATGCTCCGGTGCAATCCCAATCCCATTGTCTTTGAAATAAACGCGCACGCATTCGCCCTCCAGTTGCGCTCCCACTTCAAGCGCCGGAAACGTGCCCGGTGCAACAAACTTCACCCCGTTGGTCAGAATATTCGAAATCGCCTGCGTCAAATAAGCCTCATGCCCGATCACTCGCGGCAGCGCTGTCAGAATCGAAATCTTCGCGCACTCCGGCTGCAGAGTGGGATAACTCTGGATTACATCCCGAATCACGTTCTCCAAATCCACCGGCTTCAATGGCACATCACCCTGCGCCACCCTGCTGTAAGCGAGCACATCCTGAATCAGCAAATCCATTCGTGAAGCCGCCCGCTTGATTCGATTCAAATAATCGCGCCCCGTATCATCCACCTTCTCCGCATAGTCCTCCAGCAACGCATCCGAGTAACCTTGCATCGCGCGCAACGGCGAACGCATGTCATGTGAAACGCTATACGAAAACGCCTCCAACTCGCCAATCGTCTCGCGCAATTTCGCCGTCCGTTCCGCCACCTGCGTTTCCAGATCGATCGCGTGCGATTGCAACTTCTCCTGCGCCGCGCGCAGTTCCGCCTCCACCTTTTTGCGCTGCCCAATCTCGTGCTGCGCCGCGTCATACAGCCGCGCGTTGTCGATCGCAATTGCCGCTTGCGCCGCAACCCCCGACACCAACCGCTCAGCGCGCTCCGTAAAAACTCCCACGTCCGGATGCCCAAAAAACAATCCGCCAATCACCTTGCCATTCCTCGAAATCACCGGCACCGCCAAATAACTCCGCACCGGCAAATGTCCCTTCGGCATTCCGTGATGCGGACCCCACTGTCCGTAGCGCGGGTCTTTCGTTACATCGGCGATGCGCACCACTCCCTCGCCACGAAACGTCGGCCCGAACATCGGCGTCGCCCGCGGATGTCCAAACTTCTCGAAGGCCTCCCGCGGCGCGCCCGACAACGTATAAAGCATGAACGCCTCGCCGTTCTTATCGATCACGTTATAGAAAAACGCTCCGAACTTCGCGCCGCTCAATCGAGTCGAAGAATCAGTGACGATCTGCACCACCGTGTTCAGGTCCAACTGCGAAGCAATCGCCTGCCCCGTTTCGTTCAGCACTTCCAGCACTTGCGATTGATCTTCAAGCGCCTTCTGAACGCGGCGCACTTCATCCACATCCGTATTCGTCCCGAACCACCGCACCACATTTCCCGCGATGTCGCGCAACGGATTTACCAGAGTCAAAAACCAACGAAACACTCCGTCTCCGCCCCGCAGCGGGAACTCCATTTCGAACGGTGTGCCCGTGCGGATCGCTTCTTTCCAGCGCTCAACTACCGACGGCAAAATTTCCGGATCGTGCACCGATTGCCAGCCCCACCCTTCCATCTGCTCAGGCGTTTTGCCGGTGTAATCGTACCAACGCCGGTTATACCAGAAGATGTGACCGTCCGGACGCGCCATCCACGCTAGTTGCGAAATCGAATCTGCCAACGCTCGCAAATCCTCCTCACTTCGGCGCAGCGCTTCCTCCGCTTGCTTTCGGTGCGTGACGTCACGCGAAATCTTCGACACACCGACAATCTGCCTTTGCGCATCGTAAATGGGAGAGACGGACAGCGAGACGTCCAGCAGCTTCCCGTCCTTACGCGTGCGGATCGTTTCGTAATGCTCAACCTGTTCGCCATTAACGATTCGACCAATGATGATTCCTTCTTCGTGCTGACGATCGCTCGGCAGCAACTTGTTGATGGACTGCCCGACAGTCTCCTCCGCGGAGTAGCCGAACATTTTTTCGGCGCCCTTGTTCCACGTCGTGATCACCGTGTCCAGGTTCATGCTGATGATCGCGTCGTCCGATGACTCAACCACCGCCGCCAGCCGCGACCGAAGTTGCTCCGCGGTGCGTCGTTCACTCACGTCCTGCAGAACTCCGATCATCCCAAGGACCGCTCCGTCTGCCGAATAAACCCCGCGCCCGCGCGCTGCTATCCAGCGACAATCAGCACCGCGCAACACCCGGTACTCCAGGTCATAATCCGTATGCGTGACCAGCGCCTTCTCCACGGCCAACCTGTCCTTTTCACGATCGTCTTCATGGATCAGCTCCCGCATCTTCGCCCACGTAATCGCTGTGTTTCGCGGCAGCCCGAAAATATCAGCCGTCGCGGCACCGACGGTCACCACGTCCGTCGCTGCGTTCCAACTCCAGTCGCCAAGTTGCCCCGCATCCAGCGCCAATTGCAGCCGCTCCGTCCCCTGACGCAACCGTTCCTCGGTCAGCTTGCGTTCGGTGATGTCGTCGATCACTCCAATGAAACGATCTGGCTTCCCTTCGTCGTCGACCAAAAGCGTGACCGAAGTGCGCGCCCAGAGTATCGATCCATCTCTCCGCAGGAACCGCTTCTCGTAGATAAAATCCTTGACCTCTCCCGACATCAACCGGCGGACATTTTCTGCCGTCGCTGCCAAATCAGCCGGATGCGTAATATCTGCGAAGCCTTGAGTCAAAAGCTCCTCGCGGGAATATCGCAGCATTTCGCTGAACCGGTCATTCACTGCCTCAAACCTGCCTTGCAGGTTCGCCACCGCCATGCCCACCGCGGCCTGGTTAAACGCCGCGCGAAAATGTTGTTCGCTCGCCCGCAGCGCCGATTCCGATTTGTTCCGTGCCGCTTCCGATTTTTTCCGCCGCGAAATATCCAGCAGGTAAATCGATATCCCGTCGCTCGACGGATACGCCCGCACCACGAACCACGCATCGAGCGGCTCCAGATACGCTTCGAACTCCACCGTCACCTGGTCAGCCACCGCCCGCCGGTAATGCTGCTCGATTTCCGTGCTCCTGATTTCCGGAAACTCGTCCCAAAGCACCTTCCCAAGCAACGAGGTTTGAATCTTCTGTAGCCGGCGGAAAATCTCTTCGCCTTTGCGATTCAAATAAATGAATCGCCACCCGGTATCCAGCGCCACAAACCCATCGCTGATCCGCTCGAGAATGCTTGAAATCTGCTGATTGAAAGCTCCCAACCCCTGCTCCGACGCGCGACGCACCCCTTCTGGAGATTCACGAGCTTCGGCAGCAGGATTAACAGCTTTCTTTTTACTCTTCTCCATCCAGCGTATGGCTCTCCTTATGGCACAAAATTGCCCACGAACATTACCGGCGTAAAACTATTACACCGAACCTTAATGGTATATCAGGAGCTCCCCTAAAGTGGGTCGTTCAGAGTAAATCCGACTCGGACCTTTCTCGCTGGGTTAAGCCGCACTTCCCATCACGCGCTCGCGCTTTTCGCATTGACCGCTCTGGCCCTGCTGCTTATAAATTCCGCATGATCACGAACAACCTTCGTGGTCACTCGGATCGTATCCGAACAAAAGCTTCGCCCAGCGCGAATCTCCTGTTCGCCGACGCTTCCAGAGTGCCCACACGATTATTTGTCCCAAGGACTCATTGCGTACATCGGCCGAGTCGTAATTGCTGCATCTCCCCTGTCCTTCTCCGTCCACTTCATCGTGTTGATTTTCTACAGATCAACATCCATCAACACAAATCAGCACCAATCAACACCCACGAACACCCAGGGAAAAACGACACTAACTCCCTCACCATCAACAGCTCAACACCATCAGCACCCAAAAAACGAAAAAATCATCAACACAATAACGTTACTCGCCTCAGAACCGTCCGAACTTCATCCGAAGTCCAGGCCCTCTCTAGCCTTGCACTTTCATCGCTCCTCACTAGCTTGTCTCCCCGAATGGACGCCAAGCTCCTCGCCAAAGCCAAATCATACGGATTTTCCGACCGCCAGATTGCTCATCTCACGGGTACCACCGAGGACGCCGTCCGCGCCGAACGCAAGAAGATCGGCCTGGTTCCCAGCTACCGCCTCGTCGATACCTGCGCCGCGGAATTCGAAGCTTACACCCCATACTATTATTCCACTTACGATCGTGGCGACGACGAAGTCCGCCCCTCCGAAAAGCGCAAAGTGATGATTCTCGGCGGCGGCCCGAACCGCATCGGCCAGGGCATCGAATTCGACTACTGCTGCGTCCACGCCGCCTTCGCCCTGAAGGAAGTCGGCTTCGAAACCATCATGGTGAACTCGAACCCCGAAACCGTTTCGACGGATTACGACACGAGCGATCGCCTCTACTTCGAACCGCTCACGCTCGAAGACGTCCTCCATATTTACGAACGCGAGAAATGCTGGGGCGCCATCGCGCAATTCGGCGGTCAAACCCCGCTGAACCTCGCGCTCGGGTTGCAGAAGAACGGCGTGAACATCATCGGCACGTCGCCCCAAAACATCGAAATCGCCGAAGACCGCAAACTCTTCGCGGCGATGCTCCGCAAGCTGAACATCCCTCAGCCTCCGAACGGCATCGCGACCAACGAAGCCGAAGCACTCGCCGCCGCCCGCGAACTCACCTACCCCGTCCTCGTCCGCCCCTCCTTTGTCCTCGGCGGCCGCGCCATGCAGATCGTTTACTCCGATGCCGAGCTTCAGCATTACATGCGCGTTGCGGTCGAAGCTTCGCCCGAGCGTCCTGTGCTCGTAGACAAGTTCCTCGAAGACGCGACTGAAGTGGACGTCGACTGCATCACCGATGTCGGCCAATTCAAAGATCCGAACGAAGGCACCATCGTCGTCGGCGGAATGTTGGAACACATCGAATTCGCCGGCGTTCACTCGGGTGACGCCGCGATGGTCCTGCCCCCGCACAACTTAACCAAACCCGTCATCGACAAAATCCGTGAATACACCCACGCCATGGCTCGCGAATTGAAAGTCATCGGCCTGATGAACGTCCAATATGCCGTAAAGGACGGCACCGTTTACGTCCTCGAAGTAAACCCACGCGCGTCCCGCACCGTTCCCTTCGTCAGCAAAGCGATCGGCGTTCCGCTCGCAAAACTCGCCTCGCGAGTGATGGCAGGCGACAACCTCAAGAAGCTCGGTTTCACCGAAGAAATCTGGCCGAAGTATTGGGCCGTCAAAGAATCGGTGTTTCCCTTCAACCGCTTCCACGGCCAGGACATCCTCCTCTCGCCCGAAATGCGCTCCACCGGCGAAGTCATGGGCCTTGACGCTGATCTCGGCACTGCCTACGCCAAGTCGCAAATGGCCGCCAACGCTCCCCTCCCCTTGCAAGGCCGCGTCTTCATCAGCGTCAGTGACGCCCACAAAACGAACGTCGCCGAAATTGCGAAGCTGTTTGCCGAGCTTGGCTTTGAGATCGTCTCAACCGCCGGTACCGCGACCATTCTCGAAAAAGCCGGCCTCAAAGTTCAGCGTGTTTTCAAACTCGATGAAGGTCGCCCGAACACCATCGACCTTCTCAAAAACCGCGAAATTCATCTCGTCATCAACACCCCTTCTGGTCAGACGCCGCGCGCGGACGAAGTGAAGATCCGCACCACCGCTGTCTACACCAATACTCCGATCATGACCACGCTCAGCGGCGCCAAAGCTGCCGCTCAGGGCATCGCCGCACTAAAGAAGTCCGGCTACCAGGTCAAAACGATCCAGGAGTATTTCAAGTAACCATTCCGCCGTCGCTTCCGACCATTGCAAAATCGCCGCAGTGATTTAAAAAATCATTATTCCGGGGGCGACTGTGACCGAGCTCGAGGACATCATCCGCAGCGAGATTGGCCAGGACGGCGCGATATCTTTCGCGCGGTTCATGGAACTCGCTTTGTACCATCCGAGCCACGGCTACTACGAGCGTCACCTCAAGCAGACCGGCCGCGAAGGCGACTTCTTCACCAGCGTCAGCGTCGGCAGCCTTTACGGTGAACTGCTCGGCGTCGATTTCGCCCGCCGCCTCCGCACACTTTCCGGCTCAGTCCAACTCATTGAAGCCGGCGCGCATGATGGCCAACTCGCCCGCGATCTCCTCGACTACCAGCGCGAATACGAGCAGGAAGTCTTCCGCCGCCTCGATTACATCATCATCGAACCCTCGCCATCGCGCGCGCAAAAGCAGTTCGACACCCTCGCAAAATACGGCGGCAAAGTACGTTGGGTGCGCGACTGGAGCGAGGTCGGTGAATATCGGGGGATCTGCTTTTCGAACGAATTAATCGATGCGATGCCGGTGCATGTCTTCCGCTGGGACGCGGAGATTCGGCGCTGGAACGAATGGGGCGTCACCAATGTCCGCAGCCAATTCCACTGGAAGCCACTGCCGACAGATAAACAGAGCCAGAGCGCGCTCAAATTGTTGGCGCGTCTGCCTTCCGAATTGAAGGACGTTTTGCCGAACCAATTCACTGTCGAGATTTGCCCTGAAGGCGTCTCGTGGTGGCTGCGTGCCGCGCATGCTCTTGAAGAAGGCTGGCTGTTCACAGTCGATTACGGATTGTTGCAGGACGACTTTTTCCAGCCGCACCGTTCCCGCGGGACTTTGCGGGCCTATTCCAAGCATCGCGCCACGTCCGGTTTGCTCGACGCCGTCGGCGAACAGGACATCACCGCGCATGTGAACTTTTCCCTCCTGATTGGCGCTGGCGAAAGCGCCGGTTTAAAGACCGAACAATTCCTCCACCAGGGCTTTTACCTGAAAGGTGTCGTCGAACAGATCGAGGCGCGTACCCACTCGTTTCCGCTCTGGACAGCAATGCGTTACAGACAATTACGCTCGCTTTTGCATCCGGAACACCTCGGACGGGCGTTTAAAGTTCTCATTCAGCGCAGGGCGTTGTAAGTAGCTGCCATTAAGACTTCTACACACAATTGAGAGCGCTGAAAAATGTTCCAATGGTGGTTTGACACCCTGTACTCTCAGTCGTAGGCTCCATTTCACGTGTAACTTTCACATGCATTTCGCAACAAAACCGTGCGTTTTGCGCGGCTTTGTTGCATTTTTTCGCTAGAAAACGCAGGAATTTTTAATGAGCGACACAGCATCTACCCTTACCGCTCCAGCAGGCGGTTCGAAGGTTTCCAAGATTTCAGAAGCAGTCATCCGATTGGCGGGTAATTCGCAGGACGGTATTCAGGCGATCGGCGGCTTCTTAGCCCGGCTGGCCGGACGCAGCGAACAGGAAGTCATGACGTTCATGACGATTCCATCCACGATCTCCGGCGGGCCATCAATCTTCCAGGTACGCATCGGCTCGGGCGAAGTGCTCAGCGCCGGCGATGAAGCCGACATGCTTGTCGCGTTCTACCAACACTCCTATGAAGGCCATATCAATTCGGTCAAAAACGGCGGGATTGTTCTCTATGACAGTGCGCACGTGACGCCAAAGCCTGAATGGGAAAAGGAATACCGCCATGTAGGGATTGCGATTTCCTCACTGACGGTTGAAGCAATCGGCGGGACAGCGAAGGACAAAGGGAAGAACATCTACACGCTTGGCCTGCTCGCAAAGATTTTCGATCTGAACGTCGGCAAGCTGAAACAACTGATCACCGAGCGATTCGGCGGCAAAGACCAAAGCGTGTTGAACAACGCCATGATGGCGTTTGAGGCGGGTTACGGATATTCGATCGGGAATTTGCTGGAGACTTTTCAGTTTGCGGAGAGCCAGAAACGCAACGGTCACCAGGTCGTCATGACCGGTAATGAGGCGCTGGCGTGGGGATTGATCGCGGGCGGTGTGCGGTTCGGCGCGGGTTATCCGATTACTCCGTGGTCCGACATCATGGAATTATTGCGACGCGAATTGCCGAAGTACGGCGGGACGTTCGTGCAGTGCGAAGACGAAATCGCATCGATCTCGATGGCGATTGGCGCGGGTTACGCCGGTAAAGTGGCTGTGACCGGCTCCAGTGGTCCTGGAATTTCGCTGAAAACCGAAGCGCTCGGTTGGGCGGTGATGGCGGAAGTTCCGCTCATTATCGTCGACGTTCAGCGCGGCGGGCCTTCGACGGGAATGCCGACGAACGTTGAGCAGTCGGACTTGAACATCGCCGTTTACGGCGGACACGGTGACTCGCCGCGGGTGGTGGTAGCGCCAGCGAGCGCGGAAGATGCGTTCTACACTGCGATTGAAGCGGTGAACATCGCTCGGAAATACAATGTACCGGTGATTATTCTTTCGGATCAGGCGATTGCGACACGCATCGAAGCTTTCGAAGAACCGAATCTTGAGAAGATTTGCCAGGATATTTCGCCCGATCTGACCCCGGTTGAGGATCACAAGCCGTACGATCTTTCCACGCCGACGGGAGTAGTGCCGCGCGTGGTGCCCGGGACGCGAATCATGAGCGGGAAGTATCCGGTCGCGACGGGACTGGAACACGATGAAATGGGGCATCCTACCGGTTCGCCGAAAATGCACATGCAGATGGTGGAAAAGCGTCGCAAGAAGCTGCAGTCGCTCGCAGCGGAGTTGCCGGTGCCGCAGGTTTACGGTCCGCCGGAAGGAAACGTTTTGCTGGTCGGTTGGGGCAGCACACAGGGGCCGATCCGCGAAGCGGTGGACAAAGCGCGCGCCGCTGGGGACAGCGTTTCGGCGCTGCACATCAAACACATTTTCCCGCTGCCGAGCGGGCTTGAGAATATTTTCTCCGGCTTCAATCACGTGCTCGTGGTCGAAATCAATGACGAAGGGCTTTACGGGTACGGTCAGCTGGGCGGGTTGTTGCGCGCGCGATTCTGCGATCCGAAAATTCGCGGAATCACGAAGACCGATGGACTAACGTGGAAGGTGCGCGACATTATTGATCGTGCGAAAGCGGTCGTGAAAACGGGCGTACGCAAAATGTAGTTAGGCAAATTTCACACGAACAGTTATGGCAATTAGCATTATTCCTGAAGTGAACGGCGGCACAGCGACAGCCGCACCCGAAGTGCGTAAGCCGCTCACGAAAAAAGAATTGATGGCGGATCATCCGACCTGGTGCCCGGGTTGCGGTGACTTCTCGGTCCTTGCGCTCTACTACAAGTTGCTCGAAAAACGCGGACTGCATCATGAAAAGATCACGACGATCGCGGGAATTGGTTGCTCGAGCCGTTTTCCTTACTTCGTGCAGGCGCACGGGGTGCATTTTATTCATGGACGGGCGTTGCCGTTCGCAAGCGGCGTGACATTGAGCCGTCCGGATCTGCACGTGTTTGTTTTTGGCGGTGACGGCGATGCGTTTTCGATCGGTGGTAATCACCTGAATCACACCGCGCGTAAAAATATCAAGATGACTTACGTGATCATGGACAACTTCGTCTATGGACTCACGAAGAAGCAGACCAGCCCGACTTCACCCATTGGTTTCAAGAGCAAGACCGACACGTGGGGCGCGGTGGATCAGCCGATCAACCCGATGAAGCAGTTGATCGCGGCGGGGGCGAGCTTTGTGGCGCGGACGACCCATACAAATCCAAATCATGTGCTGCAGATGATGGAAGCAGCGATGGACCATGATGGGTTCAGCGTGATTGAGTGCTTGAGCGAGTGCGTGGAGTTTTACGAAGGGGCATTTGATTCTTCGAACCCGCGCAAAGGTGGTGTGTTTAACACGGTGCCCG
The DNA here is from genome assembly GCA_036383895.1 of Verrucomicrobiia bacterium. Taxonomy (GTDB): domain Bacteria; phylum Verrucomicrobiota; class Verrucomicrobiia; order Limisphaerales; family SXQI01; genus DASVNK01. The sequence goes on along the minus strand of DASVNK010000075.1, from coordinate 133,054 downwards.
CGGACCACGACGTCACGAACGAAGAGGCTGCGTATAAGCTCGCGGGCGCTGCGTTCCCCGGCTACTTCGGAATTTTCTACAAGGCGACGCGTCCGACCAAGAACGCTTTGGAAGCAAAAATTAACAATGAGGCGATGACGAAGTTCAAGGGGATGAAGGATTGGCAGATTCTGCAGAAGAGCTTTGATCGGATGAAGTAGGCGAAGCTAAAAATTTTCGAGAGGCGCACAGTGATGTGCGCCTTTTTTATTGAGTCGCGTCCTTCTCGGCGGCGCGGGCGAGGCGCTGGCCTTCGGGGACGTTGACGAACATCAGGAGGATTCCGCCGACGACGAAGAAGGCGATGATGGAGAGGATGGCGCCACGGCTGGAGCCGCTGCTTTTAACCACGAGCGCGAAGAGGAGAGGGCCGAGGATGCCAGCGAATTTTTCCACGACGGCGAAGAAGCCGAAGAATTCCCCGGCTTTGTGGCGCGGAATGAGACTAGCGAAAAGCGAACGGCTGAGGGCTTGCGCGCCGCCCTGGACCATGCCAACGAGGATGGCGAGGATGAGAAAGTGCGTGGCGGTTTTCATGTAGTAACCGATGACGCTGATGCCGGTGTAAACGATGAGGGCGAGAAAGATGGAACGCTTGGCGCCGATCCATCCGGCGAGCGCGCCGAACGCGAACGCGAAAGGAACGCCGACGAATTGGGTGAGGAGGACGGCGGCGATCATGTCGTTTTCCTTGAGGCCGATGCCCGCGCCGTAAAGGGTGGCCATGCGGATGATGGTGCCGATGCCGTCGTTGTAGATGAGGAAAGCGAGGAGCATGAGGAAAGCATTCCGGAATTTCTTGAGCTCGTGAAAGGTTTCCCCGAGGCGAGTGAAGGCGGCTTTGATGGGAGATTGGTCGCGGGATTCGTCTGACTCGCGGCGCACGGGAGGTTCGGGAACGCGGCGGAAAAGCGGGATGCTGAAGACGACCCACCAGACGGCGACGGAGAGCAGAGCAAGGCGGGTGGGAAGAGTGGTTTGCGACGACGTGAGGCCTTCGCCGGAAGGAAGACCGAACCAGCCGGGTTGCATGATCCAGAGGAGATTTACAGCGAGGAGGAGTCCTCCACCGATGTATCCGAGCGCGTAGCCAGCGGTGGAGACGCGGTCCATTTCTTCTTCCTTCGCGAGGTGTGGAAGAAGAGCGTCGTAGAAAACAAAGCTGCCGTTCGCGCCGAAGTTGGCGATGGCGAAGAGGACGAGGGCGAGAATCCAGTTTCCCTGGTGAATGAAGAACATCATCGCGACGGCGACGACGGACATGGAGAGGAAGATGGCGATCATCCGCTTTTTAATGGCGGAGAAATCGGCGAGTGCGCCGAGGACGGGGGCGAGGATGGCGATGACGATCATGGCGACGGTGGTCACCATGGAGAAGCGAAACTCGGCGGTTTCGTTGGGGATGCCGGCGCTGGCCACTTTGCTGTAATAGATCGGGAAAATGGCGGTAATGATCACCGTCATGAACGCGGAGTTGCCGAAATCGTACATGGCCCAGGCGCGGAGTTCCGGGCGATCGAGGCCGAGCCTGGCGAGGAAGCCCTTGCGCGGCGAAACAGGGGGCGCAGTAGAGGGTTCGTCTTGGCTTTCCGGTGTGTTGCTCATTACCGGCGCTTGCCCGCGGATGGAGTTGTTCGGCGCGGGGTGGAGGCGGGAGCCTGGGTGGAAGATTGGGAATCGCGCGCTTCGATTTTCTTTTTCAACTCCTCGAAGGATTTCTTGAGCTCGTCGTTTTGCTTTTTGAGGTCGAGCACTTCAGTGCGGAGGGAACCGAGTTCGTTGCCGGTGGGGCGGTCGGCGCGGATTTGCTCGATGGCGCGAGTGGCGGCAAGTGTTTCGGCGGAACCGACGGGACCGGATGTGAAATTGGTGAGGACACCGACGGCGCGTTCGTCCTTGAGAATGCCGAGGGCGCGCATGGCGCCGATGCGGACTGGTTCGCGCAGGTCGTTGGCGTAGCGGACGAGAAATTCGTAAGCGGAGTCTTTGTTTTCCAAGTCGCTGGCGAGCGTCGCGACAGTTTGCAAGGCGGCAGAGAAATCCCGGGAGTTGAAGTCGTTTTTCGGGTTTTTCAGTTCGGTGATCATTGGTTCAATCGCAGCCGTGTCGCGTCGCGCACGGAGCGCGAGAATTGCTCCGTCAGCAACAATGTCTTCGTAGGAATCGGATTTCAGGGCGGCGAGCAACGGTTCGCGGTACTGTTCGCCGGGGTAGGCACCGAGGCCGCGAACCGCGTTGTGGCGGATGTCGGGATTTTTCTCCCTGGCCAGAACGTTGAGCGAGTGAGCGGCGGCTTTTTCGTTGAAGAAGGAACCGATCTCGCTGGTGACTTTATTGCGAACGCGCGCGTCGCTTTGATCGGTTGAGTCGAGGAGGGCTTGCAAGGAATCGTCGGTGTGAATGTGGCGAAGCGCTTCGGCGGCTTCATTGCGGACGGCGAAGAACGGATCCTTCTGGAGGCGTTCCTTGAGGAGCTTGATGGTTTCGGCGTCGCGACCTTTGCCGACTTGATTGACGGCGAACATGCGGCCGATAAGGTCGGATTCATCTTTCAATTGGGCGACGAGCATCGGGCGAGGAAGATCGACAGTGACTTTCGCGAGCAGAGCGTAATCGGGATCCACGCGGAAGGTTTCGGGCGCGGTGTCGAGCGGGATAAAGAGATCGGTTTGTTTGTCTTTGATTTGAAAAACGCGGTCGATGGTCGCGGACTTTGATTTGAAACGGAGCTTCAGCGGGAAATGGAAGAGTGCGACGTCGTTGGTGAGTTGCTGGGTTTGGGAAATCGTGACGCGGGCGAGTTTAGCGTGCTGGTCCCAGGAATATTTCACCTGGAGTTCGGGATGGTGGGGGTGGAAGACCCATTGGTCGAAGAAGCGGTCGAACTCGCGGCCGGAGATTTCTTCAATGACGGAGATGAGGTCGTGAGTGACGACGGTGCTGTATTGGTGGCGTTCGAGGTAAGTCTTGATGCATTTGCGGAAGAGATCGGGCCCGAGTTCCGTGCGGAGCATGTGGAGAATCCAGGCGCCTTTGGGGTAAACGAGATAGCCGAAGAGTTCGGTGGGCTGGTCGTAACGGCGAAAAACAACCGGGCGGGAATCCTGCGCGACAGTACGGTCGATAAAGCCGCTGGCGCTATTGTAGAGACCATAAAGGAATTCGTCGGAGCCGTCTTTGTGGCCGTTGTAGAGGTGGGCGTAGTAGGTGGCGAAACCTTCGTTGAGCCAGATCTGGCTCCAGTCTTCGCAGGTGACGAGATCGCCGAACCATTGGTGGGCGAGTTCGTGCGCGACAAGGCCCTGGCTGCTGCGGATGTTCTCGGTTTCCTTTGGAAAGAGGGTGCGGTCGGTAAGGGTGCTGATGCTGGTGTTTTCCATGCCGCCCCACATGAAATCCTGGACGCAGACCTGATAATACTTGGCCCAGGGATAGGGCACGCCAATTTCCTTCTCGAAGAAATCCATCATCTCTTTGGTTTCGGCGAAGGAGGTTTGGGCGTAATCGATTTGCGACGCGGGAGTGTAGAAAGCCAGGTCGATTTCTTTGTATTTATCTTCGACCTTTTTGAAGTGGCCGGCGACGAGCGAGATGAGATAGCTGACGTGCGGTTTGTCCTGGAACCAATGGACGGCTTTGAGGTTGTTGTCGGCGGGTTTCTCGGAAACCAGTTTGCCGTTGGAGAGAACAGTCATTTCGGAGGGAACGCGGCAGATGATTTCGCTGGTGAATTTCTCGTTGGGCGCGTCGAAGCATGGGAACCAGTGACGCGCTTCAATGTCTTCGCCTTGCGTGAAGAGATGTTCGTCCTCGGGTTTGTAGCCCATTTCTTTGGTGCGGAAGTAAAGGCCTTTGCGGGGAAAGGCGGAGTAGGTGACGGCAAGTTCCTGGAACCGATCGGTGGGGAGCGGTTCTGAATAGGTGAGGACCAGTTCGGTATCGGTGTTTTGGTGGGCGGCTAGCTTGGCGCCTTTGGAGACGATGTCCTGAATGCGGAGATCCTGGGCGTTCAGGCGGACTTCGGTGACGGAGTGGTTGAGCGGTTTGAAACGGAGGGTGGTCGTGGCGTGGATGGAGCGTTCGCGGAAGTTCGGGGTGATATCGATGGCGATGTGGAGGATGTCGACGTTGCGTTCAGGAGCGTATTTGCGGAATTCGGCGGAATCGACCGGCGCATAGGAACCGCGGAAGGCGCCGGCGCAAACGAGTTCGTGCGCAGCGGGAGAAATGAAAGAAGCGAGCGCGAGGAAGCTCAGGATCAGGGATCTCATTCGCGGGTAGTTAAGCGGACAGTGCAGGGAGAAGCGAGAATTTTGGCAAGGGAGCGATTTCGCGTGAGCGGCAGCTTTTCTGTTGCGCGAGCGCGAAATTCCTGCCGAAAAACGCTCACTCAACCCAGTATTTTCCGAAGCGTGACGAGTTATTGTGTGTTTTTTGGGGTTCATAAGTTCATAAGGCGTTGAGGGCGAGGGGTATGTCGATATCAAAGCTGTGTGTGAGCTGTGTGTGAGCTGTGTGTGAGCTGTGTGTGAACTGTGTGTGAACTGTGTGTGAGCCGGGTGTGTGCTGGGTACTTGCTTGGTGTTTGGTGCTGGAAGGGAAAGGGGAGTAGCACAGAGGGGACAGACGGGGACGTACCGAGAGCACAGAGTTTTTTGTGGGACTGGGTGGCGGAAGTACGGGAGACGCAGTTACGCGATGGGGCGCAACTGTAACTGCACTGTTTAGGTGGTCACTTTGGCGTGGGCGAACAGGAGACTCGAGGGCGAGGCTTTTGTTCGGGCACGTGCCGAGTGACCACGAATGGTTGTTCGTGATCATGAAGTAGAATTTATCGCGAAATAGCTAATGTATCAACAGTAATATTACTCTATCTGTTGATTTTTCCGATTTAAAGTAGGGTCCACCTCGAACAATAATAGTTGGCTTTTGGTGCCAAAATGCCAGTTTTTCTGAGTTCGTCTGGCGCGATTCGCATCGCGAACGCACACGGACTGTCGAGCTGGACCCTCGGCTTTGTTGCCAATTGTGCTGCGCAAGCAGCGGCTCAGGTCGGTACCTGTCCGGCGCGCACAAGGTGGCGGTAGCGGAGGTTGAGCAGCACATAACAGATCATCGTGGCCGTGATGCCCACGAGCATAGCCTCGAGCCCGAGCGGCAACATCAGCACCAGTGCCGTAAGGGCGAACACGGCGGCGGTGTTGGACCGTAGGTATGGTCGGAGCTCAGGGACCTCCATGTAGTAGCCGTACTGCTTGCCCAGGAAGAACAGCACGGTGCCGACGGCGGCCAGTTGACGAAAGTCGCCCGGGTCGAGGTCGCCCAGGATCGCATGCCGGATCAGCGAGGCCTGGATCGCCAGGCCGACGAACAGGAAGAAGTGCGAGTAGAGGATTGAGTGCCCGGTCTTGAGCTTGCGCTCTTCCAGCAGGTGGAAGCTGTCGTAGTAGATCCACCAGATGGCTGACACCATGACGAATCCGCTGACGGCGGCGATAATGTTGGACGGGTTCCAGGCGATGTCCGCCAGTGCCGCGGAGATGCTGATCACAGATTCGCCTAGCATGATGATGGTCAGCAGGCCGACCCGCTCGACCAGGTGCGGCGTGTGCGCGGGCACGACATGCAGCCGCCGGTTGAGCAGCAGGGCGGCCATGTCGAACACGATCCCGGCATAGAAGACCACGTAGCTCCAGGGCGGCTCCAGCAGGATCGAGGAAAGGCTGATCGCCGCGCCGAAGGCGAACACGGTTCCCACCTGCGTGGCGATGCCACCCCGGTCGTGGTGCTTGCGCCTGGAAACGAAATACATCACGGCGATGACTAGCCGCGCCGCGCAGTAGCCGGCCACGGCCAGCGCGTAATGCTCCTGGGCGCCGGCCGAGATCTGCGCCGAGATCACGATCAGCAGGAACATGATCAACAGGGTCGACAGCCGGTGCGGGCGGCTGTCGGTGTCGAAGCGATTGGCGTAGATCGTGTGGCCCGCCCAGATCCACCACAGGGGCAGGAACAACAGCACGAAGTGCAGGAACTGCTGCGGCGCGATGTGGCCGTCGTGCGTTTCGCTCAGGATGTGGCAGGCGTCCCCGACTGCGACGACGAAAATCAGGTCGAAGAACAGCTCCAGCCAGGTCGCGTGCCGGTGCGGGTCGAAATATTTCAGGTCCTTCATGCCGCCACCGTAGGCCCTCGAGCCCGGCCATACGAGTAGCAAGCATGCGGTCATACGGGTTTTCTCACGAAGCCGCAGCAATCCTTGGCATCTCGGACGCAACAGCTAAACGCTGGTGGGCCTACGCGCGCGCCTGGCTGTTGGACGAAATCCGATTTTCATCGGGCGGACGCGCACAAATCCAAAGATGAAATTCTCCGCCCTGCTCCTTCTTGAAGAGGATTGGAAGCAAAAGAAGGTTTTTGAAGCTGACCGATTCCAACCCGCATGAATTCGAGGATCGCAAATGATTTCCAGCAGAATAGTGCAGGAATTCTGCGGGATAGTGGTGCCGGTAGTCGGACTCGGAACGAGACGGTGCCATAACTCGAAGTCACTACGGATCAGAACTTATACGCTTCGCGCGCACGGCGGGACGGCTGCGCTACAGACCGGCGGCATTGCGACTCAACTTAAAATCGCAGCGTTTTGGCGAAGCGTGGATTGATGAGGGCGGAAGGAACGAGTAACGTTCGGCGAAAACTTGAGCTTAGTTCGAAGAAGGAGCGCGTTTACGTTGATCGAGCTGCTGGTGGTGATTGCGATTATCGCGATTCTCGCCGGGATGCTGCTGCCTGCATTGGCGCGGGCGAAGTCGAAAGCGCGGCAGACGAGTTGTCTCTCGAATTTACGGCAGATTGGGCTTGGGTTCGCGATCTATCTGACGGAATCGAATGATCGCTTTCCGGATCGGCGTGACTTGAAGCAGACGTTGCCGGGCGGGTATATGCCGTGGAGCGATTGGCCGAAATCGGATCCGCGCGCGGGTTGGGCGGCGATTGTGCTGAGTAACGAGGTGCCGGCGCGCGAGGTTTGGTCGTGTCCATCGATATTGAATTCGCCCGTGGGGAAGGTGGTGCAGACTTTGCAGGCGACGAGCGCTGAAACGAATGCGCCGGTGACGCGGTATTGGTTGTGGCGGTTTGATCAGTTTCTTGATCCGGTGCCCGAAGATAATTTTTGGAACAAAACGCTTGAGCAGGCGGTGACGGAGCTTCGGGCAGCGAAGAATCCCGCGGCGGGTCAACCGAATGGGCCGAGTGATACGGAGTTGGTGGTGGATCCATATTTTCCGGCAACGATTTCTGCAGTGGCGGCGGAGTTGAAGGGGCTGGCGGCGCATCCGAAGGGGAGGAATCGGTTGATGCTGGATAGCCATGTGGAGTTCACGAAGGACGCGCGGTTGAAATAATTGCGGGAAGTTCGGCAGGAGACCAGTACGGTCAAGAGAATGGCGCTTCGCGCCCGGCTCGCCCCACCAGCCGATTGGGCTTTCTGCGAATCGTAACAAAGCCTTGAAGATGGGCGTGGGGGGGTGGTGTAATGGCCGCACACCCACAAACATGCAAGCCGCCGAATCACAGCCTTTGGTTACGGAGAAAAAGAGGGGGATTACGCGCGGGCAGTGGATGGTGTTGCTGGCGGCGTTTCTGGGATGGTTGTTTGATGGATTTGAGATTGGGTTGTTTCCGGTGGTGGCAAGGCCGGCGCTGAAAAGCTTCGCGGCGACGTTTGCCCCGGCGGGGATTTCACCGGATGCGTTTGTTGGACAGTGGATGGGTTATATCACCGCGGCGTTTCTCTTCGGGGCTGCGGCGGGAGGATTTATTTTTGGGTGGATGGGTGACCGCATAGGGCGGGTGCGAGCGATGGCGCTCAGCATTTTGACATATTCGCTGTTCACCGCGCTGGGGTATTTTGCGCAATCGCCGACGCATCTGGCGGTTTTCAGATTCGTGGCGGCGCTGGGGATGGGTGGCGAGTGGTCGCTGGGCGTGGCGCTGGTGATGGAATGTTGGCCGGAGAAATGGCGGCCGCTGATGGCGGGGTTTATCGGCGCGGCGGCGAATATTGGGATTCTTCTGGTGGCTTATGTGGCGAAGCTCTGGAGCGTCACAGAGACGAGTTGGCGCGGGATGTTTTTAATTGGCGCAGTGCCGGCGGTCCTTGTGTTTTTGATTCGGCTTTTTGTGCCGGAATCGGAGAAGTGGAAAGCGGTGGCGAATCCGAACACGAAGCCGCTCAGAGAGGTATTTCGGCCACCATTATTGCGTTACACGTTGATGGGAATTTTGTTTGCATCGGTCGCGTTGATTGGGACATGGGGATCCATTCAGTGGGTGGCTTTGTGGGTGGACCAGATTACTGGGGGAACCATGCCGGCAGCGAAGGCGAACGCGCAGATGGCATCAGCCTGGGGCGCAATCGTTGGATCGCTGGTCGCGCCGTTGATCGGCGGGAGATTGGGGCGGCGAATTGCGTATTTCGGGCTTTGCCTGGGATCGCTCGTGGTATGCCAGGTGATGTTCCGCGGTTTTGATTCGTACAGCACAGCGTTGATCGCGGTGATCTTCGTGGCAGGGATGTTCACGGCGGCGTTTTACGGCTGGTTTCCGCTTTATCTGCCGGAGTTGTTTCCGACGCGGGTGCGCGCGACAGGACAGGGAGTGAGTTACAATACCGGCCGGGTACTGGCTGGATTTGGCGCGATTTATTCTGGAATATTGGTGGCGTATTTTTCGAAGTTGGATGGCGCGAGTGCGGTGCCCGGCAGTGGATACGCGCAAATGGGCGGTGTGATTACGCTGGTTTACGTCGTGGGGATGATCGCGATTTGGTTCGCGCCGGAAACAAAAGGCAAGCCGCTGCCTGCGTAAACTTACGTAGGGTGCGTCATTCAGTCTGCGATACAGCCTCGGGATTTCCTTGGCGCGTTCACTGCAGTTTCGGAGAGAGATGTTTGAGATGAGCGCCTTATTTCGAAGCGGCTGATCGTGGAGCATGTTGAACCATGGCAAGATTAGCAGTATCGAACGTTGAACGTGGGATCTACGAAGGAGCGTATTTCGTGAAGGACGCCTGCATCGACTACGACCTTTGCCGACAGACGGCTCCGTTTTTCTTCGCGCGGAAACAAACGGGCACTGTTGGTTCCACCTACGTGCAACGCCAGCCGCTTACTTTGCACGAGGAACGTGCCTGCCGCGAAGCGCTGGATGCGTGCCCGGTCGACGCGATTGGCTACAAACTCGCCTGAGCGAATGATCTGGATTGCATGTTCTTAGGACGGAGTAGGGGTTTCACTGAGATGGCATCGGTACAAACCGTTGTGATTAAGGGTATTTGCGTGTGAACATCCGTTGTGAATAAGGGTGGATATCTTTGGGATGGGCCAATGTTCCTCCGGAAAACCATCTTAAATAAATGTCCAAATACCGGCCGTTTTGAGGTTAGGAAGCTAACTTTGCACTTTTCAATCGATGAGGTAAGCATCACATGTTCATGCACTTACGCTTTTTCCACCTCGGTCAGGTTGTCAAAAAGCTTATTATTTCGCGACAAGCCTGAGCGGCAGTTTCCGGCGAGCCTTTTTTATTCACAATCGGGCGGAAGTTGTTCACAGCCTGCGGGTGCCGAGCCTCGGGTTTTTTCCGACAGATGCACGTTACAGGGCGCGGAAGTATAGGGTGGTGATTTGATTTCCCCGGCGCTGGACCAATGCCTCGTAACGACGGGTGTATTCGCCGATTTTCGCCTCGACGACGACTTGAAAAATACTGCTGTTGACCACGAAGTAGCGCGACAAGGCGTTCATGACCTCAGGAACCATTCCGGGCACGTTAATGAGCTCGCCCTGGCGCAAAAACGGGATGTCGTCTTCTGTGCCGTCGACCCCGTCTGGACCGGCGCGGGCGTCGACGATGGAACGCGCGAGTGCTTCGTCCATGCCGGGAATGATCTGCATGACTTCGGCCGAAGCGGTATTTACGTTCACAGCCATTCCTGCAGAAGAAATTGTGGTAAACAGATCAGCCAAGCCTACGGAAGTGCCCGCGCCCACAGTGGGAGGTCCGCCACCGAGGGAAGTTGCTTTCGGCGCAGAGCCGCGACGCGGCATGTTCTCGGCTTTCTCTGAACCGAAATAAACCTCGGGCGTCATGCCACGAATCAGCAGGAATTCCGAAATGTCGTCCATTAACCCATTCTTCGCGATGTAAGGGGCGGAGGGGTTGAGCGTCGTGTAGAAGTCGGTCTCCGCGCCTTGAATGCGCTTGTTGTCGTCCGGGTCCACCCAATCCAGGTAAGATTCGACGATGTCGGTGACCTGGATGGGTTCGGTGCCGATCATTTCCAGGGCGCGCTGCAGCACCGGCGAAAATCTTTCATCGCGGATCATGGAGAGGTTGAACTTTCGTTCTGCGTCAAAGATGCGGAGAGAAAAGGTTCCCGGCGTGAGCTCGTTGTAGTTCATGTCCACATACATGAGCGGTTCGTTCGTGTTCTTCGGTCCACCAGCCCATTTTTGATCGAGTCCGGTGTATGCGCGCATTTCCGGGTTCGGATCGCGTAACTGCTCCGACAAAATCCATTTGGCGTATTCGACGCCGCTACGGGCGATGTTCTCGATGTCTGCATCGAAGCTGGAGTTGCGCGCGAGCCGCGTTTCGACCTTCATCGAATAGGCGAATCCGCCGGCCAGTACCGCGAGCACGACAATCACGATCATGACGATGATCAATGCGATGCCGCGTTCAGAGGAATGGATTGCCTTCAATCTCATTGACGGTTGAAAACAGGATTGGGGCCGGCGGACGATGACGGAGGCCATGTGCGGCCGCCCGGAGGGCCGCTCCATCGTGGTTCGTTCGCGCCGCCGAATGTTCCGCCTTGAGAAAAACCCCCGGGATTTCCTCCTCCCATATTGCCTCCGCGCCGACCACCGCCTTCGCGACCGCTGTTTCCACGTTGGATATTGTCTTGTCCGCCGCCCGGCTGGCCAAGCTGTCCTCCCGGCATTTGGGCCTGCGCACCGCCGACGCGGGTGATTGCGAAGGCACTCAAAGGAACGGAACGGATAGTTACGGTTTCAGGTGAAGTTTTGTCGCCGAAATCCAAGGCGACCCGCACCAGGTTTGGGAGGGCATTGGTGGCCATCCACTCGGGCACCCATTCATTCAAACGCGCATCGAAAAATTCCATGGCGAAGACGGCGGTCTTTGGGGAGAGCTTGATTGAATAAGGCTGTGGGCTGACATCCAGGAGCGTGCTCTGTATGAGCAATAAATTACGGTCGTCATCCACGCTGAAGGTGACACGACGGAGAGGCTGGCCCGGAAACAAACCGCTGCCGGGAAAGCTTTCGGGGAGACGGGCAACGAAACTTAGATAACCGAAGTTTTGCGAAGTATCCGCGTAAAAACCGTAATACAGCGGGTTGTCGGCATACATGACGGCAGCGCCGAGCGCTTCTTCCATGGATCGAATCGCGACCCGGGTGCGCTGGACTTCAGCGGCCGCGGTTAGCCCCACGCGAGTGCCGCGCATAATCGCGGACCAACTCGAATAGATCGCGATGATCACCATGCTGAAGATGCCCATCGCGAGCAGAATCTCCACCAGTGTGAACGCACATCGCTTCGATCTGATTTGGACTTGTGTGTTCATCGGCGGAGAATCGGACTGCGGATCGTCTGTTGCGATTCAGGCCGATACAACAAGACGCTGTTCGTGACGGCGACTGCAGATTTTTCAAACCCGCTGCTCACGCCACCGACGAGGAAATCGACGCGAAACAATCCGTTCGTCTCCACCTGGTAAATCTCGCCTTCCAGGATCATGCCTGGATTTTCCTTCTCGAAAGCGAATTTGATTTCGACTGGGATCGGCCCTTCCTCGAGTCGATTCGTGAGCGACAACATGGCAATGGCGCTGCGCGCATCCAGGTCCACCGGCCGCAACGCTCGCGCCTGGCGTAAACTTTGGGAAACGAGCGCCAGGATCCCGAAGACGCAGGCAAAGAAAATCGCGAGCGCAATCATCACTTCCAGAATGGTGAAGGCTCGGACTCGGGTGGGCGGGCGGAATCGCATCACAACCTCAACTCCGTTGCTAAACCGGTGATGATATCCAGCGTCACGGTTCGTTGTTTATCTTTCCAGGCAAGCACGATGGTAAATTCATCAGAGGTGCCGTTTGGAAAGAATCTCACTCGCGCCTGGTCGAAATCCCCTTCCATATGATTGATGAAATTTACGTCGAGCAATTGAATGGCGACATCCTCACCGAAGGTTCGCGGGAAGCCGGACTGAAGTGTGGGCGCAGTGGGCAGTTTCTTGGGAGGAGCACCGTCATCGGTTTCTTCGGGTATGCCGGCCAGGGTCGTCGGTTTCTGTTCGCCGGGCGCCGCCTCCAGGCTTACCTGGTTCTCGCGAATGACGAGCACCCAGGGGACACCTTGAAGGATAGCCCGGTCGCGGGCCGTTTTGGCACCCTCGATGACATCGTTCACGGCACGCGCGAGATCATCGCGTTGCATGTTACGCACCATGGAAGGAACGCCGACTCCGACGACGAGCGCCATGATCGCAATGACGATCATGATTTCCACCAGGGTGAACCCGCGCTGCGCTCGACGTTTGAATGGCGCGGGGTTCATCAGAATCCTTGTCCGATATTCGAAGTGATCGCGAACATCGCAGAGAGAATGCTCAGCAACAAAAATCCAACCATCACCGCCATGACGATGATCATCGCCGGTTCGATGAGGTTCGTAAGGACGCGCAACGCGAGCGTGAGTTGGTTTTCGTAAGTGTCGGCCAAATTCTGCAAAGAGCCTGGAACATCGCCTGTTTCCTCGCCGATACGAATGAGATCGATCATCAATTGCGGGAACACTTTGCTTTTGGCGAGCGGTTGCGCGATCGTTTTGCCGTCGGTCACTTCCTCGCGTGTCCGCGCGATCGATTCCTTGAGAATGACATTTGGAATGACTTCCTCGGTGATTTTCAGCGCGGTCAAAACGGGGACGCCATTCTGGAGGAGTGTCCCGAGCGTGCGCGCGAACTGGCCGTAGAGGTTGATCTTGTTGACGTTTCCAAAAACGGGGGCGCGCAGCTTCCAACCGTCGAGGGTGCGGCGTCCGGCAGCGGTGGCCTGGAAGCGCTTAAACAGAATGAAAAGCATGATCACGACCAGGCCGATGGCCCACCAATAATTCTGAAAGAATTTCCCGGAATTCATCAGAAACAGGGTGGAGGCGGGTAAGCTGACTTTCATTCCTTCGAAGATCGACATGAACTTGGGCATCATCCAAGTCATGAAGAAAATAATGATCCCGATTCCGACGCAGATGACAACCGCAGGGTAAATAAGGGCGGAAACAAACTTCGCCTGCACTTCGGCAAAGCGTTCGAAATGTGAGGCTAACCGTTGCAACACATCGACCAGTGCGCCGCTCTGCTCTCCGGCGCGCACCATATTGATATACAGATCCGAAAAGACGACCGGCTGGCGGGCCATCGCGTCAGACAAGCTCTTACCCTCCTGCACATCCTGCTTGAGCTGTTTGCTCACGTCAGACCCGATGCCTTTTGTCGCGAGATGCGTCATGCTGTTCAAGGCGAGGGTCAGAGGCATGCCACTCTTCAGGAGATTTGCCAATTGTTGGGTAAACGTCGCCAGTTCCTGGAGTTTCGGTTTCTTTTTTTTCTGAAACCAGTCGCGCAAAGCGGGGGGCAGAGCATCAGCGCCTGCGGTCGCTGCCTTGGGCGCGGCAGCGCGGTCTTTGCGCTCAACCTTGGCCTCGGCGCCACGGGCAGCATCCACCGCGACGGGCAGAAGCCCAAGCCGTTCAATCTGCATCAATGCAGCCGAACGATCGGTGACGTCTACGACCCCCTGCACCATCTCACCGGTGCGACGCCGCGCCTTGTAACTAAACTGAGCCATGGACAGTTAGTATACTATTAACCGTTCCGACTCAAAAGTTTCCTCTGAACCGTGGAAAAGGTTCAATCAAGCCGCACGAGAACTGCAGATGCTCAGTTCTGGCGGGGATGGAAAATCGATTCGCGGGCGAGTTCTTCCCAAAGCTGCCGTTCCCGCAACGCGGTGGTTGCCGGTACCTGGATAATTACGTTCAAAATTAAATCTCCCGTGGTCGCATCGCTGTTCGGCAAACCGCGCCCTTTGATCCTCAGCTTTGCCCCGTTCTGCGTCCCGGGAGGCACTTTGATGTTGGTGTTACCGGTAAGTGTCGGCACATTGATCGTGGCCCCAAGCACCGCTTCCCAGGGAGCCAAAGCTAAATCGTGGACGAGGATTCCTTGCTCCAAATGGAAATCGGGATGCGCGGCGTATTGCACTTTCAAATAGAGATCCCCCGCAGGGGCGTTCGCAATTCCGGGTTCGCCGCGACCTGGGACGCGCAGGAAAGCGCCTTCCTTTATTCCTTTGGGAATCTTCACGGTGACCGCTTCATTCCTGAGAACTTCGCCCTTTCCCGAACATTGCTCGCAGGGACGCGCGCTCACCTGGCCCATGCCGAGGCACGCCTGGCATTTGCTCGAGCGTTTCATCGTGATCGTTCGTGCAGCCCCGTTGAGCACTTCGTCCAGAGTCACCCGAAGATCGGTTTCCAGATCGTCGCCGCGCCCGTCAAACTTTTCTTTTGGCGCTTTGGGTTCGGGTCCAGTTCGGTTTCGAGCGCCGCCGCGTCCATTGAAAAGCTGACCGAAGAAGTCACTGAAATTCTGCCGGTCGAACTGAAAGTGATTCGGGCGACCACCATCAGATCGCCCAAAGTCGCTCCAGGCCTGTTCTCGTCCGCTCTGCCAGGCGCCGGTAAAGTTATCGTACCGATCACGCCGCTCTGGGTCGCTCAGCACTTCGTAAGCCTCGTTAATTTCTTTGAAGCGATCTTCGGCTTCGCGATTGTTGCCGGTTTTGTCTGGGTGGTACATGCGCGCGAGGCGGCGGAACGCGCTGCGAATCTCTTCATCCCCGGCGCCAGGCGCTACTCCAAGGATCTCGTAGTAATCTTTGTACTCGATGGCCATAACAGTTACCGTTCGGATTCAGAATCTTCGTCCGTCTTCTGCTCCCGCTTCTCCTGTTCGTTGGAACCGACATTAACGAAAACGTAGCGCGTGCTGCCGCGGCTCCAGACGCGCAGCAACACTTTGCTTCCTTTGAAATTCTCGGTCAGTTCGACAGCTTCGTCTGCGTTGGTCACAGGCTTGCGCTCAATCTCGAGCAGCACATCGCCGGGACGCAAGCCGGCTTCGTAGGCGGTCGCTTCCGGATCAACGTTCGTGACCAGCGCGCCCCGGACGTGATTGGGAATGCCATGTTGCCGGCGCGACTTCGTCTCAAGATCGGCGACTTCAACTCCCTCCAGCGTTTCCGGCTGGTTTGCTTGCGCCCCCGGTGCGCCGCCGGGCCGCCGCATCATTCCGGCTAGTTCGCGCTGTGTTGGCAACTCCGCGAGCGTGACGTTGACGGTGCGTTCCTTGCCATCGCGCCAGATCTTGAAGGAAGCTTTGGTCTTCGGCTTGGTTTGCGAAACCATCAAGCGAAGCTGGCGATAGTCGGCGACTTTCCTGCCATTAAATTCTGTCACCAAGTCGCCCGGCTTGAAGCCAGCCTCGGCGGCGGGCGTGCCTTCGGCCACTTCGGTGACCAGAGCGCCGCGTTGATCTTTCACTTCCAGGCGCTCGGCCAATTCCTGGTCCAAGGGCTGTAAACTGACTCCGAGGTAGCCACGCGTGACTTTGCCTTCGGTGATCAACCTTTCCATGACCATTCTGCCCATGTTGATCGGAATCGCAAACCCGATCCCCTGGTTCCCGCTCGTGCGGCTGAGGATGGCTGTGTTGATACCAATCAAGCGGCCTTGAGCATCGATCAACGCTCCGCCGGAATTGCCCATGTTGATTGCGGCATCTGTCTGAATAAAATCTTCGTAAGCAACAATTCCAAGTTCGCCCCGACCGGTGGCGCTGATGATGCCCATCGTGACGGTTTGGCCGATGCCGAAGGGATTGCCGATCGCGAGCGCGATGTCGCCGACTTCGAGTTTGTCACTGTTCGCAAGGGTCGCGGCGGGCAAACGGGTCGCCTCGATCTTGATGACCGCCGTATCGGTTTCAGGATCGGTCCCGACGATTTTCGCAGTGTGCTTCGGGCCGGCCACTAACTCGACCTGGATGTCATCGGCGTTTTCGATGACATGATTGCTGGTAAGGATGTAACCATCTTCGGAGACAATGACGCCGGAACCAAGGGCCTCTTCCTTCTGCGGGCGGGTGGGACGGTTGCCCGGCTCGCCGAAGAATTCGCGGAACATCGGATCATTGAAAAGCGGATGGTTCCTGCGCATCTCCGAAGCGTCGCCCAGTTTAAGAGTGCGGCTCGCGAAAATACTCACCACGCTCGGCGCGACTTTCTTCACGACGGGCGCGAAGCTCGTTGTGAACTTGCCGTCCCGCTCGACTGCGGTGTCATCGACGATTACTTTCGGAGGAGTGCGCTTCGATTGCGCGTAGGAGGGCAGAAATTGCATGCCCACGATTCCGAGGACAGTCCCCACCCCAATGCATGTCAGATTCAGCAGCGCTTTTCTCATTCGGAAATCTTCCTCCGTCCTTTCGTGATTCTACCCTGCGGCTAACGCTTGCCAATATGCCCGCCGCCTTTTTGCGAAGCAATCCCCCTGATTTTCCAGCAAGGCGAAGACTGACGATGGTTCGCGCGCCGAGCCGATATGCGGAACATCTACAGAGTTCGAACTCGATAAAACTGAATTTCTTCAGCGGATTCGTGGCTGAACGTTACGTTCCCCTCAAAGGCGGACTGAGTGTCCACCGTAATCCAGTTCGTCAGGTCTGGACTCGCTTCCAAGACGTACTGCATCTCGCCAGGGGCCTGCGCGGTGATGATAGTGGCCGTTCCAGTGCGCGTAACGGTGGCGATCGTTGCTGGGATGAGAGGCGACTCTTCAACGAATACGGTGATCGGGGCGGAGGTGGTCGTCGCACCCGAACTGTCGGTTGCAATCGCGGTTAAAACATTTGTTCCGGGCGGTAAGTTGGTCGTTACGAGCCAGGGCCTGGAATACAAAGCTCCAAGCGATACTCCATTGGCCAGAAACTCCACGCCGATCACCTCGAACTCGTCGCTGGCGGTCGCGGCAAGCGTAATAGAATTTGTGCTCTGGAAAATCGCGCCTTCGAGTGGTTCGGTTAGTGTAACCATGGGGCGTTGGTTCGTGAACCCGGGATCAAAAACCCATGGTTCCCAATTGGTCCTTCCATCATCGGCGGCACTAAAGTAGAGCTTGTTCGCCAACGGCGTTAAAGAGCGCGGGAAGGAACTGGACTTTCCCGAGTTCAAGTTTGCAGCCAGAGTCACATTCGTGCCGTCGTATTTCCAAAGTTCGTAACCGCGCTGCGGTGTTTCGGCTGTGAAATAAAGAATCCCGTCGCTGATCGTCAGATCCTCCGGGTACGAACTTCCGCTGGTGTTCAGGTCCGCCAGCATGGCGGTATTGGTGCCGTCATGCCGCCACAATTCCCACCCGTGGATGCCGTCATCCGCCGTAAACACGATCGCGTTGCGGTAGCGGATAAGGTTCTTCGGAAATGAGTCTCCGACGGAATTAATATCAGCGGCTACGCTCACGTTCGTTCCGTCGAACTTATAGAGTTCGTAACCAGTCTCAGGTGTGTTAGCTCGGAAGTACACTGCGCCGTTTAAACCCGTGAGAAACTCAGGATACGAACTTCCAGCATCCGCCACTAAATCAGCAACTAAGTTAACGTTCGTTCCATCGGTGCTCCATAGTTCAAACCCGCTGGCATCGGTGTATGCTTGAAAGACTAGATTGCTACCAAAGGCGGTCATGAATTTCGGATAGGAACTATTCAACCCCGGGTTGATATCGAGCACTCTGGTTTCTTCCGGGGTGTAACGGACCAATTCCCAACCATTCGTGCCATCGTCCGCCGTGAAATAGAGCGCATCGTTAAACACTCTGAGGTTTTTGGGATATGAGCTATAATCGAAGCCATCGTCGGCGTGCAGGTCTGCGGCAAGGCTTATCCCGTTGGTGTCGTACTTCCAAAGTTCGTAATTCGGAGGGTTGGTCTCAGAGGTAGCTGAGAAATAAAGTGCGTTGCGAAAGACGGTGAGTTCCCGAGGCCACGAACTTCGCGGTGACGCGTTCGTCGGATTCGGCTCCACGTCAACATTGATGTCGCTTACCCTAACGACATTTGAACCGGTATATTTCCATAGCTCCGCGCCGTACATGGGTTCATAAGCTGAAAAATATAGTTCCCCCGAGAAACTTCTAAACCCACTGGGCACCGAATCATTCCCTTCAAACACGCCTCCAAGGTTCTCCCGGGTCGGATTTATATCCGCCACCAATGAAATATTCGTTCCATCGAGCTTCCAAAGTTCAAACCCGGTATCCAGCGTGTAGGCGGAGAAGAAGAGATGGCCCGCGAACGTCGCAAAATTGGTTGGGTACGAACCGGTCCTTCCGGGATTTAAATCAGCCAAACGCCGTGCATCTGCACCAAGCGTCGTCAAAGGTGCGAGCAGCAGCAGCAAAAGCGTAATGGCTTTCGTTGGCTTCATGGTTAGCGATCAGTTCCTGATTAGGACAACGCGGGCTCAGCAGGCTCTCTCTGTCGCATTCCATTCTGCGACTGGTACATGCCTGCATACACCGAATCCCGCCGCATTAACTCGTCATGCGACCCTTGTTCGATGATATGCCCGTTTTCCAGCACTACTACTAAATCAGCCTGCCGAACTGTCGAGAGCCGGTGTGCGATAATAAAGGTAGTCCTGCCCTTCATCAGTTCACGTAATGCGACCAGCAACGCTTCCTCGGTATGGACGTCGAGAGCGGAGGTGGGTTCATCGAGGACCAGAATAGGGGCATTTTTTAGAAAAGCACGCGCTATTGATAATCTTTGTCGTTGTCCGCCGGAAAGGTTAACTCCGCGCTCTCCTAGTATAGTTTCGTAGCTATTGGGAAGATTACGTATAAACTCGTCTGCCTGTGCTCGGAGCGCCGCCTGTTGGATCTGCTCCTGCGTTGCGCCCGGCAACCCATACGCGATATTTTCTGCGACCGACGTTGAAAATAAAATGGGGTCCTGCAGCACGACGCTGACCTGTTTCCGCACCCACGCAGTTTTCAAATCGCGAAGATCATGTCCGTCCAGGAGCACCGCACCTCCGGTTGGATCGTAGAACCGTAACAGCAGGCTAGCCATGGTCGTTTTACCCGCTCCGGTTCGCCCGACGAGCGCAACGATCTGCCCCGGCTCGGTTTTAAGATTGATCCCGTTCAACACTGGTCGTCCCGGTTCATAGCCAAAACGGACATCCCGGAATTCCACCGCGCCGCGCACCGTCGGCAACGTTCGGGCGCTCGGTTTGTCCTGAATGTCGGGCACGGAATCAATGATCTCGAACACTCGTTTCAATTGCGCCCGCGCTGATTGGATCACGCTCGCACTTTGGCTGAACGTGTTCATCGGCTGGTACAACATTCCGAGATAAGCGAGAAAAACGAGAATATCGCCGACGGACAATTTACCCGCCGCAACCTGGTGTCCCGCTACCCACACGACCGCCGCAGTTCCAATGGAAACCGCCAGCCCCGCGCACGCAGAATAGACGAGTTGCGTGCGAGTCATCTTTTCGTTCGCAGACAAACTGCGGTTGGATTGCTCGTAAAATTTATCGCTGGTCTGCGGCTCCAATGTGAATGCCTGGATCGCACGGATTGAGGAGAGCGATTCCTGCACGGTGGAAACCAGGGCGCTCTCGCTTTCGTGATATTTGCGCGATTGTTGATCGATGCTCTTCGAGAAGCCGCGGATAATAATAATAAAAAGCGGCGCGGCGGCCATCGTGGTGAGAGTTAGCGCCACGTTGATTTGTAACATGATAATGAACGCGCCGATTAACATCAGCGCACCATTAGCCATGGGAACGTATGCGCCGTTGATCAACGACTGCGCTGCGTGCGAGTCATACGCAACGCGATATAACGAATCACCGACTTTATTCCGATCGTGATAGGCTACCGAAAGCCGATGCAAATGCTCGCAGGCATGACAGCGAAGTTGCTGGACGACGCGCGCACCGGCACGGACGAGGAAGAAGTGTCCCAAGGTAATTCCGCAGCGGTAAACAATCGCGAGCGTCAAAATAGAAATGCAGACCGCGGTGATTCCACCGACCACGTTGTCCGTTCCTAATACCGGCCAGATCTTCGTCAGCCAACCGGGCGCAGTTTGGTTGCCGAAAACGTAATCGACCAGCCACTTGATCGGCCACGGCTGCAGTAGATCAATGAGCGCGGCCAGCACCAGAACCGCTGCGCCGGCAATTGTCTCCCCTTTTGCCGTGCGCCAGTAATGTCCGAGGCGCGACAGCATATCAGTAATAGACCTTCGCCTTCGGCATGCCGATCGGCCAACCGCATTCCATCGCCATTTGCGAAACGGCCTGGACCATCTGCTTACGTGCACTGACAAATTTCGTCAGCACATAGACCAACGGAATCGCGAGAGGCGCCAAATACAGGAATTGCGTCAGCACGATCAAGGCCGCCATGATCGATCCTACGACAATTGGCCCGTGCGGCTTCATCTTCGGGGTCACGCGATAGCGCACGTAGTGTAACCCGCGTTGCAAATCTTCTTCGTAAACGCTGGTTAAGGTCAGCGTGTATGGTCCCGGGCCGAGCACGGTTATATCCGAATCTTCCCATTCAGTGGAATGTCGGGCCATCCAGCCGCATTCGCGCATGTGATCGAGCAATTTGTTTAACCACACGTCCCGCTTGGGTAGATTTCCCTCCAGCAATTCTTTGTCCGAAAAAATTAACGGAGTTTTGCGTAACGTACGGCGCCCCTTGATTCGTCCCAGCGCGCGCGCCAGCGGCTGCAGCAAATGCAGTGCTCCAACCGTCAACAATCCCCGCCACCGCTCCCGGCCTTTCCAGCGCTTATTCTGCACCCCGTTCGCTCCAGCGAGCAGTGCCGAAGCGACGGTTAAGGTCATCATCACCGCGCTATAAAGCACCAGCCCATAGCCCATTCCCGCGGGTCCAAAAAATATCGAGAGCAAACCAGCGCCAAATGCAGATCCCGCCAAGAGCATCCATTCAAAGGTCGTGAAAATCTGGTGCCACCAACTCTGGAACGGTTGATACAAGGTTTGAAATTGCGCTCCACAAAAATGACCGTGGTAAATCTTGGGCTGAAAGATCAGTGGCAAACGCGCGCGACGTAAATGCGAGTGCACGCTGTCGTACACGCCGCCTTGCCAGACCGGATAGCCAAAGAAATTAAATCGCCCAGGGTACCGCCGCTGTAGATGCGCTTCAGCAAAACCATATCCCTTTTGTTGACGCAAGTACGCGGCAATTGACGGCCGACGATGATGCCAGACGACCGCGCTGGGGTGATAAACAATCTTCCGATCCGCCACGATCAGCCGCCAGCACAGATCCACATCATCACCTGCGGCACGGTGCTGAACGTCGAACATACCGACCGCGCCAAACGCTTCCCGGCGAAACGCCATGTTGCATCCGGGGATATGTTCGGCGCGTTCATTATCCACCAGCACGCAGGTTGGATTGCCTGGCGATTCATCGATGCACTGCGCGGTAAAACCATCCGCAGCGGGTGAAAGGTTCGGTCCGCCCACAGCCGAGGCGCCATGCTCTTCCAATGCCGCGACCATGTAATAAAGCCAGTCCGGGTCCGCGTACGCATCGCTATCGATAAACGCGATAACCTCGCCGCGTGAAGCTTCAATCCCGATATTCCGGGCTTTGCTCAACCCGCCATTCGGAACTTTGATCCGTCGAACGTTCGTGTAGGTGCCAGCGATTTCGTTGGTGCGATCCTTCGATCCGTCATCCACGACGATCACTTCGTACGCAGGATAATCGAGTTCCACCAAAGACTTTAAACATTCGTCGAGTGTTGCCTCCCCGTTATACGCGCACACAACCACTGAAACCAACGGCCAAGCTTTCTTACGCGTTCGGTAAAGGTCGCCGCGATACAAATTGCTGACGGTGCTGAGCGCTTCCTTTGGCTGGCGCTGGGCATCGGTAATTCCGAACGACCATCCTTTAATATCCGAATCAAAAATACTCCATTCGTCGGTCCACCCGTAAACCGTGACACCGCAAAGGCCCTTCTCGAACGCAGCTCGAATCTGCCAATCCAGGAATTTTGCCTGCGCTTTCTCACCGTGAACTCGCGAATCGAGACCAATTTCTGAAAGCAACACAGGACGGTCGTTCGACTGGGCCTGCAATCGCGAGAGATAGCGCCGCAGTTCTGCCTCGCGCTCCAGATAAACATTGTAGGAAAGCACATCCAGGAATGGTAGCGACAGATACTCCGTGGGCGGATGGCTCACATAGGTCGTCAACGCATGCGGCGCTTCCTCCTTCACGATGTCGTTCAAGCGCCGCAGAAACTCCTCAATTCGTTTGGCGCCATACCACCGCACGATCAGCGGCGGAATCTCGTTCCCAATCGAATACAGGAGAACTGCCGGATGTTCGGCCAGTCGCTTCGCATGTTCGCGCGCCCAATCGAACATCACCCGCAACCGTTCCGGATCATCGAAGTCCAACCGTCGCGGTCCCCAGCAAATGTCGGGCATCAGGAACAGGCCTGCTTCGTAAGCAGCGTCCGCAACCCAGTCTGGCGGGGGAGTGTAAAGACGCACTGAATTCACGCCAATCTCCCGCATTCGCTCGAAATCCTGCTGCACCTGCGCGCGTGTCGGGAAGGGCTCACCATCGGCGTTTGGCCGAAACGTTCCGTAGGTAACTGCCTTTACCCAGAACCGCCGCCCACCTACGTACAAAAACCGGCCGCGGACCGTAGGATGATTCTTCCCACTGGCATCGCGCGGTTCCGGCCGAATCTCGCGCGCGCTTTCAATCTCTCCAATAAATGCGGTCTGCCCGCCCGCATTTCGACGGACCAGAAATTGCGTATTCCCCGCACCTGGTTCAGCAATGTTCCTGTTCACAGCAGCGCCGTCGGTCGATTTCAATAATTGGTGTAAACGTGTTTATCGCGAACCTTCCCCTGTGCAACTCGATCCACATGCCCATCCACGAAAAGCAAATTCACCGCTCCGCTTCCGTGGCGATAACGAAAATCTGCGCCGAGCGGATCCATTTCGTCGACTGGACCTTCCAGATCACTTCCGGTAGGAATCGTCTTTTCGGCTCGCGCAGGATCGCCATCGTTCCAATAGATTTCTTTTCCGCTACTGCCATGCACTCCCCACATGAGCGCGTGTGCATCTCCGTCGGGCGTATACTGAATGGCGTCTCCGACGACGTAAATTTCCGTCGGACGTTTTAAATCTCCGGGTGGCATGAAGCCAGTTCCCGCACGGATTTCTTTGCAGACATTCGGATTCGCGCCGTAGTTCAGACGCACACCATTGTTGCGCTTCACCGAGGGACACATGAACAGCGCCGTTCGCGCTTCAGGACTTAGTGCGCCCTCTTTCCCCCCGACGTACATCCCGACGCATAAATCCCATTGGGTAAATCCGGCGATGCGTCCGGGAGGCATGAACTGGTGGTCCTCGACGTAGAGTTGAAACGCCACACCGATTTGTTTCTGGTTGCTGACGCACCTAATCGCGCGACCGCGCTCACGTGCTTTGCTCAAGGCCGGGATTAATAGCCCTGCCAGAATTCCAATGATGCCAATGACAACGAGTAGTTCGATCAAGGTAAAGCCGCTTCGTTTCCGAGCGACCGACGCGGTCGTTGTGTTTTCGATTTTAAAAATGTTCAGCTTCACGCGCATTGAGCGACGACTTTCCACCAAAGCTTTGTCACCCTCTCTCGCAGTGCTCAGGAGGGTAAAATTCTCATCGGTATAATATGCTCCGAACCAAAGACTTAGTTGGGAGGCAGGTAGTATGCCACGTGCGCTAGCGGAATGTTATTTTCTTGAAGCTCAGTGACTTACGACAAGCCGCTAGAGGCGTTCGGCCACGTCCATTTTTTCGCACGCTGGTGCCGCTCACCCGCAAACCTAGGAAATTGTTATCAGGCGCTCCCCTATAAATACCTAAGTATCTCTAACGCAAAGGCTGGGGCTTAAAAGAATCATTAGTGAGTGGCGATTAGTTTTGAGCCGGCGATCAGCAGCACGACAGCGAGGAGTCGTTTAATTGCGACATTCGGCAGCCGTTGGCTGCCAAGGTAAGACCCGAAGATCCCGCCAACGATCGCTGCGAGCGCAAGTGGAAAAGCAAAGGTCGGAAAACTTCTTGTGCTACTAAGGTTACCCAGCAACCCGGCAATCGAGTTCGCAAGGATGAACAGGGCTGAGACGGCTGCGGCTCGTTTGGCTGTCGCCCACCGCATGAACAGGAGGAGCGGAGTCAGAAAAATACCCCCACCAGTGCCGGTCAAACCCGAGAGCAACCCAAAGCCCGCGCCGGTCGCAATTGCCGTGGCGCGCGAAGGTTGCTTCCTGACCGTGTCCTCCGATGACCTCAGTAAGAAACGCATTGCGGAGAAAAGCAGGATTACTCCCACCAACACTTTGAAATAACGGGTCGGTAGATTGATGTATCCCCCAACAAACGCGAACGGGACCGCCAGAATCGCGAACGGCCAAAACAAACTCCAGGAAAAGTGTCCAGCCCGCCAGAACTGCCACGTAGCAATGCTGGCAACCAGAATGTTCAAGACCAACGCAGTCGGCTTGATGACTGCAGGCGCAAGGCCGATCAGCGACATCACCGCGATATATCCTGAAGCACCCGCATGCCCAACCGAAGAGTAAAGAAACGCGATCACAAAAATGCCGAGTATCAGCATCAGGAGCATTTCGTCTGGCATCGCGCGAATCTCTTTAGGCACTACTGACCCGTTGAGCAATCAGCATTTTGCCTCCATGTTAACCCTGTGCAAAATAACGTGGAGTGTTAGAAAACGGCGTAGCGGGTGCTCACGAAACTTAAATATTTTTTCACGGCAGGTTGGGCTTGGACCCGCAACCAGGACGTCGTCGTCCTTCTTCTCGTCTTTGCGTGCGTCAGCAGCGCCTGGCTTTTCATTGAAGTCGCCGACGAAGTGGGCGACGGGGAAACTGCGGCCTTCGACAAAGCTGCTCTACGTGCCTTCCGCGATCCGAACGATCTCTCCGACCCGCTCGGTCCACGACGAATCGAAGAAGCCGTGCGGGACATCACCGCACTTGGGAGCACGACCGTCTTGCTTCTGTTTTCGTTGCTCGCCGCCGGCTTTCTCCTCTTCACTCGCCGCTTCAATGCCTGCCTGCTCCTGATCTCCGCGCTGGGAGGGGGCCTGCTGCTGAACTGGACTCTCAAAAACTATTTCGACAGGCCCCGGCCAGAATACGTCACCCAGCTTCACTACGTGGATAGCAACAGCTTTCCCAGCGGCCATGCACTGCTGTCTACCGTCGTCTATCTCAGTATCGGCGCGCTTGCATCTCGGCTGGTCGCTAAACGCAGGCAGAAGATTTACATTGTCGCTGCCGCCGTTCTGCTGGTCGCTTTGGTGGGCGTGAGCCGCGTCTACCTGGGAGTTCATTATCCCACGGACGTCCTCGCCGGGTGGTCGGTTGGCACGCTTTGGGCGATTATCTGCTGGTTCGCCGCCCGCTATCTGCAACTCCGCGGCAAACTGGACAAGCCTGCGCCTTCGTCCGCTTCCTCTTCGCCGTAATCATTTGCCCGCACCGGCGCAGATCATTAACTTCTCCGCCGCAATGCGAATCTTATCGGGAATACAACCCTCCGGTGCGCTTCATCTCGGAAACTATTTCGGGATGATGCGCCCCGCGATTGAACTCCAGGATAAAGGCGAAGCGTACTACTTTATCGCGAACTACCATTCTATGACTTCGCTCTTCGATCCTGAAGTTCGCCGCAAGAACACGCTCGATGTAGCGCTTGATTTTCTTGCGTGCGGACTTGATCCGAAGAAAAGCGTTTTCTTTCGGCAATCCGATGTTCCCGAAGTTACTGAACTCGCTTGGATTCTCACCACTCTAACCCCGATGGGCCTCCTCGAGCGCTGCCACAGTTACAAAGACAAGATCGCGCATGGGATCAGCCCGAACCATGGTTTATTCGCTTATCCGGTGCTGATGGCTGCGGACATTCTGATCTACGATTCCAACATTGTTCCCGTTGGTCGCGACCAGAAGCAACACGTCGAAGTCACACGCGACGTCGCCATCAAATTCAACCAGCAGTACGGGGAAACGTTCGTCATTCCCAAACCACAGATCCGCGATGAAGTCGCCGTCGTCCCTGGAATTGATGGCCAGAAAATGAGCAAGAGTTACGGCAACACCATCGAAATTTTCGGTGACGAAAAGGCGATGCGCAAAAAGATCATGGCGCTTGTCATGGATTCGCGTCCGATTAGCGAACCGAAACCCGACGCCGACAAAAACATCGCCGTCCAGCTGCTAAAACTCGTAGCCCCCGCGGACGCGGCCACCGACATCGAGAACCGCCTCCGCGCCGGCGGGTACGGTTACGGCGACCTCAAGAAAGCCCTCTTCGAGCACTATTGGAATTACTTCGCGGCAGCCCGTCAAAAACGCGCCGAACTCGCCGCGAATCTAGACTACGTCGAATCGATTCTCCGGGACGGCGCATCCCGAGCCAAACAAGTCGCCGATAAAGTTCTCCAACGCGCGCGGAAGGCGTCCGGCTTGGAATAGATTTCCTTGTAAGCGCGTTACCTTCTAAAGGCGGAAGGAGACCGCAAATCTCCTCCGGCTCTGTGATGGCAAAGCTTACGGAACCGGTGTAATCATATCCGTTCCAATCTCCGCAGCTGTAAGCGCGCGGTTGTAGACGCGCACTTCGTCGATCCGGCCGGAGAAGTATTCGCCCCATGGTTGATTGCCGCCGATGCGCAATGGAAGCGTTGAAGTAGAGATGCTCCCGGTAACATTCAGCGAGCCAACCTGAACACCATTCACGAAAAGGCGGAGGACCGATCCATTGTAGGTCATCGCCAAATGGCTCCATGTGTTCAGCGGCAACGCCGCCGTTCCAGCGACGCGTCTGTCCGTTGAACCGATGCGCAGGTAACCGGCGGGCACCGGGTTGTTGTCGTGGGCGTAGAGAACGTATGATAAACCCGCGGAATGTTCTTTCATGACGACGGTCCGCCAGCCGGTGAGCGCGGTGGGGTAGACCCATGCTTCCACAGTGAGGCCGGAGGTCAGATCCAGCGATGCAGCATCGTTGATGTTTACGCGCTGATTTGAAGCGCTGAATGCGAGTGCATTTCCGGCCTGTCCTGAAGGAGTCCAAGCCGCTGCGCTCAGCGTTCCGTTATTGTTGTTACCCGAAGAATCCGCGGTTGTGGTCCCCGCGCCCTCTTTAAAGCCGTAGGCGGCCACCAGGCCCGTGACCGGAGGCGGCGTGGTGTTGTTCACGTTCACTGTCACTGGCGAGGAAGTGGTTTGCTTCCCACTCGCGTCACGAGCGATCGCGGTGATGTTGTGATTGCCATTTGGAAGCGCGGCGGAGTTCCACGAGATGCTGTAGGGAACAGTTGTGTCTTCGGCTCCCACGTTCGCACCATCTACCCGGAATTGCACGCCCAACACTCCGACATCATCCGTCGCATTGGCCGAAATCGTCACATTGCCGCTGACCGTTGCGGCTTGCGCCGGGCTAGTGATGCTGACGACAGGCGCAGATACGTCGCCCGCCACTGAAGCGCTCGTCTCGTTTGACGGCACACTGAGATTTCCTGCGGCATCCTCCGCGGTGACAACATAAAAATATGTGCCTGCGGCTAATCCTGTATCCACGTAGCTGTTCCCAGTCGGTTGAGCGACACGGTTAGCAAGCGACGCAGTGAACCCCGTTAGAGTAGAGCGATGCACATTGTAACGAACAACGCCGACAGCGTCGGTCGCGCCGTTCCAGGAAAGCGCAGCCTGTCCGAAAGAACCGGTCCCGGTGAGCGTTGGTGCGGTCGGAGCTTGCGTGTCGGCAAGCGCGGTGCCGGTGGCTTCGTTCGATGGCGAACTCACGTTTCCGGCCGCGTCTTCAGCAGTGACTTTGTAGAAGTAAGAGCCCGGAGCGAGATTGGCGTCCGCGTAACTTATGGTGGTGGGCTGCGCGATGCGGTTTGCCGCAGACGGCGTGAAGCCGGCCGTAGTCGAGCGATGAACGTTGTAGCGATTTACGCCGACAGCGTCGGTCGAAGCTAGCCAAGTTAGATTCACCTGGCGGAAAGAACCCGAGCCAGCGAGAGACGTCGGAGCCGTCGGCGCGGTTGTATCTGCGGGCGGAGGAGTGCCGCCAACGGGAATGCTCATGTTCGCCTGGACTTCGGCAGCGCTGAGCGCGCGATTATAGAGACGGACATCATCAATCCGGCCCGCGAAATACTCGCCCCAGACCAGGTTGCCGCCGAGCCGCAATGGAAGGGTGGAGGTTTGAATTGCCCCGGTTACATTCACCGACCCTACCTGCTGTCCGTTGACATACAGCCTGAAAACAGCGCCATCGTAGGTTGCGGCGAGATGGGACCAGGCGTTCAGCGGAAGGGCCGCTGAGCCGGCCACGCGAACGCTTGTTCCGCCGATGCGGATGTAAGCGGCCGGAGTAGGCACGCTATCATGCGCATAGAGGCAATAGGCTAGTTCGCCGGAAACTTCTTTCATCAGAACGGTGCGCCAGCCGCTCAACGCGGTCGGAAATACCCAGCCCTCCATTGTGATCGCTGCAGACGCATCGAGTGAGTTGGAGTCTGCGACATCCACGCGTTGATTCGCCCCGCTGAACGCGAGCGCGGAACCGTTATGGCCGGATGTGGAGCGGGTCGCGCCGACGAGCGTGCCAGTGTTGTTGTTTCCAGATTCGTCGGGTGTCGTTGTGCCTACAGTTTCGCTGAACCCGTAAGCGGCAACAAGCGTTGAATCTGTAGGCGGTGCGATGTTCTCCACGGTCACGCTAACGAGAGCGGAGGTAGTTTGTTTCCCGCTCGCATCGCGCGCGACTGCGCTGATAGCGTGCGTGCCATTGGCAACGCTGCCCGAATTCCATGAGATGCTGTACGGAGCGGCCAAGTCTTCCGCGCCGAAGTTGCTTCCGTTGACGCGGAACTGCACGCCAACAACAGCCACATCATCTGCTGCATTCGCGGTCAGATTAATGGTGCCGCTGACCGTGGTGGATTCCGCAGGGTACGTGATGCTTACGGTCGGTGCGGAAACGTCACCGGCGACAGATGCAGTCGCTTCATTTGAAGATGCGCTGATATTCCCAGCCGAATCTTCCGCAGTGACGCGATAATAATAATTTCCCGCAGCGAGTCCGGTATCAGAGTAGTTACTCGCGGTCGGTTGGGCGATGCGGTTGGCCAGTGCTGGCGTGAAGCTTGGGGTCGCTGAGCGATGCAAATTATATCGAAGAACTCCGACGTTATCGGTGGGCGTGTTCCAATTGAGGCTGGTCTGACCGAATCCGCCGGTAGCGTTCAGGTTCGGTGCGGCCGGCGGTTCAGTATCGGCGAGGGCAGCTCCAGTGGCTTCGTTCGAAGGCGCGCTGATGTTTCCTGCGCCGTCTTCGGCAGTGACTTTGTAGAAGTAGGTTCCCGGCGCAAGATTCGCGTCGGAGAAGCTGGTCGTGGTTGCCTGGCCGATTCGATCTCCCGCGGACGGGGTGAAACCCGGTGCCGTGGAGCGATGCACATTATAACGAGTCACACCCACCGCATCAGTCGAAGCAAGCCAGGTCAAGTTCACCTGCTGGTAAGAACCAGTGGCCGCGAGCAAGCCTGGGGCGGTCGGTGCAGTTGTATCAGCAGGCGGCGGAGTTCCACCCACCGGAATGTTCATGTTTGCCTGCACTTCGGACGAGGTGAGAGCACGGTTGTAAATTCGAACATCGTCGATGCGGCCCGCAAAGTATTCGCCCCAAACCAAATTGCCGCCGATGCGTAATGGAAGTGTTGAGGTTTGAATAGATCCAGTGACGCTCACCGATCCAACCTGCTGTCCGTTGACGTAAAGTCGGACTGCCGCGCCATCGTATGTCGCAGCGAGGTGTGTCCACGTATTCAGCGGCAACGCTGTGGAGCCTGCCACGCGAACGCTGGTGCCGCCGATGCGGATGTATGCGGCTGGAACGGGGGCATTGTCATGGGCGTAAAGGCAGTAGGCGAGTTCGCCCGAGACTTCTTTTAACAGAACGGTGCGCCATCCAGTGAGTGCCGTAGGGTAAACCCAGGCTTCCATTGTAATCGCAGAAGTAATGTCGAGCGAGTTGGAGTCGGGAACATCGACACGCTGATTCGCACCACTGAACGCGAGTGCGGAACCGGTGTGGCCGGATGTCGTGCGAGTGGCGCCGGCAAGTGTTCCAGTATTGTTGTTTCCCGAGTCGTCCGCGGTTGTTGTTCCTGTTGTTTCACTGAAACCGTATGCCGCGACGAGTGGATTTGGTGCGGCATTGCTGACCGAGACAACGACTCCACTTGACGTCGTTTGGTTTCCACTTGAGTCGCGAGCAACCGCGGTCAACGTATGGTTCCCGTTCGCCACGAGCGAGCTATTCCAGGAGACGCTATACGGCGCGCCTGCATCCTCCGCGCCCACTTGAGCACCATCGACTAAAAACCTCACTCCCAACACCTGCACATTATCAGACGCGGTGGCGCTGATATTTACCGTGCCCGTCACCGAAGCGCCGGTTGCCGGACTGCTGATCGCAACTGTAGGGGCTGTCGTGTCGCCGGGAAGAGCGGTGAGCAGGAAAGTTTCGGAAACGTCGTGCGGTCCATCGTTCACCGTAATTGTGATCAGCGTGGTGCCGGTCTGGCCGGCGCGTGGAGTTACGCGAATCGTCCGGTTTTCGCCTTCACCTCCGAGCTCGATACCACTCGGTTCGACGAGTGTTGAGTTCGACGATGTTGCAGTCAAACTCAGGTTTGCGGCAGCAGCGTCGGCATCTGCAATTTGAAAAGCGATCGCACCCGTCGGTACACCTGCGGTAGTTGCCTGATCGGAAATAGACGAGATCGTCGGAGGAGTATCAGCCGTTGGGCAGTTCGGAAAAAGCTCAACGCTGCGCGTGGTCGAAAGGCCGGCAGTGTCGGTGACCGTCAGTTCGATGCGATAGTAATAAATGTTTACCCCGTCACAACCAATCGGGCTGATCGTTGTATTGGCGGTCGCCGTGGTGATTGGCGGATCTCTGTGAGCGTGATCGTTGTGGTGCAAGTATTTTACCCAAGAGTAAGTCAGTTGCCCTGCGGAGTGTTCGGCATCGGTGATCGTTGCCGTAAGAGAAATGTTTGAAGCCTCAGTTACCGAGAACAGGCTCGCGTCCACGGGCGTGTTGATTGTGACGTTAGGAGGAGTGTTGTTAACCGAAATGATCATCTGCGCCGTCGCGCTCAATCCACCGGGATCAGAGACTGTGAGCGTCACAACGTAAGCTGTCGGAACCCCTGCGGGCGCATTGAAGGTATGGCTCGGATTCGCAGCGTTGCTGTTTGGAGTTCCGTCGCCGAAGTTCCAAACGTAAGTGAGGCTGCCACTTTCTGGATCCGCCGAACCGGTGCTGGAGAACTGCACTGTGAGAGGTCCTGGACCGTATTCAACATTCGAATTAAGCACGGCAGAAGGCGGCAAATTGCCTGGGCTATAACGAATCCGACGAATGGCGCCAGATTCATGGATATAATACAGCCCGCCATCGATCGGATGTGAAGCCAGGCCGACGATTCCATTTGCGCCCGTAGCGAAGTTTGCAACCGCAGTAGGCTTATTCGACGCATCGAACGTGAAAGCTTTTATCCAGCCCGTGCCATAGTCGGCCGCGAAGTACTTATCACGATACTGCGATGGGAAGTCGGTGCCGGTGTACCAGACTCCGCCAATGGAACAATTTCCGGCGAACATGCTGCCCGAAACGGGCGAACCCGCTGCTCCGATGTTGATCGGCGTCGCGAGACCGCTCGCATTGAATATCCAAGTGCGCGCTGAAGTTGTGCCGTGCCTCCAATCGATCACGGGCGGAACATGCAGGAATTGGGGGATGCTGGCGGGAATGCGTTGGCTCGTGTTGCATGGATTTACGAACGGTGGTTGGCTGCCCGGAGCAGTCGTGTTTTGCACGATAAGATCACGGAAACGAAAATATTGGGAACAACCAGTCGCTGGAAAGAGGGGGTTCGGCGCGTCCTGATTTAACGGAGAGCGGTTGAAATAGTCCGTGTGAGTTTCGATGCCTTCGAAAACAGGCCAGCCAAAGTTTTCGCCGGGCTTGCTCGAGACGTTCATGTCTTCCCAGACGGTCCAGCCGACATCGCCAATGTACAACACGCCCGGATTGGCGTCGCTCTCGAAATGGCTGCCCGTTCCCGGACGAAGGGTGGTGCGGTAAGGATTCCGCAGCCCAAGCGCATAGACGCGCGATTTGGGCGAGCGTGGGTTCGCGGGATCATAGTATGGATTGCTGGGAACCCCGCTGCCAGTGGCCGGGTTAAGCCGAAGAATCTTGCCGTCTAGTGAATCAATAAGTTGTGAGCGATAGGAGCCCACGTCTTCCTTCGGTTTGATGATTCCGTCAGTGATTGCTTGGGCAGCCCACGTTTCGGGTGCATTGCCGACGTCGACGCTGTTATAGCTCGCGCCGTCTCCCGTCGTTGCAAGTAGAGTTCCATCAGTTCCGAACAGCAACGTTCCTACTCCGTGCGAATCGTGCAGTATCGGAATACCGGTTTCCCTCGTTTCGCCGAGAAGAACCAGACGAGAGGACGGATCGATGCTTCGGAAACCGTCAGAAGAACGCGCGGTGTAGCGAGTGATTCGACCGATCGTTGCAGAGAAGTAAGTATCGGTGTTAGAATTATAACTTGCTGTCCCAGCGTAAAGGAGGTGATGCCGATCCACCACATACATGAGGTAAATGTGGCCGTTCGCGCGGAAGTTCGGGTCGAGAGCAAAACCGACCAAGCCGTAATCGCCCCAGGCGCCGACTTCATCGTTGATGTCGAGCAACAACGTCCATGTTGTGGTTCCGTAATCCTGAAACCAGATCCGCCCCTCGCGCTCCCAGACAAATGATCTACCGGTCGAATCGAACGTTATACCCACCGGCAGGTTCCAATTTCCGCCGGAGGGCCCGGAAACGACGGTTTCCGCGAAGCCTGGGGGAAGCGTTGCTGAGCGCGTGCTAACGATAGTCAGCAGCGCGAAGCCCATGAACAGGCAGCATAGCAGGGAGCAGCTTAACAGGTCACGACGACCTGTGGTGCAGGACGACAATTCAGCCCTAAGATTTTGCATGGAGTGGTTCAATTCAAAGCGCCCGCGTTGCCGAGCGATTGTGAACGACTGATTCAGCAGAAGCTGAGCCGATGAAGGAGACCAGCTGCGCCGGTTGAATTAACGCGCTAAGCGACAGCGAGATACTCTCTCCAAGAAAGGCTTATCCGATGCCGACACGAGCTATTCGTGAGTTTTTCTGTAAACCCTGTTTACAGCACGCTCGTTCAACGCACGAAAGGGGACTCAATAGCCTCAGACATCAGCCAGAATCTTGCGGCAGGCGGATTCTAGTTTTTTGAGTTGCTGGGGGGTTTTGGCTTCGATGTAGGCACGGATGACGGGCTCGGTGCCGCTGGCGCGGAAGGCGACCCATTCGTCGCTGGGGAGGAGGAATTTGTAGCCGTCGGTGTTAACAAATTTTTGGACGGTGAAGGTACCGATTTTGTCGAGGCCGGCACCGAGTTTGCGGAGGAGAGCTTCTTTTTTCTGCGGCGGGATGGAGACGTTGATGCGGTTGGTGTGGAATTCGCCGGTTTTCTTTTCGAGTGTCTCGAGGATTTTCAGGAGTGGCTTGCGTTCGACCGCGACAAGCTCGGCCATAAGGAGGCAGGCGAGGATGCCGTCTTTTTCGGGAATATGGCCTTTGACGCTGAGACCGCCGGATTCTTCGCCGCCGACGATGATCGGCTCGCTCTCCATAAGCGCGCCGATGTATTTGAAGCCAACGGGTGTTTCGTGAACCGGAACGTTCAGGAGGCGCGCGACAGCGTCGACTTGATGGCTAGTGGGCACGGTGCGAACGACGGCGCCACTCCAACCGCGGTTTTTCTTGAGGTGATAGAGAGCGAGGGCGAGAATTTGGTTTGGGGTGAGCCAGGTGCCGTTTTTGTCGACGATCCCGAAGCGGTCTGCATCGCCGTCGAGGCCCAGGCCGAGGGTTGCTTTTCCGCTCAGAACGGTAGCGCGAACCTGGGACATGCCTTCGGCATTCGGTTCGGGGTGATGTCCGCCGAAGAGTGGGTTTGGTTCGGCGTTGAAAACTGTGAGTTTCGCTCCGGCCTCTTCGAGAAGCGTGTCCAGATAACCGCGGCCGGTGCCGTACATGAGCTCGACAGCGACCTTGAGTTTCGCGCGCTTGAGGGCTTTGAAATCGATGAGCTTCTTGATTTGTTTAACGTAAGCGGGGCGGGGATCGAAAGTTTCGCAGGAATAGGTGCCGATCACTGCGGGCTTGATGGTCCAGTGTTCGGCCTGGCGCTTCATGATGATCGATTCGATCTGCCGCGTGACTTCGGGGGGAGCGGCGGCGCCGTTGGAAATTGAGAATTTAAGACCTTGGTATTCAGCGGGGTTGTGGCTGGCGGTCATGTTTATGCCGCCGATGGCTTTGCGGACGCGAATGTTGTGGGAGATGACCGGCGTGGGTGTGTCGCGCTCGCAGAGGAGGGGTTTTAAGTTGTTCCGTTCGAGGACTTCAGCGACGGCGAGGGCGAATTGGCGGCCGAGGAAGCGGGTGTCGTGACCGATGATGACGACGGGTTCGCGGCCATGGATTGCAGAAGTGGGGTTTTGTAGTTCGGATAGGAGATAATCGGCGATGGCCTGGGAGACCAATCGGACTTTATCGAACGTAAAATCGCGCGCTATCAACCCGCGCCATCCGGACGTGCCGAATTTGATCATATTCTCCTAGTCAACTTATCGCAAACCGCTGGAGAATTGGCCCCAGCACCTGTTACTGCTTCCAGTCGAATGCACCCTTCTTGAGTGCATAAATATAGCCAACAAACAGAATTCCCAGGAACGAGACCATCGCTCCGAAAATCAGGTTGGCGTTTGTCGTTAGCATTTCCCGGTAAACGACGGCCCATGGATAAAGGAAAACTACCTCGATATCGAACAGGATGAACAACATAGCGACGAGGTAGAACTTGACCGAGAGGCGATTGTTTCCTTCGCCAATCGGGAGCATGCCGCACTCGTAAGCTGTGTCTTTGATGGCATATCGTTTGCCACGTTTCCCGGCCAAAGCGGAACTGACGAGCGACCCTGCTGAAAACAGGATTGCTACTGCTGCCAGCATGAGGACTGGCACGTATTGCATCAGTTCATCCATCAGACTCCAGAGTAATTACACAAAGTGGACTTGGCAAGAACACTTGAGAAGATGCTGCCGAAACCTTGAGGAGATAACGTTAAAGCTAGATGAACAGATTTGTAAATCATTGGAATGGAGGATGTAATTAAAACCTGCGCGGAGGGCACTCAGTGTTGGCGGAAGGGGTGAGATTCGAACTCACGATACGGTTTCCCGTACGCCTGATTTCGAGTCAGGTGCCTTAAACCACTCAGCCACCCTTCCGCCCGGCGGAGAAAAGCTGCGCAATCGCAGCGCCGCGAAGTTTCGTCGAAACCCGTTGGAAATGCAAGCGGGGTCGTTTGAGGCGGATTGCAAATTGAAAGTAAGGGGCAATCCGGTGAGCGCCACTGTGTTTCCGGTGAAAAAAACTCCCGGCCCTGCCCAGTACTTGGTTTTTCTGAAATGGAAGAATGGCATGATTGCCTGACCAAACGACTGAGCCGAGATCAAGCGGCTGAACATCTTTGGAGCTAAACCTTTTTTCCGACTCATCTCTTTGGAACAGCAGGAGCAATGCCTTTGCCAGCCGCTCTCGCGTTCTTAACAGGTCGTGCCGAAGACGAGCCATCTGTCTCATCGTTCGTTTGTCCGCTCGGCTTCGGAACCGTGAGCTTCACTTTTAAAACCCCCTCGCAAGAATCCACCTCCACCTTTCGCCACACCTTTTGAAAAACCCGCATCATTCCGGCGTTGTCTGGCAAGACATCGGCGCGTAAAATAGAGATGCCATGGTCGGCGGCGACCTTCGCCAAATATCGCATCAAGAAGGTACCAATCCCCCTTTTTTGATAATCGTCGTGCAGCGTTAGGGCGACCTCCGCCTCGTTGGTTGCTCGATCTCTGAAATATCTTCCGACCGCTATCATTTTCTCGCACCCTTCGATGGAGGTCAGCGCGACGAGCGCCATGTCGTTTTCGTAATCCAACGTTACAAATTTCTGTACCTGCTCCTGGCTTAGATGCTTCAGCGGGGTAAAATACCGGTGAAAGACAGTTTCCGGACTATGGGAGTAGAACAACTCCTTCAACAAACCTTCGTCGGAAGGTTGGACTGGCCGGATGAAAAGTTTCAGTCCATCTGGAAAGGTGTAGGTCTTTTCGTATTTCCGCGGATAGGCCCCGGCTGCGCACGCGATCTGTTGCGGATGGACCAATTTGCGTTCGCGCGCTGACCGGAGTAACTCGTCGCGGAACTTGGGGTGGGCGATGTTGATGAGGGCAAGCGCACGCTCCCGCACCGTTTTACCGTGCAAGTAAGCGACTCCGTACTCAGTCACGACGTAATGAACATCCGCCCGTGTTGTCACGACTCCGGCCCCTTCGTCCAGGTACGGCACTATTCTGGAGATGGATCCCCCTTTTGCGGTAGAGAGCAGCGCGATGATCGGCTTCCCTCCGTTGCTGCGCGCGGCTCCGCGCATGAAGTCCAGTTGGCCACCAAAACCACTATAGAACCGGCTGCCGATCGAATCCGCGCAAACCTGACCGGTGAGATCAACTTGAAGAGCGGAACTCACCGCGACCATCTTTTCATTTCGCGCAATCTGGAATGGATCGTTCGTGAACTCCGTAGGCCTGAATTCGAACGCCGGATTGTCGTGAATATAATCATAGAGCTTCCTGGTCCCGAAACAAAACGAGGTGACAATCTTCCCAGGAAGGAGCGTCTTCTTCGTCCCGCTAACGACTCCCCTTTCAATCAATGGTATGAGTGCCTCCGTAAACATTTCGGTGTGAATCCCCAGGTCATGTTTGTCTTGCAGCGCTGCGAGGACCGCACTTGGAATTTCCCCGATGCCGGTCTGAAGAGTGGAACCATCCTCCACCAGACCGGCAATAAACTCTCCGATCAGCTTGGCTTCGGGCGAACTGCCAACGGGCGGAAATTCAAGAATTGGTAAATCGCTCTGCACAAATGTCGAAATCCGCGACTTATGCACGAAGCTATCGCCGAGGGTCCGCGGCATGTTCGGATTTATTTCGGCAATGACGTGATCGGCGTTCTCAACCGCCGCTTTAACGATATCCACCGAAACGCCGAGGCTGCAGTAACCGTGTGCATCGGGCGGAGTCACCTGGACGAGGGCAATGTCCAGATGCATGCGGCGCCGGCGGATCAGAAGCGGCACGTCACTCAGGTGAATCGGAGTATAATCAGAGCACCCGTCGTTTACCGCCGAACGCACGTTCTGACCGATGAAGAATGCGTTGTGGCGAAAGTTTTCCAGCCATTCCTTCGCTGCATAGGGCGCGGAGCCAAACGTAAGAAGATGCACAATCTCTACATCGAACAAATCGCCACCACGTGCGATCATTGCCTCAATCAGGCTTTGAGGAGCAGCACATCCGGATCCGATGAAGACACGCATTCCGCTGCGCAATCCTAGAAGAGCTTCAGTGGGAGAAAGAATGCGATTCATGTTCATAGCAAAACGTAACGGCTATAAGATGAGCAATCGTCGCGCTCCAATCTAAACCAATATTGTCCCAGTTACGCCAAATTCTGCTCAGCTCATCAATCTTTCTCGGTGCGGGCTCCCACTTTCCTGGCGATGATCTTAGCTCTGGCTGAAATTTGGAAAGACCGCACCCACCCTTGCTAAAAGGCCCAAGTTCATTGCGTCATTTGAAACATTCGAACATGCTCGTGATAGATGAAACCAGATCGCGCTGTCTCGCCGTTGGAGGCCGAACACCAGCCGGAGGCGATCGCTGCCCGCCTCTCCGCGAAGCGTTCTGCCGATTATCTGGCGGATAGTGTTTTGGGCAGCATTGACGGTTGTGTCACCACCTTCGCAGTCGTCGCAGGATCTGTGGGTGGAGGTTTGCCCCCAAATGTCGCGATTATTTTAGGCCTGGCCAACTTGATTGCCGACGGCTTTAGCATGGGCGCAAGTAATTATCTCGGCGTGAAAAGCCAATCCGATGCAGTAGAGAAGACTCGGCTGGCGGAGCACCACCACATCGACGAAGTGCCCGAGGGAGAACGCGAGGAAATTCGGCAAATCTTCGCGCGCAAAGGCTATCAAGGCGATGTCTTAGAAAAAATTGTTGAAGTCATCACGACGGACCGCGTTCGCTGGATCGAAACGATGCTCACCGAAGAGCACGGCCTTCATCTCCACGGCCGGAGGCCTTTTATCGCCGGCCTGACAACTTTTCTAGCATTTGTGTTTGTTGGCGCCATTCCGCTGGTTCCCTTTTTCTTTTCCTCCCTCAACGCTTCGCAAATGTTCACGTTCAGCGCTGCTTTCACCGCAGTCGCCTTCACTGTGGTCGGTTTTGTGAAAGGAGTTGTCCTCGGCCAATCCAGGACGCGATCAAGCTTAGAGACATTGCTTATTGGCGGAGCGGCAGCAGCGCTTGCGTATCTGGCCGGTGCATGGTTGCAACGCGCTTACGGGGTCTAACCCCTCGCTGCTTCCCGCACAAAATCTAGCCAGCCTTGAACAAGTTAGGAGAATCTCTCTCGACGCCGCGCTGGTCTAATTAAGGTATGAGAACGAATACAGCGCCTGGTTTGGCTCTGGCCGAGGAGTTCCCAATTGATGCCGGCGCTGATGAACAACTCCAATTCCTTCTTCGTTACGCCGTGTTCGCTCCTTCCAGCCACAACACGCAACCCTGGCTCTTCCGCATCCAGGGCCACGAGTTGGACCTCATCGCAGATCTCAACCGAGCGCTGCCGATTGTCGATCCGATGAATCGCGAGTTGATCATTAGCTGCGGCGCGGCCCTTAACCACTTGCAGACTGCCACGCGCTATTTCGGCTTTTCTTCGAATATCGAAACGTTTCCTGAAATCGAGTATCCCGACCTGCTCGCCCGCTTCAGCATAGGGGCTAGGTCTGAAGCTCACGCAGAAGACATCCTGCTATTCTCCGCGATCCCGAAGCGTCGCACCTATCGTTTTGCGTTCAAAGCGGAGCCTGTGCCGCAAGCGCTTCTCGACGTCCTTTCACAGTATGTTGAACGGCAGAATTGCTGGTTGCATGTCTTTGAAGACGAAAGCGCCCGCTACGACGTGGCTGACTTGATCAGCCAGGCAGATCGCGCGCAATGGCACGACAAACAGTTCCGCCGCGAGCTGGCCGCTTGGGTCACCCCCAACGGTTGCGCGCGCAGGGATGGTATTCCGGGTTACGCGCAGGGTCTGGGCGGCCTCAGTTCCGAGGCTGAGGCCTTCATGGTTCGCACCTTCGACCTGGGGAACAGTCGCGCGGCAAAGGATCGGGAAGTGGCGCTCAACTCGCCAGTCCTCGCGTTGCTCGGTACGGACGGTGATACACGTGAGGACTGGTTGAACGCCGGCCAGGCGCTTTCAACCATCCTGCTGCGCGCCCGAGTGGAAGATGTTTCAGCATCGTTCCTCAACCAGGCCGTAGAAGTCGTAGAAACGCGCAGCGAACTTGCGCGACTCACCGGCCGAGGCGGGCAACCGCAGATTCTTCTCAGGATGGGTTTCGGCGAGGATGTACGGCCCACACCACGCCGAAGAGCCACGGAAGTTTTACTTCGCCCTAAAAACAGGCCCATTCGCCTGACCGCAGAAAACTTAGCGATTGGAGGTTAACATGAATGCAGTAGAACGCAGCACCGACGCCCTGGCGGGCGACCTGAAACGAATCGTTCGCCATTCCGAAGAACTGCTCCAGAACACCACTGAAGCAGCCGGCGAAAAGGCATGTGAGGCGCGCAAGCGGTTGACCGCAGCAGTTCGGTCCGCGGGCGACACCTGTGTGCAGCTGCAGAAACGAAGTGCCGAAGCTGCGAAGGCGGCCGACCGGATCGTTCGGAAGCATCCATACGAGACGATCGCCGCTGCAATAGCGCTGGGGTTGGTTAGTGCAATTCTGCTAAGCCGAAAATGGTAACTAAGGAGGTACAGAAACGGCTCAGATGAACAAATCTGAGCCGCATTTCCTTTTCGAGATTCGCCTATTTTTAAGATCTCCGTAGCTACAATTCCAACTCATTCCCTCGGAAATCCGCCCGTGTGACAGTTGTTGCACGAAAAATCTTCATTCACCGCATCGATATGGAAGAACGCGTGCCCTTTCGCCTCGAGCTTTTGCATATCCGCCTCGGTGCTCCCCTGCGCAAGAATGGTATGACATGAATTACAGTTGCTCGCCGCAATCATTCGTCCGTCCGTGCTCTTGTGCTGCCCGTCATGACAACGGAAGCAACCAGGCCATTCCTTGTGACCAATGTTATCCGGATAAGCCCGCCAATCGGCCTTCATTTCGGGAAAGAAATTTTGCTTAAAGATTGCCTGGGCGGTGGCAATCGCCGGCTCCACTCGCGCTTCGCCGGGATACAACTCCTTCAATCGAGAAGCGATCCCTTGCAGTCCTTCATTCTCGGTCTTGTACTCTGCAGTTAAGACCGCCACTACGTTCGACTTAATCCACGGCACGGTGCGGTCGATCTGTCCTGCTAAAATAGCGTTATCGACAGAATCGTTCGGCGCGGAAAACTGGTGCGCCGGCCGATTGTGGCAATCCATGCAATCCATCGTCCGCACCTCGTGCTTCTCCGGTGCGTCCGTAAAATCAGGAACTCGATACTCAGTCTTGCGCCCGCTCGCATCGGTTACACGGACCCACGGAATGGTCTGCCGCTGCTCATCTGCGGCGATGTATTCCACCTTATTCGCCTGGTTCATGTGCCAGTGAATGCCGCCCGGGTTCGGGCTGCCGCCGCCCACATTCAGTGACAGTCGGACAGCGAACGCCGTGTTTGTTTCATCGGCCAGAAAGTGATGATACGTTTTGTCCAGTTGCCCGGAGTTCTTGTTCGGCCAATGGCATTGCTCGCAGGTTTCCTGGGCAAGACGCATATTTGGAATGGGAGTCTTGATGGGCCGATGGTAGTCACCGGTGATCACACCCACCAATTGATGCACCCCGTTAAGTTTTGCTTTTACATACGCCCCAGCGCCGTGGCCGACGTGACATTCCACACAATCCACCCGCGCATGCGGTGACTTCTGGTACGCGGTATACTCCGGCTTCATCGGCGTGTGGCACGCCTGTCCGCAGAATTGGTTCGACTCGGTATAACGGTAAGTCTCGTAACTCCCCACCGCGGTCATCATGGCGAACATCGCCGCGCCAAACGCGGCGCCAGCCAGGATCTTTCGATCTCGTGAGCGCGTGAGGTCGATCGTAATACGCGACGCCTTGGATTCCCCAGCTTTCCTAAGCTGTCGCCGGTGCAGCCATACGCCAAGGAACGCGATCGCAATGCCCAGCAGCATGAACCCGGGCGCGACCACGTAGGCCAGCAAGCCCATGTATGGATTGCCGCCGTGCGCGGTGATGTCGATCGCAAACAAAAGCAGGAACGCCAGCAACCCTCCGGCTGCAATGATTGTTCCCGCCAGAGTCAGCCAATTTCGAAAAGGACCAGGCGCGGTCTTGGGCTTGTCGTGTTCAGGCACGCCGCGTCCCTATTTCTTGAAGGTCCTCATGAAAGCCACAAGCGCTTTGATCTCCTCGTCGGTAAGCTTGTCACCAAAGGGCTTCATCGCTTCCTTCCCATTAACTTTTTGCCCTTCCTTGACTGATTTGAAACCTTTCGCATCGTCAAACTCCGCCTGCACCTTTGGATCGGTGTAGTCCTTGGCTCCAGCTTGTTTCCCCATGCGCGTTTGCCCTTTTCCATCGGGTCCATGGCACTTGGCGCAATGCTTGTCATAGTTCGCTTTCGCATCTGCGGCGCTGCCGGAAAGCGCGAACAGTGCCGCGGTGCATACTGTAGCCACTAACGTTTTAGTTCTCATAATAATTCTTTAGAATCGGAACCGATAACTTGAGAAGACCATGTGCGCTTCGTAGTCGTTCCGGCCGCCATACGTTTCGTCAGATAACGTAAACCAACCGTATTTCAGGGTCCATTGCATCGCCGCGTTGAACCTGTGAATCAACGTGCCGGTGATGCCGTGCTCTTCCGCCGACACTAGATACGGGACACTCACCGCGGAGTTATCCGCAAAGTTATCCGCGAAATAGATAAAATACTGCGCCAGGAGATCCGTCTTTTCAGTCAAGGCGTAACCAACGGTGGCGGAACCATCGATATAGTCCTGGACTGATTTGTGCACCAGGTCGCCTTCGCCAGTAGCTGTGCTGAACGGTGTTTCAGCCCGGTCGATGACATAATTTGCCGCTGCCTGGAGCAACAAGCGTGGCAAGGGTGTCCAGGTGATGCTCTCGCCGAAAATGTGTGAATGCATCTTCGCGCTTTCCACCTCGTCCAGCAGATCCATTCGACTGTCGATCGTCGATATTTGGAAGTCGTACCGTGTCACTAGTGACAATGACTGAAAGGGCCGGTAGCTTACCCGGAAGTTTATATCATCGGTCGTGAAATCCTGGTCGCGAATATAGGCCGGGTAACGATTATTGCTGTCGTTGGCGGCATCATCGCGGATGTGATCGTACTCATTCTTGCGGCTCTTATGGTAATATTGCCCCGCAAAATTTAAGTTCGCGAGCGGGTACCAATTTGCGCCTGCTACATATTTTTGCGTGAACCGCGTTGAATCAGTATCACGGGCAATGCCGACCACCGGCGGCTCGCCATCCTCCAGCACCATCTCCCGTTCCCTCAAATCACCTTCGCCTTGCAGCCATTCTCCGCGCGCATACAGGACCCAGTTCGTGATGCCGGTGTAGCGCGCTTCCAGGCCTTCACTTACATCGACGAAGCTGCGCTCACGTGTGTTCTCAATCGCTTCGATGATCGCGGGCAACGCAGGTGGTGCCCCAACATTTGTTTCCTCGAAGTCTGCGATGCCCCTTTGTTCCTGCTTCTCGGCGCGGATCGAAGGCACAATCGTCAGGTTGTCGAACGGCACGAACATCACGTTCAGGTTCAACACGTGTTGATCGAGCTTCGATCCTCCAGTAAGGCCGAAGAATCCTTCATCCCGTTGTTGCCGCCGAGCAAAGAGCGGGTCATAAAGCGCATCGTAATCCGCGCCATAGATCCGGCTGCCGCCGATATCGGTATCCAGTGTTGTGAACGAGTAGCCGCTCGTGAACAGCAACGTTTCAGTAAACCACGTTTCCTGAAACGCTCGCGCGCTAAACAAGTCCGTTTCTACTATCTCCCGCTGCGTCAGGTAACGGTCTGCGGCTTCACCCGGTCGGCGCCGCATGTTGCGAGAATCATCCTGGTCTGAATGTTCATAGCGGAGGCCAACTCCAAAACGCGTTTCCGCAATGGTGTGTTCCCCATCCAGCGAAAAAAGATGTCGTTCTTCGTCCAGATCATAGAAGCTGGGCGCAATTCCGCGCGTCTGTCCGCCCAACCCAATCCCGGTATCACCCCAGGTTGTCGAATCTTTGCGTCCGTTACGCGTTTGCCGCGAGTAGCCGAACCGGAAGATCGGCGCGTTCGGCAGGGTTAATCCACCCTCGAAAAACAGTTCACTGCGATCCACGAACAGCTCGTCATCATAAAGATCGAGAACAAGGTCGTTTATGGGCAGGTAACCGCCGGTCCCATCGTACCAGGTGCGAAACTCGCGGTAGCCAGCGCGGGCATAGCCGAGATCCGGGTTTTTATACCCAAGTATCAGAGAGTAATCATTATTATCGAAGATGCCGCGCCCATCTACTTCGAGGAGACCTTTGGCGCCGACATCCTGTTCGTAATGAAAATCAGTGACCCCACCATAAACATCCCTGGGGATTTGGTGGCGCTGCATGAAACTGGCTTTATCGCCTTTGACAATGTTCCCGCCCACTGAAACATCAAACCAGTTCCGGTAATCCGTTTCTTTTTTGGTCTCGAGCTTCGGAGCGTTCGCCTCGGTGGGGCTCGTCTCCGTTTCCTGGGCACCGATCAGTGCAGCGCTGCACATACATGCCGCGGCGCACGCGCGCCTGGCACTTACTTTTACCCACCGCGTCGAACGTGTATTCATAATTGTTCTCCAACTGTGGTTCTAGAAACGGAGTGATGAATTGATGTGTGAGCCATGCACCGCCTCATGGCACCCGGCCGTCCAACAAGTTCCGCGTGAGAGGAATTGGCTATGATCGCGGCCGCCGATCAAAATCACTCCAGGTTGTACTTGCTGCTGGAAGTGGCATTTGAGGCAAAGGTTCTGGTTTCTTTGCGTCAGGAGCTTGTCGTTAATTGTTCCATGCGGGTCATGGCAGGTTGTGCAGCCTTCCCGGATGGCTTCATGCTCGAAAACAAACGGCCCGCGTTGAGCAATGTGACACTTGGTGCAGGTGTCGGACTCCGAAGCGAAAGTAAACGGTCCGCCATGAGTCGCCTGCCCGCGGTGCGGGTTGTGGCAATCACTGCAACTCATCTTCCCGTCGCCGATCGGATGGTGATGCGGCAATTGAAAGCGCCCTTTCATTTCCAGGTGGCACGAGAAACAAACTTCCGGATCCCGGTTGGGATTGATGA
This sequence comes from Verrucomicrobiia bacterium, assembly GCA_036383895.1. Classification (GTDB taxonomy): domain Bacteria; phylum Verrucomicrobiota; class Verrucomicrobiia; order Limisphaerales; family SXQI01; genus DASVNK01. The sequence goes on along the minus strand of DASVNK010000075.1, from coordinate 88,068 downwards.
TGGTATTGCGCGCCCCGCCCGACTCGTTGTGGATGCTACCGGGACCGTGGCAACTCTCACATCCCACATTTTTGGCGTGCTCCCCTTTAGCCATGAGACGAGCGTGGGTGGCAGTGGGAAAATGTTTATTAACCTCGCCGTGGCATTCCGCGCAGGTCTCGGAACCGACAAACGTTGCTCCCGGAATTTCAGGTGGCACGAATAGCGTCCGCTGGACGCTCACACACGAAATAATGGTGGCGAGAGGTAACAGAGCGATGGCGATCGCCCCGACTTTCCACCATTTTATTCTTCTAACTTCGCATACACCGCGCGATGTGAATTGGGCTTGGTTTTTCATAGTGGAGACCGACACGGCGGTTAAGGATTTGCAGAGCACTCCCGTCCAGGCGGGAACCGGAGGAGCGAGGCCAAGGAGTGAAACCAAATCGCATGTTCGAGAACTTATTGCGCTGCTGTTCTATCCCACTTCTACTCTGATGCATTAAGTAGTCAATAACCGAGCGCATAAGCATTTCTTCGCGATCAGTCTGCCGCTCGAGCGAAAAGCTGGCTAACCATCCTTTGCTATTTATGAAGGGTTTTCTTCCGGCCTCCTGACATGCACTCCACTTTAGAGAGATGCCAGCGTTATAGACGTCCAGAACCACCGTCGTTACCCAATTCATAAACCCGCACCCACGCTGCGAGATCCCCCCAAGAAGAAAAATGCGTGTGTTTGGTGTGTTTTCGCGTGTTTTGCCGTGTGTTTCCGTGTGTTTTCGTCGTGTGTTTGGCGTGTGTCTCGCGTTGGAAAACACACGGGCGGGAGAAACAGTTCTGAGTGTTGAGTGCTGAGTCTCGGGTGCGCAGTTTCGAAAAGCAGCGAGAAACGAGCCCACACCAAATGGAGTGATGGCCGCCTGGAAAATTTCCTCTGAGAAACTCGAGTGTGTTTTTTTCATAATTCTTGAAGGTTCCGGGTTGCAAGTTGGCAGGTGCGTTTGAACTCCCAGTTCCGCCACGAAGGTGTTCCCCCTGAGGGGATGTGCGCTTCGCGCAACGCGGTCCAACGCCGCCACGATAATGTTGCCCCATATCGAAGACGATCGCTGACGCGAACTGTGGTGTTCTTGTTTTTGCGTTTCAGAGAAACCACGGAAGGCGCGGAACAGACGGAAGTGGGATACACTTCGAGCGGTGTCATCAGCGTCCTTTGTGGTCGGTTGGTCGGGTTCACAAAATATTTCCCCTCGAAAGGGGGTGTGTTTATGTGTGTTTATCTGTGTTTTGTTGGTGTTTATCTGTGTTTTGGACCTGTGCGCGAGCCGTGTTTATGTGTGTTTAAGTGTGTTTCGTTTCGAAAAACACCACGGGTTGAAAGTTGAAGGTTCCAGGTTGGGACGAGAACGCTGGAAGAGGTTGAACCACCGGAAGGGCGCGGAACACACGGAAGCGACGCAGTCGCAGTGCTGAATTCTGACTTGAATAGTTTTCCGAGCAACGCTCTCCCGCGTGATGGCCTCGCCCCCCCCTTCGCAATAGCGTGGAAGATCGTAGAAAATCGTAGAAGAGTGTGAACGATTCCAAGTGCGCAGTGCGAAGTCCGAAGTGCGATCTGAAGACTGTAAATCACTGAAAAACGGGACAGAAACCACGAATGGACACCAATGGACACGAACGGAAGATGGAGTCCTGAGCGGTCCAAGTTCGAAGTCCGAGGTGCGAAGTTCGAAATGGACGGAGTTTTTACAGAAGGTAACGAAGGTAAGGAAGGCTGAGGTAAGTTCGAAGTCCGAGTGGAAGTGCGAAATTGAATCAGAAGCCGACGAAGACGAGGCGCGCCCCGCCGCGCGGTTGCGGGTTGATTTCAGTTGTTTCGATCCGATTGATCGGAGTCCGGAACGTTTGTGCGTCACATTCACGTGCACAGAATGCGGGAGGGGGTCAGCCATTTATTGACCGACCCCTAAAATTCTTTGGATTTTTTTTGGAGGGGTGAGACGGGTGAAAGACACCCGAGTTTTGAATTCTGAGTTTTGAGTTTTGAGTTCGAAACCGCGGAACTGAGTTGAACCCAAAGCGCAGTGAAGGGCGAGAAACCGACGCAGGTGCGAATGACCAAAAGCCAAATTCCAAATGCGAAGTTGGGGAAAGCGACGTGGCGATGGGCAATGGGCAATGGGCAATGGGCAATGGGCGAGTTCGCGGAAAGGAGGAAGGCAAAAGGGTGAAGGATGAAATCGAATGTGGGCCGCTTCGAGGACAAGAACACGCAGATTGGTCCCGCCTCGCGGGATGCGCTACATGGGCGGTGTCACCGGAATCAGAGGGTCTGGAGCGGAGAGATTGAACTCCCGGCTTCAGGCACGCTGAAAGCGTCGGTGACACAAGAATGCCGCCGCTTTCGGCCAGTGAGGCAATGAAGGCACGAGTCTGTTCGACGCTGAACCCACTGGTGTGCGCCAAATAGCGCCGCTCTCTCGAAACAGCATCGACACAAGCAGCGAGAGCATCGGCATTCTCGGGAGTACTGGCACGCGTCGTGATCATGCGTTGATAGAGCGAACGGTCCGCTGACCATGTTGGAATTTGGAGAAATTTGAAACTATGGAATTCGACTCGTGAAAGGACTAAGGTCCGACGTTCGGATGGATGGGATGATGTTTGGTTGCGCGGTGGATAGAGTTGATGATTACATTCAAGGAAATGCAGGCAACGATCCAGTCGGTCCGTTCAGCTTCAGTCGCGATAGCTGTTATAGTGCTGGGCTTTTCAGTCTTCGGCCTCGCTGGTTGTAAAGCGACGGGATCGGGCGAGTCCGCTATTGCGGAGAGAAGCGCTCCTGCTGAAGAGCGCGGAGCGGCTACTGAAGCGCCAGGGCAAATGATCACGACTTTCGGGGAGCATCGGATTGGGAACACGGTGATCGCGGCGAATGAATCCGAGGGGAAGCTGTCGGTAAAACACATAACGGAAAAGGATGATCCTGCCGGTGGTGGTAGATCGACGTTTTCCAGCGCGATGAGCACCCCACCGAAAGAATGGCCGCTTCAAGATGGTTGGTTCGCTTATGCGGCGGGGAATGGCGCGCAGGTGTGGCTGTACAACGGAGGCGGCAAGCTTTTGCTGGTGGAGCGCAAGGAGTCGCCCGAGCGGGGCGTCACGAACATCTACGGGACGAATCATCTGCCGGTGGCTGTCCCGGCCCCGGTGTTGGATCGCGTCAATCCGGAGTTAAGGCGCGAGTTGCAGAAGAGTTCAGAAAAGGATTTGTAGAAGGCGCAAGTTGGCCGCGCATGGTCGGAGTTATGTCTCATTCCTTTACTCGATTCGTTTTCAGGTAGGTCTCCAGAGCGCGATTGTAGATTTCGGCATACTCGGTTGCTTTAAGAATTAGTCGGAGATGCTTTTCGGTTTCGAATGCGTCGCTCGTTCCTTCGATCGGATTGATGTTGGTTAGCGGCGGATGGTGATCAATTCCGGGTGTGATCAGACCGAGTCCATAGATACTAAGAAAGCGGAAATCGTTCGTTCGAATTGCGGATTGAAGATCTGCTAGAGGGTTGGCTTGATCGATTCGAAGGAGTTCTGCCCAAGCTGAGGCTGAAATGGAATCTGGTTTCGATGAATTTTGTGAGTTGGATTGACCGCAGCTACACAGGAGCGAAGCAACGAGCATTGCGCAAAGATATCTGCTTTGAATTTCCATACTGAGTTAGACGGTTTTAGGAATGTTTTGCTCGTTGTTCGGGCGGTGATTCTTCGTCTGCTCGGGCGGCGGTGTTAAAGCTGATCGCGGCGCGTGGAAAAGAAGTGGGACTCTCGGAGATCGTCCCTCCGATTGGAATGAAGCGCTTCGCGCGGGCAGACTTAAGTCTGCGCTACACGGGTTGGTTCATGGTGTAGCGGCAGCGGGGGTAGACGGAGCAGCCCCAGAATTTGGAGCCGTCTCTGCTCGAGGTGCGGAGGACCATTTCGCGTTCGCATTTGGGGCAGCGTTTTCCGTCAGTGTCGAGAAGGGCGTTGATCTCTCGGATGTACGGGGTAAAGCGAGCTTCGTTCAGCATTTGCAGGATGTCTGCCTTATCGAGGAGTTCTATGTTGTGTCGTGCTGCGAGTTCACGCGCGGGTTCGCTGAACCCCTTGATGGAGATGATGACGCCTCGCGTGAGTTTGGCATCCTGCAAGGCACCCAGGAATTCGCGGACTTTAGGTACGCCGACCTGGTAGGCTTTCCAGTATTTGCATTGGACGGCGAATTGCTCGGTGCCGCTGTTCACGATGAGATCGATTCCGCCATCTGGGTTTGCGCCGCCGCGGCGATTGACTTTGCATCCGCGCGAGGAGTAGAGGAGTTCGACGATCTTCTCGAATTGGAACCAATCGATGCGGTCGAGTTTCTCTTCGAGGGTGAGGAGGCGTTCGCGTTCAGAGTCCGCATTCACTTCTCGAAGGGGGATGGAAGTTGGTATCGCGGAAATAGTCGGAATCCGGTCGGGACCATTGGTGATTTGCAAAAAGGTTCGGGAGAGCAGAGCCCGAAGGAAATACCATGCGAGCGCCGAGAGGAGGAGCGCGATAGCGACCCAAGGAACCACTCTCAGTAGGGTTTCGCCGAGAGCTGGGTTTAAGAACCGGATATAGATCACGCCCAAGAGCGCGGCTGTTGCAATCGCCTGAAGGATTGCGACGAGTGGATCAGAGCCTTTTCTTCTGCGAGCCATTCCGAACTTTGCAAAGAGCAGGAATGACGCCGAGGTGAATTGTGTTTAGTGCTTACTTTACTGAATCTCGTCAGCCAATCGCGTGAAGACGACGGCGCTCAGTTGACGAAGATTTTATCGCGATGGTAACGGAGGAATTCCGGACGCGGTGGGATGGCGTCCGCGGCACAATTTAACGGTAGACCTTCGTATCTTTCGAAATTGTCGTTGAGTGATTTTTGAGGAAGGAACTTTTTTAGTCGTTTGCTCACGATCATGCGGCAATCGTTGTCGAACGCGATGAAGCCGGTATCGAAGGCGCCGTCGTGGAGGCGCGAGAGGCATAATCCGTTTTCTGGATTGAGGCGTTCTTCTGGGAATTTGCTCCACGGGAGGATATGACTCGCGACGAGGAGTTCGCGGATGGGCACGCCTGTGATGCAGCAGCGGGAATCGAACGCGTTCAGAATCATTTGGCGGAAGAATTGTTGTGAACGGCGGACTTTGACGTTCATCAATTGCTCGGTGGGTCCGCTTGGTGGAACGATCTTGATTCCGGAATTCTTCTCGACTTCGACTTCCCCGTCTTCAGGCGCTCGGACTAGAGCGCGTAACGCTGCCTCGCTCTGGCTGGAGATTTCGAGCGGGTTCTCCTGGAACTCTGCCCAAATTTGCCGATCCAAATTGCTCGCACCTTCCAAGCCACGAATTCCACGAGCGCGCAGCAGTGGATCAAGTGAAGCAATATTGCAGAGCTTCATAGCTACGCTATTGGGGGAGCGATGTAGCTTTGCAGCGAGATCTTTTATGACCGGAGTGCGAGCGTCTAGCTGGCCGAACTTGAGCTTGCGATAGATATTGAGGGCGACGAGCAACTCATCGCGAGTCCATTTACGCCCAGCGGCCATTGCTCGAATAGTACCGACGATTACTTTCCGCGCAACGATCAGAATCAACGTAGCGAGATCCTCTGTCGTGCCCCGTTTTCTCTTGCGAGAATGGGTGCACCTGGCCAGGTAGTGGTGGCGAATGGACGCTCGATCTGATGATGCCGCTGATCCGGCGGCTGTGTTCGCGGCGGCGAACTCGCTTTGGGAGGAATGTCGGAAGGTTGCCTTTAATGATAGGTCGCTGGACTTGAGTGAGGCATATAACGGTTGGGATCAGTTGATGAGGACTCGGGGTCTTATTTTGGCAGCCCCTTCGCACGTTCTGCAGCGAGGCCGTTTGTTGCCGCCCATTGCGAGATGTTCTGGCGTTGAATAGCGGCGGCCATCAGGTCGGGGAAAAGGTCGGGAGTGCAGGCGAAGGCGGGGACCTCGAGAGCAGCGAAGGCGGCGGCGTGGTTGTGATCGAAGGCGGGTGCGCCTTCATCGCTGAGGGCGAGCAAGGCGATGACTTGCACGCCGCTGGTGACGATGTTCGCCATGCGTTTGAGCATCTCCTGGGAATTGCCGCCTTCGTACAGATCGCTGATCAGCACGAGGATGGTTTCCTGCGGTTGGCGAATGAGTGTTTGGCAATAGGCGAGGGCCAAATTGATGTCCGTTCCGCCGCCGAGCTGCGTTCCAAAAAGAACATCAACGGGATCGGCGAGTTTTTCGCTGAGATCGACGACTGCAGTATCGAACACCACCATTTTGGTGCTGACCGCTGGGAGGCTCGCGAGAACCGCGCTGAAGACGCCCGCATAAACGACGCTCGCAGCCATGGAACCGCTTTGATCGACGCAGACGACGATGTCGCGCAGGGAAGAGCGTTTGCGCCCGAATCCGATGCGCGTTTCTGGAATGATGGTTTTATACTTCTCCTGGTAATGCTTGAGATTCGCGCGAATCGTGCGGTTCCAATCGATTTCGTTGTGACGCGGGCGGCGCGTGCGTGAAGATTTGTTGAGGCTGCCGAGGACAGCCTGGCGGGTCGGTTGTTCGAGCTTGCGCCGGAGTTCGTCCACGACTTTCTGAACGACCGCGCGCGCGGTCTCTTTGGTTTTGGCGGGCAGGACGTTCTTGAGCGCGAGCAATTCGGAGATCAGATGAACGTCCGGTTCGACCGCTTGAAGGAGCTCCGGCTCGAAGAGCATCTGCTTGAGACCGAGACGTTGGAGCGCATCCTTCTGCATGAGCTGAACGACTGAGGTCGGAAAATATTGGCGAATATCACCGAGCCAGCGAGCGACGTTCGGGCAGGAGGAGCCCAGGCCGCCTTCGCGATCGCTTTCGTAAAGAGCGGCGAGCGCGCGGTCCATCGCGGCATCTGCGCCCGTGAGGGCGCCGAGTCCACCCCCACTACCGCTCGAGCCGTCCCGCGATTCAGCAGCACCGCCAAGCAACAATCGCCAGCGGCGTAAACGTTCGTCATTGGGTGTCGATTTGATCATGGAAGGGAAGGTGGGTTGAACCCGAGGAGTTTTGCGAGAAGCGGCAGCGCACGATCTGCGCGGGCCTGATTAAACTCGCCATGTACCGCGGCGGCGGGAGCCTGCCGTTTCACACCGGTGACCACGCGAGTGCCGAGTTGGCGGCGTTCGCCCTGCTGGAACGTGCTGAAAGAACGCCGCAGGAGCGGCAAGGTGGCGGTGAAGTGATCTGCCGAAAGAGCGGTTACCCATTCATCGAGGACGTTCCAGAGGGCATCGTCGTGCAGAAGTAGCAAGCCGCTGTTCCGGATGAAACCATCCACCCACGCCGCCGCATGCGTGGGCGCATTCGCTGTGGAAAGAACGAGACTTAAGCGGCGGGCCGCATCCGGCAGGTCGATTTGTTTTGCATCGAGGAGCAAGCGTGCGGCGCGGCCGGCGATCAAGCCGTGCAATCCCGAGCCGTCAGCAAGGTGTTTGAGGACTGAATGCCACATTTCCGCGTGCTCAGGATCCTGAAGTAGCGAGATGGCCGCGTTCACCGCAACGACTTTGCTAAACATTTCTTCCGCGGCTTCATCATTGAGCGAGCCGCACGCGCCGGGCAATCCGATGCAGATGCGCGCGACGAGGCCATCCATCACCTTCGCGACCATCTCACTGTCGGTTTTTCGGACGTTCCCGTAACGGACAATGTTGGCGAGCGGCGGAAGGGCATCCATCAGGTGGCCGACATCACTTGCGACCGCGGCGACGGTTTCGAGGCGCTCGATGAGGAACGGCGCGACGGTGGGAAGATCGGCGAGTAAGGTGGAATCGAGCAGGTTGGTGAGCGGCTGCAGTTCGGTGGCTTTCTCCGCTTCGTGACGCACTTTGCCCGCCGCAGCGGCGGCGACGGTGTTGCCCCAGATGGCTGCTTCGATAACGTCCACCGCGAACTCAGGCTTCCATTGCAGATCCCAGATCTCGTGAAAGGTGCCTTTCAGATTGCCGCGCAATTCCTGGCGCTCGCCCCATTCGATGCCGAGAAGGTGCAGCCGATGCAGGAGATGGCTTCGGTCGAGCTCGTTTGGCTTGCGCAAATCGAGATCGACCTGTCGGTGCGAGGCTTCGGGCGGGAGTCGCAGCCGCTTCTGTTCGCGCGCGAGGTCCTGCGCCAGCGGAACGGTCGGAGTTTCGGGCGGCGTTTCGCCCAGGCGCTCGCTGACGATCAGTTTCTGCCAGACAATGCGCAGCGGAAGCGGATCGCCCGCGCAGAGCACGGTCTGAGTTGCCTCATTTAATTCTGGCAGGCCCGGTAACGGTCGTCCGCGCAACGCAGAGAGGGCTTCAGCGAGGCGGATCGATTCGATGACGCTCGCGCTCGACGCATCGAGATCTTCATCGCGCAGCAGGCGCGCAACGCGCGCCAACCAGCGAGTCGCGACGCGTTCGTGATCGTTCGAGTGCCACAGAAAATCATACCAGCCGGGCGAATGAATCCCCGCGCCGTAACCGCTGGCAAAAGAAAGGCGGCTATAGGTCCAGGGAATCCACGTGGAGACAACCTTTCGTTTCGGAAGGCCTTTGAGAATCGCCGCGTCTTCTTTCGCCGGAGGAAGGTTCGCCAGCGCCGGACCGTGCCATGCACCGCAGACCACCGCGATCTTTTGAAATCCTTCTTTTTTCGCGGCGCGAATCGTTTCGCGCATGAACGCTTCGCGCCGTGCTTCCCGTTCCGCGTCGCGCTGAACGGAAGGCGTTTGGACGCTCGCCTCGCGCAAGGCCGCAATTGCTTCGTGTATGGCGGGAAAGATTTCGAGCGAGCTTTTCCGATGCTCAACCATGTGCTCCCACCAGCGCTCGGCGTCGGTGTAACCGGCCGCTTGGGCCAACGGGCTGAGTGGATCGGCGACCAGCGGTGGTTCCAGCGGTGTGACCGAAGGCGCTTCGGCTGATTCCTCCTCCGTCGCGTCGTCCAGTTCCGTATCCCTGGCTTCGGACGAGTCCGGGACTGAGATCGCCTCCTGCTTTGCTTCGCGTTCTGCGAATATCGCGAGTTGGTGCGCTTGCGGCAGGTCCATGAAGCGCACCGGAATCTTTTGCGCCAGTGCGAACTGGATGGCCTGCCACTCGGGAGAAAAAACCGCGAACGGATAAAAACAGGAGCGCTGCGGATACTCCGGATCATAAACGAGCAACGCAACCGGCGGCTTCATCGCAGCATTCCCCGCGAGCGGAATTATGCTATCCGCGTCGGGCGGACCCTCGATCAGCACGCAATCGGGCTTCAGTTCCGTGAGCGCTTCGGCCAGGCTGCGCGCTGAACCTGGTCCGTGGTGTCGAACACCGAAGATATGGACTGCTGCTTCCGGCATTGTCTAGTCGGCCTTTTTGCAGGCGCGGTAGAAATCCTTCCAGCCGTCGCGCTCCTTCACCACCGTTTCGAGATATTCCTGCCAGACCACGCGGTCCTGCACCGGATCCTTCACAATTGCGCCGACGAGCCCGCTCGCGACATCTGCTGCGCGCAGTGTTCCATCGCCGAAATGCGCCGCGAGGCTCAGGCCCTGGTTCAGAACGCCAATCGCTTCCGCGGCACTGAGCGTGGCGGAGGGAGTTTTGATTTTTGTTTTGCCGTCCGAGGTAACGCCATTGCGAAGTTCACGGAAGACCGTGACCACGCGGCGGATTTCTTCAAGCGCGGGCGGTTCCGCCGGAAGCTCGAGCGCGCGGCCGAGTTGCTCGACGCGCTGCTGCACGATCTTCACTTCTTCATCCATCGTCTCGGGCGAAGGCAGGATCACTGTGTTGAAGCGGCGTTTCAACGCGCTGCTCAACTCATTCACTCCGCGATCGCGATTGTTTGCGGTCGCGATCACATTAAATCCTTTAACCGCCTGCACTTCCTCGCCAAGTTCCGGAATGGGCAAGGTTTTCTCTGATAAAATCGTGATCAGCGTGTCCTGCACGTCCGCTGGAATGCGCGTGAGTTCCTCGACGCGCGCGATTTTGCCAGCCTTCATTGCATTCATCATTGGGCTGGGTGTAAGGGCCTTTGCCGAAGGTCCCTTCGCCAGCAGTTCGGCATAATTCCATCCGTAACGCAGACTTTCCTCGCTCGTGCCGGCCGTTCCCTGCACCAGCAGCGTGCTGTCGCCCGAAATCGCCGCGCTGAGATGTTCACTCACCCAGGTTTTGGCAGTGCCCGGCACACCGAGCAGCAACAGCGCGCGATCAGTCGCGAGCGTCGAGATCGCGATTTCCATCAAGCGTCGGTCGCCGATGTATTTCGGCGTGATCACTGTGCCGTCCTCCAGCTTGCCGCCGAGCAGATACTCCGCGACCGCCCAGGGCGACAGCTTCCAATTCGGCGGACGCGGCTTCGAGTCGAGTTTGGCGAGCGCCTTGAGTTCCTGCGCGAACTGCGCTTCTGCATGCTGGCGGAGATGTGTGCTCATAACTTAAATCCTTTTGTCGATCGCCCGAATCATTTCATCGCGGAACTGCGCGGCGGAAATCAGGTCGTCCACGCCCGATTTCCAAAATTCCCAACCTTTGGAATCAACCGGCCAGTCGGCCATTGTTTCGCGAAGCATTTCCGGCGCGAGCCGTGGAACAAAGCGAACGAGTTGATTGCGCGTTTGCCAATCGAAAGACTCCAGCGCGGTAATCTTCCGCAGCCAATCGAGAACTTTTCGGCTGAAGGCAGCGCTCCACGGATGCACCAAGTTTGAGAGCAGTGACGCCTGCAACTGCCGGCGCTCCTCACTTTTGACCTCAAAAAGATCTTCCAAGTGGCGCTCCGCCGCATCGGGATTGAGGGCTTCGAGCAGCGCGGGAACACGTTCGTCTTTCGACGCAAGAGCGTGCGGGAACACTGCATTCGCCCAGGCGGCGTTCTTCTGGGAAACTGCGGCCCACGTCCACCCGCGGAGCAGTTCATTTTTAAAGTCGCTATTCGCGCCCACGATCGCCTCCGGGGCAGTCGACCATTTGTCAGTCCAAGTTTGGAGCGGAACCAGTTGAAGTATTTGTATGATTATCCAAACCTTTTCGCCGATGCCTTTAGGAGGTTTCGCGTCTAAAACATCGGCGCGCAGGGATTTGTCATCTGCAGCGGGAAGCTCGAGTTCGATGCGCGCAGGCTTCGCTTTTTTTAACAAGGAACTGCCACCGGGCGTAAATTTGATCAGCGGTTCGGCGCGAGCGATCAGCCGTTTGACGTAGCGCGAGCCTGGAATTCGAGCCAGCAGCGTCGCGGCTGTTCCGCGCACCTCTTTCCGTTTGTCCACGAGGGTCTGTTCCAGGAAATCTTCGTCCGCACTTGAAAGACCGATCTCGAATTTCTGAATGATGGCAGCACGTTCATCCGGCGGTTCATCTTTCCAGGTCGAGAACACCAGTTCCCGCGCACGATCTGGATTCGTTCGGCGCAACTGCGCGAGCAGACCGACTCGCTCCGCGAGTTCGCCCGTTTCCCATTTCGATTCGTCGGCGGCCACCGCCTGATGCACGTAGTGCCACCGCCCATTCAGTTTCGACAGCCACGATCCGCGTTCGCCGATGGTTCGGCCAAAACTTTCGCGCAACTCGCTTTTCTCCGCGCCCGCGTCGAGCAACATCGGGAGAAGCTGCGGCGGCACCAACTGATTGGAACGTTCGGCAAGTCGGAGCCATTCAATGATCAAGTCTTGAGCAATGGAGCTGAAGTCGCCGTTCAAAAGCCGGTGAAGGAATCCTGCGGCGTGATCCGTGGCACGAGCGGCATTTTCGGCAGGCGCGAGTTCGACCGCTGGTTTCGCTTCGCTGGGCGGCACGCTGCCGATGCGTTCATGAACCCCGGTGAGCGCGGCCAAAGATAACAAAGTCTGCTCGCGGTTTGGAGATACGGCCTGCTGTTGAAGTTGACCCAATGAAGTCGGGCCCGCCGAAATTTCCGGTGGCGATTGCCGTTCCGTTCCGAGCAAGGCGACCTGCACCAGCGTTTGGAAACTAACGGTCACAGCGACAGAACCTCCCTTCCGCCCAGGCGCTCAATGGATACAAACACGCGCCATCCCATTCGCCCGCCAGTGCGATCGGATGCCCGCCCGAAAGAGCCATTAACTTCCACGCTGTGTCGTCAGTGACATCGAGTTCTAGAAATCCACCGCCGGCATCGACCACGCGCCAGCCTCCCGCAGCGCGTGGAGTGACCGACGCCAACGCAAAAGGAACTCGTTCAATCCAGGGATTCGCCGCGAACGCTTCCGCTCCAAACGCGACCGCCGCGGAAATATTCGTGTGCGGGAACTCCGGTTGGTTCGGATCCGGATTGCCGCTACGATGCTTCACCAGCGCGCGCAATGGGAATGCGCTCGGGAAGAAAACAATTTCCGCATCGATGGTCGTGCCCGGCACCAGTGAAATGTCGAACGGCTGATTCGCCCCGGCGCTGAAGCTCAGGCAGAGCGCCATGCGCCCAGATTTCTTTCCACTGAGCCACGTGCGTTGCGTCCGCAGTCGTTCGTCGTCGCCAAGAATCCGCTGCCCAAGCACGATCCATGAATCGCGCACTCCCTCCTGGGCAAGCACTGTTTCCTGGGCGACGTTGAAACCGACCGCTGCACGCAAATCCGCCTGGGTATTCTCCGGCAAATTCGCGAGCCGGCTCCAGCCTTCGCGAACGAGGTGCAGCAATGAAAGTTCGCGCAACAGATCAGCGGGCCATGATTCGCCGCGTGATGAAATCCCGTAGAGCGATCGAATGCGGCGTGCCAGCCCGGGCGCCTGGGCGTCAACCAATCGTGCGGCCGGCGTTTCCCAGAACCGTGGCGGTTTGCTCGGGAGTGTCGCAAATCCGGCGCGCACCAGGTCCGCGATGAACGTTCCCAATTCGTCGAGACCCCTTGCGACGTTTGCCTCGCGCGATGCAGCACGTTTCTCAGCGGCGGCCGCTGCTTTCGCCTGCGCTTCCGGATCAGGCGGCGCTTCGGCCGCTTTCGTTTTCTTTTCTTCTTTCTCCGTGCGCTTCGCCAGCCATTCAGATGCCCAGGCCGGAGGCTCTTTCTCTTTCAGCGCCGCGGGTTGCTGCGCAAGGATCAGGAATAAACCAATCCCATGCTTGCACGGGAATTTCCGGCTCGGGCAGGTGCACTTGAACGCAGGCCCGCCCAGGTCGATGCAGGTTTGATACGGATTCTTGCCGCTGCCCTGGATCGTTCCCCACGCGCACGCCTCGGTCGCGCCGAGTGATTTCCACTTGTGCGCCGAACCGAGGGATTTGCCGGATGAAGCGGAGGAGGCGTCCGGCGCGAGAGCGATCACCTGTTCGCTGGTCCATGCCATTGGTGGTGCGAAGTAAATGTCAGATCGATCAACCGAAGAAAAGCGCGAAGTGATGGGACCTAACTTCAACCCGAACTCAAACGAGAATTCTTTGCGATGTTGATCGACCTTTTCAGATCCTCCAGCAATTGCACGGCGTTCCGGCCTTCTTCAGCCGGGACCAGATCGCGATATTTGGTCAACGCGGTCGCCGCGCCTTGAGGATCGCTATTAATCGCGCGCACCAGAGCCAGATTGAAATACGCGTTGGCGAACTCCGGGTCGCATTCGCTGGCCATTTCGAAATGCAATTGCGCGAGCCGAAAATCGTTTTGATCGAAATAGAGGTTCGCCAGGTTGTAATGAGCTTCCGCGTGCCGCGCATCGTGCTTCAAACAGGTTGTGAAGCAATCGAACGCTTTTAAAACATTCCCGTTTTGCGATTCAATAATCCCCAAATTGCAGAAGGAGTCGGCGACGCAATCCTGTTGCTCGATCGCTTTGGAATAAAGTTCTGCCGCGCGCTCATCGCCGCGCTCGTCCGACAGCAGCGCTTGCTCGAACGCGCTCAGGTTCGGCGAGGAAAATTCCAGGATCTGTGCTTTTGTCGGCGGGAACAGGTCGAGTTGATTCGGATCCGTCTCTTTGCAGCGCTTCCGAACACGGCGATAGCCGAGCTTTCGGGTCTGAACCGGGAGTTTTAAAATCTGCGCCATCGAAAACCGCGCAATGAAACGCTGATTAGGCGGCTTTCCGTTTTTTCTGTTTGAGGACCGGCGCAGGCTCGACGACGACTTCCACGGGCGCTTTCCCGGCGCTCTTCTTTTCAGCTTTATCGCCCTTGGCGCGTTCCATCGGTTTCTTTTTTGCCTTGGTCGCCTCGATGCTTTGCTTCAGCGCGGTCATGATATCGACGACCGGCTTCTCTTCTTCCACCGAGACCACCACTTCGCGTCCCGCGATCTTCGCTTCGATCAACTCTTTCAGCGCGTCTTTATACCGATCCGTCAGGTCGATCTCATCGAGCGACGAACTCATCGTTTCCACCAGGCTGACCGAAAGCTTGAGTTCGTCCTTGTTCACTTCCTTGCGCTCGATCTGCGGAACATCATCCATCTTTCGCAACTCTGAAGGTTGCCGCAGCTTATACAGCACCAGCCCGCCTTCCTGGGGAGAAATCATGACCGTCTCTTCGCGATCGCGCAAAACCACTTTACCAATCCCAACTTTCCCGCTCGCCTTGAGCGCTTCACTCAAAAGGGAATATGCCTTCGAGGCCACAGGTCCATCCGGCCCGGCAAAATACGGAGATTCATACAACGCAGGGGAAACTTCGTCCGCATCGATAAACCCTTCGATATCGATCACCTTGGTGCTCTTCAGCTTGATCTTGTCCAAGTCCTCCGTGGTCACCACCACATACTGTTCCGGCTCGAATTGGTACCCTTTACAAATCTCTTCCGAGGTCAACGCCTTCCCGCATTTCTTGCACTTTTTTTCATACCCGACCGTCCCATGGTCCTCTTTGTGCAACTGGTTGAAACGGATTGATTCGTCGCTGTTAACCGCGTTGTAAATGCGGATCGGTATGGTCACGAGCGAGAACCGAACGAATCCCTTCCAAATAGATCTCATATAAAATTAGACCGACTTAGCGCGAAGCAGAAACCTTGCCGATTTCAGCATTTCAGCCCTCTAATGTCAAATCGTCCCTCAACCGCAGGAAAACCGGTTCGCGCAGTATTCCATCCTTTGTGACCGACGCATATTGCACCTCGCAAAACAGCTTTGGTTCCAGCCAAATGGATTGCGCATCATCATCCGGTTTTTCCTTCACCGGACGCTTCGTCCGTTTCAACGCGTTCAACAGCTCGCTCACTTCCTGCAAGCTCTCCTCGTTAAAACCCGATCCGGCTTTGCCGATATATTTAAGTCCGCCGTTCTCGATCTGCGCAAGATGCAGCGCGCCGAATGTTTTTTCGCGGTCCCCTTTCCCCTTGGAGAATCCGATGATCAAACATTCCACTGTCGTCCGCGACTTGATCTTCAGCCACGAATCGCTCCGTTTTCCTGGCTGATAGGTGCTCGTCCGCAGTTTCGCCATGATCCCTTCCAGGCTCATCGCTTTCACCGCTTCGTACAACGCCGGTCCATCCTCCACCGCTTCGCTCACTCGATACGCTCCGCCGGGGCGCACCGCATCCTGCAACCACTCGCGCCGTCTCGTCAGCGGCTCCTGCATGATCGATCGTCCGTCGAGGTAAAGGCAGTCGAACAAATAACAGACGGCAGGACATCGCCCGCGCGCCAACTTGATGCCGCTCTCGCCGCGCTGTTGCATCCGGTGAATCACATTTGCGAAATTGGGTTTCCCGTCCCCGTCCACGCAGACGATCTCGCCATCGAACACCCCGCAGCTCGCGCGAAATGCATCCGGGATATTCAACTCCGGAAACTGGTTCGTCACATCCAGTCCGTTCCGCCCGCGAATTTTAATCGTCCCCTCATCCAGCGTAATCACCGCGCGAATGCCGTCCCATTTCACTTCATAGAGATAATCACCGGAACTCGGCGTTTTCTCCGCCGCGCGCGCGAGCATTGGATCGATCGTCGCCCGCAACAGATCGGTTTGCGGCTCATCCACCCGCTCCAATAGCCACTGATTCTCCTTCGTATTATGGATGCGGTACTCGCCGTTCAATTCGCGCGACTGCAGCCGGAAGTAAAATCCCTCTTTCTTCTGTTTCGAAATTTCGTAGCGACCCTGAGCGAATTTCCACATCATTCCGCCACCATACTCGCCCTTCGGGATCGCTCCTTCGAAGTTCACATAATCGCGCGGATGATCCTCCACACTCACCGCCAGACGCATGATTCCCGGCCGCGGCGGCAAACCTTTCGGCACCGCCCACGATTTCAGCACGCCATCCTGTTCCAGCCGCAAATCATAGTGCAGCCGCGTCGCGTGATGCCGATGCACCACGAAACTCCGACCATCCGACGAACCGCTCGCCGGCCCCGGCTCGGATGTTTTCTCGAAATCGCGCTTCTTCGAATAAGCCGCGAGCTGCTCCGGCGTCTTATACGTGCGAGCAGGCTCCAGCTTTTTGGGCGTAACGACCTTCTTCCGTTCCGTATGAATTAACGTTGCGTAACCCGCCATTGCCTCCCAGGGATCACCCATGCTGCTGACTCGCTCGGGAACAGTGAGCAGATTAAAGACTGAGGGCTTCTCCAAGCCTTCCAATTCTTCCCAACTCACCGGCGATGATACCGGCGCGCCGGCTGAGCCGCGCAAGCTATAGGCCGCGATCGTCGTTTGCGACTGCCGGTTGCGATAGATATCCAGCAGAACCTTGCCTTTGCGCAGATCCTTCTTCAGTTGCAGCGTCAATGCGCTCGAATGTCCTTCCACAAACGGTTGCGCCACCAGCTTCGCCACGTCGAACACCTGCTCCACGCCCCACTTCGGTTCGATTGGCGTCACAACATGCAACCCCTTCCGTCCCGTGGTTTTCACGAACGCCGCGTAACCGAGCGCTTCGACGTGACCCTTGAACGCAAATGCCAGGCTCACCACCTCCGAGAACACGAAACCCTCCGGCGGATCGAAATCGTAGACGATATAATCCGGCTTTTCGAAGTTCGGCGCGCGCACCGGCATCTGGTGCAGTTCGATGCACGCCAGGTTCGCCAGCCAGACCAGCGTGGCGCTCTCTGTCGCGATCACGTAATCCTTCTCCTCTTCCCCGAGCACCTGATGTTCGATCCATTCCGGCGCCCATTTCGGCCGATCCTTCTGGAAGAACGATTCGCCTCCAATCCCATCGGGAAAGCGCACCACCGAAAGCGGCCGCCCTTTCAAATGCGCGAGGATCGTGGGCGCGAGCGAATAATAATACTCAATGATGTGCGCCTTCGAGATCTGGTCCGCGGGAAACAGAACTTTCTCCAAATTCGAAAGCTCGACCTCCCTCTTCCCGACCTTCGTAACCGTTGAAGTGCGTTTGGCCATCCGGTTAAAGCAACCGCACGCGACCCTATCCGGGCGGAAGTCTCAATCCAAGTTCAACCGGAAACGCACCCACCGACACGAAGTATGGCAACCTGGTTTGGGTTTTCATCCACGACATCGGCGTCTGCGCGCGATCGAGACAGAAAAAATCAGGTGCGCTTCTAGTTTGGGCATACCCCTGTAGATGGCCGACCCCACTTGCCTATGCTCGGCGAAAACTATGCGCTGCCGAGAACGTTGGAAGAGACCGGGGGATGTGTTGCCGGTTCGAAATTCGTATCATTACCCACTGCCCCCAGGACTGGAACCGGGGACATTGGTGCGGTTGGTTCGACACGAGCATGGCTACTGGGTCGTGGAAGCGAAGGGAAAAGAGTTTACGGTGTTCAAGACGCTGATCGTGGCCGGGTTTGAGTATGAGGTTCGCGGTCGCTGGTTACCTGAAATCGATCCAGAGGTTCAGGCAGCGGGGAAGACAAGAGAACCACGAATCAACACGAATCGACACGAATGGGGGGAGGAGCGACGGCCGTTGAGAGTTGAGTGTTGAGCAGTTTTCAGATGCTGGCCGTTTAGAGCGTGCCTGCATCGATCTGCTCCAGATAATGAAAGTCCGGAGATTTAACACCTGCGTCTGCTCTGATTTTCGCAACCCTAGCCGACTCGAAGAATGCCTTCGCAGAAGCAATGGATGTCCAATCCGAGAAAGGGTTCCATTGCTGCACTTCTCAATAGCGTCCTTGCTTTTCTTCAGCCAGTTCTTTGATGTTTTTACGGTGCAAACGCGCAAAGAAAAGTCGATGGTGAGAAGGTGAACAGCCAACCGCCCGGGGCGAGCGAATCAAATTTTCGATTTTGTCCGGAAAAACGCCGCAAGTGGAAATGGTTTTTCAGCGGGCTCGCGGTGCGGCTTTTTGGATTGTTCCTGATCTGGATCGGAGACGGCAGCGACAGCCTTTTGCGAAAAACGCTTGTCCTTGTTGGTGTGGTTCTCTCGATTGGAGGCATTGCGGTCCTTCGCTATCTCCTGATCGCGGGGTTCAGAGCAAAAAAGCCATAGAGTTCGAACCGGCGATTCACAAAGGCAAACCTTAAGGCACGAATGCCCGCGAATTGGATTTGTGCTGGAGGTGCCGTCTCTCGTAGGCGTTATTTGGAGGTGGAGAGGCGGGAGTCGAGCGTGGTCAGGAAGGCGCGGAATTTTTCGGGATTGAAGTCGGGACGGGACTGGATGAGGTCGAAGGCGGTTTGAAGTTCGGCTTCGGGGATGGGGCGTTTTGGTTCCGTGGAGATGGATAGTCGCTGGAGGGCGATGACGAGGCGTTCGGCGCGGGTGATGGCGATGGGGTCGCCGTTGGGGGCGGCGGCGAAATCGGGAGCGGTGGCGGTTAATTGGCGGAGAGGAGCGAGCTGGTCGGCGGGGGTGAAGGTGGCGAGGGATGTTTGGAGGGCGAGTTCGTTGGCGAGTTTGTGGAGTTCCTTGAGGCGATCTGCGGACTCGAGAGCGTTCGTGCCGACGGCGGCAATCTTGTGCTCAGGCTGGGCGCGACTCACAATCCAGAGCAGGGATTGCCATTGCTGGAAGGTTCTGGGGGAGATGGTGCCCGCTTCCTTTTGCTTTGCGACCTGGTGCGTGACTTCGCGGAGGGCAGTGGCTTGGCCGGTGAGCCAGGCTTTAACTCGGGTGGGCTCGGTTTCCTGCCAGTGGCGGGGCATGGAACTGGTTTGGCCATCGAGTTCGAAGATGAGTTCGGGATGGCCCGCAGCGAGAAGGTTCGGCTCGATGACCTGGTGGCAGGCAACGCAGGCATTGGCGCGATTGTAAAAGACGTTGAGATCGTGCAAGCCATCGAGAGCTTTTTGCTCGCGCGTTAAGTCGGGTCGAGTGTGAGACCGAATCCAGTTCTTCGCGGGGCCGTGACAGGATTCGCAACTGACGGCTTCGGTATGCGCGTTGAATTCGGTTTTCGTGATGGGCTGCCACAGTTCCGCAGCGAGGCCTTGCATCGGCGCGTGGCATCCAGTGCAGGCACGATCCATGCGCGCATCGGAAATGTTGAGCTGCTGCGCGATGCGTTTCGAACGCGCGGTGCTCAAAGTGGCTGCGGCGCGCGCGTGGGCATCCTGGCGAGTCCAGACCAAACTTTGGTTTTGGTGCGCGCCGGCGCCACCGTGGCAACCGGAGGAACTGCAGGAGGCGTTGCCGGTGAAAGCGGATAAAGGAGGTTGAGCGGCGTTGGTGGTGGAGAGAAAAAGCGAGGGAAGAAACAAAAGGTTGCTCGAAGCGAGGCTTACTGCAAATATCCGCCGTCCTGCTTTCGCCCAATTGTTCGCAACGATGATCGCGCGCGACTTAACCGGATTGCTGATCAAATTCGCAGGGAACCACACGCGAAAGAGCTACTAGTCGATTCACCAATTGAATGCAATCACTTCTCGGCCAACTCTCACCGTCGTTGACCGGACAACTGTCGATGGTTGCAGGAATCGCGCTGTTCGGGCTGCTGTCGTTGCAGGGAGGAATCTACATCATCTCGTCCGCGCGGCGGGCGTGGAGCGGACGGAAGGAGCGCGAACTGGCGCGGCGGCGACTGGAGTTCCAGGTGGAAGCGGCGCGGTTGCAGTGCCAGGAACTGGAACAGAAAAAACTGAGCTGGAGCGGTTACCGGAAATTCGTGGTTAGGAAAAAGGTCTGCCACTGCAACGACGTTTACTCTTTTTATCTCGAACCGCACGATCGTAAGGCGCTGCCAACTTTTAAGCCGGGCCAGTACATCACGTTTCAACTGAACATTCCGGGGCTGGCGAAACCGGTGGTCCGTTGCTACTCGCTTTCGGATTGTCCGCGATCGGATTTTTATCGCGTCACGATCAAGCGCGCGACCCCGCCTTCGGACAGCGCCGATGCACCGGTGGGGATCGCGAGTTCGTATTTCTGCGACAAAGTGGTGGAAGGGAACATTCTCGATGTGCGCGCGCCGGCGGGGAATTTTTTCCTGGATACGACGCTGGAACGGCCGGTGGTGCTGATCTCGGGCGGAGTGGGCATCACGCCGATGCTGAGCATGCTGACCTACCTGGTCGAAAATAAATCGCGGCGGGAAGTTTGGTTTTTCTTCGGCGCGCGCAATGGGACAGAGCACATCGAGAAGGAACGGCTGAATGCAATCGCGCGCGAACATGAGAACGTTCATTTGCATGTCTGCTACAGCAAACCGCGTCCGGAAGATAAAGAAGGCGACGATTATCAACATGCGGAACGGGTGAGCGTCGATCTGATGAAGCGGCTTCTTCCGTCGAGCAATTACGATTTTTTTCTGTGCGGGCCGGGCGCGATGATGAAGACGATCACTGATGACCTAAAAGCCTGGGGCGTGCCGGACAAGCATGTGTTCTTTGAGGCGTTCGGGCCGGCGACGGTGAAGAAAGCTGTTCCGCAAACGCCGGCTGCGGCGAGCGGTCCGGCAATCCAGGTGAGTTTCAGTCGCACCGGCAAAGTTGTTCAGTGGAATGCGCATGCTGGGTCGCTGCTGGATCTTGCGGAAGCAAACGGCTTGCAAATCGAGGCGGGTTGTCGGGCGGGTAATTGCGGCACGTGCGCGGTGGCAATTAAATCCGGAACGGTGGAGCTCTTTGCGGATCATCCCGGGGCGCAAAATGCGGACGGCACCTGCTTAACGTGCGTTTGCCGGCCGAAATCTGATTTGGTTTTGGACGCCTGACATGGCCGTAGCTCCCACCATCAAGCGATCCGGACGGCGAGACTGGCCATTCAGCGACGACATGGAACAACATGCCGATCGATTGCTCGCGATTGAGCCGTTCGTTTCGATGGACCAGCAACGGCTTGCGAAACTGCGCGAGATTCTCCTGCACGACACGCGCGTTCGCACTTTCAAAAAGGGCGAGATGATCGTGCGCCAGGGCGATTACGGCACTTCGGCGTTCATGGTTCTTTCCGGGGGCGCACGCGTCGTTTTGAACCCGGAATTGCCGCGCGAATTGCTCGGTCGCCGAGCGCAGGAGAAGAAACCATTCTGGCGAATTCTCGCGCAACTGTGGTCGGGAAGGCGTCCACCTGAAAGTTTCAACACGCGCGAGTTGCAATTGGACGCGCGCGTTCGCGCTAATACTGAGACGGGGGAGAATGTTCGGGTTTACTTGCAGGATGTGCCGCGCATCCTGGATGAACATCAGACGGCGGTCATGGCTCCCGGCGAATTCTTTGGTGAAATCGCGGCGTTGAGTCGGATGCCGCGCACCGCCACGATCTTCGCCGACGAAGAACCCACCGAGATGCTTGAGATCCGCTGGCAAGGCTTGCGTGATTTGTTGCGCTACGACGCGCGGTTGAAAGAGCACATCGATAAGATTTATCGCGAACGGGCGCTCGCCTCGCACCTTCGCGCTATACCGTGGTTGCAGCATCTCGATGAGGCCGCTTGGAAAGTCGTTCTTGAACAAACGGAGTTCGGCACCTACGGCGATTACGATTGGTCGGGCGAATACAAACAGCTTCTTCGCGAAGGCAAAGCCACGCGCCCGAATGAACCGGTCATCGCGCATGAAGGCGATTATCCGAACGGCGTTATTTTCGTGCGCGCGGGTTTCGCTCGCATCACGCAATCCTACGGGCGCGGCGAAAAGACATTGAGCTATCTCGGCGCCGGTCAACATTACGGCCTGCAGGAAGTCGCTCACAATTGGCGCAATCCTGAGAATCCGATTTCCCTTCAGCGCACCGTGCGCGCGATTGGTTACACGCACGTGCTGATCGTTCCCACGGCGGTCATTGAACAATGGGTTCTGCCGACGATGCCGGCGAAGTTTCTTCCCGCAGAACTCCAACCGCCCGCGCCGCGGCGGACCTCCGAACCGACCACTCGCATCAGTTCGGACATGATGGAGTTCCTGAGCGAGAATAGATACTTCAACGGCCGCGCCACAATGCTGATCGATCTCGATCGCTGCACGCGGTGCGATGATTGCGTGCGCGCTTGCGCCACGGCACACGACAACAATCCGCGCTTCGTTCGCAGCGGGCCGATCCATTCGAATCTGATGGTGGCGAACGCGTGCATGCATTGCGCGGATCCGGTTTGCATGATCGGGTGTCCAACCGGCGCGATTCACCGCAGCGAAGCGGGTGGCCAGGTGGTGATCAACCCAATCACCTGCATTGGTTGCAAAGCGTGCTTCAACAATTGTCCTTACGATGCAATTCGCATGGTGGAAATTCGCGATCGCAAGGGCGCGATCGTCGTCAGCTCAGACATGAAACCGGTGCTCAAAGCGACGAAGTGCGATTTGTGCGTTGAGCAAATCGGCGGTCCGGCCTGCCAGCGAGCTTGTCCCCACGGCGCGCTGACGCGAATGAACATGGGCGACCTGGAAGAGTTCACCGCGTGGGTGGGTCGATGAGCCGCGATTCGAAACGCATCCTGCGGAATTCCATTTTGCTCCTGCTCGCGACCGTCGCGGTCGTCTGCATGCATTTGCGTTTCTCCGCGACGATTCGGAAATTCGATTATTTATCCGGCTGGGCGCTGCTTGTCGCAATCCTCTTTCTCGCGGGTTACAACCTGCGCAAAAGGTTCACGTTTCTACCGCTCGGCAGTTCGGAAACGTGGCTGCAGTGGCATATTTACGTCGGCTACTTCACCTTCGCGCTCTTCGCGGTGCATCTCGAGTACCGCGTCCCGACCGGTTGGTTTGAAATCATCTTTTCGATCATTTTCGCCATCGTGATGCTCAGCGGAATGGCGGGTCTGTTCCTCAGTCGACAAATTCCGAAGCGTCTCACCGTGCTCGGCGGCGAAGTGATTTTCGAACGCGTGCCGACCTATCGGCAACAAATCCTCGACCGCGCCGAGAAAATCGCGGTGGGTGCGAGCGCTGAGACGCAATCAGCCACATTGTTGGATTTTTACACGAAGAACCTGCGCGACTTCCTCGCGGCGCGCCCGGTTTTCTGGAGAAATGTTTTAGGGAACGGGCGGGGGTTGTTTCGCGTGTTGCAACAGGTCGAAGATTTGAAGCGTTATACGAACGAGCGCGAACGCGAAATTCTGAGCGAACTCGCGGCTCTCCTGCGCGATAAACGGCGCCTGGAATTCCACTACTCGTTGCAGGGATTGCTAAAAGCCTGGTTGTTCATTCACATTCCGTTCACGTATAGCCTGCTCCTGTTCACGCTCGTTCATCTCATCCTGGTTTTCGGGTTCTCCACGGGCGCGCCATGAGTCAACACGACGAACATAAGTGGCCACACCCATATGAGCGGCCGAACCAGAAATGGATCTGCGGCCGCAGCGAAACGGGATTGCCGTGCCGTCTTGGGCCGGACCAGCGCGGCGCTTGCCGAACAACCGCCGAGTGCGCCCCGGTCCTGGACCGTAAACCCGGAGAGGAAAAAGGGCATTACCGCTGCACGCGACCCGCGGAATACGGCGGCCCTTGTTCCGAAGGGCCACTTCCATCCGGCGCTTGCGGTCATTCACTTCCGCCCTGTGCACCGATACGAAGCTGGCGTTACCGCCGCGCTATTTTCACCTGGTGGATTGTCGGCCTCACCACGGCCACGTTGCTTTTCCTACTCAGCGGGCCGCTGCGATTCCGTTTCACCAATCCCGGCCCGGTCTCATTCGCCCATAGCCAACCTCGCGCAGGTTTGAAGTCCGACCACAAAGCCGGCGAAGAAAACTGTGCGGCCTGCCATCGTTCAGCAGGGGACGGATTCTCCTCGTGGGTAAGTAGCGCGGGAGGAGCCACTCCCGGGCTGTTTCATTTCGCCGCTTTCTCTGGCCAACCATCGTTCAACTCTACCTCAATGGATCGTGCCTGCAGTGAGTGC
Organism: Verrucomicrobiia bacterium; assembly: GCA_036383895.1. Lineage (GTDB taxonomy): Bacteria > Verrucomicrobiota > Verrucomicrobiia > Limisphaerales > SXQI01 > DASVNK01. The sequence goes on along the minus strand of DASVNK010000075.1, from coordinate 63,868 downwards.
CATCGCGGGCACAACTTTCATCATAGCGCCGGTATCGCCGAAAATGTTTCCTGCGTGAGTTGCCATACCGAGCATCAAGGCGACACGGGACTTCATCTGCGTTCTTCAAGCGAATGTTCCCGCTGCCATGGGAATTCCGACTATCTAAGAAACCACGCGCGTGCCACCGGTTCGACGCTGTCGGGCCTCGTGAACAGCTTCAGCAAAGATCATCCGGAATTCGACGTTCTCGCCTCCGGCGCACGCGACACGAACACCCTTCGTTTCAATCACGCACTGCATCTCTCCCCGGAGATTGCCGGCGCGGATGGTTCGCAACTTCAATGCTCGAGCTGCCATCAGCGCGACGCCGCCGGCGCATACCATCAGCCCATCAATTTCCAACGCCATTGCCAGTCGTGCCATTCGTTGCAATTCGATTCTGCGAATCCCGAAATGCATCTGCCGCACGGCGACGTGAAGTTCGTGCAGGCGTTTTTGGCGAGTTTGCCGGAGCAATATGAACGTTTCGGCCGCGAGGGACGAAACATCACGGAACGGCGCGCGCTGGCGGCCTTCGTGGAATCCAACATGCGCCGATTCCAGCAAGCGCAACTCGGCGGCGAGGACCTTCGTCAAAAAGTTTTCTTCAATCGCGATCGCACTGCGGCTGGTGCGCGCGTCAGTAATTTGCCTGCCTCGGGTGCCGCTTCCTTCTACGGCTGCGCCTATTGTCACGAAACGTCCGGCACCACCACGGCTCCCGTGGTGATCGCGCCTTCAGTTCCGGCACGGTGGCTTGCTCGCGGCAGCTTCAACCATTTTTCGCATCAATCGATTTCCTGCGAATCCTGCCATCAAGTCGGCCAAAGCCGCAGCACCGCCGATATTCTTTTGCCCGGCGTGAAGAGTTGCGCCATGTGTCATAATGCCAATTCAGCCCCGGGGGAGAGCTGCGTCGTTTGCCACGACTACCACCGCAAGGTCGCCATTCCTTAGAATTACAGGCTCGGGTTCCGCGGAAAACGCGCGTAAGGAAGGCGTGCCCCACGCACCTGATACTGATCGGCTCGAATACTCTCCGCGGGAAAAAAATCCTGCGCGCCAGAAATTGAAATGAGATCGTCCTGGTCGACCCCATCGCCACTCACACCGATCGCGCCCACCAGCACTCCGTTCCGATAAAGTGGGAATCCTCCGGGGAAAATGGTGATACCATTCGGCAAGCGCGGCTCAAAAACAGGTGGCTGCGGCGCCGTCGCGCCGTTCAACGGATTCAACGGTGCCGCAAACATCGAAAATCTTTCCTGCAAACCAAGGAACAAGCCGGGGGCTGTTCCTTCAATTCCGGGAGGATAAAGACTTTGCGCCAGAAACCCGACCGTGCGCGTGGAAAACGCATATTTTTCGGACGAGAAATAGACTGCGGTGCGCGCTTTCTGCACGCTTACGTCCCAACTGAACATCGTCGCGTCGGACATCCGAAATGTTCCGAGCACCGTCGGCACGCCGGTCGTTCCCGGATTGTTGATCACCGTGATGAACACGCGCGCGGAGCGTCCTTCACCGGCGCGAATCCCCGCGCGCGTTCCAGCCGCGCGCGCGGCGGCGCGACTTAGCATCGTTTGAACTTCCGCCGCGGCGAGTCGCGGTTGTCCGTTGATCGTGCCCGGAAGGGGATCGGCGATGATCGGCTGGCGAATCTCTCCCGGCACGCCGCCGAGGATGGCTGAAGGATACAGCGTCGTCGGCGAAGCTTGTATCGGGTATCCAGGAACAACGCTCCCAGGCACCAGCATCAGATTGATCGCCCACGCAGGCGCATTGCCGCGGGTATAGGGCAACCGAATCCCATCAATCAAAATTCGCGTCGCCTGAATCGCACTTTCCGGAGCAAAACCAACCTGCCCAGCAAGCGCCACCAGTTCGTCACGATCCAGTCGCTGCTCAACCTGCACGTTCACGGGGCCGTCGCCATCTCCAGCAACTCCCACACCGCCAATCAAGCTGCCGCCGCGATAAAGTGGAACACCGCCGGGCGTGCCGGCGAGTCCACCAGTGACCGGCAGCGGAGGAGCGGCACCCGAGGCAATTCCATTCAGGTTGGTGCTGAACGGCGGCGCCTTAAATCGGTTCACATCGGAAAACGACAGGTTCGAAAAGTTCACGCCCACCAATGGGCCGGGCGGACGGTTCTGCACGCCGGGCGGGAAATTTTGCTGCACGATAAATCCGGCCGTTCTCGTGGTGAACGCGTGCTGATCGCTGCTCAAGTATGCAGCGGTCCCGGCTTTGGCGATGGCGTTTGCAACCGTAGCTGGGGAGGGGTTCGTCTGCAGGGTCCAAACTCCGAGCAGAAATCCTTCGCGATCCGTGACCGCAATCACGCTGCGCGGAGAAAACGTCCGCGCGACACTGGCCGCTTGCGAGATGGCTGTTTGCACATCGGCTGAAGTCATCGCGCCTCCGATCGAAAGCCGCGACAGCATCATCAGTGCAACAGCCAGAAAGCTTGATGACGCTCGCGTTCGCATTATAACAATCCTTTCGAACTGCTCATGGGTGACAAGAAAAATCGCGGTCCGTTGCTTTTTTGCGAAAGGACGTGGAAGCTTTGAGCAGGCCACGATGTTTTTCGAGACGCTGGCAGAATTCCCATTGCTTCGCTGCGTGGACCGCCGCTCTCGCCTCCATCGTCCCGGGGCTTGCGCAGCAGCGCCCTACATTGACGGATTGGGCGTTGCGTCCGTTAAAGCCGCACCAACGCTTCACCCCACAGCCGCCTCCGCAGTCGCCAGAACTTTTCAATCCAGATTCCGGGCAGCTTCCGGTCGTGACGCGATTTCTCGACCCGAATCTGTTTCGTTTCGAATTGAAGACGCAAGTCAGCGAAGGCCCGCCACCGCTCCCCCCGCAACAGTTTAATCCCGATCCCGGTGCATCTCGGAGCACTGCTACGCCGCGGCCAAATGAATTCCGTTTTCTCGAACCAACGCGTGGTCCCGAACTAAGTCCATCATTGCAACTGCCCCGCGAACCCGTGCGCCGCGCGGTCATCGCTCCGGTAGAAGAGAACATCAGTCCAAACCATCCCACCGTCCCTCCCGAACTCGCTCTCCCCCGCAACCGAGCCCGCTACAACGAATCGATCCGTTACGAATTCCACAATCCAAATCTGCCGCTGAACCTCCAACGCGAAGGAGACCTGCCTCCGTATATCGTCCCACGTCCGGACCGCTGGCGGGTCGGTTTCGCTCCCTGGCAACGCTACACCCACGGCAGTTTCGAAACTCCTTACGAAACGCCCGTGCCCAAACTCTGGCATCCGTACAAACAAAGTGTGCTCAAGGGTGACGTGCCCGTGATCGGCCAGGACATCTTCTTGAATCTCACCGCTTCCAGCACCACCGAGTTCGAGGCCCGCCGCTTGCCCACACCAGCCGGGATCAGTTCCGCGCAGCCGAACAGCGCCGAATTCTTCGGCCGCGGCGAACAATTCGCCTTGCAACAATATGTCGGTTTCTCCGTCGATCTGTTCAAAGGTGAAACTGCTTTTCGCCCCGTCACCTGGGCTCTGCGCCTGCAACCGGTCTACAATTTCAACTATCTCTACGCGCGTGAAACCGGCGTCGTTTCACCCGATCCACGCGGCCCGAACGCTTCCCCAGGCAGCAACCCCGGAATCATCACCGACCCAAACGATATTCCGGACATCATCGACGGCGAACTCGAGCCCATCGACGATGATCTCGCCGGACGCAATCACACCACGCGCCGCAAACATTATCTCGCGCTCCAGGAATACTTCGTCGAACTTCACCTGACTGACCTGACCGATAATTACGACTTCATCGCGTTCCGCGGCGGCAACCAGGTTTTCAACAGCGATTTTCGCGGGTTCATTTTCAACGATGTAAACCTCGGCCTCCGTTTTTTCGGCAACGCCGATAACAATCATTATCAATACAACGCCGCCTTCTTCGACCTGCGCGAGAAGGAAACAAATTCCGACCTGAACACCTTCGATGACCGCGACCAGCGCGTCCTTGTCGCCAACGTCTATCGTCAGGATTTCATTTGGCCCGGTTACACCGCGCAACTCAGCTTCCACGCGAACTTCGACCAGGGCGATTTGCATTACGACCGCAACGGCAACATCGTCCGACCCGCGCCGCTCGGCACCGTTCAACCGCACGACCTCACCGCCTACTACCTCGGTTGGGCCGGCGACGGCCACATCGGCGTCCTCAACATTTCGCACGCGTTCTACCAGGTATTCGGTGAAGATGAATTGAACGGGCTTGCCGGCCGCGAAGTGAATATTTCCGCGCAGATGGCCGCGCTCGAACTCTCCATCGATCGCGACTGGCTCCGCTACAAAGCATCTATCTTTTACGCCTCGGGTGACGGTGACGCCGAAGACAGCACCGCCCGCGGCTTTGACACCATCCTGGATAATCCCAGTTTCACCGGCGGCCCTTTCAGCTATTACGTTCGCCAGGGATTTAATTTCGCGGGCACTGCTGTCGGGCTGAAGCCGCGCGCCAGTTTGATCCCCAGCCTCCGCAGCAGCAAAAGTGAAGGTCAGGCGAACTTCGTTAACCCGGGCGTTCTTCTCTACGGCCTCGGCCTCGAAGCTGAACTCACCCCAAAGCTCCGCAGCTTCGCGAACGCAAATTACATCCATTTCGCCGAAACGAATCCGCTCGAAGTCGCGCTCGTCCGAAGCGGCATCTCCCGCGAAGTCGGCTTCGACCTGAGCATTGGCTTCCAATATCGACCGTTCCTCACGGACAACGTCATCATCTCGACTGGCTTCGGCACACTTCTTCCCGGCTCCGGTTACAAAGACATTTACCGCCGGCTCGACGAATTAGTTCCCGGTTTTGAAACTCGCGGTGATGCCGGCGACGCTGATGATTTTCTTTACAGCGGCCTATTCGTTGTAACTCTCACCTTCTGACATGGGATCGCTGCGGATAATTCTCGCCTTCGCGTTTACTGCGGTTCCTCTTTTCTCCGCTGATCCCGATTCCGCATTCGGACCAACCCTTTCCGTTCCTCGTCAGTTAATCACCGCCCCCGCAGAGCGCCCCCCGCGCAATCGCATCGACCAAACACTGGCGGAAGCGTACACCAAAAGCCGCGGTTGCCTGGAGTGCCACGCCGGCATTGAAGAGATGCACCAATCCCCGAACGTCGTCCTCGGTTGCACCGATTGTCACGGCGGCAATCCCGCTCCCGGCCTCACCCAGCAGAAGGCGCACGTCGTCCCCAAACACGATATCTTCTGGCAAAGCTCCGCGAACCCAAACGACTCGAGCGTCCTGCTCAATCACGAGACGGACGAATTCATCCAATTCATCAACCCTGGCGATCTCCGTGTCGCGCATCGCACCTGCGGCCTCTGTCACGCCCAGTCCGTTGATCACGTCAACTTGAGCATGATGAACCACGGTTCGATGCTTTGGGGCGCCGCGCTCTATAATAACGGCAGTTACCCGCACAAGAATCCACATTTCAGTCAAGCTGCTGGCCCGGGCGGCTCAGTTGAATTGCGCAACCCATACAAACCCTCTGCCGAAGAAACTCGTTCGCGCGGTGTTCTCGAATTTCTCGAACCGCTCCCGCGCTTCGCCCTCAGCCAACCCGGAAACATCCTGCGCATCTTCGAAAAAGGTGGCGAGAAACCGCTCCAACTCGGAGTTCCTTTCAACACCGAACCGCCCGGACGTCCCGCACGCCGCCTTTCCGATCGCGGTCTCGGCACCAACAATCGCACCGATCCCGTTTTTCTTGGCCTTCAAAAAACTCGCCTCCACGATCCGCTCCTCGGATTCCTCGGCTCAAACAATCGGCCCGGCGACTATCGTTCCAGCGGATGCTCCGCCTGCCACGTCGTTTACGCTAACGACCGTTCGCCGACTCATTCCGACTACTACAGCAAATTCGGCCACCAGGGCCTCAGCTTCAGCGGCGATCCATCCATCCCGAAGGATGAGCGCGGCCATCCCATTCACCATCAGTTCACCCGCACGATTCCATCCAGCCAATGCATCGTTTGCCACATGCACCAGGGCAATCTCTTCGTGAATCCGTATCTCGGCTACACCTGGTGGGACCAGGAAAGCGACGGCGAGTTCATGTATCCGAAGCAACAAAAGAATCCCACCGATGCCGAAATGGTCGCTGCCGTCCGCGAAAATCCCGAAGCTGCCGCCGCCCGCGGTTTGTGGAATGACCTGGATTTCCTCGAAAAAATCGCCGAGAAGAATCCGCAACTAAAGCAAACCCAATTCGCCGATTACCACGGACACGGGTGGGTCTTCCGCGCCGTCTTCAAAAAAGATCGTTACGGCAATCTTGTCACCCTCGACGACAAACCGATTTCCAACGACGACGTCGATAAATTCTCAAAAGCGGTCCACCTCAAGGATGTTCACCTCGCCCGGGGCATGCAATGCGTCGACTGCCATTTCCGCGAAGATGTCCACGGCAACGGCAAGCTTTACGGCGAACCCCGCGCCGCCACGACCATCGAATGTATCGATTGCCACGGCACCGTTCAGCAACGCGCCACGCTCATGACCAGCGGCAACGGCGGCGCATACAATCTCGCCGAAGGAAACACTCCCTGGGGTCCGCGCTTTTATTGGGAAGGTGATCGCCTTTACCAGCGTTCCACTCTCCGCCAGGAACTCCGCTGGGAAGTGCCGCAAACCATCGATACCATTTCGCCCGGCTCGCACCGCTACAACGAAAAGTCCCGCTACGCCAAAACTCTCCGTCGCGATGGAAAAACCTGGGGCGATCTTCCTTTACCCGCGAATTGTGGTCGGGAACTCGCGCATGATAACTCCAACATCTCCTGCCAGGTCTGCCACACCTCATGGGCGACGAGCTGCTTCGGTTGCCATCTCCCAATGAAGGCCAACCAGCGCGTCCCTTCGAACAAATACGAAGGCATCACCACTCGCAACTACACTTCCTACAACCCTCAGGTCGTCCGCGATGATGTCTTCATGCTCGGCATCGACAGCACCGTGAAAAGCAATCGCCTCGCCGTAATCCGTTCCTCCAGTGCGGTCGTCGTCGGTTCGCAAAATCAAAATCGCGAGTGGATCTATTCCCAGCAGCAGACTGTCTCCTCCGAAGGTTACAGCGGCCAGGCCTTCAACCCGCATTTCGCCCACACCACCAGCGGCGTCGGCACCACCAAATCCTGCACCGATTGCCACATCTCCAGCGCCGACGACAACAACGCCATCATGACCCAACTCCTCGGCTTCGGCACCGGCACCGTGAATTTCTTCGGTCGCTACGCCTACGTCGGCGCTGGCAAAGGCGGCCTCTACGGGATCGCCTGGACCGAACAGGACGAACCTCAAGCCGCCCTCGGCAGTCATCTCCATCGCCTCGCCTATCCCGACAACTACACCAACCACGTCAACACCGGCGGCCAACTGCAAACCGCCTATCATCATCACGCTGAAAACATTCAGGACCTCACCCTCCGTGGCGAATATCTCTACGCCGCGAACGGCTCGAAAGGCCTCGAAGTATTCGACGTCGCAAACATCGATCAAAAAGGCTTCTCCGAACGCATCGTCACCGCGCCCGTTTCTCCGCTCGGCCAACGCACTTACGTCCGCACCAGGAACGCCACGTCGGTCATTCTCCCCAGCACCCTCGGCATCGATCCGCTCCGCACTCGCCTTCCCGAAAACGAAGAGCAACCCATCTCCATGATTTACGCTTACGTTTTCGTCACCGACTCCGAGGAAGGCCTCGTGATCGTCAGCGCTGGCCCGCTGGTCGATGGCGATCCCACCAATAATTTCCTGGAACGCGCCAAAACCTTTAATCCCGAAGGCAAACTCAACGGCGCTATCGGTGGCGCGCTCGCGGGCCGCCACCTCTACATAGTCTGCGATCGCGGCCTCATCGTCATCGACGTCAACGATCCAAAGAATCCAGGCATCATCGCGGAAATGGCCACCGGCCTTACTCGCCCTCAAGCCGTCGCCATCCAATTCCGCTACGCCTTCATCACCGATTCCGAAGGTCTCAAAGTCATCGATATCACCAACCCCTCCTCTCCCCAACTTCTCCCTGACTCAACCGTCCCCCTGAAGTCCGCCCGCCGCCTCTACCTCGCGCGCACCTTCGCCTATATCGCCAACGGTCCCGAAGGTGTTGCCATCATCGACATCGAAAAACCCCAATCTCCCAAGCTCCGCCAGATGTTCAACGCCGAGGGCCGCCTCCGCGACACCCGCGCCATCCAAATCGGCGCCGTCAACGCCTCCATGTTCGGCCTCGTCGCCGATGGCCACAACGGTTTCCACGTCCTCCAACTCATCTCCCCGGAAAACGTGCCCCAGTACATGGGCTTCACCCCGCCGCCCAATCCTAAATGGATCGCCTCCTACAAAACCAAAGGAGAAGCCGTCGCCGTTTCGCGGGGACTCGACCGCGACCGCGTCGTAGACGAAAGCGGTAACCAAACCGTTGTCTTCGGCCGCCGCGGCGCCCGCCCCTTCAACCTCGAAGAAATAGCCTCATTCTTCCGCTCCACCTCCACCAATCAGGAAATCTATAAAGTCGACGACGTCGCCGTGTCGGATGGAAAATTAATCAAAGCCAACGGCACGGACCTTTCACCGCCTCTCCCATTTGTAGACCGTTCCATCACCAACTCGCCCCCCGCACCCTCCGCGCGCCTTCGCATTTCCCCGCGCCCTGAGTAAAACTGGTAACCGACATCCGTATCGGAAGGTTCTGAGGTGACTAAAAACCTCGACTATCTTCCCCTTAATTGATCTAATTCCCCCGTGATTCGAATAATTGAATTCGAGTCACCTGCCGACGCAGTATGCACGCCAGCCGGTCACTCCAGACCCGCTCGCAAGCCTACTCACTTCGAGCCAGGTGACTCCTTTTGCCACGACGCGCCGATCACATCTGGCGCGCGCGCGCTGTTGTACAGATCCTCTCGAACCAACCAGCCCGCCCCCACTCCTCTGCGTTCCCCGGTCGCGAAGCGACGCGTCGAGTATAAGTTCTGGCTTGAGTCCTCCGCGGTCAAAGAATTGTTCCGTAAGTTCCTGAACAATCGGCTTTATGCGGCTTTGTTGAGTTTACCAAATTCGCGCGCGAAGAGTCCGACCGTGCCGCAAGTACCTGATTTAACGCTTTTTAACGCTTTTTATCGCCACTCGTCAGCGTCGCCGCAGCGGAATTCCGCCTCATTTCACGCAAAACACCCCGTAATTCCACCAATTCCGGCAAATTCCACTTCCCGCAATTTCACGCCCGCCTTGCGTAAGTACTTGATTTCACTGTTTTTCACGCCAAACGCTCGCCAACTGCACTGTGCCTCTCCGCACGGAAGGATCTCTTCCGCCGTGCCCACGGCGCTGCCAAAATCGTCGCAAGCACCTGCGATAGCCAACTCTAGCCAACTTCCCTCTCCTTTCTCGCGCAACCCAGCGCCGCCGCAAAAACACACAAGTCTACAAAAAAACACATCCGCTCCCTTCTCACCCGACCACTGCCACCATGACAACGTCCGTTTTAACACGTTTCAGTATGCCGCAATCGGGGACGCCGCGATGTTAATGATTCACGCAAGTTCGAATAATGTTTCCATGGGTATCCCGCCTCTAATGCGTGCGTGTGTCCTGGTTCTCTCCAGCGCTTTAATGCTTCCTTTCCGCCTCGATGCCGCCGTGCTGGTCCACGTCGAGAAACAGCCCGACAAAATAATCCTTCGCTCGGACGCTCCCCCCGCGCCTCTCGAACGCCCGGCCGAATTCGTCATTGAGCGCTCCACCAACCTCCGCCATTGGTCCCCTGAAGGGCGCAGCATTTTGCCCAAGGGTTACTCCATGGATTGGCGCTCCGAAATTCAAGGCGCTGACCCACACTCCTTCTTCCGTCTTCGCAGCAATTTCGAAGTGGAACTCGTCCGTGCCGAGGGCGCCGACGTCCTTGGCTTCGGCGACCGGTTCTCCCTGGAACTACAAAACGTCGGCCAAATCTCCACCGCCGAGTTCGCCACGCTGTTCCCCGATCGCAACGATTACCTCCTGCACCTGAGTTGGGATCCAACCACCGCTGAATTCTTCGAAGAATTTCAGGAGGATATCTTGGTCGAGCAAGCGCCGCCCTGGCGCGTCCCAAAGGTGAATTTCAAACTGAATGAAACCGAACTGAACGTTTTCAAAACAAACGGCTTCGTCGTCACCGGCCGCATCACGCAGACCAACTTTTGCGACATGTATTATGACATTTTCGTTCGCGACCTGCCGGTATTCGTCACCACCGATTCGCTCCTCCACGCCTGGTTCCGTTCTTACGAGACGATGCTCATCCAACTCGAGGAACTCTATCTCTTCCCCGCTCTCAGCAACGTCCTTGAAGCCGCCGCCGCCAAGCTCCCCGAAGTCGCCGCCGAGATCGGCTCAGGTCCCCTCGCCCAGAACGTCGCTGACATCGATGTCTACCTGACGGTCGCTCGCTCGCTCGCCGCCGGAACGAACTTTTCCGCAACGCTCGGCCCACAAGCGCTCGTGGACGATATCCTCGCGCGGATCATCGGAGAAGAATTTGCCCTTCATTTCGACATCTACGGTCGCTCATTCCCAAGTCCCTTCGATTTTTCGCAGTTCAAAGTCCGCGGCCACTACGTCGGCTCCCCCCTCCTGCAACGTTACTTCAAAGCCATGATGTGGTGCGGCCGAATGGACTTCCGGGTGGCCGGAAACCCGGATCATTCATCCGCGCGCGAATTGGGGAGCGCATTACTCCTCACCGAACTTCTGAAGCGATCCGCCCAATTGCCAGCGTGGCAAAAGATGGATGACACCATCCGTCAATTCGTCGGCGCGAAGGATTCGATGGATCCCACCGAAATGCTCCACATCTTCCAATTGGCTGATCTCTATTCCGTCACTGAAATCCAGTCCACGGCCGATTTGGACGAGATCAAGTCGGCCATTGAAGACGGCAACTTCGGCCTGCAGGAAATCATGGGAGAAGCTTTCGTTAAGCCGTTTCCCGGCCCGCCGATCGCTCTGCCCCGCTCGTTCGCGTTGTTGGGCCAGCGATTCACGATGGACGCCTGGGCGTTAAGCAAAGTGATGTTCGACGAAATTAACTGGGTGGAGAATGGCAGGACCAATGAAGTGATCCGTCGACGCACCAGCGCGCTCGATGCAGCCTTTGCGGTCCTTAATAACAATGTCGTTTCTCCAAACATCGTCGAGCGCATCGAGATGGGTGATGACGGCCTTAAGTTCCGGGATGGTTTGCCCTACCAACATAATCTTGCCGCTGTCCGGCGGGTGATTGATGCTCAACAATCGAGCTACTGGAATTCCTCGCTCTACAACCGGTGGCTTGGCGCTCTCCGCACGCTCTCCGCGCCCACAACGGGCGAGCTCTATCCCGAGGCGATGCGCACCCGAGCCTGGGCTTTGCGCCGTCTCAATTCCCAACTCGGTTCCTACACCCAGTTGCGACACGCTTCACTCCTCTATGCCAAGCCCACCTATATCCCGTTCTACCTCTGCTCATATCCAGCCGGGTTCGTCGAGCCAGTGCCGCATTTCTGGGCCGCACTCCGGGGAATGGTCGACGCCGCGCACAGCACCATCGCAACCCTGCCCATGCAAGGCGAAGCCACCTGGCACGCTCGCCAGGGCTTCACCAACACCACCACGCTCGATCTCGCGTTGGTGAAATCAAACCAGCTCCAATTCCTTGCCCGTTTCAGCACCAATCTCGGAACCCTGAAAACTCTCTCTGAAAAAGAACTCGCCCGGCAGCCCTTCACAGAAGAAGAAGAAACCTTCCTCCTCGACCTCGTCGAAGTGCAAAAAAACTACGATGGTGAAAAATCATATCGCGGTTGGTACCCGCGTCTCTACTACGGCGGTAATGAAGGCTTCGACGCATTGACCGCATCTATCTTCAGGACCACTGGTCGAGTTCAACTAGACCACGACGCCTCGAAATCCGCTGCGATCGTGGCCGACATCGCCAATGCCACACCTGATTTCTGGTTTGACGATCCAGGCGCCGTGCTCCACCAGGGCATTGGAAAAATCAATTTCATGCTCGTCGCCATCGACAACGGCCCTGACAAAATGGCCTACGGCGGTCCCGTCTATTCTCACTACGAATTCCACACCGAAGGGGTCGTCCGTCTCAACGACGCCGAATGGGAAGACAAGGTCCTGAAGAAGCAAGGCCCGCCTTCCCCCGACTGGACCCAGTCCTGGTTAGTGCCAGGCCAGTGACGCACAAATCACTTCCCCATCGGCGGGCGCTGGAATAGCGTTCTAGCGTTTCATCACGCCATGCGATACTTCCTCGCGCTATTTTTTGCCGCCACCACCGCGCTCTCTGCGGAAATTAAAACTGGGGTAGGCCAATCCAAAATCACTCCGCCCGACGGCATCGGCCTTGCTGGCTATTACCACGAGCGCGGCAGCGAAGGGGTTCACGATGACATCTTTGCCAAAGCCACGGTCCTCGACGACGGCACCACTCGCGCCGCCATCGTCGTCTGCGATCTAATTTCCATGCCGCGCTGGATCGTCGTCGAAGCCCGCCATCTCATCGAACAACAAACGGGAATCCCCGGGGCGAAGGTGATGATCGCCGCCACCCACACCCACACCGCGCCCGTTCTCACCCGAGAAACCATTAGCGACATGATCAGTGGCGGCGCAAAACCAATCGCGCAGGAATACAGCCGCTCTCTCCCCAAACTCATCGCCGAAGCCGTCGCCGCCGCTAACGACAACCGCAAACCCGTCCGCATCTCCGTCGCCAAGGAATACGAAACCAAACTCGGCTACAATCGCCGCTTCTGGATGCGAGATGGCTCCGTCGGTTGGAATCCCGGTCGCCACAACCCGCAAGTCATTCGTCCTGCCGGTCCCATCGATCCAGAAGTCGGCCTCTTCTATGCAGAAACCCTCGGTGCCAATTCCACACCCGTCCTCAGTTTCGTCAACTACGCCATGCACCCGGATACCACCAGCGGGGCGAAAATCTCCGCCGATTACCCCGGCGCTCTCGCCCGCATCATGTCCCTCTACAAAGGTCCCGACATGATGACCATCTTCGCCAACGGCACCTGCGGAAACATCAATCACATCGACGTCCACTGGCGCGAACAAAAAGGCGGCACCAACGAAGCCAATCGCCTCGGCACCATCCTCGCCGCCTCCGTGTTCAAAGCCTTCCCTCAACTCCAACCCATCACCAACACCGGCGCGCTCCGCGTCCAAAACGAACTCCTCAAGCTCCCTCTTGCCACCTTCACCGAGGTAGAACTCGCAGAGGCGCGCAAAGACATCGCCGAATCCAAAGACAACAACCGCGTCGGTTTCATGAAACTCGTCCGCGGCTACAGAATCCTTGAATGTGCCGACCGCAAAGGCGCGCCCATGGAAGTCGAAGTTCAGGTCATCACATTGGGTCGCGACGTCGCCTGGGTTTCGTGGCCCGGTGAAATTTTCGTCGAGCTCGGCCTGAGCGTAAAAAACGCCGCCAAATTCCCAAACATTTACAACGTCGAACTCGCCAACGGCGCCATCGGTTACATCCCCAACAAATCCGCCTGGCCCGAAGGCAATTACGAAGTCGAAAGCTCCCGCGTCGCCCCCGGCGCCGGCGAATTGCTCGTCACGGCCGCGCTCAAAATGCTCGACGCAGCTCACACGGAGGCGACCAAATGAACCTTCATTCCATCATCACCGCACTCCTCACAAGCGCCGTCCTCCACGCGCAAAACCCCGCGCGTCCACTAACACAATTACAAGCTCTCGCCTCCTTCCAAATCGAAGACGGCCTCAAGATCGAACTTGTCGCCGCTGAACCGCTCGTTGAATCTCCCGCCGCGATCGGCTGGGACGAATCGAACCGCCTCTTCGTCGCCGAAAACACCGGCTATCCAGTCGATTCAGGATCCGTCGGAAAAATCGTCGAACTGCGCGACACCAACCACGATGGCAAGCCCGACACACGCGTCGAATTCGCCACCGGCCTAGGTTTCCCGAACGGCCTCATGCCTTGGCGCAGCGGCTGGCTCGTCACCGATGCGCCCCATCTCTATTGGCTCGCCGACACTAACCACGATGGTCGCTCCGACATCCGCGAGATCTGGTTCACCGGTTTCGCCACCAACCAATCCACCCAACTTCGCGCAGCCTATCCGGTCCTTGGTCCGGATGGCTGGATCTACGTTGCCCGCGGCTGGAGCGCCGGCCAAATCACTTCACCCAAGTGGCCCGATCTTCCTCCCGTCGATTTGAAAAACGGCGACTTCCGTTTCCGTCCGGACGGTTCCGCCGCCGAAGCCATTGGCGGAAACGCCCAATTCGGCATGGTGCTCGACGATGTGGGCCGCCGCTTCCTCACCTCGAATCGCAATCCCATTATGCACGCCGTTGGCTGGCCGCATTGGTGGAAGCGAATGTCGAACTTCTATTTTAACGAAATCACCCAGGACGTCTCTCCAGTCGGCGCCGAAGCAAAAGTTTTCCCAATCAGCGCAGACCTCACCACCGCCGGCTTCATGCCCGAACTCATGAGCGCGCCGCACGCCGGCACTTTCACCAGCGCCTGCGGCCTCCATCAATTCTTCGGCGAAGCACTCTCCGAAAAATTCCAGGCCAATTTGTTCATCTGCGAACCAGCCCAAAATCTCGTTCAGCGCCAAATCATGGTTCAGGACGGCCCCACCTTCCGCAGCCATCGCGCCACGGAAGGGCGCGATTTCCTCGCCAGCACTGACACCTGGTTTCATCCCGTCTACGCCACCACCGGCCCCGACGGCGCGCTCTACCTCGCCGACATGTATCGCGGCTTTATCGACCATCCCGAATATCTCCCGGCGGAAGCACGCATGCGCATCGACTTCAACTCCGGCAAAAACATGGGCCGCATCTGGCGAATTTCTGCCAAAACCAATTCCATCGCCGTTCCACAAAAACTCGCTCCCGCGACAAGCGAACAACTCGCCAACGCTCTTTTCGCCTCAAACATCTGGACCCGCCAAACCGCGCATCGTCTCATTCTCGAGCGAAAGGATTCAGCAATTGTGCCCTTCCTGCTCCAAAGATTTCCGCAGCTCAGGAAAAACGACGGCGAAGATCAAATTACTAAATGGACCGCGGAACGCCTCGCCGAAGATCCTCCTGTAGGACCGCACCTCGGTCGCGCTCGCGCGGTGCGCCTGCTCGCGGACTTTGTCGTGGAACCCGGCAGGGTCAAAGCCGACCTCCGGAACCAGGCCGGCCATACCGTACTACTCGCCGCCTTCGACCCTTCTCCTTCCGTGCGCGAAGCAGCCTTTCGCGTGTTCCAACTCACTTCCGATCACCGCAATCCGTTGCCCGATGTCGGAAGCGATACCCTCCGCGATTGGAGCGACGATCCAAATCCCGCTGTCCGTTTTCACATCGCCTACAGCCTCGGGCAGGGCGATTACACTCGCATGATTGAAGCACTCGTCGCGATTCTCCGCCGCGACGGCACAAACCGCTGGACTCGCGCCCTCGTCCTCAGCGGGCTCAAGCATTACCAGGGCGAATTCATCCATAAATGGTTTACTCCCAACTTCACCGAACTCACCGGCGCAGTCCCTCAACCGACCGGCTTTGACGACTCCGAAGCATCGGTTTCTCTCGCATACGATATCGGCCGGTTTTACGGCACTCCCGGCGTGGACGGAGCAATCCTCCTCGCGCAGCGCGCGCTCACGCCCGAAGCTCTCGGCACTCCCTGGCAGGCAGCCCTCCTCACTGGATTGCTCGACGGCGGCAACGCCCAATTGCGCGGCCGCGTCCTGCATCCTGCCGATGATCAAACCGCCGAAGTCGCCGCCCACTCCCTAACTAACGCGCTCAATCGCGCTCTGCCCATTCGTCACCGCCTCGCTGCGGTCCAATTGCTCGGCCACTTCCCGGGCGAAGAAACCAACACACTCCTTCAACTGATTGCCGGGACAAACGCCAAGGAACTCTCACTTGCCACGGCACGCGCTCTCGTTAAGCGCAACGAATTGCCCAACGAAATTTTCCCTCAATGGCGATCCTTCTCTCCCGAACTCCGTGAAATCTTCCTCGAGGCTCTCATTTCGAAACGCGACCATTCCGCCAAACTCCTCGACGCAATCGACCGCGGTGAAGTCCCGCTCTGGAACGTGGACGCGAACCGCCGCCGCAAAATGCTCGCAAACCCGGATCTGAAATCACGCGCCGAAAAACTCTTCGGCAACGCCGCGCCTTCCGACCGCCGCAAAATTTTCGAAGAACTGAAACCTGTCCTGACGCTGACAGGCGACGTGTTCAAAGGCCGCAACGTCTTTCTCAATCTCTGCGCCCCCTGCCACCAGCACGGCACGGCCGGCCACAAAGTCGGACCCGACCTCACCGGCATCCGCAACCAACCCGCCGAAGCCTTGCTCTATCACATCATCGTCCCCGACGCCGAGGTCTACCCCGGCTTTCAAAACTACGAAGTCGAGACATCCAACGGCGAGCACTTCAACGGACTCCTCGTCGAGGAGACCGACTCTGCCGTCACTCTCGTTCGCACCCTTGGCGAAAAACAGCGCATCGAACGCTCCCGCATTTCCCAGCTTCGCTCGAGTGCCTCATCCCTCATGCCAAGCGAACTCGAAAAATCGATGACCCGCCAGGAACTCGTCGATCTTCTCGCCTTCCTGAAATCACCGCCATGAGTTCCAGTTGGTTTCCCTCTCCGGCTCGCCACAAACTTCGCACTTGTTTTACTTGCCCCGGAATGTTTCAACCTACGGCCCAACGATGAAGATCGAACTGAAACAAAACGCCAAGTACGCCCTCCTTGTCCCCACCAGCATGGGTGTGCGCATCACCCCGCAGAACGGCCAGCCAGTCCATTCGGGCGGCACGTTTGTCATGCAAGTGACCAGCGCTGAAACGAATGTCGCCAGCATTCCTTCCTATCTTGGCCTGCCCACCAAGGTCCTCACCACCTTCGTCAAAGGCAGCCCCATCGCGCAGATGATTAAGGACAACCTGCGGAGCCGGAACATTGATTTCGAAGGAAAGGAAGTCCCGCAAGGCGGCCCGTGGGGTTACCGCCACCAGTTCAACATCGCGGATAGCGGCTACGGCTCGCGCGGGCCCCGCGTCTGGAACGATCGCGCCGGTGAAGTTGGCCGCACTCTGAATGTTAAAGATTTCGATCTCGACCGCATCTTCGTGAAGGAAGGCGTGCAGATCGTTCATCTCTCAGGACTCATCGGCGCGCTCTCGCCGGAGACCAGCCAATTCTGCCTCGAACTCGCCCGCGCGGCGAAAAAGCACGGCACCAAGATCGCGTTCGACTTGAATTATCGCGCCACCTTCTGGAAGGGCCGAGAAAAAGAACTTAGCGCGATTTTCACGGAGATCGCCAGCGTTGCGGACATTCTCGTCGGCAACGAAGAAGACTTTCAACTCTGCCTCGGCGTGCAAGGTCCTGAAGCCGGCGGCAAAGACATCAAAGCGCAGATCCAAGGCTTCAAGGAAATGATTAACCGGGTGAAGAAAGCCTATCCACACGCGCAAACCTACGCGACCACTCTCCGAGAAGTGGAAAGTTCCAATCACCATCTCTGGGGAGCGATCATGGCGGCGGGCGACCAATGGCATGTCGTCGAACCTCGCCCGATCGGGGTGCTTGATCGCATCGGCGGCGGCGACGGTTTCGTCGGCGGCCTGCTCTACGGAATTCTCAAAGGTTGGGAGCCGGAAAAATGGATTCAATTCGGCTGGGCCACTGGCGCTCTCGCCACCACGATGCTTACCGACTACGCCCAACCTGCCGACGAAGACCAGGTCTGGAGCATCTGGAAGGGCAACGCCCGCGTCCAACGCTGATTTACGATTCGAAGGTTATTTGAAACGGCGTGCTGTTCGGCGCGCCGTTTTTCTTTCCCCTTGCGTCATCCGCCCCGCCCGCGAAATGTTTCCGCGTTGCAGAAAGCGAGCAAAGCCAAAGTCCCAATCGCCTGGCGCAAGGAAGTGAATCACATCCTCATTACCGAGGAACAACTCCGTCGCCGTGTAAAATCCCTCGCTGCTTCAATCGCTCGCGACTACCGCGGCAAAGATCTCGTCCTGGTCTCGCTTCTGAACGGAACCGTCATGTTCCTCGCGGATTTGATCCGCCATCTGCAAATCCCCTTGCGCCTCGATTTTATCGGGGTCTCAAGCTACGGCGCAGGCACTGAATCAGGCGAGTTGGTGTTCACGAAAGAATTGCGCATCGACGTAAAAGGTCGCGACGTACTACTCGTCGACGACATTCTCGACACGGGCAGAACCTTGAAGCGCGTCAGCGCGACGGTCCGCGCTCTCAGACCACGCAGCCTCGGCATCTGCGTCCTGCTCGATAAACAAGCGCGCCGCGTCGAGCCAATCGACGCGAACTACATCGGTTTCACCATCCCCGATGAATTCGTCGTGGGTTACGGTCTCGACTACGGGGAACGCTACCGCAACTTGCCTTTCGTCGGCGTTTTAAAAAAGGACGTATACGCCAAATGAAAGTGCTTGTGACTTTCCATTCCTATTTTCGCGATCTCACCGGCGCCACTCAAGTGCTCGAAGATGTTCCCAGTGGCACAACCCTCGGCGAACTCGTTCACTCATTGCAAAAGCGGTTCCCGAAACTGAAATCAATGGAGCGCTCCACGCTGATGGCAGTCGACGTCGAGTATCAAACGCGTGATTACCAACTCCACGACGGCGATGAAGTCTCGCTCTTCCCCCCCGTCCAGGGAGGCTGAATGAAACGCTGGTTGCGCATCCAATGGGATCCCATCGATGAAGCCGCCCTCGCGCATGAGCGCACCATTTCGCGCGGCATCGGCGCGGTCATTTACTTTCTTGGGGTGGTCCGCGAGCGCGAAGGCGAGGCGAACATTTCAGCAATCGACTACGAAGCGTTCGAAAAAATGGCGGCGCGCCAGTTCGAAAAAATCTTCGAAGCGGTCGAGCGACGCTGGCCCATCGAAAGTGTTCGCGTTGTTCATCGAATCGGATGTGTCCATGTGAATGAGCCCTCCCTCTGGATCGAAGTCACCGCTCCGCATCGCGGCGAAGCATTCGCCGCCTGCCAATTCATTATCGACGAAATGAAAAAGGTCGTTCCCATTTGGAAACGACCCATAACTGAAACTTCCTCCGCGAATCTAGATCGAACCGCGCGGCCGGGTACTAATCACTGAATCATTCGGCTGCCGGGCGGTGTCCTTGAGGTTCTGGTTCAAAGTCGCGAGTTGATCCACGACATTTTGGCTCACACCCTTGTCCAGCAGGTACCAGCGCTGCTCTTCCGTAAGATCAAACACCTGATCCGTAGCGCGCAAGCGGGAAAGAATTTCGTCGTCGCTCAATTGTGCCTGCTCCAGCGCTACCACTTCATCCAAGGTCACGAATCCGTCTGTGTTCACGTCCGCCGTCGTCGCGGTGCGTGCCTGTTCCGGAGTCGCTGGTGCAGTCTGTGCCTGCTCCGCTGCGCGTTCGATCTCGTTATCGTCGTCTTCGTTTCCGGTGATCTTGTCCTTGTTCTTGCCGATCACGTAGCCACCCGCGGCGCCGACAGCCCCCCCGATCACTGCACCGAGTGCGCGGTTTTCCTTACTCACCGCCGCGCCCACGGCCGCGCCGGTCGCGCCGCCGATGACCGCTCCTTGCTGTTGATCGTTGCCGGGCAAGTTGCTACAGCCCACCAGTCCCAAAACCGTGCACGAAATAATTCCCGTTTGTACCGCTTTCCGCATATTCATATTCTCCTGCGGAAAAATCGGCCTCACCCCGGCACGCGTCAACGCGCCAAATCCACCGAAGCCATCATCGGGCGAACACTTGGCCCACCTGAAGCGGGTTCCCCGCCAAAAATTCTTGCACGCTCATGCGTTTCTTCCCCTCCGGCTGCAACGCTGTAATTCGCAACGACCCATCCGTCGTCCCCACCAAAATACCTTCACGGTTCGCGGCCAAAACCCGCCCAGGCAGAGCGCTTTCCCCGGAAGGTCGTCCCTCCACAATTTTAATCATTCGCCGCTTTCCCCCAATTTCCAAAAACGTAAACGCCCCCGGCCATGGTGTGAATGCCCGCATCTTCCGCCAAATCTCCACCGCTGGCTCCTCCCAATTAATCAGCCCATCGCTTTTCTCGATTTTCTTCGCATAAGTCGCCCCTTCGCGTTGTGGCTGCTCCTTAATCCTGCCGTCGACCCACGCCGGAATCGTCTCCATCAACAACTGCGCTCCTAACTGAGCAAGCCGATCATGCAACGTCTGCGAATTATCCGCCTCTTCGATCGCCGTTTTCCTCAGTGTCAGAATCGGTCCCGTATCCAACCCCGCATCCATCTTCATGATGGTCACGCCGGTTTCAGAATCGCCATTTAGGATCGCCGACTGAATTGGCGCCGCGCCGCGATGCTTCGGCAAAATGGAAGTGTGAACATTCAAGCTCCCGAACTTCGGCACATCCAGCAATGCTTGCGGCAAGATCTGGCCGTAGGCCACGACAGCACTCACGTCCGGCGCCAGCTTGCGAATTTCCGCGATGAATTCGTCCGCCCGCGCGCGTTTCGGTTGCAACACCGGAATCCCCAGCCGCACTGCCGATGCTTTCACCGCCGAAGGTTGAAGCTGCAAATCACGTCCCCTCGGTTTGTCCGGCTGCGTGACCACCGCCACTACTTGAAATTGAGGATCGCGCGCTAGCGCTTCCAGGCTGGGACACGCAATTTCTGCCGTGCCGAAGAAAACAATGCGCAATGCCATCGCGCAACTAGAGTTAACCGAGCCCCACCTTCGCCACCGTGCGCAAAATATCGCGCAGCACATTCACGGGTGTCTGCGTTGAATCGATCGTGTGGACGATGTCTCTCCCGTAAAATTCCAGCACCGGCTTTGTTTCGCGGTCGTAAGTTTCCAGACGCGTGCGAATCACGCTCAAATTCGCATCGTCGAGCCGATTTTCGCGCAGAGCGCGCCGCTGCAAACGTTCCACCAATTTATTAAAATCGCTGCACGTAAGATAAAAAACCGCCCGCACCTCCAGCGAATCCTGCAGCATCTGCGCCTGCTGAACATTCCGGGGAATGCCGTCCAGCACGAGCGTGTCTTTCTCCGGATTAAACTGGCCATGTGACTGGCTGCCCACAATCGACTGCTTCCAAAGCCGAATCGTCGCTTCATCAGGAACCAATTCGCCGCGGCTCGAATACTCAATGAATATTCTTCCGAGTTCGTTATCGATCCGCAAATTTCGGAACACATCCCCGCACGCGCAGTGATAGAAATGAGGTATCGTGCTCAAGATTTTCCCCTGCGTTCCCTTGCCCGCCCCCGGTGCCCCGAAGAGTAGAATCGTCTTGTACTTCATCCACCCAACTATTTAGCACCTTTTGGACGAACCGACACCTCGGTGATTTCGCCGAAGGCTACGCTCGCCTCACTCCCACGCTGCAATTGCAGATGGATTTCGTTCGCGGTGATGCGGCTCACCCGCGTCGCCGCGATCTCCTGCTTAGGCGTTTTGATCACCATCACCAAATCTTTCTCGGGATCAGCCGGCACCACGCGGAAGAATCCAGTAAACTTCGTCTCAAAAAACCGACGATCAAAAGTCGTATTAGACCGATTGTAGACCTGGCTGTAAGCCGGATTCGCCGCCGCTTTTCCGGCCGGCGCACCACCTCCCGCCAATCCCAGCCCGCCGCCCTGCATTCCGGAGGGCAACTGCTGTTGCATCGGATTTACTCCCTCCCCCGCCGCGGGTGCCGCTTCTTCCGGAGCCGCTTCGCTGTAGACATGTCCCAGCGCCGGCAACAGCGCGAAAAGTATCGGACCTAAGATCGGCGCAATCGCCGAAACGCCGACCACCAACGCAATTGGCCGTCCTTTGAACCGCGCGATATGCATCGCTGCATACAAGTTGGCTAAGTAAATTATTCCAAGCAGCGCGAACCCGAGCGGATTAGCCATCGATGCAAAAAAACCAACCTTCGCCAGTGTATGCGGCACCTTCGGCGGATCAGTGACACGAATCTCGCGTTTCTTCTCCCTTTCTGCCGCCTTCACTTCCACCGGAATCTCGATGTAAGGCTCTACGAAATCCTTCGCATCAGGGTTCTCCATCAACTGCTTCAAAGTGGCCTGGTCGAACTTGCCCCAGCCAATGCGGGGCGAAAACCCGCCTAAATCCAGCCGGATCACCAAACCGTCATCATTAAAAGAAGCGGCTTGCCCTGTATAAACGTCCCCGTTCGTTAATCGAAATTCCGCCCCAAACGCCGTCGCGAGACTCAACCAAATAGCTAACAGCGTTGAAACAACTCCTAACCGGCACATGATTCGGCTTTCCTTAGCAAAGTGAGTTCCTGATTGAAAGTAAATTAGCTCAGAGCACGTGCAGCAAAATTCACCCTCAGTTTTTGCTCACTCTGACGCAATTTGTTCACCGCTATTTACCCCTCCCTTGCAAACCCTCCACTTACAACTTGGTATGACCGATGCTCAATCCCTGTCGTGAAAAGCAACGGACAACCGAAATCTAAAGTCCTTGTTTCCCACCGCCTCGCTATCACGGCGTCGGCGAATATCCGCCTGAATCCCACATGATGCGCTAAGTGGCGACACATTTAGCGTCCCGCCTTCTTATTGAGTTTGGTACTGGCAGGTCTCACAAGCCTGCCAGCTTTCTTTTCTACAGAGACCTCTTCCATGCAGACTTTGGGTCCACTCCATTTGCCTCCTCAGTTAATTGACTTTGCCGCATCCATTTGCGAATAGTGTTGCCCATGAATTTTGACATCTCTGACCTGCTTAGCCATTGGGAATACCAGGCAGGCCAGATTGTCGTCCGCCGCTTTAAAGGAAAAGACGGCAAAGAAAAGATTCAACTCCGCGTCGATCTGGGCCTCCTGCAGATGGACGCTTTCGGCCGGCCCGATGGCAAGAAGCCGTTCGGCCACGAAACGCTCTTCGAGCACTACAAAGCGCGCCTCGAGAAACACAAAGAAGGGAACAACGGCGAAGACGAGGGCTTCAAGTTGGATGCCGAGGATTGCTCCAAGCTCCAGCAGGAGGCCATCCAGTTTCATCACCGCTACATCTGCCTTTTCCAACTCAAGGATTTTGCCGCCGTCGTTCGCGATACCGAACGCAATCTCGCTGTCTTCGACTTCGTCGAGAAATACGCTGACCAACGCGAACTCGCCTGGAGTGTTCAGCAACTCCGCCCACAGCTCCTTATGATGCAAGTGCGCGCCAAGGCGACGGTCGCGCTGGAATCCGGCGATCACGACGCGGCCATAAAAGCCGCAGAGGATGGCATGGAGGAACTACGCGAATTCTATGCCCGCATCGAACGGCCCGACCTTGCCGATCAAAGCCCCGAGATCCAATCCCTCCAGGCCTACGCCGAGGAGATCCGTTCTACTCGTCCTGTCTCTGAACGCGAACGTGTCGAGCAGGCGCTCGATGAAGCCGTTCGCCGCGAAGAATACGAGAAGGCTGCTCAGCTCCGCGACAAACTCCGTCGTATGAACGATTAACTTTTTGGATATGACGTTACAGGAACGTTTGGGGCAGGAAATCAAGTCCGCCATGCTGGCTAAGGATGCTGATCGCCTCAATGCGCTCCGCATGCTCAAGTCCGTGATCGGCTACGTCCTCATCGAAAAGAAGGCCGAAGCACTTTCCGACCCTGACTTCATCAGTATCGTCCAAAAAGAAGTTAAAAAGCGCCGCGATTCCATCGAGCAATTCGAAAAAGGTGGCCGCGCCGAACTCGCCGCCAAAGAAAAACAGGAAATCACCGTCCTCGAAACTTTCCTCCCCCAACCGCTCAGTCCCGACGAACTGGAAAAACTCGTTCGCGATACCATCGCCGAAACCGGCGCTACTTCCAAAAATGAAATGGGCGTCGTCATCAAAGCCGTCCAAACCAAAGCTGCCGGCCGCGCCGACGGCAAATCGATCAGCCAACTCGTCGGCAAACTCCTGCCGTAATTCCAACTTCCGGAAGGCAATTCAGGGAGGTCGTGTTGTTGGTTATGACCGTTATAACGGCAATCTCTACAAAGCGGATCGGAGCTGCTCTAAGCGAGCTTGGATGTTTTCGGTGAGTCCAATGTAGCGCCGCCCTTCACTGTTTTGTATGATATAAACGAAGTAACGCAGAATTGCTTGCGGGGGATTTGAGCCTGGTTTGGCGCGGGGATTATGGGCAAGTTTGGCGCGACAGCTCAACTGTATTCGCGAGGGAAAGAAGATTGGTTGCGGGGGCAGGATTTGAACCTGCGGCCTTCAGGTTATGAGCCTGACGAGCTACCGGGCTGCTCCACCCCGCGTTCCAGAAGGGTCTGAAGTGCGTTGAATATACGCGCGTATCTAGTGCGCGCAAGTTGTTTCTGCCGTGCGCTCAAATGTTTCGGCAAGAATCGAGCTGATGTCGTCTGCGGTGAACGGTTTTTCGAGCGCGCGAACTTTCCCTTGAAGCAGAGACGGGAGTTTAGTTTCGTCGCAGGCGAAGCCGCTGATGAGAATGCCAGTCGCCGATGGATTCGATTCGAGCGCTTCGCAGAGCAGTTGACGACCATCCGCATCCGGGAGGGTGATGTCCGAGATCACGAGTTCAAATTGGTGCGAGAGGAAAAGCGACCGCGCATCGAATGCGTTGGCGGCTCTATACACGTTCGTGTATCCCAGTCCTGAAATCACCGCGCAGGTGTATTTAAGAACAAGGGGTTCGTCGTCGATGACGAGGACGGCTTGATGAAACAGTTGTGGGTTCATAGTTTTACTGAGCATTAGCCAGCCCTCAAATCCCTGGATACGACTGGCGAATTTAACTTAAAGCAAGGGCTGTGCTGAAACTTCCACCCTCGCGAACCTTCTTAGCTCATTCAAGCCGAGTATCTTACGCCCCTCTAAGTACTTTCCCCTAGGTTTGCCGGACCACGCCAGAGTGGGAAAGAAGGCCAAAACGCAGGGTTATTCGGCCAAACTGACGAAATTCTTCAATAACTGCAGGCCAACTCGCTGACTTTTTTCAGGATGAAATTGCGTGGCGTATACGTTGTCCTTCCAAACGGCGGAGGGGAACGTTTGCCCGTAGGTGGTTTCGGTCGCGACAATACTTGGATCGCGGGCCTCAGGATAAAAACTGTGGACGAAGTAAACGTATGCCCCTTCGTCGATGCCGCGGAAAATCGGGCATTCGGTGCGTCTAATATGAAGCTGGTTCCAGCCGATCTGCGGGACTTTTAATCCGTCCTCTTCTTTAAACCGAACAACGCGCCCGCCGAATAGACAAAGGCCCGCAGCGCAGCTATTGAATTCGTCGCTCGCTTCAAACAACGCCTGGTAGCCGACACAAATCCCTAGGAACGGCCGTCCCGTTTTGATGAATTCAAGTGAGGCATTTAGGAGTTCCTGTTTCCGGAGTGCATTAATGCAATCATCAAATGCGCCAACTCCAGGAAGAACCAGCGCGCGTGAGTCGCCAATTTCGTCAGGCCGCGTGACGATGCGCACGTCCGCGCCAACATACTTCAGCGCTTTGTGCACACTGCGGAGATTCCCCGCGCCGTAATCGATCAGAGCGATCATGCGCGTTGATTAAGCAACAGCCGCCGCAACTTCGGCAAGTTCGCGTTCAGTCTTCAGGCGAAGCTGTCCACAAGCCGCATCGATATCGTGGCCTTTCTCGCGGCGAAGCGTGGCGGTCACGCCGCGCCCGTTCAACGCCTCGGTGAAACGATCCTGGGCATCGTCCTCCGGTCGCTCCCAGGGAAGGCCTTCGACTTTATTGTAGGGAATGAGATTCACTTTTGCATTCAGCCGATCCGCAAGTTGTGCCAGTGGCCGCACCTGGTCTAATCCGTCATTCACCCCCTTAATCAGAATGTACTCCAGCGTGATCATCCTGCCTTTCTTGGCCTGATAATATTCGCAAGCCGAAGCGAGTTCGCTCAGCGGAAACTTCCGATTCACCGGCATGATCTTGCTGCGAACTTCGTCAGTCGCGCCGTGAAGTGAAATCGCGAGACGAAATTGAAATGGTTCATCCGCGAGCTTCCGGATCTGCGGCGCGAGACCGCTGGTCGAGACAGTGATTTTACGCGCGCCGATTCCCCCTCCCCACGGGGCGTTGAGAATTTTGAGTGCCTTCAAAAGGTTCTCGTAGTTTGCGAGCGGTTCGCCCATGCCCATGATGACGAGATTGTTCACGAGGCGATCGAGCGGTTTGTCCTCGCCGGATTCCGCAGAGTGCCAGCGTTCAACGGCGAGCACCTGCTCAACGATCTCGTGCACCCCAAGATTACGTTTCCAACCTTCAAGCCCGCTCGCGCAGAACCGGCAGCCGTAAGCGCAACCAACTTGGGTCGAGACGCAAAGCGTATGGCGATCGCTCGCTTCCCCATAAAGCGCCGGATTCGCCGGAATCAAAACGCTTTCGATGAATGCCCCGTCGGAAAGGCGCCAAAGAAATTTTTGCGTGGTATCGCGCGAACCTTGCTTCCGGACGAGTTGCAGCGTCTCCAGGGAGAAACCGTGCTCAAGGTTCTGCCGGACCGCTTTAGGCAGGTTCGTCATGGCATCCCACGAGGTGACCTTCCGCCGGTAAAGCCAGTCCAGCACCTGGGTAACGCGATACGTGGGGCATTCCCATTTCTGGAACTGCTCCTGGAGCTCCTCCAAGGTCTGCGATTTAACGTCGCACTTCACTGTTCAACAATACGCGGGAGAATGCCTTCACGCAAAAAGGCTCCCCGATTGTTATCGGAAGAGCCTTGCAATTCTAAATCCTGGATTACTTCGGCAGGTAGTATTTCTGCGTGTAATCCTTCACCATTCGCGACGTGCTGAACTGCGCCACGAGCGTCACCATCGCGCGCCGGATCATCTGGATCCATTCGCGCGGAATCCCTTGTGCGTCACGCTTGTAAAACTTCGGAATGACCTGCTCGGTGAGCGCCTTGTAAAGGTTGGCACTGTCGCGACGGTCCTGTTCTTCAATGTCGACCGGGTGCGAATCATCTCCAATCGCGAAGCCGTTCGTGCCGTCATAGCCCTCGCGCCACCACCCATCCAGAATGCTCAGGTTCAAGCAGCCATGGCAGGAGGTTTTCTGGCCGCTCGTGCCGGAAGCTTCCAGCGGCCGGCGCGGATTGTTCAGCCAGACGTCGCAGCCCGAAATCATCTGGCGGGCGACGTGAACATCGTAGTTTTCGATGAAAACGAGGTGGCCTTTCAGTTCGCTGAACTTGCTCAGGTGAATGATATGCTGGATGAATCGCTTGCCTTCGTCGTCCCGCGGATGCGCCTTGCCGGCGAAAATGAATTGCACCGGGCGGGTTTTGTCGTTCACCAGGCGAACGATATTCTCGAACTGCTGGAAAATCAGCGGCGCACGTTTGTAGGTGGCGAAGCGGCGCGCGAAGCCAATCGTGAGCGCATCGACATTCAGCAGGTGATCGTATGAAATGAAATCACCCTGGGTGATGCGCTGCCCCTGAAAGAGCAAACGGCGGCGCGCAAATTCCACCAGTTCGCGGCGCAGCTTATATCGCAACGCCCAAATCTCTTCATCCGATACGAAATTGGGATCCGCCATGCGGTTCCAAAATTCGGGATGGTTGATCTCATTCTCCCAATCGTTGCCACTCCGACTCCAGAATCGCGTCGTTTCGCCGGAACTGCTGGCCTCGCTCTCTGCTGCACCGAGCTTGCGTCGCCAGAATCTGCGCACCGGGCCTTTCATCCAGCCAAGCAGATGGATGCCATTCGTGATGTGGCCGATCGGGACCTTTTCCGCCGGAGTTCCTGGATAGAGGTCCTTCCACATCTCGCGGCTGACCTGTCCGTGCAGTTCGCTCACACCGTTCGCAGCACGCGAGACTTTCAGCGCGAGCACCGTCATCGTGAACAATTCGCTCGCATTCTTCGCGTTCACGCGGCCGAGTCCAAGGAACTCATCGCTAGAAAGCTTGAGCTGCTGCTGCATCTTCATCAGCGCATAATTCATTAAGTCCGGGCTGAATCGATCATGCCCGGCCTCCACCGGCGTGTGCGTCGTGAAAATACATTCCTTGCGCGTCGCCTCGAGCGCTTGCGCCAACGTTTTTCCGGCGACCATTTTTTCGCGCAACAGTTCGAAAACCAGGAACGCCGCGTGTCCTTCGTTCATGTGGAACACCGAAGGAGTAATGCCGAGGGCACGAATCAACCGCGTTCCGCCGATCCCGAGAAGTATCTCTTGCATGATGCGCGTGGTGCTATCGCCGCCGTAAACCCGCAGCGTTAAATCGCGGAAACGCTGTTCATTCTCCGGCCGGTTGCAATCGATCAGGTAAATAGGCACGCGCCCGACATTGATGCGCCACGCCTGGAAAAATACCGTGCTCATCGCGATTTCCACCGAGCAGACGAGCGGCTCGCCCTTCGCGTTGAGGACTGGTTCCAGCGCGAGATTTCGCGGGTTCAGCAAGGTGTAAAATTCCGTCTGCCAGTTCTCGTGATTGACCGTCTGTTGAAAATAACCTTCACGATAGAACAGGCTGATCCCGAGGAAACCGAGATCGAGATCGCTCGCAGATTTCGAATGGTCCCCCGCCAGCACGCCCAATCCACCCGCCGCAATCGGCAAACTTTCGTGCAGGCCGAATTCCGCGCTGAAGTAAGCAACCGGGTTCTTCTTTAGCTGCGGGGCGTTTTCCGCACCCCAGGTCTTCTCGTCCTTCATGTAACCGTCAAACCGGCGTAGAACATCGCGCACGCGCGAAGCAAATTCGGCGTCTTGTAGTCGAGCGCGCAATTCCTGCTCCGAAACTTCGTGCAGGATTGCGACGGCATTATGGTACAGATTCTGCCAGCCGCGCGGCGACAGTTCGTGGAAAAGTTCCTGCGCTTCCTGGTTCCAGGTCCACCAAATATTTCTGGCCAATCGGTTCAAGCCAGAAACAAGCTCCGTCA
Source organism: Verrucomicrobiia bacterium (assembly GCA_036383895.1). Lineage (GTDB taxonomy): Bacteria > Verrucomicrobiota > Verrucomicrobiia > Limisphaerales > SXQI01 > DASVNK01. Next base: position 34,838 of record DASVNK010000075.1, on the reverse strand, counting down.
CTTCACTGGCAGCAATCGTCGAATTTTGCATAGAGGGTCAGCACCACCCGCGGAAGGTTTTAACGGCGTGACTAACCTAAGGCAAGGGTGCTGCCGGTATTTTTCATTAAATCGTCCTTTAGCTCTTGTCATGCCAGCTGCGCACTCTAAGATGCGCACCGTAGTCGCCCGAGATGTTGGAACTGATTCAATTTCCGTGGAGTCCATATTGCATCGTCCAACGTCGCCTTCTCGAATATTCCGGCGCTAAATTCAAAATCACCAACATTCCCAACGGCGATCGCACGCTCGTTTGGAAAATCACCCGGCAGCGCTACTATCAGGTGCCAGTCCTCCGCGACGGCAAGGAAGTTCTCTTCGAAACGGATAGCGACTCGCAGGTCATCGCGAAATATCTCGAACAAAAACTCGGGCTCGATCTTTTCCCCCGCAAATGGGAAGGCCTGCAGGATATTCTCTGGCGCTACTTCGAGAACGACATCGAAGACGTCACCTTCAAACTGAACGATATTTATTGGGAAGAGTTCGTTCCCGAAAATGATCGTCTCCGTTTTCTTCGCCACAAAGAACGCAAATTCGGCCGCGGCTGCATCGATGAATGGCGCGCCTCGCAAAAGCAACTTCTCGCCGAGTTGGAAAAGAAATTGCTTCCGTGCGAGGAGATGCTGCTCACGCGCGATTTTTTGATCGATGATCAACCGCGCTTCGTCGACTTCGATCTTTTCGGGATGTTAGGGAACTTCCTTTTTTCAGGTCATTACGAAATCCCCAGGCCGCATAAATGTCTGCGTGCCTGGTTCAATCGCATGGCTGCAATCAAACTAAAGAAGTGAAAAATTACATACTCGACACGAACGTTCTCCTCCACGACCCAAACTCCCTCCTCAACTTTGAAGACAACTCGGTCATTATTCCCATCGAGGTCCTGGAAGAGATCGATCGTTTCAAACGCGAATCTAACGAACTAGGCCGAAACGCACGCACCGTTTCGCGCATGTTGGATGGTTTTCGCGCGCAAGGCCGCCTGAACGATGGCGTGAATTTGCCAAACGGCGGGCGCCTGCAAATTGTTTTTAACGATCGCCTCGAAGAAACTCCTTTTAAAAACAACTCGGTCGACAGCCGCATCGTCGCGCTGGCGCTGCACGTCAAGAAGCAGCATCCGAAGATCCCGACCATTCTCGTCACGAAGGATATCAATCTCCGCATCAAGGCCGATGCGCTTGGCCTAGCCGCGGAAGATTACGAAACGGATCGCGTTCTCCTTAAAGATCTCTACAGCGGCATGTGCGAGAAGATCGTTTCCGCTGAAAAAATGACGGCCTTCCGCGCGAATGGCGAACTGGAGATTTCCAACGGTCGCGTCAATTACCCGAACGAATATTGCACCCTCACCGACGAAACAAATCCCAAGCGCACCGCGCTCACAAAAGTGGACGCCACTGGCAAGAAGCTTGTCCCAATCGTTGACAGTCGCGATGGTATTTGGGGCATCAAGCCGCGCAATCGCGAACAACATTTCGCCTTGGACGCACTCCTCGATGATCGCATTAAGCTCGTCACGCTCATGGGCAAAGCCGGCACGGGCAAAACCCTTCTCGCCATGGCCGCCGGCCTGAAGAAAACCGTCGTCGACCGCGAATTCCGGCGCCTCGTTGTCGCCCGTCCGACCGTCGCCATGGGCCGTGAACTCGGTTTCCTCCCCGGCACACTCGAAGAAAAACTCACCCCCTGGATGCAGCCCATCCACGACGCCCTCGAGCTCCTCGGCGACCTCAACATGGGCCACGATAGCCGGCGCAGCGGCGACCTTATTCGCAGCGGCCTCGTGGTCGTCGAAGCGCTCAGCTACATCCGCGGCCGCAGCATCGCCGGCCAATACATGGTCATCGACGAAGCGCAAAACCTCACGCCGCTCGAAGTCAAAACCATCATCACCCGCGTCGGCGAAGGCACCAAAATCATCTTCACCGGCGACCCCTACCAGATCGACAACCCCTATGTCGATTCCTCCTCCAACGGTTTCAATTTCATCATCAGCAAATTCCGCGAGCAACCCATCGCCGCCCACATCGAAATGCAAAAAGGCGAACGCTCCGAACTAGCCGAAGTCGCCGCGAATCTTTTGTAAGCTCAATCAGTTTTTTCGTGAAGCGGCAGCCACAAACTGCCGCTTCCTTTTTTATTCAACTTCTCCTCCGAGTGCCTAATCTAGGCGCGTGAAGATTCCCACGTCCGTCTCAGCTCTCGCCATCGCGCTCGCCTCCGCTCTCACGCTCAACGCTGCCGCGCCGGATCTCTTCACCTTCCAAATCGATCCGCGCCTTGAAATTTCTCTTTTCGCCTCCGAGCCCGACGTCATCGATCCTGTCGCCCTCTGTTTCGATGAAGGCGGTCGCATGTATGTCGTCGAGATGCGCGATTACCCTTACGGCATCGGTCCTGAAAAGAAACCCGGCGGTACCATCCGCCTCCTCGAAGATACCGACGCCGACGGCAAAGCAGACAAATCCACCATCTTCGCGCGCGACCTTAGTTTCCCGACTTCCATCGCGCCTTGGAACGGTGGCGTCTTCGTCACCGCGCCGCCCGACATCCTCTTCCTCAAGGACACCAACAACGACGGTGTCGCGGACGTTCGCGAAGTTTATTTCACCGGGTTCGTACTCGCCGTCACCGACAGCAACGCCAACGGCCTCCGCTGGGGACCGGACAATCGCCTCCACGGCCTGAACGGCGGCAATGGTGGCCTGATCAGTTCACCAAAAAAACCGCAGCTCAGCGTCGAACTCGGCAACGCCGATTTCAGCTTCAATCCGCGCAATTGGGATCTCACAGGCACTTACCAAAGCAGCGGCGGCTTCGGCCTGGTCTTTGACGAATTTGGCGCCAGCTTCGTCACGCACAACATCAATCACCTCCAGCAACGCATCCTGCCGCTCCCGCAACTCTATCGCTTCCCCGGCATGTTTCCGGTCGACGCGACCCGCAGCATTTCCGATCACGGCAACATGGCTCGCATCTTTCCAATCTCGGTCGCGCAAACCCGCCCCAATCACCCCGAGCAAGCCGGCCATTTCTCCAGTTCCGGCGGCCTCGGCTACATCGGTTACGACGCGTGGCCCGAAGATCTTCATGGCAGCGTCACGGTCGGCGACGTGGTCGGAAATCTTGTTCACCGCGACACTCTCCAGACCAATGGCTCGATCTTCCTCGCCAAGCGTTCTCCCTCCGAATCCGACCGCGAATTCATTTCCAGCCGCGACCCCGCCGCACGCTTCACCGGCCTCGAACTCGGCCCGGACGGCGCGCTTTACCTCATCGATATGCAGCGCGACGTCATCGAACATCCCGATTACATCCCCGAAAAAATGCGCAATAAGCAGGACATCCGGGCCGGCGACGACCGCGGCCGCATCTACCGGCTCGCTCCAAAATCCGGTCTTCCGAAGGAAACCGTCGATCTCTCCAAAGCCTCCCCTCAGCGCCTCGTGGCCGAACTGGAACACCACAACATGTGGCGCCGCCAAACCGCCCACCGTCTCCTCCTCGAGCGCGAGGCAAAAACCGCCCTCCCCCAACTTCGCACTCTCGTCACACGCAGCAAATACGCACCCGCCCGCGTTCACGCCCTCTGGACGATCACCGCCCTCGAACCGCAACAAAGCTACAGCCACGTCGAGACCGCCCTCCGTGATCCAGATCCCGGCGTTCGCCTGAACGCGGTTCGAATCGCCGAAACTCTCCAGCCGCAACCATGGCAACAACCCGGCCAGGGCATCGACGGCCGACTCCGCCGCCTCGTGAACGATCCTTCGCCCGCCGTCCGCCTTCAACTCGCGCTCTCCCTCGGCAACTTCGACCAAACCACCGTGGAACCGGCCCTCATTGATCTTCTCGCCAAAAATTCCGACGACCAATGGATTCGCACCGCCGCACTCAGTTCCCTGCGCAATGCGGGCGCTGCCTTTCCAAAAGTTCTCGAACGTCTCCAAACCAACACTCCCGCCGCTGCCGAAGTCGTCCGCGACCTCGCCGACCTCGCCATCAGCCGTGTCGATCATCCCGCTGCGCAAGTCGTCGAAGTCATTACGGCCCTCGATAATACGTCCGACGACCTCATCCGCGCCGGCCTGGAAGGAATGGACCGCGCCCTCTCGCGGAAACAAATCACTCCCTCGCGCCTCTCCATCCAGCCGATCCTGTCCCGCCTCGCCAAACGCAACGACGACCTCTTCGTCGCCACCTGGCGCGTCAGCAAACGCCTTGGCCTCGTCGACACCGCCGAACAAAGCGCCGCCCTCGAGGTCGCCAAAAAATCTGCCGCGAACAATTCCACTCCACGCGCCGAACGCCTCCGGGGCCTCGAACGTCTCCGCTTCGGTTCCTATACCGACGTCCGCGACGCCATCTTCGCCAACCTCACCGAATCCGCCGACCCCGAACTCCAATCCGCCGCGGTGAATGTCCTTCGCAATTTCCGCGACGAAGACATCGCCGAACGTCTCGTCCAACGCTGGCCAGTCCTCGCGCCTTCTCTCCGCACCACCGTCCTGAACTTCCTCCTCTCGCGTCGCAACTTTCACAACGCCCTAGTCACTGGCGTTGAGAACGGCGATCTCAAACTCGGCGAACTCAACCTCGACCTCGAACAACGCCGCACGCTCCTCCGCGAAAGTTCGGACGACATCAAAACTCGTGCCGCGAAATTCATCGGGGACGAAGAATACAGCAACCGCAAGACCGTTCTCGACGATTGGCTCGCCAAACTTCCCGCCACCGGTGATCCCGCCGCCGGCCGCCCCGTCTTCGAGCAACTTTGCGCCCAATGCCATCGCGCCGCCGACCTCGGCAAAAACGTCGGCCCGGACCTCACCTCCATCGCGCACCGCAGCGTCGAAGACCTCCTCTACAACATCATCGATCCCAGCATGGCCATTAACCCGGCCTACTTGAACTACCAGGTCGAAACCAAATCCGGCGACCTCATCAACGGCATCCTCGTCGCGAACACCGCCGATTCCGTCACCCTCCTCCAGGCCAACGAGATCAAAACCACCATCCCCCGCGCCGACATCGCCAAACTCCGCTCCACCGGCACCTCCCTCATGCCCGAGTCCCTCGAATCCACCCTCACCCCTCAACAAATGCGCGACCTGATCGCCTTCCTGCAGAGTTCGACCGGGAAATAACGGAGGAGCGGCAAACCACAAAACAGGGGCTTTCAGCCCGGGTTTTGAAGTCGGTTTGTGAATCGCAGTTGTTCGACTTACAAAAATTCCAAATTGGCGGTACAGAGCGAAAAACTGCGATACAATAAGGTCACAATTAATGCTCCGGAGAGCGATACAATCGACGTAAGTTTTTGCGACGCGGAGGGGAATTGCGGCTGGAGAACGGAATAACCTGAGAAGGCAACACGAGTGGAAACGGAACTCGAATTCTCGCTGTCGTAGCCGGAACTTTCGCGGCTAGAGTTGGCAATTGCAGTTACTTGCGGGGAAAATGTTGACCGGACCGCGAAATAAAAATTCTCTGAAAAACCCGGAAAATCTTCGTAAGTACCAGAAAACCAACAAAGGCCTCGCGGTACAGGAAGCGATACAAGGCAGGCGGACTGGCTCAGTGCTGATAGTGCGCTGTTCATAGTCGGCAACTCACTTCCAGCCGGAGAACGAACCGCCACGCATGGGCACACTACGAGTGTGCTTGTTTTTCGGGGGTGAATGGAAAATCGCTTCCAAGCGAGGTTCTATTCAACCACGTGCCGTTCTTCTCAGGCGGAGGGAATGTTAGGTCGAATAGCGGATGGGTGCAAGTTGATTCAGGTCGCGCTCGGACGATCCAAGTGCTTTAGCACGTCAATCGGGACGGACGCGAACGCGCTCTCGCGGTCCGAGAGGCAGTTTGATAACCATTTCTCGTGTGCCGCACTCTCACAGCCTCACTTCTCGTTTTCCTGCTTGCAGGGTGCACTCGGCACGAACTGGAGAAACAAGCCGGTGAAGAATTTGGGGAACGGTACCCGGAGCGGCGCATTTCGCGAATCAATTTGAGAAAGCGCGACGCCGAAAATATTTCGGTGCATATCCAATACAAGCACACGCCCGCCATCGCCGTTCTAGGGGGCCGAAGTCACATCCGAAACGGTTTTAGGGTTTCACTTGAAAAGTAATCGCTGGCAGCTCGTCAGTGAGCAGTCCGGGGTTGTTCGTGAAGGCCGTCTTGAAAGGATTCGGGAGAAGCTAACCGGATAAGAAATCTTGACGCGCTAGCGTTTAACTACGGCGATCTCTGCGTGCCGCGCGCGCAAAACGACGCGCACCATTCCTCACAAAGACACTCGCATCTGCAGGCTCTGGCTGGTAAACGAACCGGCACCATGAGCGCGGACGAAAAGATTCGTGAACTGAAATTAAACCTGCCGCCGGCCCCGAAGCCGGTCGCCGTTTATAAACCGGTGGTGGTGGTCGACCGCATGGCTTACGTCTCCGGTCACGGCCCGCTCAAGGCTGATAAAACTTTAATTACCGGCCGCGTCGGTGCGGATCTTTCCCCCGAGCAGGGCAAGGAAGCCGCGCGCCAGGTGGGCCTCGCGATCATTTCCACCCTCAAGGACCAGGGCGTGCTCGATCGCGTCCGCCGCGTTGTAAAAGTTCTCGGGATGGTCAATTCCACGCCGGAGTTCCGCGATCATCCCGCCGTGATCAACGGCTGCAGCGAATTGTTCGCCGCGTTTTGGGGACAGGAAAACGGCATCGGCGCGCGCAGCGCCGTCGGCATGGGTTCGCTCCCTGGCAACATCGCGGTGGAGATCGAAGCGATTTTCGAACTAAACGCTTAGCATCAATATGAACAAAACCTGGTACACCATTTCAAACGTCGCGGCGATCCCCTCGCCCGCCGTTGTCGTGTACCCGGACCGCGTCGGCGAAAATATTCGCCGCGCCATTACCATCATTGGCGATCCGCAGCGCCTCCGTCCCCACATTAAAACCCATAAATGCGGACAGATCATCCGCATGCATCTGGAACTCGGCGTCACTAAATTCAAGTGCGCGACCATCGCCGAAGCCGAAATGGCCGCGAGCGCCGGCGCCAAAGACATTCTGGTCGCGACCCCACTCGTCGGCCCGAACGTCCAGCGTTTCGGCGAACTTCGTCTCAAATTCCCGCTCGTTCAGTTCTCCACCATTTGCGACAGCACCGAAATCGCGCATGCACTTTCCGCGCTCGGCGATGCGCAACGCGAGCCGGTCCGCACCTACCTCGACCTGAATTGCGGGATGAACCGCACCGGGATTGTGCCGGGGCCGGAAGCGCTGGAACTTTATCGTTTGCTCAGTTCGCTGCCCGGCATCAGTGCGGCGGGCATTCATGCTTACGACGGCAATATTCACGAGGAAAGTCTCGGTGCCCGCAGGCAGCAGTTCGACGCGATGAACACTTGGCTGGTCAGTTTCCGAAAAGAACTGATGGCAAGCGCTCTGCCCGTCCCCAACACCGTCGCGAGCGGCACCCCAACGTTCGCTCTGCACGCCCAGAATAAGGACCGGGAGTGCAGCCCCGGCACCTATGTCTTTTCAGATTTCGGCTACCAACGTTACAGTGATCTCGATTTCCAAATTGCCGCGCTCGTCGTCACACGCGTTCTCAGCAAGCCCACTCCGAATCGTCTCTGCCTCGACCTCGGCCACAAAGCGATCGCTTCGGAAAACCCGCAACCGCGCGTGCAGTTTTTGAATCTTACCGAAGCCACGCAGGTGATGCACAGCGAAGAACATCTCGTCATTGAGACTCCCGACGCCGCAAATTGGCGAGTCGGCGATGTTCTCTACGGCGTCCCCCGCCATATCTGCCCAACCATTGCTTTGCACGATTTCGTCTTCCCAGTCGTAAATGGAGTGGCTGGAGAACCGTGGCCGATCGAAGCCCGCCGCCGCAAAATCACCATCTAACATGAACTCCAATGCCGCGCTGCTCCTCTACGCCGGATTGGCAGTCGCGGGATTGGTGTTCCTGATTGTTCGCTTAAAAGTGAGTGCCTTCGTCGCGCTCATTATTGCCTCGATCTTCGTGGGGCTCGCCGCGGGTATGTCCCCGGCTCGCGTGATGAAAGCGTTCTCCGACGGAGTCGGCGGCGTGCTCGGTTCCATCGCGATGATTCTCGGCCTGGGAACGATCCTCGGTAAAATGCTCGCCGAAAGCGGCGGCGCTGAAGCAGTCGCGAATCGGCTCATCTCGATATTTGGAACGAAGCATCTGCCCTGGACCTTCGCATTGATCGCGCTCGTCGTCGGCCTTCCCGTTTTCTTCGGCGTGGGACTCGTTATCCTCGCGCCGATCCTCTACGCCACCGCGCAACAGCACCGCATTCCCCTGCTCCGCCTCGGTCTGCCGATGGTAGCCGGGCTCTCCGCCGCTCACGGATTCATACCGCCGCATCCGGGTCCAATTGCCGCGATCGAACTGCTCGGCGCGAATCTCGGACGAACGATTCTCCTCTCGTTGCCCGTCGCGCTGATTTCTGCCGCAGCCGCCGGACCTTTGTTCGTGAAGTTCTTTCGCGAACATCAACTCACGGTGCCCGGCGATTTGCCGGTCCAGTCAGGCACCAACACGAATCGCAAACTCTGCTACGCCCCGAGCCTTTGCGTGATCCTCCTGCCGATCGTATTGATGACTGGGACTTCGCTCGCAGACGTGATTCTAACCAAAGGATCAACCGTGCACAGCGTCCTCGCATTGCTTGGACATCCTGTCGTCGCGCTGCTGATCGGCGTGGTTTTTGCGTGGCTCACTATCGCGCGCTCCTTCGGCCGCGAAGCGATCCTGAAATTGAGCGAAGAATCAATTGGACCAATCGCGGTCATCATCCTGGTCATCGGTGCCGGTGCGGGCTTCAGTCGTGTGTTGATAGAAAGCGGCGTCGGCAAAGCAGTCGCGGACATCGCTACGCAATGGAATTTACCGGTGCTGCCGATGGCTTTCGTTCTCGCGTCCTTGATTCGCGTCGCGACCGGGTCGTCCACGGTCGCCATCACGACCTGCGCCGGCCTCATGAAGCCGATCGCCGATGCGCTACCCGGCACAAATCTCGAACTACTGGTGCTCGCGATGGGCGCTGGCTCGCTAATCCTTTCACACGTAAACGACGGCGGGTTCTGGCTGGTGAAAGGTTACCTGAATCTTTCGGTCCCACAGGCATTGCGCACCTGGACTGTTCTCGAAACAATTATCGCCATCGTCGGATTCTCGTGCGTGTTGCTGCTCGACGCCTTCTTTTGATTTACCCATAACACCGCCGTGCGCAGCCACTCCGAGAATTTTAATCTTCGCAAACCAGCCGCCAACCAGCGCCTCTGGCATCTCGATCCAAAGATCACCTTCCTGAACCACGGGTCCTTCGGCGCATGCCCAAAAGCGGTTCTCGATCATCAAAACGAACTGCGCATCCACCTCGAACGCGAACCAGTCGCATTCATGGTGCGCGAACTCGAGCCGCTCCTCGACAAGGCGCGGGCAAGCCTCGCAAAGTTTGTGGGGGCGCGTCCGAAAGACCTCGTCTTCGTGCGAAATGCAACCAGCGGTGTGAATGCCGTTCTCCGCTCACTCACTTTTTCGGCCGGCGACGAGATCCTCGTCACCGATCACGAGTACAACGCCTGTCGCAACGTCGTCGATTTCGTCGCGGAGCGGAGCGGCGCCCGCGTTGTCATCGCGAAAATCCCGTTCCCCGTTTCAACCGAAGACCAGATCATTCAGCCAATTATCAACGCAGTCACTCCGCGCACGCGCCTCGCACTAGTCGATCATGTCACCAGCCAAACCGCGATCGTGATGCCGCTCCAGCGAATCGTGCACGAGCTGGAATCCCGCAATGTCCCCGTCCTTGTCGATGCGGCGCACGCGCCGGGGATGGTGCCGCTGAATCTCACCAAACTGGGCGCGTCCTATTACACTGGTAATTGCCACAAATGGATCTGTGCTCCGAAAGGCGCGGCGCTCCTGCACGTCCGTGAAGATCGCCAGCATGAAATCCGTCCCACCGTCATAAGCCATGGCGCGAATTCGCCGCGCAAAGATCGCTCTCGTTTTCAAATCGAGTTCGGTTGGACCGGAACATGGGATCCCACCGCGATGCTGTCCGTTCCGGCGGCGCTCGGCTTCATAGGCGGGCTTCAACCTGGCGGCTGGGCCGAGGTGATGCGGCACAATCGCACGCTTGCTCTCGCCGGTCGAAAGATCCTCTGCGACGCTCTCGAAATCCAGCCGCCCTGTCCGGATTCGATGATCGGTTCGATCGCTTCGATTCCGATCTCCGACGGCAAAACAACAAAGCCGCCAAAGACGCCACTCTACCTGGATCCGCTGCAAGAATGGCTCTTCATGAAGTCGAACATCGAGGTGCCGATCATTCCGTGGCCGGCCCCGCCGAAGCGGCTGCTGCGGATTTCAGCGCAGCTTTACAATTCGTTGCCGCAATACGAGCGGCTTGCCAACGCATTGAAGAATTGCCTGTGACGCAGACGAAATTTCTTGCCGTCACTTTACCGCACCGCAACCGTAGACCCATGTTGCGTCGTCTCTTTTTCATTTGCTGCGCCGCCCTCACTCTCGCGCCGCTCTACTCCGCGGAAGCTTTGTTTTCCGACGATTTCAAAGATCGACTCCAGCCAGGCTGGAGTTGGATCCGTGAGGATAAATCCGCCTGGCGCACAACCGCGGATGGGCTGGAGATACGTATCCAGCGCGGCAATATGTGGGGTCCAGAGAACAGCGGAAAGAATGTGCTCGTGCGTGAACTACCTAAGACGAATCAGCCGCTGGAAATTTCCATCACGGTCGAGCACAAACCAACTGAGCAATACGAACAGGTTGATCTAGTGGCTTATTATTCAGACAGCCACCAGGTGAAAATCGGCGAGGAGCTCGTCGACGGCAGGTCGAGTATTGTGATGGGACGCGAGGAGAACGATCGCGCGCGCACCATTGCGATTATTCCGCTGGAGAAGAATCGCGTTGAACTGAAACTGCGGATCGATCGCCGAATGGTTCTTGGGTTTTACAAACCGGAGGGCGCGGCGGAGTGGAAGAAAGCGGGCGAATGCGATCTGCCCGGCGAAGGCGCGCCGAAAATTGCCATCGAATGTTACCAGGGCTCTGATGAGAAGGAGCATTGGGCGAAGATCCAGAGTTTTCGAATCACCGCCGCCGCGTCGGCTCAAGCTAAATGATTGCCCGTTGCGGCGGGTGGGCTTAGCTCCTACACTAGCGGCTCTGGTATGAAGCATTATCTCGATTTCGAGAAGCCGATCGTCGAGTTGCAACGCAAACTCGATGACCTGCGCAAACATCCCGGCATTTCGCTCGAGGAAGAAATTGGGCAAATCGAGAAGAAGATCGAAGAGACGCGCCGGAACATTTTTACGGACCTAAGCCCGTGGCAGCGCGTGCAACTGGCGCGGCACCCACGCCGTCCCTATTCGCTGGATTACTTCAATATTGCCTTCACCGGATTCTCCGAATTTCACGGCGATCGGCTGTATTCGAATGACCATGCGATTGTGGGCGGCTTCGCATACCTCGGCGAAGAAAAGGTGCTGGTGATCGGCACGCAAAAAGGCCGCGAGACGAAAGAAAACATCAAACGCAATTTCGGCTCGGCGCATCCGGAAGGCTACCGAAAAGCCCTTCGTTTGATGAAAATGGCGGACAAATTTGGTCTGCCGATTATCACGTTGATCGACACCGCGGGCGCGTATCCCGGAATCGGCGCCGAAGAACGCCACATTGCCGAAGCCATCGCGGTGAATCTCCGCGAGATGATGATGTTCGAGGTGCCAATCATCGCCGCAGTTATTGGCGAAGGTGGTTCCGGCGGCGCGCTTGGAATCGGCGTGGCAGATCGCGTGCTGGTTTTGGAGAACGCATATTATTCGGTGATCAGCCCGGAGGGTTGCGCGGCGATTTTGTGGAAAGATCGCGCCGCTGCACCCCGCGCGGCGGAAGCGTTGAAGATTACTGCCAAGCATTTGCTCGAGCTTGGCCTCGTCGATGAGATTGTGCCGGAACCGCTCGGCGGCGCGCACAATGATGTCCAAGCGATGGCGCAGACGTTCAGAACGACACTGCAGAAAAACCTTCAGGAACTGAAAGCCCTTTCGACCGAAGAGCGACTCCGGCGGCGTTACGAGAAGTTCCGCCGCTATGGCGCAGTCACCGAACGCGAAACGGCCGCGGCCTAAGCTGGACGGTCATGCTCTACCCGTTCGTCTTCAAACCAGTTTTCCAGGAACGCATCTGGGGCGGCCGCAACATTGAGCGCCTTTACCGCAAGCCGCTCCCGCCAAATGTTCGCATCGGAGAGTCATGGGAAATCTGCGATCGCACAGATGTGCAGAGCGAAATCGCAAACGGTCCATTGGCCGGAAAAACGCTGCACTGGCTGATGGAACATCATCAGAGCGAGGTCATGGGCCAAGCGCAGGCACTGCATGGGCGTTTCCCGCTGCTGATCAAAATTCTCGATGCGGAAGAAAAGCTTTCCCTCCAGGTGCATCCTCCCGCAACCAAGGCGTCAGCGCTCGGCGGCGAGCCGAAGACAGAAATGTGGTATATCACCAAAGCGAACGCCCATTCCGAACTTTACGTCGGCCTTCGCAATGGCACCACCCGCGCAGCATTCGAACGCAAGATTCAAGACGGCAGCGTCGCGGATTGTTTTCATCGCATCCGCGTCAAAAGCGGCGATGCGATGTTCCTCCCCAGTGGCCGTGTCCACGCGATCGGCGCGAACTTAGTCATCTTCGAAATTCAGCAGAACTCCGACACCACCTATCGCGTGTTCGACTGGAACCGAGTGGATGCGGCCGGCAAGCCGCGCCAACTGCACGTGAAAGAATCGCTCGAATGTATCGATTTCAACGACTTCGAGCCCGAACCTGTCCGTGCTGATCTACCGGAAGCAGAGCAGGCCAATGTGCACATTCAGACTTTGGTTGAGGATCCTCTTTTCGAAGTGGAAGTCGTGACGATTGTCCCGCCCGGAAAGATCGATTACGAAATGCGCGCACCGCACATCGTCGCGGGGATCGAAGGGACAGCGACGATTCATCACAAGAGCCAGCCTGTTACTCTTGAGCCGGGGCAGTTTTGCCTGGTGCCGGCCTGCTTGGAGAATTTGAAAATCGAAGCGAACGTTACCGCAAAGGTGCTCGTGGCGCGTCCGGGCGCGAAGTGACTTGGCTGGCTTGTTTAGCCCGCCTCAAAAACGCTTTCAAGCCAGAGCGAATCTTCGTAAGATGCCGACATGGGGTTCCCTGGCAGACGGACATTGAAGCGGCGATTGCACAACGCGCTGATCTATTCGCCGTTCATCCGCCTGCTGCTCTTCAACACCTGGTTCCAATTCGCGTTCGGCGCGGCATTCGTGCTCGCAGTTTTTGCTGCGCTTTACGTTCCGAAAATCTGGACTGCCTCGCCCAAGAATTTTCTGCCCGTCGTAAAAGTCAGCGCACTCGATAAGACGCAAAACTGGTCGCTCAAACGCAGCGCGCGCAAACAGATGGAGCAACGCGACTTCATGCGCGCGGCACAATCGTGGGAGGCAGCGGTGGCGCAGAATCCGGCAGACGTAACTGCGCTGCGCGGATTTCTGGAGAATGCGTTAAACCTGGAGAAAACCGATCGCCACCTGTTTCGGTCGGCGGTTTCGCAAATGAACTGGCTCTTGCGACTGACCGGGACGAATGAGGTCGATGTGCGCTTGACCGCCGAGGTTTGCGAAAAATTTAAGTGGCACGATGTAGCGATTTATTATCTCGCCAATCTGAAGAGCGAACTCCCTCCTCAAGCCGAAGCGGTTTACCTGAAGGCGCTGTTTCACCAGGGCCGGATGCGCGAGTTCTTGCCGCGTTTCGAACAAGCGGCGGCGCGCCTCACGGACAAAGAAATTCCCCTGTACGCGCTGGCGTTGCGCGCGACTGGCGATGGAGCGGCTGCTGAAGACGCTGAGAAAGAGTTGGAGAAAGCTGCCGCGAGCGGCGAGCAAACGGAACTCGCGACGCGGTTACACATGTTCGCCTGCGGAGAAAAGGGCCAGCTCGATGGCTACTTGCGAAATCTTCAATCCCTGGGCCTGCTCAACCAGGACACAGCGAATGATCACGCGAATTACTGGATGCTTCTGGCCCGCCACGGCCAGCAGGCGGAAGCAATCCGACTCGCCCGGGCGTTCACGCGCGCGCCAACTTCCTCCAGCGAAACAGTGCGATTGGCAGATGCCTATTTTCAACTCGGGATGCTGGATGCTGCGCGCGAGCTGCTGAAGAAGACGTCGCGGGCCTTCGCGCAAGCTCCGGAGGTATGGCTGGCCTACGCTGCGGTGCTGGAACGGCTTGGCGACTGGGGCGGCATGCGCGCGATCGCACTCCAAATTCGCGAAGAATCAGCCAGCCGCGACACGCTCTGGGGTTACGCCTATTATCTCGAAGGCCGGGCTGAACTCGCCGAGAAGCGCACCTCTTCAGCCGAACGCGCCTTTGAGAAAGCAGCGGAATGTTCGTATGAAATCCCGCCTCTCGGCTTTGCCGTCGCCACCGAACTGGTAAAACTTAAATATCACGCGCACGCGCTCGAACTGTTCAAATCTCTCGTCAAAGGCTTTGAAAGTGACGCTGCGTTTTGGGAAGGCTATTTCGAAGCAGCGTTCGGCGCGCGCGATGCCGAACAAGTGCTCGCGGCCAGCGAACGCATTTACACTCTGCGCCCACGGGACGTGAACGCCCACAATCGCTACGTGGCGGCGCTCCTGGTGAATCGCACAAAACCGGGCGAAGTGATTAAGCTTACGTTGCAACTCATCGGAAGTTTTCCGAACTCACTCGCCGCAAAACTCAATCATACTTTCGCGCTCCTGCTCAACCAACGGACTTCCGAAGCGCTCGCAATCCTTGAGAGCTTGAATCCGGACGCCCTTTCCCCCGGCGAAGCAAGCGACTACCATTTGGCATTGTTCGAAGCTTACTCGAATTTACAGCGATGGGAGGACGCGAAAAACGCGGCAAGGAAGATTTCGTCCTTAACACTTTTTCCGACGCAGCAAAAATGGCTCGCCGAAGCACTGGAGAAGATTCCCACTCGCCAGATTGCGCGAAACACGTGAAGTTGCGGTGATGTCCGACGCGACGAAAGCATTTCTGCAACGCTGGTTTGTCACGACGCTGGGGGTGCTCGTCGCTGCTTCGATCGTCGATGACATTCATGCCGACGGCGCCGTGCCACTCCTCGCCGCGTCGTTGCTGCTCGGGATTCTAAATGCTTTCCTCCGCCCGATTCTGCTCATCGCGACCCTCCCGCTCTTGATCGTCACTTTTGGCCTCTTCACGCTAGTGATCAACGCGTTGCTGCTTTATTTCGTGGCGTTCCTGGTGAAGGACTTCTACGTCGCCGATTTCTGGGCCGCGATCAAAGGCGCGATCCTTATCAGCATCGTCTCAATCTTCGCGAACATGTTCCTGGGTAAAAAACGTCCGCCGATGGAGAAGCGCCGCGTTGCGCCTGCTGCAAACCGCCCGCAACCTCCAGCCGATACCGGCTCCGGCCCGGTGATCGACGTCTAGTTCCCGAACCGGTCAGCCATTCCACTTGCGGTGTCGCGCGGGGCACCTAAACTTCAAAGACAAGGAGCTATGAAAACGATTCTTTCTCTCATTGCATTTTCTTTGGCGGCGCAGACGGCCTTTGCCGCCATCAAAACCGAAACGGTCGAATACAAAGAAGGCGACACGACGTTGGAAGGCGTGTTGATCTACGACGACTCCATCGTGAATAAACGTCCCGGAATTTTGATCGCACACCAATGGAAGGGCCTCACCGACTACGAGAAAAAACGCGGCGAGATGCTCGCGAAACTCGGTTACGTCGCGTTCGCCGCCGACATCTATGGCAAGGGCGTTCGCCCCAAGGACACGCAGGAAGCCGGGCAGTTCGCCGGGAAATATAAAGGTGAACGCGATCTTCTCCGCCGCCGGGTGCAGGCTGGCTTCGAGCAATTAAAGAAGAGCCGATTTGTCGACGCGGAAAAGACCGCGGCAATTGGATATTGCTTCGGCGGCACGACTGTCCTCGAACTGGCCCGCGCCGGCGCTGATGTTGATGGTGTCGTCAGTTTCCATGGGGGCCTTGGCACACCGACGCCGGACGACGCCAAAAAAATCAAGGGCAAGGTCCTCGCGCTCCATGGCGCGGACGACCCGTTTGTGCCGCCCGCGGAAGAACAGGCCTTCGAAGAAGAAATGCGCAAAGCGAAAGTTGATTGGCAACTTGTCGCCTACGGCAATTCCGTCCACAGCTTCACCGATTGGAACGCTGGGAATGACAATTCCAAAGGCGCGGCTTATAACGAAAAAGCCGACAAGCGTTCCTGGGAAGACATGCGCGATTTCTTTAACGAACTCTTTGGCAGTTCGCTGAGCAATCGCTAAACAGAATTTTGTCTCGCTGGCCGAAGTAGTTCGCTACTTCGCCAGCGGCTTTACGCTGACTTCGCGGAACCAAACCACGTCGCCCGGATCGTGCGTCTGCAGGCCGATGTAGCCGACTTCCGGACGTTTGTGCTCGCGCTTCGGTTCGTGCCACTGTTTGCGTTCGGGCAGATCCTGCGACGCGGTGTCCAGGCTGGAGACCTTCTTGCCGTCGAGTTCGACTGAAATCCTCGTCCCATCCAGCGTGATGATCATTGTCTGCCAATCGCCCGGGCCTTTCGGCCCCTCTTCGCTGGGCGCCAGTGAATAGATCGAGCCGGTGCGATGATAACGGTCGCCGCCCCCGGCAATCTGCACTTCGTAGCCCCGATGCACCGCGTACCACGGTCCCTCTTCGCGATCCGCAGCAGCTTGTGCTTTCTTCATCGATTCCTCGGTCGGCGTCCCTTTTGCATCACGCGCAAACGGATGCCCCGGCTTATTCGTTTGGTTCAGAATACCATCGCCGATCCGCACATAAACGCCCGCGTTGGAGCGCTCATCCTTCGTCTTGAAAGCAACCTTGATCTGGCAATTGCCAAGCTTCTCTTTTTTGTAAACCAACAGACCCAGACCCTCCGGCGCCGGTTCCGTGCGCAACGTCTCGCCTTCTATGGCCATGTGACCGTAGCCGATGAAAACCCAATCCGGCGCGACCTTGCCGTTTTGGATCAGAGGAATTTTCCGCCAACCCGCTTCTTCCGCCGCGTTGGCCGCGAAAACTGAAGACGCGAGAAATAGAACACCGAACACTCCCTTCAAGTTCATGCACGAATCCTAGAAGGGCGGTGAACTGGCGCAAGGGGTGAAAGGAAGATTTTCGTAAGCCGTTGGATCGCTGAAGGGTTCCAAACATCGGCTCGTATTATAAGGGCCGCCCCATTGCAGCGGGTTTTGCTTAATGGCAACTTTGCGCCATGAAGAAAGGACTTTTGGCAGTCGGGGTGATATTGGCCGGTGTCATCGGCCTGGCGTTGCTTTTCGGCATGTGGGCCGTAAGGAAGAACAACAACATGGTGAAGCTGAGCAACGCCATGGATGCACAATGGGCGCAAGTGCAGAACGTGTATCAGCGGCGTGCAGATCTTATTCCAAACCTCGTCAACACCGTGCAAGGCGCAGCTAACTTCGAGAAGAGCACACTGCAGGAAGTCGTGAATGCGCGCGCTTCCGTCGGCCAGGTGCGTCTTGATCCGAGCCGCGCACCAGATGATCCGGCGGCCTTGCAGAAATTCCAGGCTGCTCAAGACCAGCTCAGTTCCGCGCTCTCTCGCCTGCTGGTAGTCGTGGAGAAGTATCCCGACCTTCGCGCGAACCAGAATTTTCTTGGGTTGCAAACTCAACTGGAAGGAACGGAAAACCGCATCAGCGTGGAGCGCGGCAAATACAATACTGCCGTGCAAGATTATAACACGTATATCCAGCAGTTCCCGAATTCGATCATCGCAGGGCTGCGCAATTTCCGGAACAAACCGTACTTTGAAGCGACGCAGGGCGCCGAGCGCCCCCCAAACGTGAATTTCGACTTCGGCAAATCGCCCGCGGCGACCAATCCATAATCCTTGATGATTCTCTTCACGAAAGCTGCGCCCGCTCTCCGGAGCTGGGCCGTGCTCGCGCTCACATTCGTGCTGCTGAGCCACGCTGCGTTCGGCGCCGAGGTGATCCCGCCGAAGCCTCAGCGTTACTTCAACGACTACGCGGGCGTAACTTCCGTCCAGGTTCAACAGGAGCTGGATCGCAAACTGGAGGCGTTCGAAAAAAGCGATTCCTCCCAGGTCGTCGTCGCGATTTATCCGAAGATGCAGAGCGAATCGGATATCGCCGATTACACCCAGCGCGTCGCGGAAAGCTGGCGCGTGGGCCAGGCGCGCACGAATAACGGCGCGGTCCTGTTCGTGTTCGTGAACGATCGCAAAATGTATCTACAGGTGGGCTACGGGCTCGAAGGCGCAATTCCGGACATCACCGCGAAGGACATCACGGAGTACAGGATCAAGCCCCACTTCCGGAACAACGATTACAACACAGGCCTAACTGCGGGAGTGGACGCGATCATCCAGGCTGCACGGGGCGAATACCTAGGCAGCGGGCAAACGGTCGCGGGCCGGCAACAGCGTTCTCGGGCGCCAAGCTTTGGGGTGATTCTCTTCGTAATCATTCTCTTCCTAATCATCGGTTCGACACGCCGCCGGCGCGGTTATGTTTATCGTGGTTCCGGCCGGCGACGTTGGGGCGGTGGGCCGATCATTTGGACAGGCGGCGGTTCCGGCTGGGGTGGCGGCGGTGGCTGGGGAGGAGGAGGAGGCGGTTGGAGCGGCGGATTCTCCGGTGGCGGTGGCAGCTTCGGCGGGGGTGGCGCGGGAAGCAGTTGGTGAGATATGGAGACAAAAGACTTTTTACATGCATTGAAGGACGACGAGGTCGCGCGCGCGATTGCGGACGCGGAGAAGCTGACTTCGGGCGAAATTCGCGTCTTCGTAAATGAAAGCGCCGTAGAAAACGTCGTGCTCGAGGGTGAGAAACAGTTCATCCGCATGGGCATGACCAAAACGGCTCAGCGCAACGGGGTTCTCATTTACTTCGCACCGAAGTCGCAAAAGTTCGCCGTCATCGGCGATGAGGGTGTCCACAAAAAGTGCGGGCAGAAGTTTTGGGAACATATCACCGAAGAGATGACGCCATTGCTAAAGTCCGGCCGTTTTACGGAGGCGATTACCCTGGCGGTGCGCGATATTGGAACTGCATTGGCAAAAGAATTTCCGCCTGTTGCGAACGACCGAAATGAATTACCAAATCGCGTTGCGCGCGGCTGACTAGAGCCATTTTGACGCCCCGGCGATTTGCTCAGAGAACGACTGAGGATTGGACTAGGGCGGGGCACGTTGCGGCGAAAACAAAGTGGGAATAGAATCTTTTTAGGAGTGAACCATGATACGGGAACGAGTTGGGACAGAGATTGGACTTATGACAGGGCGCATCAAACAAACGTTACTGAACGGCCGCGATAATATTTCCACCGCGAAATCTGCTGTTTCGGATAAAACGCGCCGAGCTGTGCGCCGAACAGACTACTACGTGCACGATAACGCCTGGAAGATGATGGGCGTCATTGCAGGCTTGGCGTTCGTAGCCGGCTATTTTCTTTCCACCAAAAATCAGGAAGGAATCTCGGCCGCGGTCAACGCGGACGGCGGCAACGTGACGGATCACCCCGAGGTTCAGGAGAAAGTTAAGAAGCTGAATTCATGGGAAATGATCCATAGCGCAATTCCTTTGGCCCTGTTTTTCTGGAAAGCGGTCCAGGCTTCGCGCTGCGCGCGTAAAGGTATGGTCTGATTTTATTACGCGGTCCTGGTTCAAAGCAGTAACGCGTATAAAAAAAGCGGCGACTTATAATCGCCGCTCTGTGTTCTTGTGATACGAGAGAATTATGAACACAGAACGTAATACTCACAGCAAGTTGATCGGCTATCTGCTCTGGATAGTCGGCTTCACGGGCTCGCACCGATTTTATTACGGCAAACCAATCAGTGGCACGATCTGGTTTTTCACGCTGGGTCTGCTCGGAATCGGCTGGCTGATTGATCTATTCCTGATCCCTGGCATGGACCGCCGCGCTGATTTGAAGAACGTCCCCGGTTCGCGCGATCACTCGATCGCCTGGTTACTGCTGGTCTTTGGCGGATGGCTCGGTCTGCACCGGCTTTACCTGCACAAGTGGGTGAGCGGTATATCGATACCAATCATGACGGGACTTACCGCGGCGGTGTTCCCGCTGTTCTTTTGGCTACTCGTGCCGCTGCTGATCATGCTGCTAGTCGACTTGTGGACGCTCAATGGGCAGGTGAGCGAATTCAATCGCCGGCACCTAGTGCCGGAACTCGCCCCGCAAACCGCTTAGCGGGATACAAGTTCAAGCCTCGCGCGCCGCCGCGATCAATTGCATCACCCGCTCGACCGCTTGCTCGATCTTCACCGGCTCGAGCTTGCCCGAGCGCGGTTTGATTTCCACTTCGCCCTTCGCGAGTGATTTCTCACCCAGCGCAATGCGGAACGGAAAGCCGATCAAATCAGCATCCTTGAACTTCACGCCGGGGCGATCATCCCGGTCGTCGAGAATTACTTCCACACCGCGCTTCGTCAGTTCGTTGTAAAACTCGAGCGCGAGCTTCATCCCTTGCGAATCCGGTGCCACGCTCAATGGGGTGATGCAAACTGCATACGGCGCGACAGAAAGAGGCCACATGATGCCGTCCTTGTCATTGCACTGCTCGATCACCGCTTGCATCGTGCGCGTAATGCCAATTCCGTACGAGCCCATGAACGCAGGTTCGCGCTGGCCACTTTCGCTCAAAAAGGTGGCTTCGAGCGCCTGGCTGTATTTTAGCCCGAGTTTGAAGACATGCCCCACTTCAATCGCGCGCTGAATTTTCAACGGCTTGCTGCAAACAGGACATGGCTCGCCGGCGGTGACAGTGCGCAGGTCGGCCCAGGTGTTTACGGTGATGTCACGTTCGATGCTAACATTGCGGAGGTGAAAGCCATCTTCATTTGCGCCAGTGGTCATCCCTCTGGCGCCTCGCAGGGACTCATCGGCGACAACCGAAAACTTCGACACCTTCACCGCGCCGAGACTTCCCGGCTTCGCGCCAAGTGCGGCGACAATTTCCTCTTCGTTCGCAGCGCGGAACTCCGCCGTCTTCAGGTGCGCGGCGAGCTTGGTTTCGTTCAGTTGATGGTCGCCACGCATCAGGACGAGAACGATTTTGCTTTCGGCCAGATAAACCAAAGTTTTGATCTGCGCGTGCGCGGCAACATTGTGCGGCGCTTTGCTGAGCGCTTCGATGGTGACCACGCCCGGCGTTGCGAACTTCTCGGGAGATCCAGTTTCACTCGTGGGAGTAGCGGTCTTGAGTTTGCTGGTCGCTTTCTCAACGTTGGCGGCGTAATCACCGGTTTCACAGAAGGCGACATCGCTTTCGCCAGTCTCGGCAGGGACCATGAATTCGTGCGAAAACTTTCCACCCATGACGCCGGTATCCGCTTCCACGGGCATCGCCCGCAGTCCGCAACGTTTGAAGATGCGGACGTAAGCATCGTACATCTTTTGGTAGGCCACCTGCGAAGCTTCGTCCGAAACATCGAAGCTGTAGGCGTCTTTCATGATGAACTCCTTCGCGCGCATCAATCCAAAGCGAGGGCGGATCTCGTCGCGGAATTTGGTTTGGATCTGATAGAAATTTTTCGGCAATTGTCGATATGAATTGATCTCTGAAGCGACCAGCGTGGTGATGACCTCTTCGTGCGTTGGGCCGAGAATCCATTCTTTCTTCGCGCGATCGCGTGCTTTGAAGAAAACGTCTTTGGCCGTTTCGTAACGACCGCTCTTCTGCCAAATCTCGGGCGGTTGCAGCGCGGGCATCAGCACTTCCTGCGCGCCGGCGCGATTCATCTCTTCGCGCACGATGTTCTCCACCTTGCGCAGCACGCGCAGTCCCATCGGCAGGAACGTGTAAAGGCCGCCGGTCAACTTGCGCACCAAACCAGCGCGCACCAACAACTGGTGCGAATAAATCTCCGCATCCGAAGGCACCTCTTTCAGGGTAGGAATCAGCAACTCAGACCAACGCATAAAAATTCAGGGACGCATCCAAGAGGGAAGCACGAGTGGAAGCAACACCAAACTAGGCGATCTCCTCGGTTGGAGGCGCGACAACGTAGCTCAACTTCGAAGTCGTTCCAGCTACTTAACGGTATTTACTAGTGGCGCCATTCCCTGGATGCGCACTTCGAGGCGGTCGCCGGATTGAATCGGGCCGATGCCACTTGGTGTGCCGGTGAGGATCACGTCCCCCGGCAGGAGCGTCATGTTCGTGGAGATGAAACTGACGAGTTGATAGCAGTTAAAAATCAACTGGCTCGTGTTCGAGTTCTGGCGAAGCTGGCCGTTTTGGAAAAGCTGGATCGTGAGATCGTGCGGATCGATCTTCGTTTCGACGTATGGGCCGAGCGGAGTGAACGTATCGAAGGATTTCGCGCGCGCCCATTGGCTTTCCGCGTTTTGAATCGTGCGGTCGCTAATATCCTGCGCGGAGGTATATCCGAAAATGTAACGCGCGGCTGCTGCGGGTGTGACGTTGCGGACGCGGCGACCGATGACGATCGCGAGTTCCGCTTCGAAATCAGTGCGATGGTCGGCGAATGGAATTTCGATTTTGCCGCCGTCGGGGATCAAAGATGTCGTCGCTTTAAGCCAAAAGAGAGGTTCTTTCGGCAACGGTTTGCCGGTTTCGCGGGCGTGATCGGCGTAGTTGAGTCCTACAGCGATGATTTTTGATGGCGCGACGGGCGTGAGCGTTTTGACTCCTTTGAGGGGAGTTGCTTTGCGCTCAAAGGAGGGTGATCCAAAGACATCCCCCTGCAGGCGGAACAACTCTCCGTCTACAGCCTTCGCGTAGAAAATTTCCTCACCCTTCTGAAAGCGCCCAATGGCAGCCATAAGATTTGCGGAGGGTTGTAGCAAAAGGCCCTGATGCGCCGCAAGCGCAAAAGGCTTTGCGCTCAACAGATTCTGAAAACCCGGCCCGAAAATGCCTGCCTTTTAGTGGGCGGGCGCGAAGTTATGGCTGGTACGGAAGTTCTTGAAAGTAGCGACGGGCGCGGGCTCTTCCATGACGAGATCGGTGCTGCTGAACTCGTTGAAATAGAGCAGAGGCGCAGGGTTCGCGAAGTGCTTTTGGAGTGTGCCACTTCCTTGCACTGCGTTGGGATCCAACGCGTTCAGAAACAATCCATCCCCGTTGGTTTCCTGCTGCATATCCTGGGAAACTTTGAAGCCCATAAGCATCAGGCCCGAGATCGCAAAGGCATAGGCACCGGCGATCACCGGCTGGGCATCGATCTTTCTCACGAACCACTCCCACCAGGTGGAGTACTTTGAAAGATCGGCCTCAGCTTCGCGTTCGATTTTCAGCTGAATCTTATCGGGGAGATAGGTGAAATAGCCCGGCGGTGGCTGTTCGTGGCGTTTTAAGGCGAGCAGCCGTTTCAAATCTTGAAACTCATCAGGCGACGAATTCATCACTTCAAATAATCGGAAAGGTATCCTTGTAATTGCTGTCTAGCGTAGAACAAGCGCGACCGGACTGTTCCAGTGTTGCAGTCCATTATCTTACTAATCTCTTCGTGTGACAACCCCTGGACATCGTGCAAGGTCACCACTAACCGATGTACTTCTGACAGTCGCTGCATGGCCTCGTTCAATTTAACCTGAAGTTCGGAGAGGCCTGCGTCCCTGCGTGGAGTCTTATCTGAAACGAACGCGACGAGATCCGGATCATGCTCGGCGTTAAAATCCAAGTCGTTGAGGCTGAGGTGGATTTTGTTCTTCCGGCTCTTTAGGAAGTTGATGGTCTTGTTAACGGCGATCCGATAGACCCAGGTGAAAAAACTGGAGTCGCCTTTGAAATTCGGGAGGGCTTTGTGAGCCTTAATGAAAGCCTCCTGGGTTAAGTCGTTGGCGTCCTCGTGGTTGGACGTCATGTGATACACCGTGGCGTAGACCCGTTCCTGATAACGCTGAACGAGAGTGTCGAACGCTGAATAGTCACCTTCCTGCGCCCGCTTGACCAAAACGCGGTCGTCCTCCGGCGGTGCAATCTCCTTTTGCTCCGGCTGCTCGTGCGCTAGTTCACGGACCTTCAGCGGCGGACTCTCGATCATAGAGATCAATTTGGCGCCGACAACAGTCGCTGCATTCAACGCGGCCTCCATAATCCAACTCTCCGACTCGAACGTGTTCTTATCGAACACCCAAAGCGCGAGTTTGTTGCGCCAGGTAATCACCCAAAGCCGAGAGGGCCGCTATTCCGCGCGCACCTTTTTGCTGCTCGAGTTCGCCCAATACCTGTTGAGCTTGTTTTATATACTGGTTGACGACTCTACGCGTGTCGCTTAGAGCGTCGAACCGCTCGAGCAGTTCAAAAATCTTCTCTAAATTCTCCGGCTCAGGTGCTTCAATGCAGTTTTGTAGCATAACCCGGTCCGAGTTTGTGCCTTTTTCCAGAACGATCAGAACTGGCAAGGTGAGTTTTCCGGTGTAAAGATCTGTGCCGAGGCTCTTTCCGACGATTTCTTCGGTTCCAAAAAGATCCAGGCAATCGTCGTAAATCTGATAGGCGGTGCCCAAAGCCATGCCGTAGGAGCGGAGGGCGGCGCTTTCGGCGGGAGTGCCGCCGACCAGGGATGCGCCAAGTTCACACGAAAGCGCGAAAAGTTCACCCGTTTTCATCTCGAGCGACTTGATGTAATCGGCGCGGGTGAGGGTGTAATCGTGGCGCTGATTGGTTTGGAGAATCTCGCCCGAACAAACGGTGTTGGTGGCTTTGGCCACGGCTCGGCAGACGTCCGGAGTCGGGAAGCTGGCGGCCAAAGTTACGGAGTGAGCGAAGAGGCAATCACCGACCAGGACGGAGAGTTCGTTACCCCAGTTGGCGGCGAGAGTTGGACGACAGCGCCGAAGTTCCGCTTCGTCCATGATGTCGTCGTGCACCAGCGTCGCCAAATGGACCATCTCGATGATGACCGCGACTTTGACCAACGAGTCGTTCACCGGGCCGACAGCGGAGCCGCTTAAGGCGACGAGGGTCGGACGCAATTGCTTGCCCTGGTTGGTGAGTGCGTAGCGAGCGTATTTGGCGATCTGGGGGTGAAACGCTTCGACCTGCGCAGACAATCCCGCCGAGACCTTTTCCAGAAAAGGCTGCACACCTCCGGCGATTTCTTTCCAACTGGGCGCGGCCTGGTTTGGGGAAGCGTCAGTGGTGGTATTCCGTGCGGTTACCAACATTCGCAACAGAATGTACGGACGCGACAGAACCAAGTCAAACATTGCGGGTGTAGTCGGTCCGCAGAAGCCGAGGTCGGGAGCGTTTTGTTTGGC
The DNA here is from genome assembly GCA_036383895.1 of Verrucomicrobiia bacterium. Lineage (GTDB taxonomy): Bacteria > Verrucomicrobiota > Verrucomicrobiia > Limisphaerales > SXQI01 > DASVNK01. Next base: position 9,368 of record DASVNK010000075.1, on the reverse strand, counting down.
CGGGAGCGAACGCGAGGCGCTGATGAAAATGTTTTTGGGTGTTTTTCGGGTGTTTTTCTGTGGCTGAGCCTGTGGTTGAGGAGCTTGCGTTTGTTTGGGCGGGTGTGCGCTGTGTGTTTTTTGTGTGTTTTTTGTGTGTTTTTTGTGTGTTTTTTGTGTGTGAGCTGTGTGTGAGCTGTGTGTGAGCTGTGTGTGAGCTGTGTGTGAGCTGTGTGTGAGCTGTGTGTGAGCTGTGTGTGAGCTGTGTGCGAGCTGTGTGTGAGCCGGGTGTTTTTTGTGTGTGTGGTGTGTGTGTGCCGGGTGTGCGGAGTGTGTTTGTGTGTTTGATTTTATTATCCCAGGCAGGGGCAAAGTCGACATCTTAGCCGAGGGGAACGGCCGGAATACGGTCGTCGCAAAACGATTGAACACGCAGGTTCGTCCCGCCTGGCGGGATGCTCTGCATTGCGGCCTGCGGTACCCATAGTGCGTTTTCATAGTGACACTTTCTGTTTAGGCCGGAGAAGAAGGGGAGACGTACACGGTTCGTCCGTTGTTGTTTTCGGGGATGAATGGAAATTCGCTTCCGAGCGAGGTTCTATTCAACCACGGGCCGATCTTCTCAGGCGAGGTGAAGTTTGGCAGATTCGGGGGCAATCCGCAAGGCGAAAGCAATGCTTTTTACTTTTTCGAAGCGTCCAGCAGTTTGGGAGAAACGAGGAGTTGTCTATGTTCTCAAAGGAATTTCGGGAGAAAATTCGGGTTGGCAAATATTCGAGGTGGGCAGTGGATTTGACAGAGGAGCAGCTCGAAGCCCTTTTCTGGGCGGTCGGTGAATACGGATATCGAGCGGATCAGCCACTCGCTATTCTCCGACAATACGCCACGAAGGGCGAAGCGTATGCGCGATATATGGCGGGACTAAGGGGCATTGCGGATTTTGCGTACGGACAACCGCCGATGAATCTTGAAAGTTTTCTTAAACGACTTGGCACCGCTATCAGAGAGGCGCGGGCGGAGGAAGAATTACAAACACCGCCAGTCCGTTCGTTGGAACTCCGCGATGGTTTTTTCATAGTTGGGTTGGAAGGTGGGATGGAGATTCGGTTTCCAGTGAAGGGAAATCCGAAATTGGCCGCTGCCACGGATGAACAGTTGAAGCAGATAAAGGTTTCCGAGTATGGCCTGCACTGGCCTAGCTTGAATTGTGGAATTTCGTTTCAAGATTTGATGATTGGAGATTTTGGGCAGCAGCCGGAAAGCCCAGCGGGTGGCGGGGGCGTGAGTTAGGGTGCCCTCTTAGGGCTTGGAATTCTTGGCGGTGGTAATCCCAGGACGCTGCGGTCCTTTGCGGAAGCTAATTCATTTGTGATGTGAAAAGGAGGGAGTGATCAAGGGTGGGGTGTGGTTAATTGTGGGTGAGATTACGCTCACGTTCTGGGTTTGGAGGACGGTTGTCTTACGCCCGCGGCGCGCTGGGACAGGCGCGCCCAACCGAAGTGCTTTTGGAATGGCGAATTGATCGCGGTCAGCTCACCCGCTTTTAATCACACCCTCAAGGGTGAACGCGTTACATTGGCGGTTGGTTTTTGCGGGGGGGTGGGTTACAACGTCGCGCGATGACCCCGGACACGAGCGATCTGGATATTCATAGTGAGGCGTTTTTGCATCGGTTGATGCGGCGACAATTGCGGCTTTCGATTGCGTGCGCGGCGACGTTTCTGGTGGCGCTGCTCGGGTTGCCGCTGCTGAATTATTTCGCGCCGGAGTTGATGGCGAAGCGGGTGGCTGGATTCACGCTGACGTGGCTGCTGCTGGGGGTGCTTTTCTTTCCGCTGGTGTGGGTGATCGCGTTTTATTTTATCCGACGCTCGATTGCGATGGAGGAGGGTGAATCGGCGCGGGTGCAAGCAGGCAGCCGGAGTGGAACGAAACAATCTTGAACAACATGTTTTCGACTCCGTTTTTCGCCGCGATCAACGTTGATCCCTGGATCCTGGCGTTTTCGCTGGTGACGGTGGCGGTCACGATTTGGATGGGTTTCCGGTCCGCCAGGACTTCCAAAACTGCCGGGGACTTTTTCGTGGCGGGCCGTTCGGTATCGGTGGGATGGAATGCGTCGGCGATTTCGGGCGAGTATTTGTCGGCGGCGTCGTTCATGGGGGTGGCGGCGATGGTGATGAGTTCCGGATACGATGCGTTGTGGTATCCGGTTTGTTACGCCTGCGGGTATTTGTTCTTGCTGCTGTTTATCGCGGGGCCGCTGCGGCGGTTTGGGGCTTACACAATTCCGGATTTTGCGGAAGGGCGATATGACTCGGCGTTGTTCCGGAAGATCGCGGTGTGTTTCGTGTTGTTCATTGGATTTTTTTACACGATGCCGCAGATGAAAGGCGCGGGGACAACGCTGGCTTACATATTTCCGGGACTGCCTTATTGGGCAGGGGTAGTGCTGGTGGGCGCGGTGATTACGCTGAATGTCGCGCTGGGCGGGATGAAGGGAATTACGCTGGTGCAGGCGTTTCAATACTGGGCAAAGATGTTTGCGATTTCCGTGCCAGTGTTTGTGTTGATGAGTGTTTACGGGGGATATGGGAAGCATCTCGGCGCGAACTCAATCGACCGGAACGCCCCAACGAACACGGTTAATTTCGTGCAACCAGATTATGCTCGACCGTCTCAGCCAGGACTGCCCACAGAGATTACCTCGTTGATCCAACAGTACCGGCGCCAAATGGCTCCGCGTCCGAAGCCGCCCGATCCCGATATGGTCGTGGCAGCAGGACAGATTGCGATGGTTGACTTCCCGTCCGCGGGTTTTCTTCGCTGGGTAGGCGACTGTTTCGGCAGAAATGTCCTGCTCTATCCTCAGACTCCACTTCCGGTAACTTTCACGTTTAATCCGGGCCGGAACCTCACCCTTCGCGAAGTCCGAAACGAAATTACGAATCTCCTGTGGCAGGCCGACGTGGCTCTCATTCCGCATGAGACGGAGATGCTCATAGCGGCTCCGAGAAGTCGGGTCGCCGAATTCCAGGCTATTCTTAGCAGTTATGAGCCAACTGATCTATTGCGCAAAGCACTTCCGGAGAAAGCCCCCAAAGATGCAGCGTGGATTTCGCCGTTCGGTCCGCTGACGACGAAAGCGGCGGCGCGCGCGGGAATTACTGGTGAGGAGCAGCGGCCGTATTCGTTGCTCTACACGTATTCGTTGATCATCGCGCTGGTGTGCGGGACGGCTGGGTTGCCGCACATTTTGGTGCGGTTTTATACGAATCCGAATGGGGTGGCGGCGAAGCGGACGACGATGTGGGTGATGATTTTGATTGGGGTGTTTTATGTTTTTCCGCCGGTGTTCGGGGTGATTGGGCGGAACTTGATGCCGGAGCTTTACACGCAGACGGGGGCGAAGGGGACGGACAGTATCGTTTTGCAGTTGCCGCGGCTCTTGAATGAGCGCGTGCCGCATTTGGGATCGATCATGAGCGGGATCACATGCGCGGGCGCGTTCGCGGCGTTTATGAGCACGTTCAGCGGGTTGCTTGTTTCGATGACGGGCGCGCTCGCGCACGATATTTATGGGCGCATTTTGCGGCCGAGTTCAACGCCGGAGCAGCGGATGCGGGCGTTTAAGATTTCAGCAGTGATCATTGGGGTAATTGCGATTTTGCTCGGGACACAAGTGGAGCAGTTGCAGATTAATTTCATGGTGGGCCAGGCGTTTGCAATTGCGGCGGCAAGTTATTTTCCGCTGTTGTTCATGAGCGTGTGGTGGCGCGGAATGACGATGAAGGGCGCGGCAACGGGGATGTTGACGGGCGGATTACTCGCGCTGGGTTGTATCACGTTGACGAGCTTTAGTGATCTGGCGCTGGCGCCGAATAGCCCGGCTTTGTTCAAGCTGTTCGATCTGAATCAATTTTGGGCGGCGCATCCGTTAGTGCGGATCTTGTGTGAACAGCCGGCGATTTGGGCAGTGCCGCTGGCGATTACGTTGATGATTGTCGTTTCGAAACTGACGCGCGCGGAAGTGCCGAGCGACGTGCGAATGAAGATGCTGGTGTTGCACGCGCCGGAAACGCTTGGCTTGAAGCAGGAATACATTCAGGAACATGGGATGGGACATTAGGGAAATGACCAAATACCAAATGCCAAATACCAAGGGTCGGCGCACGGAAGTCGCGGTCTAGATCCTGCGAAGTTCTGCTCGATGACGTTCAATCCCCTGCCCCGCGATTTTTATGCGCCTTCCGCGAAGGTGGTGGCGCCACGGTTGCTGGGGCATTACCTGGTTCGCCGGACGGTGGAGGGTTTTGCGGGCGGGCCGATCGTGGAGACGGAAGCATACATCACGAATGATCCGGGGTGTCATGCGTTCGAGGGCGAGACGAATCGAAATCGGTCGATGTTCGGCGAGCCGGGGCGGTCGTATGTTTACCTGATCTACGGATTCTATCATTGCTTCAATACGGTGTGTCGTGCGCGGGGAATTGGTGAAGCGGTGCTGGTGCGCGCGATTGAGGCGAGTATGGGGGTGGAATGGATGCGGGAGAACCGGCCGGTGGAAACAGAGACGGCGCTGACGAGCGGGCCAGGGAAATTGTGCGTGGCGTTGGATGTTGATCGGAAGCTGGACGGAGTTGATTTGTGTGATGCGAACTCGGCGGTGTTTGTGGCAGAGAATCCGGACGTGAAAAACTTTCGGCGGAAGTTCGGGCCACGAGTGACGACGACGCGGATTGGTCTGACGCAAGCGGCGGATTGGCCGCTGCGGTTTTATCTCGCAGGCAGCCACTTTGTTTCGCGGAAGGTGAAAAGCCGGAAGTAAGCGCGTTACTTCAGCAGGATTTCCACGCCGGCGTCCTTTTTGATTTGGGCGAGGAAGTCGGGGAGTTTCTTTTGGACGGCGTCCCGTTGGAGGATGAGGCGAATGCGTTCGTGGACCTTGTCGAAGGGGACCATGCCGGCGGGAATTTTCTCGAGAAGCTTGATGATGTGATAGCCGAAGACGGTGAGAACGGGGTCGCTGATTTTGCCGACTTCAAGAGAGAACGCGGCGGATTCGAATTGCGGCGGGACGACGCCGCGGCCTCGTGAGAAAGTGAGTTCGCCGTTTTTTGGTTTCGATTCGGGATCGTCGCTCAGTTCGAGGACCAGTTTGCTAAAATCTTCACCGGCGCGGGCGCGCTCGAGTGTGCGTTCGGCGGCGGTTTTCTTGGCGGTGCGTTCGTTCTGGGAAAGTGGTTCGCCGCTGGGGATTCTGCGGGTGGCGAAGAGAATATGCTGAACGCGGGCTTTCTCGGGTTCTTTGTAGCGGTCCGCATTGTCTTCGTAATATTTGCGGGTATCGGCGTCGGTGATGATTTCTTTGCGGCCGAGTTCGCGTTCGATGACGGCCTGGACGGTGGCTTGTTCGAGGATTTCAGCTTCGTATTCTTCCGGGCTGGAACCGACTGCGAGGAGGCGGCGGCGGTAGGTGCTTTCGTTGCTCGCTTTTTGTTTCCCTTCGGCGATTAGCTTTTGCGCGGTGGCTTTGCCATCTTCGCGGTCTTGCGGCGTGGCACGGACGAGCATGAGGCGCGTGGCGATCATTTTATCGAGGATCTGCGCCTTAAGACGATCGTCGAAGTTGCCGGGGAGCGGCTGGCCCATGGCGGCGGAAGCGGCTTTGTGGCCGATGAAGGCTTTCTCCAGATCGCTTTCCTTGATTTCGAGTCCTTTGGCGCGGGCTACGACTTTGTCGGCAAAGAGGTCCGCGGCGAGAATTTTTTCACCGCAGAGGACGCAGAGGAACGCAGAGAGAATGAGTGTGCGCAGTTTCATCAAGCTACAGTGTCACCACTTTAACATTGGAAATGTCTTTGTCCTTGGCGATTTCGTCGAGGAGTTCCTGGGGCGGAACGCTGTCGAGATTGAGGACGGTGAGGGCTTCGCCACCGGCGGTGTTACGGCTGAGGCTCATGCTGGCGATGTTGACTTTGTATTTGCCCATGAGGGTGCCGATGTAGCCGACGATGCCGGGGCGGTCCTTGTTGGTCATGAAAAAGAGCACGCCGTTCGGGACGATTTCGACGGGGCGGCTGTGGACGCGGACGATGCGGGGTTCGTTGCGCGCGCCGATGAGGGTGCCACCAGCGCTGGTCTTTGTGCCGCCGGAATGAGCGGCGACGTGGAGCCATTCGTTGAAGTCCGAGGCTTCGTGGGTTTTAACTTCTTCAACGAGGATGCCGAGGGAATTGGCCATGGTGCGGACATTGACCTGGTTGACATCTTTGCCGCCAGCTTGCTCGAGAAACCCTTTCAGGACGCTGCGGGTGACAGGGTCGGTGGCGAGTTCGGCTGCTTTGCCGCCGTAGGTAATGACGAGACGTTCGTTGCGTTTCGCGCCGAGCTGGCCGATGAGGCGGCCGAGGCGGGTGCCGAGTTCCAGGTAGGGCTTAACGACGGCGTAGGTTTTTGCGTCCAGGTTTGGAAGGTTAACGGCGTTGCGGACGGCGCCGTTAACGAGGTAATCAGTGATGGCTTCGGCGACTTCGATGCCGACGTTTTCCTGGGCTTCATCGGTGCTCGCGCCGAGGTGGGGAGTCATGATGACTTCGGGCAACTTGCGGAGGGGATGATCGGCCGGAAGCGGTTCGGTTTCGTAAACATCGAGCGCGGCGCCGCCGACCTGGCCGGATTTGATGGCTTCGACGAGATCGGTTTCGTTGACGATTCCGCCCCGGGCGCAGTTGAGGATGCGGACGCCCTTCTTCATTTTGGCGAAAGCGGCGGCGTTCAACATGCCTTTGGTTTCATCGGTCATGGGCATGTGGACGGTGATGAAATCGGCGTGCGGGAAAACATCTTCGAGTTTCTCGACGAGTTCGACCTGCATCGCCTTGGCGCGGGAGAGGGAAAGGTATGGATCGTAAGCGAGAACGCGCATGCCGAAGGCGATGGCGCGACGGGCGACTTCGCTGCCGATGCGGCCCATGCCGAGGATGGCGAGGGTTTTGTTGTAGAGCTCGACGCCGGAGTAGGCTTTGCGGTCCCACTTGCCTTCCTTCATGGACATGTGGGCCTGCGGGATTTTGCGGGCGCTGGCCATGAGCATGGAGAAGGTGAGTTCAGCGGTGGAGATGGTGTTGCCGCTGGGGGTGTTCATGACGACGATGCCACGACCGGTGGCGGTTTCCACGTCGACGTTATCCACACCCACGCCAGCGCGGCCGACGACGCGGAGTTCGGGGGCGGCTTCCATGACCTTGCGGGTGACCTTGGTCTCGGAGCGGACGACCATGGCGGCGACATCTTTGACGATGGGGATGAGTTCGTCTTCCTTGAGGCGTTTATCGAGGACGACGACTTCGAAGTCCTTGCACTGCTTCAGGAGGGCGATGCCCTTGGGCGAAACCGGGTCACAAACCAGCACTTTCATTTTAAAGAGGGGTGATAATGCGAGGCTGTGGGAAAACAGCAAATAGAAAGCACGGCGGGGACCGCCGTGAATGACCAAAGACCAAATGCCAAATGCCAAGGAAGGTGGAAGAAACCACGAATCCCGCAGGCGCGGGACCAATGAACACGAAGGGAACCGAGGGGGTGGATGCGAGGGGTGCGTGGGTGGAGTTGTTTAAGGGGCGAAAAGGGTCGCTGCAGGTTGTGTTGGCGCGTGTCTCGTCGTGGGCGCGAGTCGAGCACGGCGGCCCAGAGAGAACAGGGCAGCGGGATCGGAAGGGAGCACGATTGACGAAGGTGTGGGTACAAAGTTCGTCCGAAAAAAAGAAAAGCTCTGATCACTCTGGCGTGGGGGATCGACGGGGTCGAGGCTTTTGTTCAGCCACGGGCTGAGTGACCACGAAAGGTTGTTCGTGATCATGGGAGGAGTTTAATGAAGATCGGCCAAGTCGTCAAAGCAGACGACCGGATCAACGCGTTGTTCGGTCGTTCAAGCGCAACATTTCTTAACCGAGGGTGTTCTCAGGCGAACATCATGAACAAAATGGTTGGACTCGTCGGGTGCGTGGTCTGTTTGGCGATCGGATACGTCGCCGGTCGGGAGCATGCGAAGAGCGAAATGCGGCGGGAAGCTAACGCAGCTCTGCAGCGATCTGAAGCAGCCGCAGCGGAGAATCTGAAGGTGGCCGAAAAATCCGCAAAGAAAGGTGCGTGCATCAATCATCTTCGCCAGATCGATGGCGCAAAAGAGCAGTGGGCGCTCGAAAAGCGGAGGAAGGCAGGGGATGCAGTTGAGGCTGCCGATATCTCCCCTTACTTGGTGCGCGATGCCATACCGGTCTGTCCAGCCGGAGGTCAATACTCCCTGGGGAACATTGGCCAACTTCCAACGTGCAGCGAGAATGGGCACGCGTTGGGAGCCTTATAATTCGTTTAGTTTATGTCAGGACAGGCGCAGACGGTGGTTCCGTTGGAACAAGCAGAACACGTGAGCAGAATGGTTGTTTTCGCGTGATAGGGCTGGAGCGCGTAGAAGGTTGCGAGCGCGGATGCGGCGATCGCGGATGCGATAACGATTTTGCGACGTTTTGAGATGACGCTGCCAAGGCGCATGGCGGTCCAGAAAGCGCGGCGGCGGGAGTTGTAGGCTCTGATCACGGTTTCTGAGTTTGTAGACCTGAGGTGGTGGGGAACGTTCAAAGGTTTCGGAGGCTTCGGAGTTACCAGGCAGCGTTTCTTACGCACCGGCCATTTTGTTGTCGTTTGGCTGCCGTGCGCCCGCGGCGCGTTGGGACAACGCGCCCTACCCCCGTGGTGCGGGTGCGGCGGCATCGGGGCGGGCCCGGGTTATCGTTTGCAGCGGGGACTTGGGCTCGTATGCTGGAGTTGATAGGGTACGAGGATGACGCGTGAAGAGCTTGAGGCGAGATATGGATCGGAATATCCGGAGGCCGTAATGTTCGAAGGGGTGCGAATGCCGTTAAAGCACGAGGGGCGTTTTGCGAGGAGTTTTCATTCTGCCGAAAAGAAGCAAACCTTCCAAATTTCCCGGTTCATGGACGGAAGTGCGTCGATTACCGCGGACGAACTTTTGCGAGGGTGGCATAACTGGGAAAAGAGAGAGCGGCTGGAATTCTGCCAGTCATGTTCATTTCTCAGAAAGCAGTCCGATTTTCCTGAGATGGTGCGGCTGATCATGGAGCACGGCGGCACGACGGAATGGTCGGCGATTGCGCTTCAAGTGGCAGGCACATTGCCGCAAGCGGATGCTTTTGACTTGTTGGTGAGGGCACTAAGGTCGGTGGAGATCGGACGCAGTTGCAACTTTGCGCAGGCGATTGCGCGCACGAAACATCCTGAAGCGGAGCGGATCTTACGCGAACACTTCACCGTGATTTGGGCGCACAATGAATTGTGGAACGACGCAGAGTTCGTCAACTGGATTGCTT
>DASVNK010000074.1:0-87501 GCA_036383895.1 Verrucomicrobiia bacterium | reverse complement strand
GGTGAGTTGCTCGCCGGTGGCAAGGCGCTCGTTGATTTTCTGGACGATGTTTGTTTTACCGTGGAGGCGCGCGAGCGGGCTGCGGGAAATGTCGAGGCCGAAGCCGCCTTCGGCGCGAGGACGGCGAATGCGGGCGAGCACTACATCGTAGGTGTCGTGGCGGAGCCATTCGGCGATTTGATCAATCTCCTGGGCGGTGAGGCCTTTGAAGGAGCGTTGGATTCTTGGTTTTTTCATAGTGGTGAATTGTTTAACGTGAAAAGGGGTGAAATGAGGTACTTACGACGGGAACACGGACGGAAAGGGAAACCACGAATGCACACGAATCGACACGAATGGGAACAGGCGAGGTACGCAGTTCTTGCGCGTGTTGATTTGCGAGTGGGTCACCCGGCGGGTGAATCGGAATAGAAGGCTCGACTGATTCGAGACTTTTATTCGGAGTCGGACCGAGTGACCACGAATAGTGATTCGTGATCATGGGAGTGTTTTAGCAGAGTGCTTTTAGTGTGTCAAGGGCAATATGGCATGGCAGTCCCAAGAGCCAGATAATTAACCGATCGGCGGCTCAGCGCAAAGAGTGTCAGCGAAATGATGGAAGCCGTCTCTCGCGTTGCTATCAACTCCACGGAACCGAATCTTTTGAATACGGGTCGGACGAGATCGAGGGCTTCTTGACCGCTCGCGCACGCAGATTTTCTTACCGACGAAGCTTGCGATTCCTTTCTACGAGTGTGAGCGCAGGTGTGAACTATTTCATTCATTTTATGGACCCCGCCCGCCGTGATCACATGAATTTTCACTCACCGTCCTCGCGTCCAATGTGCTGCATTGACCGACAGAGTGGTTCAGCCTAAATTTGCCGAATTCACTCCCCAAGGAGATAGAGAAAGTATTACCTATGGAGCAAAAAGATAATCCTGTTCCCGGCCAGGAAACGCGCCGCGAATTCATCAAAAAGACTGCTACTGCCACCGCTGCCGTCGCTGCGGCCAGCACACTGAAAGTCCCGGTTTACGGCCAGAACCAGGCCCCTTCTGCCAACGTCACTGGTTCCAACAACAAAATTAACGTCGGCTTCATCGGCGTCGGCGGCCAGGGTATGGCCCACGTCCGCGATATGAAAGGCCAGGCTGCCGAAGCCAACTGCGCTCTCGTTGGCGTCAGCGATGTTTGGACCAAGCGTCTCGAAGGCGCCAAGCAATTCATCGGCGGCAACGTCGAAGGCTATCCCGACTACCGCAAGCTCCTCGAGAAAAAGGATGTCGATGCGGTCATCATCGCGACCGTCGATCATTGGCACTCCAAGTGTTCCATCGATGCGATGAACGCCGGCAAACACGTCTACGTGGAAAAGCCGATGACCCGTTACCTGGGTGAAGCGTGGGAGATTTACGATACGCAAAAGAAGACCAACAAGATCCTTCAGGTTGGCTCACAAGGCTGCTCCGATCGCAAGTGGCACGTCGCCGCTGAAATGATCAAGGAAGGCAAAATCGGGCCGCTCGTGCTCGGCCAGGGTTCCTACATGCGCAATAGCCCGAAAGGCGAATGGAACTACGCCATCGATCAGGACGCCAAGCCGGACAATGTCGATTGGAAACAATGGGCGGGCCCGGTCAAACATCCGGACACGCAGAAATTCGACGCGGACCAATATTTCCGCTGGCGTAAATATTACCCATACTGCGCGGGTCTCCTCGGCGATCTCTTCCCGCACCGCTTGCATCCTTTGATGCTCGCCAGCGGCAATCCTGAATTCCCGCTGCGCGTCGTCAGCATCGGCAACTCCAAGATCCGCACGGACAAAAATACGCCGGACACCTACATGCGTAACGTGCCGGAAAACGTTCAGCTCCTCGCCGAATTCCCAAGCGGCCTTTGCCTCATGGTGACCAGCAGCACGGTGAACGAACAAGGCCTGCCCGATATGATCCGCGGCCATCACGCCACGCTCTACTTCGCTGGCAATCGCGTCGACCTCCGCCCTGAAAAAGCGTTCGCCGACGAAATCGATCCGGAATCGGTCGACGGCATCAAGCCAGGCGAAAGCCTCGCCGTGCATGAGCGCAACTGGCTCGACTCGATTCGCGGCAGCGCCAAGCCGAACGCCGGCATGGACCTCGCCATGAAAGTGCAGACCGTCATTTCGCTGGCCGAAATGTCCGAACGCTTCGGCGTCGCCTGCTTCTTCGACGAGAAGACTCGCAAGATCACCGGCGGCGACGGCAAAGAAATCAAGCCGCTCACCTACGAAATGGAAGCGCAACAAAAATACCGCATCGAAAAGGCCCAGGCCTAAGCGCGCTTAATAAAGAATTGTGCAAAGGCTCTCGTGAAAACGAGAGCCTTTTTGTTTCCCGTCCTTCGAAACTTTTGCCAACGTCGGGTCGTGGGAATCTCACCGCAAGACTTCGAAAAAATGCGCGCCCGCCTCAACGGCGCAAAACAACCCGCGCGCCGTTCCCCATCACCGCTTCACGCAGCCATCGCACCTGCCTCGACCTCCGCCCATCAAATCATCCTCGGCATTGATCCCTCCCTCCGCGGCACCGGCTGGGGCCTCATCCGTATCGCCAAACCACACCCCGTTACGCTCGCCCACGGTACGATCGCCTGCCCCGCCGCCTGGGAGCGCTCGCGCTGCTTGCTCCGCATTCTAGAGACCATTCGCGAGCAAGCCAAACTCCACAAACCAACCGTCTGCGCGATCGAAGGCCTGTTCTTCGCCCAAAATCTGCAAACGGCTCTCATCATGGGCGAAGCACGCGGCGCCGCCCTCGCCGCGGCCGCGGAAGCAGGCCTGGAAATTTTCGAGATCGCCCCCCGCAAAGTGAAGCAAGCGATCGTCGGTTACGGCGCCGCCCAAAAACTCGCCGTTGCAAAAATGGTCCAGCGCATGTTGCACCTCCCCGAACCACCCTCGCCAGACGCGGCGGATGCGCTCGCTCTGGCCCTCACCTACGCCCAGGAAACCAGCCGCTACAGCTTTGCCGGCCCGAAGAAAGTTTAATTCTTCAGCGTTCGCGAGGTCCACACATCACGGTGAGGGGTCATTCAAGGCGAGAGCAGCGTCTTTGGAGGTTGAGTTTTGTTTTGGCCGTAGAGATAGCCGAAGAAGGTGAAGACTAGCCAGGCGATGGCGGGGATGTAGAGGGTAAATTCGATAGCGGCCTGGAGGGACCAGCCGAGCAGGCCGAGCCAAATGAGGAGGGTGCCCCACCCCTGGGCGCGGGCGGTTTTATAGAGGAGAGCAAGGGAGGCCAGGATGAAGGTGGTGAAGGTGACGCCGCCGAGGATACCGGAGTCGCTGAATTGTTGGAGGTAGTCGTTGTGGGTGAGTTTGGCCATTTCGGCTTCAGGCGGCCGGATTTTGGCATACATGACGGAGAAGGTGCCGGGGCCGCTGCCGAAGAGGGGCCGATCTTTAATGGTTTGGACGGCGGCGGTCCAGTAGGTGAAGCGCGCGCCGACGCTGGTGGCGCCTTTTTCGAAGTAGCCACTGAAGCGGACGAAGAAAGCGAGGAGGCCGAGGAGGAGCCCGGCGGTGACGAGGGCGATTTTTATTCTGCGCGGAAATTCGAAGTGGAGGACGGCGACGGCGAGCATGACGAGAGCGATGAGCCATCCGCCTTTGGAACCGGTCCAGTAGAGACAGGCGAGGCCGAGGTAGGCGAGGAGGCCGAGGAGCACGCCGCGGGCAATGCGGTGCCAGCGTTCGGTGAGGTTCCAGGCTTGCCACAGGGCGGCGGGGAGGAGGAGGAGGATGCCGCCGGCGAAGGCGTTCGGATAAACGAAGGTGCCGAAGATGCGATTGCTTTCGAGTTTCTTGATGTATTCGGGCGGGAAGGATTGCCAGTCGGGCTGTTCGTAAAAGGCTTTGCGCATGGTTTCGAGTCCGCCGTTGTGTTGGTCGAAACCGGTGAAGAGTGAGTAAAGGAAGCCGAGGAGGATGGGGGTCCAGAAGAAGGCGCCGAGGCGGACGCGGGCGAGTGCGCACCAGCCGAGCAGAAGGCTGAGAGCGCAGACGAGGAAGTGCGGGAGGGTGTAATTGGTGAGAGTGCGATCGACAGTGCGAGTGCTGCTGAGGAGTTGCCAAAAAAGCCAGAGGCCGAGGAGGGCGATGGGCCAGTGGTCTTTGCGCCATTGGAAGCGAAAGACGGTGAGGGCAAGCGCGATGACGCCCGCAACCATGAGGTAACCCCAGGCGACGGGCCAGGAGACGAAGATGATCTCGGCGAGGTTTTGGGGCGCGCCGACCATTTTGTCGAAAATGACCGGGTTGCCGAGTTTGACGAAGCTGAGGGCGAGCCAGAGTCCGGCGGCGAGAGCGAAGAGTTTTTGTTTGGCGGATTGGGCGGCGAATGGGGTTAATGACGACGCGCGTGTTGACGGAGGTTTTCGGGAGGGCGCGTTGGCGGAGGGCGCGGTTTTTTCCACGGTTGGTTTTTGGCGGGCGGATTTCACGGGCAATTAATCAGCCGATTCTGTTTAGGCGTGAGTGACGTTCGCAAGCGTTTGAGGCTGCCGCAAGCATGATGCTTCTAGACTATGCTATTGGCGGGCCCTTGGGAGGTTCCGGGCTAGGAAATACCCTTACATGGATTTCGGGTCGGCCTTTGGTTAAAGCGGGATACGAAAAACCGATAGATATTTAGGCCTGCTTTTGTCTTATGGAGATTCATTTTCCAGTTGTGAATCGAGTTGAATCGGTAATCCAGCGGCAGGTGTCTTTGGCTGCGTCGTTACTGCGCCTGGCAGGGGCGGATCGGAAGCATTTATTCGGCGAAACTGATAGTGTCGCTGCGGTTGAGCTATTTGGGGGCAGCGATGAGCTGGTGCTGTTGTCGGAAGTAGCCGCTGCGGAGGCGGTGGAACGCGCGGTGGATCTGATCGGGCGAGACGCGGAGAAGGCTAAAATGGCTTATGCGACGGGAATGGCCGGTGCCTCCCTTTAACTTTGTGAGAGAGGTCATGTTCTATTCTTCTCAGGGAAAGTCCTTAGGAGATTTCCTGAATTGCGCGGGTTTTCAGGAATTTATAATCTCAAACGGTTCAATGTTGCCTTTGCTGATAGTAGACGATGCGCGCGAGGATGCTCTCCTGGTGCAGCGGGTGCTTTCGCAATGCAAGATTCTGAACCCGGTTTTGGTGCTGAACAGTGGCGATGCTTGCCTTGATTTTTTTGAAGCGGTGGGTCCCTTTACGGAGCGCAAGCTGCCGTGCCTAGTGTTGCTGGACATGATCATGGCGCCGCTTTCCGGGCTGGATGTGCTGGGGAAATTGCGTTCGCACGGATGGCTGGCGAAGGGGTCAATGGTGGTGATGCTGTCGGGTTTGACGGACATCAAAGCGATTCACGAAGGGTATCAACTGGGGGCGAAAACTTTCCTGATCAAGCCGCTGCAGGCTGAAGATGTGATGCAGATGCTGAATTCGATCGCATCGCTTTCAGCAGTGAAGCGGCCGGACGGATACGAACTGGTGTTCACGCATTCATCCACGATTTTACCGCCGAATGTTGCGCCGAACACATTGAGCGCGATTCGATCATTTAGTAAATAACAATAAACATACCGTTCAAATGATGATTCCCGAGGTCATCGATTGGGACGCGGTCCGTTGCTTATCGATAGATGGAGCGGCGATCCGCTTCGTCGAAGGCGAAATGCAACACGAGATCATTTTCCCGAGCGAAGAGGCGCTGCACCAGGCGTTGCGGCGGTGGACGATCGATTCTGAGAAAGCGACGAATTTTTTCGTTCGGCACGATTTCCAATCGCACGATACGCCACGTGCGGAAGGTCCGCAGATTTAGGGCGGACCCCAATTTCTTCAGAAGCGATTTCTACAGGCGCAATTTCAGCAGGCTGATCTCGAGGGCGAGGGATTCCTGGACGTTGGTGGTGAGTTGGCGCTGGAGGCGTTCGAGGTGGCGGAGGTTATCGGAGGCTTCGCTGGGTGAAAGGCGCTGGGCGATTTGTTCCGTCGCGCCTTTGAGTTGAGGGACGGCGAGCGCGGAATCTTCCATTTGCATGGTGGAGAGCCAGACGTCGCGGAGCCACCATTCAAGCATCAGGAGGAGTTCGGCGCGTTTACCGCGGTATTCGGCTTCAATGGCGGCGTTCAGCTCGGCTTCCCATTTTTCGCGAGTGTCTTTCTCGGCGTCGGGATATTTGACGAGAGGTGAAGTGGCTTCGAGATCGATTTCCGCCTGTTTGCGGATATCTGCGAGGCGGCCGGTGATGAGGCTAAGAAGTTTGTAGCGGGAGAGGAGACTTTTTTGGGGGGCGACGGCAGCATTCGCGATGGTTTGGATCCATTCCTGCGAGGCGGGATCGATGCGCGCGCCGGAGTCGCCGGCGAAGTGGAGGCGGAGGCAGCGGGAACGGATCGTTTCGAGAACTTGTTCGAACGCGCACGTGAGGAGAATGAGGATGGAACGGGCGGGCGGTTCTTCCAGGGTTTTGAGGAAGGCATTGGCGGCCTGGACGTTCATGCGGTCGGCTCCGACGATGACGGCGATTTTGTATTCTGCTTCGGTGGGTTTGAGGCTGATGGTCTGGATGACTTCGCGGATTTGATCGATGGTGATGACGCGGAGTTTGGATTCGGGACGAATCCATTGGATGTCCGGATGGTTGCCGGCTTCGATACGACGGCAGTTGAGGCAGGCGTCGCAGGAATCCAGGGATTGAAAATTTTGCGAGCGATCTTTGGCGCTGGTGGCGCGCTTCGGAGGATTGGTGCAATTGAGAGTTTTGGCGAGGGTGCGGGCGAGGCCTTCCATCTCGCGCATGTCGTCGCCGCTGAAAAGGTAGCCGTGCGCGAGGCGGCCCTGGCCGAGACTTTTTTGCAAAAGCTCGACCGCGGCGAATTGCTCCGGAAAGGCAGAGAACGACATGCGCTGGAATATGAATGACCAAATACCAAATGCCAAATACCAAGGAATGGTCGTAGAGCCGTCTTTGCGACGCTTTTTTTACGGATACAGGCCGCGGAGTTTTTTGGCTTCGAGGACGCGGGTGATGCCGAGGGTGAGGGCGGCGAGGCGCATGGGGATTTTTTCTTTGCGGCTGAGGTTGTAGACCTGGAGGAAAGCGCCTTCGAGAATGCGATAGAGTTTGTCGAGGACTTCGGATTCGGACCAGAAGAAGCTCTGGAGATCCTGGACCCATTCGAAGTAACTGACGACTACGCCGCCGGCGTTGCAGAGGATGTCGGGGATTAGGAAAATCTCGGGGCGGTTTTGCAGGATGACGTCGGCGTCCGGAGTGGTGGGGCCATTGGCGGCTTCGGCGAGAATGCGGCATTGGATGCGGGCGGCGTTCTTCGCGCTGATTTGACGTTCGAGCGCGGCGGGGACGAGGACGTCGCACTTCAAAGTGAGTAGGTCGTCATTGGAAATTTCTTCGGCGCCGGGGAAGCCGCGGACGGTTCCAGTGCGGGTGACGTGTTCGTTGAGTTTCCAGGTGTCGAGACCGTTTTGATTGACGATGCCGCCGTTCACATCGCTGACGGCGATTATTTTCAGGCCGAAGTTGGCGAGGGAATAGGTGGCGACAGAACCGACATTGCCGAAGCCTTGAATGACGGCGGTGGCTTGCGATGGGAGGAGACCAACGGTGTCCATGGCGCGATTGATTAGATAGGCGACGCCTTTGCCGGTGGATTCGCGGCGGCCGAGGGAACCGCCGAGCGCGACGGGTTTGCCGGTGACGATGCTGGGGACGGTATGGCCAACCTGGGCAGAATAGGTATCCATCATCCAGGCCATGGTTTGCTCGTTAGTGCCGACGTCCGGAGCCATGACGTCGACCTGGGGGCCGATGAAGGGAATCATTTCCTGGGTGTAGCGGCGAGTGAGGCGCTCGAGTTCGGCGGCGGAGAGGGTGCGCGGGTCGCAGGCGATGCCACCTTTCGCGCCGCCGTAAGGAAGGCCGGTGAGCGCGCATTTCCAACTCATCCACATGGCGAGGGCGGCAACTTCGCCGAGGGTGACATCGGGATGGTAACGGAGGCCGCCTTTGGTGGGGCCGAGGGTGAGATGATGTTGGACGCGGTAGCCGGCGAAGGTTTGGATGCGGCCGTCGTCGCGGCGGATTGGGAGGGCAACGGTCATGGAACGCTTGGGGAATTTGGTGCGGGCGCGTTCGATTTCAGGAATGCCGAGGCGTTCGGCGATGAGATCGAATTGCTCGCACGCCATCCGAAACGTTGGATGATCGTAGACGTCCATCACTTCTCCCGCGCCATTCACGGTGGAGAAAATAGCGGGCGAGGAAAGGTTGGGGAAGAAAAGTTAAGGTGCTCGACTGCGAAACGGGCCGCAGTTCACAATCCCTTAATCTTTTGACAGATCGTTATGTTCCGAGAGCAACTCTCGTCCGGCTGCGATCGTCCGTTTCTTGGGTGCACGCGGGTCTTCATTGCGTTCCAACTCCCAGCAGCAATGGAGGGCGTAAGCATCCCAAGCTTGGAGGTTAGCGGTTGTTTCGCCGAAGAGCGCGAAGGTCACTGAGCCGACCATGCCCAAACCGATGTCTTCCTCTTCGCGCTTTTCCGTCTTTGGGTACCGATACTTAAATAGCCAAACCTGCCGCAGGTCCTTGGTGGGCGGCCAAAACAAGTGACGGGTATCCATTAAATCGATGGATTCCGGCGGCTCGCCAAACTCGTTCGGGTGCGACAGCCAATTCACAATTGCGGCCTTGGCGCGGAAGTCGGGATCACTAGCCTCCTGAGGAATAGCGTCCTCGCGTCCAAGCTCTTCAAGATATTGAATCGCGACGATCGCGGTGTTAACGCGGGTTGCATATTTGGCCAATTCGCGGACTCCGCGTGCCGAACCGATCCTGGCAGCGGCCCAGGCAGCTTCGACCGACACATCTTCGCTCGGATGGTCCAGCGCCAGCTCGAGCAATTCCGTGCGCGCGGGTTCACTTAAGAATGGCAACGCTGCAGTGGCACTGTGCGCATAGCTGAATTGGTCTGGATTGAGATTCCGCAGCCACTTTCGAACTTGCGCCCAACCTTCTGTTGAATCGAAGGGATGTGGAAACTCAGCTCCCTCGATGAGCGCTGCGTTCGCCGAGTCCAACAGACAGGTGGCAATAAAGTCATTCGGCAAAGGTGATGCGAGGGCGGCAAACAACTCTTTGTGTCGCGGGTGGCCGTGAGCATATGCGTCCAGAATGACGGTCCACATGAAACTGCCAGACTCGAAGCCCGCCCTTGCCCGCATGATGATGCGCTGCAAAGCCGAGTCTTTTGAAAAATAGGCGATCTGTTTGAGCATGAACAGATCGGTCTGCTTTACCCAATAAAGATCATCGGTGTCGTCGTCATCTTCGCTTGGAGTTGCCGCTGGCCGAACGGCTGAAGCAAATCGATCTTCCAACTTCAACAAAGGTTCGAGCAATTCGTCCTGGATTATTTGCCTTAGCGATTCAGCCTGGTCATCAGGTTCGAAGGGATCGACAACCTCTGCTAATTTTGCGCGCGGCTCGCCCGGGTTAGCTTCCGCAAGTTCTTCCAACAATTCATCTCGTGTCGGCTCCTGATTGCTGCCGACCTCCTGGAACAATCCGATCACTTCTGAAGCTTTCGCTGCCACTTGCTTTGGATCTTTCTTTGCCAATTCTTCGATCGCCCAGCGTACGGCGCGAACGTCTTCGGCGGAATTTAAGCCACTTCCTTCCGGCAGCCCGCGCGAAAACGGATTATCGTTTTTCGCTTTGAACAACTTCTCGATGGCGGAGCGCAGACTCTTTGGTGGCATGCGGCAACTCTAAAAATCCGGCACGGTTGTGCAATATCGTATTCGAACTCGAACACTTGATTTGCGAGTTCAACCGAGGTGGGCGGTTGGCGGCGCGAGTGTTGAAATCGACGAAGCATTTCCCAATCGTCCGCCTAACAAATCACATTGGCCAAATGCCACTTGCTTAGGAGGCGTGTGGCCGTTATTTGTCTCCGCCGTTTTATGAATTACAAGATCTCGCGCCGCGCGGCTTCGCTTGCGCCTTCCCTCACGCTGGCCATCGATTCGAAGGCCAAGCAGATGAAGGCGGAGGGGCAGGATGTGATCGGGTTCGGCGCAGGTGAACCGGATTTCGACACGCCGCACCATATTAAGGAAGCGGCCATCAAAGCGTTGAATGAAGGGTTCACCAAATATACGCCGAGCAGCGGAATTCCGGAATTGCGGCAGGCGATCGTGGACAAGTTCAAGCGCGACAATGGTCTTACTTACAAGCCGTCGCAGGTAATCGTTTCGTGCGGGGGGAAACATTCGTGCTACAACGTGATTCTGGCGACGTGCGAAGAGGGGGATGAAGTGATCATTCCTTCGCCCTATTGGTTGAGTTATCCAGAGATGGTGAAGCTGGCGGGCGGAGCGCCGGTGATCCTGGAGACGACCGATAAGACGGAATTCAAGGTGACGCCGGAGCAGTTGCGGAAAGCGATCACGCCGCGGACGCGGTTGTTCGTGTTGAACTCGCCGAGCAATCCGACCGGATCGCTCTACACACGGGAGGAGATCAAGGCGCTCGGGGACATTTGCGTGGAGAATGGCGTGCTGATCATGAGCGACGAAATCTACGAGAAGCTGGTTTACGACGGCGCGACGCACACGAGCGTGGCGAGCTTTTCGCAAGCGCATTACGACCACACGATCATTGTTCATGGATTGGCGAAAGCGTATTCGATGACGGGTTGGCGGTTGGGTTATTTGGCGGCTCCGGAAGCAATCGCGAAGGCGATTGATGCGATCCAAAGTCATAGCACGAGCAACCCGACCTCATTCGCGCAAAAGGGCGCGGTGGCGGCATTGAACGGTCCGCAGGATCATCTGTCGGCGTGGCTCGGGGAGTATGCGCGCCGGCGTAGCTATGCGCACCAGAAGTTCAATTCTATCCCGGGCATCACCTGCGTAAACGCGAAGGGGGCGTTTTATTTGTTTCCGAACATTTCGAAGACGGGTTTGAAGTCGGCTGATTTTTGCGCACGACTGCTGGAGCAGCAGAAGGTTGCGGCGGTGCCGGGGATCGCGTTTGGCGCGGATGATTATATTCGGATCAGTTATGCGACAAGCATGGCGAACATCGAGAAGGGGCTCGATCGGATTGAGAAGTTTGTAAAGGGGCTTTAAGCCGCAGGAGAATCAGGCACTTTCCGTTTCAAGCCGCGGCGGATGTAGTGGGCCGCGAGATTTAAGACGACCAGAAAGAAACAGGTCCAGCCGAAGACGTCGCCCCTGCGAGTGTAGAAAGTGAGTTCGCGGGATTCCCCGCGGCCGAGGACGGGAACTTCGGCGATTTTGTAACCGACTTTGTAGATGTCCTTCGAATCGGGAAAGTAGAGTTCGTGAATCCCGCCGACTGGATCGACCCAGCAGGTGAGGCCGTTATTGGCGCAGCGGACGAGTGGGATGCGATTCTCGACCGCGCGGAAGACGGCGGTCGCGGCGTGTTGCCATTGCGCTGCGCTTTCACCGAACCAACCGTTGTTGGTGAGGTTCACGAGGATGTCGGTGTTTGCTTCGACGTATTCGCGGACCAGGTGCGGGAAGGTATCTTCAAAACAGATTAATACACTGGCGATCACGTCGAGTGATTCGAGATTGAAGGGGACGGGCGCGCTGCCGGGCGTGAAACCGGTTTCGCCAGCCGGCGATAAATACTTCATGAACGGCAGCGTTTTCACGAACGGGATGTATTCGCCGAAGATCACGAGCTGGCGCTTCTTATAAATGTGGGTGAGGCGACCTTCGGGGCTGATGGCGAAAGCGCTGTTGAAGTAATCGACGTCGCGCATGGTGCTGCCGCCGGGGCGAAGTTCGGCGTCGTCGCTGCCGACGATCGCCCAGACGTTGTGTTCTTTGGCGAGCCTCACGATGGCTGCGCCGGTTTCCTCGTGATGGCGCAACATGTTTGGCACGGACGCTTCAGGCCAGATCATGATGTCCGGTTTTTCGGCGAGAGCTTTTTCGGAGAGAGCGACCAATTGGATGAAACGATTTGAGTCGCCGTTTTGATCCCAAATAAGAGTTTGCGGGATGCTGGGTTGAATGAGAGCGACTTTCGTTCGCTCTGCGGAAGGAGTGTAGGAGCGCAATTGCGAAATACCCCAGCTCGTCAAAATGGCGAGCGTTAACATCGGGAGCGCGAGTTCTTTAATCCAAACACCGCGAGCGTTTGGCGTCCGGACAAGTGCCGCCCCAGCGAGCATCAAGGCGGCAGAAAACCAAATGATTAAGAATGACACGCCGTAAACGCCGGTGAAGGCGGAAACTTGAATGATCGGCAGCATTTTGTATTGCGAGACTCCGAGGAAGTCCCACGGAAATCCGCTAAGAAAGCGACCGAGGGTCATTTCGAGAGCGACCCATACCGCGCCGCACTGAATGGCCCAGAGGGTTCTTTTCCACCGAGCGCCGGCGAGCAATGTAGTGGCGAGAAAACGGAGTTCGGGCCGGTTCCCGGCCCCGGGTTGAAGGTCATGTTTGGGAAAGAACTTCCAACAGATCCAGACCCAGAGGGCGGGATAGAGGGAGAGGTAGGCGCTAAGCGCGATCCAGCCAAGGATCGGAAAGAACTTAACTGGGATATAGAGCAGCCAATTCAGAGTGCAGAGGTAGTAAGCAAATCCACCGACATAGCCGACACGAAAGGCCGATCCGGGGCGCAGGCCGACCGCGGCGAACAAAAGCAAGCCGGGCGCGACCCACGCGAGGCCGGCGACGCTAACGCGCGGAAACGCCAGAGCCAGGAAAACGCCAGCGATGGCGGCGAGTGCGTAGCGAAGGCGAAGTTCGGGAGCTATGCAGAAGCGTGGCACTGAATGAATATTATCCGCTCAGCGCTATTGAAAACCAACACTAAGGCGTTCCACGAGGTGCAGCAGATTGCCTTCGGGATCATTGAAGAACAAAACGCGGCCGCCGCCGCCCGCGGGCTTCACTGGTTCGGTGAATTCCACGCCGCGATCGATGAGGAGATTTTTGGCGTGTTCGATGGAATCAACGCGTAGCGCGAGGTGGCGCCAACCGGCGACTTTATTGTTGCGGGTGGCGTCGTGCGCGGAATCAGCGGAATAAATCTCAATGATTGTTCCGCCGAGGGTGATCAGCACGGCTGGAGGATCTTTGGCGATGTCCCAAACAAGTTGTGCGCCCAGGACGCGTTCGTACCAGGCGCGGAGTGCGTTTGGATCTTTCGCGGCGAGGCCAATATGCTCCAGTGTAAACATCTTAGTTTTGTGCTACTACAATCCCGTTCGGAGAATCATTCAATAAGCTGCACTCGGTAATACCTTGTTGCGGGCTGGGAACCAAGATCGATCCAACGTGTAATGCGCGAGCCTTCGGCGAAGACAGTCGGCTCGGTCAGATCCTGAAAGGGCTCGAGCAGAGAATTTCGGAACTGCAGTTTGTATCGTTTTCCGGCGACGGAACTCCAGGTGAGCCGCAGGCGATCGTTCTCCTTCAGGCTTTCCAACCACAAACGGGACTGCGCGTCGGTGGGATTCGTGCCCGCGCGATATTCCATTGCGTTCGACAAACCATCTCCGTCGGGGTCCATTGCCGAATCGTTGGCCAGCGGGAGAAGACCGTAAATTGTTTCCCAGCCGTCCGGCATGCCGTCGTCGTCGCTATCTGAGTCCGAGGGATTGGTCGCGAGCCGTGCTTCTTCGCTGTCGCTGAGCAAGTCGCCATCGGCATCGGGAAGACTTGCGAGGCGGATTTGCATGCCTTCGACGAGGGCTGTTCCGTTCTGCTGAAGGACGGAGTAACCGATGCCACCCGTATCGACGGCGCGTTGCTGTGTCGTCGTGTCAATCCCAGGCAAGGCGGTGATAACGCCGACGCGAATGATGTCGCCGGGCTTCACTCCGGCCAAAGCGCGCATGGGAATTGCGAGTTCGATGTAGTCCGAGTTTTGTTCGTAGAGCACCGCACTCGTCTGCGGCGATCGATTGAATTGGGATAGCTTCTGGCCGGGAATTTCTGAGAGGCCCTCCGTTAGATAAAATGCTCCCTGTCCGTTACTCATCGATTGGCCGCTGCGCATGAAAGAGCGCTGAGAAGCATCGCCAAATTCGTCGCCTAAGACGACAGCCACGGAAGGAGAGAAATTTTCAAAGGCAACGTTCTCCAGGAAATCCAAGGCATCCGCGCCTTCACCATTCGCATCGACGACTCCGTTACCGATTTCTATTAGGTCGGGCTTGCCAGGAAGACCGGGCACTTCGATGAAGAGAAATAACTCTTCGCCGGCGGTGAGCATCACTTCATCGAAGCCGAAATAAATATTCGTGCGATCATTGTTCACGAACAGCCGACCTGCGCTGCTGAAGAGTCCCATCGGGCCATTGAAGGCGTTGCCGAGGAAATCGAAACGCTGGCCGAAAAGATTTCCGTCGCCGTCGTTTGCAGGGGCGCTTTCGACATTGGGCGTGTGCCAGGTGGCGTTGTGAATGGCGCGTTGCGGGAAGTTCCTCCGGATATGGACGCGATCGAAGACGGAGCCATCTGTTCCGACGGCTTCGACGCGTGCTTCGTCGCCATCGACTGTCACCCGCAGGAAGTGGTAGGCGTTGTAAAATTGAACACTGTCCGCATGAGGAGCGGCGAACCAGTATGGAGTCGCGCCACCGCCTCCGCTGACGAAGCTGATCGGCCCGCCGTTCGGCGCGAGACGTTCGTAACAGTGATCGTGTCCGTTGAAAATAATCTGAACGCCGTGCTTACGCGCGAGCCCAGCCAGGCCTTCATCCAATTGTGCGGTATCGAGGACCTGGTTCAGGTCGTAGTCATCGATCTGGTGGTAACTGGAACTGCGCCAGACGTGATGGAAGAACAGGAACTTCCAAGGTTTCGTGGAGCGCGCCAGATCGGCATCCAGCCATTCGTATTGGGGACTCCCGGGATAATAGGCAGCGCGCGCCTGTAGATCGCTCCAGGCGACTGCGAAATGAACGTCGCCGTGATCGAACGAGTAGTAATGTTCCGTGCCCGTGACGGAGTTGGTGGGAAGATGAAAAACCTGGAGAGCGGCGTTGGTGTCCCAATACATCTCGTGATTGCCCACGGCGAGAAACCATGGCCGCCGCTGCATTTCTTCGGCGTAGACGCTGAGCATCCGGAGATCGGCATTTTGCTGAGTGATGGCGTAATAAACCAAGTCGCCCACGTGCATCAGGAAATCCGACTGGGATTTCTTGAGTTCGTCCGCAACGAGCAGTTGGCCATGCGAACCTGTTCCCGAATCGCCCATGACATCGAAGCTGATGCGACCTGAATTCTTGAAGGTCGTAAAAGATTTCCATTCGCCAACCGCTCGCGTCGGGCCGAACTGGTTGATCAGTCGATAGAAATATTCAGTCCCCGGCTGCAAACCTTCCAAAGTGGCCACGTGATTGGTCGCATTCGTCGAAATAGTAATTCGCTGGAGCGCGGAAAGAGTTTTACCGAATTCGATTTCCGCCCGCGCTGCGCCGAAGGTCGCCCAAACGACCTGGACGGAACTGGTCGTGGTGTTTTGCACGTAGGGGCCGCGAATGACGTTGGCCAGGAGCTCGGAGTTGAAGGCCATGCCGAAGTCGGAAGTGGCCGTGCCGAGAACCTGCACAGCGAGAGTATTCGTGCCCGGACGGAGCAAATGGATCGCAGTTGTGAGCGGGATAAGTTCAGCAGAGCCGCGCGGGTGATAGGGAGCTGAGGCGGTGACCGGAACCGGGGCGCCGATATTTCCAGGGGCGCCACGCCGCGCGACTTCCACTCCGTTCAGGTAAATGACCAGACCGTCATCGTAGTCTGCTCGCAGCAACAACTCCGCGACGTTCAAGGGATCGTTAACGAGGAAAGTTTTGCGGAAATAGACGGTTGTATAGGCGACGGCGTAATCAGGCAGGATTGTCACTTCGGCGTAGGCACCCGGTGTGCCGAAACTGCTGCGGCCGGTGGACCAGTCCGAATCGGCGTACGAAGGCTCAAACCACTTTTTGCCGCCGATGGTGGGCGGTTCATTCGTTCCTTTTAGAAGCTTCCAAGTCTCTCCATGGCCGATGAGCCGAATATCATCTGCCATTGCCGCGACCGCGAGCAGTCCCAGGAACACGAGACAGCGAAGCATCACTGAGTCTAGTCGCGGGCTTCGCGCCGGGTCAAAAAGTATCTATGTTTTCTCAGCGAGCAGATCCTGGATCTGCTTCTCGAGGTTTTCGCGGGCGTTCATGGTGCGCAGAATGCCCTTTTTGTCGACCAGCCAGACCGCAGGGATGGAACTGACGTTATATTCGATCGCAAATTTCGCCCCCCAACCTTTGCCGTCGAAATATTGCGGCCAGGGCATTTCGTTTTGCTTTAAAACGTTGTCCATGGCGAAGCGCTGCTTGTCCATGTTGATGCCGATGACTTCCAAGCCTTGCGGCTGATATTTCTTATAGAGGCTGATCAGTTCGGGAAGCGCTTCCATGCACGGGCCGCACCAGGAAGCCCAGAAATCCACGAGAACCACTTTGCCTTTGAGCTTTTGAACGTCGACTTCGCGGCCGTCCGCCGCCGTGAAAGCGATCTCAAGCGGGTGGCCGAGCGCACCTACAGCTTTGATCGCGGCCTTGGCGCGGGCGATCGTTTCTTTGTCGGCGGATTTCGAATTAACGATATCGTCGAGGATGCGGAGTTGATCCTCTTTCTCCGGCGCCCATTCGGCCGCTTGCAAGAGCGCGGCCCATGGTTCGGAGCGAGTTGGATATTCTTTCATCAACTCGCGCAAGCCGCTTTCCATTTCCTTGATGACCTCGCCACGGCCATTCAGCGGCTTTTTAGGATCCTGCTTCAGAAGCGCGCGTTTCCGGACTTCGTTCATCTTGTTCGCGAAAGCTTCCTCTTCGGGTGAAACGGGTTTTTCCGGTTCGCTGCTGCCTTTGAAATTCTGTGCCTGACGGCGGAAAGTCCCTTCGCGTTCCTTTGCTTCTTCGGCTTTGGCGTGGCTCGGGAAGCGGGTATAAAATTCCTTCGCCTTCTCTGCTACGACTTCGGACTGCTCGCCTAAGAATTTGTAGAACTCCTTCCGCTGTTCCGGTGTGGGCGTTTTGCCGGCCCAATCCGCTGGTGGCGCGGGCGGTTTGGAAGATTTCTCGAGATCCTGCCAGGCGGCGTCGGCCTCTGCCGGCAGGAGATTCTTCGCGGGCGCACTTTCAGCGGCGGCTGCGAACGCGGCAGTTAAGACTGCCAACACAAAGACCCAGATTGCTTTCATATTAATCTTCCTGTTCGGTTTTCTCGGCTGCTTCCTGCTTAAACTTCTCGATCAACAACTGCAAGCGTCGCGGATTGCGAGCTGAACCGATGTTCCCAAGCCGCTCGCCAGCCGCGCTGGACGCGATCGCCGCTTCGGCCGCGCCGATGAACGATTCCAATTCGCTCTTGCTCAGTTTGACCTCGGATTTTTCTTCCTGTTCGATGCGGGCGGCTTTTCGCGCCAATTCAAGGAGCACCGCGCACGGTTCTAAACACGGGATCTCGGACTTGGTTGCGACGTTGTCCCTCGCCAAACCAGGCACAGCCCAGAGCCGCTGCTTCAGGCAAAAGCGCGCGTGGCAGCCGGCGCGGGTGACGTTGGCGGCTTGTTCATCAGTGAGCAATTGGCTAATGCGATACATGCCACTCTGCCGATTGGTGAATTCGCGGTAGTCGGTGATCTTCGCATTGTTTTGAACGCCGAACCAATCTGGGACCGAACCGGGGTAAAACTCCTGCAACGCACGCCACAGTTCGACTTCGTTCTGGCAAAGGAGAATCCAGCCATTGGGAAGGTCCGGTGCGGAATGTAGCGGGCGGAATTGGCCTGCTTTGTTGTAGGTCGCGAGCCTTCGGGCCTCGACAATCGAAATGCGCTTCAGTTGCGGCGGCGAGGAATCTCGATCGGCGTTGTGACACAGTTCAAACGCGCCGTCCCGCTTGCGAATAATGATTTCGCCCCAGAGTTTCTCCGATCCAAGCGCGCGCACGAAGGCGTCGATAGCTGGATTGACGGAGGAAGTCATTTTGATACGGGCGACAACCTGCCGGTGAAGCAGGTGCAAATCAAGCGGCAGACATTCGGATTAAGCCTTGCCGCCGAAGGTGACGTAGTCGTCCAGATCGAGCAGGTCGAACCAGGTCACGATGTCGGTGCGTTTCGGACCGAATTGTTTGTGCACGTCGTGGAAGAACTCGCGCTTCTCGAGTTCGCCGGGGGCGCGTCGTTCCTGGTAGGCAGACCACGTCATCGCGTCCACCGGCGACAATTTGCGACCTGCATTCTGCAACACCCAGTCGAGCATTTCGCCGTCGCCTTTGCCGGACTTCACTTCGGCTCTGAACTTGTCGGCGTCGACCTGTGCCCAGTCGAAAAACTGGCGATCGGCCGGGCAGTTATAATTATACTCGCCGTTTTTGCCAGCGAGGGTTGCGCGACATTTGTCGAGAATGCGCGGCAACATCACAAAGCCGCCGAGCTTCACGCGCGGACTCCGCGGTGGGCGCTGCGTCAGGTCGACCGCGCTCATGAAGCCGGATTCTTCGCCTCGTCCGAGGACAAAGGCATTTCTGCCCCGCCCGGAACGTCCGCTCCGGCAGAAGCACCGCTTTCATCCTGAACCGCCGCGCTCGAACCTTCGGTGCTGACCGACTCACCACCTTGCGCTTCCGCTTCGTTCCCCTGCCCTTCCACCAACCCGGCCGAAGTGCTGACCTCGCCTTCGCCCGCTGCTTCTGAAGTTTGTTCAGCGCCGCCTTGGGCCGGTGCGCCTTCCTTCTTCGGCCGCTCAGGCTTGGGTGGACGTGGCAACGGTTTCTTGGCCGTTTCCAAAATGCCGTTGGCGAATTCGATCACGTGCCCTTGATGGACCAGCCAATGCAGATCGCTAACGACCGCGGCCGCTTCCGGTGATTGCGTCGGTGCGGCCGGAGCGGGTGCTTCAGCCGGCTGGCCCTCCGCAGTGGCTGCGCCTTCGGCGCCTTGGGCTTCCGGAGCAGGCGCTGGTGCGGGCTGGGCAGGTTTCGAAGTCGACCCAGGCGCAAAATTCTCCAGCAACTTCTTCCGCGTGGTGCGCGGATGCGAATTGATGAACTCCACGATCTTCTTGATCCCTTCGGAAACAGGAGTTGCTTCCATGTCGAGGTAACGCGGCCGCGCGATGGCGACATGCGTCACGGACTTATTGACCTTGAAGAACTGCAAGCCCTGCCGCGCGAACTGGCCGCTCAAGATATTCACCACCTTGATCGGGAAGCGCATCTGCTCGTCGTAATTTCTGCGCAGCAAACCTTGCAGCGCGCGATGCTGCAAGTTAACCGCCGCTGTGCCCGGCAAGGTGTAGGTATCAACCGGCTTGATGACGTTGGCCAAATGCGTTTCGCGGAAATGTCTCTCCACTTCGTCGCGGCTGTTCAGTTTGATCGTCTCCGGAATGTTCAAGCAGGTGTATTCCGTGCGGAAGCTCTGCTCTTCGAGCCACTTCTTCACGACTGCTTCGTCCTTCACGATCCGAATGCGCGACTTGAACATATCAAACGGCATTCGCGAAAAGCGTTCCTGGTGCAGCTTGTTCAGCTTCGCCTGGTAATCGTGATAATTCGGCGGGCCGAGAATCGTTCCGCTGATTCCGCATTGCGCCACGAAGGTGTAGACACCCTTCGGCGGATCGGTCGGAATCTTTTCGATCGAGTAGAACGTGCCGAAATGTTTATCCAGCACATGCTGCATCGCCTCGTTCTCGTCGAGCCAGATCGTTTCATCCAGGCCGCACACGTAAATCGGCTGAACCGGCGTGCCGTCCTCTTTCTTTTTCGAACTGAGTTGAACGTGATAACGCTCGGGCTTTTTGAGCACCAGATACGCGATCTCAAAAAGCGGATAGGATCGCCCGCTCAATTTGATCTGGCGTGCCAGTGATTCGACGCCCTTTTCTTCCGGAAAGAAAGTTACTTCGAGTTCAGGCAGCTTGATCTGCGGACGATCTTCACGCGGACCTCCAGGACCGCCTTGACCGCGTCCCTGGAACCGTCCGCCGCCCGGACCGCCGCGTCGATCACCACGTCCGCCGCCCTGCCCGCCAGGACCACCTTCACGTCGCGGACCTCCGGCACGCATCGCACCGCCGCCCGGACCACCAGGACCTCTGCCGCCGCCAAATCCACCAGGACCACCGGGACCGCGACCTCCCCCACCGAATCCGCCGGGCCGTTGCCCTTCGCGACGAGGACCGCGCGGTCCGCCGCCGCCGAAATCTCTGCGCGGTCCACGGCGATCACGACCTTCCCCTTCGGCGCCGGTGAACTGCTCGTATTTATTCTCGGTCGTGGACTTCTGCGCCCATGCCGGTAAGAAATGCAAATCCAGGTCCAACCCCATTTCGGATGACGATGACTCCGGCTTTTTCGACTCTTCTTCTGTACTCATTCAGTGCTTCTGAGCTCCTTGGACAAAACTACCAAAGAATCTTTTGAGCATGATGCGCGGAGACGCCAAATGCAAGCGCGGATGGGACGCGCCACGCGCTGACCGGGTTGAGTTGAATTCGCCGTGCTCGCGGCGGCTTTATTTCCAGGCATGGCACCGGGTCCGAGCCGAGGGAGCAGGTCTCACCGTCCTTTGAGCAAATCTCCTAACCACCTGACCATTCCCTTTCTCTCCGTCCTCCGCTTGTGCTCGGCAAAAGGGTCTCTCGCGTTCGGGGCGGGGTAAGTTGCATCGTCGGGCTGAAAGAGTCGATGGAAGGGAAGAACATTCGGCGAGGCAATCCACGAAATGCCGTCATTGAATTGTTTAACGTGGAGACAATAGGCGCCAAAGTTGTTTTGTGAACCCGCTCCCGCAAACGGCGGAAACCACAGCACTTGGAATTCCCCCGTTCCTTCCCATCCCAGATTCTTTAGTTTGGATGAAACCTCCTCAATCAACTTTTCTGCGTGCGGCCACCCTCCAAACACTTCCTCCGCTGAGCGCATAAAGGAAAGATCGTCCAGATACTCGTATGCGTAGTAGTGGTAATTTCGAGCGCATTCAGGTTTCCCAAACTGCGCTTCCCAAAACTCGTAGACGTGCCTGCTGTCATGGGTTTGGTCCGCACCTTGCCAAACGTCCCACTGCGAAGCAGCACAAATATTGCAGCTCGGCACTGCCTGGTCGCAGCGTCCCTCTTCGCTGTGCGATGGTCCTACTTCCCACTTCTTGGTTCCAGCTCCATAGGTTGTTTACTTTCGCCGGCCAATTCTCCTTGCAGCAACTCCCCTTCCCCGCCAAACTTCACCTCGCCTGAGAAGATCGGCACGTGGTTGAAAAGAACCTCGCTCGGAAGCGAATTTCTCTTCACCCCCGAAAATCAAGCACACTCGTAGTGTGCCCAAAAATGGCAGGGGCCGCTGAGCGCCGCGAGCGCGACTTATTGCCTCGCACCCGCGCCCCACCCTTGCAGCTTTTCTTCTCCGGCTAGAAAGCGAAAGACCATGAAAATGAACTCTGGGGAGCGCACCCGTCTCGGATGCACCAATCGGCGTCCCGCCGATTCAACAATTACCATCACTACCATTGATCGCGTTTTATCGCCTATTTTCATTCGTAAGTACCTGAAAAATCGGCTTTATGCGGTTTTGTTGAAGTTCCCAAAAATGCGCGCCGACTTCCTCGCCTCAGCGCAAGTTCCTCATTTCACGCAATTTCACGTCAAACAAACCACCCACTTCAATTTTCAATCTGCAATCTTCAATCCCCAATTCCCGTTAACGTTATCTGTAAAATTGCAGATAAAGTTGCAGATAGTTGCAGATAATTTCACCTCAAAAACCGACCGTAAACCACTCAACACAATCAGCTTACATCCAGTTTTTCAGATCCAGGGCCCGTCAAAAGTTGCAGATAACGTTACCAGTTCCTGTAAAAGGGACACGAAGCGAAGAAATCGGTCAGTGCGCGGTTCGGCCCGCGAAGTGCAGGTGTTCCAGGATTTGTACGCGGAAGCGAAGGAATTCGGGACTGTTTCGTTCGCGGGGGCGGTCGAGGTTGATTTCGATCGTGCGCTCAATGCGGCCGGGGCGCTGCGTCATGATGACAATCCGGTCGGACATGTAGATCGCTTCGTCGATGTCGTGAGTGACGAGGATCATGGTGGTGCCGCGGGCT
Organism: Verrucomicrobiia bacterium; assembly: GCA_036383895.1. Lineage (GTDB taxonomy): Bacteria > Verrucomicrobiota > Verrucomicrobiia > Limisphaerales > SXQI01 > DASVNK01. The sequence continues at coordinate 65,329 of DASVNK010000074.1, read as the reverse complement.
TCCCAAAGGCGAAGGACTTCGTCCTGCATGCGCATGCGCGTGAAGGCGTCGAGTGCGCCGAGGGGTTCGTCGAGGAGCAGGATTTTTGGGTGATTGATCAGGGCGCGGGCGAGCGCGACGCGTTGGGCCATGCCTCCCGAGAGTTGGTGCGGATAAGCGCTGGCGAAAGAATCGAGGCCGACGAGCTGGATGAATTCATCCACTTCGTGGCGTTTTTCTCGAAGGACGCCGCGGGCGATGAGGCCGGACTCGATATTGTGGCGGACGTTGAGCCACGGAAAGAGGTTGGGATCCTGGAAGACGAGGCCGCGTTCAGCGCTGGGGCCGGTGATGGGTTCCGAGCCGACCAAGAGTTCGCCGGAATCGGGAGTGTCGAGGCCAGCGATAAGGCGGAGGAGAGTGGATTTGCCGCAGCCGCTCGGGCCGATGAGCGAGATGAGCTCGCCGGGAGTGACAGTCAGGGATGCGTTATCGAGCGCCTGGGTCGATTCCCCGGAGTCTTCGAGGCTGGAGAAATGTTTGGAGACGTTGAGCGCGCGAAGGGAGGATCCTTCGGTAATGTGGTGCGTTGGCGCAGATGGAGAGTGATTGGACGCTACCATTTGATGACTCCTTTCTGCCAGGCAAGAACGCGGTCTCGGACTTTGAAGAGGAGAGTGATGATGGTGGAAAAGAAAATCGCCATGATCGTGAGCGCGGCGAAAACCTTATTGTATTCGGCCCAGCCCTGGGCCCATTGGAGATACCAGCCGAGGCCTGATTTCACACCGACAGTTTCGGCGACGATGAGCGTGATGAAAGAAGTGCCGAGGCCCATGAATAGGCCGATGAAAATGTTCGGGAGCGCGGCGGGAATGGCGACACGGAAAATGAGGAACCGTTGGTCAGCGCCGAGCGTGCGAGCGACGTCGAGATACGAGGCGCGAGTGTTCGCGATGCCCGAGATGGTGAGCATCGTTACCGGAAACCAGACCGCGAGCGCGACGAGGCCAATCGCGGAGGTTTGTCCGGACGGAGAAAGGACCATCGCGAGCGGGACCCAGGCCGTGGCGGGAATTGGCCCGACGATCTTCAGGAGTGGCATACCCCAATAACGGGCTTTTGCGAACCAGCCGATGCAGACGCCGGTGACAAGCGCCACGCCGACGCCGACGATATATCCGGACATCAGGACGAAGAGAGAATGGAGCGTGCTTTCGGCGAGCGTTCTCCAATCGAAGACGAGACTTTGGACAACGGAAGCTGGACTTGGGAAATAAGGCAACGGGAGGAGGCGGACGCCTGAGGTGATGAATTGCCAGAGCGTGAGGAGCATGACGCCGCCGGCGAGGAGCGGAAAGTTGTGAAGCGTCCAGCGGCGAAGGGCGGGCACGAATGTTTGCAGCGCGGTGACGAGGAGGGAGAGCGCGAGAATCGAGCTTAGGAAGATCGTGTAGTCGCGCGGTTTAACGGCCGGTTCGTTGGCGCCGATCGCGAGGTGGACGGCGAGCGCGATGAGAGTGGATATCGGAAGCGCGGCGAGCTTCAGCAAGGCGCGACGTTCGGGCTGCACGGATTGGGCGCGCGATTTTGCCGGCGAGGAGATCGCTGGTTCCGCGGCAGGCGAAATTTCCATCGTGGCGTTTTCCATCAGATTGCGGGCTGCAGGCAAAGGCCGCAGAAAATGTCGGCGGGGTTGGAGTTGGCGTATTTGGCGTATTGGTAACGAATCCACCCGCGGGTGACCTGGCCGCCAGCGACTTGCTCGACGTGGAGTTTCTGGAGCCATTCGTCGGTGACGCCTTCAAGCGGTATGAAGGAGCGATCGACGAGTTGGTCGATATCGGTATCGGCGCGGAGCATGCCAGCTTTCTTCATTTCACCCGCGGCAAGGTTAACCGCGTTCTTCGCACCAATCACGCTCGGAACATAACGGAGATGCGAAATGGCGAACGTGTTTTGATCGACGGTGGAGGCGAGATATTTTCCTTCGACGGAAAGTTTGGCGGCCGCGGCGGGATTCGTTTCGACCCATTTGGCGGCTTTGAGCAGGGCGCGCGTGGCGGCGGCGGTGGCTTTTGGATTTTTGGCGATGAACTTGCCGTTGCCGAGCACGGCGCAGCAATATTCTTCGCTGTAGGGGAAGTCGGTGGCCTGGTCAGCGAGGTTGCGCACTTTGTTTTGCGAGACGAGCATGCTGCCGATCGGTTCGGAAGTGGCGATGGCATCGACTTCACCTTTTTCCAAGGCAAGACCGAGTTCGCCAGCGGGATAAACGATCCAGGAAACATCGCGCGCGGCGTCCAGGCCGGACGTGCCGAGGACGCGATACGAAAATATAAATGGCGGCGTGCCCATTCCCGGGACGGCAATGCGTTTGCCTTTCATGTCCTGGACTTTTTTGATGGGGCTGTTGACCGGAACCTGAAGGCGGAGGCAGCCGCGGTGGACACCGCCGGTGAATTTGACGTCGAGGCCTTGCTCGATCGGCTTGAGGAAATACATCACGAGGTGGTGGGTGATGTCGTATCCGCCGAGAGCGAGAACGTCTTTGTAATTCTTCCAATCGCACTTAACGAGTTCGACCTCGAGACCTTCCTCTTTAAAGAAACCTTTTTCGACGGCGGTGAAGATAGGCGCTTCGCAGGTAATGCCGACGTACCCGACGCGGATCTTATTGGGATTCGCGGACGCGGAACTGGAACTCCGGTCACAGCCGCTGAAAAGCAGCGCGGCCGCGGCTAAGGCGGCGAGCAAGGATGTTGTTCGGCTCGTCATCATATGCGCGCAGTGTAGTGCGATCTTGTGCGCGACCTAACAAAATTTGCCTGTAAATTCGTGAAAATGGAAATAGCTGTTTGCTATCAGCATGATGCCGAAATAGCATAACTAATATGGACCTGCGTCATGTGCGGTATTTTCAGGCGGTGGCGGAGGAGCTCAGCTATTCGCGTGCGGCCAGGCGATTAAATATCGCCCAACCGGCGTTGAGTCGCGCGGTGCAGCAGTTGGAGGAATCCCTCGGCGTGGCGGTGTTGGAGCGGACGCGCCATTCCGTGCGGGTAACGCCCGCGGGGGCGGTGTTGCTGCGCGACGCGGCGGTGTTGTTGCAACAGGTGGAGGAAATTCGGCAACGGGTGCTGCGCAGAGCAGCGGGAGAGGAAGGCGAATTGCAGTTGGGTTACATCGGGCCGCCGACGCAGCCCTTTCTGGGATCGCTCTTGCGCGAATACCGCCGCCGATTTCCGTTAGTGTCACTGCATTTGGAGGAGCGGACACCAGAACGAATTTGGGAAATGGTCGCGAAGGGCCGATTGTCCGCGGCGTTGACGCGCCCCGTTTTGGTGCATGCCGCGCTGGGATTGCGCACGATTACATTGCATGAGGAGCGGCTGGGAATTGTTGTGCCAGTGGAGCATGCGCTCGCAAAGCGGCAATCAGTGCCGTGGACAGTGTTGGCGCGGGAGAATCTCATTGTGCTCGCGCGGCGCGAAGGCATTGGTTTGCACGATGCCGTCATCGCGGGATGTCGCGAGGCCGGAGTAACGCCGCGATTTGCGCATACGCCAAGTTTGATCGGCACGGTGATGAGTTACGTGGAGGCGGGCGCGGGAATCGGCGTAGTGACAGAACGGGTGATGACGCCGACGCCGGCGTTGAAGTTCGTTGGGCTCAAGCCGGTGCAGCGCGTGCCGCTCGTTTTTGTCTGGCAGGAAGATAACGATTCGCCGCCAGTGCAGCGGTTTCGGGAACTGCTGTTGGAATGGAAAGCAGGCAAGCGGCTTTAAGCGAATCGCATTAAGTCTCTCCACTCGCGTTTTCCCGAACCGTTCCGACCTTGCCGCCACTCTCTTGAGCAACGCTGGGCTGGTCCGGTTTTCACCGCCGATCCGCAATTTGCTAGTGCGGATACCTCTCAAACCTCGGCACCGCCGAATCCATCTGATCCCAAACATGCGCATCGCACGTCCAAACATCCATCTGCGGCTTGAACCAACTCGCATCATCCACGCTTCCCGTTCGGATCGCCACAAGCTGCGGCAACGCGTCCGGCTTCACCACCACCGGCGCGCCGCACTCCGCACAAAACCCGCGCCGCGTCATCCCTCCCTGCTCGCTCGGCGAAGCATGAAATCGCGGCGAACCCTGCAGCAACTTAAAGCCCTCTGTCGGTACGATCACGAAAGACGAAAACGGCCCGCCGCTCGCTCGATGGCAATCCCGACAATGGCAATGCAGCATCGCAATCGGTTCGCTGGCCACTTCATACCGAATCGCACTACAAGCGCACCCGCCTGAGAAAGCTCTGGCAATACTCATATAATCATATTCATGGTTAATAGCTAAACCTCGGATCCATTCCTTCGTGTTCTTCGTAATTAATCTTCCCTGTTGAACTCTTCATTCTCTTCACTCCCGATCAAACACCTCCAGGCCCTCGCCCGTTTCCAGGAACGACTTCATGCTCGAAAGCACCCGCGGCCAACCCCACGAAACCTTCTCCGCCATTTTCGAACCCGCTTTGAACTGGTCATGCGTCACCGTCAGGCACACCGACCTCCCCACCTTCTCGATCTCAAACGTCACCCGCGATTTATCCTTCAAGTCATCCGGGGCCACCCACGTCAGCACCAGCCGCCTCGGCGGATCGCACTCCACCACTTCCCCCGTAATCCACACCTCGTTCTCCGGGCTGTGATGTTCCCATTTTGAACCCTGCTTCCAGTCCGAAACATTCGACATCCCCGCCCAATACTGCTTCGCGAACTTCGGTTTGCTGATTGCCTCCCACGTCTTCTTCGGCGTGGAACGAATAAACATTGTGTAAACTAACTTTGGCTTTTCCATGATGTTATTTTTTCTTTGTTTTCTTCTGTTCGAGACCCTGTTTCAGATCGCTCAATGCCTGCAGTCGATGACCCTCATACTTCCCAATCCAGCGCTCGTAGATCTCGTGCAACGGCACCGGATTCAGGTAATGCAACTTCTCGCGCCCGCGCCAGACCACCGACACCAGCTTCGCCTCTTCCAGCAAAACCAAATGCTTCGTCACCGCCTGGCGCGACATGTCCAAATGCTCACACAGCTCCGACAACGTCTGCCCGTTGCTCTTGAACAACACGTCCAACAGCTTCCTCCGGCTCGCGTCCGCCAGCGCCTTGAACACCGCATCCACCTGCCCACACTATATGCAACCGTTTGGTTGCATGTCAAATCTCATTACCAATGGGGTCAGCGATAAGACCACGCTCTCAAGAACGCGTGAAAATTCTGCTAAGAGGTGTTCGACTGGGAGCGCTACGTTTGGAAATCCGGCAATGACCTGACGCGGATCGTACCTTTCCTCAAGAGAATGCATCGAGATGGACCAGAATTATCCTGTCAAAAGGGACAGGCTAGCTTTTGACCTCTCCGTGAGCGACTGCAAGTAGTGTTCGGGATACTGTTATGCGCGAAAAGCTGCCTATAAAAAATGCGGCCGTGACTCCCCAAACCAGGGAGGAAATTAGCTGGCGAGCCTATATGCATTTTGTGAACTCCGGAGGCCGCCACGGGCACGATCAGGAACACTGGTTTTTGGCCGAAACTGAAGTCCTGCTCGAACACCTGACCTCGACGAACTTATCAGACAATGACTTTTTCACTCAAGGCACTGCGTTTGGATCTGTTGCCTTCCTTGACGAAAAAAGCGGCTCTCCCGAGAGCACACAGTCACACTAAAGAATCCAGCAGCTCGACAGCTCACATCCTAAACTGGATGGCTCAAACCGGCGCGAAATAATAATGCAGGTTTGATTGCCTAACATTAGCCGCGCGATAACAGCTCAAAAACCCGTTCGTAAATTCGATCGATTGTGTTCCCCGGAACGGGCGACCCGTCAGCATACTTAAAAGAAATCGGTGCTTCCGTCGCGTGCGAGCCCGTCAGATACTTGATCGCTACCGTCTCTTTTCTAAAATGTCGTTTGCGCCTCTTCCCCCCGGGAATCAGAAACAACACCTCGATCGCACTGACCCTTTTCCTTCGGCTTATGCGCTGCATATTTTTACCTGCCGGAATTAGTAGTTCGAGCCAGAAGCTGCTAACCATTCTCTAGCCTTACCCTTCTTTTACTGGAAACTCCGCCCCTTTTATATCAGGGAATCCCCCGATAGTTTCCAACTATTTAGGGAAACGAGAATTCACTGCGAGGGAGAATTCGATCTTGGTTGCGCGCGAGAGCCTTACTAATCCCGCAACTCCGCCGGCAACTCATCGCGAATCATCGGCTTGCTCGCGTTCGGATAAAAATAAAATGCAATAGCAAACCCAATGAAAATCGTCGCCATCAGCGCCGCCCAAAACAACCCGGAATTAAACTCAAACCGATCCTCTTCTCTCGTGGTCATCGGCCAACCGCCATCCCCCCAAGGGATTTTCCCCGTTTTTAGTGCGAAACAGATCGTTCCTAAGAACGCAATTCCAAGCAATCCCCACTGCAGACTCGCTTCGGGAATCGATAACCCCATCAAAACTCCGGCTGCCTGCGAAACCTGTTCACCTGCCACCTGCATGATGAATTCAGTCTACTTACATCGCCTTTGAAATACTAGCACAACGCGTGGAACCTTCGCGCAGGCGCTATAGGCGCGGCATGCTCACCACAATTCCTTCCGAGGTGCCGCCACGACGTGAATGCGAACCACAGCTACAAAAACCTCGGATTCTCCCACCTTGATTAGCCCGCCATCGCCAATTCTATCTTGCCGCGCACCCAACTTTCTGCTCTAATAATTCAAACCTGCTGAGCAGGTGGACGTGAGTGAATAGAGTCCTTTAAGCCGCTCCGGAACCGGTTGGACAAACCGACCGAGCCGCCAAAAGAATTCCCTTCACCCCCGCAAAAACTCGTGCGCACCCGGTGTGCCCACGTGCCGTGATCCTTCCCGATCACCTTCCACCGCTCTCAGGCGAAACGAGAACGATGTGCCATGAAGACGAAGCCGAAGATCGAAGGGACAAAAGCCGTGAGGCACCGCGCCTCAATTGAGCCGTGCGCTTCCTCCATCCCAGCGGTTCCATCTCGGTATTTCGCATCGCAAGTACCTGATTTATCGCTTTTTAACGGTTTTTATCGCGAAACCGGTCCGCTCTCATTGGACCCTAAACAGCTCAAACACACCCGCTGGCGCGGGGCCAGTTTACATAAAAACACATCGCTCTGGAGTCATTCCCCTTACTGCGATGAGAAAAGTCCCGTAATTCCGCATATTCCGGGAAATTCCACCTTACCGACCTTTCACGCGAACCTACGTAAGTCTTTGATTTCACTCTTTTTCACGCCAAACGCTTTCATAGTGACCCCGCCGGCAATCAACGGGGAGATGCGTGGTCTTCACGCATCGCAAATGTTGACTCCGACCTTCTCATTCAATCTAGAAAACCTCACGAAAGCCGCGTTGTACCTCGTCTGTACCGCGAACCCAAATTTTTTGCCCATTCAACTTTCGCGCCATTCTGTCTCACGCCCCTCTCCCTCTGCGTTCTCTGCGGCCTCTGCGGTGGGTTTTCCTTCGCAGTTACTTGCAATCGCTAACTCTGGCCGAGAGTTCACCCAGACCACCCTCGAACAAAGCGAGTTGTTTCGCTCCCGAGGGATCGCCGTTTCGTCAAAAACTTACATCGATTGTATCGCCTCCGAAGACCTCAATTCCGACCCTGTTGTACCGCACTTTTTTGCTCTGTATCGCCTAATTTGAAATTTTTGTAAGTCGACAAACTGCGCAAGAAAATCTGCCCGAACCGCGACTCGCGCCTCGCTGTCCGCCTCCACCCTTCTCATTCGTGTTAATTCGTGTCCATTCGTGGTTTCCCCCTCTTTGGATCCATTAAGTTCCTGCCGCCCATGCCGATGTATAAGCACTTATCTGCGCCTGCCATGCGCAACGCGGCGGCTGGCTGCTCGTAAGCCGTTGATTCGCTATATGATGACGCTTTCTGCCAAGCCAGCCTTTGACTCCACCAAATGGATGGCTCTCGTTCATCAGATGGAAGTCCGCGAATGCGCCTTCCTCAAAGCCATTCCCGACATCGTCATCGCGTTCGATTCCACTTCCAAGTGCCTGTTCTTTTATCCCGGTTCCGGCACCCAATGGCCGTTTCCCATTAACGACCTCACCGGCCGTTCCCTCTCCGACGTCTTTCCGCAGGATCTCGTCGAACGCCTCCAGATCGCCGCCCGCAAAACCCGCCTCTCGGGCCGTACCGAATTGTTCGAGTTCGATCTCGACATGTCCATGCGCCAATCCCGCTTCTTCGAAGCCCGCGTGGTCGGCGGTTCGGATGACGAAACCTACGTTTTCCTCCGCGAAGTCACCACCCTCCGCGAAATCATCCATTCCTTCCAAAGCTCCGAAGCTCGGTACCGCTCGCTGATCGAGAATCTTCCCCAGGCATTCTACGCGAAAGATCTCGAAGGCCGCTTCAGCTACGTTAATTCCGAATTCTGCCGTTTCGTTGGCGTTCCCGCCGAAGAAATCCTCGGCCGCACCGATGCCGATCTTTTCCCGCGCGCCCTCGTTCTCAAATTTAAAGCCGAAGATCTCCGAGTTCTCTCCACGAAGCGACCTTCCCACAACACCGAAGCGCACGAACTTCCTGGCGGACGCAAAGCCTGCATTCAAAGTATCAAAGCGCCGGTTTACAATTCCGATGGCAACATCGTCGGCCTTCAGGGAATTCTCTGGGACATCACCGACCGCCTTCAACTCGAGTCCCAACTTCGTCAGGTGCAGAAGCTCGACGCCATCGGCCGCCTCTCCGGCGCAATTGCGCATGACTTCAACAACATGCTCACGGTCATCCAGGGCCATGCGCAGATCCTGAAATTCCAAAAAAATCTTTCGCCCGCCGTCCTCGACAGCCTCAAAGCGATCGAAAGCGCCGTCACTCGCGCCGCGAATCTTACGCGCCCGCTCCTCACCTTTTCGCGTCAGCAACCATTCCACCCGCGGGTCACCGAACTCGGCCGCATCATCAAAGATTTTTCCCAGATGCTCCGCCGCGTTCTCCCGGAGAACATCAAATTCGATCTGCAACTCAGCAACTCGCCTATTGGCCTCGTCGCCGATCCGTCCATGCTTGACCAGGTCCTCCTCAATTTCGCGGTCAACGCCCAACACGCGATGCCTTCCGGCGGCGTCATCACCATCCAGACCAGCACCCGCGTGATTCGCAACGGCGATTGCGTGAGCCACCCGCAAGCCCGCGCCGGTACCTTCGCAGTCCTTGAAGTGACCGACACCGGCCACGGCATTCCTGCCGACATCCTTCCCCAAATTTTCGAACCGTTTTTCACCACCAAGCCGAAAGACCAAGGCACAGGCCTTGGCCTCGCCACGGTCTACGGCATCGTCCAACAACACGCCGGCTGGATCGAAGTTGATTCCGAAGTAAACGTCGGCACCACCTTCCGCGTCATGCTCCCCGCGCAGGATTTCACTCCTTCGGAATCTCTCGCCGAAGCCGAGCACGCCGACTTCTCCGGCGAAGAATCGATCCTCGTCGTCGAAGACGAAGAACCCGTCCGCACCTTCCTCACCTCCATGCTCCGCGGCCAGGGCTACAACGTTTATCCCGCCGCGACCGGCTCCGAAGCCCTCGAACTCTGGAAAAGCGCCGATCGCAAAATCGATCTCCTCCTCACCGATATGGTCCTGCCCGAAGAACTCAACGGCCGCGAACTTGCCCTCCTCCTCCTCGACGAAAAGCCGGACCTCCGCATTCTCGTCTTCAGCGGCTACACCCCCGAAGACGCCGGCAAAAATCTGCAATCCTTCGGCATCAACTTCCTCGAAAAACCCGCGCCCGTCGATCGCCTCCTAAAACAAATCCGTACCCTCCTCGAAAATCCTGTCGCCCCTCGTAACTCTTAGGTTGCAGACAGCCATCCCGCCGCTCGGGATCAGTTACTTTCCGCTCGCTCTGGTACAAGTTATGCGGCTAACTACCCAGCCGCTCGACGCGCCGCAAAACAGTTGTGGCGAGTTGGCTGCATGTTAAAGTGGAGTTGAGCAATGTCTGTCGCCGCTGAAAGCCGCAAACCACTAAGGATGGTCGCGTGTCGTGGGTGCGGGGCAAAAATCTTCATCCCGGGAGATTTGCCGCCGCTCTCGACCACCGCCTGTAGCAAATGCAGCCACGAGATCATGATGCCGATGCAACTCCGGCAGTTCGAGCTGCGCATCCCCATCGCCTCCGGCGGCATGGGCACGGTTTATCGTTCAATGGACGTCAATCTCGAGCGCGAAGTCGCCGTGAAATTGATGAAGCGCGAACTCAAGGAAGATACCCAGGCGCTCGAAAGTTTTTACCGCGAAGCACGCGCCGCCGCCGCTCTCAATCACTCCAACATCATCCACATCTACACCTTCGACGAGATCGACAACCAGCTCTACCTCGTCATGGAACTCGCCGATGCCGGCAGCCTCGACAGCCGAATCGACCGCGAAAAACGCGTCGCCGAACTCGACGTCCTCGACACCGGCATCAAAGTCGCCTCCGCTCTCAGCAGCGCGCTTAAGAAAAATCTCCTCCATCGCGACATCAAACCCGGCAACATTCTTTACAACGAAGAAGGCGAACCAAAACTCATCGACTTCGGCCTCGCCCGCAAAGCCGAAGGCAGCAACGACGATGACACCACCATCTGGGGAACTCCCTATTACATCGCCCCCGAAAAAGTAAAACGCGAACGCGAAGATTTCCTTTCCGATATGTACAGCCTCGCCGGCACGCTCTACCACGCGATCACCGGCATCGTTCCGTTCGAAGCGCCCACCGTCGAAGCCGTCGTCGCCGCGCACATCCACACTCCCCTAACGCTCCCGAATCTTGTCTGCCCGGACATTTCTCAACCCACGAGCGAAGCGCTTGCCCGCGCGATGGCGAAAAACCCCGCCGAACGCTTCCGCACCTACGACGAATTCATCATGGCTCTCGAAGCCGCCCGCAGCCAGCTCCTCGTTAACCAGCTCCGCAACCAGGATGGCATTGCTGCCCCTGCCCGCGGTGCCGCCAAAAGCTGGTGGCGCCGCTAAAATAAAAAGCCCGCACCGAAGTGCGGGCCGCGAAATCCTTTCGTTCGTCCTTACACTACGTTCGTAGCGCCCGGGATCGGAATCGGGTAGAACCCATTCTCATCCGGCACTGTCGGCGGCGTGCCATTCCAGTCATAACTGCTCGGCACGAGTGCATTTTGTGATTCGAGCACTTCCTTCTGCTCAACCACTTTGCCGGTGTAAGTCGCAGTGCGTCCCATAATCGCAGTCAGCGAACTCATCGCGCCATTGAAGGCTTCATTGAACGGCTTATCATTTCGAATCGCGTCGAACAGGTTGTCGTGCTCCTTCTGGTAAGGATTTTTTCCGCTCTCGCGCTCTTCCCGGCTCAATCTCCAACGTTTTTCGCCAGTGATCTGGTGTCCGCTGACATCGCACTTGCCCTTCGTGCCGATCACATGTTCTGAAACGTTGCTCCACGCGCCTCGTATATGGCGGCACTGGCTGAACATGCGCGAACCGTCTTCGTATTCGAACTCGACGGCATGATGGTCGAAGATTTCGCCGTATTGTTTTCCTTTTCGCACTTCGCGTCCGCCCATCCCATGGCAACGAACCGGATACGCATTCTTCACCCAATTGATGACATCCAAATTGTGAATGTGCTGCTCGCAAATATGATCGCCGCACAGCCAAACGAAATAGTACCAATTACGCATCTGGTACTGCATCTCCGTTTCACCGGGAATGCGATCCTTCACCCACACCCCGCCATCGTTCCAGTAGCAACGCGCGGCAACGATGTCGCCGATCGCCCCATCGTGCAGTCGTTTGATCGTCTCGATATAACCGAGTTGATGATGCCGTTGCAGCCCAACGCCAACTTTCAAATTCTTCTTCTTCGCTTCTTCCGCTGCCGCCAGCACGCGGCGAACTCCAGTCCCGTCAACCGCGACCGGCTTTTCCATGAAAACATGTTTCCCCTGCTTGATCGCTTCCTCGAAATGGATCGGCCGAAATCCTGGAGGCGTCGCAAGGATCACAACATCCGCCAGCTTGATCGCTTCTTTGTAAGCCTCAAAACCAACGAACTTCTTGTCGTCCGTAACTTCCATCTTGGCCGAATTCTTCGCCGCGAGTTCCTTGTAGCTGTTGTTCAGCCGATCGGAAAACGCATCGGCCATTGCCACCAACTTCACGTTGCCTTCGGTCGATAATGCCTGCGCTGCTGCACCGGAACCGCGTCCACCGCAACCAACCAGCGCGATCTTAACAGTGTCGCTGCCCTGCGCATGGGCTCCGCGTTCGACAGAGATGCCGCCGAGCACCGCGCCGCCTGCTGCGAGCGAAGTGGTCTGCAGAAAGCTGCGCCGCGTAATGTGTGAATCTCGTCCTTCCGGACGACCAGCCGATGAATCAGAAGAGTTCATTTTCAAAAAAGAATTCGACGTGAGTTTTACAACGCTAATTCAGTAGCTTCCTTGAGCTATTTGGGATGTCCGCAGCTTAGTCCTTTTCGACGCCGCTTGTCCAATATTTCCGAAGCTCCTGCGCTTCCGGCGGGACCTTCAACGGCCGAATTATGCGGAATCCAAGGAATTGCGCATCCGTCAGATACCAAATGCTCTTCGGCAATTGCGGATCCTGTTGCTTCCATGAGGCGCTCGAACCGCGCCGCGCCGCACTGCGCAAATCCTTGGGATTATCATCCCACGAACCACCGCGTGCCACATGCGGATACGGCATCGTCGCCTTAATCCACGGATTCTCCGCCGTCGCCCCCACGAACTGCTTGTAACCTTCCGGTTCGTATTGATCCAGACACCACTCCACCACGTTGCCGTGCATATCGTGCAAACCCCAGGGATTCGGCTTCTTCTTGCCAACCTTCTGGTACTTCAAATCGCTATTATCGCCGAACCATGCATAGTCATTAATCTTCGAAGCGTCATCACCGAACGAATACGCTGTGGTCGTTCCCGCCCGCGCTGCATATTCCCACTCCGCTTCCGTCGGCAGACGATAGAACTGGCTCAATTTCGCGCTCAACCATTTCGCATAAGTATTCGCCGCGTGCTGCGTCATGCTGATCGCCGGATAACCATCCTTGCCCATCCCGAAGCTCATCTCCACATAAGGCGTCGTTGGGCGCGAAACCGCATCCGCCAGGGCATGAATCGCTGGATCGCTCTTGCGCATATTGCGCCGCTTCTTCTCTTCCTCCGGAAACTGGAACAACTCGTATTCGTTCCAGGTTACTTCGCATTTCGCCATCCAGAACGGATCGATCTTCACCTTGTGCTGCGGACCTTCATCCCCTTTACGTCCCGTTTCATTCTCTGGACTTCCCATTGTGAATTCGCCGCCCGGAATCGGAATCATCTCGAACGTCACATCCGTTCCCGGAATCGTGACCTTATACGGCTTCATGTCCGCCGCATTCGTCACCTCAAGATTCGCCAGGATCTTTGCGTAAACATCCTCCAGCAGCTTGGTATCGTCCTTCGCCAGTTCTTCCTTCTTGCGCGCCTGCAAAACCACATTGCTCGGCCACATCGCGCCTTGATCGATCCAATCCTTCAGCGTCTGGATTTCTTCCTTCGGCAGAGGACCGCCCTTGTTCGCCGGCGGCATTAAATCATCATGATCCGCCGGCAAAATTGTGCTCGTAAAAACAGGGCTCTTGCCGCTGTCGAACGGCACAATTCCGGGACCATCATCGCCGCCTTTCAATGCAAACTCCCGCGTATCCAACCGCAAATTCCCCTTATCGTTTCCGTCCCGGTGACAGGAAACGCAGCTAAACTCCAGGATCGGCTGGACATCCTTTACGAAATCGATCTTCTTAACCTGCTTCAACTCATCGCCCGCCGGCCATTCCGCACCTTGCTCAATCCACAACCGCAGCTTCTCCGTCTCCTCCTTCGTCAGGCGTGGACCTTTCGGCGGCATCGCATCTTCATGATCCGCCGGCAGAATCGTCGTCGTATAGAGCGGGCTTTCATTCGGCTTTCCGGGCACCAATGATGTCCCGTCATCGCCACCTTTCACTGCGTTTTCCTTGGTCGTCAGCCGCAACGCGCCTTTCGGTTTCTCCGTGCCATGGCAGCTTAAACAGTGCATCTCCAGCACCGGTTTAACCTCTTTCCGGAAATCAATTTTATCCGCCGCGCGCGCGGAACCCACCAGCGAAGCAATCGCCAGAACAGCAGCTGTCCGTTTCATCCTTGTATTGGACTACTCTCCACGCCCGAAAATTTAATGTCAATTTCTGCGGGGCCTATCCGCTACCTCTTCAGCGGCTTGCCATTGGCAATGCGGTCAATGAAGTCTGCCAGGTCCACCGCCAGATCCTTGATATTATTCGAGAGAATCTGCTCGTCACCGTACTCGAATGGCCGGGCCTCGAACTCGCGCTGCGTTTCAAACCGCACTAGCGGCTTCCCCGCTGCGTCGGTAATTGTGCCGTGAACGGTTATCGACGGGTACCCAGCACTGAAACCGACTGTAAAACGCAACGCCGCATTCCCGGGGTAATACTCCACAATCGTGGTGTTTAGCTTGAGATCCGTCCCCTCAGTGACTGCAGGCTGGTTGACCTTTGCAAAAACTTTTTTGGATTCGAGCGCGTAGCTGATCTGGTCCGGCAACAAACGGCGCAATCGTTCAAACTGCTCGATCTCATCCTTCTTTTTCTGCTCAGCTACTTCCGAAGCCGTCGCTGCCACCGAGAGCGTTTTCCCTTTTAGTTCGGCTGGATTGAACTGATCGGCCGCCCAAACGCGAAAGTTGTGAATCGTGTTCGTATACGTGACCCCATCCCGTCCTACCGAAGTTTTCGGCGCGCTTTGGCATCCGCTTAAAAGAATTATGGCACCACCTAAACTCAGCCCAATGATCAAGTTCCGCATGCCGAAGCTCTATCACCAGAGCCGAAAACCTCAACGAAAAAGCCCCGAAGCATCTCGCCTCGGGGCTTCAAATCCAAATTGAAGATTCGGCTTAAGCGCGTTCCATGTACTTTCCGGTTCGCGTATCGACCTTGATCTTCTCGCCCGTCTTAATGAACAGCGGCGCCTGCACAGTGATACCAGTTTCCAGCGTCACCGCCTTCTGCACGTTATTCGCCGAATCGCCGCGAATCCCTTCCGGCGCATCGGTCACCGTCAGCACCACGCTCGACGGCAGTTCGATTGAGGCGATCTTCTCTTCCACGAACGTGATCGTAACAATCGCGTTCTCCGTCAGATAATTCTTTACATCACCGACGAATTCACCGGTCACAGAAACCGTCTCGTAAGTCTCCGGATCCGAGAAAACGAAATCTTCGCCGTCCTTGTAGCTGTATTCCATCTTCCGCGTCATCATCGGCACTACGTCCACCTTTTCAGTCGAGCTGAAGCGAACGTCGGCGGTCTTCCCGGTCTTGATGCTGCGGATGGACATCTGCACGAAGGCGCGCAGGTTGCCCGGCGTGCGGTGCTGGGTGTCGAGCACCACCGCGATGTCGCCATTATAATTAATGGCCATTCCTTTTCGAATATCGTTTGCTGACGGCATAAATTATCTGAGACCCCGAAAATCTCTAAAACGGGAGCGGGGACAATACCCAAGCACCCGATCTTTGCAAGCGCCGAGGCGCGGAAGCTCAAAGGACGTCATCCGGCCGTGGCGATTTACGTTCGCCCTCAATGATCTACCCGCGGACCGCTTCCTCGATTTTGGCGACGTCAATCTTGTTCATCTCCATCATGGCATCGAACGCACGTTTGGCGACGTCGCCACCCTGGGCCATGGCTTCGATGAGGACGCGGGGGGTGATCTGCCAGGAGAGCCCCCATTTGTCCTTGCACCAACCGCACGCGCTCTCGGCGCCACCATTGCCGACGATCGCGTTCCAATAGAGGTCTGTCTCGGCTTGATCTTCGGTGCAGATTTGGAAGGAGAACGCTTCGCTGTGTTTGAAAACGTCCCCACCATTCAGGCCAAAGCAGGGCACGCCGCAGATCGTGAAGTCGACGGTCAGGACGTCGCCGGCCTTTCCGCCTGGAAAGTCGGAGGGCGCGCGGCGGACTGCGCCTACGGCGCTGTCGGGAAAGGTGCGGGCATAAAAGCGTGCGGCTTCTTCGGCATCGCGGTCATACCAGAGACAGAGCGTGTTTTTGTTCATCGTTTTTAATTCCCTAACGGAATCCGACAAACTGCTCGATGCAATTCTTCCATTTGTATTTCAACTCATCTGCTGTGTGTTTTTTTGTAGTCAAAAATTTGTAAGCGATTGAGCGCGAATGGTTAGTCGGCTTCGACGCTGTGTGTGCGCTGTGTGTGAGCTGTGTGTGAGCCGGGTGTGTGCCGGGTGTGTGTGCCGGGTGTTTTTGGGCAAGAGAAATGACCGAATTTCAAATACCAAATGCCAAGGAAATCCCAATTCCCCGATGGGCATAGATGTACGTGGGCAGAACGCGTCCGATGTTCGAGAAGTGCGGTGGTCAGTCGGCTGAAGTGGGCGAACAGGAGACTCGAGAGCGAGGCTTTTGTTCGGGCACAAGCCGAGTGACCACGAATGATTGTTCGTGATCATAGGTAGAATTTAGCAGGACGGAGGCTAAAGGGTCAACAGAAATATTGCTATTTTTGTCGTTTTAAGCGCGCACGCCGGAATGGCCGCTACAAACCGGCGGCATTGCCCCTCACCTCCATTGCATCCGTTAATCGCGCGGGGCTTGCAAGAGTGACACGTGTCCATCCATAAAGACGACATTCTTTCCGGATTTCGGGGGGCGGGGATGAAAGTCGTCGTAGTCGAGAAGGAGTGGAGTGGTTCCGGGAGGAATGGTGAGGACGAAGTTGGTGATGCCGGCGGAAGGGTCGCCGCGCTTGATCAAGAGGAAGGCGGAGTCGGTGCGGGTTTCGTCGAGGCGACGGCCATTGAGTTCGGCGTTCCATTCGTAGCTAGAGCCTTCGGCAACGAACCGGCCCTTTTTGTCGGCGGGACATTTGAAGATGGTGGCGCTGTTGGAATTGGTGACCGCGGTTTTGCCGATGTATTTCGCGAGAGCATCGCAGAGGCGCGGCAGAGGGTTTTGGGGATCGATGGGTTGGGTGGGAAGGATCTCCACGCTGGGCAGGCGCTCGTCATGATCCTCGGCATAGAGACGGGTGGCGATGCCGAGTTGGCGAAGGTTATTGAGGCAGGCGGCGTTGTAAGCTTTGGATTTCGATCGGCCCAAAGCGGGCAGGAGCAGGGCCGCAAGGATGGCGATGATGGCGATGACGACCAGCAGTTCGATGAGAGTAAAGGCGCGGTAAGGCGAGCGACGGGTGGGTTGCTGGCGCGCGGTGGTGGAGTGGTTCGAGGTAGGATTTTTTTCAGGATCAATTTTCATAGGCAGAGCAAAAAAGTAGTGAGTGGTGATTTTGGATAGATGTTGCTTTTAGCCTCCGGGGCCGTGCCCCTTTCTCGCCTGCTGGACGCGTTGTTCCGGAGTGAAGTCGAGGAACCGCTGGGCCTGATTGGGTGGGCGGTGCTGCGGGCGGGCGTTGTTCGTCTGCCCAGGATCGGATTGACCGGCAGCCTGGCTTTCGGGTGTTTGGAAGTAAGCTGTCGGCGTTTTATCCGAGGCGGAATTCTCCGAATGCCGGGACGATCGTGCGAGCCACAACCCAACTGCGACGAGCGCCGCGAGTGCTACGAAGAGAGGTTTTCTTTTCATGGTTTGATCGATTTGGATCTTCGGACGTGATGGTGCGCGGATTTGCCGGAGTTGGCTTTGGATTTGGAACGAAGGAGGGGAATTGTGGTGCGAGGGGCGGATGGGGAGGAATGAAGCGGCTGCTTGAGTTCGGCATTGACCGTCGCTCTGATGTGACACATTGTTGTGTAACATGAAGACAGCATCGATCCGGCAAGTGCGGCATGATTTTAATACGGTTCTGGACTGGATCGAAGGGGGGGAACAGGTGGAAATCAGCAAACGTGGAAAGGTGGTCGCGCTCCTTTCGCCTCCGCCGCCGGCGAAGGCTGCACGGTCAAGGAAACGACCCGATTTTGCGGCGCGCTTGAAAATGCGAGACGGCGGCCGGGTTATGTCAGGGGGCGTTATCGACGAAATTCTCGCGGACAGCAAAGGTTCGTATTGAAAACCTACGCAGATACGAGCTTTCTCGTCCGCATTTACCTGACGCAATCTGATTCACCAAAGGCGCTTGCGTTCATGCGCGACTTTCGTGATGCACTGCCGTATACACCGCTGCACCGGCACGAACTGCGAAACGCGCTCCGTTTGGCAGTGTTTCGGAAGGAAATTGACGCCGTGCGCCGCGGCGCTGCATTTGTCGACATCGACTCAGACCTGGGAGATGGCATCATCGCGCACGTGCCAATTGGATGGACGAATGCGTTCCGCGAAGCTGAGGAACTGGGAAAGACTCACACTGAAACACTGGGCATTCGCAGTGTGGATTTGTTGCATGTAGGCATCGCGTTGACGCTGGGAGCAAGGCGGTTTCTCACGTTCGACGCTCGCCAGGGTGAACTTGCAAAGGCGGCGGGGCTGAATGTGAGATTTTAAGCGGTTCCGAGGATCGGTTTGGATCGGAATCTCAGGCGAGTGAAGCATTACAGGCTTTAGCGGAATTCAAGTTTTTGCTGGATTTCGCGGAGTGGGCGGGTGGTGGGGTAGGATTTGCCGTTTTTGAGGACGACGAGGTTTTCGCCGGCGAACATGGGTTGAAGTTCCTGGATCTGGTGGAGGTTGACGATGACGGAGCGGCTGATGCGGAGGAATTGTTGCGGGGGGAGATTGGATTCCAAGGAAGTCATGGTCTCGCGCAGGACGTGGTTTTCCTTGCCGACGTGGACTACGGCGTATTTTCCGGCGGCTTCGATAGCGTGGATATGGTCGACTTCGACGAAGGTAACTTTGCCGGGGGATTTGACGGCCAATCGAGTGAGCTGACCGGTGGGGGCCGGCGTTTGACCCAAGAGGGCGAGGAGGCCGCGAGCGTGGAGAGCTGCTTGTTTGGTGGTGATAAGTTCGCGGGCGCGGTGGACTGCTTCTTTGAATCGGGCGGGTTTAAAGGGCTTTAAGAGGTAATCGAGCGCGTGCACTTCGAAGGCTCGCAGGGCGTGCTGGTCGTAGGCGGTGGTGAAGATGACGACTGGCAAGTGGGTTTGCGGGATGCGGCGCAGGACTTCAAATCCATCCATCTCCGGCATCTGGACATCAAGGAAGAGGAGGTCGGGTTTGGCGGCTTGGATTTGGTCAACGGCTTCAAAGCCGTTCGCGCATTCGGCGAGGATCTCGAGGTCCTGTTCTTCAGCCAAGAGGAAGCGAACGCGCTGCCTGGCTAATGGTTCATCATCCGCAATGAGCACTCGGATTTTCATGCGGTTGGTTTAAATGCTGGGAACGTTCAGCGGTTCCATGTGAAGCGGGAGACGAATATCAACTCGGTAACCGTGAGGTTCAGCCTTCCCGACGGAGAAACTGTGGTTTACGCCATAGAGTTCCTTTAAGCGCGCTTGCGTGTTCGGCAGGCCGATGCCGCGTCGTCCGGAGGGGTTGGGATTGGCTGGAGGCAATCCGTGGCCGTTGTCGAGGACGATCAGGTGGAGTTGCGTACCTTCCTGTTTTGCTTCGATGGAGATGAGGCCGGGAGCGCGCTGCGGTTCGATGCCGTGGCGGATGGCGTTCTCGACGAGGGGCTGAAGAATGAGAGCTGGAACGAAGGCTTTCATGAGTTCATCAGGCACGTTCAAATTGACTCGGAGGCGTTCGGCAAAGCGCTTTTGCTCGATGCCGAGATATGCGCGGATGAATTCGAGTTCCCGCGCGAGGGGAATTTCCTGTTCCTCCATCGTATCAAGCGAGCGGCGGAGCAACTTGCTTAAATCGCCGAGCATTTCGTCGGCGGCGCGCGGGTTCACGTAAACCAACGCGGCGATTGAGTTCAGGGTGTTGAAAAGAAAATGCGGGTTGATCTGCATACGGAGTGCTTGCAGTTTTGAGCTGGCGAGCCTTGCCTCAAGCGCGGCGGCGCGTCGGTCCCGCTCCTGCGAGCGTCGAAAATTCGTGATCGCCTGGCAAAGGCCGACCAACGACCAATAGACCAGGACGTCCAATGCCGCATTGAAACCGGGCGGCCCAAGCGGCATGCGCAGCGTTCGGGGGAAAATCTTGTCGACAACGCGAAAGTTAGCGCGGTTGGCGCTCACCACGAAAAGGCAGACGAACAAATGGATGAGGACATTGCGGATGAGTCTCCTTCGTTCGATCGGAAAACGGAAGGAAAGCAACGCCACCATCGGCAGAAACAATAACCAAAGCGCCCAGAACCATGCTCCAAAGGCGATTGCTTGCCGCCATGAAGCGGGTCGCGTTAGCGCGAGGGGAGCTGAGAACAGCAGCACGAGCGAGGCCCACAATAAGAGCGCCGTAACAATGATCGCCACATGGGGAGCAATCCAGCTGCTTCCGCTCGTGCGGGTCATTTCCGGTGATGCATCAACAGCAGCTGCATTTCCAAAGATGGAACTCGAGTTTGCGTTCATCGCGGCAGTCGGCGAACTGCACGCTTGGTATAGTGGAAAGCATTCTTGTTGCAAAGCGCTGTCGCCTCGGGAGTCGGCTGCAAAGTATTCTACCGACGAAGGAGCCTCAGAGGTCGCCCTGCCCCGGGAGCCCCTTCGTTTATGCGCTGCGCGTTCGCACTGCTGTTGGCAATGGCAACGGCGAACGTGCTTGGAACCATCGCCTCAGAGCGCAGCATCTTTTTGCAGGAATCGATACGGCCACGATCGCTGATGCGTAAGAGACGAGTTGCTTGCGAGCATCGCGAAGATTTGCGAAGGTGAGTGGGTTGCTTCGATTAACGGTTGGCGTTTTTGCCAACGGCTACGCGATCGTTGATCAACGCGCCGGTGTGGCGAAATGGCAGACGCACAGGACTTAAAATCCTGGGACCTTAACAAGTCGTGTCGGTTCGAGTCCGACCACCGGCACCATCTATTGTGGCACTCCTTGCATGACTCTTCCGAAATCGGACGTCGTGCTCTTGTGAGCTGTTGAAATTTGTTCACGCTGCGCAATTCGGAGGTTCATAGTGGGTAACTGATGGTTTGCTTCGCGGGTGCACTCCTTCTTTTTCTGGTTGCGTTTCAGAGTTGTAACACGTCAGGACGAGGCGTGGGCGTTGGGGAAGAAATGGCATTCATCGCGGGGTTGAACTTATTTCATTTAAGAGTTTTACGGGATTCCCTTAGTCGGTGCGGGCGTTGCTAGAGGTGGGCCGCGCGCAAAGCGCGTAAACCAAACCCTAACATGAGGAAAGAATCCCCACCTAGAAAATTACTAATCGGCCCGCTCGGCATGGGAGCCTGTATTGGATCCGCATTGCTTGGAACGGCGCCATCGGCACTGGCGCAGGCTGAATCAGGAAACACCGTTCGGATGGAACGCCTGGAGAAAGAGAACGAGGCGCTGCGAAAGCGATTGGAATCGATCGAAAGCGTGATGCAGAAGGAAGGCCTCTCCGCATCGATGCCGACGAACGCAGTGAAAGCGCTTTCCGACATCCAGATCAGCGGTTTTGTGACGGCATCGTATTTTTATGACACGAGCGATCCGGAAGATAGAAAGTCCAACGGTTACCTTTGGAACACGAGCGAGAATTCATTTTCGCTTAATAAGGTAAAGGTGACGATCGCCAGCGCGCCCGTTGAACGAAGCGGAGATAGTTGGGACGCTGCTTATCGTGCGTCGCTCATTTTCGGTGAGGATGCGCCGATCGTGAACACTGGCGGTGAATTGCAGGGACTGGAAGACTTGCGCGAGGCGTATGTGGAGTTGAATGCGCCGCTCGGAAGTGGACTTAACATCAAAGCGGGACAACTGATCTCGCTGTTGAATTATGAATCGGGCGACGGTGGTGCGGCGAACCCGAACTTCTCGCAGGGATATCAATGGTTCTATACCGGGAATGGTCCTTCCGCGGGGGTGCAACTTGGTTATACGTTCACGGACTGGCTCGACGCAAAGGTGCGGGTGCAGAACGGACTTTATGCCGGCGCGGTCGACAACAACAGCAGCAAGACTTACATGGGAAGCCTTGGCTTCAAACCGCTGCCGGACCTGTGGTTCAGCGTGATTGGTTTCGGCGGGCATGAAAGTGCTGGATTCGATTTGCTCGGCGGATCGTTGCTGGCGGGATATCAATTCACCGAGGCATTTGGGATCGGCTTTGAGTTTGATTACTTCCAATTTGATCCTAGTCCCGCCCCGGAGGCGGAACTCTGGTCGGTGGGGGCCTGGCTAACTTATAACTTCACTGAAAAAGTTGGCCTCGCATTGCGCGGTGAGTATTTAGACGACAGCGATGGGTTCGGCATTCCGAACATCTCGCTCGGCGGCCGGCCGGGCAGCGCGATCGTTTCGCCAGATACAGAAGGCGTTCTCTCCAGTCTAACGCTGACTCTTAATTACAAGCCCGTTCCGAATGTGAAGGTGCAGCCGGAAATCCGGTATGACCACACCTCATATGAGGACGGGTTTGATGGGCAGGAAAGCCGTTTCCTGGTTGGGGCGGGTATCTCGTATCTCTTTTAGTTCAACCTCAAAGAAAGTTCATAATGAAAATATCTAAGTTCCTTAGTATAGCTGCGCTGATCACAGCGACTCTGGCGGTGCAAGCTGCGGAGAAAGTTAAAGTTGGTGTGCTTCACTCGTTGAGCGGCACCATGGCCATTAGTGAAACATCGTTAAAGGATGTACTGCTGTTTACCTTTGACGAAATTAACAAAGCCGGCGGCATCAAGGCAGGTGGAAAAAACTACCTGATCGAACCGGTGGTGGTGGATCCGGCATCCAATTGGCCGCTGTTCGCGGAAAAGGCGAAGCAGTTGCTGGAGCAGGACAAGGTCTCGGTGGTGTTCGGCTGCTGGACCTCGGTGAGTCGGAAATCGGTGCTCCCGGTATTTGAACAGGCGAATGGCCTGCTCTTTTACCCGGTGCAGTATGAAGGCGAAGAGCTTTCAAAGAATATTTTTTATACCGCAGAGGCGGTTAATCAGCAGGCAATCCCAGCGGTTGATTACATGCTCGCGGAAGGAAAAAAGAAATTCTATCTGCTCGGTTCAGACTATGTTTATCCGCGCACAACGAACAAAATCCTGAAGCAATACCTAAAGGCTAAAGGCATTCCGGAGTCCGATATAGAGGAGGTTTATACGCCGTTCGGACACGCGGACTATCAAACGATTGTCGCGGCGATTAAGAAATTCTCCGCGGGTGGCAGCGCCTGTGTGATCAGCACGTTGAACGGCGACACGAACGTTCCGTTCTTCAAGGAGTTCGCGAACGCTGGTCTTACTTCGGAGAATTGTCCGGTGGTTTCGTTCTCGATTTCCGAGGATGAATTTCGCGGATTGCCGGCGAAGGACCTAGTGGGCCACCTCGGCTGCTGGACTTATTTCATGTCGCTCCGGACGCCGGAGAACACGAAGTTTGTGAAGGATTTCACGGAGTGGTTGAAGGCCCCGAAGGTCACTGGTTCTGATTATAGCGTGGCTGGTGTTGATGGGAAAGGTCGCGTAACCTGCAGTCCAATGAACCTGTCCCGGATGGGTGTATATCTCTGGAAACAAGCGGTCGAGAAGGCCGGCTCGTTTGAGGTGGACAAAGTGCGCACGGCGTTGGTGGGACAAAAGTTCAAGGGCCCTGCCGGCGAAGTGACGATGCAGGAGAATCATCATCTGGTTAATAATGTTTATATCGGTGAAACGCTGGCGAACGGTCAGTTCAAGATCATCAAGACAATGTCGGGCGTCGCTGGTGAGCCTTTCAGCGAGAAGTTCCTCCCAAAAGTAACAGCAAGTAACTAAACTCCTCGGTTAGTTCCGCCAAAAAGGGGGAGGCGCGCCAACGGCGCTTCCCCCCATTTCTTAGCACACCTATGCAGAAATGGATTATAGTTGCCTCAGCGCTGCTGGCGTTTTCAGCTTCGGCCGCCGAGCTGGCGATCGGCACGCGACTCGCTGAAGCTATCACCACGCAAGAGGCGGCTCGTCAGTCCGAGCTGATTCGGAGCTTCGTTGAGACGAATGATCCATATGTAAAGCAAGTGCTCGAAGCGTGGCGCGGCGGTTTGGTTCAGCTTTTTGATTCGGGAGGCACCAACGTTCCTGTCTTACTTGAAAGCGAAACGGACAATGAAGGACGCGCACGGGCGAGGCGAATTTCTGATGGCGAGTTTATTAAGGATGGTGCCGGTGCGCCGATGCTTTTCGGCAGCCTTGATTTAACTCCGGCGGATACATCTTCGAAGCTTCGCAAACAAATCAAGGTCACACTCGATATTTTTTCGCTGGTCCATTCCAACCCGAAGATGCGTCGTGATGCGGTGATCAAGCTTGGACAGGAACAGAATCCGGATTATCTGCCGTTTTTTGAGGAGCGACTTACCAAAGAGAAGTCGAAGGAAGTAGAGAAGGCCCTGCAGGAAGCTGTCGCGGTGACGCATATTGCGTCGTTAGACACAAAGGTGCGGGTTCCAGCAATTGAAAAACTTGGAGCGCTTCGTTCGATCAATTCGCTGTCGTTTTTGAAATCGCTGCATGATGCGGCGAACGCTGCGCCTGAGAAGTTTGATAAGGAGACGAGCGCGGCGTGTCGCAAGGCGATTTACGACATCGAGCAATATATCTGGCTCGGAAATTTGTTTGGAACGGCTTTCCGTGGGCTGAGCCTTTCGGCGGTGCTGCTGGTCGCGGCGCTGGGTCTCGCGATCACTTTTGGTTTGATGGGAGTGATCAATATGGCACATGGCGAGATCATCATGATTGGCGCATACGCCACGTATGTGACGCAGAATGTGTTCCAGACGTGGGCTGTGACGAATCCCGCGATACAGGACTACTATTTTATCGCCGCATTGGTGGTGTCTTTCGTGAGCGCTGGAATCGTTGGGCTGATCCTGGAGCGCTCGATTATTCGGTGGCTCTATAAGCGTCCGCTAGAATCGTTGCTGGCGACGTGGGGTGTTAGCCTGGTCCTGCAGCAGGTTTTTCGGCATACATTCGGGGCGGCGAATGTGCAGGTGAATTCACCTGGCTGGCTCAGCGGCAGCTTTGTCATTTCGGACGTGCTGCTGGCTTTTAACAGGCTCTTCGTCATTGCGTTCGCTGTTTTCATTATTGGACTGACGTATTGGTTGCTCACGCGCACTTCGCTTGGGTTGCAGATTCGAGCGGTCATGCAGAACCGGTCGATGGCTTCGGCGTTGGGTGTGCGTACTGATCGGGTGAATATGATGACTTTTGCGTTTGGTTCCGGACTGGCAGGGATGGCGGGCGCGTGCCTTTCGCAAATCGGGAATGTGGGACCAAGTCTCGGCCAGAATTATATTGTGGATTGTTTCATGGTCGTGGTGCTCGGCGGAGTGGGAAACCTGGTGGGAACAGTCTCGGCTTCATTGGGAATTGGGGTGACTGACCAGATTCTTCAACCGTGGCTCGGCGCAGTGATGGGTAAGATCACCGTGCTCGCCGCGATCATTCTATTTTTACAATGGCGACCAGCAGGGTTGTTCGTGACGCGAAGTCGTAGCCTCGAAGGCTGATAGATGAAAAAAGCATTCAAAAGCTCGGACTTGATCTGGATCGGAGTAGTTTCGTTCGTTGGAATTTTTCTAATTCCATTCCTGAATACCACTTCACCCGAGAGTATATTTCACGTCAGCAATTTCAGGATCACGGTTTTTGGGAAGTATCTCTGCTACGCGGTGCTCGCGCTGAGCGTGAATCTCCTGTGGGGTTACACTGGCCTGCTGAGCCTTGGCCAGGCACTGTTTTTTTCGCTGGGAGGATATGCGCTGGGGATGCATTTGATGCTGATGATCGGCAAGTTGGGGCAGTACAAGGCGGACATTCCCGACTTCATGGTTTTTCTAGAGTTCGCGACGCGGTTTCCGGAAACGGGTGGACTGCCTCCGCATTGGATTCCGTTCAAAAGCTTCTGGTTTGCGGCGGCGGCGGTGATCTGGGTTCCGGCGGTGGTCGCGTTTATCTTTGGCTGGCTCGCGTTTCGTTCGCGGATCAAGGGAGTTTACTTTTCGATCCTGAGTCAGGCCCTGACATATGCGGCGTGCTTAATGTTTTTCCGGAATGACTTTACGTTCGGAGGGAATAACGGGCTAACTGACTTCAAATTAATTCTCGGCCAAAATATTAACACTCCGGAAACCAAGCGGTGGCTCTACATCGCTTCCGCGATCCTGCTCTTGTTAACGTATCTTCTCTGCCGATGGCTGATTTCGACGAAGTTCGGGTTGATTCAGCGGGCGATTCGAGACAGCGAGAACCGGGTGCTCTTCTCCGGGTATGGCACGGCGAACTTCAAATTATTTGTGTTTGTACTTTCCGCAGTAATTGCCGGATTGGGCGGCGCGCTGTTTGTTCCGCAGGTGGGGATTATCAACCCAAGCGAAATGTCGCCCGAGAAATCGCTCGAGGCGGTGGTCTGGTGCGCGGTCGGGGGACGACACACGTTGATCGGGCCGATCCTGGGTGCAATTAGCGTGAATGCGCTCAAGAGTTACGCGACGTGGGCATTTCCCGAACAGTGGCTCTATCTTCTCGGCGGCATGTTCATCCTGGTGGTTCTGTTTATGCCAAACGGGATTGCAGGCATTCCTGAGCAACTGCGAACCGTGAAGAGGCGAATCTTCGATCGTCCAAAAGAGAGCGCCCCTCCACTCGCAGCAACCCTTGAGCCGGCGGTAAAAGAATGAAGAAAAATTTTGTGCTGATGCTCGAAGGAGTGAACAAGACCTTCGATGGATTCAAGGCGATCTCCGACCTGAATTTTTACCTGGACGAAGGAGAGTTGCGCGTGGTGATCGGTCCGAATGGAGCAGGCAAAAGCACGATGCTGGATCTTATTACGGGCCGGACTCGGCCGGATACCGGAAAAGTGGAATTCGGTGGGACGACTGATCTCACGCGCTTGAATGAAGCGCAAATAAATCGTGCGGGAATTGGCCGTAAGTTCCAGACGCCGTCGGTCTATATTGATCATACAGTTCGGGAGAATATTTGGCTTTCGCTGGAAGGAACCCGCAGTGTCTGGGCAACGCTTTTCGCGAAGTTAACTCCCGCCCAGAGCGAACGAATCGATGAGATCCTGAATACGATTGGATTATATAAGAAGGCGGATGTTAAGGCGGGGCTGCTTTCGCACGGGCAAAAACAATGGTTGGAGATTGGAATGCTGCTCGCGCAGAACCCAAAATTATTGCTGGTGGATGAGCCTGCAGCGGGGATGACTGATGAAGAAACCGCGAAGACCGGCGAGTTGCTTATGAGCCTTGCGGGCAAGCACAGCATCGTGGTGATCGAGCATGACATGACTTTTGTGCGCCAAATCGCACGGACCGTTACCGTTTTACACCAAGGGCACGTCCTGAAAGAAGGAACGGTGGACCAGGTTCAGCAGGATGAGCAGGTGGTTGAGGTTTATCTTGGGCGGAAAAAGAAAGGAGCACACTGATGCTTTCCGTGCAGAGTCTTTCCGTTTCTTATGACGGATCAAGAATCCTTCGCTCCGTAAGTTTGAAGGTGCCGGAGCGTGCGTTGGTGTGTTTGATGGGGCGGAACGGAGTTGGAAAAACCACGACGCTGAAAGCGATCACGGGATTGGTGCGGAGCGATGAGGGGACGATCACCCTTGCCGGAAAGAACCTGAGTTCGCAAAAACCAGAGCAGCGCGCGAGGAGTGGCTTGGGCTACGTGCCGCAAGGTCGGGATATTTTTCCAAATCTTACGGTTTGGGAAAATTTGAAGATCAGCCTGGTGGTGCACGGATCGAAGGCGAATGGGCAGGTTGATCGCGTGCTTGAATTATTTCCAGTGTTGAAGGAGATGCTCAAACGCAAGGGTGGTGTCCTGAGCGGAGGTCAGCAGCAGCAACTCGCGATCGCACGGGCGCTTCTGACGAACCCACGCGTGTTGATCCTGGATGAACCGACGGAGGGGATTCAGCCGAACATCATCGACCAGATCGGCGAGACTTTGTTGAAGATTAAGAAGGAAGGAGAGATCAGCATCCTGTTGGTGGAACAGTATCTCGACTTTTGCCTCGAGGTTGCTGATACTTTTTACATTATGGACCGCGGCGCGATCGTGGTGGACGGACCGATCGCCGAACTGAGTGAGGATCTCGTCCGCCAACACTTGACCGTATGACGCGCTTTATTGTTTTTCTGCTTTTCGCCTTAACGACTGCCTCCCTGCGAGCTCATCCTGGTCACGACCTGGCGGAGTACGGACTGACGCACGCGGTCACAAGTCCGTTTCACCTGCTGATGATCGCTGTGGTGGGAGCGCTATGCTTCATCTTTGCGAAATTGGTGGTGAACGCGCGAGTGAAACGGGTTGTTTCAAGCGCGGGCGCAGTTGCTTTGCTCGCGGCGGCAGTGTTGTGGCTTTTAGGTGCGTGAGTGAATGGGAGTTTCGGGACATCAAAGCGGATTTGCGTCGCTGCACGTTGGGTATGTACAGGGCGCAAGCGCGGTGGTTGGTTGCCGCTCGGGCACTCCGCTATCGTTGCTCACACCTCGTTCGCGGGGAAGTAGCGTGTGGGCTTATACGAGCAGTTTTGGCGGAGGAATGGTCGCGGGCGACGAAATTAAAATCGACCTGAAGGTCGATGCCGGGGCGATGTGTTTCCTGGGAAGCCAGGCTTCGAATAAAATCTATCGAAACCCGCGTTGCCTGCCGTGCACTCATCGACTGAGTGCGTCGCTTGCTGAAGGCTCGCTGCTCGTTCTCGCTCCGGACCCAGTGCAATGCTTCGCGGACGCCAGCTACGACCAACAGCAAATATTCCATCTCGCGCCAGACGCTAATCTTGTCCTGGTTGATTGGGTTTCCGCCGGAAGGCTCTCGCGAGGTGAACGTTGGTCGTTCAACCGGTATGCGAGTCGAAACGAGATTTTCCATGGCGAACGTCGTTCGCTGGTCGACGCGATTCATCTCGATACGCGCGCGGTTCCACTGACCAATCGCTTTGGTGTTGGTAGATTCAATTGTTTTGCGACCGTTGCGATTCTTGGTCCTTTGGTGAATTCGCACGCGCAGGAACTCCTGGCGCGTATCGCGTCGGAACCGATCGCGCCTGGTTCTTCGCTTCTCGTCTCGGTAAGCCCGATTCGTGACGGAGCGATTTTGCGAGTCGCCGGGATGTCCATCGAGGAGGTTGGACACGCGCTTTATAAGAATCTTGGGTTTGTCAGCACGCTGCTCAAAGACGATCCGTGGCTGCGGAAATGGTGAACCTGGATTTGTATGCATCTTGCCCCGCGCGACATCGATAAATTGCTTCTCCACAACGCGGGCTTCCTAGCGCAAAAACGGCTCGCGCGCGGTGTGCGCCTCAACTATCCCGAAGCGGTCGCGCTGATTGCTACTCAACTTCTGGAATTCATTCGCGACGGCCGCTCCGTTTCTGAGTTGATGGAGCTTGGCCGGAAGTTCCTTGGTCGCAATCAAGTCATGCCGGGAGTTCCGGAAATGGTGGGTGAAGTCCAAGTGGAAGGCACTTTCCCGGACGGCACGAAACTTGTCACGGTTCATCATCCGATCGCGAATGAAGATGGTGATCTTTCCCTCGCGCTTTACGGCAGCTTTCTTCCCGTTCCTGAACTGCGCATTTTCGCCACATTGCCGGCGATAGAGGAACCGGGTGCGGTTCTGGTGCAGGAAGGAGAAATCGAACTCAACAGTGGGCGCGATTCAGTATCTCTTTCCGTGACTAACCTTGGAGATCGTCCGATTCAAGTTGGTAGCCACTATCATTTTATAGAGACGAACCCGTCGTTGAAGTTCGACCGTGCCGTTGCTTATGGAAAGCGGCTCAATATCCCGGCTGGAACCGCTGTTCGC
Organism: Verrucomicrobiia bacterium; assembly: GCA_036383895.1. Lineage (GTDB taxonomy): Bacteria > Verrucomicrobiota > Verrucomicrobiia > Limisphaerales > SXQI01 > DASVNK01. Next base: position 35,373 of record DASVNK010000074.1, on the reverse strand, counting down.
TTCGAGCCCGGTGAAACCAAAACGGTGAGTCTCGTCGAAATCGCAGGCAACAAGGTGATTGCCGGAGGAAACAACTTCGCCAGCGGGGCGGGCAGTGAGGATGCTCGTGCGCGAGCGGTTGAAAACGTAACCAGACTCGGACTTTAACTGGAAGTTATGTCACACCGCATGAACCGCCAACACTATGCCGAGATGTTTGGGCCGACCACCGGCGATCGCGTTCGCCTCGGCGATACTTCGTTGATTCTCGAGGTTGAGCGGGACTACACGACGTATGGCGACGAATGCAAATTTGGCGGCGGCAAAGTTATTCGTGAAGGGATGGGGCAGGCTGCGGGCGTGGGCGCGGATGTCGCGCTCGATTGCGTGATAACGAACGCGCTGATTGTTGATTACACCGGTATCTACAAAGCGGATGTTGGGATTAAAAACGGGCTCATTGCGGGTATCGGGAAAGCTGGAAATCCGGATGTGATGGCGGGTGTTGCGAAGAATCTTATTATCGGCGTCACAACCGAAGTCATCGCGGGGGAGGGTCTCATCCTGACGGCGGGTGGATTCGACGCGCACATTCATTTTATTTGTCCGCAACAAGCGCACGAAGCGATTGCATCCGGGCTCACCACGATGGTTGGCGGCGGAACGGGACCGGCGGTTGGCACTTGCGCGACGACCTGTACCCCCGCTCCTTTTTACATTCGGACGATGTTGCAGGCAGTTGATGCACTTCCGTTGAATTTTGGCTTCACTGGCAAAGGTAATACCTCGCATCCCGCTGGACTCGCCGAACAAATCGTTGCGGGCGCGATTGGTCTTAAGCTGCACGAAGATTGGGGTACGACGCCGGCGGCAATTGATTGTTGCCTGACTGTGGCCGAGGAGCACGACATTCAAGTCACGATTCATACGGACACCCTGAATGAATCGACTTTCGTGGAGGGAAGTATTGCGGCGTTTAAGGGCCGCACCATTCACACCTATCATTCCGAAGGCGCTGGAGGTGGTCACGCGCCAGACATCATTCGAATTTGCGGCGAGCCGAATGTCCTCCCGAGTTCTACCAATCCGACTCGTCCTTATACAGTCAACACGCTCGACGAGCATCTGGACATGTTGATGGTGTGCCATCATCTCGATCCCAACCTGCCGGAGGATGTCGCCTTTGCTGAAAGCCGCATCCGCGGTGAAACCATTGCCGCCGAGGATATCCTTCACGACCTGGGCGCGATCAGCATCATGTCGAGCGACAGTCAAGCGATGGGCCGGATCGGCGAAGTGATCTGCCGCACGTGGCAAACCGCGGACAAAATGAAGCAGCAACGTGGCGCACTGCCGGGCGAACGCGGGCCGAACGATAATCTCCGCATTAAGCGTTACATTTCCAAATACACGATCAACCCTGCCATTGCGCACGGCATGTCGCATCTCATCGGCTCCGTCGAGCCGGGGAAGCTGGCAGATCTTGTTCTCTGGCGTCCGGCTTTCTTCGGCGCGAAACCGGAGATGGTCATCAAAGGAGGGATCATTGCGTGGTCGCAGATGGGCGATCCTAACGCGAGTATTCCGACTCCGCAGCCGGTTTATATGCGGCCGATGTTCGGCAGCTTTGGCCGCGCGGTCGGCACCAGTTCGGTCGCGTTTGTCAGCCAGGCGTGTAAGAAGGCCGGCACAGCGGAGTCCTACGGTCTTTTCAAACGCATCGAACCGATCTCCAACTGTCGTCAGTTAACGAAAGCTGACATGCGTTGGAACGACGCGCTGCCGAAAATCACAGTCGATCCTGAGACCTACCAGGTGCATGCCGACGGCGAACTTCTCACCTGCGAGCCCGCGACCATTTTGCCGCTCGCGCAACGCTATTCTCTCTTCTGATGAGCGCGAGCCCTCGCATCGCTCCGCCCGATTGGCTGCTCCTTCAACTCGCGGATTCCGCTTTTCCAACGGGCTCTTTCGCACATTCCGGAGGACTGGAAGCGGCCTGGCAGCACCAGGAAGTCCGGAATCGCGATCATCTCATTGAATTTGTCGAGGCGGCATTGAATCAATTGGCTCAGGGCACAATACCGTTCGTGCGCGGCTCTTTCGAAGAGGCTGAGAAATTCACGGATTTAGACGAACACTTCGATGCTTTCACCACTAACCACGTTGCCAACCGTGCCAGCCGTGCTCAAGGCCGGGCCTTCCTCACGACAACGGATCGCGCCTTCGGCCTGGCTGCTTCGCGCGATTTGAGAATGTTGGTCGAAGATCGCAAACTCCCGGCCCATTTCGCGACTGTGTTTGGGCACTTACTACAGGCGCTCGGGTTCGATCAGATTTCCACCGCTCGATTGTTTTTGTTTAATCATCTCCGCGGACTTATCAGCAGCGCTGTTCGATTAAACATTGTCGGTCCATTGGACGGTCAAGCGCTTCAAGCGCGGCTCGCTCCCTACGCAGAAAGTATTCTCGTTCCGTCGCTCAAGATTGAGATCGAGCATGCCGCGCAAACCGCACCACTGCTCGATCTTTTTCAGTCTACCCAGGACCGGCTCTACTCGCGCCTTTTCCAAAGTTAGTTATGACTCACAATCATTCTCATACCCATTCGCACGGTGATCACGGCCACACGCACGAGCACCTTGACCACCCGGGCCAATTTCACCACCGCGAACTTCCGCTTCAGCGCGACTTCACCCGGCGGGCGTTTACCGTGGGCGTCGGCGGGCCGGTTGGGAGCGGGAAGACCGCCCTGATGCTGCAGCTCTGCCGTCATCTACGAGATCGTTTCAGCCTAGCCGCGGTGACCAATGACATTTTCACCAAAGAAGATGGCGAATTCCTTGTCCGCCACCAGGCGCTTCCCGCCGATCGTATTCGCGCGGTTGAAACGGGCGGCTGCCCTCATGCGGCGATTCGCGAGGATATTTCCGCGAATCTTCTGGCGCTCGAAGAACTCCACGAAAAATTTCATCCCGACCTGCTCCTGTTGGAATCGGGCGGCGACAATCTGGCTGCTTGTTTCAGCCGCGAACTCGCCGATTACACCATTCAGGTGATCGACGTTTCCGGCGGGGACAAAATTCCGCGCAAAGGCGGGCCAGGCATCACGCAATCGGATCTTCTGGTCATAAATAAGACGGACCTTGCCGCCGCAGTCGGCGCGGACCTTGAGGTGATGGAGCGCGACACAAAAATGATGCGTGGCTCAGGCCCTTATGCTTTTGCCCAGGTGAAGAATGATGTGGGACTCAGCGCGATCGTGGACCACGTTGTCCACAGCTACCAGCATTCCCTTGGCCTTCCGCACGGGCACTGATTGACCGGCCAGCCACAAAGCCCCGTTCCGTTTTGTCGGGACATCAGGCAGGTGAGCCGTAACACTCGCGGAGTGCTATATTGGAGCGAAGGGAATAAATGACGACAAAGCTATTTTCGGAGTTGGGGCTTTCGGCGGAGGTGCTGAAAGGAATCGATCGGATGGGGTTTGAGCAAGCGTCGCCCATCCAGGCGGAGGCAATACCGGTGCTCATGAGCGGGAAGGATGCGGTCGGGCAATCGCAGACTGGCTCGGGGAAAACCGCGGCGTTTGCGGTGCCGGCGATCGAGAAGGTGGATACCACGAAGCGCGCGGTGCAGGTGTTGATTTTGTGTCCGACGCGGGAACTGGCGGTGCAGGTTTCGGAGGAGGTGCACAAATTAGCGTTCTTTAAGCGAGGGATTCATGCGCTGCCGATTTATGGCGGGCAATCGTATGACCGGCAGATTTATGGATTGAAGCAAGGTGCGCAGATTGTGATCGGGACGCCGGGGCGGGTGATGGATCACATGCGGCGGGGGACGTTGAAACTGGACCAGGTAAAGCTGGCGGTGCTCGACGAGGCGGATGTGATGCTGGACATGGGTTTCCGCGATGACATCGAGTTCATTTTGCAAGCGGTGCCGGCGGAACGGCAGACGGTGTTCTTTTCGGCGACGATGCCGCGGGCGATCCAGGAGTTGATCAAGAAATACGCGCGCGATCCGCAGAACGTCCGCATCGAGCAGAAGGCGATGACGGTGCCGACGGTGGAGCAGATGTATTACGAAGTGGATCGGCGATTTAAAATCGAGCTGCTCACGCGGTTGATCGATATCCACGATTTGAAGTTGGGAATTATTTTCTGCAACACGAAGCGGATGGTGGATGACCTGGTGGATCACTTGAACGCGCAGGGTTATTCGGCGGACCGGTTGCATGGAGATATGAGCCAGGGATTGCGCGATCGCGTGATGAATAAATTCCGCAAGTCTGGTTTGGAGTTTTTGGTGGCGACGGACGTGGCGGCGCGCGGAATCGACGTGGATGACGTGCAGGTGGTGTTTAATTACGACCTGCCGTACGACGTGGAGGATTACGTGCATCGGATCGGACGCACCGGCCGCGCGGGACGGAGCGGACGGGCGATTTCGTTTGTTTCTGGGCGGGAGGTTTTTCAGATCCGGAATATCGAGCGGTATACGAACACGCGCATTCATCGCTCGAAAATTCCCACGCCGGACGAAGTGGATGAGGCGCGTGCGAGCGCGTTTCTTGATAAGCTGCGGACGATCTTGCAGGCCGGAGAATTTAAGCGAAGCGATCATTTGGTGGAGGTGTTGCTGGAGGAGGGATTCTCATCGACGGATATTGCCTCGGCGTTGATGCATCTGTTGCAGGAGAGCGTGGGCGGGCAGAGTGCGGCGCCGGCGCGCGAGGAGGATGGGCGATTCAACCGGCGCGATGAAGGCGGGCGGTCGGAAGGGCGATGGGATCGGCGTGAGCCGCGTCGCTCCGATGAGCGGGAGCAACGTCGACAACCGAGAGAAGCGCGCGAACCCCGCGAAGCACGAGAGCCTCGTCCACCGAGAGAATCGCGCGAACCGAGAGAGGCGCGTCCGCCGCGTGAGCGCACTGAGCCAAAGGCAGCAGGCGAGAGTGCCCCGCCGCAACGCGCGCCAGATGCACGTTTTATCGAGCAACAAAAGAGAACGCCGCGCGCAGATTTGCCGAATCGCCCGCCGCGGAATCCGAACGAGGGAGATGAAAATGCGGCTGACGGAGCGCGCGGGGAACCTTTCGCCGATGCACGGCGGAAAGTGGAGTTGCCAACGCCTCACACGGACCGTCCGGCACCGAAAATTCGTGAGCGAGGCGCCCCGCCGTGGCCGATCGAGAATGCTAAGGCGAGCCGCCGCACTCCGAAGGGTCAAACGCGCTTGCACATGTCCGTGGGGGAAGAGGATGGGATTCGGCGCGAGGAGATTGTGCGCATGATCCAGGGGCAAACGGGGTTGCCGACCTCGGCGATCGGGGAAGTGGACGTTCGGCAGCGGCATAGTTTTGTGGATGTGGCCGCCGAACACGCGAACGCGATTGTGGCGAAATTGAAACGCGCGCAGTTGGGCAATCAGCGACTGAAGGTGAAGCTCGCAAAAGCCGGGAACGAACCGGAGGAGTAGGTTCTACTTCGGTTCGATGGGTGGGCGGGCGAAGTCGGTGACGTTGAGCCAGATGTCGAGCCTGGGGGCGCCAGCAGAATGCGGGGTGCTGACGATGTCGAGGTCGTTATCGGCATCGACATCGAAGATTTTCGCTTCGTAGATTTCGAGGCCACTACCGAAAAGAGTGGCGCGGAAGTTTCCGCGACCATCGGAGAAGAAGATCCAGGCGTTCGGGGAATGTTCAGTCGATGTTTGGGTCGGTTCTTTGCGTTCGGTGAGGAAGATGTCGTCGTTGCCGTCTTTGTTCAGGTCGGCAATGGCGAGAGTGGCGGTCGCGGCGATGTCATGGCCGAGGAGGTGCCGCCCCGCCCAGGAGTCACTGCGTTCGGGGTGGGACTTGCACTCATACCAGGTCGCGCGGCCGCGTTCCGTTTGCGGCGCAATGACGATTTGCGGATAGGTGCTGTCGCGGAATCGGCCAATGGCGGACCGGCCCTGAACGTTGCCAATGCGCGTGGGTTCAAATCGAAAACCATCAACCCGCCGCAGCCAATAGTTACCCGCCACTACGTCGAGCAAGCCGTCAATATTCAGGTCGATCGAAGCCAAAGTGTGCAGCGTGCCGGGAGGAGCGGTGGGCGCAGTGAAGATCGGAGTGGCGACCCAGTTTGATTGTTTCCTGACTTCCGACGGAATGGGCGCGTGAAAAAGCGTATTCGTTCCCTGGTTCCAAAACAACACCTGGGGCCAGCCGGCACCAGTGAGATCTGCGACGATCTGCCCGCGGTTCATGCTCGCACCCGCGCTGCGAATTGGGCGACGAACCCACGGCTTGCGCGCATCAAAATTCGGTCGCGGATTTTCCCACCACCAAAGATCGGGTCCGGCTTCTGATCCGAAGATCGCGTCGAGGTCTCCATCTTGATCAATGTCGAGCGCAGCGCCACCGGCTCCGATGGCGAGTTGTTCGAGTTCGATGGGTAACGTGGTCCAGTTCGTTCCGCCCCGATAAAGAACGAGAGCGGGAGCAGCGTCGGCGAATGCAATAATGAAATCGTTGGTTTTATCTCCATCGAAATCGCCGACCAGTGAACCGCTGTGGACTTTTGCTTCGGAGGAGTGGAGTGGTAGGTGGCCGTTCGTGCTGCTGAGGTGGAGCCATTGGAGTTCAGCCGAGCGAGTCGCCAGCGCGAATAAAAACAGTAAAAGAACCCGGAACATATCCCGCCCTAAGAATAGGGTCGGCTTCAAAAACGCTCAATCAGGCAACCACCGCAGGAGAGATCAGGGTGGTTGGTTATGAAGCGCGGGAATGGACTCCCTCACGTCGTCCCCTATAATAATTAAACGGCACCGGTGAGGAGTTCGCGCTGCCAGTTCATGAGGTCAGCTTTGTATTTGTCCCAATCCTGCGAAAGCAGCACCAGCGTTGACCGGCTCGCAATCAAAGTTGGATCGATTTCCAGTTCCGCGGCTTTTTTGTCGCGCACCTGGCGAAGAGCGGTGAAACGCTTTTGTTCCTCGACGGTCGGTTGGTACAACACATTGGTGCGTTTGGTCGGCAAATCGCTTTCGGGAACGTTTTGCGCGTGGGCGATCGCAATAAGGATTGCTTCGCGACGGCGAGGACTCATGCGCGGAGGAAGGAACTTATCGATGTTACGAATCCGTTCGGACTCATGCGCCATCCGAAGGAGCAGATCGTGATTGAGGACGAAGAACGGAGGTTTATTGGCGGCGATCGCTTCCTTCTCGCGCCATTTCCAAAGCTCGCGCAGGACGGCGAGGCCGCGCGGGGTGAGGCGGTCGCTGCCTTTCATACGCCATTGGTCGCGCGTGGCTGTGGGGACGTCGGCGCAATCGATGATGAGCTGCTGACAGGTCTCCATCTGCCAGGTGAGGCGGCCTTTATTCTTTAATTCGGCGCGGAGCTGGTCGGAGAGGGGCTTGAGGTGGCGGGTGTCGTTACGGGCGTATTGCTCCATCCGTTCTGTAAGCGGTCGTCGCGCCCAATTCATTTTTTGGGGCCCTTTCTCCAGAGTCACGCCGAGGTGGCGTTCGACCAGGTGACCCAGGCCGAATTGTTGGTAGCCGAGCAGACGGGCGGCAGTCATTGTGTCGAAGATCTCACTCGGCACGAAGTGGAAGGTTTTCCGAAGCATGCGCAGGTCGTAATCCGCCCCGTGGAAGATCAGTTCGCGATTACGCAGCGCATCAAGCAGCCCGGTCAAATCCATCCCGGCGAGGGTATCCACGAGGTAATCGCCACATTCCGTGCTGAATTGAAGCAGGCAAAGTTTTTCCGGATAGGCATGGAGGCTGTCCGCCTCCGAGTCGACTGCAATCCAGGAGGAACCCCTGATTGCTGCGACGACGCTCTCCAAATTCTTCGCATCCGCAATCACCCAACGCACAGTAGCGTGAAGAGAGGTTTTTTGGAAGCAGAAGCGGAGTGGATTTGTGAGGGAAACTTGACGAAGGGGGAAAGAGTGTTTTGGGCGGTGGTCTCCACCCTGAGTGGAAGGTAAGTAGGAACAGCAGCGATATCCGGGTGGGAATGATGGGGACGGAGGATGGGAGAAAGGCGAGAAGGATCTCCGCAAACGGCTGCTTCTTTGGACGATGGGTTGTTGCTAGGTTGGGAGTGTTGAACAGAGATTCGGGATTCAGGAGAAGCCAGGCCCGGGGGAGGCGGCAGGAGCTGTTAAGCCGCGTGCTAACGCAGCCTATTTTTGATGACTGAGCACGATGGGGAGACGGAGTTTCTAACGAGGGTTCTGACAAAATACGCATCGCCGGAGCAGCAGAAGCACGTGCTTTCGCTGCGATTGGTGGAAGCGAACAACGAGGTACTGAACCGGGCGGTCTACCGGATGGTGCGGTTGATGGGGGGGATGTTGCTCATCTACTGGGGTGGCAGCCTGGTGGCCACGCACCTGCCGCCGATCATCTCGCAGCTCAGCAGTAAATTGATCGGCGCAGTGTTCTTGGGCGCGGCAATATCCTGCGGCGCGTTCAGTTTGTATCGGGTGAAGTTGCGCCGAATGCTGCGGAGGGAAATTCAGCAATGCCGAGAGATATTGGAGGGGACGCTGGATTGGCGCGGACATTTGCAGACATCGTTGATCTACGAACAATACGGATTGATTGGCCATTGTTCTCGCTGCCGGATGGAGATGACGATTGCGGAGAACGGCGAAACGAACGAGGTGCTGTGCTCATTGAGCGACCAGACAATCAAGGAAAGTGCGCGCCTGCGAGATGCGGCGAGTTGATGTGGATTACGGTTATTTGGCGGCGGGAACGATGCTGATGTTTCCGTCGCGTTCGAGGATGGCGTATTTGATCTGGCTCATCCGCTCCAAGCCGTGCAGCGCGCGGGCGGCGTTCAAGATGTCTTCTTCGTCGACGTGCGCTTTGTCCATGACTTCGCGAACGAGTTGTCCTTTGTTGACGATCAGCATGGGCTGTCCTTCCAGGATCAGGTCCAGTTTGGGAAACTTTTGTTTCAAAACACCGAGGAGAATCGACGTTCCAACCAGCGTCGTGATCAGCAGGAAGCCGTTCGTGATAGAATGATCACTATCGACCATCGCTTGCTGTGTCGTTTCCGAAATGATCAGCAACAGCACCAAATCGAACGTGGTCGTTTGGGAGAGCGTTCGTTTGCCGGAGATGCGAAAGACGACCAGGAGAAAAAGGTAAACGATCAAACCGCGTAGAACAGATTCCATAATTCAAGGCCAGATGAACTGTTTAATCATTTGGGAGGCTTTGTCATCGAGCTTCACGGAGGTTTCAATCCTGCCGAATGAGTCGGGTTCGAAATGGAAGACGACGAGTTGCTCGCCTTCGCCCGAGCGTTTGAAGTGGAATTGATATTCGTTCGCCGCGGCGGTGGTGTCGGTCGGCTCGGGTTGAATCCCTTTTACTTCGACGTTCTCGATGAAGGCGCGATTGAGGGTGATGGTAAACTGGTCGCGGGTGGCGTCGGGCCGGGAGAAGACCTTTAGACCGTATGGGCTTTGTTTGCGGATGTAGCGGTCGTATTCGAGGTAGAGTTCGGATCCGACTTTGCCGGCGTGTTGCTTGCTCAAGGGGCCTGGGCCAAGCAGTCCGGCGAGGGCGCTAGCACAGAATATCGCGAGGAGGAGCCAACCGACGCGTTGCACACGCCACTCGCGGCGTTCGTGCGCGAGATCGGACTTCAACTCGAGTTCGCCGGAGTGCTTCCCCTCTCCCATTAAGTCCGGTTTACGGCACGTTGGGTGGCCGTAAGAATAGGAGCGCTCCTGAAAGGCGCCTGATGTGTTGCTTTAGCGCTGCTGCGGGAATGAATGATCCTAGAGAGTACGTAAAAAGGCGCGCTGGTTGGCGCGCCTTAAAGGGTAATCGATGGTGCGTTCGATTTAGAGGCGTTTCACGCGGATGTTGCGGAAGCGGACGACGCTCTTGGGGTCGTGAGCCTGGAGGGCGAAGGTGCCTTCGTCGATTTTGCGCAGGAAATCTTTGCCAGGCTGGGCACCGGCGGGTTCATTGTATTCGAGGACGACTTTGTCGTTGATGCGGACGGTGACTTTGTTGCCCTTGACGGTGATGTGTTGCGTCCACCATTCATTGTCCTTGGCTGGAGTGACGCCGAGGTTGGCGATGTCGTAGAGGCTGCCGGTTTTTTTCCAATCGGTGTGGGTGACGTTGACCTGACATTCGAAGCCAGCTTTCGGCCAGCCGCTCTCCTGCCATTTGGTGTGGAAATAAATCCCGCCGTTTGAACCCGGCTCCGTCATCACTTCGACTTTCAGTTCAAAATCTTTAAAAGGCTTCTCGTCGCCTACGTAGAAGAGGTGTGAGCGATCGCCCTTGGCGACGAAGGCGCCGTCTTCGATTTTCCAGGAGTTGGCTTTTTCTTCGGCGATTTTCCAACCATTGAAAGTTTTGCCGTCCATGATCTTCACGAAACCTTCTTCGGTGGCGGCAGGTTTATCGGCTGCGTGACAGAGAGTGAGCGCGCAAGCGAGCGCGAGTGTGCTGAGCAAAGTTCGTTTCATTTCGATTGGACATAGCAGTTCTCGTTTGTTTGAACAAGCCTGAGACGATCCAAGACCAGGATCCGTAACGTTATTGTGTTGATGATTTTTGCGATTTTTTGTGCTTTCGACTTCTAAGTGCCTGGAGTTCGGACTGTTGCGAATAAAAAAATGGGTTTTTCGTGGGTGCTGATTTCAAAACGCGTCGTTTGATCCAACCGCTATTTGTTAAGCGGCTGAAATCCGGCCTGGGCAAGCCCGCGCTGCAAAACTTCGTTTTTCCGCATTCGCTCCCACACGCGACCGGTGCGCATATTTTCGGCCATCAGAAGAATGGGCCCTTGATCGATGCCGATCACATCCTGGCCCCACCAATCCTCCTTCAAGTTGAAGGCATCGCGAAAACCATAACCGCACCAAATTTTCTCCCGATGACCATCGTAGATCGCTTTCAAAGCGCGAACACATTCCACCGGTGCGAATGGCAGCGACCCTCCCGCCGCGGTGGGAGCGATTGTTCCGTCGTCATTCTCGGCAGGCGGAGCGCCGCGCGCGATGTAACCGTGCGCGCCGCCTGATCCGGGACCGTCGCAGGCGGTGAGGCCCCAGACATCCGGCGCGTAACCCGGAAAGCGCCCGGGGTTTGCGATGCAATATTCGCGTTGGGTGAGGGTGGCACGGCGGCTGTTCTCGAAGTAAGTGATGCCTTTTGCGCGGGTGTAATCGTCCTGGATGTCCCGGAAATCGATCCAGCAGGCGCTGTATTGATGCCCGAAGAGAGGCGCGAAATGGATGAAGGAGTAACCGTGGCTCGTTCTCCAATCGTACGTTTTCGTCCAGTTGCGCCAATGCTCCGGTGCGAGAGCGTTTGGTCCGGTCGCGCCGATGCCCAGGATGTAGAGAATGGAAGCTTCGTTGTAGCCGCGCCAACGGGCGGAGGTGAAGCCGCGGTCGGGATACCATCCCATGGCGAGCGTGTCGCCGCGGTTGAGCATCCATTTCCAATCGACGCGGTCGAAAATGCTGCGGGCGAGATCGCGGATTTCACGTTCGGTGGCAGAGTCGCGGTTGAAGAATTGTTGGGCATCGAGAACGCCGGCGAGCAGAAGCGCGGTGTCGATGGAGCTGAGTTCGCTGGTGCCGAAACGCGTGCCGTCTTCGAACGTCAGGAAGTGATAGAACCAACCTTTGTAGCCGCTGGTGTTGATCTCGTTGGTGCTTTGGGGCGCAGACCAGAGGGTTCGCAACGTTTTGAGGATGCGGTCGGAACCGGCTTCGCGGGTGATCCAGCCGTGGTCGATGCCGATGTTGATCGCGGAAAGGCCGAAGCCGATCGCGGCGATGCTCGCGGCGGACCAGGGTTGCGTGCGATCGCGGATCATTCCGTTCTGCGGATTGGCTTCGCGCCAGAAGTAATCGAACGCGGTCGCCTGCACCGATTCGAGGAAATCGTCATCGGTTGCGAAAGCTTTCGGCGAGGCGCTGATTTGTGAGGAATTCTCGCTCAAGCCCGCATGATTCTCCGCTCGCACGATGTAGGTGTATGAAATGCCATTGGTGACGTGAACGTCCGCGACGCTTTGCATGACGACGGGCGAGCCGGGCAACTCCGCGAATTGGCCGTCTGGTGTTTTGCGGGAAACGCGATAGCGCGTGACGCCGGCGTTTTGAACAGCGTTCCAAGATAAAGTTACGGTGCGATCTCCAGAACACGCGGTAAGATTCAGCGGTGCGGGTGGGCGATTGGTAAATTCGAGACGGTCCCGCGCCATAAACTTGAGATCATCGAGCCAGAGAATGTGCGCCTGACGGTCCGATCTGTTTTGGCGAAAGGTGACGTGTTTCACGCGATCCGGTTGGAAAGCGGGATCACCCTCGAGGGCCGAAAGGGGTATGCTCACGGTCTGCCAACTATTGGAATCAGCGTCGGTACCGCGAAGGACGGAGGAGAGCGGAATACTACGACGCGAACCGCGAAGATCCTGCAGTTCGACCAAGGGGAGAGCATCAGGTGCAATCGAACGCGGACTGTTTACCGCGAAGGTGAGCCGCGCGTAGGGAACAGTGTCGAGCAGCGGAAAACCGGGACGAAAGACATGCAACTGCCAATCGCCGCCCCGGGCGGAAAGCCATTCAATGACGCCGCTGACTTCGCCGCGTGCGGCGGAGATTTCGGAGATGGGCATCTTGTCGCGGGAGGAGGAACGGAGCTTGAGCAGGCTTCCACCGTTCGATGCGCCCACGGATGCATCGTAGTAGTCGCGGCCAAGCGGATCGTCTTCGTCGAAGATGACGAGGTCTGGAATTGCGGAGAACGCGCGCAGGGCGAGCGTCGTCCAAAGCACGGCAGCGCGCAAAAACTGCATAACGCCGGAACGATCTTAGAGGAGGAGCTTTTGCATGACGCCTGGATCGCCCCACAGCTCCTTCGAATTGCCGTGTTTTTTGATGAAGGCCTGGAGTTCTGGAGTGGGCGCGGTGATGACGAGACGATCTTCATCCAGGAACGTGTGGGCGAGAGCTTTTGGATTCGTTTCGAGGAATTTCTTCACTTTATCGTAGTCCAGCATCTGCATTTCGAGATTCGCGCCGAGTTTGTTGACTTTGACGATGAGATGGCCGGGGATTAATGCGACCCGGTAGAAAGTGCCGATCTTCGCGTTTTCGAGCACCGCACCGTCCGGACTAAGATCCAGAAAGAGTTGGTCGCCGAGCTTGACCAAGCGGCCGTCGAGGATCGACGTATCATCCTTCTCTTGAAGCGTGACCTTGTAGGTATTCTGGTCGGCTTTGGTGAAGGTCCAGCTTTCTTCTTCGTCGGGTTTTTCCTTCCAGATTCCGATCAACTCCTCGCGGAAAACAGTTGTGTCGGGGGTGTAGAGCGGATGAAGAGTTGGCACACAGGCGGTCAGCAGCAGCGCGATCGCCAGCAGCGGAAGAATGGTTTTCTTCATAGTTTTCGGAAAGCGATAGCATGGCTGGACGGCTAACGCATGGATAAAAAACGCAAATGGAACGTTGGTGGCAACAGCGAACTGATTACGTGCACCAACGCCTAGGGAAGCAGGCGATGAACGCCGTCGCGAAATTGCACGCTTGACGTTTATCATTTGCGACACCATAATGTAGCAAATGAGACCCTCTGCAATCGCTCGCTCTAAACAAAAAGAGCGGGTACTTCGCGATTTAGTGCACGGACTGGTCAGGGGCGGTGCTGCGACGGAGTCCGCTCGCGATGTGATTATGCAAATACGGGCGGGCTTACCCATTGCGGAATTGAACGCATTGCAAGCGAGCATGGATCTGCCACTGGAAGATCTCGCCCTCAAATTGGGTATTTCTAAGGCGACGTTGCATCGGCGCAAGGTGGCGGGACGGCTCGCTCCGGAAGAGTCGGACCGGGTGGTGCGCTTTGCGCGGCTGATGGGAAGGGCGATGGAGGTTTTTGGGAACGAGATGGACGCTAAGAAATGGTTGGGCGCGGCGCAGTATGGGCTGGGTGGTGCGGTGCCACTCGATTACGCGGAGACGGAAGTCGGCGCGCGCGAGGTGGAGAACTTGCTCGGGCGGATTGAGCACGGAGTATATTCATGATTCGTAGCGGCTGGCGGATTGTGCCAGCGGAAAAAGCAGCGGCTGCGTTTGATGGAGAGGGTGCGCGGTCGTTTGGCGGGCGGTGGAATCCTGAGGGAGTGCCGATGATTTATGGGAGCGAACATCAGTCACTCGCGGCGCTCGAAGTGCGAGTGCATATCGACAAGACAAGTTTAGGCAAGCGCTACAAGGGCATTGCTTTTCATTTCGATGAAAACTTAATGAAGATTTTTTCTTTCAGAGATCTGCCCAAAAACTGGAGAGAAGAACCGCCGCCGCGCGCGCTTCAGGAAATAGGTGCGAGTTGGGTTAAAGCAGCGGAGTCAGTGATCCTCGCGGTGCCCAGCGTGATTATCCCGACGGAACTGAATTTTTTAATCAACCCGAGGCATCCCAAGTTTACGAAGATCAAGATAGGTGAGGCGACGGATTTTGCTTTTGATCAGCGGCTGTTTGCGTAAGAGGTTTGAGGCTGAGCTGGAAAGTGATTGAGTCGATGGAAGACGCGCAGTTAAGGCGAAAGTTCGGGGACTTTGGCTGCTTCGGTTCGCTCGATATGTTCGTCCCGTCTGGCGAGTTTGTGGGACCATTTGCGGCCGTTGAGGAAAAGAAGGATCCCGATGATGAATGGCAGGACCGATGAGAAGATTTCGTATTTGTTGACTTGCGAGATTGCCTCTTCGCCGGGGGTTGGTCCAGTCGCTGCGAGTCTAAAAAGATAATGTGACCAGTTGAGAACATGTGGGAAATGGACGGCAGTGAGCCATAAACCAATGGCGAGAAAGGCTATCGTATAACAGTCCACGCGGGCGAGTGCGCCGAAGGAAATATCTGGAGGAAGTCCGCGAGTGATTCGCTGAGCGAGAGGGAGGGCAAGAGACCAAAGCATACAAGCGCCAGTAATAAGGGCGGCGAGAACAACGATAAAGGTAATCGAGAACGGATTGGTTAAGGGCATTGATTGGGTGGAGTGCTCAAGGAGCACGAGTTGCGGGACGACGGTTAAAAAAATATTGAGAAGGAATTTCAGCGCGATGATGCGGAGCGAGACAACGACGAGGCTTCGAAGGCTCATGGGATGTTGATCACTTTTGCAGGTTGCCGATTAATCAAAAGCGTTTTTTCAGGGCAGCCGCGAGGCGCGCACAGGGAAAAACCGCCGAGATTTCCAGGCTCGGCGGTTTTGTTTTTGAAACTGAGTTCCAGCGCCGCTTAGTGGCGGGTGCGGTAGAAGCAGTGATTGTTCGGACTGGCCTGATGCGCGTAGACCGCGGCGCCGGTGGCATCGGTGGTGACGGTGCCAAGCGGGGTCCATTCGACGAGGTCGGTGGAGGTTTCCACGGTGTAGGTGTAGTTCGGCGAGCCGGAGAGTTCGATCTCGGTGATGTTGTTGAAGCGGCCGAGCGGAGCGAGCGTGGGCGCGGTGCCGGTGTTCGTGCCTCCAGCGGAGAGGCTCAATTCGATGCGACCGGAAGCGGCGTTCACGCCGTCCACGACGAAGAAGTAGGTTTGCCCGCCGGTGGCGTTGAATTTCAGAACGCTGCGATTGGTGACGCCGCCGGAGTTGTTATCGCTGGCGATGCGGGTGAGCGCGGCGACGTTGTTGCCGGTGTAAACACCGAGGAGCGTATTGAAGGGCGTGCCGGCGGTGGTGAGAGTGACTTCACGGGAAGTTGGCGCGGTCCAACGCCACCAGATGGATTTACCACCCGGATTGCCGGCGTGATTTGGTTCACCGGTTTCCTTGGTCATACCGATGTTGCTCGAACTGATTGCGACAGGAGCGCCGGTGAGCGGTAGCGCGGTGGTAAAGTCGTCGCCAGAGAGCTTGAAGCGTGCGGTGACGTCTTTGTGGTCATTCATCGTGAGGATGAGCGGATTGGCCAAACCGGAAGCATGACCGCTCCAACCGGTGAAGGCGTAGCCTGGCTCCGGCATGGGGGTAAGCGTGACCTGCGAGTTCAACGGATAGCTCTCATTATCGGGAGAGCGGACAACGGCGCCGAAGATGGCCGCGGTGATGAGGCGCGCGCGGAATGAATCTTCGTCATTCGGATCGGTGCTTTCGAGATATTCGTCATAGTTCGTCACGCCGTCGCGATCCGGGTCGCCGGCGGAAGCCTGCGAATTGGTGTTGCCGAAGAATTCGAGTTCCCAGGCATCCGGCAGGGCGTCGTTGTCATTGTCGTCGGTAACCATGTTGCGGCCGTCCATGGCGAAGGAGATGTCCTGCGACTGGGCGGTGGTGTTGGTGATGACGAGGAAATAAGGCTGGCCAGGCACCCACGGCCAGGCGCCGAGAAGATACTGATTGTAGGCGGTGTTGGCCTGGTTTGGGCTGCGGTAATCATCGGTGCCGCCTTTGACCGGAATGGTGCCTTGCTCGATAAAAAATTGAACGCCGATCGCATGAGTAGCGGCGTGTTTCCAGCGAGTGGCTTCGCTCGGGACATCGATGCGGTAAACGGCCTGGCTGCTGGCGGGGAGGTTGGTTTGGATGGAACCACCGTAGAACGGAATGGTCGGGATGGCGAGGTTCGGCGCGCCATTGGTGGTGACTACGATACTGAACGAGGCGTCGCTGACCGCGCGCACGCCGAGGTAATAAGTGGCGCCCGGGCGGATGGGCGGAGCGTTGAAGTTGTAGGTGCCAGGATTGTTGAAATTCTGGTAAGTCGATTGGTTTTTATTGTCCGTAGCCCAATCTTTGATGTCGTTTTGAACGCCGGTGTTGCCGTTACCGGGAGGAACGGTGTCGCGCAGATACGCGATCACATCGCCGGATTGTTCCGTAAAGCGAATACTGAAGCCGCCGGGGAAAGTGTCTGGCGCGTTAAATTTGTAGTAGCGCCAATCGCCGCCGGCCACAAGTTGGCCAGTGACGAGAGGTCCATTGAGCGGAAGTTCCGTCACAGAACCGACAGACAACTTGAGTCGATAGCGGGTATTCGCGTTGCCTGCGGCCCGCACCGCGAGATACCAAAGGCCGGGCCTGAGGCTCGTTTCGACCTTGCCATCGAGAGGCACCCAGTTGGCGTATTCGGTGGCGTTCGTCAGCATCGAACGATCGAAAATCGTGCCGTTCGCGCCGGCGCTGTTGTGATAGAGGGTCGGCGGTGCGCCGAAGCGGAGGTAAAGGTCTGGATTGCCGCTGATCGCTTCCAGAACCGCGCGAAGAACGCCGTAGTTATTCGTGGGGACAGAGACAGCATAGTAATGCAGCGTGCCTTGCTCAAGGAAGGTGCTGGAGTCGCCCGGGAGCGGGAATCCATTTGTGTCGACGCCGCTGTCGCCGAAGAGCGGAGCGGAGACGCCGGGCGCGGTGTTCGGCGCGCCAGGAGCGGGCATGTCCCAGGCTGGACGTTCGAGGGTGAGCGGATTGCTCGTGACTCGGAACACGGTGGAACCAGTTCCTTTGACTTCGACATACCAGACGCCGTTGGTGAGGAACGGCGGCACGATGACCGCAGAGGCACTGGTGAAGTTCATTTGGCTGCTTGCACCGGCGTCCGAAGGAAGAATGTCTTTGCGCACGCGCATGGTAGCGAGACCGGACGATTGCAGGAGTTCTAATTTCCAGCCGATGACGTCGTCACCTTCCGGGATGACGATTTTGAAATAGACGCGCTCGTTGTCATCGAGCGTGCCGATAGCGAAATTGGCGAGGCCGTTGGTGGCATTTTGCAGGCCCGAGAAGTTCAACTCGGGGACGAGGACTTCCTGGACACGCAAGGTGTAGCTGGCGTCTGGGTGAACGGTTGGGCTTTGCGGACGCGCTTTAACGGCAAGGGTGTAAAGCCCAGGCAGCGGGTTCGGCATCGTGAAGAGCAGCGCGCTGCCGTCCGTGGTGACGTATCCGCCTTCGTTGCCGTAAGCATCGGCTTGAGGAAGAGCGACGCCCGGATCGGGAATTTTGTCGCCGTAGCGGAGGACGAAGGTTGGATTGCCCGCGCGGTTTTCGAGGCGAACCTTAAAGCCGAGCGTGCCGGAGGGAACGAGGAAGCGATAGGCTTTGACTTCGCCCGCCTGGAGCAGATCCGGTTGAACGAGGTCTTCGGAAGTAACCATGCCGAGCTGATTCACCGGCAGAACGCCTTCACTTTCAAAGGTGAAACTGCTGTTGCCGGAACCGACGCGATTCACCGCCGGCGGGTTCAAACCTTCGCTAACGACCACGAAGTAATTGGTGGAGGATGGAAGGTTCGTTTGACCGGCAACCGGGAGGAGAACGAAATGTTCGTTACCGCCTTTCTGCATGGATTTGCCGTTGGCGAGGGTGCCTGCGGCCTGCGTCATGTCGATATTCGGAACGGCGCCGCGGAGGCCGACCATCATCGCTTCGCCGCTATTACCGGTGAGTTTCACCTTGAAGCTGTGAGAATTCGATGGAACGACCACGCGGAAATAAAGGGCCTCACGAGCAGGAAGCGTGGCGCTGAAAGAGCCGCCGACGTACGGAAGGTCAACCAGCGGAATGGAAAATTCCGGACCGATGCCGCGCGTGAGGATGGTGTAGGCGGTGGATTCAGTTAAATGGTTGTTGTAGACGCCGACGAAGTAAGTGCCTGGCTCGAGCGGGCGGCCCATTCCAGCCGCGAAGACACGACCATCTTCGTTGAGCGTCGCGTTGGTGGAAGAAAACGAGCGACGGGTCCAGTCCGTGGTTGGAGCCCATTGCGCATTGGTGGGCCATGACGTTGCCGAGCCTGGGGTGGCCCATGGTGAGTTTTGAACGACGGTGGGCAAGCTTTCGCGACGAACCACAATGCGGGGTGTTCCGCCGTAAACGTTTTGCAGGCGAACGTCCCAGCCGTCCGCCTCCGCGGGGACAGTGACGCGGAAATATTTCCAGGAGCGCGCCGCGTGGTTGGTGACGGCAGAAGTTCCGGTATCGAAATCGAGAGTGGTGGTACCGCTGGCGTTGAGGCGCAGGGTGTAACTGGCGTTCGGATAAAGGTTGTTGGTGGCACGCGCCATGACCGCGAGGGTGAAGGTGGTGTTTGTAACGTTGCCGACGTTAATCAATGTATGGTGAACTTGGGCGTTGCGAATATCACCGTTCTCGGTGCCATAGTAGTCGATGGGAATTGTGCCTTGAGAAAAACCAGGCGGACCGGAAACGGGTCCGTCCCGGAGGACCATGACCGGGTTGCCCACGCGGTTCTCGAGGCGTGCTTCAATGCCGAGCGTGCCAGGCGGAACGGTGAACTGATAAAGCTGAACGTCGCCGCCGGGGAGAGTGTTGTTGTCGACGACATCGGTGACGCCGAGTTGGCCGAGGTTGCGAATTGGCGCCGGGCCTACGCTGCGAATGGTGAAGTCCACAGGCCCGGTCCCAATCCGGCTGGCGGTGGGAGACTGGCCTTCGCTGACTACGGCGAGGTAATAGCGGCCGGAGCGAAGCGTGTTGCTGCCGCTGGTCGGCAGGAGCAAATAAGATTCGTTGCCGAGCTTCTGCATTTTGTGGCCGCTGCTGTTCGTGATGGTGAAATTATGATCCGCCAGAATGTTCGGGAGGGTCAGATAGCTGGCGATGAGGAGTGCTTCGCCGGAGTGGGCGGTGAGATTCACTTTCCAGCTCGGAGTTCCGTCCGGGATATCGACGCTGTAGTATGCGGCCTCGCGGGGATCAAGCGAGGTGACGCGGTTGCTGCCGCCGTTGAAATCGAGAGATGTCACCGGAAGGACCATGTCCGTGCCGATGCCGCGGCTGCGAATGGTGAAGCTCA
This sequence comes from Verrucomicrobiia bacterium, assembly GCA_036383895.1. GTDB lineage: Bacteria > Verrucomicrobiota > Verrucomicrobiia > Limisphaerales > SXQI01 > DASVNK01. The sequence continues at coordinate 15,581 of DASVNK010000074.1, read as the reverse complement.
TCGGTTCGTCAATAGTGCCGAGTACACCGACGTAGTAGCGGCCAGGCTGGAGCGGACGTCCAACGCCAGTGGCCATAACACGGCCATCGGCCCAATTACCGACTGAATCGAAAAGTTTGCCGGTCCAATCATCGAAGATGAGCCACTGTTCGCCTGAAGCCCAGTTGATGTCCTGGGCGGGATTGAAACCGAGAGTTGTTTCGTAAAGGACAGGGAGGTAATCGCGACCGATCACCAGTTGCGGTTCGCCGGAAGTGACGTCCGTAATGCGCACATCCCACCCAAGCGCACCGGGCGGAACATCCACTTGGAAATAAGAGCCAGCACCGGGGTCCGCCCCATTTACCACCATGGATCCGCCATCGAACGGCAGGACTGGAGGTTGAATTCGTTCGATACGAAGGGTGTAGCTCGCGTTTGGATAATTGGTGCCGTCGCTGCGCGCTTTCACCATGATTACTTCGATGTCGGCTGGGTTGCTGACTCTGATGCCTTGTCCCCAAACTGCATTGCCGGTTTGTCCGCCGTCGTTGCCATAAACATCGCCGCCGAGGCCAGGGTCCGCGAGGTCGGAGCCGCTGCGCGTAACAACAACTGGATTGCCGATTGCGTCCTCAATGAAAATCCAGCAGCCGAGGACGCTCGGTTCGGTAGTGAAATAGTAGGCGGCGCTATCGCCACCCGCGAGATTGCCCTGGGTGACTAGTTCGGTGCCGAGCAAGCCGAGGTTCGTTTCCTGCATCTGGCCAAACGTTTCGATGACAAATGTGCTTGTGCCGAAACCGATATGAGCATTATCGATGGGACTCTGACCTTCGCTCGTGACGGCAAAGTAGTAAGTGCCCGCCGGCATGCTGCTCGCGCCGCGTGGTGGCAAGAGCGTAATATATTCGTCACCCGCTTTTTGGATCGTTTTGCCAGCAGTTATGTCGAAGGCGAGCCCGGAAGGGGTCGCAGTGGTGTTTGGAAGCACGTTGCGGTTGATCGCGACCATCGCTTCGCCTTCAATCATGCGAACGCGCGCTTTCAAGCTGCGCGTTCCCGCCGGAATGTTCACGGCGTAATAAGCTGCTTCGCGGGCCGGGAGCGTGTTGGTGTGAGCCCCGCCGGAGAACGGGAGAGTGCGCACCTGCAGATCCATCGTTTCGCCGATCCAGCGGCTCACAAAACGAAATGAAATTGGATTGGTGCTGTTGAGGGCGCTGTGAACGCCCACGTAATAGCGGCCGGGGACCAGAGGTCGATTCAGCGGCATGGTGATGATCCGGCCGTTTTCGTTCGTGTTTCCAACAGCCCCGAACATGCGGGCAGTCCAATCCGCCGCGGCGGCCCATTGAGTTTGCGGAGTCCAATTGGTGGCGTTGATCGGGAAAGAAAATCCACCGCCGAGTTGCGTCGGGAAAGACTCACGGCGAACGACCATAACGGGTGAGCCGGTCACGTTCTGCAGGCGGACATCCCAGCCCAGGCCTGGTTGCGGCCCCGGCGGAAGCTCGAGGCGGAAATATTCCCAGACACCGGGAGCGACGTTGGTTCGGTCATGGATAGCGGTTTGCCACGGCGGCAGGAGAGGACCTGGGTCCAATTCGCGCGTGTGCAGTGTGAATGCCCCGAGCGCAGCGGTGGGATTGTAGACGCCGATATACCAAACGTCCGCCTGATGACCCGGCTCCTGGAGAGTTTGCGCGATGCTGATGAGATCGTGATAGATGGCATTGTTGACGGCAGGGTTCTTGAAACTCCAAATGCCCGGAGCTGCGTTGCGGCGAATCGCAATGCGAGTGCCGGGCGCGAAATTACTCACCGAAAGGTGCCATCCGAGAGAGCCAAGCTGCTGGGAGATATCGCTGACGCGGTAGTAGCGCCAGCCGACGCGATCCGGATCATCGTTCACCACCGTATCGATGTAATTGATATCGGTCACGACGGCGGGTCCATTGTGCAGGATGTACTCGTGGCGGTTGGTGGCATAAACCGTGACGTAAAAGGTGCCGTCGCTCAGCACAGGCGGAACGAGAGCAATATTGTCGGTAAGCGGAGGAGGAAGTTCGGAGAGCGCGTCGTTATAGGTTTCGTTCGGGACGGTGTTGCGGCGGAGAGAAACGTTTGGATTTCCGCGGGAGCCCGGGATCGAAACGCGCCAGGCGATTTGTTGAGGAGGGACTTGAATGCGGTAAGTGGTGTACGGAAAGCCGGTGACGTCGTTCGTTAAAGTGGAAACGCCGTAAGCGAGGTTAATGATGGTTTGCTGGCGCGAATCGAGCACGTTCGTGGTGCCCGGCGTGCCAACAACGCCGATATAATACTGCTGACCACCGCTCAAGTACGGCGGCACCACAAGCATCTGGCCAATTTGCGACTGATCGTTGGCGGCGGTTGGCGGAAGAGGAACTCCAGAACGCTTGATCAAGATTTGATTCGTTTGGCCGTTCAACCAGAGGCGCCACGCCAGCATGTCGGTCGGCGCCTGCGCACTAAAATATCGAATTCCTTCCGGCCCGATAATGACTTCGCCGCTGCCCGAGGAACCATCCGTAGCTACGGTGCCGATATCCTGCACGTACGGCGCTCCGCTGATCAGGCTGTAGCTGGCACCGGCGCGGGCTTCGACCAAAATGTACCAAAGTTCGTTCGGGGCGAACTGAGAAGATGAAAGCACAAAGCCGTCGGAACCGGGCCGCTCGGATTTGAAATCGGATTGAGCGGTGGTCGGCGCCTGTCCTTTTCGAATGTACAGGTGCGCTTCGCCAGCATGGACCTTGAGGGCGGTGCGCCATGCTCCAACGGAGGGATTGGCGGTGGTGACGCGAAAGAGGTAGTTGGAAGTGACGGTGGCAGTGTTCGTCTTCGAAATGACACGGGTGCCTTCGTGAGTAAGACCCGGATCCCAGAGGATTGGTTCAGAGGCGGGAGGGGTAGTGGCAAACGATTGCGCCAGGAAATGAATGGCGACCGTAATAAATAAAATGCAGGCGTTTAAGCTTCTCATATTGCCGAGAGAGAGTTCGATTGTGGGAACCCTCAGCGGTTAAAAGTTAATTCGGCAGAATTAGATAAGGAGTTAAGAGGAAAGAGGGAGGCGGTATTCTGGTTCTGAATCAATTCTGGTGCAGGAATTTAGGATTCGACAGAAAACAAGGCAAAGAAGGTTGGTAAAAAGGCAAAAACCGATGCGCAAAGGAGGAGCGAAGTGGCGTCCGTCATACGTATACGTATGAAACTATCCACCCACCTTCGCTGGAATCAGACCGAGCCGAGCGAGTGCTCACTCCAGCATCGCTTGGCATTTACGCTGATTGAATTGCTCGTGGTGATTGCAATCGCGGCAATATTGTTAGGGATCCTGTTGCCAGCCCTGGCCAAGGCGAAGCTGAAAGCGCAAGGAGCATTTTGCGGGAACAACGTTCGCCAGGTCCTGCTCGGATGGGCAATGTATGCGGATGATTACAATCAAAACCTGGTACCGAACTGGGGCAACAATACCGCCGGAATGGACGAGAGCATGCCGAGTTGGGTAGCGGGATTCCTCGATTACACCGGCAACCCGCACAATACGAATATCGATTACTTGATCCGGCCCGGGGTTGGAGATCGGCCTTACGGCGCCTTACTTGGACCGTACACGCGAACACATTTAATCTATCGCTGCCCAGCGGACCGGTCATACGTGGAAATTGATGGGAAACGCCACGATCGCGTGCGAAGCGTCTCGATGAACATGTACACGGGAGCAAACTGGCTTGGGCCGAGTGCGAAGGAAGGATTGGATGCAGGTTACTTTATATATCGGAAGACTGCGGATTTTCGAGTGCTCGCGCCAGCGATGGCCTGGGTGCTCCTGGACGAACACGAAGATAGCATCAATGGCCCCGGATTCGTGAGCGATGTGGTGCGGCGGAACGGCTCGGAACAGCTCATCGATGTGCCGGGAAGCTACCACAACGGAGCGTGCGGTTTCGGGTTCGCGGACGGACATGCGGAAATTAAAAAGTGGAATGACGCCCGCCTCCGAGTGCCGGTGAAACGCCAGACGCTTGGAGCGCGAATCCAAGCGCCAAATAGCCCGGACATTCTTTGGATGCAGGATCGGACGAGCGCGAAAGAGAACCACTAGGATCGCCGGTAAAATTTCGTGAAGTCACGATGCAGCGGAGAGGCGTCGAAAGTGAATACGGTTAAGCTGGCGCGTTATATCGTTAAAGAAAGGACGGACGCGCAGAGTCTTGGTTCAAGCCTTGGTTGGGCCAAGGCACTCGAGTTAAGGGCGAGTGCCTCGTTGTACGACGAGCCACAAAAATGCCGGCGCGGTTTCCCGCGCCAGCGCCTGATTCTCGCAATTATTGGACTAACCTACTTACCTCTCGAAGGAAGCAGAGCTGCGGAAGCTTGAGGCCGCTTTAGCTTTTCGTTCGCAGTCCGGCTTAGTTTTGCACTTTTGGGAGTGCCTGCAGTTGTCGTAACCGCCGCTTCCGCCGCCGTCGTTGCCACCGCCACCGCCGGAAGTTTCTTCGCAGTTGCTCTTGCTGTTGTTGAAGGCGTCTAGTTTGTCCTTCAATGACAGGGCGAGTGCTCGGTCGGGACCGCTCTTGACCGGGCTCGAATGTGTATCGAGGAACTGAACTGCCTGTGCAACGGTGGTCCTAATATCCGAGCCGGTCTTCATCGGGTCAGAACCGTTTCGCAGGCTGAGCATCGTCGCGAGCAACTGAGCACGGAGCATATGGCGAGCATCGGTGGAGTTGGCCCCGCTCAGGATCACCCACACTTCTGTAGCCTTTGTCACGGTGACATCGCCGAGATCAATCGAGCCGCCCTGGAGAAGCGAGGTGACGTGGCTGAGGTGATTCTTCCAGTAACCGATCGTGCGCGGACATTCGTTGTCGTCGCCGCCATCTGGATTACCACCTGGATTACCACCTGGATTACCACCTGGATTACCGCCCGGGTTACCACCTGGGTTGCCGTTGTCGTCGCACTTCTTCTTGTGTAATTGGAGGTTGCCGCCGCCAGCTTTTGAGCCGCCGAGGTCGCCCGCGGCAACGTAGCCGGTCGAGAGAGTAATCTCGAAACGATCGTTGCGGCCAGGTTCGCCATTATCAAAGACTTTCACGACCGCAGTTCCTGCGGCGCCATCGATGGTCACGTTGAAGTTAATTTCACGGCCCACTTCGCTAATGACTTTGTAAGCGGTCACCGCTGTGGACTTCACGTGCATCTTTGTTTTGTGATCGATGAAGTTGAGCCCACCCCAGAGCTGGCCCTTGCGAATACCGGCATGGATGCCGAAGTTCGCTTTCTTGCCGGATGGGGTGCCAACAATCCAGCCACCACCCGTGATGAAATCATCGCACTTTTCGTCCGAAGGTCCGGGTGGAGTCTGTTGTCTCTTGATCGTGACGGTCGCCATATCCGTGCAAGTCACCCCGCCGTTTTGCGTGGAGGTGATGGCGACGGAATTCACAAATGGGAACGTGCCGGAGACGGTTTCGGTGACGGTGAAGGTGAGTTCACCGCCGGGAGGAATAAGGTTGGTGGACGAACCGCTGAAATCCAATTCCCCGAAAGCATCAGTGCCGGCGAGGGAACTGACCGGGAGAGGCGCTGTGCCGGTGTTTCTCACGGTGTAAAAGAACACGACCTCCGCGGATGAGTTAGTGACAGTGCATTCATTTTGTGGTGCGCCTCCGGCGATCAGCGCGCATGTGACCGTGACTTGGAGTTCGCACGGCACAGGGGCAATACATTCAACCGCGGTGCTAATGCCGCCGCCGCAAGATTCGAGGAGCACACCAAAGTTCTCGATCACCGGAACGCCGGACAAATCGAGCAGTTGGATGCGCAAGCTGTCGCTACTGGTAGGTCCGCTATCCGTTACGAAGAGGCGCGCTTCGCTGTAAACGTCGCTGTTGAGTTGGTAAGCGAGCAACCGTTCACTTTCGGTGCTGCCGTCGCCATAATCGATCAACGTGCTCGAACTGAGCGAGATACCGGCCGCGGTGTCGATGTAAGTGAAATTGCCACTATGCAGTATCGGGTTGGCTTTGGTCGTGGCGGTAAAATTAAACGTTGCCTGACCGCCCTGCGCCCCAGCGATGCAGCCGGAGCCCTGGATACACTCGTCGCGTGTGAGATGCCCGAATGTCGTTTGAGCGCTGAATGAAATCGCTGCCAGCGCGCAGCTCAAGAGCGTTATCCCGCCCCGTCTAGATTTAACCATAAACAATCCTGTGTTAAACTGATCCTGTTCGAAGTAACAGTGGCGCAAACGCAAGTACTATGTGTATCAGCAGAGCCCGCGTGAGCGCATACGAAGAATACTTACCTGCGTGGCAGGTTCGGTCGGTAGCGGTGTTGGATGGCCAAGTCTCTTGATCAGAGCCATTTGGCCTTTGGCAGTCGTTCCCGTTCCTTTTAGTTGCGCCTCATCCAGAGCTCTTCCAATAATGGAGTGTGCCCGCTGAATTCGCCCAGGAACTCGAAACGTTGATTCGCGCGCGGTACCCGATTGTTTACGTTGTTTCGGCGGAGGAGCAGCGGGTTCAGCAATTGCTCGCGCCCATTGCGGAGCGGCGGCAAAAATCGATCTATGAATGGAGTTGCACGACCGGGCTCGTGCCCGGTGGTGCCACCGGCGGATCGATCCAATTGCAGAAGAATCGAAACTCACCCACGCGCGATCCGTTGGCGGCGCTCGATCAGGTGATTGAACAGGTTGATCCCGCGATTTTTCTGTTCAAGGATCTCCATCCGTTCTTAACGCGCGGCAATCAGAACCAGCATGCGATCATCCGGAAGCTGAAAGAAATCGCGCTGCAACTGAAGAATAGTTTCAAGACGATCGTGCTCGTTTCGCCCGTGCTGGAGGTGCCGGTGGAAATTGAAAAGGAAGTCACAGTGCTTCATCTTCCCCTCCCCTCGTCGGCTGAAATCTCGGAGCTGCTCGATAAAATCGTGAACGATGTGCGCCGCTTCAAGCAGATCAAAATCGAGCTGGACGACGCTGGACGCGATCGCCTGCTGCAGGCCGCGCGCGGCCTTACGCTGAATGAGGCGGAGAATGTTTTCGCGCGTATTCTCGTGCGTAAAGAGCGACTCACTGGCGAGGAAGTGCCCGAGGTGCTCGAGGAGAAACGGCAACTCGTTCGGAAAAATGGGTTACTCGAGTATTACGATACGAGCGAGAGTTTCGAGGAGGTTGGCGGGCTCGCCAGTCTGAAGGATTGGCTGCAGAAACGCGCTTTAGCATTCAGTCCCGCCGCGCGGGAGTTTGGGCTTTCCGCGCCGCGCGGAGTTCTGCTGCTGGGCGTGCAAGGATGCGGCAAGAGCCTTTGCGCGAAAGCAGTGGCGAGCCTTTGGGAAGTTCCACTATTGCGCTTCGACATTGGAAAGATGTTCGGCAGTTTTGTCGGGTCTTCGGAAGATAATATTCGGCGCGCGATCCAAGTGGCTGAATCGGTGGCGCCGGCGATTTTGTGGGTGGATGAGATTGATAAAGCATTTGCCGGCGCTTCCAACCACGCTGGCGATTCCGGAACGAGCGCGCGCGTGCTCGGAACATTTCTGACCTGGTTGAGCGAAAAAAGTGCGCCGGTCTTTGTCATGGCGACGGCGAACGACATCAGCAACCTGCCGCCAGAATTGCTTCGAAAAGGGCGGCTCGACGAAATCTTCTTCGTTGACCTTCCTGATGTGGCGGAGCGTGAAGCCATTTTCGCGATCCACCTGAGACGGCGCGGACGCGATCCAGAGGCGTTTCCGCTTGGAGAACTGGCTGCTGCGAGCGAGGGTTTAAGCGGAGCCGAAATTGAAGAAGTGATCAACAGCGCACTTTACGAAGCTTTTTACGAAAACAGCGATTTAAAGGAGAATCATCTCTTCTCCGGGCTGCGCCAAACTGTTCCATTATCGCGCACGATGGAGGAGCAACTTCAGGAACTGAGGAAGTGGTCGCATGGCCGCGCCCGAAGAGCGGCGTAATAGAGTTGCTCGTGCATTTTCCCGTGGAGCGCGTCATTTCGGTCGTTTTTCGGGGGTGCTTCCCAATTGATCTGAATTCCCATAGGCTCGCGTGGCCCGCTCCGGGTGGAGCTGGGATTTACGGAAGCCGCTCCTTTTCCAGAGTTAGGGGCGGCTTTCTTTTTTTGGGGGCTCTCGCAGCGCGGAAGAATGATTTTTCGCGTGGCGCGGAGGCGGAGTTCGAGGCGATAGTGGGCGCATGCTTTATGTAACGCATGTGGGGATTGGGTATGACGTGCATCGCCTGGTGGAGGGGCGGAAGTGCATCTTGGGCGGGGTGGAGATTCCGTTTGAGAAGGGGCTCGATGGACATTCGGATGCGGATGTCTTGCTGCACGCGATAACGGATGCAGTGCTTGGCGCGATCGGATTGAAGGATATTGGCAGTTTTTTTCCGAACACCGATCCGCGCTGGAAGAATGCGGGGAGCAAGCTGTTTTTGCACGAGGCCGGGCAGCAGGTTAAATTTCAGGATGGGAGAATCGTGAATATCGATGCGACGATCATCGCGCAGGCGCCGAAGGTGGGGCCGTATGTGGACAAGATGAAGGAGCATATCGCGGCGGCGTTAGGGATTCCGTTCCAGAAAATCGGAGTGAAGGCGACGACGAACGAACATCTAGGGTTTGTCGGGCGGGAGGAAGGGATCGCGGCGTTCGCGGTGGCGAGTGTGCTGTTGCCGGAGTTGGAACAAGACAAGGAAGAAATTTAAGATGGCGAAGGCGGAAATCAGTTGGAAGTCGAAGAGTGAGGACGGCGTAAAGCGCGAAGTTTACGTGCATTGCGTGGGGCAGGAATGGAAATTCTTCGAACGCGAGAAGCGTTATGACGAATGGCAGCCTCTGGAACGTCCGTTATTGGAGGATTACATCGAGTTGCTGGATTGCGTGAAGCGACGGATTCAGCGGCGATTGTTGCGACCGGAGGAAGAGCAGCGGGTGCGTCGATTGATTCGCGAAACTTACCCCGAAGCGGAGATTTAAACCGATGCAGACTGCACCATTGATCCTCGTAACGCCCAGCACGGAAGAAAAGGGCGTGGAGTTCTACGATTATTCCATTTCGCTTTCGGAGACGTATTTGGATTGCATCACACATGCTGGCGGTCTGCCGGTGGTGGTGCCGTGCGCGCCATCGCAGAAGGTTGTGGCGGAATATGTGCGGCGGTGCGACGGGGTGATAATCACCGGCGGGGATGATATTCAGCCGGAGCTTTATTGGCCTGATGTGCCGGCGAAGTTGCGCAAGACCGTGGGGCGCAACGATGCGGTGCGCGATTTGTTGGAGACGCTGATTGTTAAGGAGGCGTTCGCGCAGCAGAAGCCGTTGCTGGCGATTTGTCGCGGGCACCAGATATTGAACATCACGTTGGGCGGCACGTTGTTCGTGGATATTCCCTCCCAAGTGACGACTGACATCAACCACAGCCGGTTGAAACAGAAAGACCGGGTGGTGCATCGGGTAATTCTTGAGGACGACTCCCTGATTCGCCGGGTATTCGGAAAATCAGAAATTGAGGTAAATAGCTCTCACCACCAGGCGGTGGATAAGGTCGCCAAACCCTTGCGGGTGACGGGGCGCGCGCCAGACGGTGTGATCGAAGTGTTAGAGCTTCGGCCGGAAGACGCGGGGCTAATGCCTTATCTGCTGGCGGTGCAGTTTCATCCGGAACGCCTGACGAGGGGGTATCCGGAGTACGAGGAGTTGTTCCGCAGCTTTACGGAAGCGTGCGTGATCAACCGAGCCAGGGAAGAGGTTGATGAAGCAACGTTTGTTGATCGTGGATGATGAGAGCGCGATACGCGTGCTCTTGCGCACGCTGCTCGAGAGAGAAGGATACGAAGTTCAGGAAGCGCCGGACGCGGCGGGGTTGCGGGAAAGTTTCTTAGGGCCGCAACCGGATATTGTTTGTCTCGATCAAAAATTACCGGATGGCGATGGGTTGGAATTAATCCCCTTGGTTAAGAAGCAGTGGCCGAACACCGAGGTCATTATGCTCACGGGGCACGCGACGTTAGACGCGGCGGTTTCGGCCATTAAAGCTGGCGCATACGATTTTCAGCAAAAGCCGTTTGATCCGAAATCACTTCTTTTGTGCATCGAGCGAGCCATCGAGCATAAAGTTCTGACGGAGGAAACGAGTTCATTGCGGCAGGCGCTTGCGACGATGAGCGGGGGCGGTTCGCCCATTTTCCAAAGCGCGGCGATGAAATCGATTGTCCGCAATGTGGAGCGGGTTGCGCCGAGTGACGTCTCAGTTTTAATCACGGGAGAAAGTGGCACGGGCAAAGAGGTCATTGCCGATCTGATTCATCAACTGAGTCCGCGATCGAAGGGGCCGTTTGTGAAGATCAATTGTGCGGCGTTGCCACGGGAATTGATTGAAAGCGAGTTGTTCGGTTCCGTGAAGGGCGCGTTCACGGGAGCGCAGGCGGATCGCGAAGGATTGTTTCGGCAGGCTGATGGCGGGACTTTGTTGTTGGATGAATTGGCGGAAATGCCAGTGGATACGCAGACGAAATTGCTGCGCGTTTTGCAGGAGCGGGAATATCGACCGGTGGGTGGAAGGCAGAGTTTTAAGGTAGATGTGCGGATTCTCGCATCGACGAACTTGGAAGTAGAAGTGGCAATTCGCTCCGGAAAATTGCGCGAGGATCTTTACTATCGTATCAGCGTAATGTCGCTGAATCTCCCGCCGTTGCGGGAGCGACAGGAGGATATCGTTCCGTTGGCTACCAGCTTTTTGAAACGGTTCGCCTCCCAGGCCGGAAGGACAATCACAGGCTTTACGCCCGCGGCGCAGGATAAACTGCGTGGATTTGATTGGCCGGGGAACGTTCGGCAACTGCAGAATGAGATTCAACGCGCGGTGTTGATGAGCGACGGGACGACGATCGATGTGGGTGATCTTTCGATGGCGCAACCTGCGCCCGTGGACGAGGCGGAAGAAAACGGCGGAACTTCGCTGACGTTGCTGGAGGGTATGGAACGCCAAACGATCGTGCAGATGTTGAAGGAAACGAACGGCAACAAGCTTGAGACGGCCAAGCGTTTAGGTATCGGCCGGCAGACGCTCTACAACAAGATCAAGGCTTACAACATTCAGGCGTAGCTGCTTCAAGGTTTTCAGGGATGCTGTTCTCTGCGGAATTCCAGAAGGCTTCAGAAAGGTCCTGAATCTTTCTATCCGTTCGGACTATGCGAGTTTCCCACCATACGGGGAAGAGCTTGCGCTGGGCTGGCCGTACGAACCGGTCATCGATCAACAGAACAGTGCCGCGGTCAGTTTCCGTGCGGATTAAGCGCCCAACGGCCTGAAGGACTCGGTTCATGCCGGGGAAGGTATATGCGTAATCGAATCCAGAGCGCCCGGCGTTTTGCCAGTACTCGCGGATGAGGTCGCGTTCGAGGCAGATTTGCGGAAGGCCGATGCCGATCACGATTACCCCAATCAAACGGTCCCCGACGAGGTCGATTCCTTCCCCGAAAATTCCGCCGAGCACTGCGAAGGCGACAAGGGTCTGTTCCGCGGGCGAGTTGAACAGGCTAAGGAATTCTTCGCGCTCGGATTCGGACATCCCCGTTTTCTGAGTAACGGAAGTGATGTCCGGATATCGCGTGGAGAACGCCTCGAGAACACGGGTCATGTATTCGTAAGAAGGAAAGAAGACGAGGTAGTTGCCCGGTTTAGCGCGAACAGCCGCGGCAATGGCTTCGGCAACGGCGCCGCAGGTTTCGGTGCGGGCGCGGAAGTTCGTGGCAATGCGGTCCTGCACGAGGAGCAGGAGATTTTCGCGCGGGAATGGAGACGCGAGTTTGAGCGCAACATCGGTCATGTTGCCGCCGAGAGACTCTCGGAAATAATCGATGGGATTGAGCGTGGCAGAAAAGAAAACGGAGGCGCCGACGCGCGCCAAAGAGTCGCGAATGGACTTGGAAGGGTCGACGCAGAATAGCTTGAGCTTCTGCGCGTGGGGTTCGTAGGTGGTGGAGTAGCGCTCGTCGTACAATTCGTCCGTACGGACGAAAGCGAGCGCCTTGAAGTAGAAGTCGAGCAAGCTTTCTTTGAACCCAGCGGGTTCATTGCGAGCGAGCCACGATTCGGCTTCGGCGCAGAAATCTTTTAGGACTTTCGTGAGCTTCGGCGGATGGGATGCGTTAACGAACGATTCGCCACGTGCGGTGGTTCCCTCCAGGGTGCGGAAGGCGGCGAATTGCGCGTGGATTCTCTTAAGCAGTTTGGCGCAAGCGGGCAGTTCAGTATCGAGTTCATCGCGCAGGGCGGTGACTTCGCCGCGTCGGAGTTCGGCGGAGAACATTTCGCGGGCGCGATCGACGAGGTTGTGGGCTTCGTCGATGAGGATTGCGAAGTCGCGCTTTTCGTCACCGAAGAAGCGCTTGAGAGAGACGCTGGGATCGAAGACGTAATTGTAGTCGCAGATGACGGCGTCGGCCCAAACGGAGAGATCGAGGGAGAGTTCGAAAGGACAGACCTGGTGTTTGCGGGCGAGTGCTTCGATTTGTTCGCGGGTGAAGGTGTCGCATGCAAACGCGTCTTGCAGCGCCGCTTTGATGCGGTCGTAGTATACGATGGCGAACGGGCACGTGGTAAGATCGCAGGGTTTGCCGTCGTTGAAGCAGATCTTTTCTTTTGCGGTGAGAGTGACGCTGCGCAGGCGCAATCCGCGGGTGCGGAGGTCTTCGAGGGCTTTTTCGGCGACGGTGCGGCCGACAGTTTTGGCGGTGGTGTAGAATATCTTTTCGACGCTCCCCTGCCCCATCGCTTTGATTGCGGGGAAAAGAACGGAGATCGTTTTGCCGATGCCGGTGGGTGCTTCGGCAAAGAGTTTGCCGCCGGATTTGATGGTCCGGTAGACGGCGACAGCGAGAGAACGCTGGCCGGCGCGGTAGGTGCGGAAGGGGAAGTTTGCTTCGGAAATGGATTGGTCGCGGGTGCGCATCCAGGCGTGGTGAGCGCGGAGGAAATCGAGGTATTCGCCGAGCACGGTATCGAAGAAGGAGCGGAGATTGGGCATCGCGCAGTGCTCGGTGATCTCGCGGGTGCGCATTGTTCCGAGTTCGAGGTAGGTGATCTGGATTTCGGCGGCGGTGAAGTTGCGGTCTGTGCTGTAGAGGGCGGCGTAGAGTTTGGCCTGGCCGAGGTGGACGGGATCGGCGGGAGAATCGGTGAGGGTGCGGACGGTTTTGATTTCCTCGATGTGGAGAATGCCGCCGACTTCGCGCAGGCCGTCGATGCGGCCGCGTAGTTTCAGGATAAAATCGCCGGCGTCTATTTCGCGGGTGACGGCGACTTCGCTTTGGTAATCGGCGGGGCGCGACTTCTGGAGTTTGATGTGGGCGCGGGTGCCTTCGAGGGCGCGGGTAGGGCCGGCGAATTGGCCATTGCCAGCGAGGCCGCCGGTGCGGAGGACGAACTCGACGACTTCGCGAACGGAGATGTTCACGATGCGCCTGGCGGGCTGGCGATGGGGTTGGGCCTGGGGCTCGGGCACGACTCTAGTTAAGCAGAAAGGGGATGTGCTGGAAGCGACATCCCCTTTTCGTAATTCAGATCCGCGTCGCGGCGTAATTCTGGCACCGAGACGGTGCCAAAACCCGCAGCCGGGACGGCCGCGCTACCACGCTAGGCGGCGATTTCGGTGGCGTATTCGCGGTCTTTGTTTTGGCCGGGGTGCGGCTGCGGGTAGCGGCCGTCTTTGTCAGCTTTGACCGGGGCTTCGGAGTCCGGTGTGAGTTTGTCGACGTTCGGAGCGAATTCGTGCTCGGAGTTCAGGATTTGCTCGTAGGTGATCTCCTGTCCGGTGTGGGCAGCCATGCGGCCCATGGAAGTGACGAGGCTGGCTTCCACACCGTATTGCGTTTCGTTGTACGGCTTGTCATTGCGGATCGCTTCCATGAGGTCGTTCCACTCGTTGAGGTATGGGTCTTTCTGATCTTCGGGAACTTCGGAGACCCAGGTCTGGTTTCCGCGGGTCGGGTTCTGGCCTTTGTGGATGCTGGAGGGCAAACCGCAATCGCTCGATTTCGAAGCGATGGCCATGCCTTTGGAACCGTGCACGTAGCTGGAGTAAATGTCGTTGCAGCCGTTGATGCAGCGGCCATCCATGAGGAAACGGGCGCCATCTTCGAAGACGTATTCGACAGCATAGACATCGAAGTTTTGGTCAACGTAGGGGCTGCCATCGGCCGCGACTTTGTTATGGCGGCCGCCGAGGGCCTGGGCTTTGACCGGCCAGGCGTTTTTCATCCAGCAGAGATGATCGATGTGATGGATGAGGAAGTCGCTGAAGCAACCGCCGCTGGCCCAGAGGAAGCTGTGGAAACGACGGATCTGCCACATGAGTTCGCTACCTTCGCCGTTGAATTTCGTCGAGAAAGCGGAACCGACCGGACCGTGCATGCGGTAGCCGCGCATCATGTTCACTTCGCCGATTTCGCCGTCCTGAATGCGTTTGTGGAGTTCCTGCATCGCGCGGCTGTGGCGGCTCATGAGGCCGACGCCGACCTTGAGATTTTTCGCGGAAGCTTTTTTGCCGAGTTCAAACATGCGGCGCGAGGTGGGGCCGTCGACGGTGACGGGCTTTTCCATGAAAACGTTGAGGCCTTTTTCGATCGCATAGGTGAAGTGCGGCCAACGGAAGGCTGGTGGGGTTGTTAAGATGACGACGTCGCCGGGCTTGAGCGTATCCATCGCGGCTTTGTAGGCATCGAAGCCGATGTACTTGCGGTCGTTTGAGACATCCACTTTCTCGGCGAGCTTACTGCGTTGGAGAGCGTTGAAAGCGCCACTGAGGCGGTTCTCGAAAACGTCGGCCATGGCGACGAGTTTGACCGCGCCTTTGCTGGTGCCGAGGGCGTTTTGGGCCGCGCCGCCGCCGCGACCGCCGCAGCCGACGAGAGCGATCTGGATCGTATCGCTGCCCTGGGCGTGGACATGAGGGAGGGAAATGCCAGCCAGAGCGGTCGCCGCAGCGAGTTGACCGCTGGTCTTCAGGAATTCGCGACGGGAAGTCGCCGAGTTGTTCGGGGTCTCATTCATAAATGGATACTCTTGTGTAGGTGACGATTGCGGGGGGTGTCAAATTCAGAGTTAGTGCGGTTAAATAATGCCGTGGGCCGATGATATCGGAATGATTAGGCAATGTGTTTTTTTGTAGACTGCTGTGTTTTTGCGTTGGCCTGGATTTGCAAGGAGGTTTAATAGCAAATGAGGGCAAAAAGGGTCGTTGCAGGTACTTACGACGGAAAGGTAGACTCCAAAGGTTCCGCGCACGCAAATTCGTGTACCTCAGAAAAGTCGCGAAAAGCCGCTTTTTCAGGTACTTACGTCGAAGAATTTGGGATAATAAGCGATAAATCGGAAGGGAACGAGGTTGATGGTGGTTAAAGGTTCCAGGTTGAAGGTTGAAACTTAATGGGGTTGGGTCAGGACATAGGTAACACATTTGGTCCAGGACATAGGTAACACTTGGACGGTTTGGGGTGACGCCTTTCTTGGCTGTTTTGGAGTCTTGTGGGCAAGCGCGGTCTGCAATGGGGTAGAG
>DASVNK010000073.1:0-19342 GCA_036383895.1 Verrucomicrobiia bacterium | reverse complement strand
CTCTACCCCATTGCAGACCGCGCTTGCCCACAAGACTCCAAAACAGCCAAGAAAGGCGTCACCCCAAACCGTCCAAGTGTTACCTATGTCCTGGACCAAATGTGTTACCTATGTCCTGACCCAACCCACCCTATTTTAACCTCCAACCTTCAACCTGGAACCTTAAACTATCAGCAACACCGCTCCCTCCTGATTTATCGCCTATTACGCAAATTCACTTACGTAAGTACCTGAAAAAGCGGGTTTTCGCGGCTTTTCTGAAGTACACGAATTTACCTGGACCGCTCCTCGGAAGTCTACATTTCCGACGTAAGTACCTGCAACGACCCTTTTCGCCCTCATTCACTATTGAACTTTCGTGCGAAACCAAGCCAAGGCAAAAACACAGTAGTCTACAAAAAAACACATTGCCTAATTATTCCGGGAGCATCATCGCAGCGGCGATGCCGCCGCTTGGGGTGGGACGGCCGCCTCGGCTGTCCCGTTCGGGTGCCTCGCCCGAGCGAACTCTCGTCGCCGCAATTTCGCTTCCCGTTTCACTCGAAAAGCCCCGCCATTTCCACATCACGATTCGCGAAGCGAACGTCTCTCGCGGGGCAACAAACTCGTGGCAGGCTTGGGAAGCCAATTTCCTCAAATTTCCACTCACGATTTCAGCGGAAATCTCGAGTCCTTGCTTAGTTTTTTAGTTTTGAGTTCAGTTGGGCCAAGCGTTCGCCGACGGCTTGGAGAGTTGATTCTTTTTTGGCAAAGTGAAAGCGGATGTAGCGATTTACGGGCTCACGAAAAAAAGTAGATCCTGGTACTCCCGCAACGCCGATTTCTTTGACGAGCCACTCGGCGGCCTGGGTGTCGGTGGGGAAGTTGAGGGAGGAGATGTCGACCAGGACGTAGTAGGCGCCTTGGGGTTCGTAGAAGGGGAGGCCGGCGCGTCGGAGGAGGTTGAGGAAGAGGTCGCGTTTGGTGGCGTAGCCTTGGAGGAATTGTTGGTAGTAGGTGTCGGGGAGTTCGAGGCCGGCGATGGCGGCTTCCTGGAGAGGGGCGGCGGCGCCGACGGTGAGAAAGTCGTGGACTTTGCGGGCGGCGATGATGACGGGTTCAGAGGCCATGACGTAGCCGAGGCGCCAGCCGGTGATGGAATAGGTCTTGGAGAGTGAGTTGCAGGTGATGGTGCGCTCGAACATGCCCGGAAGGCTGGCGAAGGTGATGTGCTGGCGTGGGGCGTAAACGATGTGTTCGTAGGGTTCGTCGGTAATGACGAAGGTGTCATGGTGTTCGGCGAGGGCCGCGATGTGGAGGAGTTCGTCGCGGGTGAAGACTTTGCCGCAGGGGTTGGAGGGGTTGCAGAGGATGATGGCCTTGGGTTTTTGGGCGAAGGCGCGCGCAAGGGTTTCGGGGTTGTAATTGAAGTGCGGCGGTTCGAGAGAGACGTAAATGGGTTCGGCACCGGAGAGGATGGCGTCGGCGGTGTAGTTTTCGTAGAAGGGTGAGAAGATGATGACTTTGTCGCCGGGGTTACAGGCTGTCATCATGGCGACCATCATGGCTTCGGTGCTGCCGCAAGTGACGACGAGGTGTTTTTCGGGATGAATATCGAGGCCGGTGAAGTGATGGATCTTGCGGGCGAGGGCTTCGCGGAAACGGGGCGCGCCCCACGTGACAGCGTATTGATGGTGCGGGCCGCGGATGGCGCGCTCGAGAGCGGCGAGGAGTTCTTCGGGTGGATCGAAGTCGGGAAAGCCTTGGGCCAGATTGATGGCGCCGTGGGCGTTGGCAAGGCGGGTCATGCCGCGAATGACGGATTCGGTGAAGATGGAGAGGCGGGAGGCGGTGGGGGGCATGCTAATTATGAATTACGAATTACGAATTACGAATTTTAGCAATGGGCAATGCACTCGTTCACAACGAGAACCTTGCAGGAGCCTCGCGCCACCAGTTCAAACTGGCGCTCCACGCTGCGGGCCGTGCACCATCGCTGAGTTGGCGCTTGCTGTTACGTAGAGGCGTCCCGGACAGTCATTTTTTGGCGACGTTGGATTTGCGGAGGTCGACGCAGGCGATGTCGCCGCGGGAGTTGCGGAGGTAGACGCGGCCGTTGGCGAGGACGGGGGCGGTCCACGAGGTGCCGCCGAGGATTTGGGCGCGGGCCATGGCTTTGAATGCGTCGGGTGAGGCGGGGACGATCATGAGTTCGCCTTGGGCGCTGAGGAGGATGAGTTTGCCGTCGGAGAGGACGAGGCCGCCGCTACCGATGTTGGGTTCGCTCCATTTTTCCTGGCCGGTGGCGAAGTCGAGGCATTTGAGGCGGGCTTTTTCGGTGGTGTCGCCATCGACGCCGTAGAGGTGGCCTTCGTGAAGGACGGCGGCGTTCATCTGGGTGCGGAGGTTTTTGTTTTTCCAGATTTGTTTGGGCGGATTTTGGGTGAGGTCGAAGAGGGCGGCGCCGGTGCCGTAGCCGGAGGAGATGAACATTTTGTTTTCGTGAATGATGGGGTCAGCGGCGTTGACACCGTATTGGGTGGGCCATTTGACGCGCCAGGCTTCTTTGCCGGTCTCGGGATTGAGTGCGAGGTAATGTTCGCGATTGCCGAAGACGACGAGGTCGGTGCCCGGAATGGGAACGGGTGTGGAGTAGCCGGGATCTTGATCAGCAGCGGATTTCCAGACGATTTTACCGGTGGTCTTTTCGACGGCCATTCCGGCGCCGCCGACGTTCAGAACGAGAAGGTTCTTGTGAACGTAAGGGGCGCCCGTGAAGCCCCAGTCGGGAACTTTCAGGCCGGCTTCTTTCTGGATGTTTTTCTCCCAGGTGATTTTGCCGGTGGCGGCTTCAAAGCAGAAGAGGTCGCCCCAGCGGCTGATCCAGTAGAGTTTGTCGCCGTCGATGGTGGGGGTGCCGGTGGTACCGCCCTGGAAATATTTCGGGCCGAGATCGGCGGCGTAACTGTGCTTCCAGATTTCTTTTCCGGTGTCCGCGTTGAAGCAGAAGACGGTGTCTTTGTTGTTGGCATTACCGACGGTGTAAGCGCGGCCATCCGCAACGACGAAGCTGGAATAGCCGAGGCCGACGTTGGCTTTCCAGGCGATTTTGGCGCCGTCGTCCGGCCATTGCTGCGCCCAGCCGGTTTCTTTGGAAATGCCGTTGCGTTGCGGGCCGCGCCATTGGGGCCAATCGTCAGCGAGCGAGGAGAAACTGAGGAGTGCGGTGAGGCTGAGACAGACCAGTGTTTTCATGGGCGGAAGTTAGCCTGACGGGTGCCGAGAGGAAACAATTTTTGCGATTAGGCAGACCTAGTCAGGTTTCAGTGGCGGGTTAAGTTCCTTTGACTTTTACCCCTCGGGGAATAGACTGAAAAACATGCCGGCCGCTGAAAAGCAAAGCGCGAAGGAGAAGTTCATGAGCTTCCTCGCGACGAAGAATCTGCGTATTACGACGCAGCGGCAGGCTATTGTCGACACGGTGTTTGCGACGGAAGAGCATTTCACGGCGGAGCAGTTGCTGGAGTGGTCGCGGGCGAAGGACCCGACGGTTTCGCGGGCGACGGTGTATAGGACGTTGCCTCTGTTAACGGAGAGCGGGTTGGTGCGGGAGATGGATTTCGGGAAGGACTATAAGTTCTACGATCCGAATTACGCGGAGCATCCGAATCACAATCATATCATCTGCAACGACTGCGAGCGGATTGTGGAGTTTGAGAGCGAGAAGATCGAGAAGATCGAGAGCGAGATTACGCAGAAGCTCGGGTTCGCGTTTAAGGCGCAGAAGTTGCAGATCACAGCGACGTGCGAGGAGTTGAAGAAGGCGGGCACTTGCAAGAATAAGTGCCCGTAGATTTTCTGGGGATCAGGGGATGGCTAATCGGCCCACGCAGCTTACCAGGTTCACTATTGTTCTGCTTGTTGTTCTGTTGGGTCTCAGTTTTTTAAGCGGGATTGGGCTTTGGTATGTGCATGAGCAGCGGGAGAAGATGGCGGAGAATCCGGAGATGGAGCTGCCACGGTGGACTTCAGCGTGCCAGACGGTGCATGGGCTTTTGAATCCGGCGATCAGTGCGGTGTTCGGGTATTTGTGGTTCGCGCATGTGCGCGGGGGTTGGCGGATGAAGGCCAATCGGAAATCGGGCGGGACGATGACGGCGATGATGATCGTGCTAATCGCGACGGGGGTGGGGTTATATTATGACGATGCGCGGCGGCATTTTTGGTTTACGCTGCATTTGCTCGCCGGATTGCTGATCGCGTTTGTGCTGCCAACGCATTGGTTCGCGGCGCGGAAATGGGTGCGTAATTTGGAGGCGGGCAGCGCAACCAAAACGGACAGCGAGTGTTGAACTAAATGAATAGACCCAATGAAGCTCAACGCCATTGTTGCAGCCGCGCGTGATCGCCGCGCCAGTGACATTCATCTCGAGCCCGATTTTCCACCAGCGTTTCGAATTTCGTCGCATTTGCAAACTGCGGGCGAACCGATTTCTCGCGACGATCTCACCGCGATGGCCATGGATATCATTGGTGACGGGTCGTGGCCGGAGTTTGAGCAGCGCGGATCTTTCGACTTGGCCCGAACGGTGGAAGGAGTGCGTTTGCGCATCAACGTGCTTCAAACTTCACGCGGCACCGGAATGGCGATTCGGCTTCTGTCCACATTTCAAGCGACGGTGGAGCGGCTCAATCTGCACCCCGATTTGAAGAAGTTGGTCGCGAATCCCCATGGACTGATCCTCGTGAGTGGCCCGACCGGCAGCGGCAAATCATCCACGCTGGCGGCGTTGATCCAGGAAATCAATCAATCTGACGCGCGGCACATCGTCACGATTGAACAACCGGTCGAATATCAGTTTAAGCCGATCAAGTCGTTCATCCGGCAGCGGGAGGTGGGCCGGGATACGCCGAGCTTTGAACAGGCGTTGCTTGATGCGATGCGGGAAGACCCGGACGTATTGATGGTCGGGGAAATGCGCGATCCGGAAACGATGAGGCTGACGTTGAACGCTTCGGAAACCGGTCATCTGGTGTTTGGCACGATTCACTCCTCGAGCGCAATCGAAGCGTTGCAGCGACTAGTGTCGGCTTTTCCATCTGAAATTCAGAATTCCGTTGCTGCGCAGCTTGCGGATTGCCTGGCGGCGGTGATTTGCCAGCGTTTGCGTTACGATCCGCAGCTCGGGATACGCCTACCGGAGTGCGAAGTGCTGAGGCCGACGAATGCGGTGAAGAATTTCATTCGCCGCTCGGAATTCTATCAGATCAACTCGGTGATCGAGACTGGCGCTGATCACGGCATGTGGACCTTCGCGCGGTATCGCAGTTGGATGGCAAATCATCGGGACTGGTACGTGCCGCCGAAGGACCAGCAAGATCAAATGGCGGATGAGATTGCGCCGAGGAAAGGCACCACCGTCGCGCGAGTGCCGGCGGCGAGCGCTTCGGAACAAGCGCCGAAAGCGCGCCAAAAAAGTCTCGGCGGACGAATCGAAATCGAACCTGACGAAGGCGGCCTGGAAACAATATTGAAGCGGCTGACTTAAGCGCGCGCCTCGCGGCGGGAGGCGAGGACTTCGATGGCGCGGAGGCCGGCGGCGGTGCGGGTTTCGACGTTCAATTTATCGAAGATTTCGAGGACGTGCTTCTTCACGGTCCATTCGCTGATACCGAGGATGGTGGCGATGTCAGCGTTGGTTTTGCCCTGGGCGACCCAGAGAAGGACTTCGGCGACGCGCGGGGTGAGGCCGAGAGAGAGGAGTGGTTCGGGGGAATCGAAATTGGGCGTGAGGCTGCCGCTGGCAAGTTGCTGTTCGCTGCGTTTGAGGCGGGCGGAGATGGCGTTGAGGAGTTCCTGCTTGGCGACTGGCTTTGTGAGGTAATCGTCGGCCCC
The DNA here is from genome assembly GCA_036383895.1 of Verrucomicrobiia bacterium. Taxonomy (GTDB): domain Bacteria; phylum Verrucomicrobiota; class Verrucomicrobiia; order Limisphaerales; family SXQI01; genus DASVNK01. The sequence goes on along the minus strand of DASVNK010000073.1, from coordinate 13,467 downwards.
GAGGTTCATGCCGGAACGGAGATCCTGTTTTTCGCCTTTGGCGGTAAGAAAAATGAATGGGGTGGCGATGGTCTTGGAATCCTGGCGGAGGGCTTGCAGGACTGCGTAGCCATCCATCTCGGGCATCATGACGTCGCAGAGGATGACGTCCGGCGCTTCCTTGCGGGCTGTTTCGACGCCCAGGCGGCCGTTCTCGGCCTGGACGACGTCGAACTTCTCGAGTTTAAGGATCGTCGCGAGGTTGCGGCGCATTTCGGGTTCGTCTTCGATGACAAGGATTTTCTTCATATAGCTGGCCCTCGAGATCGCTGAAATGGTGCGACGCCCGTGGGCGGAGATCAAGCTTTCAATGCGAGCGTCTGGCTCGACCTGGGCGCGAGAGTAGCCAAAGCGACTGGGACTTCCACCCCCACTTTGGTGCCACGCCCGACGGCGCTCTCGACCTGGATGGTGCCGCGATGGAGTTCGACACAGCGCTTCACGATGACCAGGCCGAGACCGGTGCCGGGAATCTGGCCGACGTTGCGGCCTCGCTGGAAGGCGTTGAAAAGCCATTTCTGGTCCTGCTCGGGAATGCCGATGCCATGATCGATGACTTCGAAACGCACGCCGGTGGCCAGCCGCTGCATGTTGAATTGGACGGCCACGCCTTCCGGGGAATATTTGACCGCGTTGCTGAGGAGGTTGTTGAGGATGTGCCGCAACAAGCGTTCATCCGCGTAGGTTTCGTCATCAGAACCGTCGACGGTGAGTTCAATAGGGCAACGCCGGTGGGTGGCGGAGAGAACTTCATCGACGAGGCGGCGGCTGAAGGTTCGAAGATCGATCGGTTGCGCATCGAGGCTGAGGCGGCCGGCTTCGACACGACTTAGGAGCAGAACTTCCTCCATGAGGTCGGCCATGCGGCGGGTGTTTTTCTTGATCGATTCCAATTGCTCCGCGCGCTGCTCGCGACCGAGTTCGTCGAAGTAAGATTCGAGGATGTCGGAGGAGGACATGATGATTCCGAGCGGAGTGCGAAACTCGTGCGACACCATCGAAACGAAATTACTTTTGAGAGCGCTTAGTTCCTTTTCGCGGGCGAGCGATTTGAGCAACTCGGCTTCGGTTTCTTTGCGTTCGGTGATGTCGAGGATGACGGCCTGGATGAGCGGTTTGCCACTCATTTGAATGCGTGTGAGGAGCACCTCGATTGGAACGCTTTTGCCGTTTGGAGTTAGCGCGAGCCACTCGAAATGCGCGGTGCCTTTGTCCATACATTCGGCGATATATTTTCTGGCGAGTGCTTCGGATGATTCGCCATTCGGCTGGGTAGGCGCGGAAGTGGCGGCGGGATGTTTGCCGATGATTTGGTCGGCGCGGTCGTAGCCGAGGATGCGCAAGGCGGCGGGGTTGATTTCGAGGAATTGATGTTCGTCGTGCAGCATGACGCCCTGGCTGGTTGCTTCAAAGAGCGCGCGATGTTTCTCCTCGGATTCGCGCAACGCTTGTTCGGCGCGTTTGCGCGCGATGGCGGAAGCGACCTGGCCGGCGACGAACATGAGGATTTGTTTTTCTTCCTCACCGTAGGCGGTCTCGTTGAAGTAATCCTGCACTGCCATGACCCCGAGATGGCGTCCGCGGAGAGTGAGGGGAACGCCGAGCCACACTGCCGATGGTGTTCCACCGGCGATCTTCCACTCGCTCTGCGGATTCAACATCGAATCGCGAGAGGCCAGCAATGCACGGCCCGTTCGAATAACGTAGGAGTTTAACCCGGTAGCCAGCACGCGCGGGGCAGGGGGGGGGTCCATTTGGTCCACGTGATAGTCGAAATGAAAGAGCCCCGTCTCGGGATGATGCATGACCAAATAAAAGTTATCCGCAGGCATCATCGTTTTGATGATTGAGTGGAGGCGTTGATAGAGGCTCTTTAAGTCGTCGGCGGTGTGGACCGCTTCGGAAATCTGATAGGTCGCCTGCTGGATCTTTTCTTTGCGGCGGCGTTCGGATGTATCGATGATGCTGGCGCGTATCAGCATTTCGTCCGGACCGCCCGGCAAGCGGACTAAACGGATTTCGCATGGGATGAGCTTTCCGTCCGGACGAATATGCGTCCATTCAAAGACCGGCACTTCGCCGCCGAGGGCCTGGCGGATCCGATCCTCAGCAGCGCGTTCCGAACGCATTCCATCGGGCTGAAATTCGGGGCTGACTTCGGTTGGACCCATCGCCAACAATTCCTCGCGGCTACGCCCATAAAGCTTCGTCGCGTTTTCGTTCGCCTCGGTGAATTTTCCGTTCTTTGCGTTGAAGACGACGATGGCCTCGGGCGCGTGCTCGACCATGGTGCGCATTCGCGCTTCACTGGCGCGCAACTCGACGGTGCGTTCCGCGATGCGTTTTTCGAGGTCCTGATTGAGCTGGCGAACCTGATCCTGAGCGGTTTTGCGCGCGGTGATGTCGGTGATAGCGCCGACGTGGTAATCGATCATCTGCGTGCCGGGAAGATAGACCGCCATGCTGCTGGCCCAGCCCCAGAAAGTCGTTCCGTCCTTGCGCTTGTACAGAAGTTCCTGGCTGATGAAGGCGCCGGTCCGTTCCAGTTGATCCAGCAATCTTTTCCGATCGGCCGGATTCGCATACAAGTTCTCGCGCGGAACGGTGCGGAGGTCTTCGATCGAATCGTAGCCGAACATGCGGAGATAAGACTTGTTGGCGAAGATCAATCCACGCTCCGGGCTGCTGCGGTAAACCGCTTCCGAAATATTCTCGAGGATGGAAGCGAGCAACTGCTGGCTTTGGCGCAAGGCTTCTTCCGCGGCTTTCCGTTCGGTGATGTCGCGCGCGATGGTGACGATCAAAGGCTGCGCGGCCATCTGCACCGGGGTCATGGCGACTTCGGTCGTGATGGTCCGCCCGTCGGCGCGCACGTTGCGCCATTCGAAGCGATGGCTGCCGTTCTTGATGGCGGTCTGCACCACCTCCTGGGCCTTCTGAACGGAAGGTTTTCCATCCGGCTGGAGCTCGGTTGAAATGCCGCCGGGTTCGAGGCGGATGACTTCGTCCTTGGTGCGGTAACCCAAGAGCTTCACGGCGGCGTCGTTGCAGTCGGTGAATTTCGTGCCTTTCTGGGGATCCATCAGCAGGATCGCGTCGGCACTGCGTTCGAAGAGCAGCCGGAATTTTGTTTCGCTTTCGCGCAAGGCTTCGAAGGCACGCTTTAGCTCTTCGTTCGCCTGCTCCATTTTGCGCCGGTGCTGGGCTTGGAGCCACCAGGTATAGAAAAGGAGAATGATCGCAGCCGCGCCGGTTAGAGCACCCGCAGGCAGCGATCCGTTCTGTGTATCCTGAGGTTCCGGTGCATCAGCAGCCCAGATGGAAGTTGCACAAAGGCAGTAATATAGAACGAGTAGCCACCTTACTACTTTGGTTCCATTTACCAGAGCGACAGACGTTCCTATGTTCCGTGTATGCATCAAGCACTAACTTGGCGCCGGACACAGAAGGGATTGCCTTCTGAACGACGCAGCGCCGAATCTGCCATAAAGCTGGTGAGTTTTCAGTCGGAATTCTTTCGCCCGGTAATTTCGCGCGCTGAATCGCGAATGTGGAGTTCGCGCCGGCAACGTTCCCGCATCATCTCCGCGACAATATGATTTGTCGCGAAGGAAAACCTTTTTGCCCGATTGCGCTCACGTTGATGGGCGCTGGCTGGTTCCTGGTGGCGCTGTTCATTGGCGAGACGGAGTTGCTGTATACGCTGCCCGGACCGGCCGCGCAGATTACGCTGATCGCGCTCACGACCGGACTGTTGACCGCTTTCTGGACGTCGCGTTCGTTTCGCACCTGGGTGGATCAACTCGATCTCCGGATTTTAGTCGGCCTCCACCTTATTCGGTTTGTGGGTATTTATTTTCTCGTTCTGCACAAACGCGGCGAATTGCCGGGAAGATTTGCGGTCACCGCGGGTTGGGGCGACATTATCGTCGCGGTCGGCGCGCTCGCGCTGCTGGTACTGCCGCCGCTGCTGAAATCCTCAAAAGCGGTTTTTCTCTGGAATACTCTGGGCCTTGCGGACATCCTGCTCGTCGTCACCACTGCCGCTGGAATTTCTTTTGTTGATCGCGAATCGATGAGCGCCCTGACGCGACTGCCGCTCAGCTTTCTGCCCACGATGGTCGTTCCACTCATCATCACCACACACGTGGTTGTTATGATTCGCATTCTGCGCAGAGCTGAACGCCGTGCGGTTTCAGTTGTTCCGGACGAACAAGCTGTGCCCTCTTTTTAAGAAGTATGGTGAGGTTCGCTGTAACTCTCCTTGCCGCGCTCAGCCTTCTACCGCTCTCGGTCGAAGCCGGAACGGTTCACGCCTTAATCTTTCCGGATAAATCAGCCGCTGTGCTGCTGGTAGCCGCACTCTTCTACTTCGGATTCAAGTGGCGGGCGCGCTGACGTATTCCGAGTAGGGATTAAGAGTTCGCGCCACACTCCTCAGCGATCCAAAGGCAAAGTCTCCTCGATCATTCGATAGGCCGCTTCTCTCATTTGTTTTGAGAAAAGATGTCCGATTTCAGGATGTTCAATGCGAATATTCTTTGCCGCGCCGTATAACTCGAAGACCGGCCGTGCTGCCGCCACGACGCCATCCACGCTTTCCCATTTGAAGTTCGTATCTCCGATGGGTGCGCTCACAAAAATCCTGCGCGGTGCAATTACGGCCAGCACATCATGGAAATCGAATGGGTAATTACCATCTTTGTAATCTAAAAACCGCGGCATGTATCGTTCGCTGGTCCAGCCATTGATATTTCCACCCATGTAATCGCGGAACGAATCGAAGCCGCAACTGGTTGCCACCGCTTTGATACGTTCATCGAACGCAGCAGTGTAGAGGCTGTTGTGACCGCCTAGAGAATGTCCGATCGCGGCGAATTTCCCTTTATGCACGAACGGCAGGGTCTCCAGGTAATCCAGCGCGCGCATGTTGTCCCAGATGGCCTTCATTGTCCCGCTCGCATAACCGAGCGCTTTCAAGTCAGGCGCGTAATCTGCCAGCAACGGATACGGAGGGGCGATGCACATATACCCGCGTTTCACCAACTCGACGCCATAATGATCGGACTCCCCGCCGGCCAACCCGACTACTACTTTGTGTCCTTCCGGGCGTGTCTGATGAAATGCCAGGACTGCGTACGATTTCTCTTTCGAATTGATTACTCGTTTTGGAATCAACAGATAGGCCGGGACGATGGAATCCGGCTCTGGCACGTAGGTAATCAAACGCCGGACGTACTCGCCACAATCCACCTTCTCGACGATCTTTGCCTGGAGATCAACGGTTCGAGCATGCTTCGGCAACGCTCCCATGACTTCCTGCATTCGCTCCAGAGCCTTCGCACGATAATTCTCCCACTCCTGGACCGAATTCGTCGCACTCGTCGGCAGACTCAATTCTGCCGCGTTCGTTCTGACAAAGAAATAGACCGCTGCAATCGTCACGAAAGCAGCGGTCAAGGTGCGCCTCATTTAGGAAGCTCCCGACTCAACTCACTTCAACGGCGAATAATCCGTCGGCACGAGAATTTCGGATTTCACTCCGCCCTGGACCGTCAAGCTGCCGTCCTTTTCCGATTCGGTTTTTGCTTTTAACCAGGCCGGGTCCTGGCGAAAGGCGTCGAATGATTTCTTTGCGGCATCCTTGTCTTTATGGGCTAGAAGGTAAATGAGCGTGGTGTTCGCATCTTTTTGGTCGGGCGCTTTGGTCCAGTAAATCACGTTCTCCATTCCGTGCTTCTCGAAGAGCTTTAAGGTGTGATTCCGGAAACGTGCGTTCAGGTTCTCGAGCTTTCCTTCTGGAGTGGTATATGTCCGCAGTTCAAAGACGCGTCCGCCCTTCTGCTCGATCTTCGGGGTGGGCGAATAATCCGTGGTGGTTAGAAAAACTTCGTCAATTTTCGCGACGAGCTTACCGTTTGCTTCGGAAGCTTTGACCGCCTTTTGCCATTCGGGATCCGCACCGAACGATTTGAAGGAAGCGCCGCGCGCCGCCTTGTCTTTATGTTTGATGAAGTAGATCAGCTTCCGTTCCGGGTTTTCGCCCTCGGGCACAAAGTAGCCAACGTTCTTGATCCCGTGCTTCTCGAATAACTTCACAGTGTGGTCGCGGAACCGGGCATGCAACGCGTCCAACTTGCCTTCGGTGGCATAGTAGACGCGCATTTCGTAAAGCTCGTTCGCGGTGCTCGCGTCTGTCTTCTTATTCTTTTCTGGACTGGATTCCGCAGCCATCATGGTAGCGGCCGTCGCGCAAACGACGGCAAGGGTGAGTTTGATCATAGGTGTTCTTTGTTTGCAAAATGCAATCGAAACACGTCCACGGGGTCAACTCATTTGCGCAACATCATCGCGCCTGATATGAACGGTGCAGAGCAGGATTGAATTCGCGCGCATAATCGGCAACGTTAATCCCTTGAACATGGTCAAATCCATCTCTGCTACTTTCGCGCTCACGGTCGCGCTTTCCACTTACGCCGCTGAAGATCTTACCAATCGCTTCGGTTTCGCCGGCCCGGAGATCTTCCCGATCGAGAATCAAATCTCCCAGATCAAGCACGCCGATATCGACGGCGACGGACTGGAAGACCTGATTGTGGTCAACAACGCCCGTTCCAAGATCACACTCCTGTTCAACCAAACGGGGAAAACGAACGACCCGGTGCTCCTTGCTGACCGCGCCAAGCGGGAAATTAATGAACTGCCGCCGGATGCGCGTTTCAGGATTCAATCGATCGCCTCGGAGAAACGAATTTCCTCGCTGCTCGTGGCGGACCTAAACCACGACAAGCGACCCGACATTGCTTACTACGGCGAACCTCGTGAACTGATTATTCAGTACAACGAAGGTACCAACAAATGGAGCGTGCTCAAGCGGGTGCCAATCACGGACGGCACGCTTGATCCGTACGCACTCGTCACTGGCGACCTCAACGCCGATAAACGCAACGATCTCCTACTTCTCGCCGACGCGCATATCTATTTCATGGCGCAGAAGAATGACGGGACGCTGGCTGAGGCGGAGAAGATTCCGTACATCGGCGCGGTTAAGTCGATCCAGGTGCTCGATATCCAAGGCGATCAACGTGATGACTTGCTGCTGGTCAATTGGGACAACCTTCATCCGTTTCGTTTCCGGCTGCAAAATGCGTCCGGCCGGCTTGGGCCGGAAATGCATTTTACGCTGCCGCCGATTCGTTCTTATTGGGCGGATGATCTGGACGGCGACAACCGGACCGAGATCGTGACGATCGCGCAGAAATCCGGGCGCTCGCAAATTTCAAACTTTCGCCAGAAACCGGCAGAAGAACTTTCCGAGCCGTGGAAAGAAGGCCAGTTCCAGTTGATGCCGCTGGTGAAGACGACACGGACGCGGCGCGGCGCGCTTTGGGCCGATCTAAATAGCGACCAACGTTCCGACCTACTCGTCGCGGAACCAGATAGCGGCCAGCTCGCCATGTCGCTGCAACTCGAAGACGGCTCGTTCGAAGCGCCGAAGACTTTCGCCACTTTGACTGGCATAAGTGAACTGGTCGCCGACGATTGGGATGGCGATGGCCGAATCGAGGTTTTCACTCTTAGCACGGACGAACGGCAGGTCGGCGTGACGACGCTCGATGAAAAAGGAAGGCTCGGTTTCCCCAAAATTATTCTGACTGAGGGCCGCCCACTTGTCATTGCCACCGGCAAGTTTAAGGCAGGCGACGGGAAAGTTCTCGCTACCATTATGGACCTCGATGGGAAGCGCGAACTCCAGTTGCGTCCGGCTAAGGGCGATCCATTCCGGCAAAAGCTCAGCGAAAGTTTCAAAGCGAATCCGACCAGCCTCCTGGTGCATGATGTCGATCAGGATGGGTTGGACGATTTGATTGCGCTGATCCCGTACGAGAAGATTAAGATTCTGCTGCAGGTCAAAGATGGCGACTTCAAGGAAATTGATGTCGCTCCGCCCGGCGGCAATACGGACCAACCGTGGGTGAGCCTTGCAGACGTGGACGGTGATGGGAAACGCGAGCTTCTCCTGCCACAGCGCAATTTTTTACGGGCGGTCGTTCTGAAATCGAACGAAGGCTCGCAATGGACCTTCGACGTGAAGGAACAAATTAATGGTTCCGCGAGTAATTCGCGCCTGGCGGCTGCGACGAGCTTGAAGCAGGAGGGTAAGAAAGTGCCGGCGCTCTTCCTTTTCGATGCGGAGCGCAAGTTGCTAACGCTCTCGGAACGCAACGAGAGCGGCGTCTGGGAAGTCACGCGGAATATTGCGCTGCCGTTCACGGATTTTCAATCTCTCCAGCCGATTTCGCGGGACGAGAAATCTTCCGCTGTTTCATTGATTGGACTCAATGCAATTGCGTGGCTGCAATTGGACGGGGAGGTTTGGGAATTTGCAGAACTCGACGGCTACGAGACGCCGATCAAGGATGGTTACTTACACGACGTTGTTTCCGGAGATCTCAATGGTGATGAGCGGAAGGACCTCGTCTTCCTCGAAACGACCAAAAGCTACCTCGATCTCGTAACCTATGAAAAGCCGAACGAACTCGTTCCGGCCAACCGCTGGCAGGTTTTTGAGGAGCGGACATTCCGTAGTCGCCGCAACGAACTTCCTGAGCCCCGCGAGGCCGTCATTGCTGATCTCACTGGCGACGGTAAGAACGACCTTGTCGTGCTTGTCCATGACCGGGTGTTGCTCTATCCGCAGGAATAAGAATGCTGACAGCGCTCAACGAATCTGAACTCGAGGAAAGCTTCGAGCGTTCGTCCGGACCGGGCGGGCAAAACGTCAACAAAGTCGCTACAAAAGTCATTCTCCGCCATTTGCCGACTGGCATCAATGTGACGGTCCAGGACACGCGTTCGCAGGCGCAGAACCGCGAACTCGCGCGCGAACGCCTCCTTGCGGCGTTGAACAATCGCGCGCGCGAAGCTCAGGCTGCGGCCAAACATCAGCGGGAGAAGCTGCGCCGCCAAAAACGCAAGCGGCCCGCGAAGGTGAAAGCGCGCATTTTGGAATCCAAAAAACGCCGCGGCGCAGTCAAACGCGAACGCTCGCGCAAGTCGTTCGAATGACCGCGGGCAAGAGTTCTTCGAGGGAAGCTCCGCGGATCGTCGTTCTCGGCGGCATCAACACCGACTACGTCGTCCAGACAAAATCCCTGCCGGAGCCCGGCCAAACAGTTCAGGGCAGCGATCTTTTTGTGGGGCCGGGTGGGAAAGGCGCGAACCAAGCTGTCGCCGCAGCACGGCTCGGCGCGCATGTCTCCATCATCGGACAAGTTGGCGACGAACCGCGTGGTTGGGAACTCGTCCGAAACCTCCGCGCTGAACGCATTGAAACGCGCTTCGTCTCCCTGGATACCAAACATCCCACCGGCGCCGCCATAATCGCGGTCGATGAATCTGGTGAAAAACAAATTAGCGCGGCTCTTGGCGCGAACCTCACCCTGAAACGCTCCTACATTCGCAAAGCGGAGCGACTTATCGCGCGTGCCGATGTTCTCCTGATGCAATTCGAGTCTCCCGTCGAATGCGTTCTTGAAGCAACGCGCCTCGCTAACAAGCATAGCGTCAAAGTTGTCCTCGATCCTGCTCCGCCCACGAAATTTCCCGCGGAACTTTTCAAGCTGATCTTCGCTATCCGGCCAAACTCGGACGAAGCAGAGCAACTCACCGGAGTAAAAGTGAAAGATCGCGCTACAGCCCGACGCGCTGCGCAGGCGTTACTAAAAAAAGGTGTGCAGATTGCCGCCATTCAGGCCGGCGAGTCTGGCGATCTTGTCGTTTCGCGCGACCAAGAAATTCTGGTGCCGCGGGTTAGAGTAAAAACGGTCGATGCGACCGGAGCAGGCGATGCCTTCGCGGCCGCGCTTGCCGTCGCAATCGCGGAACAAATGTCCCTTGAACGCGCCGCTCACTTCGCCAACATCACGGCCGCCCTTTCCACGACGAAGTTCGGTGCCCAGGCTGGGATGCCCAGCAGACGCGAAGTGGAGAGGTTCTTGCGAGAGCGGGGGAATTCGGCATAGTAGAGGCGCTTCAGCAAGCGCCCGTAGCTCAGCTGGATAGAGCATCTGCCTTCTAAGCAGAGGGTCGTGGGTTCGAGTCCCGCCGGGCGCGCCACCTTTCTAACATTCTAACATTCGTAAGCCTGTTTAGGTTGAGCGGAGCGTTTTTCGTTGATAGAGGAAGGAATGCTTTCGTTGGAAGTGTTAAGGGATTTGGCGCAGGAACATTCGGAGGCGCCGGGGGTGAAGGTGAGAGAATTTCAGGTCGCTGGGAGAATGATCGCTTCGAACGCGCGTCGGAGCATCATGGGGGTGATCAATTTATCGGTCGATTCGTGGTACCGCGAGAGCGTGTGTCCGACGGTTGAGTCGGCGGTTCGACGGGCTTTCGTGCTGGAAGCGCAGGGGGCGGACGTTGTGGATATTGGGGCCGAGTCGACGCTGGCGCATGCGGCGCGTCTCGATGAGGGGTTACAGGGATCAAAGTTGTTGCCAGTGCTGGATGGGTTAAAGGGGTTGAAGATTCCGATTTCGGTGGAGACTTATAATTTGGCGGTGGCGCGGCGATGTTTGGAAGCTGGGGCGCGGGTGATTAATTTGACGGGGACGGAGGAAACAGATGGTTTTTATCGGCTGGCGCGGGAGTTTGATGCGGCGGTGATTGTTTGTTTCGTGGAGGGGCGGAATGTGCGTGAAGTGGGGGAGTTTAGTTTGGAGCGCGATGCGGTGGAGTTCATGTATGAATATTTTGCGCGGGAGGTGGAGCGAGCGGAGAAGGCTGGTTTGCAGAAAGTGTTTATCGATCCGGGGCTCGGGTTTTATTATCGCAATTTGCAGGATAGTGCCGTGCGGGTGCGGCACCAGATGAGGGTGTTTTTGAATACGTTTCGGCTGCGAGGATTGGGATATCCGGTGTGCCATGCGTTGCCGCACGCGTTTGAGTATTTTGGTGAAGAGGTTCGAAGCGCCGAGCCGTTCTTTGCGGTGCTGGCTGCGTTTGGGAAAACCGATTTGTTTCGGACCCACGAAGTCGCGAGGGTGAGGGCGGTGCTCAATACCCTCGAAGCGTTCTAAGCCTTTTCGATCGTGCGGCGGCAAAGGAAGAGGCCTTCTTCGTCGTTCGGCGCGATCCATTGTTCTGCGATCGCGAGGCGGGATTGGGCAAAGAAGGTGCGGAGATGTTCGGCGGTAAAGCGGTACGAGTAAAACACGCGGAGCTTTTCGCCCGCAGAGAAGGAGAGTTGTTCACCGAAGAAATTGATTTGTTTTTGCCGGGAGAAAACAAAGTCAGCCTGGATGCGCTTCAATGAAGGAAGAGACTCGGCGGGCACAAGTGAGAATTCGAGCGCGCCATCCTCAGGGGTGACGTTCAATTCAGAAAGTGCACCAGAGAGCCATCGGCGCGTCGGTTCGTTGTCATACTGCGCGAGGATTTTTTCCACCGCGGCGTCGTAGTTTTTCGAGGGGGCGAGGTTCGCGCCAATGAGGAGGTGGTCCTGCGAGCGGACCGGGTAGATCAGCGAGCGCAGGATGTCGGGTGGCCAAAAATTGTGGATCGTGCCGAGAAATAGAACTATTCGATCGGCACCGGACGGATCGAAGTTCTTGATGAGCGCAGGCAATACGGTGCAGTGCGCCAGCCCGCACAGGAGTGGGGTAGTCTGCAGCCCGCGGAGTGCCTTGGTGGCGGTTTGCTCAGCGGTGAGCACCATCTCCAGGCTAACGTCGATCGGGGTGTAGATAACGGTGCGATTGAGTTCGCGGGCAAGTTGAAGGCAGCGGGTGTCTTTCGTGCCGTCGCCGCAAGCGAGACTGACGACATTAATGACATTGCCCCGAGAGCCTTCTGCCGCGCGACGAAAGGCGCTGTCGTAGAGCGCGGCAATGGCCGGATCGCGTTGCGCGGGAGAGACGGCATGGTGGAGATCGATCCACCGGAGCGTCTGCCGGAGGCCGGAATAAAGGAGAGAAGGATCGATCTCGCGCTGGCGCAGCGCATCAAGAATGCGGGCACGCGAAACGTGAGGAAGCGCGCTTTCATGCACCGCCACATGGCTCGTCCAGTCCATTGGCAGGATGGTTTTGCAAAAACCGCTTCAGAGCAAGGATGAGAAAACGCTGTTCAAACTCGGAAGCGCGAACAGAATTCAGAGTGCGCACGGTGCAAACGAGGGTTTTAACGGTGGAAACGGCTACGCAGTTTAATGCTGCGGTGGAGGAAGCTGTTGCTCTTCTCCGAAGAGGCGAGGTGGTCGCGCTTCCCACGGAGACGGTTTATGGGTTGGCGGCGAACGCACTAGAGGCGCGCGCGGTAGGGAAGATTTTTGAGGTGAAGGGCCGTCCCGCGCACAATCCTGTTATTGTGCATGTGTCGTCGCTGCCGATGGCATACGAATGCGTGGCGGAGTGGGGCGCGGAAGCGGAGAGACTTGCGCGTGAATATTGGCCAGGACCATTGACCATCGTCCTGTCGCGAAACGATCGAATTCCCGACGCGGTCACGGCTGGCGGGAAAACAGTCGGCGTGCGGTGGCCGTTGCATCCTTTCATGCGGCGCGTCATTGAGCAGTGCGGCTTTCCCCTCGCGGCGCCGAGCGCGAATTTGTCCAACCGGATTTCACCCACGACCGCCGAGCACGTTTTGCAGGGGCTGCAGTCGAGGATTCCATTGGTCATAAATGCGGGGCCAACAAGTGTGGGAATTGAGTCCACCGTCGTGGATCTAAGTCACGAGCCGGCCCGCGTCTTGCGTCCGGGAATGATTTCTGCGGAACAACTTTCCAAAACATTGGGGCGACGCGTTGGTTTGGAGGCAAACCATTCCGGCGAGTTAAAGAGTCCGGGACTTTTGAAGAAGCATTACTCTCCGCGCGCAAAAGTGGTGTTGGCCGAGTGGGGCGACAGCAAGGAACTCGCCCGGATCGCGGAGAAAAGCGGCGTTGCTTCTGCGGCGGTGCATGTGCTCGCTTATGAGCGAATCCCGGAAGCTAATCCGTTTGGGCGCGTGGCAATTATTCCGCACGATGCTGAGGCGTATGCGCGAGCGCTTTATGCTGAGCTACATCGAAGCGACGAATTAGGAGCTAAACTGATTTTAGTGGAGCAACCGCCGGCTGGTCCAGACTGGATCGGGATTCGCGATCGGCTCAGGCGCGCCTCTGCCGAATCCTGATAGGTAATGAATTTTTGCGGAAATGCAGTTCGGGAAGTTCCCCGAATTGAACGAAGCTCCGCCGCGGCGGAAAATTATCCCAGACGCAAATGGATTAACGCGAGGATAAATTATGGATGCCGCGATTGGAAAATTAAAAAATGAATTAGCAGAGGTACGCAACCAGGCTGTGTCTGCGCATATCTCCGGGGACAAAGCGAAAGCGGATTGTTTAACCGGCAAAGCGGTGGGGATGAAAAGCACACTTGAAAT
>DASVNK010000072.1:0-11377 GCA_036383895.1 Verrucomicrobiia bacterium | reverse complement strand
ATGGTTATCTGCCGGATGCTCGGCAGCATGTACTACCTCAACCGGAACCGACTTGGATGGTTTTAAGGCCCGCTATTGCGTCGCTTCAACTTTTTGCTCTGCGATAGTCTCTGCGGGCTGAACCTCTTCGGCCGGTTCCGTTGCGGGCGAGGCGGTCACATGTGTCGCGGAATCACCGTTCGAGTTCGTGCTCGAAGTGGTAATCGGCGCGGCCGAAGGCACCAGCGGTTTCATATCGCCGGCGGAGATCGTTTCGTTCGCTTTGTGGAACTTCACACTCACGATCTTGCTCACGCCGTGCTCTTCCATGGTCACGCCGTAAAGCACATCCGCCATGCCGATGGTGCGCTTATTGTGCGTGATGATGATGAACTGCGAATGATGCAGGAAGCGTTGCAGGATTTTGATGAACCGATTGATGTTCGATTCGTCCAGTGGCGCGTCCAATTCGTCCAGCACGCAGAACGGGCTCGGCTTCACCTGGTAAATCGAGAACAGCAACGCGACTGCGGTCATCGTCTGTTCACCGCCGGATAGCAGCGAAATGCTCTGCAACTGCTTGCCGGGTGGGCGCGCGACGATATCGATCCCACTTTCCAGCACATCGCCTTCGTTCACGAGAATGAGGTCCGCTTTGCCGCCGCCGAAAATCTCAGTGAACGTGCGCTGAAAGTTCTCGCGAATCTTTGCAAACGTTTCCGCGAACATGTCCTTCGTTTGCGTGTTGATCGTGTTCAACGCGGACATCAGCTGTTCCTTCGCCTTTACGAGATCGTCGTGCTGCTCGGTGAGGAACTTGTAACGTTGCTCGGTCTCCTCGTATTCTTCGATCGCGACGAGATTCACCGGCCCGATTTCTTCGACGCGCTTCTGCAAGGCGGCAACCTGTTCGGCAACCTGGCTCCAATCCGTTGCGACGCCGCGCTGCTCCATTTCCTGCGGCGAAAGCGTTTCGACACGCGCCGGACCTTCCTCGGCGATCGTGATCGTGATGCACTCACTGCGGATGTCGTCGATATTGATCTGATATTTCTCCTGAATGCGCTGGCGGAGGTTTTCGACCGACATCTGTTTCTGCGCAAGTTCAACATCGATCCCGCCGCGGCGCGTCTGGATCTCACCCAGACGCCGGCGCTGATCTTTCAAATTTTCTTCGCGCGTGAGGATCTCTGTTTCCTGCTCATCTTTCTGCGATTCGAGATTGGAAATCTGCTCGTTTACTTGCTCGCGCTCGTGTTGCAGCGACTCAATTTTCTGCTTCGCTGATTCGATCTCCGCCTGGAACTGCTCGCGTCGCGAGACAAACGAAGCCATTTCGTTCCTTCGAGCAGCCACGAGTTGCTCTAGTTCGCGAATCCTGTGCTCCAAATGATTTTGCTGCTGCCGGAAAGAACTGCAGACCTGTTCGTCCGTCGCCAGCGCAACTTTCGTTTCAGTCAAAGTTGCGTTCGCAACCTCCCGATTGTGCCGCAATTGCTCCAAACCGCTGTTAAACTCTGCGACCTGCGCCTGCAACGCGGCCTCGCGCTCCTCAAACTCGGCTATGCGTGTGGCGAGAGCGTCACGTTTCTCATTCCCTTCCTGCTCCTGCGCGGTCAACCGCTCCAACTCGTAAGCGACTGTCTCGGTCTTCTGATTCAAGGTGCGCACCGAACTTTGCAATGCATTGAACTCACCTTGCCGCGTTGCGATGGCCACTTCGCGCGAACGGAGATCTGTGCGCGCTTGCTCAAGACTCGCCTGCAATTCCGTCTGCTCACTCTGCAATGCGCCTTTTTGACGGCTCGCTTCATTCACCTGCTCCTGGATCTGCGCGACCGCCGCTTGCAATTCCGCAATTTGATTTTTGCGCTGCAAGACAGAACTCTGCGGCTTCGCGTTGGTTCCCGCGCCACCTGTGAAGACCCCTTGCCTGCTGAGGACTTCTCCCGTGCGCGTGACAAAATCGAAATAGCCCCCTGACTCTTTCCAGGCGGCACTCGCGCCAGGAAGATCGGCCGCAAGAAGCGTTCTCTCCAGCAACTTCACCAACAGCGGGCGAATCGATTCATCCGCTTCGATCACGTTCAAGATCGCCGTCGCGCCTGGCGGAATCACTTGAGGCAGGTGCGTTTCACCAACGCGCGCAAACTCCAAGGCCGCGATGCTGGCGCGCCCCTTCTTCTGCGCTGTTAGTTCAGCAACAATTTGCTCCGCGGCTTCTGGCTGCTCCACCAACACCAATTGCAAATTGTGGCCGAGGGCTGTTTCGACCGCGGTGATGTATTCATCCGGCACCCGGATTTTATCGGTGAGTGAGCCAACGACCGACTGATGCCCCTTCAAAACCGCCTGCGTGCCTGCGCTGAAACCTTCGTAGTCGTGCTGCAACTGTTCGAGAACGTTCAGTCGCGAACGTTTCTCAGCTTGCTGCCGCAGAAATTGGTCGAGCCCCTGCCCCGCCGTGTTCAGTTCATTTTGGATCTCGCGCAAGCGTGCCTGCCGCTCTTCCAACGTTCCGCGACTGGTCTGGATGCTCAGCTTCTCCGCTTCGAAATTCGTTTCGAATTCCTGCAAACGTGCTTCGAGCCGCGCTTTTTCTTCCGCAAGTTGAATCTGCTCTGCTGTGAGCTTCTCCACGCGCACCAGGTTGCCCTGCTTCTGCATGTCCACCGCGTTGATCTCGTTGCGCGAACGGCTCAATTGCTGCGCATTCGCGAACAAATCAGCCTGCGAGCGGCGAAGTTCCTCCTGCCGATTTCCAAGCTCCTGCTCCACCAACTGAAGCGCATCGCGCTTCTGTTGGAGCATGACTTTATGCTGCTCCAACGCGGCTGCGCATTCATTCAACTTCGCGGTGACGGACTCCAGTTCCTGCTGCGCGCCCGAATGGCGTTCTTCCGCCTGCGTGATGTCCGCCAGCGCCTTCGCGTTCTGCGAATCCAGTTCCGCGAGACGTTCCTGATTAAAGTGAATGCGCCCGTCGTTCCGGTCGATCTGTCCCTTCAGTTCCATCCCGTGCTGACGCGCCACGTGTAATTCCTGCTCGATCTCCGCCAACCGTTCGCGCAGCAAATGCACTTCATTCTCACCGCGCAACACGCTTTCCGAGCAAAGCTCCATCTCCACCTGCAACTTCTGCTGCAATTCCTGGCGCTCCGTAATTTCGGTTTGCAGCACGTCATACTGATGTCGTGCGAGCTGCGTATCCAAATGCTGAAGGTTTACGGCCAGTTCCTTGTAGCGGCGTGCTTTCCCGGCCTGACGTTGCAACGAGCCAATCTGCCGCTTCACTTCGCGAATGGTATCGGCGACGCGCAGAAGATTTTGGTCGGTGTGCTCCAGCTTGCGCAGCGTCTCTTTTTTCTGCGCCTTGAAGCGGGTAATCCCGGCCGCTTCTTCGAACACCATGCGCCGATCATCGGGCTTGCTGGAAATGATCTGCGTAATGTTCCCCTGGGCCATGATGCTGTAACTGCTCCGGCCCATCCCCGTGCCCATGAAAAGCTGCTGAATGTCTTTCAGCCGGCACGGCACCTTGTTGATGAAATATTCGCTGCCTCCATCGCGGAACACTCGACGCGTCACCGTCACCTCGTTGTATTCGACATCGACCCCGGCGGCCTTGAGATGTTCCGCGTCCACATCGCCGATCGTCAGCGACACCTCGGCCATCCCAAGCGGTTTGCGATAATCGGTGCCATTGAAGATAACGTCAGCCATTTCGCCGCCGCGCAACGCCTTCGCGCTTTGTTCGCCCAGCACCCAGCGGATCGCGTCCGAAATGTTCGATTTTCCGCAACCATTCGGCCCGACAATCGCCGCAACGCCGGGCACAAAGTTGAGAGTCGTTTTGTCCGCGAAGGACTTGAAACCGAGAGCAGTTAAACTCTTGAGGTACATGACAGGATTATTAGGCCGCAAGCGGCCGAGTTTGTAAAGAGGAAACCACAAGCTATTGTGGTGTCTACATCTTCAACCACTACGCATCGCGCTTTTGCTGGCGGTTTGAATCCTGTTCAAAATGCTTAAAACTACTCTGCCGGAGAGGGTTGCGTATCTCAGTTAAACACTGTCGTCACCGGCGTGACCGTAATCCATTCAGCCTTCGTCGGAATCTCGTATTTCTCGATAACCTTGTCTTCGGCCAGGATTTCTTCTGGCTTGGGGGAATTGTAGGTGATCGGCGACGGTTTACCGGACGCAATCGCCTCTTTAAGAGCTTCCGCATCCTTGGTCACCATCACCACGCGCATTTTGTTCGCCTGGAGGTGCCGCTTGATCGCCGCATTCACTTTTTCGCGTGTCAACTTCGCTAACTCGCCTTTGAGATAGTCGCTATACTGCGGAATCCCGTAGTAACGGCTATCCAGCGCATATCCCAGCGAAGCGGATTGTGTCTGCAACAACACGTCGACAAATTTTGTCAGGAACTCGCGCGTGGCGGCGAACGCTTCCTCGCTGATCCCATCACTCACCAGCTTGTTGTATTCAAAAAGCGCTGCCCGCAACGTGAAAACCCCCTGCTCCGGCGGCACGGGCCGAAGCCAAATCTGAAAAATCTGCTGTTGCCGCGCCAGGTTCGGGTCTGGCTGGAACTGATACATCCCGCGCGGAAAATATTCGATGTAGGCGTAGTTGCCGTAGTTCAGCCCGCGTGCCTCGCGCAGCCGCTGATAAAGATGGCTGTTGCTGGATCGATGTTGCCCCAGATACGACTCCACCAACTTCAGCGCCGCAAAATCCGGATGCGCGCGATTCACTTCAATCGGAAAACCCATCGAAATCGCCGTCGAGCGCGTATCGCGCTGAACGATGTCGATGCGCATTCCTTCCTCAGCTTCAGCCTGCTTGAATTTCTCGGTTCGTGTTTCACCGGTCGGCAGGGCCGCGAAATCTTTCCGCAACTGTTCGGCGAAATTCTCTGGAAAACCGCCCGCTACACCGATGACCAGGTTCGCCCGGGTGTAATTCGATCTATAAAAGCGCGCAACCTCGTTCGTGCTGAGTCTCTCGAGCGTACTCACCCGCCCGATATTGTGGTGCCCGTAAGGATGATTCGTGTAGATGACATTGTAGAGGCGTTCCTTCCCGAGTTCCTCGTCGTTCGTTTCGCGCAACGAAACCTTGATGTAGTTCAAGGCATCCGTCCGCAATCGGCTGAAATCTTCCTCGCGAAATCCCGGCGTGAGCAGCATTTCGCGAATCAAATTGTAATACTTCTGCAGATTATCGACGTGCGTGGAGCCGGTGAACACCGTCATCTCTTTGTCCACCTGCCAACCAAACGACGTCGCGAGCGGATACATACGCTTGATGATTTCCTCGTAGCTCAATCGCTGCGATCCACCTTCCGCCACCATTGCCGCCGTGAGTGCTGCCAGACCTTCTTTGCCGCCGGGATCGTGCGCCGCGCCCGTGTTGAACAAGATCCGGAACGTAACCAGCGGCGACTTCGATGGCTGCAAGAGCAACGTCACATTTGTCCCGTTCTCCGCGCCTGCGCTCTCGCGCGAAACAAGCGCCATCCCCACTGCGACCAATAAACCAAAAACCAATCTCATCGCTGTGCCTCCTGCGCTGGCTGCTGCTGTTTTGCGCGCGGCGCTAACGTCACCACCGTCCGATTCTCCGCCGTGAAATATTTCTTCGCGTTGTCCTGAATGTCCTTCGGCGTGACCTGCTGATAAAGCGCGAAGACCTTATCGATCGTCTGCGGAGTGCCTCCCAATGCAATATACGGCGCGAGAAATCCCGCGATGGATCCCGCGCTTGTCCAACTCAGCGCCGTCGAATACCGAATGTGCGCTCGCGTTTCATCCAGCTTCTCCTGCGTCACCCGTTCGTCCGCAAATTTCTCGAACGTCGCGATGATCTGGTCGCGCACATACTCGACATCCTTCGGATCTTTCACCCGCGCAACCACCGCGAACAATTCCGGATCGATCTGGTCATCGAACGAAGGCATCAGCATGTCCACCTTCTGCTCTTTCAGGACGAGCTTCTGGTACAACTCCGAATTCTCTCCGAATGCGATTGGCACGAGGAAATCCAGGGCTGCCTTATCCTTCTTTTCTTCCGAGTATGCCGGACCGCGCTGCGCCACAACTACAAAAGGCAATGTCGGCGACGGCCAATCCACCGAAGCGGACCGTCCCTGCTTCTGCGCAGGTTCCGCCGGAATATTTGCTTTATAATTCCCGCGTTCCCACCCGTCGAAATATTTCTTCGTCAACTCCAGCGACTTCTCCCGCGTCACATCGCCCACCAAAACAATCGTGGAATACTCCGGCCGATAGTAGCGCTTATAAAATTCCAGGCTGTATTGATACTGGTTCGGCATGTCCCGAATGTCCTGCAGGAATCCCATCGTGGTGTGCTTGTAGGTGTGATTCGTGAACGCCCGCTCGCGCATCACTTCCCAAAGTTTGTTGATCGGGTTCGCGCTGTTCTTGTTATATTCGCCCAGCACCGCCAGCGCCTCCGTCTTATAAACATCCTCGCCATACTGCAGCCGCTGGAATCGATCCGCCTCCAGCTCCATGATCTTCTCCAGGTCCGCCACGTTGAACAGCGCGTGATACACCGTCCGGTCATCCGTCGTGTAAGCGTTCGCCTCCGCCCCGGCCGCCTTCATGATCGCGTCGCGCTGGTCCGGCGTAAAATTCTTGCTGCCGCGAAACATCATGTGCTCGAAGAAATGCGCGAACCCGCTCTTCCCCGGCTCCACCTCGTTCCGCGACCCCACCTTCACCACGATGTAAAACGAAACGAGATTCTTGTGCTCCGTCGGCACGGTCACGAGCCGCAGCCCGTTCGTCAGCGTGTCCACCGTCCACGGATAAGGGAAAAATTTTGAAACGCCGTTCGTCTGCTGCGCGAACGTGCCTAGCGCGCCGGCCATCGCGGCCACTGTCATTCCTAGCAATAACCAAAACCTCATGTGCGTATCACCCGCGGGCTTGCCGGATGCTCCTGTCTATTGAGAGTGCCTTTTCAAATCTGACTTATCAACATTTCTTGGACGTTTTTCCGCCAAAAACATTCGGAATTTTCGAACTATCCATCCAGCCTGCGAATTGCAAACCACCAAAATTTCAGCATCAATAATCCCATGCAATCTCTACGTCTCTTAATTGTCCTCTGCCTCGCCGCGCCGCTCCTCGCCGAAGGCCTCAATGATTTCGCCCCCTTCCCGATCGGCGTCGGCCTCAGCGACCGCATCGCCGAACGCCCGCATGACTGGCCTCTCCTCAAGCAGCACTTCAGCTACCTCACGCCCGAGAATTGCATGAAGCCAGACCCCATCCAACGCCAGGAGGGTCAATGGTCCTTCAACGTGCCCGATTCCTTCGTCAACTTCGCCGTCTCCAACCACCTCAAAGTCGTCGGCCACACCCTCGTCTGGGCCAAGGACGACCGCACTCCGCCCTGGTTCGCGCAGGACGGCGACAAACCCGTCTCCCGCGAACTCCTCCTCCGCCGCATGAAAACCCACATCGACACCGTCATTGGCCGTTACAAAGGCAAAATCACCATGTGGGATGTCGTCAACGAAGCCCTCGACGACGGCACGAATTACCTCCGCCCCTCCATCTGGAGCAAAACGTGCGGCGAAGATTTCATCGCCAAAGCCTTCGAATACGCCCACGCCGCCGATCCGAACGCCCTCCTCATCTACAACGATTACAACAACGAACTCCCCGCGAAGCTTCCCAAAATGATTCGCCTCATCGAATCCATGCGCGCGAAGAACGTCCCCATCCACGCCATCGGCCTCCAGGGCCATTACGAACTCGATTCCGTCCCCTACGAAGCCCTCGAAAACGCCCTCGCCAAAATGAAAGAACTCGGCATGAAAGTCGTCATCTCCGAACTCGATATCGACGTCATTCCCCGCGCCCGCTGGTGGGCCAACAACGGCGCCGAACGCGAAACCCTCGCCAAAGTAAATCCCTACAAAGACGGCTGCCCGCCCGAAATCCTCCAGCGCCAGGCCGAGCAATACGCCCGCATTTTCCAAATCTTCAACAAATACTCCGACCAGATCCTCCGCGTCACCTTCTGGAACCTCCACGACGGCCAAAGCTGGCTCAACTACTTCCCCTGGGACCGCGTAAACCATCCCCTCCTCTTCGACCGCGACGGCAAACCCAAACCCGCCTACGAAGCCGTCCTCCGCGAACTCAAAAAACCGTAGCAGCCGACGTGAGGAGGCTCACAATCTTTGTAGGAGACGACGTGAGGAGTCTTCTTTGCGTATTCGAAAGCGTATCGAAATTCGAGAAGCCTCTCGATCCCGCCTCTGCGACCTCTGCGTAAAAACTAAGAATCGCCAAAACCTACACCTTCAGCCTCACCCAGGTCGGCGCATGATCACTCGCATTCGCCTGACCCCGCACCCACCGATCCACCCCCGCATCCTCCAACTTCCCTTCCAGCCCCTTACCCAACAGCAGAAAATCAATCCGCAGCCCCGAATCGGTATCCCAATGCCGCCGGAAATAATCCCAGAACGTAAAAATCTTCTCCTGCGGATACTTCGCCCTCGTTGAATCCGTCCAACCCTGCGCCAGCAACCGCGCCCAACACTCCCGCGTCTCCGGCTGCAGCAGCGCATCATGGCGCCACCCTCTCGGATTATAAATATCGAAATCCGTCGGCACCACGTTGAAGTCCCCTGCCAACACCACCGGCTTCCCGCCCGCCAGCAACCTCTGCGCATGCGCGATCAACCGCTCAAACCACGCCAGCTTATATTCAAACTTCGGCCCCGGCTGCGGATTCCCATTCGGCAAATACAAACTCGCCACGGTCACCCCATTCACCGTCGCCTCGATATACCGGCTGTGCGCATCCTCATCATTCCCCGGCAACCCGCGCAACGATTCCACCGGCGCAATCCCGCGCCCCAAAATCGCCACCCCATTCCAACCCTTCTGCCCGTGCCAAATCGCCTCGTAACCCGCCGCCTTGATCGCCATCGCCGGGAACGCATCATCCGGCGCCTTCAACTCCTGCAAACACGCCACGTCCGGCTGCTCCCGCTCCAGCCACTCCAGCAGATTCCCAATCCGCGCCCGAATCCCATTCACATTAAACGTCGCTATCTTCATCAAACGCGAGGCCGCCATCCAAATTGTTTTTCGCTATTGAAGAATATCTCCCACGCTCTCCGCTGAATCTGCTCTTCCGTCCAATCCGGATTTTGCGAGCGCATGAAAGCTTCCTTGTGACGCCAGATATTCCAATAAACGTGCTGGCTGATATCCAGACGCTCCTCCGGCGTCATCCTCTCCCAAATTGCGATCTGCTGAGGCGATGGTCCTTCGTCTGGATACACGCGCGTACTATGCAATGCCGCTATTTCACCAGCAAGTATTCGAAACGTGCGTAGTGCTACGTTTTCTTCTTTTGAAACCGAAAGCTGAACCAAGCGACAACGAGCATCGTAATCGGAGCGAGTTCAAGAAGTAAGCGAGAAAGCGAGAAGTACAACGGCCCGAATTGCAGCCATTCAGTGAAGCCGATGCTCAGGTATCGGTGTCCGTTCGTGGGCAATCGTAAGAAAAGAAGACTATCCGCAATAAAAACAAGAGCGGTCATTAAGAGAACTGACAGCGCCTGCTTTCGATTCACGCGATCAGTCTACCATTCGATCAATTTCTTCCAAGCTTCAAGACACGCAAGCGGTCGTTGCGCAAACGGGAAAGTTCCTGCCGAGCTCTTCACACCGCCACCTGCTTCCTCATCTGAAAATCACCGCACCGCTTCCCGCCCGGGAACATCTTATGCGGGTTGCAACGCATCTCCGGATCAAACACCAGCCGCAACTTCTGCATCGCCGCCAGGTCATCCGCGCTGAACTGCCGCGCCATAAAATCCATCTTCTCGATCCCGATCCCATGCTCCCCCGTCACACTCCCGCCCAGCTCCACGCACTTCGCCAGAATATCCTCCCCCGCATGAATCGCCCGCCGCACCTGCTCCGCCTCCCGTTCATCATACAGCACCAGCGGATGAATATTCCCGTCCCCCGCATGAAACACATTCGGGATCCGCAACCCATACTTCGCGCTCGTCGCGCAGATAAACTCCATGATCTCCGGCAACTTCGACCGCGGCACCACCCCATCCTGCGTCAGATAATTCGGGCTCAACCGCCCGATCGCCCCGAACGCCCGCTTCCGGCATTTCCACAGCAACGCCCGCTCCTCCTCCGTCTTCGCCAGCCGCACCTCGCGCGCCCCGTTCGCTCGACACAACTCCAGCACCTTATCCGCCTGCCGCTGAATCCCCGCCGCGAACCCATCCAGCTCCACGATCAACACCGCCCCCGCATCCAGCGGAAACCCGAACTGATACGCCGCCTCCACCGCCTGCGTGATCAACTGATCCATCATCTCCAGCGCACCCGGCACAATCCCCGCCGCGATAATATCACTCACCGTCTTGCTCGCCTGCGAAACACTCTCGAACACCCCCAACATCGTCTTATAAGCCTCCGGCGCGCGAATCAACTTCACCAACACCCGCGTCACCACCCCGAACATCCCCTCACAACCAATCACCGCCCCGCGCAAATCATACCCCGGCACATCCTCGCCCCCCTCCGGCTCAGTCCCCAGCCACGCCACCTCACCATCCGGCAACACCATCTCGAACCCCAACACATGATTCGTCGTCACCCCATACTTCAACGTATGCGGCCCGCCCGAATTCGTCGCCACATTCCCGCCGATCGTGCACGCCGGCTGGCTCGATGGATCCGGCGCATACAACAACCCGTCACCCTTCACCGCCTGTGTGATCCACGCATTCACACAACCCGCCTCCACCAACGCCCGCCGATTCTCCACATCCACCCGCAAAACCCGATTCATCCGCGTCAACGCAATCATCACCCCACCCTCAACAGCGAGCACTGCCCCACTCAAACTAGTCCCCGCTCCCCGCGGAATAATCGGCACCCTCGCCCCCGCGCACGCTTTTACGACCCGCGCAACTTCATCAGTCGAGTTCGGCAGAACAACAACATTGGGAAGGTTCTTCTCCAGCGTGTAAGCATCACATTCGTAAACAAGCAGATCTTCGGGACGCGAAATCACATTCGCCTTCCCAACAATCGAAGCCAACTCCGCCAAGAAATGTTCCGAAACCGCAGACATGCAACGCACTCTATCCGCGGCGCTCCGCGCCGCGCCATCATTATAAAAATCGGAGGGACGAGCTCCGAGAGTCCCACTTATTAAAAACGCACACCACAACCCGGCGCGCACCCTTCAGCCAAAAACATCCCAATGAACAACGCCGCCCTCGATCTTATCCTACGCATCCCGTCGTCACTACGCCCCCGAAAAATGGGACTCCCGGAGCTCGTCCCTCCGCCTGAATAACC
>DASVNK010000071.1:0-89036 GCA_036383895.1 Verrucomicrobiia bacterium | reverse complement strand
GCGCAATTTGACCATCACTTCCGAGCGAGTTTGAACCGACATGTTTGCATCCATTCCGGGTAACACCCTATTTTGATGCAACGATCTGTTTCCACCCCCATCGCCCAAACGCCCGGGTAACAATATTTATGATTCAATTCGAGCCTCGCGCCACCGCGTCAGGTTGTTTGACACGAATTTTCGCGGTCTGTACGTTGCGCGTTCTTTAGATGGAGTACAAAGACACACTGAATCTCCCGCGGACCGACTTTTCGATGAAGGCGGATCTCGTGACGCGCGAGCCGCAGCGGTTGGAGAAATGGCTTTCGGGCAAACTTTACGAGCGGATTCAGGCGGCGCGGGCGGGTGGCGAAAAGTTCGTGCTGCATGATGGTCCTCCGTTCGCAAATGGTGATGTGCATATTGGCACAGCGCTGAACAAGATTCTCAAAGACATCATCATCAAGTATCAGACGCTGCGCGGCAAGAGCGCGCCGTATATTCCGGGCTGGGATTGTCATGGCTTGCCGATCGAATTCAAGGTCACGCAGGAAATGCGGAAGGCCGGGGACACGAGCAGCGATGCGGCGACCATCCGGAAAGCGTGCGATGCCTATGCGCGGAAGTTTATCGATTTGCAGCGGACGCAGTTCAAGCGGTTGGGTGTGCTCGGCGATTGGGAAAATCCGTATCTGACGCTGAACAAGGAATACGAAGCGGATGAGTTGCGGATGTTCGCGGATATCGTGGACCAGGGGTTTGTGTATCGCGGGAAGAAGCCGGTGTATTGGTGCATACCTTGTCGGACGGCATTGGCGGATGCGGAGGTGGAATACGCCGATCACGTCAGCCAGAGCATCTACGTGAAGTTCCCACTAGTGGGGCATCCCAATACGTTCATTCTCATTTGGACCACGACGCCCTGGACTCTGCCGGCGAATCTCGCGGTCGCATATAATTCGACTTTCTTTTATTCGCTCGTGCAAGTGGGCGATGAGGCGTACATCGTTTCAAACGCGCTGTTGAAGGCTGTTTCCGAGAAAGCGCATTGGGAGAGTTATGAGATTATTCGCACGTTGGATGCAGAGCACCTGAAGCAAATCGAGTATCAGCATCCGTTCTGCAATCGGACCGGGAAGTTGTATCCGGGCGATTCGTTTGTGGAGAACAGCACGGGCACTGGATTTGTGCACATTGCCCCTGGGCACGGGATGGAGGACTACCAGCTCGGATTGCAAAACGGGCTGCCGGTCTATTCGCCGGTGGATAATAGCGGCGGGTTTGCCTATACCGACGATTTGCCGCGCGAGCAGCAGATGCCGGCGGAGTTGATCGGGAAATCGATTCTCGAGAAGCATGGGAAGAGCGACGCGAATGAGGCGGTGCTGCATGAACTGCGTGTGCGCAAAGCGCTGTTGATCCAGGAGAACTATCATCACAGTTACCCGCATTGCTGGCGGAGCAAGAATCCGGTGATCTTTCGCGCGATGGACCAATGGTTCATCCGAATCGATCACGAAAACTTTCGGAACCGCGCGCTGGATGCGATCAACCAGGTAAACTGGGTCCCGGACTGGGGCAAGAACCGGATCGAAGGCGCGGTGAAGTCGCGGCCCGATTGGTGCATTTCGCGCCAGCGGACATGGGGAGTACCGATTCCGGCGTTTTACACAGAAACTGGCGAAGCGATTTTGGACGGGCAGATCGTGCGCAATACCGCGGACCTCGTGGAGAAGCATGGATCAAATGTGTGGTTCGAGAAAACAGCGGCCGAACTTTGGTCGCTGGTGAAGCCGAAGGATTGGAAAGGCGCCGAGCCGACTTCGAAGTCGATGGACACACTTGATGTGTGGATCGATTCCGGTTCGTCGTCGCGGAGCGTCATGATGCGGCGCGCGGAACTGCAGCATGGCGGCGGCACCGCGCCCGCGAAGCGAGAGAACGCAAAGCAATGGCAGGCGGACGTTTATCTCGAAGGGAGTGACCAGCATCGCGGTTGGTTTCAGTCGTCCTTACTGTTGTCATTGGCGGGGAATGGCGCGCCGCCCTACAAGACCGTGCTCACGCACGGTTTCATGGTCAAAGTGGTTGAGAAAGCCGGCGAAAAAAGCGAGAAAGTTAAGGTTTCAAAATCGCAGCAGGGTACCTACGAAAAACCGCAGACTGCGGAAGTATACGTCAAGCAATACGGCGCCGATGTGGTGCGCTTGTGGGTCGCTTCGCAGGACTACCGGAACGACATCAGCGTGAACGAGGAACGCATCAATAAGGTTTCGGAGACGTATAGGCTCATTCGGAATACCCTGCGTTATCAGCTTTCGAACTTATATGATTTTGATCCCGCGAAGCACGCAGTCTCGGTCGAGAAACTGACTGGATTGGATCGTTGGATTCTCGGGGAGTTTGCGCAGGTGGAGCGCGACGTGATGGCAGCGTACGATCGTTACGAGTTTCATGTCGCGTATCAGCGCGTCAGCCAGTTCGCGGCGGTGGAGTTGTCGGCGATCTATCACGACATTGTGAAGGATCGGCTCTACACAGACCCGGCGAATTCGGCGCGGCGGCGTTCGACGCAGACGGCGCTACACCAAATGGTGCGGCGATTCTGCCAAATGCTGGCGCCGATGACTGCGTTTACGGCAGATGAGGCGTGGGAGTTTATTCCGGGAGTGCGCGCAGGCGAGTCGGTCCATGAGTCGGAATGGAAGCCGATTGCTTTCGTTACCTCGGCGGAGGAGAAGAAAATTTGGAGCGATTTGTTCAAGCTGCGCGAGCAGGTGTTGCCAGAATTGGAAAAGGCGCGGCAGGCGAAGACGATCGGGAAAGCGCTCGAAGCGCAGGTGAAGCTGGAGCTCACGGACGGAGTGACAACGTGGGTGGTGGATCATCTGCTGCCGTTGCAAGAGTTGCTGAATGTCTCACAGATCAAGACAGCGCACAGCCGGGCCGCGGATCCGAGCGCCAAAGACTTGCAGGGATTTCCTTCAGTGGAGGTGGCGCGCGCGGACGGGCAGAAGTGCGAGCGCTGCTGGCATTACGAGATGGATGTGGGGAGCCATCCCGAGCATCCCACGATTTGCGGGCGCTGTGCGACAGCAGTGAGTGCTGCTCAGGTTTAGCCAGGGATCTCGATAAA
Source organism: Verrucomicrobiia bacterium (assembly GCA_036383895.1). Lineage (GTDB taxonomy): Bacteria > Verrucomicrobiota > Verrucomicrobiia > Limisphaerales > SXQI01 > DASVNK01. The sequence goes on along the minus strand of DASVNK010000071.1, from coordinate 85,921 downwards.
GGTGAGCGACCGGGGTTGTCGGCCCGTTAAAGCGGCGGTTTGGCGAGTCGCCTGAGGGGCGGCTGGCTGGCGAGCTGGTCTGGACGTCTTTGGTGTCTGGAGACTGGCTTGCGAACAGGCCGGGCGATCAGGTGACTCGAGATTGTATTCTTGTATGGTTACGCGCATGCGCAACCCGCTTTAGGGCTGGAACTCCTAACCCAAAGTAGGACCTCCTGAGGAGCAGCCGTCGGGCATTTCTTCGCGGAATCCTGCTGGGATTCTGACGTGCGGTTGAAATGCCCTTTCCGCCAAGCCTTGGCAGCAGCCTCGCACCGCCTGCACCAACAACTACTGGAGCGTGAGGTTCATAGTGATGTTTGCTTTGAGGAGTTTGGAGATGGGGCAGCCGGCTTTGGCGGCTTCGGCGATTTGTTGGACTTTGGCGCGGTCGGCGCCGGGGACGCTGGCTGTGACGTCGAGGTGAGAGGTGGTGACGGAGAATCCGGCATCGGATTTTTCGAGGGTGACGGTGGCGGTGGCTTCGATGGATTTGGGGGTGATGCTGGCTTTGCCGAGTTCGGCGGAGAAGGCCATGGCGAAGCAGCCGGCGTGGGCGGCGGCGATGAGTTCTTCGGGGTTGGTGCCGGGGCCGTTTTCGAACCGGGTGCCGAAGGAATACTGGGTTTGTTTAAGGACGCCGCTGTCGCTGGAGATGGTACCTTTGCCGTCTTTGAGTCCGCCCTGCCAGATGGCTGATGCTTTGCGTTTGATCATAGAATTGCTCCTTCGGTTGTTGTTTTGTTCCTCCTTTGGAACTGGGCAAGAATAGTGCGGCGGAGGAAAGGGGCAATAGGGATTTCGCGGGAGTCAGGTTTTCACCACGAAGGTCACAGCGCGGCGCAGCCGCAACCGAAAGCCGCGCAGTGAATGATCTTCGCCGCGAATTACCAAATACCAAATTCCAAATAACAGGGAAGAACTGCGCGCATAGAGATTTGCGGGGGATAACAAAACTTTTTGGTAGAGTCGAATGTAGAACACAAAGGAGCCAGACTGTGAGGGTTGGTTTGACCTTTGTGGCGGTGACTTTTAGGCTTGGGTGCATGAGCAAACTTGAAGCGATTGAAGCGGAGATTCGCGCGCTGCCGGTGGAGCAGGCGGAGCGGCTTCAAGATTGGCTTTCGGACTATCTGGAGGAACGGGCGGAGTTGAATCCGGAGTTTGTGAAGAGTATCGAGCGCGGGAAGGCGGATTTGAAGGCCAGTCGGGTGCGAGTGGAGAAACCTTGATCGCGTGGGGCAGGCGACGGAGATTTATTCGGCTGAGTTCGATAAGGGTCTTGAGCGGTTGCCTCCTCAGGTGAGAACTCGCATTTTGCAGAGAATCCGTGACCTGGGCCGGCGACTAGAAAGTCACACCCACGAACGGCTGCAGGGCCGAGAGGAGTTTAAGCTGCGCGTCGGGGATTATCGGGTCATTTACGAATTCGATATTTCATCGAACGAGGTTTATTTGATTACGCTCGGGCACCGTCGGGAAATTTACCGCTGAGTGTTGAGATTTTTGTCCTCAAGGGGAGGGGTTGTTCGTTGTGGTTATGAAACGGAATTGAAACCTCAACGAAATTGGAAAGGATAGGTGGATTATGGGTAATACGGTGAAGTTGCATCGGATGGTGAAGGCGAAGGTGGAGCGGGTGTATCGGGCGTTTATCGATCCGGACGCGATGGCGAAGTGGCTGCCGCCGCATGGTTATACAGGGAAGGTGCATTCGATGGATGCGCGGGTGGGCGGCGGTTACAAGATGTCGTTCACGAATTTTTCGACGGGGAAGAGTCATTCGTTTGGCGGGAAGTTCCTGGAGTTGGTCCCGAACGAGCGGATGCGTTACACGGATGCGTTTGATGATCCGAATCTGCCGGGGCAGATGATCACGACGGTGACGCTGCGGACGACGCCGTTCGGGACGGAACTGAATGTGGTGCAGGAGGGTATTCCGGAGATGATTCCGGCGGAAGCGTGTTATTTAGGGTGGCAGGAGTCGTTGCAATTGCTGGGGCAATTGGTTGAGCCGGAGATTCCCGATCAGATCTAGGGAAGGATAAGGCTGAAGGCTAAAATTCGGATGCGGCGCTGCGGGCTTTGACTCTCTTGGTTATGGTGGCGTGTTCGGGAATGGGGCCGAGCGGTTTTCTGAGTAATCGGGTTGATGCAAATAGTTAATATTGTGTAACTAAAAGCGCAGGCTAAGGGAAAACCTGACTGGCGATTCAGAAATGCTGCGCATTGATGGACGGTGCTTCACCTATATACTCATTGGACCTTGAGATCAGTATCGCGCTCCAGAGGTTTATTGCGTCCACGCGCAATCGTGGATTCGCGTGATTCCTTATTTTTGAGGCGTTCAGTTTAGGCACCCCACCCTTATTTAATATGCCCGACAATATAGTTTCGGAGGAAAAGTCAGCAGCAGCCAAGAAGGCGCGGAGCGCGACGAACAAGCGCATGCCGAAGACGCATGTGCAGCGCGCGGATCCAGTTGAGGATTTGGATAGCGATATCGACCGCGAGGTGTTGTTCGCGGCGCTGAGTTCGTTCCGGCGGGGAGATTTTTCCGTGCGGTTGCCGAATTCGTGGCGCGGGTTGAACGGGAAGATTGCGGATTCGTTCAACGCGATCGCGGAAATGAACGAGTCGATGTCGGATGAATTGACGCGCATCTCGCGGGTGGTGGGTCGAGACGGGCGGATCGACGAGCGAATTAAATTGGCGGAAACGGTGCGCGGCGACTGGGCGGGGTGGGAACAGTCGGTTAACACGTTGATTTCGGACCTGGTTTGGCCGCTGAACGAAACGGCGCGCGTGATCGGTGCGGTGGCGAATGGTGATTTGTCGCAGAAGATGGCGACGCAGATTACCGGCCGCGCGTTGAAGGGTGAATTTAAACGAACGGCGACGACAGTTAATACGATGGTGAAGCAGTTGGGGAGCTTCGCATCGGAAGTGACGCGCGTGGCGCGCGAAGTCGGTACGGAAGGTAAGCTGGGTGGCCAGGCGCAGGTGCGCGGCGTGGCGGGAACATGGAAGGATTTGACGGACTCGGTGAACCTGATGGCGGGTAACTTGACCGGCCAGGTGCGTAACATTGCGAAGGTGGCGACCGCGATCGCGAAAGGTGATTTGTCCAAGAAGATCACGGTGGACGTAAAGGGCGAGTTCCTTGAGTTGAAGGTGACCATTAACACGATGGTGGACCAGTTGCGTTCGTTTGCGTCTGAAGTGACGCGCGTGGCGCGTGAAGTCGGTACGGAAGGTAAGCTGGGCGGTCAGGCGCGCGTGGAAGGTGTATCGGGCACGTGGAAGGACTTGACCGACTCGGTGAATTACATGGCGTCGAACCTGACGGCGCAGGTGCGTAACATTGCGGCGGTCACGACCGCGGTGGCGAATGGCGATCTTTCGAAGAAGATCACCGTTGATGTGAAGGGCGAAATTCTGGAGCTGAAGAACACCGTTAATACAATGGTGGATCAGCTCAGTTCGTTTGCATCGGAAGTTAGCCGTGTGGCGCGTGAAGTCGGTACGGAAGGCAAGCTGGGCGGCCAGGCGCAGGTGAAGGGTGTCGCGGGTGTCTGGAAGGACCTGACCGATAACGTGAATTTCATGGCGTCAAACCTGACGGTGCAATTGCGCGACGTGTCGAAGGTGGCGACGGCAATTGCGAGCGGCGACTTGACGCAAAAGATCACGGTCGATGTGCGCGGCGAAATTCTGCAGATCAAGAACGTGGTGAACACGATGGTGGATCAGCTTTCGTCGTTCGCGGCGGAAGTGACTCGCGTGGCGCGCGAAGTCGGTTCGGAAGGGAAACTTGGTGGGCAGGCCCAGGTGAAAGGCGTGGCGGGCGTTTGGAAGGATCTCACGGATAACGTGAACTTCATGGCGTCGAACCTGACGGTGCAATTGCGCGACGTATCGAAGGTGGCAACGGCGATTGCGGATGGCGACTTGACCCAAAAGATCACGGTCGAGGCGCGCGGTGAAATTCTGCAGATCAAGAACGTGATTAACACGATGGTGGACCAGCTCAGCTCGTTCGCCTCGGAAGTAACTCGCGTGGCGCGCGAAGTCGGCACGGAAGGGAAGCTCGGTGGGCAGGCGGATGTGAAAGGCGTGGCCGGTACTTGGAAGGATTTGACCGATTCGGTGAACTTCATGGCGGGTAACTTGACCGCGCAAGTTCGTAACATCGCGGAAGTGACGACGGCGGTGGCGAATGGCGATTTGTCGAAGAAGATCACGGTCGATGTGAAGGGCGAAATTCTGGAGCTGAAGAACACCGTTAATACGATGGTGGATCAGCTTCGTTCGTTTGCGGCGGAAGTGACTCGTGTGGCGCGTGAGGTTGGTACGGAAGGGAAGTTGGGTGGCCAAGCGGACGTGAAAGGCGTGGCCGGCACGTGGAAGGATTTAACCGATTCGGTGAACTTCATGGCGGGTAACTTGACCGCGCAAGTTCGTAACATCGCGGCGGTGACGACGGCGGTCGCAAATGGCGACTTGTCCAAGAAGATCACGGTCGACGTGAAGGGCGAAATTCTGGAACTGAAGAACACTATTAATACGATGGTGGATCAGCTTTCGTCGTTCGCCGCAGAAGTGACTCGTGTGGCGCGTGAAGTCGGCACGGAAGGGAAGCTTGGTGGCCAGGCAGACGTGAAGGGCGTCGCCGGTGTGTGGAAGGATCTGACCGATTCGGTGAACTCGATGGCGTCGTCGCTGACCGCGCAGGTGCGTAACATCGCGGACGTGACGAAGGCGATCGCGAATGGCGATTTGAGCCGCAAGATCACGGTCGATGTGAAGGGCGAAATCCTGGAGTTGAAGAACACTATTAACGTCATGGTGGACCAGCTCAGCTCGTTTGCATCGGAAGTAACGCGTGTTGCTCGCGAAGTCGGTACCGAAGGAAAGCTTGGCGGCCAGGCGGACGTGAAAGGCGTCGCGGGTACCTGGAAGGACCTGACGGATTCGGTGAATTCGATGGCGTCGAACCTTACGGCACAAGTGCGTAACATCGCGGACGTGACGAAGGCGGTCGCTAACGGCGATCTTTCGAAGAAGATCACGGTCGATGTGAAGGGCGAAATTTTGGAACTGAAGAACACCGTTAATACAATGGTGGATCAGTTGTCATCGTTCGCTTCGGAAGTGACGCGTGTTGCTCGTGAAGTTGGTACGGAAGGGAAGCTCGGTGGCCAGGCAGAAGTTCGTGGCGTGGCGGGCACCTGGAAGGACCTCACTGATTCGGTGAACTTCATGGCGGGTAATTTGACCGCGCAAGTTCGTAACATCGCGGAGGTGACGACGGCAGTGGCGAACGGCGACTTGTCGAAGAAGATCACCGTCGATGTGCAGGGCGAAATTCTGGAGCTGAAAGAAACCATCAACACGATGGTGGATCAGCTTCGTTCGTTTGCGTCTGAAGTGACTCGCGTGGCGCGTGAAGTCGGCACGGAAGGGAAGCTTGGCGGCCAGGCAGATGTGCGCGGCGTGGCGGGCACGTGGAAGGACTTAACCGACTCGGTGAATTCGATGGCGGGTAACCTGACCGCGCAAGTGCGTAACATCGCGGACGTGACGAAGGCGGTCGCGAACGGCGATCTCTCGAAGAAGATCACGGTCGACGTGAAAGGCGAAATTCTCGAGCTGAAGAACACCGTTAACACGATGGTGGATCAGCTTAGCTCGTTCGCTTCGGAAGTGACGCGTGTTGCTCGTGAGGTCGGCACGGAAGGGAAGCTCGGTGGACAAGCGGTCGTGAAAGGTGTCGCGGGTGTGTGGAAGGATCTCACCGACTCGGTGAATTCGATGGCAGGTAACCTGACCGCGCAAGTGCGTAACATCGCGGCGGTGACCACGGCGGTCGCGAATGGCGACCTTTCGAAGAAGATCACGGTCGACGTGAAAGGCGAAATTCTGGAGCTGAAAGAAACCATCAACACGATGGTGGACCAGCTCAGCTCGTTCGCATCCGAAGTGACGCGCGTGGCGCGCGAAGTCGGCACCGAAGGAAAGCTCGGTGGACAAGCGGTCGTGAAAGGTGTTTCCGGCATTTGGAAAGACCTGACAGACAACGTGAACAGCATGGCGTCGAACCTGACGTCACAAGTGCGCGGTATTGCGAAAGTCGTGACGGCGGTGGCGAACGGCGACTTGCAACGCAAACTGACGGTCGAAGCGAAAGGCGAAATCGCGGCGCTCGCGGACACGATCAATTCCATGATCGATACGCTGGCGACGTTCGCCGACCAGGTGACCACGGTGGCGCGCGAAGTCGGTGTCGAAGGAAAACTCGGCGGCCAGGCATCGGTGCCCGGGGCTGCGGGTACCTGGAAGGACCTCACCGATAACGTGAATCAGCTCGCGGCGAATCTGACCACTCAGGTGCGCGCGATTGCCGAAGTTGCGACGGCGGTGACCCGCGGTGACTTGACCCGATCGATTCAGGTCGATGCTCGCGGCGAAGTGGCGGCGCTCAAGGACAACATCAACGAAATGATCCGCAACCTGCGCGATACGACGTTGAAGAATTCCGAGCAGGACTGGCTGAAGACCAACCTCGCGAAATTCTCGCGCATGTTGCAGGGACAAAAAGACCTACTCACGGTCGGCAAGCTGATTCTGTCCGAACTCGCTCCGGTCGTCGGTGCGCATCAAGGCGTGTTCTACTTGATGGATATTAGCAAAGAGGAAGCTTATCTCAAACTGCTCGCGAGCTATGCTTATCGCGAACGGAAAAATGTCGATAACCGTTTCCGACTGGGCGAAGGCCTGGTTGGACAATGCGCGCTGGAGAAGGAACGCATCCTCCTCACCAACGTTCCGGACAATTATATCCAGATCGCATCTGGCCTCGGCGAATCCAAGCCGAACAACATTATCGTTCTGCCGATCGTGTTCGAAGGTGCAGTTAAGGCAGTTATGGAACTGGCGTCGTTCGAGAAATTCAGCCCGACTCACTTGGCGTTCCTTGATCAGCTCACGGAATCCATCGGTATCGTGTTGAACACGCTCGAAGCGAACATGAGAACGGAGGACCTCCTCAAGCAGTCTCAATCGCTCGCCCGCGAGTTGCAGGCGCAACAGGAAGAACTGCAGCAGACCAACGCCGAGCTGGAAGACAAAGCGAAGCTGCTGGTGTTGCAGAACGAGGAAGTCGCCCGCAAGAACCGCGAAGTCGAACAAGCTCGTCAGGCGCTCGAAGAAAAGGCGTCGCAACTCGCGCTTACTTCGAAGTACAAGTCCGAATTCCTCGCGAACATGTCGCACGAATTGCGCACGCCGCTCAACAGCTTGCTCATTCTCGCGAATCAACTCGCGGAAAATCCGGAAGAAAACCTTTCACCAAAACAAGTCGAGTTCGCGAAAACAATCCACGGCGCCGGAATCGACCTGCTCACGCTCATCAACGACATTCTCGACCTTTCGAAGATCGAGTCAGGCACGGTGTCGATCGACCTCAGCGATCTCCCGGTCACGAATCTCCAGGACTACATCGACCGCACCTTCCGTCACGTCGCGGAAGCGAAGAAGCTGGAATTCAACATTCGTTTGGATTCCACCCTGCCGAAAGCAATCCAGACCGATACGAAGCGGTTGCAACAGGTGCTCAAGAACCTCCTTTCGAACGCGTTCAAGTTTACCGAGCACGGCGAAGTCTCGCTGGAGCTGTTCGTCGCGGAAAGTGGTTGGTCCACGGAAAACCAGAGCTTGAACAACGCCGGCACGGTGATTGGCTTCTCAGTGCGCGATACCGGTATTGGTATCCCGCCGGAGAAACAGCAGATCATCTTCGAAGCGTTCCAGCAGGCGGACGGTTCGACGAGCCGTCGGTTCGGTGGCACGGGCCTCGGGTTGGCGATCAGCCGCGAAATCGCGCGCTTGCTCGGCGGCGAAATTCGCCTCAGCAGCTCAGTGGGCGAAGGCAGCACCTTCACGCTCTATCTGCCGCAGAACGGTGTATCCACGTTACCGAAGCGCATGTCGAGCACGCCGGTGGAATGGATCGATGCGCCACGGCGCGAAATCAACACCCCAGCGGTGATGGATTCGCCGGTGCCAGTCCTTGACGCTGCCGATGGCGAATATGGCGATGACCGCAACAACATCGCCCCGGGCGACCGGGTAGTGATGATTGTGGAAGACGACAAGACGTTCGCGGATTACCTGCTTGGCATGGCGCACGAACACGGGTTCAAGGGACTCGTGACCAGCCGCGGCAGCACTGCGATCGCGATGGCGCGTCAACACAAACCAGATGCCATCACCCTCGATCTCGGCTTGCCCGATATGGAAGGTTGGAAGGTGCTGGATCGATTGAAGGACGATCCAAACACGCGCCATATTCCGGTGCAGATCATCACCGCGGAAGAAGAGCGCGAGCGCGGTTTGCAGAACGGAGCACTATCGTTCATCACCAAGCCGGTGGAGAAGGAAAGCTTGAACGAAGCGTTCAAGGATATCCGCCAGTATATCGAACGGCAGGTGAAGAGCCTGTTGATTGTGGAAGACGATGAAGTGCAACGCATGAGCATCTCCGAACTGATCGGCGAGACGGACGTGCAGATCACAGGTGTTTCGACCGCACAGGAAGCGCTCGAGAAACTGCGTGGTAATCATTACGACTGCATGGTGCTCGATCTTGGTTTGCCGGACATGACCGGGTTCGAACTGATGGAAGAGATGCGCAAGGATGAAAGCCTGCGCGCCTTGCCAGTCATCGTTTACACCGGCCGCGACCTGACCAAGAAGGAAGAAACACAGCTCAAGCGAATGGCGAAGACGATTATCGTGAAAGATGTCCGTTCGCCGGAACGGTTGCTCGATGAAACCGCGTTGTTCCTGCATCGCGTGCAATCGAAGCTGCCGGAACCGCAGCGCAAGATGCTGGAGAAACTGCACAAGACCGATGAAATGCTTTCGAGCAAAAAGGTCCTGGTGGTCGACGACGACATCCGAAATATCTTCGCGATGACCAGCTTGCTGGAACGCCACAACATGGTCGTGCATTCAGCCGAGAACGGTCGCGACGCGATCGAAGTCTTGCGCAACAACGACGACATCGACGTGGTTTTGATGGACATCATGATGCCGGAAATGGACGGCTACGACACAATGCAGGAAATCCGCAAAGTACCGAAGTTCAAGCAACTGCCGATCCTGGCCCTGACCGCGAAAGCGATGAAAGGCGACCGCGAGAAGTGCATTGATGCTGGCGCATCGGATTACATCGCGAAGCCGGTGGATACGGAACAGCTGCTCTCGTTGCTGCGCGTCTGGCTGCACCGTTAATGAGTCCGCGCGACCAATACCGGCCGGAGCTGGAGAATCTGGAGATTGAGTTGCTGTTGGAGGCGATCGACCGCCTCCACGGCATCAATCTGAAGGATGGCTCGGGCGGGTTCGGGACGCCGGTGCGGAAACGGATCTGGGAAGCGATCAAGAAAGAGCGCGTGCGCAGTGTCTCTGGTTTGCAGGAAAAACTGTTGCACGACGCCGACGCGTTGGACCGCTTTCTGAAAACAGTGCTGCCACCGTTTGTGCCGTATAGCGCTGGGTTCCTGCAGAAGTTTCGCTACGATTTGGTGCCGTACCTGAAGACATGGCCGTTCATCCGCGTCTGGCAGGTCGGCTGCAACTCGGTGTTCGAAACCTATTGTCTCGCGATCATTCTGCTCGAGGAGGGCGTTTACGAAAAAAGCGTGATCTACGGCACGGACGTGAACGAAGGGTTCCTGCAGAGTTGTTACGACGGAGTTTTTCCGCTGACCGAATTGGAGAAGTACGAGAAGATCTATCAGAAGAGCGGCGGGCGCGCCTCGCTTGCGCAGTACTTTTCGGGAGGCGGGAAGAGCGGAATGTTTGACACTGCGCTGCGGAAGAACATGGTTTTCTCGCGGCACAATCTCGCGACGGACAGTTCGTTCAACGAGGTGAGCGCGATTTTTTGTCGCAATCCGCTGAAGTTTTTTGAAAGGAAAATGCAGGATCGCGCACACACGGTGCTCTACGAGAGCTTGAATATGTTTGGCATTCTGGGACTGACCCAAGGGGAGACATTGGAGCACGCGCCGACGGCAGGGCGGTTCGTGGAATTTGACCAGGAGAACAACCTCTATCGGAAGGTGGGATGAATATGGTAAACCCGATCGTGGCAGTGGATTTTGCGGCAGCGGAGGAGACGCTGGAGAACGAGCGTTCGCTGGATCGTCCGCCCGGGCCGGGAGAGGGAGAGCGCGAAGATCGCCGCGTCAATATCCTGCTCGTGGATGATACGCCGGAGAACCTGATTGCGCTGGAAGCGGTGCTGAGCGAGTTGGGGCAGAACCTGGTGAAGGCTAAATCGGGCGAAGAAGCGCTGCGCTTGCTGCTCAAGCAGGAATTCGCGGTGATTTTGCTCGATGTGAATATGCCCGGGCTGAACGGGTTTGAGACAGCGGAGATGATTCGGCAACGGAAGAGCACCGAGCACATTCCGATTATTTTCGTCAGTGCGATCAGCACTTCGGATACGCACTTGTTCAAGGGCTACTCGCTGGGAGCAGTTGATTACATATTCACGCCGGTTATTCCGGAAGTTCTGCGCAGCAAAGTAACGGTCTTCGTGGAACTGCTGAAAAAAACCGAAGAGACGAAACGCCAGGCAGAGCAGTTGCGGGAGCTCGAAGAAAAAGAGCACCGCGAGAAGATGAACGAAGCCGCGCGGCGCATCGAACTGCAAACGAAGCATAATCGCTTCTTTACCCTCGCGGTCGATCTGCTGGCCATCACAAGTTTTGATGGGCAAATCAGCGAATTGAACCCGGCTTGGGAAGCGCTGCTCGGCTACAGCGAAAAGGAACTTAAGTCGCGTCCCTTTTGGGACCGGATGGACCAGGAAGATCGTACGACGACGAAGCGCGGCGTCGAGGCTGCGGTGAAGTTGCAAAAGCCGATCAGCTTCGAGTCGCAGTATCCCTGTGCTGATGGCACTTCACGTTGCTTTTCCTGGACTGTCGCTCCGTACCAGGCCGAACAATTGTTGTATCTGTTCGGTCGCGACGTGACCGATGCGCGCCGCGCCGAGGGAGAGATCAAAAAGCTGAACCGCGATTTGGAGCAACGCGCGCGCGAGTTGGGCGCGACGAACACCGAGTTACAGGCGGAAATAGCGACCAGGCAACGCGCCGAAGTTGCACTGCAGGAGTCCAACGCCGCATTGGAAGCGTTCTCTTATTCCGTCTCGCACGATTTGCGCGCGCCGATCCGTGCGATGCAAGGGTTCGCACGCGTCTTGCTGGAGGACTATGGCTCGGTGCTCGACCAAACCGGGAAAGACTGCGCCTTGCGAATCGTCACCGCCGCGGAACGCATGGACAACCTTGTTCATGATCTTTTGATCTTCAGCCGCCTCGGTCATACGAAGCTCGATCTCCATTCGATTTCTGTTCACGAAGTCGTGCTCGAATGCGTGGTTACACTGGAGCAGGAATTGAAGGCGAAAGAGGCAGTGGTCGAAATTGTCGAGCCGCTGCCGCGCGTCGTGGCGCACGGGACAACTTTGACGCAGGTGCTCACGAATCTCATCGCTAACGGCACAAAGTTTGTCGGTTCAGGCGTGAAACCGCGCGTGAAGGTTTGGGCCGAGCAAAAAGACGGTTTCGCGACGATTTGTGTTAAGGATAATGGCATTGGAATTTCCGCCGAGAACCAGGCACGAATCTTCCGTGTCTTTGAACGCTTGCACGGCGCCGATGATTATCCCGGAACTGGCCTTGGCCTCGCGATTGTAAAGAAAGGCGTAGAGCGCATGAACGGCGAAGTCGGTGTCGATTCTACCTTGGGCGGCGGCGCGCGTTTTTGGGTTAAGCTTCCGGTTGCTTCCGGAAAGTAGGTGTTCACCCTCAGGGATTTACGCCCACAATCAACATCCTTCGCCCTGATTGAGTTCCATCGGGTTGTGCCGATTCTTATTCTTGATGGAGTCGCACCTGCGAGAGAATCGACATCGCGAAGCGGATGATGGTCCAGCGGAGCTGCGGGATGCGGTGGAGGGCGCCTTGGGCGGGGGGAAGTATCGCATTCTGCATATCGACGACGACGCTGACGATCGCGCTCTAGTGGCGCGCGAACTTCGCGGTGAGATTCCAGGCGTCGCGCTGGTCGAAGTTGAAAGCCAGGAACAGCTTATCGCCGCCATGCGCAGCGGGCGCTTCGACCTCGTGATCACCGATTACGAACTGTGTTGGACCAACGGCCTGGAAGTGCTCAGGCAGTTCAAGGCGGAGTTTCCCGGGACCCCAGTCATTATGTTCACCGGAACGGGCAATGAAGAAGTCGCGGTCGAAGCGATGAAAGGGGGCGTGTGCGATTACGTTCTTAAGGAACGGCGGAATTTTCAACGGCTACGCTCGGCGGTCCGGCAGGCGTTGCAGGAGGTGGAACATACGCGCGATCTTTCCCAGGCGGAAGCGCGCTACAAAGAGTTGTTCGATACTGTGCCGGTCGGGTTATTTAGATCCACTCCACAGGGCGATATTCTGGATGCGAACGCCGCGTTTCGCCAGATGGCCGGACTCGCAACCGAAGAGGAAGCGCGGGACGCAACGTTTCACAAGATTCATCCTGAGAAACGAGATTTTGCAGCCTGGCGCGACAAGTTGGAGCGGGACGGCGCCGTGACGTGCGTCGAAACGCGCTTCCGCGGGAATGCCGGCAAGGTCGTGTGGGTCGAAATTCATGCGAAGGCCTTGCGCGATCCCGGCTCGCGCGACATTTATTACGAAGGCAGTGTTGAGGATATTACCCAGCGCAAGTGCGCAGAGTTTGAGCGCGAGCAATTGATCCAGGAACTGCGAGATGCCCTGGTCAAGGTCCGCTCGCTCACGGGGTTGCTGCCGATCTGTTCGTCTTGCAAAAAAATTCGGGATTCAGGGGGACAATGGAACATGCTGGAAAGCTACATCGAAACGCATTCGCTGGCGCACTTCACGCACAGCTTTTGCCCGGATTGCGCGCAACGGCTCTATCCGGAAATATTTCTGGAAGCGCGGAAATCCTAGGGAATATTGGAGTCATCCAAGGCATGTTCGCGCGCATTATTCCTTATCTGCTGCTGATTTTGCCTTTGCCGTTTTCCGACGGAGATCTCGGATGACTAAACCAACGCCGCTCCAAATCCTACTGATCGAAGACAACCCCGCAGATGCGGAGTTGATTACTTACGAACTCAGACGCGCCGAGGTGGACCATGAATCGCGAACGGTTGCGACGAAGAAAGATTTCCTGGGAGAACTACGCAAGAAGTCGCCGGACGCGATCATCTCGGATTTTTCCATGCCGCAGTTCAACGCCCTCGATGCGTTGCACGCGCTCAAGGCACAGCGGGTAGAGGTGCCGTTCATCCTGGTGACCGGTTCGCAGTCGGAAGAAGTGGCCGTCGCGTGCATCAAAGAAGGCGCGGACGATTACATTTTAAAGTCGAGTTTGAAGCGCCTGCCGACCGCTTTGCTCAGCAGCGTGCAGCGGAAGCGCGCGGAGCGGGAACGTGAGGCAGCAGAGGGGCGGATTCGTGAACAGGCAGCGCTGCTGAATAAAGCGCGCGACGCGATTCTCGTGATCGATACGAACGGCGGAATAACTTTCTGGAACGACGGAGCGCAACGGCTTTACGGATGGACCGCCGAGGAAGCGTTGCAGGGGATGAGCGCGGTGACGTTCGCAAAGTTTGATGAAGCGAAACACAACGACGCGTTGAGGCGAACTTTGGAACGCGAGGAGTGGCACGGAGAAATCACGCACAATACCAAGGACGGCCGCACCATTTTCATCGAGAGCCGCTGGAGTCTCATTCGCGACAATGACAACAAGCCAAAGTCGATCCTCATCATCAACACGGACATCACTGAAAAGAAAAAACTCGAAGCGCAATTCCTTCGTTCACAACGTCTCGAAAGCATCGGCACCCTGGCTGGCGGCATCGCACACGACTTAAACAATGTGCTCACGCCGATACTCGTTTCATTGAAGTTGCTGCGCGAGATGAAAGGAGAAACGCCAGCGGAGATCATCGACACTTTGGAAACGAGCGCGCATCGCGGCGCGTCGATCGTCCAACAGGTGCTCAGTTTTGCGCGCGGCGTCGAAGGTGAGAAGGCGTTGCTCCAGGTGAAGCACCCGTTGAATGAGGTGGTGAAAATTGCGAAGGATGTTTTTCCGCGAGCCATCGAAATTCGCGTGCATTTTGAGCCGGAACTTTGGCCGGTTAACGGCGATGCCACGCAATTGCACCAGGTCTTCATGAACCTGGTGGTGAACGCACGCGACGCGATGCCGAATGGCGGGCGATTGCAACTCGAGGCGAAGAACACACAGATTGACGAGAACTATGCGCGCATGCAGCCTGAAGCAAAGCCCGGCGCTTACGTGCTTGTAAGCGTCGGCGATACCGGCACAGGCATTCCTCAAGCTGTTCTGCTGAAAATCTTCGAGCCGTTCTTTACCACAAAGGAAATAGGGAAGGGGACTGGGCTCGGCCTGTCGACCGCCGCCGGCATCGTGCGCAGCCATGGCGGCTTCATCTCGGTTTATTCCGAGATAGGAAAAGGAACATCCTTCAAGGTATATTTACCCGCGGCCGAAGCGAACTCGGCGCAGAAAAGCAATGTGATTGCCTCGGGGAAATTGCCACAAGGGAAAGGCGAGTTGGTCATGGTGGTCGATGACGAAGCGGCCATACGGGAAATTGTAAAGGTGACCCTGGAGAACAACGGTTACAAAGTGGTCACTGCCAACGATGGAACCGAGGCAGTTGGGCTTTTCGCGTCGCAAAAACGCAAGGCCCAGGCGGTGATGGCCGATCTCATGATGCCTTTCATGGATGGAATCGCCACGATTCGCGCGCTCCAAAAGATGCAGCCGGAAACGAAATTTATTGCAATCAGTGGCTTAATGGATCAAAGCCGCATCGGGCAACTTCAGGAACTCGGCGGCGTGAACTTTCTGGCCAAACCCTTCACCACCGAACAGATTTTGGGAATGCTCGCCAAAGTGTTGGGACGGCCCTAACCGTTTCTTCCGGCTCCATCGCGAATATTGTTTCTCGCGCGTTCGGTTTCCGCTTAGCATCGCGACGATGAAAGCAGTTGCGATCCTTTTGTTTGCCGCCGCGTGCTTTTCCACATTTGCGCAGAATGTCTTTGTGCACGGCGACCTGCGCCAATGGCACAAGGTGACGCTTACGGTGGAGGGTCCGCAGGCGAGCGAGAAGGACAACGATCCAAACCCATTCCTGGACTACCGGTTCGAAGTGATCTTCCGCCACGAATCAGGTTCTCCCGAATACACTGTTCCCGGTTACTTCGCTGCTGACGGCAACGCTGGCCATAGTTCCGCGACTTCCGGCAAGCATTGGCGGGTGCATCTTTCGCCGGATAAAGTAGGGGTATGGAACTACACCCTTCGATTCAAGAAAGGGAAGAATGCCGCGATCGACGACGATGCGAAGACCGAATCGGTGCTTCCGATCCACCGGCGCACGGGAAAATTTACTGTCACGGCCAGTAATAAAAAAGATCGCGACTTCCGCGGCAAAGGAAGGCTCGAATATGTCGGCGAGCATTACCTGAAGTTTGCCGGCGATGGTGAATATTTCCTGAAAGTCGGGGCGGATTCGCCCGAGAGTTTGCTCGCCTACGCGGATTTCGACGGGACGGAGGCGCGCACGAACGCAGTGCAACGCGTCGGTGAAGCCGCGCCTACCGCGCTCCACAAATACGAACCGCACAAAAAGGATTGGAAGGACGGGGACCCTAGTTGGAAGGATGGGAAGGGGAAAGGACTGGTCGGCGGGTTAAACTATCTCGCTGGCAAAGGAGTGAATGCCTTTTCTCTTCTCACCTACAACGCAGGCGGAGACGGCGACAACGTTTGGCCGTTCATCGCCCGCGAAGACAAACTGCATTTCGATTGTTCCAAGCTCGATCAGTGGGGGATCGTTTTCGATCACGCGCAGAAGCTCGGGCTTTATCTCCACTTCAAATTGCAGGAAACCGAGATGGACGATTCACGAATCGGCCCAGGTCGAACAAACAAGACTGTTCTACCAGCCTTGGATGGAGGCGCGCTCGGTCGCGAACGCAAACTTTACTTGCGGGAGATGATTGCACGCTACGGCTACTTGCTCGCCCTGAACTGGAACCTTGGCGAAGAGAATACGCAATCTACCGCCGAACAACGTGCCATGGCCAAGTACATTCACGACCTCGATCCCTACAAGCATAACATTGTTCTGCACACCTACCCGCAGGAGCAGGATCGTGTTTACGCGCCGCTTCTCGGCACCAATTCCGTTCTGACCGGGCTCTCCCTTCAGAACGATTGGGGCATCGTTCATCAGCAAACATTGAAGTGGGTGAAAGCTTCGGCGAAAGCAGAGCGCCCGTGGGTCGTGGCGAATGATGAGCAAGGTCCGGCCGACCTTGGCGTACCGCCGGACATTGGTTACCAGAGGCATTCCGGCGAAGCGAAAACCGATCGCGGCGTTTACACCATGCACGATATTCGCAAGCAAGTGCTTTGGGGCAATCTTTTGGCCGGCGGGGCAGGGGTGGAGTATTATTTCGGATACAAACTTCCGCAGAACGATCTCGGGTGTGAAGATTGGCGCAGTCGCGACAAAACGTGGGACTACGGCCGCATCGCGTTGGAATTCTTCGAAAAGGGCAAAATTCCGTTCTGGGAAATGAAAAGTGCGGATGACCTCGTCACGGATGCGGTAGGAAAAGAAAAGCCGTTTTGTTTCGCAAAGGAAGGTTTGTATTTGGTTTATCTGCAGAACGGCGGTTCGGCGGTCTTAAAAGTTCGCGACCAGAGCGGCTACTCGATCGAGCTCTACAATCCGCGTGAAGGCGGCGCACTGAAAAAAGTGGCTGTGCAACTGCGCGATAACCGGTTGGTGCTCGAATCACCGGCGGAAGGTGCGAACGAAGATTGGCTGTTCGTCGTAAAAAAGACAGTCGCCGCTATTGAGCGCCGATAAGCGCCGGGGCGCTTAAGTTCCGGAATCTGCTGATCGCCGTCACGGAGACTGCGGTGAGATTCTTCGCGCTGATCAATTCCCCGCGCATCGTGGCCGGCAGAATCCGCGTTTCCCAATTTGCGCCGCGCTTCACTTGAAAGATCCAGCCGGAAATCATTTGTCCGTTCGGCACGCTCCAACGCACGAGTCTCTGGTCACCTTTGTTTTCAATACTCGCGGTCGGCCTCGATACCGGACCTGCATCGCCCGGATTTACCGGCACGAGCGCCCGCGTTTGGTAAACTTCCTCCTTTAATTCACGTTGCACTTTCGTGCTGCCGGCGAGCGAGGACAAATTCCAGTGCACGTAACCGGGCTGTGGCAATTGTCGCGTGTATTCGATTTGGCGGAGGATTTCCTGTGGACCCCATTTGTGCGCGCGGGTGATCGCACCTCCGGGCCAGACTGGTCTGCCCATCTCGCTTTGCTGCTGCCACCAGGCGAGCAGGACGGGATAACTCTGCTCGGGTGCGTTGCTGGGCCAGTAAAGTTGCGGCGCGAGATAATCCACCCAGCCCTTCACCAGCCACAACCGCGAATCCGCATACAATTGATCATACGCATCAAGCCCGCGAACACTGGGTGGAAAATTCGGTCGCCAAATGCCGAACGGGCTGATGCCAAAAGTCACCCATGCTTTCTCTTTGCGAATTTCTGTTTGTAAGCGCCGAACGAGCTTGTTCACGTTTTCGCGGCGCCAGTCGTTTTTCTCCATTTTTCCGCCCGCGGTGCGATAACGGTTCCAACTCACCTGATCGGGAAATTCGCCGAATTCCGGATACGGATAGAAATAATCGTCGAGGTGCACGCCATCGACATCGTAACGTCGCACGACATCCAGGATCACGCGCGTCGTATAGTCCTGCACCGCAATCTCGCCAGGATCGAGCCAGAAATATTTCCCGTACGTCTTCACCAGCTTCGGCTGCTTTTTACGAATGTGTTTGGGACTCACGTTCTTTGTTCCGATGAATCCCGCTCGATACGGATTGAACCACGCGTGCAACTCAATCCCGCGCGCGTGACATTCACGAATCGCGAAATCCAGCGGGTCCCAATCAGGCGTCGGTGCCTTTCCCATTTCGCCACTCAGAAATTCAGTCCAAGGTTCGATGATCGATCGATAAACCGCGTCGCATCCCGGCCGGACCTGAAATAAAATCGCGTTCAGGCGAAGCTCGGCCGCCTTTTCAATCAGCGCCCGCAACTCAGTTTTTTGTTGCTCGGCAGAAAGCCCGGGTTTGCTTGGCCAATCAATGTTGGAAACAACTGCGATCCACGCCGCGCGAAACTCGCGATCCACTTTCGGCGGAATGGCTGCCGGTGGTGAAGGGGTATTTGTATCCGCTCCGTGCGCTGTGGGGAGCCAAAGGAGAAAAAGGATCAGCAGCGCCAGCCGGTTCATTGCTCCGTGACCGGCTCCGTTTGCGACTGCTCGATCCCGAGCCGCCGCTCCAGGTCCGCGACCCGCCGCAGCAACTCAGGCAATTGTTGCATCGCGAGCACTTGTCGCTTCATTTTTCGGTCCGGCATCGCGGGACTGCCGAACCATTTCTGGCCGTCAGGAATATCATGCATCACGCCCGATTGCGCCGTAACCGTAACCCGATTGCCGATCTTCAGATGCCCCGCCAAACCAACCTGGCCAGCAATCGTCACGTAATTCCCGAGCCGCGTGCTGCCGGCAATGCCTGCCTGCGACACGACCAGACAATGTTCCCCAATGGTCACGTTGTGGCCGATTTGAACGAGATTATCAATTTTCGTTCCGCGCCCGATAATCGTCGGCCCGAGCGCGCCGCGATCGATCGTGACATTGGCGCCGATTTCCACGTCGTCATGAATGATCACGTTCCCGACTTGCGGCACTTTTCGATGAATCCCGCTATCAAATACATAGCCGAACCCATCAGAACCAATCACCGTTCCGGCATGAATCCGCACGCGTTTTCCCAATTGGGTTTTTGGATACAACGTGACATTCGGAAGAAAGCAACACTCATCGCCAACGACGCTTTCGTCGCCCACATAATCCTGCCCCTGGAGAACCACGCCCGCGCCGATCTTCGCATTGTTTCCCACGTAACAAAGCGGCCCGATATGCGCAGTGGGATCCACCTGCGCGCTTTTCGCAACGACCGCACTCGGATGAATCCCCGCCGCATATTTCTGGTCCGGAAAGAAAAGCGCCATCGCCTTCGCGAAACCAATCCGCGCATTCGGCACCTGAATCAACGCTTTGTTTGCCGAACGAAATTCACCATCCACCAATATCGCCGAAGCGGCGCTTTGTTCCGCGCGTTCAAAGTAAATGTCGTTTTCCGCGAAGGTGAGGTCGCCAGGTTTGGCGGAACCGGCCGGAGCAAAGCCGGAGAGAGCAGTGCGCCCGTCTCCGATCACGATGCCGCCGATCAATTCAGCGATTTGGAGTGCGGTGTAGGGCATGTGTGGCAACGCGATTAGCGCCTTAAAGACGCGTTAAATGCCACGTTCATTCACTATTTTGTTGTCCGCGCCAAGCACAATCACTTTCGGGTGCCACTTCTTCGCTTCCCGTTCATCCAACACCGCGTAGCTCATAATCGTCAGCAAATCGCCCTTCTTGCCGAGCAATGCCGTCGCGCCGTTCAGAATGATCGCGCCCGTACCCCACTCGCCGGGAATCGCGTAAGTCTCAAAGCGATTTCCATTCGCCATGTTGCTTACCAGGATTCGCTCGAACGCCATCAACCCCGTCTTCTCCATGAAGTCGGCAGAGATGGTCATGCTGCCTTCGTAGTTCAGGCTGGCATCCGTGACCGTCGCTCGATGGATTTTCGATTTGAGCAAATGGACTTGCATCGTAACTGCCCAACTATAGGACCCGCGCCCCCGAATTCAACCTGCTTTGGAATGAAGTGTCGCGTTCCGGTAATCACTTCGTCGGCCACTCACGCATCAGCCCGCACAAATCCTGCGGCGTCGGGCTCATCCCTGTCTTAACGTAATAACCACTCGTCGCCACTCCGCACAGCAAACTGAACGCATTATCGAACCCAAGTAGCTTCCCAAGACAAAAGCCCGAATTGAAATGATCGCCCGCGCCGGTCGTAATCGTCGGCTTCGTAATCACTGGCCCATGCACCAAATCCACTTTCCCATCGGAAACCGCCAATGCATATGTCACCGGATGCACCACCAGCGTGCTGATCCGCAACTTCGCATGAATCTCCTTTGCCATTTCCGAAAGCGCTTCCGGCGAATGTCCGCGATGGGAGATTCCCAGCGCGTCCGCGATCTCGAAAGACTCTTTTTCGTTCACCCCGAGAATTACTTCGAAGCAGCGCTCGAAATCGCTAATGAATTGCAACGCCCGCGCAATATCGTCATCCGGCCGTTTCTCCGGATCTGCCAAATCGAAAAATAATTTCCGCCGCTGCCCAGTCACGGCGGGGCAAGCCACTTTCAGCAATTCTTCCCAGATGTCGCTCATGTATGGAATCATCGTCCAATTCACAAACGCCACGAGATCCGCGGTCAAAAAATGATTCAGGAATTTCTGGTGCCCATATCGATCATCAATGTTCTTCCAGGTAATGTCATTCAGCGAAACGCTTTTCACCAACATCACTTTGCCATCCAGAAATTCCACCGCATCGGTCCGTCCAGGTTCTGCGATCGAATGAACCGCCGCACATTTCGAAAACGATTCGAACACCGGATGCAAATTCGGATAGCCCAGCGCGCCCACGTAAGTTGTTTTCAATCCCAGCGTCGCGACCGCATTTCCCATGATCGGCCCATTCCCGCCCAACTTCGTCCGTGTGTTCACCATCTCAATATTGGTGCTCCTGCCCGCCGCGCCCGCGATCCGTTCCGCGAAGCTGTTGATCGTCGGCAACCGTGTGAAACTCTGCGCGTCTTCCCGCTGATCCACCGCATGCACGATCTCATCCACGAACCCATCCAGCCCCACAAACGCCTTCATCCCCGCGATTTTTTCCCCCATCGCGGCTAACTTCTTCGCACAGTCCGACCGAAACTCCGGTGTATTCATCTGCAACTTCAACTGCGCCGCACGATAAACTCAACTCGCCCGCCATAAAAGAGCCGAATGCGATTTTCCGTCGCGCACTTGAATTTTTGCGGGGCTTTCACGAATCGGCTTGCTTTCAAATTCCGATTGCACCTATAAGTCCCGCCGCACCAAACTGAACAAGTTCAAGGACTTTATGGCCAAAACATTACGAGTTGGAATGATCGGGTACCGCTTCATGGGCAAGGCTCATTCCAACGCCTGGCGCCAGGCGCCCCACTTTTTCCCGCTCAAGGCCAACGTCGAGATGAGCACCATCTGCGGACGCGACCCCAGCGCCGTTGAAGAAGCCCGTGCTCAACTCGGCTGGCAACGCGCTTCCACCGATTGGCGCGAAGTCATCAATTCGCCCGACATCGACATCGTCGACATCAACACGCCGAACGATTCGCACGCCGAAATCGCCATCGCCGCCGCTCGCGCCGGCAAACATATCCTCTGCGAAAAACCGCTCGGCATGGATGTCGCCCAATGCAAGGAAATGCTCGACGCCGCGAAGAAGGCCAAAGTCGTGCACATGGTCTGCCATAATTACCGCCGCATCCCGGCCATCGCGCACGCGAAGAAAATGATCGAGGAGGGCGCCATCGGTGAAATATTCCATTACCGCGCCCGCTACGCCCAGGATTGGATTGTCGATCCCGAATTCCCACTCGTCTGGCGTTTGCAAAAAGGTGTTTCTGGCTCCGGCGCCCATGGCGACATCAACGCCCACATCATCGACCTCGCCCGCTACCTCGTTGGTGAATTCAAAGAAGTCTCCGGCCTGATGAATACCTTCATCAAGGAACGTCCGCTCCAGGACCAAAGCGGCAAAGGTGACGGCCTCGGCGCAAAAGGCGGCAAGAAGATGGGCAAAGTCACCGTGGACGACGCCGCCATCTGCATCGGCCGATTCGCGAACGGCGCGCTCGCGAATCTAGAAGCCACCCGATTTGCCCTCGGCCGCAAGAACCACATTGAAATCGAAATCAACGGTTCCAAAGGTTCACTCCACTTCGACTTCGAAGACATGAACCGCCTCAAGTGGTTCGACAACACGCGCCCGAACGACCGCCAGGGCTTCAGCGATATTTTGGTAACCCAGGGCGGCGGCGCCCATCCCTTCGTTGGCAACTGGTGGCCCCCCGGCCACATCATCGGCTACGAACACACCTTCGTGCACACCATCGCCGATTTCGTGAATGCCGTCGTCCACGGCAAATCCGTCCAGCCGACTTTCGAGGACGGAATGCGCAATCAACGAGTGCTTGAAGCCGTTGAAGAATCAGCTAAGACTCGGCAGTGGGTGAAAGTATAAGGGGGTTAACAGTCCCGGTTTTAAAAAACCAAGTTTACAAACCAGGAATAAAAAACCAATTCAAGCGCCCGGGGTCACTCGGGCGCTTTTTATTTATCCGCGTCGGTTTGCGAGGTCCGACGCAAATAATTCACTGTCCGCATGAATGCATGTCTGCGCCGCCAGCCCATCAAATCGTTTGACCGGCAGCACGTTGCGGACTAATCTCCGCTACTGCGTCGTCGTGGAGCGCACAACCCAAATGGCCCACTTTCGGAACAATCACGCACATCCTAAAAACGGGTTTACTCTGATCGAGTTGCTCGTCGTCATTGCGATTATCGCCATTTTAGCCGGCATGTTGCTGCCTGCTCTGGCCAAGGCGAAGGAAAAAGCCCGCCGCATCAGTTGCCTCAACAACATGAAGCAACTCGGCCTCGGCCTCTATCAATATTCCGACGACAACAGCAAAGGCGCATTCTTCGGCACCACCAACTACGCCGACGACAACATCAACTTCCTCTACCCGAACTACGTTTCCGCCGCCGGCAGCTTCGTTTGCCCGAGCACTCGAAACAAAATTCGCACGAACACCTTCGTCGGCACCGACGGTCGAATTCAACTGGTCGATCTCGCTGATTTCGCTCGCGCAGGCAAGAATGCCACCAACGGCTTCAGCTACGAAACTTTCGCTTATATGGGCACTCTCCGGAACATCGAGAAAACCCAATCCTCGGTTAACTCCTACGAGCATCGCAACCTCGCCTTTGGTTTGCGGGGAACAGTTCCGGGTCCTTCAAAGATTTGGTTGCTGGTCGATGGCGACGACAAGTATCCGAACATCCCCACGAGCATTAACGACTACCCCGATCCATCCAATAACCACGGCGCAGATGGCGCTCACGGAAATTTTGCGGATGGTCACGCTGAATGGATCAAGCGGCAGAATTATTTATTAGCTTACGAAACATCCCAGGACGAGAACCGTAGCACTGCCGCTCCGTAGCGTTCTCATCCAGTTAGCTAACTGAATACACAATTTTTATGAAACTCAGTTCATCAATTATTGCGGTCACAGGAGCCGCCTCCCTCGTCCTCGGTTCTTCCATTCGCGCTGAAGAACAACACGCGGTCATGACCTCCCTCTCGCAAACCACGATCAGCGGTTACGTCGATACGTCTGCCATTTGGAGTCCGGGCAGCCCTAACGGTGTCCTTGCCGCACCCGCTGAGACGGTCCTTTTTCAGGACAGCTTCGATACCGACTCTTCCGCCAATTGGAATGTCTTCGCCGGTTCATCGAGTGGCACTGAAGATTACACCATCGACTGGGCGTTCGATTACAGCACCAATCGCATTGTCGCCGCCGGCACAAACACCATTCCGCCCGCGCCGAATTCCCCCGGCAGCTCGCGTGGCGTGAAGATGACCGTGAACCATAACGACACCACTCCTGAAACCGCCGCCGTTAATATTTATCCAAAGGCCCAAAGCTTCAGCGGCGACTACGCCGTGCGCTTCGATATGTGGATCAACTACAACGGCAGCGCTGGCGGCGGCCTAGGGTCCACCGAACACGCCATCTTCGGCATCAACCACACGGGCGACAAAGTGAATTGGCATGCTGCGTCGTCGGGCGACGGCGTCTTTTTTGGCGTCGCTGGCGAAGCTGGCTCCGGCCTTGGCACAGGCGCCACGCCCACGGACTATACCTCCTACGATGGCGATCCAGGCGGCCCGCCACTCCGTGCTGAAGATCAATTAGGCGGCTTCCTCGACCGCGATGGCGATGGCACGTTCGAAGACGAATCTCCCACCGACACCGAGTTGAACCTTCTCTTCCCCACGCCTCCTTTCGAGACGACTGGCGCTCCCGGCAAACAATGGGTGCAGGTTGAAATCCGCCAGGTCGGCACCACCATCACCTGGCTCATGAACGGCTACGTCATCGCCGAACGAACCAGTGCTCTCGGTTACACCTCCGGCAACATCATGCTCGGCCTCATGGACGTCTTTTCATCCATCGCCAATCCACCGAACGATACCGAGAACTTCATCATCTTCGACAACGTCCGCGTCGTGGAACTCGACGGTGTCGCCGCCCGTCCGCGCCTCACTCTCGCCGGCACCGGCGCAAGCGCAGCCGAACCAAACGCAAACGGCGCCTTCACCATCACTCGCACCGGCGATACAGCCGCGCCCCTTTCCGTGAACCTCCGCGTCCGCGGCACCGCCACGGTCGGCCAGGATTTCGCCGCAATTCCCTTGGTCACGAACATCCCAGCAGGCGCTGCCACCCTTGAAATTCCAGTCACGGTCATCAACGATCCGCGCGCTGAACCCATCGAAACAGTGAACCTCGATCTCGTGAGCGGCACCGGCTACGAAGTCTTTGCGCCCATGACCGGCACCGTCGAAATCGCGGACGACAACGACGTCACCGGCGTCAGCGTCGCCGTTGCAAACACCTTCGCCTACGAGGGCATTCCGAGTGACACCGCCGCCTTCCGCCTTTCTCGCGTCGGTGACACCAGCGGCGACATCACCGTGAACTTCGCTCTCTCCGGCACAGCACAATCCGGCGTCGATTATCAGAACCCAGGATCCAGCGTCCAAATTCCCGCCGGCTCCGACTCCGCTCTCGTGACGATCACGCCGATCGACAACGCCGCAGTTGCAGCGGACAAAACAGTAATCCTCACCATCGCTTCCGGCACAGGCTACGTTCTCGGCGCGACAACGAACGGCACCGTCACCATCCGCAACGATGACGAAGACGTGGAACTCGGTCCCGTTCTTTTCAGCGACAACTTCGATACCGACACCTCCGCGAATTGGACCGTCAACGAAGCGAATCCCGGGTTAAATCTCGCGACTTTCAACTGGGACTACAGCACCTTTGGAATCCCACCCGCGCCGCACACCAATGACTTGACGACCCGAGGTCTGCGTCTCCAGGCGAACATCGGGGATACAGGAACGTTCACGGGGCTCAGCGTATCACCGACTGATTTCGGAATGTCTACGAACGAAGACTACCGTTTGAGCTTCGATATGTGGATCAACTTTCCTGGACCACTCACCCTTGGCGGCGGCGGATCGACCATGTCGTTATCCGCGGGTGTTGGCACTACCGGCACACGCGCGCAATTCCCCGGCACCAGTGTCGAAGGCGTGCTCTTCTCGGTCACAGGCGATGGTGGTTCAGGATCGGATTGGCGTGCTTATGCTGCGATCGGCGCTCCTTTGACTCCGGCTTCCGGTGCCTATGCCGGGGGAACTGGTTCTACCATTCTCAACAATACCGATCCGTACTACGCTCCTTTTGGCGGAGTAGCGGCCACCCCGGAACAACTCGCCCTTTATCCCGGACAAACCCAACTCACTTCTATTGGTGCGCCAGGCATGGCTTGGCACGAAGTCGTCATTGAAAAGCGTGGCACCAACTTCACTTGGTTCGTGGATAACTATCGCATCGCAACGATCTCGCTCACCAACAAAGAAATCAGCACCAACATCTTCGTTGGCTATTTCGATATCAATCTCGGCCAGTCCGAAAATCACGAACTGAGTTTCGGCCTCATCGATAACCTTCGCGTCAACGCACTTTCAACCGCGCAGCCGCCGGCAACCATCAACATCACCGGCATCACCCGCAGCGGCCAAAATATCCAAATCGAGTTCACCACCACCGGCACCACGACCGGCTTGCAAGTCCTCGGTTCAGAAACCGTCACCGGCCAGTACAATCCGGAATCAGCCGCAACCTTCCAAACCGTCGGCACCGTCGGCGGCACCACCACCGTCCGCGCCACGGTCCCGATCACCACCGCGCACCGCTTCTTCCAAATCCGCCAGCCATAACGCTGCGGCCGCGGAATTCGCAATCACTTCGACGCGCTTGCAATCCAATGCAGGCGCGTTCTCGTTTATCCAGAAATTGCTAGGTGCCTCACTTGTAAATCTCCCGTCGGTGCCTCACGTAGTGCAGATAGACCTGCCCAAGATTCACATCGAATTCGTACAGCACCCGGTAATCCCCGACCCGAAGCTTAAACTCAGTCCGTCCACTCAACTTTTTGTGCGGAAACGTCGCTAACCGCGTTCCCATCCCATCAACTTTCGCCTCCACTGCCTTCCGAATAGAATCGGGAAGCGCATCAAAGGTGCGCGTAAAAGTCGCCGACCAAATCTGCAGCGCCGCGGCCACAAGTCAGTTACTTCCCAGGCTGGCGTGTGGTAAAGTTTCCGGCCCGAATCTCTGCTCGAGATTCCTCCAATTTAGTTTTCACCTCATCCCGAAGTTCCAGTTGGTCTTCGAGAAAATCGTCGATCCATATCCGCAGCGCTTCGACTTCAGCTCGAGATAGCTTCGGAATCGCCGCTTCAATTTCCTGCACGGTGCTCATGACCCTAGAATAATAGTTCAAAGGAAACCTGTGAAGCCCATTGCCTTGTCACCTTTTCAACAACCCGCCTGTTGATCTTTCTATGTTGACAGAAGTGACAAAGATCCGCAGACTCACCCACATGTAAACACCTGCTGAATAGGAAGCCGGTCCAAACGAGAGTCGCACCGCACTAATTTCGCGGTCAGCCCTTCTCCTTCGAACCGAAAAACCCCACGCCGTTCGTGGCTCTTCCAGCGCAGTGACCAGCGTCCGCACCCGTAGTGCGCCGCCTTCACCGCGCTCAACCCTTCAGCAGGCGTAGCTCAACCGATTCGTAGAATGACCGCGTCGGTAGGGCGCGTTGTCCCAACGCGCCGCGGCACGACGAGATAAATCCAACGGCGTGCTCCGCGCGTAACAAAACGCCCGCCACCGCCGTGCGTGTCACTCCGCAATCTGCAATCTGAAATCCTCAATTTGGAATCCATTATGAAACGCCTCAACCAATTCACCAGCCTCCCCAAGGAAGACCAAACCCTCATCCTCAACCTCTGCGACAAACTTCCCTACAAGGAAGTCGCTGCCACGCTCGCCAAGCCGCGCACCGAGGGCGGCCTCGACCTCACCACCAGCCCAAGCGCGCTCTGCAAGTTCTACACGCCACCACCAGGAAACGATCGCCGTTGAAATCGGCCAATTCGCCGCCGCCATCCAAATCAATCACCAGGCCCACGGCGAAGCCAATTTCCAGGCCATGCTCGCTCTCGTCCAGAATCGCCTCCTCGAAGCGCTCCGCGCCGGCAAACCCATCGAGGACCTCCAAAAGCATTTCCGCACCCTCGAGCGCGTCCAAAAATGTTTCCTCGCCGATGAAAAATTCCGTCACCAAAACGACCGCACGCAGGAAGCCTATCTCACCCACATCAAACACACCGCCCCCGCCGAAGAGGATGCGGATTACATCGATCACAACCTCGAAGAAGATCCCGGCGCCAACCACTGGACCGTCGAAGAATTCCAGGAGGACCAAACCCAGTGGGATCGCGACATTGAATACGCCCGCGAACTCCTCCCCGTCGAGGTCAGTTCCTATTCCACCTTCGAACAGCCCGCTATTCGCATCCTATCCAAACGCCGAGCTACGGACCGCAAAATGGACTTTTTGCGCGCCAATAAAATCAACCCAGCCTTCGCGCTGCCAGAACTGGAAAATCCCACCCCAGCCAGTCTTCTGGCCCTCCAGAAAAAACTCGAACCCGCCGAGATCGAACGCCTTAAACAAAAGGAGATTTCCACTCAAACCACCCCAAAAAGCCCCGCCATTTCCTCAATTTCCACTAATTTCCAATCACCCGATTCGAACGGAAACGTGGCATGAAACTCGGGCTATCTAAACGCCAGGGCAATTGAGCGAGGCAGCGCCCTCGCTTCACGTTGCGCTCGGAAGGCCGAGCTACCGATGGTGTGGCTAGCCGTTTAGCTCAGCGCCGAGCGAGACGCAGATGATTTCTTTCTGATTTCGTGCAAAGAACTTTTTGTCGGCGAAGGCGGGGTGGGACCAGACCACCTCGCGGCCGCGGGCGTTTTCGATCGGGTCGAGCAGATGTGCGCGGCTGATTTCTTCGTACTTTTCAGGCGTCAGCCTGGCGAGGATCAAGTCGCCGAGATCAGTCCAGATGAAAAACCGGTCCGTCTTTTCGCCAGCCTGAATCAGGAAGGAAGTACCGAACATTGTTTCCTTCCCATTCACATGCTCACGCGTTTCCCAAACACGTTCCCCGGTTTTGGCATTCAGGCAGCGCAGTGTACCGCCGCCGCAGACCCCATAGATGAAGCCCTCTTTGAGGACCGGTGTGGTCATCGTGGTGTGAAGGCCTGCATTGAAGCTCGACCGGCTCGTGCTCTTTTTGTTCCAAAGCAGTTCGGCTTTCTCGCCCGCGAACTTCAGCATCAGTCCGCCATGATAGAACGACGTGACAAAGACCAGGCCGTCCTGAACCCGCGGCATCCCGATCGTAACTTCGGGCCGCTGATGTTTTCCCTCGGCAGGGTAGGGGACAGACCAGATCAATTCGCCGCTGTCGGGTCGCAGGCCCGCAAGGGCTTCGGTATGCCAGACAATGAGCTGTTCTTTGCCCGCAACCGTGGCAACGACTGGCGGCGCGTATCCGATCTCGTGCGTAGTCAGAGCGCGCCAGAGTTCTTTGCCCGAACGCTTGTCGAAAGCGACCACCGCCGTGTTCGTGCCACCGACCATGCAGATGATTTTCTGCCCGTGAATCAGCGGATGTGCCGCCCAGCCCCACGCTTGTGGGTTTTTAATCTCATACTCGGTGGGGAAGTTTTTCGCCCACACGAGGCTGCCATCCTTGGCGTCCAGACAACGCAGATCACCCATCGCGCCCAATGTGTAAACCCGCTCGCCGTCGATCGTGGGTGTCGTGCGCGGGCCAGATGGGAAATCGATGCGATACCGAGACTCGTATTTATGTTCCCAAATCAGGTCTCCCGTCCTTTCATCCAGGCACAGCACCCGCTCCTCTCCGATCAACTCAGGCATGCCGCGCTCGCCCGGTTTTCGCTCGAGCGGCGGGCCAGCGATACGATCCATCACGTAAACACGCCCATTCGCCACAGCGGGCCCGGAATATCCGCCATTGATCGGCTTCCGCCAAAGAACCTTCGGCCCGTCGGCAGGGAACTTCTCAAGCAAACCCGTTTCGCGCACAATGCCGTCGCGCTTCGGCCCGAGCCACTGCGGCCAATCTTCTGCAAACGACGTGAGAGCAAAGACAAACACCAGAAAGATGCGCGGGGCAATCATAACTATCCTTGGCCTGAGGCTTTAGAGAACCGGCTTTGTTGTGGTTTGTCCAAAAAAATCTTTGAACGATGTCCTGAAGGGTGCAGCTCGTTCGTTGCAGCTATGAACAACGGAAAACTTAAGCGAACTTAAACATGAAAAAACTTACAACCATCTGTGCAATGATACTCGTGGCCGGCTCCGTCCTCCTTCACGCAGGCGACGCTCCGAAACCGATCGCCCAACAACCTTCACCGGAATTTGAGCGGCTGAAGGCGCTGGTTGGAACCTGGCAGGGTAAGGCCGATTTCGGCCAGGGCGAAGTCGACATGACCGTGCAGTATCGGCTTCTCGCGGGCGGAACCGTCCTGGAAGAACGCTCCTTTCCCGGCACGCCCCAGGAAATGGTCACCATGTTCTACGACAACAAAGAGGGGAAACTCGCGCTGACGCATTACTGCATTTTGGGCAATCGTCCCGCGATGGTGCTGCACTCCGCTGACTCCAAGTCGCTGAAATTTTCGTTCGATGAAAATTGCGGAATCAACACATCCAAAGAACCGCACATGCACGCTTTGAAGCTGACTTTCGAAGATGCGAACACGCTCACGGCAAGCTGCCGTGCATTCATGGACGGCAAAGAATTGCCAGAGAAACCCACCACGCTGAAGCGCGTGAAGGCGTAACTTCGATTCCTTTACTTGTTAACCGACAAGAAAAAAGGCCTGAGGTTTGGAGCCTCAGGCCTGTTGTATTTCCAGAATTTGTTTTAAGCCGCTTTGTCAAGCGCCTGGCCGTTCTTGCCAGAGGCGGCTGCTTCGCCCTTGAGCGTGGCGATGAATTGTTTCATCGCTGGTGAGAGCACTTTGTTCTTCTTGTGAATCACCGCGAGCTGTCGCGACAGTGCGCCATTATCAATTTCAATTGCTTCAAGCGTATGCTTCGCGACTTCTTGGGTAATCGTGCTGGCCGGAACAATTGAAATCCCAGCATCAATTTCCACCGCGCGCTTCACGGTTTCGATGTTGTCGAATTCCATCGCGGTCTGCACTTCCACGCTGGAATCCTTGAGCGCTTTGTCGATTGCCTTGCGCGTGGGAATATCAGGTTCAAACGCCACAAACTTTTGGCCAGCGAGATCCTTCAGCGAAACGTTGTCGCTTTTCGCCAGCGGATGCTTCGGATGACAGATCAGCACCAGCTTGTCTTTGCGCAGCGGAACAATTTCAATCTTCGGATCCTTTACCGGATAAGCCACCAACCCGAGATCATCAGCGTTGCCGAGAATATCTTCGTAAACCTGGTTTGAACGGCGGTATTCCACGTGCACATTCACCGTCGGATACGACTTCAAAAACTTCTTCAGGTAGGGCGGAAGATCGTGCAGGCCGATACTGTAAATGGTGGAGACACGAATCGTTCCTGAAACAACGTCCCGCACTTCCTGCAGCTTGTTGTAGAGCGAATCGTACTGGTTGATAATATGCTTCGCGTATTCGTAAAGAATCTCGCCTTCACGTGTGAGGCGAAACTTCTTTTTACTACGCTCAATCAGCAACGCTTTGAAGGTGCGCTCGAGCGCGCTGACCTGCTGGCTAACCGCTGACTGTGTAATCTCGTTAATCTGGGCTGCTTTGGTGAAGCTTTCTGTTTCTGCCAGGTCGCAGAACACTTTCAAACTTTCAATCTGCATGTAAACTACTCACTTACTAAGGGATCAATAACACTATCTCCGAAATCGAATGGGCAAAAGCGACCTCCTAAACGTGCGCTTCAGCCGACAGGACTTGCTTTACTTTGCGCAACAAATCCTGACTGGCAAATGGTTTCTGTAAATAATTTTGCTGATCTTCCGTTGAGGGCGGGCGCACAAACCCGCTGGCGCAAATGACTTTAACGTCTGCTTTCTTTTTGCGGAGGCGCTCGATCAACTCGCGCCCGCTCATTTGCGGCATTACCAGGTCGGTGATGACGAGGTCAATCTCCGGCGCTTTTTCTTTAAAGATCTCCAACGCTTTCGCGCCACTGTTCGCAGTCAACACTTTATAACCGAAGGAACTGAGCACCATTTCGCCCATGGTCAGCAGCAAATCTTCGTCATCGATCAAAAGGATCGTGGCGCTTCCGCTGAGATCATCAAGGTTGGCCTCCTGCTCGATGACTTTCTTCTGCGTCGGAAGATAAAGTCGTACGTTCGTACCTTTACCTACTTCGCTTTGTACTGCGACGCTGCCGCCGTGATTCGTTACGATTCCATAAACCCATGCCAAGCCAAGCCCGCGATGGCCTGCATCCTTCTTGGTGGTGAAAAACGGTTCGAAAATGCGCGGGAGGATTTCGGCCGGAATTCCTTTTCCAGTGTCGGCAATCTCGAGGCAAACGTAGGAGCCAGCCGCCAGCCGTGCATTGCCGTCCTTGAGTGGCTCGGAAAGATCGAGATTGCGGGTGCTGGAATATACGGTGCCAAATGAATCCATCGCTTCGACGGCATTCTCGAAGATTTTTACCAAAACCTGCTGCATTTTGGGCTCCTCGAACTTCGCGCCGTAAACCCGGCTCTGCAGGTCGATTTTCCACTGGATCGTTTCGGGCTGCTTTTCTTTGAAAATATCGAGCGTGCGCCGGAGAACATCATTGAGATTTCCACTCGCAAGCGACCTGGTGTCCTTATCCTGGCGACTGAAGGCGGCGAGATCGTTGGCAACTTCGGCGGCTTTTTGGGCGGATTTTTCGATTTCAACGAGCGAGCTGCGCAGCGGATTTTTCTGATCTGATTTCGCGAGAAGCAGCGAAGCGTGACCGAGGATGCTCGTGAGTGCGTTGTTAAAATCAAGCGCGACGGTGCGAATGAGTTGCATGGCGCAATCGAGCTTCTGTTTCTGGGCGACGCTTGCTTCCATTACCGTGTGACCCTCACTGGGCCGCGGAGATGGCGCGGAGGTGGGTAGAAGTGGAACCGTCGAGATTTCCGGTTTGAACATCTGTAGCAGGAACAGCGTCGTCCGGTCCACTGGATCATGCGCGGAACAAATGTGAGTCTGGTAACTGGAGGTGCTGCCGTCCGAACCTTTGAACCTGAGGATGGATGAGTAGTTAGCTCCCGAATCGAATCCCGCAAAGAACTCTTCTGCTGACTGATCGTTCTCTTTCGACCAGATCGTTTTGCCGACGGTCGCGCCGGCGGTCATAGCTGCGCCGAAACTCTCCTTAGCCCCTTTGCTCGCCGCGCGAATGTTGCCAGACGCGTCGACCAGCAATGCAGGCCAACTCGCGTTTTCGAGGGCAAACACGGTTTCAGGCTTCATTCAGGAGTGCTTTAGTCCAAGGGTCGCCAACCTACCGACTTCGAGTTCATTCTCAAATAGTTTCCGCACGATTGGCTTATGATTTTGCGCCACCGGTCGAGGCTTTGGCAAAACCACTGAGCAAACGGGCGGCGTTGGCCGCGTTTGCTTCGCCGGCCGCGAGCACTTCGCTGTGGGACAGTTTTGCGCTGCTGAGTCCCGCTGCGCAGTTGGTAATGCACGAAATGGCCGCGACGTTCAGGCCGCAGTAGCGCGCCATTAAAGCTTCCGGGATGGTGCTCATGCCGACGGCGTCCACGCCGAGCATACGGAACGCCCGGATTTCGGCAGGTGTTTCATAAGAGGGGCCGCAGACGCCAAGGTAAACGCCTTCATGCAACGTGACGCTTTCGCATTTGGCGGCGGCGTGAAAACGGTAGCGCAATTCAGTCGAATACGTGTCGCTCAAATCCACGAAACAACGACCATCTTCGACGGGCAATCCGCGCAGCGGATTCACCCCGATCATATTGATATGGTCGCTAAAGATCATAAAGTCGCCGGGGCGAAATGCGGGGTTAATTCCTCCCGCAGCGTTGGTCAGCAAGAGGTCGCGCACTCCACATTCCGCGAGCAACTGCACCGGGAACATCACGGCATCCATCGAGTGACCCTCGTAAAAGTGCGCGCGACCGGACACGACCAACACCGCAAGAGACTCGATTTCCGCCACCAGAATTCTCCCGGTGTGGCCTTTCACCCGCATCGCTGGAAAACCAGCAATCTCTTCAATGTTAAATTCGGCACGAATGCGCGTGCTCTGAAGAACTTTTTGAAAGCCGCTGCCGAGAATGAGGGCGGTGGTAGGGAGTTCCACGCCGAGGCGATTGCGCGTTTCGTCCGCGGCCTTTTTTAGTGGAGAGTCATTCGCGGCAGGCCGACGCGAGAGCTGTTGCAATCGTTGGCCGCCTTTAATCATACGGGCAGAGGTGCAAGTTGCGTAGTTTGTCGTGTGCGAGCATTGAACCTGCCGCGAATCGTGAAAGAGCAGAGTGGCGCGTGTCAAGCTATCCACCGTTTAAGTCCGTTGCGCTTGGAAGGGCTAAACCATACCTTCGCGTGGTGCGAATCCTGGTGGTGGAGGACGACAAAAAGATCGCTTCGTTCGTAACGGGCGGGTTGAAGCAAAGCGGTTTCGCGGTGGATCATTGCGCGGACGGTGAGGAAGCTTTCGCCGTGGCGAGCTCCACACCCTACGACGCGGCGGTCGTTGACGTGATGTTGCCGAAGATGGACGGGATCGCGCTGGTGGAGAGTCTGCGGCGTGAAGGGATCAAAATGCCGATCATCTTTCTGAGCGCACGCGGTTCGGTGGAAGATCGCATCAAGGGGCTGCAGAGTGGCGGAGACGATTACCTGACCAAGCCATTTTCTTTCGCGGAACTGCTCGCGCGCATCCAAGCGCTGATTCGGCGCACCACCCAGACCAGTTCGGAGCCGACGCGGCTGAGCGTCGCGGATCTCAGTATGGACTTGTTGGCGCGAGAAGTTACTCGTGGCTCGCAGAAGATTGAATTGCAACCGCGCGAGTTCGCTTTGCTTGAATACTTGCTACGGAACGTCGGAAAAGTGGTGACCAAGGCGATGATCCTTGAACACATCTTCGACTACAGCTTCGATCCGCAAACGAATGTGGTGGATGTGCTTGTTCATCGCTTGCGGACGAAGGTTGACAAGGAATTCCCGAAGAAGCTCATCCAGACCTATCGCGGGATGGGTTATGCGCTGAAGCCGTGACCGATCCGCGTCATGCATCAAAACTGTCCAGCATTTCATGGGTGCTCATTGTTGCTGTCGTGTGTTTAGGCGGATGCCTGGCCCTCGACCTTGTTGCCCTTCGATCAGCGAAGCCCCCGAGCAATGTGAAAACAATTGAAGAGTTTCGGGCTTGGGCAGGCGGTCGCGTGATGGGCGAACGATCTTATGAAGACTCAGGCTCGAATTACACAGTTCTTCTCGCTCCTGCAGGTAGAACTATAGCCTCGGGATCATCTGGCTATGTCTTTGATTCGAACGGGAATTTCATCGATTGGAGTTCCGATATCGGAGACCTAAAAACAAAGAATTTTCATTTTGAGCTGGGTGGGGGACGCCTAAGAAAGATCGAGGGGGGGAACGCACAGAATGACTGATGCGACCGAGAAAAGAATGGCTCAGCGCAAGCCGCGCTGGTTTCGGACGTTCGCGTTTCGGCTGAATCTTTGGTACACGATCATCTTTACGCTGAGTTCTGCGGCGTTGTTTGTCGTGGTCTACGGGCTGCTCTCATTCACGATTGATCGCAATGACCGCGAGGTGGTGCAGGCGCGCGCCGCGGAGTTTGCGGCGGTCTACAATACGCGCGGGTTGGAAGGACTCCGTTCATATTTGCGGCCGTTGGAGCGTCACCCCGGGCAGGAACGTTTTTTTATTCAGGTCGTCACGCGGATCGGCACTTTTCCACTCATCGTTCCTCCGGAGTGGATTAGCGTCACCGAGAAGGAACTCGCGCCCGGAATTCGCGCGGAAGTTCCGTACCTCCGCATTCCTGCGACCGCGGAGCGCGACCTCACCGTCGCGCAACAAACGTTGCGGGATGGTTCGCGCTTGCAGGTGGGGCGCATCGCGCAGAGTCGCGATCGTTTGTTGTCCCTGGTGCGGCGGCTTTTTCTTTTGGGCATGCTGCCAATCGTTGCACTGGGATTCATTGGAGGCGCGGCCTTCACCCAACGAGCCATGCGACCCATCCGCGGGATTATCAAAACGGTGAGTTCAATCACGCGCACTGGTGATTTAAGCCAGCGCGTGCCGGAACAGAAAACGGGCGACGAACTCCAGGAACTTGCTGAACTCTTTAATCGCATGCTGGAGCGAAACGAGCGCCTGATTCGCAGTATGCGTGAATCTTTGGACAACGTGGCGCATGATTTGCGCACGCCTCTGGCGCGATTGCGTGGAATTTCGGAAATGGCGTTGCGTGATTCACATGAAGACAAATCCCGCGAAGCGCTTGCCGATTCCGTGGAAGAATCGGATCGTGTCCTCACGATTCTGAATACGCTGTTGGATGTCGCGGAAGCAGAGAGCGGGTTGATGCGGCTTAATCGCGAGCCGACGGATCTCTGCCGGTTGATCAACGAAGTGGTGGAACTTTACGAATACGTCGCCGAAGAAAAGAAAATCGAAATCACCAAGGTTTGTCCTGAATCGATCGTTGTCTCTGCGGACACGAATCGTCTTCGGCAGGTCTTCGCGAATCTCCTGGACAATGCGGTCAAATATACGCCGGAAAGCGGGCAGGTTTCGATCCGCGCGACCACCGGCAATGGCAAGGCGCGCATCGAGTTTCAGGATAGTGGAATTGGAATCGCGCCCGAAGAGCAGCCGCGCATTTGGGAGCGGCTCTACCGCGCAGATAAAAGTCGTTCGCAACGTGGTTTAGGCCTGGGGCTGAGTCTCGTGAAAGCAATCGTCGAGGCGCACGCCGGTCGTGTCTTCGTGCAAAGTCATCCGGGCAAAGGCTCAACGTTCACTGTGGAACTGAAGCAGTGATCAGTCGAGGAATTTTCCGGGATTCAGAATTCCTTCTGGATCGAGCGCCTTTTTCACCGACTGATGCAACTTGCGAACGTTCGTCGACGTGGCGATCGGCCACCACCGTTTCTTGGCAATACCAATTCCGTGCTCGCCAGTGACGACCCCGCCAAGCTCGACGACTTTACGAAACAGCGCGTCGAGCGCCACGTCGCACTTCTTCTTCGCGCCGGGTTTTTGCATATCGACCATGATATTCACATGGATGTTGCCGTCGCCAGCGTGACCGAAGCATGCGACTGGAAAGCCGTATGCTTTTTCCAAGCCATTCGTAAAGTCGAATAGTTCCTGGAGTCTTCCGCGCGGGACAACGATATCCTCATTCAGCTTTGTCAGCCCGGTGTCGCGAAGGGCGAAGGAAAATTCGCGGCGAAGTTGCCAGATCTTTTCGCAGGCTTCGGGACCGAGGGCTCGTTGGACGAAGATCGGCTTGCGGGCTTGAACGACACTTTCCAGATCCTTCAATTCAGAGCGAACGGATTTTACGTGGCCGTCGAGTTCGACGATCAAGTGTGCGCGGCAGCCGGAAAGCATGTCGCTGCCAGTGCGTTTTTGCGCGGCGGCAAGGGTGAAGGCATCGGCCACTTCCAGCGCGCACGGCAGAAACCCGGCCGCGAATATATCCTTCAAAGCGCCCAGGGTTGCGGGCATTGAATCGAAGCCGACGCTCAGCGCGGCACGGAACGGCGGAAGCGGGAGGAGCTTCAGGGTGGCTTCCGTAACGATGCCCAACATTCCTTCGGAGCCGACGAACAGTTTCGTCAGATCAAAGCCGGTCTTATTTTTGTGCGTGCGACTGCCGAGGCGAACGACCGAGCCATCGATGAGAACTACTTCCAGGCCGAGCACATATTCGCGCGTCACACCATACTTCAAACATCTCGGGCCCCCCGCATTCGTGGCGATGTTTCCGCCGATGCTCGAGTCCGCGCGGCTCGCTGGATCCGGCGGATAGAACCGGCCTAACTTTTCAACTGCATCCTGTAAAATCGAAGTTTTGACACCCGGTTCCACGACCGCGACGAAGTCGTCTGGATTGATCTCCTTGATCCGATCCATCTTTTCCAACGAGAGCACAATGCCGCCACGCACCGGCACGCATCCGCCGACGTAGCCGTATCCCGCGCCACGTGGTGTGACTGGAATACGGTGCTTCGAGGCGAACTTCAGAACTGCCACAACCGAGTCCGTGCGTCTCGGTAAAGCGACGGCTTCGGGAAGTGCAGCGGCAAACCATTTGTCGCTGGAATATTTTTCAAGGAAATCCGGTTCAAGCCGAAGGTCGCCCGCGGGTAAACGTTTCTGCAACCGCTTTAAGAGTGCGGCTATTCTCTTACTCATCGCTCTGGGGCTGGTCACCAGCGGATTGGATTAACGCCCGTGCTTCGGCGGCCTGCATTTCCGGAACGACCACGCGGACGCCGCCACCAGCGACATCAAAGTTCGCGGCGGAATTCTCGTGCTCCAATTCCGCTTCGAGTCCCGCCCCTTCCAGGCGGCCTTTGACAATTTGAGCTTCAGCCAGGTCAAACGTGCGAAATACAACCACCAGATCCATACCCGGCCATAACTTACGTCGGTGGAGTGCGGTTGCGCAACCAATCGTTCTTTCTGGGTTTTCGGAAACGAAGAGTTTGTCGTGGATCGTCTGATCGTGCGGATGTGCGGCTGCGTTGTCTTGCGGATCAATTTTTCACGCGGAAGAGGCCGATTACTGAGAGACAATGATAAGGAAAGATCTTCTTAAAAATTCCGGTCTCGAGGCGGATAGTCACGCGCGGGCCAAACAAGCGGTAAGTGGCTTCGCTAAAAAGCGGAAGAACTGTGGCATCGGAACCCCACTCGATCAACTCAAGTCCACAATGTCGCTCGGCTAGATTGCGGAAATGCCAGTGATCCCAGCTCTGCAAGTGGCCCTCGTTGACCATACTCAGACTGAATTCCCGGTGGAACATCCAATGGAGGAACCGCAGGTTCGGAACGGCGACAACAACGTGCGACCGCGCGATCGTTGCCAAATCCCTGAGAGTTTTCACCGGGCTGGGGACATGTTCCAGAACATGGAAGCAGGTTATTGCGTCGAACGATTTGGCCCCGAATTGCGCGACAGGATTTTCGGGGTTTAAGAGAACCGCGTTACCATGTTTGGTAGCAATGCGAACGCACTCGGAGTCTGTGTCGGTGCCGGTGACTTGCATGCCGGCGTCCGCGTAGAGCGAGAGCGCTTCACCACGCCCACAACCGTAATCAAGGAGCGATTTGCCGGAGAGGTCGACATGCTTCTTAAGCAAGTTCAGGCCGACCTGTTTCCAAAGGTTTTCGTAATAATGGAAGCGATTCCTGGAAGGGTCGATTTGGTACGGAAGGTGTCTCGGCGCGCGAGGAGCAGCCGCCTGGGTGCTATCTTCCGTATTCATGGGGAGCACGGTAAAGTTTCCACTCGCCGGTTTTCAACTGAAAACAGTTTTGCTTGGCTCAGAGGGGATTTGCTGAAAGATAGCCGGGATGTTGAGGTTAGAGTTGATCTGCTTGGTAGAAGACCAGTCCCGATGCACCTGTTTGTAGCTTTGGTCGCACTCGGATCATGAACCCATTTCGTTACCTTCTTCAGAGGGCAGAGGGAGTTTTCAGTGGGCCGCATGAAAGGAGCATCTTTGTGCGTGCGTGGGAGGCGGCGGTGCTCTGGTCCTGGGTGTTTACAGGTCTGCGCTTTGGCTCGGTGCTCGTGGTTTTGCCGCTGCTGTCGCGCCTCCCCGAGTCCGATTTCGGCTTCTATTATCTTTTGATGAGCATCGTCGCTGTCGCGCCGCTGATCGATCTCGGATTCGCATTTTCTGTAGAACGTGGAGTGGGGTACGCAATGGCGGGTGCGACCGAACTTCGCGCAGACGGTTTGCCACCCGGAGCAAATTCGAAGACACCGAACTTCGGCCTTTTTTGGAAGCTGGTTTTTACCGCGCGCGTATTCTATCGGCTGCTAACGCTGCTGCTCCTCGTGGTTCTGGGCGCAGTGGGCACTTACATCGTGAGTCAATCCGCTTGGGAAACATCGAACCCGACGCTGGCGTGGACGGCTTGGGGCGTGGCGCTGCTGAACTGTGCGTTGGAGGTCTACTCGAGTTGGTGGAATGTGGTCTTGCGCGGAATGAATCGGGTAGTCACTGGCATGCGCATTCTCTGTTTGGGTTATAGCGCAAAGCTGTTGCTGTCATGCGTGCTGTTAATGGCAGGGTTCGGGGTGCTGAGCGTCTTTGTGGCTGGATTCTTATCAAGCGCCCTCATTCGTACGTTGTCGCGCAGGCAAGTGATCTTGTCGAGCCCACCAGCCCCGCAAGCACGGCCGGCTAAGAGCGAAATGATTTCATTTCTGCGAATATTGTGGCCGAATAGTTGGCGAATCGGGCTTCAGTGGATAACAGCCTATGTCGCGGCGCTGCTTCTGATGCTCATTTGCGAGTCACGTTTTGGGCTGGCGGGAGCAGGTGAGTACGGGTTTTCGCTGAACGTCGCGATGGCAATTCAGGCCATCGCGGTCAGTTGGGTCTACGTGAAGTGGCCAGTCATTGTGCAACTGAGATCCAGGAATGAGCTTGGCGAGATCCGTAAGCTGATGTGGGGGCGCGTTTGGTTGGAAACGCTGACCTTTGTGGGACTTGCACTCGTCGCCTTTGCTGTGATTCCGCTCGTGATAAAAGTAGGGCTCATCAAAAAGGACGTTCTTCCAAGCCCCTGGTTTATCATACTCGTCGCGAACGTTTTCCTTGAAGCGCAGATGGCAATTTGGTCAACCCTCCTTACCACAGAAAACAAAGTTCCGACGCTTTGGCCGGTCGCAATCACCCACGGTTGCACTTTGCTGCTCGTTTTTATTCTCCTCAGGACAACACAGGTCGGCATCGGTGCTTTGGCTTTGGCCCCACTCGTCACTGGATCGTTGTTCAATTACTGGTACTGGGCTCGACGAGGGCCGCGCATGATCGGCACGACCTGGGCGCGCTTTATGTTTCAGTCGCCGCAGGCGGAAGCAAAAAATGCGGGGGCTGATTCGTCCCCTTCCGTTGCTTAAAACGCTTTCAGGAAATATTGGCGGAGTTATAGTCCCAGCATGAAATTAGTCGCTTGTGGGGTGCTGCTTCTTGGGACGTTAATCGGCGCGCTCGCTGGGGAATGGGTCGTATATGAAGGCAAGGACGGGCCAGGGAAGGGGAAGCACATCGTGCTTCTGAGCGGGGACGAGGAGTATCGCTCCGAAGAGGCGATGCCGATGCTCGGGAAGATTTTGGCCGAGCGGCATGGTTTCAAATGCACAGTGTTGTTTGCGATTAATCCAGCCTCCGGGGAAATCGATCCGAAGTATACGAAGAACGTGCCGGGGATGGACGCGCTGAAAACCGCGGATCTTGTCATGCTGAACTGGCGTTTTCGCGAGCTGCCAGACGAGCAGATGCAGCACTTCGTAGATTATTTTTCGAGCGGCAAACCGATCATTGCGCTGCGCACCAGCACGCACGCGTTTAATTACAGCGGAAATTCCACGAGTAAGTTCAAGAAATACCACTGGCAAAGCAAAGATTGGCCCGGTGGATTTGGGAAACAGGTGCTCGGCGAAACCTGGGTTGCGCACCACGGCGCGCACAAGAAGGAAGCGACGCGCGGCATCATTGAAGCGGGA
Organism: Verrucomicrobiia bacterium; assembly: GCA_036383895.1. GTDB lineage: Bacteria > Verrucomicrobiota > Verrucomicrobiia > Limisphaerales > SXQI01 > DASVNK01. The sequence goes on along the minus strand of DASVNK010000071.1, from coordinate 44,683 downwards.
GCGAAGGAGCATCCGATTTTGAAGGGCGTGGATGATATTTTCGGTGATTCGGATGTGTATACCGTGAATTTGCCGGCGGATGCGGAGATTCTGGTGCGCGGCCAGGTGTTGAAAGGCATGAAGCCGGAAGATGCGCCGGTCGAAGGGAAGAAGAATGAGCCGATGCAGCCGGTCGTGTGGGTGCGAAATCAAAAGAACGAGGCAGGCACTACGAACAAAGTCGTCGTGACGACCATGGGGGCGGCGACTGATTTACAGAACGAAGGATTGCGTCGGTTGCTGGTGAATTCAGCGTATTGGACGCTCGGAATTCCCGTGCCGGATAAAACGGACGTGCGTTACGTTGGCGAGTTCAAGCCGAGCATGTATGGCTTTGATGGATTTAGAAAGGGTGTGAAGCCCGCTGAGCACGAGTTAAAATAACGTGCCGCATTTGTTCGATGTCATCTCGGAAGATGACGAGCTTTTAGTCGTTAACAAACCGGCGGGACTGGTTTGTCATCCGACCAAAGGTGACATCTATTCAAGTTTGATCAGTAGGGCGCGGCTGTTCCTCGGTTCCGAGTCCGAGCCACATATGATCAACCGGCTGGATCGTGAGACCAGTGGCGTGGTGATCATCGCCAAGACTGCGGAGTCGAACTCCGCCTTGCGCAAGCTCTGGGAATCACGCGCTGTTCACAAGGAGTATCTCGCTATTGTCCATGGCGCGGTGAGCGGCGCGCGATTGATCGATGCGCCGATCGGACCGGATGAAGACAGCGTCGTAGGAATCAAGGATCGCGTGCGGATTGATGGTGCGCCGTCGCGCACGCAGGTGTTTGGCCTGGAGACTTTCTTGCGCGATGGCCGCCAATTTTCCTTAGTGCGTGTCATCCTCTTCACTGGCCGCAAGCATCAGATACGAATTCATCTCAGCTACATTGGACACCCAATTGTAGGAGACAAAATTTATGGAGGTGACGAAACGCTTTACCTGGCCCTAGTGAAAGACGAACTAACACCAGAAAAGAAAAAAACCCTAATTACTGACCATCATTGTTTGCATGCCGGAATGGTGAGCTTCGATTGGTTTGGGCAAACGAGAACTTACCTGTGCGAGCCGGAGAACTGGTTTTGTGAATTCGCGCAAATGAAAAGGCCCGCCGAAGCGGGCCTTGCCTGATTCATATTGCTGCGGGCTGAATTAACGCCCGTCGCGATCTGCGTCGCCTGGAATTGCGCGTTCAACGCGATGCCATGCCGCACGGCTGGCGTTCTTGGCGCGTTCCCAGTCCAACCGCGAATTCCCGCGATTGCGCTCCCAATCGGATCGCAATTGCGGTTCGACCTGGTCATAAGACTTCCCGGCTGTGCCGTAGCGGGAATAGCCCTCGTAGCCGCTGCGGAACGCAGGTTGGTAATCGTCGTAAGTGTAATTACGATCGTGCCAGGTTTCCCGGCTGTAGTTCTCGCGCCAATATGCGTCTTCCGCAGTTGGATTCACCGCTTCCGCCGCGCCTTTCCCGGCCAACCCGCCAGCGACCGCACCGGCTGCCAGACCGATTGCTGCACCAACAGGTCCACCCACCGCTGCGCCGATTGCAGCGCCTGCTGCTCCGCCGCCCGTTGCGCCTACACCTGTGCCCACGGGATGCGCGCCGGGCGCTCCGGTAATCGGATCGCGATTAGCGTCCGTGCCACGATTCTTGTCTGTACGATTATCGTTATCTCTCATTTGTTCTCCTCCTTGGTTACATTGAGTATTATAGGAAAACGTAACCCTGAGTACGAACAGCGATATCAGGAATTCGCCTGTATCGAGAATGAGAGTAAGCTACAGATTCGAGCTGAGGTCGATTTAGCGTTTTTGACTGTGTTAGGAGAGCCTCCGTAGCTTGGTTACGCGCCCAGAATCGACCCACTCCGCCACGAAAATATTTCCGGCAGGATCAAAGCAGGCGTCGTGCGGATGTAGGAATCTGCCCGCGACCCATTGATCGGCGGAACTGCGGCGCAATTTATTTCCATCCTTCACCACCTGTTCCCGCCACGCGGGATCTTCTCCCAAATGGACAATGACATTGTTGTCCTTGTCGAGCAGCGTCACGCGGGCACTGAGGTCCGGCACGAGGAGGATATCTTTATGAAAATCGAGATTCGCCGGAAGAATAAACCCATCGAGAGTCTTGAGGTGCTTTCCTTCCAGGCTGAACCATTGGAGACGTTTATTCGCGCGATCGGCGACCACGACAGTCGGTTGCGTGCCGCGATGATCAATCGCGATGCCATGCGGGGTATCGAATTGACCGTCGCCTTTCCCGGGTTCACCGAACATAGAAAGCCACTTTCCATTTTTATCGTAGCGGTGAATTCGCCAGGCACCGTATCCATCCGCGAGGAAGAAACTGCCGTCCGGAAGGAAGGCGTAGTTAGTCGGCATAAACGCATCGCGACCCCAGCGTTTCTTGGGCGCGGAATCTTCGCCTGACTTGTAAACGCCCGAATCCATCGGCGCGTGTTTTTCCCAAACCTGCTCGCCGGTAAGTGTAAGTTTCGCAAAATTCTTCAGTTGCTGGTAACCGGTGACATAAAGGAACTGCTCGTTGCCTTCGGTAATCACTTCTAGACCGTGACCGCCACCTTGAAATTGATTACCGAAGGCGCGCACGAATTTCCCATCGCGATCAAAGACGAAGATCGATGGATGGTCCTTCTGGGTCTCACGTCCTTCGTGGATCACGTACAGGTTTTCATGGCGATCCACTGCCACGTTGTGCGTCGTCTGCCAGCTAAATTTGTTAGGGAGCTTTGGCCAATTATGAATCACCTCGTAGCGATGTTCACCGGTGCCAATGACGAGTTGCTTGTCCGACTTTTGCGCGGTGATAACGCGCGGTGCGGCGAGGACAGCAGCAGCGGTTGCGGTGGAGGAGAGGAAACGACGACGAGAGATCAGTTCAGTCGCAGGCATAAATCGGTTTTTGGGAACACCGGAATTCTACCCGAAGCGCTTCGCGGTTGACCAGCCCGCAGTTTAGATTTTAAGGAAGATTTTGCGACGATACATCCAATAGAGAATGAGCCAAAAGGTGATGATGACCGCCGTTCCACTCACAAGTGAAGAATACGCCTGACCGAAAACGTTGAAGAGTTCCTGGCCGAGATGCGTTTTGAACGAGCCGATGATGAAGCCGTCCCACAAATGCGCGATGCAGTAGATGAAGATGGAATTCATGCCGATCACGATGAGCGGAAAGGCCCACCCGCGATAACCTTTCAGGTCGATGATCCAGTAGAAAGCGGCGAGAATGAGGAAGCACCAGCCAGCGCTAAAAATTGTCCAGGATGGAGTCCAAATGCGCTTAACAATTGGGTTGAGGCCGGCGAAGTGAATGGCAGTTCCAATGGCGAGGCAAATCAGTCCCGCTTTCATCAGGAGAAGAGCCTTTTGTTGCGACGTTTGTTCGGTGCGCAGCCATTGCCCTGCAACGAGGCCGAAGATCATCGTGCCGAGTGTTGGGATAAAGCTGAGGGTCAGATAGCCGCCGCCGTTGTAAAGGAACGGCTTCTCGCGCGGGAACAGATTCATGAACCACTGATCGAACGCGGTCCCGAGATTCCAGTTCTTTTCCCAATGCGCGGCAAAGCCGGTGAGGTGTGGCCAATTCTCCGGTACGCCGACAGATTTCCAATCGAGATTCGCTGGTGGTAGCGGATAAAGCGCCCAGGCGGCCCAGTAGCCGACCAGTATGCACGCGAGGAGAATCCACTGCGTTCGATTGCGTGCGAAGGCGATCAGAAAAGCGAAGCTGTAGCCGAGCCCGATTTGCGTGAGCGTGTCTTCAAAGGTGAAGTTCGTCATCGGCCGATTCACCGAGCGGAGGAAGATTCCAAGGAAGACTAGCAACAAAGAGCGCCAGATAGCATGGCCAAACATTTTGCCGAAGGTGTGACCTTTTGCGACTCGGCTGGCAATGGAGAAGGGCAGGGCGACGCCGACCAGAAACGTAAACGACGGCTGAATAAGATCGTGCAAGGTGCAACCGATCCATTCGACGTGAGATTGCTGGTGCGCGAGGAACGCCCACAGTTTGCTTTCAGGAAAATTGCGCGCGACGCGGCTGAGATGCAGCACTTCGGCGACCATGAGAAACATCACGAAGCCGCGATAGGCATCCATGGAGACGAGGCGCTTCGGCGCGGGCGTGATCTCTGAATTCGGCGCGACTTGCTCGCCGGGATCGGCAGGCTTGGGATCTGCGGGCGTCATGGGTTGCACGTTGGTAGCAGATTTGCCGTGCGCGGTCATTGATGAAAAATTTCGCTTCCACTGCGCGAGGAAGTTCGCTTGCCTGTCGCGGAAGTGAACACAGCGGTCTCGCTCGATAATGTGGTGAAGAGCTTTGGCTCAAACTCCGGCATTGTTCGAGCGGTAGACGGAATCACTCTGGAGGTGCGTTCCGGTGAATTCTTTTCCCTTTTGGGGCCGAGCGGTTGTGGGAAAACGACGTTGCTTCGGTTGATTGCGGGCTTCGAAGCTGCTGATTTTGGGAATATTTCCGTGCAAGGGCACAACATGGCTGGCGTGCCGCCGCAAGCGCGGCCAGTAAATACCGTGTTCCAAAATTACGCGCTTTTTCCCCACCTGAATGTCTTCGAAAATATCGCGTTTGGTTTGCGGATGAAGAGAATTTCGCCCGACGAGATCCAGCGCCGCGTCGCGAAGGTAATGGAGCTGACGCACGTCGCCGAATTGAGCGGGCGAGTAACCGATCAGCTTTCCGGCGGCCAGAAGCAACGCGTCGCATTGGCACGCGCAATTGTTAACGAGCCCGCGGTCCTGCTCCTCGATGAACCACTCGCGGCCATCGACGCAAAGTTGCGCGGCCAATTGCAATCAGACTTGCGCGCGCTTCAGCGGGAGTTGGGCACAACCTTTATTTACGTAACCCACGATCAGGATGAAGCGCTGAGCCTCAGCGATCGGATTGCGGTTCTAAATCGCGGAAAGGTTTTGCAGGTGGGAACACCGCACGAAATTTACGAAGGGCCGCGCAGCAAGTTTGTCGCCTCGTTCCTTGGCGGTTGTAATATTTTTTCCGGAAAATTGATTTCTCGAACTCAACTCGAAACGGCTTTCGGAGAATTGCGCGTAAATTCGGCCGAGCTGAATTCAAGTTCCTGGGGAATTCGCCGCGAAGACGTAGAAATGTTTCCGCCCGAGTCCTCCGTGCATGGGAATTGTGTTTCAGGCGAAATCCTCGATGTTTCGTATACCGGCCCGCACGTGGAATATCTGTTAAAAGCGGACGGTGAAACGCTCCGTGCCTTGATGCCAAGCAATCGCACGGCTGAATTCTCGCGCGGTGCGAAGGTGCTCATTCGCTTCGCGCCGGAATCGATTCTCCTGTTTGAGGCGGAATAGCGAAAACTGCTCTTTGCGAAATCGCCGAAGGCATCTCGACTTCTGCTGAAGTTCGTTGATAATTTTCTGTGTGACGAATCGGCGGAATTGCGCTTGGATGCGCGCCGTCCGCACATGCGAGGACAGATGACTATGAATTTTCGAACGATTTTGATGATACTTGCGCCCTTTAGCGTTCTGCTCTCGCAGGCACATCCAGGTCACGACCTGTTGGAACACGGCGCTGGTCACGCTGCCTCGAGCCCCTATCATCTGGCTGTTCTCACCGGATGCGCGTGTGTGCTATTTGCAGTTGGGCAGCTCGTCCGCAGCGCTTCCGCGAGGAAGTATCTTCGCCTCAGCGGGGCGGTCGTGCTCGCAATCGTCGGAGCGCTCTGGGGCTTCGGGATCTAGCTGCTTTGGCCCGCTAAGCTGTCGCTGCGCGTCTTTATCTGGTTCTGCATCTACGCGTCGTTCCCCCAACGGTGCAATGGATTCGGCGGTGGCGTGCTTTCTTTTCTCCCCCACGTTTTCGCCGCATCCGTTGACCTTCTATTACCCGTTATACTACCTTCGCTTCAGCGGCGGAGATATCTGACGACCAATATATTGAGTGAACTCAACATTTGAGCGCATCAAAAAGATCCAGGAGATACTGGATGAAAAAACGTATCTGCAGGAGACCGCTCAACTGCCGCGCTGGCGCCGAATCGCGCATTTCTGGGTCCTTGTAATCAAGAGCTTCCAAAGGAACCGGGGGCCGGTTCGCGCCGCGGCTTTGGCCTACACAACTGTTCTTTCGCTCATTCCGGTGCTGGCGGTCATCGTCAGTATTTCGACCGGTTTTTTGCAAAATGACGAAGGCAGAACGGTCAGGCGTTTGCTCGACAACTTTGTTGCTTACGTTGCGCCGCAGTTGGATCTGGTTCAGGGCGGCGAAGCGGAAGCTGGCGCGATGAACCGGCAGGCGGTGGTCGATAAAATCCAGAGTTATATTGAAACCGTGAATAGCGGCACGCTGGGGCTGACTGCGGGTATCGCGCTGGTGTTTATCGCGATCATGGTGCTCAGCACGGTGGAGGCGACCTTTAACGATATTTGGGGAGTCACTCGCGGACGGACCTGGAGCGCCCGGGTCATTCAGTACTGGGCGGCGATCACGCTGGGACCGATCTTCATTGTGACTGCGATGACATTGACGAGCGTGGCAACCACGCAGGAAAAACAGATTGGGCCCGCGCCGACCTACACGAACAAGCTGGCGATCGTCACGAACGTAGCTGTTTCGAACCTTGCTTCGCCGGAGGCGGTCGTCACGAACCTGAACGTCACGAACGCGACCTCGGCTGAAAGGGCGGCGCGAGTGGTGGAGCAGGCCAAAGCGCAGGGGACAAATGCGATCGGCATTTCGACGAATGTCGTCGCGGTAAAGCGGTTGGAAAAAGTCAGTTTCTGGCAGCGGGTAAAGTTTAAGCTCGCTGGATCCGCAGTGGGAACAGTGCTCTCGTTTCTGGTGCTTACGATTTTCTCTACGTTGCTGTACCGCTTGATGCCGGCCACGAAGGTGAAGTGGGACGCCGCATTGGTCGGCGGATTGGTAGGGGGCGGGTTGTTGCAGTTGAACAACTTGCTGAACGTGATCTACCTCTCGCGCGTGGTGCAGTATAGCAAAATCTACGGGAGCATTGGGGCGGTGCCGATCTTTCTGCTGGGGCTTTATTTTTCGTGGATGATTGTGCTGCTGGGTGCGCAAGTGGCTTATGCGTACCAGAATAAGCAGGCGTATCAGCAGGAGAAGCAGGCGGAGTCGATCAACCAGCGGGGACGGGAGTTTGTTGCGTTGCGCTTGATGACTTACATCGCGCAGCGATTTTATTTGGGCGAGAAGGCGCCGAGCCGTTTGGCAATGTCGAATGTGCTTGGGATTCCTTCGCAGCTTGCGTGTCAGGTGCTGAGTGCACTCGTGAATGCAAAGTTGTTGATGGAAGTGTCTGGTGATGAAACTGGTTACGCGCCGGGGCGACCCATTGATAAGATCACGGTGGAGGATATTTTGTCGGCGTTGCGGGTGGGCAGTGGAACGGAGTTGGCGACAGCGGATGATCCGACGCGTGCGGTGCTGAGAGAACAGTTTGAACGGGTGGTACTTGCGGAGATGCATACGGCCGGAGCGGTGACTCTGCAAAACCTGGTGATGCGTGTGGCTTCGCTTCCACAAGCTACTCCGATCGAAGCGCCTGGAAAAGAAGAGCCGGTGCGATCGGCGAGTTAAGGCCTGGCTTTCTCCAAACCTGATGCTGCACAGCCGGTCCGTACAAAGCTTGAAGCTTGTTGATTGAACGTTGGAGGTTCTGCTCGGTTTAACGTGAGAAAGGGTGAAATGAGGTAATTCCAGCGAAAATGTTGACTGGCAGTTTTTTTCCTGGTGGGCGGGAAATTTTCTTAGTGTGCGGGAAATCAAGCGTTTAGGGCGAATGTACTTCGTTGTAAAGTTCACCGCAGAGGACCCAGTGGAACGCAGAGGGAGTGAATTCTTTGTTTGAACTGACGGCGAAGTGGAATTTGGTGGAACGGGTGGAATTACGGGCTTTTTTGCATGGAGATTGGTGGAATTGCTTGAGGTGATTCGTGGAGCGGTTTGGCGATAATTAGCGTTAAAAAGCGTTAAATCAGGTAGTTGCGAGTGGAAAGTCAACATTCTGGCTGAAGTACAGGGGACATGGGCGGCATTTTTGCGGTCGGCGCTGCTGGTCTTCATGGCGCTGTCTTTCGCTTTCTAGCCGGAGAAGAACCGCAGCCGATTCATGAAACGGATGGGCGCGAGCGGACTCGCGGCGCATGGGCACACTTCAGGTGTGCTTGTTTTTCGGGGGTGAATGGAAAGTCGCTTCCGAGCGAGGTTCTATTCAACCACGGGCCATCTTCTCAGGCGAGGTGAGTTTGCCAGTTTATCGCGGTGGCAGCAAGCCGAAGTTTCTGCCAAGTGACCCTTTCGCGACCCTTCGCGTTCTAAAACCAGGGATGTCGCACCGCCTGAGGTTTCAGACGTTTAGGAGAGCCGACGACTCTCCGTCACCAATCTGAACAATCAATACCATGACTCTCGACGATTCGCGTCCAGTCGTCGCTCGCGAGTAACAAAGCTCAGTCTGGTGGCGGTTGGGATGACGGAACAATGCGATCATTATGGTCCCATGTTCGTGCGAGAACAAAAGCAGCGACTCCCATCGCGGTTGATCCGGTCAAGATGTGCCACAGGTGAGGCAACTCTTCCCACCGCTTGTTTACGATCGCATCAATCACGATAACGATGCATCCGATCCCGAAGATGATCCCCCACGCTCTGAGCACGTTTGCTGACATTAATCGTCCCTGAGGTTTCTTTCTCAAAAGGAGACGACTTGCGAAGACCGAGAATCCAACGGCAATAACCAAGAAAAGCGAAAAGATCGCCAGAGTCTTAACCTCGAAGAGTTCGTGCTTCCCAAACTCTCGCGGGTTCCGCCAGCCTACCAGATAGACCAGAACTGCGAGCAAACTGCCGAATGCCAGGCTGATCGCGGCACATGTCCAGCCGACGAGAATTTCCCAGAAGCGACCAGCTTCACTAAAAAGGTTTTGATGTGGTCGCATGAGGTGAAATGAACGCTAAGCGTCAACTTCAGTCGTTGGCCTATGATCACTGTTACACTGGTGCGCCGCAAATCGAATCGCTAAAGGGGGTGGGGTTTTGCCCTAAGGGAATTCTTCATTGTTTCTCAAGCGCGCGGACGGAGTTCTTGGAGATTGGAAGCAGGTTGAGGAACCCGAAAAGGGGCGGGATGGTTTTTGTAGGTATGAATACGAATAAGTTGAAGGTATTGGGAGTGGCTGCCGGGCTGGCTTTGTTTGTCGGTTGCGCGGGCGATGATGACAAAGGTGCACCGCCGACTGTGATTATAGATCGGGGCCAAAGTTCGCCGGTGATCATCGAGAAGGAGAAGTCCGCACCGACACCTGTGGTGATCGAAAGGGAGAGCGACGGCAAGGATGTGAAGGTGGACGTGGAGGTGGATAAAGACTAGGAACGAAAGTTTTTGGTTCGTTCAGAAAAAGGCCGGACACGAATGTCCCGGCCTTTCTGTTATCCGGTGCGGTGTTGGTGCCGCCTGGCCTATTGCCTAGCGCCGATCAGTTTGCGGCCGCCGCGGCCGCGGCGTTTGCCTTTGGCGTAACTGACGCCGGTGCTTTGCGGAGCCATGGTGCCGTCGCCGGAGCCGCGTTTGAGTTCGCGGATCTGGTCACGCATGAGGGCCGCCTTCTCGAATTCCAGGTTGTTGGCGGCCTGGAGCATTTCTTCTTCGAGTTCGCGAATGGTTTCGGTGACGTCGAAGTCTTTGCCGGCGTCGCGCAGCACGGCGATGGCTTTCTCGTCGTCCTTTGGTTTGGAGAGACTTTCCTCGATAGCGCGGGAGACGCTGCGCGGGGTGATGCCGTGTTCTTTATTGTAGGCGAGCTGTTTGGTGCGCCGATATTCGGAAGTGGCGAGGAAGTTCTTGATGCTTTGGGTGAGGACATCGGCGTAAAGAATGACTTCGCCATTCAAGTGACGGGCGGCGCGGCCGGCAGTCTGGATCAGGCTGGTGGTGGAACGGAGATAGCCTTCCTTGTCGGCGTCGAGAATTGCGACGAGAGAAACTTCGGGCAGATCCAACCCTTCGCGGAGAAGATTGATGCCGACCAAAATGTCGAACTCACCTTTTCGGAGTGCTCGCAGAATTTCGACGCGTTCGATGGCGTCGATTTCGCTGTGCAGGTAACGCACATTAATCCCGACATCACGCAGGTAATCGGTCAGCTCCTCGGCGGTGCGTTTGGTCAATGTGGTGACGAGGACGCGCTCTTTTTTGTCGACGCGTTTTCGCGCTTCGTTGATCAGGTCATCGATCTGGCCTTTGAGCGGCTTCATCGTGATGACCGGATCGACCAGGCCCGTGGGCCGGACGATTTGTTCGGCGACGCGCCCTTGCGACCATTGCATTTCCTGAGCCTGGGGTGTGGCGCTCACGTAAATGCACTGCTTCTGCCAGCCCTGGAATTCTTCGAAGTTCAGGGGGCGATTATCCAGCGCGCTCGGCAGGCGAAAGCCGTGTTCGACGAGCACGGTCTTGCGCGCGCGGTCGCCGGCATACATGCCGCCAATCTGCGGAACGGTGGCGTGGGATTCATCAATGACGAGCAGGTAATCCGAAGGAAAGAAATCAAAGAGCGTATTTGGACGCGCACCGGGTGGACGACCACTCAGATGGCGCGAGTAATTCTCAATGCCGGAACAGAAACCCATTTCCATCATCATCTCGAGGTCGTATTCGGTGCGCATTTTAATGCGCTGCGCTTCGAGTAACTTGCCCTGACTTTCGAACCAGGCGATGCGGTCGGTGAGTTCCTGACGGATGGCGAGCGTGGCCCGCTTCATTTTGTCCGGCTGGGTGGTGAATTGTTTGCTCGGGTAAATGGTGGTGCTCTCGAGGACGGCGAGGGTGTCGCCGGTGAGCGTGTCGAAGCGGGTGAGGCGATCGATTTGGTCGCCGAAGAATTCGATGCGGAGGGCGTCTTCGGTTGAAGCGGTCCAGAGTTCGACGGTGTCGCCCCGGACGCGGAATTGGCCGCGGGTGAAGGCGAGATCGTTGCGGCCATATTGGAGATCGACGAGCTTGTGGAGAAGCTGGTCGCGCGTGATTTCCATTCCGATGCGAATGGGGACGATCATCGCGGCGTAATCTTCCTTGCTGCCGATGCCGTAGATGCAGGAGACGCTCGCGACCACGATCACGTCGCGCCGTGAAAAGAGCGAACTCATGGTGGAGAGGCGCAGGCGCTCGATCTCCTCGTTGATGCTGGAGTCCTTTTCTATGAATGTATCGGTGCGCGGGATGTAGGCTTCGGGCTGGTAGTAATCGAAGTAACTTACGAAATACTCGACGGCGTTGTTCGGGAAAAAGCTTTTGAATTCGGAGTAAAGTTGCGCGGCGAGGGTTTTGTTGTGGGAGATGACCAGGGTTGGTTTGCTGACGTTTTTAATGACGTTGGCGACAGAAAAGGTCTTTCCGGAACCGGTCACGCCGAGCAACACCTGGTGCTTCGCGCCGCTCAGAATGCCTTCAGTCAACTGTTTGATTGCCTGCGGTTGATCGCCCGCCGGTTGATATGGAGAAACCAGCTCAAACATCGAACGGGCAACGTATGGCTCGGGCGGTGCACTGTCAACGAACTCGCCTTGCAGAAGTCCACTAGCGCGGAACAAGGAGTCGCCTCAATTGCAGCGCGGCCAGGGAACGGCAGAATTCAGTAATGAAACGTGTTTCGGAAGGACAGATTCGCGAAGAAGCGCGGCGCGGGAAGAACGAGCCGATGGCGAAAACGGCGAAAGTGAGAGAAGAGCAAAATGGAGAGGTCCAACCATTGCGGAGAACGGCGCAGAAACAGCCGGGGACGGACGAATCGAAATCGTAGTTAGCTTAAGACGGTCCAACCGGAACGGCGAAAGCGTTCCTTCGCGCGATCCGGCTCCAGGGTGGCAAGGAAATCCGCGCCTTCGAGGTCGCCATCAAAGTTTGGCTGGCGCCAATTTTCGTCGAGCAGCGGGCGGCTGACTCGTTCCAGCAGCGCGAAAAGAGTGAAGCCGTGGGCGGCGAGATGTTCCTGGACGGAGCTGGGGTAGGGGCCGAGATCTTCAAAGAGAATGTCGCGGATTCTGCGTTCCTTTAGAAGGGTTGCAGCGCCGGCGAGGACTTTCAGTTCGTGGCCTTCCACATCCATTTTGCAGAAGCCGACTTTCGTTTGAGGGCCGACGGCTTCGTCCAAAGTCATGATTCGAACCGGGAGCGTTCGGGCATTTGCAGTTCCGGAATCTGCGAGGCGAGCCAGGCCGTTATTGGTGGCCCAGCCTTCGCCCAGGTCGAGCATCGCTTCGCCGGCGCGATCACTTAAGGCAACGTTGTGCAGAACGACTTCTCCGTTTTCCGCAGATGCTTTGAGGCGCGAGACATTCTCCGAGAGGACTGAAAAGACGGCGGGGTGGGGATCGAAGGAAATGACTTTGCCGCGTTTGCCGACAGAGCGGCTCATGAGTGTGGTCATTTGGCCGATATTGGCGCCGATATCGGCGGCGACGTCGCCGGGGTCGACCAGGCGAGAAATGGCCTCAAGCGTCGCGAGATCGAAGACGCCGCGATGCCAGATGCGCGCGCCGATATGTTCCTGCGGGCTGATGCGCAGGCGCGCGCCCCATGGGAGGGTGACGTCTTCGAAGGTGTTTTTCGTCGGGCGAATGGTGCGTCCGATTTTGATGAACACCTGCTGCGGCCGGAAGATGTACTCAGGCTTGCGAAAGGCTTTCAGTAAATTCATGGCGAGGAGAGGGATGGAGCAGGCCAGCGTCGGTAACGAGTTCGCGAACCTTTTTTCCGAATGTCGTCCAGTTCAGCCGTTGTTCGTATTCGTTGAACGATGAGCGGGAGAGCGTGATGTATGCGTTTTGATCATTCAGCAGCTTTTGCACGTAATCGGCGTATTCGGTTGGGTGAGCGTCGAGCGAAAAACGCCGGCCGTTGCGATCGTTTTGAACAATGGTCGTCACGCCGCCGATGTCGGTGGCGAGGCTGGGCAGTCCGTAAGATGACGCTTCCACAAAGACCAAACCGTAGGCTTCGAAGCGGGTGGGGACAATCAGGAAGTGGCTGCGCTGAAAAAGAGCGTCGACTTTCGCGCGACCTTCAGCGGTGTTCTTGGAAACGAACCCGTGGACTTTGATGTATTCGGGAACGGGAGTGGGCGGCGAACAACCGACGACATCCAATTGGACGGGGACGCCGCGGCGGTGCAACTCATCCGCGACCTTCAGCGCAACAGGCCCGCCTTTTGAATCCCAATAGCGGCCAACAAATAATAGATTACAGCGGCCGGTTTCGCGGGTGTTGATGAGCTTCTCGATTTCGGCTCGCGTGCGGCGGACTTCCATGTTCGCACCGAAGGGGATGACGCGAATCTTATTTTCGTAGGCGCGGCCGTACTTGTGCAACGCAGCATCGGCGGCCCAGTCGGAGCCGTAACAGGCGTAGAGGCACTTATCGAGAACGCGGCGCTCGGCTTCATGTAAGCGGCGATTTACCGGCGGGAAAAAGTTGGTGTGTCCCGGATGCGTGGTCACAATCGCCGGCATGGAGGCATCGTCGAAAAAGATGATGGGGAGATTCGTCTGGAGAAAAACGAGTTGGGGTTTTCCGCACGACAAAATAATTTTTGCGGGAAGTTTTCGGATTCTTTCACCTGCTTTTTTACCGTATTTTCGCAAGTAGCCCCATTCGCCATCGGGCGAGTAGCCCCAGCCCAAAGTGCGAATGAGTTTGCTTTTGAGTTTGTAGTAAATCGGGAAGCCGCCTGCCAACGGAGAGACGTAACTCAGTTTAAAACCGGCAGCGGAGAGCGCTTTACCCATCCAGTGTGGAGTGCCGGACCACGCGTCCAGGTCGTGAGCGTTGTCGCGCGCGAGGTAAATGGCGTCCATACTCGGTGGTTATGGCGCGAGCACGTTGATGCGGCGGTTTTTGCTCGTCGCATCTGACAATCCGCCCGCTTTGGCGAGGGTTTCATCGTATTCGGCTTCTGGAACGGAGTCGGCCACGATGCCGGCGCCGACATTGAAATGCACCTCACCGTCTTTCACCAGGCCAGTGCGGATGATGATGCTTAATTGTGTCTCGCGATTGAATCCGAGATAGCCGAGCGCGCCGGTGTATGGGCCGCGGGAGAGGGGCTCCAGTTCATCGATGATTTCCATGGCGCGAAACTTCGGCGCGCCGGTGATGCTCCCGCCGGGGAAACAGGAACTGAACGCGCGAAAATGCGTTACGTCATCGCGCAATCTACCTTCGACGGTGGAAACCAGATGTTGCACGTGCGGATATTTTTCCAATCGCACGAGATCGGGCACCTGCACTGAGCCATATTCACAGACGCGCCCGAGATCGTTCCGCAATAGATCGGTGATCATGACCAACTCTGAGATTTCCTTTGCGCTGGTTTGTAATTCGTAACTCAGTTGGGCGTCGCGGGTGGGGTCGGCATGGCGCGGGCGGGTGCCCTTGATCGGCCGGGTTCGTATTTGCGAACCGCTCATGCGCAAAAATAATTCCGGCGAACTGGAAGCGAGCTCGAATTCGCCGCAATGCAGGTAGGCTGAAAAGGGCGCGGGCGAAACTTCCTTCAGCCGGAGGAAAAAATCCCAGCCGGAGCCGTCCCAGGCGGCGGTCAAGCGCTGCGACAGATTCACCTGGTAAATGTGGCCGTGCTGAATGTAATCCTGCGCCTTTTGCACGGCGGTGATGAACTGCTCGCGGGTAACGTTGCTGCGAATGGCGCGGCTTTCCACTTCACGTGTGCGTTCACGTGTTCCGGCGGCTACAGCATCTTTCCAAAATTGAATTTCGCGGGCGCACCGTTCGGCGGTGCGCGTGCCGTCGACATCCAGGCCGGTGGCGACGATCCAGACTTTTCCGACGTGATGATCAAAGACCAGCACGGAACTATAGAAGCCGACCCAGGCGTCGGGAATTTCCAAGTCATTCACCGCACGGCGCTTTAACTTTGGCTCAACGAAATTTTTCAGGTCGTAACCCCAAAACCCGAAGCAGCCACCGAGCGGGAAGGGATGGTCCACCTCATCGAGCAATTCGTATTGAGACATCACTTCATCCAGCAGATGCCATGGGTTGCCAAAACTCTCGGTGGCGCCGTCGCGCGTCTCGATCACGCAATGCGAAGCCGAACTGCTAAAGGTGAGAAACGGGCGCGCCACGACGAAGGAGTAACGGGCGTGCGGCGCTTCGAAATAATTACTCCGGAGCAACTGCACGCCGCGCGAGGCGCCGATGCTCGCCACGACCGACTCCGGCGTGCCGGCGCCGCTGATCTCCTGAACGATGGGACTGATCCGACTCACACGCTGACACTCGACAATAGGCGCTCCATCCCGCGCACGTTCTTCAAGGGACTGACCACCGCAAGATTCAGGCGATCGGGACAGAAAAAATCGCGCGCCACGGCGCGAATTTCGCTCGGAGTGACTTCGGCAATCCTGCTTTTGACTTCTTCAGGCGAAACAACTTTTCCGTAACCGAGGTATTGCTCGCCAAGCCAGGTCATCTGGTTCTCGGTGTTCTCGAGATTCAAATCAAGCTGGCCGAAAATGTAATCGCGCGCGCGGCGCAACTCACCTTTAGCCGGCAATTGCTCGGTGAGAATCGCCAACTCCGCGACGATCAACTTCAGGGCTTTTTCCAGCTTGTCGGTTTCGACTCCCGCCGAAACATTCAACGTACCGACGTCATCGAAAAAGGAGAGGGAACTGCAGATCGAATAAGCGAGCCCGTTATCTTCGCGGACCACCTGAAAGAGGCGCGAACTCATGTTTTCACCGAGCATCACATTCAACAAACGCAGAGCGAATCGACGGTCGTCGTGGCGCGAACAAGTTCGCACGGCGAGTGCCAACTGTGTTTGCTCGGTGTTCTTGCGGTGGAAGCGCAGGCGGGGCGAATCCTGTTGCGCGTCTGCCGGTGAGAAATTCGGACGGTTGGCCGCGCGCAATTTTGAGGCGAAACGTGCCACCATCTTTTGCGCGTCGCGATGCGAGATGTTGCCGGCGATGGTAATCAACGTGTTTCGCGCGATGTAATTTTGCTGCTTAAAACCGACCAAATCCGCCCGGGTTAACTTCTCCAGCGTTTTCTCCGTCCCGGTGAGCGGCCGCCCGATGGGCTGATTCGGCCAGAGCGTTTCGTTCAGTATTTCCTGCACCTGGTGATGTGGCTGATCCAGATACATCGCGAGTTCTTCCTTAATGACGTTCCGTTCCTTTTCGAGTTCTGCAGCGTCGAACTTCGAATTCAGGAACATATCGGCGAGCACGTCCCAAACATGGGCGCACTGGGCGCGTGCCGCCTTGGCGTAGAAACAGGTGCTCTCTTCGGTGGTGAACGCGTTCAAGTAGCCGCCGATGCCCTCGACGTCCTGGGAAATTTGGCGGGCGGTTCGGCGCTTGGTGCCCTTGAACAACATGTGTTCGATGAAGTGGGACACCCCGCAAACGGGTGCGGGTTCGTAGCGTCCGCCGACGCCGACCCAGATGCCGAGAGCGACGCTCGCCATGTGCGGCATCTCGGCGGTGGCAATCGTCACGCCGTTCTTCTCTTGCGAAACTTTATACAAACTCTTCATTCAAAGGCCATTGACACATGCTGCGGTGGTCCGACGCGCCGCATATAATCGAGCACAATATCCACAGCAGCTTGCGGCTCATCGACCAGGGTAAACAACTCCATGTCGCCGGGGCTGATGAACCCATTCTTGTCGAGCGTTGATTTAATCCATTTCAGCAAGCCTGACCAGTATTCGCGCCCGTAAAGAATCAGCGGGAAACGTGTGATCTTGCGCGTTTGGACCAAAGTGGCGACTTCGAAGAATTCGTCCAGGGTCCCGTACCCGCCAGGCATGAAGACAAAGGCCATGCTGTACTTTACGAAGCAAACTTTCCGCGCGAAGAAGTATCGGAAATCAATCGGGATATTTGAAAACGGATTACCCTTCTGCTCCATCGGCAGCTTGATATTGAGGCCGACGGACCGTCCTTTTGCCTCGGCCGCACCGCGATTGGCCGCCTCCATAATGCCAGGCCCGCCGCCGGTGATGACCGCAAGCCTCTGTGCCGCCAAGAGCTTCGCCAGTTCCACGGACGCCTGGTAGTAGGGATCGGTTGGAGGGGTTCGCGCGCTTCCGAAAATGGTGACGGCCGGCCCGACCTGGGACATGGCTTCGAACGAGTCCACAAACTCCGCCATGATGCGGAAGATTCGCCAGGGGTCCTCGCGCACAAATGCGTGCGGGAAAGTGTTCATCGGCCGAGAGGGTAGCAATCGCCCGCCTCACTGCAAGGCTGCGGCAAAACCTGATTCTCTGGAGGGTCCGTTGTTTTCAAAGAGAACGAGCCTACCTTTTCCTCGGAGGCAACATGCAGGAAAGCGAAGTGAAGCGAGTTAGACCCGAGCCAAAACAAAAGATTCAGCGCGATCCATCAATGGACGCGCAGAATCGCGGCGAAGAAAAGGATGCGGCGGAACCGACCCCCCTCAATAAAGAGGTGCCGATCATCCAGCGCTACAGCGAGTAGGGGGGCGCGATTCAGCGAGACCGGCGGCGCTCAGCCCGCCGGAGTTGGAATTGATAGGGGTGGGGTATTACCCAGGCTAAATTTCTCGCGCGCGGAAGAACACGTCCCCAGTTGTATCCGTAGTAATGTTCGCCACGCCGGTCGCACCGTTCATCGTGACCTGGTGCTGGTTCGGCCAGTTGGCAGCCGTGACGTCACTCGTTGACTCCAATCGATATGACTTCCCAGCAGTGCCCGCCAACGTCACCTGGAATCCGGTAGCGGTCTTGGTAATTGAGAGCGTTGGACGCACACCGGGTTGGCTGCCGCCGGTTTCCACGAGGTCGAGAATTCCATTGCCATTCGCGTCCTGCGAGCTGATGACCATGAACCAGTCGACGTAATCGGTTATTCCATTGAGCGGATAGCCGTCTTGCAGGAGGAAATCGGAAAAAAAGTTCGTGACATAGCGGTCGTCGAACGTGTTGTTAACCACCACGTAATCGACGCCGGCGCCGTTGTTCCATTGATTGGCGGTTAAACGCAACGTGTTTGTATTGACCACTTCGACACTCAGCGGCCCTAAAACGCGGTCCTCTTCATTCCAAACGTTCGTCAGCGCAATTGAGCCCTGAAGGTTGTTACCGGTGCGGTCATAGCTGTACTCGCCGGCGTAATGAAGCAGATTAAACTGGTGGCCGAAGGTGAGATCAAAATACGGCATCTCAAAGTAAACGGAGCCGATCATCTCGCCGACTCCCCGGACCCAGTAGGCGGTAAATTCCTGCACACCCCCTTCATCATCCGGGTGCAGACCGGTGGTCGTCGCGTCGATTGCCACGGCTGGATCATAGAAATCCGGGATACCATTCCCATTCGAATCTTCCGTCGCGGGAATATCCAGCAGCACCTCGAAGACCATTGGTTGGACCAGGAATAAACTATCCATAACAAACCACGATTCGTGGGTGTATCCGCGGTCACTCTCGGGCAACCGCAGTTCGCTGTTCAGCGCGCGGTGATTACCCACGCTGCTCAATGCGAGATCCCACTCGACGCCGAAATCGTCTTCTACTTCAGAGGGGAGGATCTGCACCGAGTACGAAGTCAGAGTGACCGCTGCTTTTTCGGCCGCGGTGATGGGGTATACCGCGGCGCAAAGCAAAAACAAAATCGCGAAGGTGTTTCGGGGAATGCCTGTCCAAGTAGTCGTTTTCATGCCGGAGTGGGCAGATTACCGAATTTAATTTGCAATGGGAATACCCTTTAGCGATTTTTTCGGCTGGGCTCCCTGAATCTACCTGCCGTCGCCTACTTTCGTTCAGTTGACCCGCTGGCCGGGATTCGGCAGCGTGGCGTCCAGAAGATGTTCATTGGCATAAGAAAGGTTGCGGTTTGCTTGTGGCTTATGGGGTGCGCAATGTTGGGCGCCGAGGCGAATGGGATTCTGTTTTTGCATTTGGAGCGCGATTTGACGGGGGTGCGGCTGGTTGAGGTGGATTCGGCAGCCGGCGTGGTGAAGGGGAGCAGAAAAGGACAGGGGCAGGGCGGCGGCATTGGGTTTGAGGTCCGGGCCGAGGCGGGCAAAACGGTTTACATCGGGTCTTGTGAGGATCCCCAGTTCGAGCGGATTGAGTTTGCTGATGTGGCTGAGGCGGGAAGGTTGCGGACAATTCAAGTCGGGAGAGATGCCGGGCAGTTTATCATACGGGTGCCAGCGGATGGCGCACGGTCGGTGAGATTCTTTGAAGAACGGCCTGCGGTTGAGCGCGGGGCGGAAGTTTTGCCACGAAACGTCATTACGGAGATTCAGTTGCCGCCCCTGGACGAGATCCAGAGAAAAGGCGAGGCGCGGGCGTTTTCGGCGGGAGCGAAGGTGAGCACGCTGGTTTCGAATGGGCCGCCGGAGTTACGGGTGAATGTGGTGGTGCTGGCAGAAGGGTATACGGCTGCGCAGGAGTTCGCGTTCACGAACAGGGCGAAGAGTGTGTTCGCGCAGATGATGAATGTTTCGCCGTATCGGGAGTACTCAAATCATTTCAATGCATTTGCGATTTTTGCGCCATCGGCGCAGGCGGGGTCGGATCATCCGGCGCAAGGGACGTATCGCGATACATACTTTAACAGCAGTTATGGGGTGGGCGCACTGGAGCGGTTGATCACGATTCCTCCGAATAATTGGAATTCCAATTTTGCGGATGGGCGGGGGAAAGTTTTTGCGCTGCTGGCGGAAATGATGCCCCAGTATGACATCCCACTCTTGTTGGTGAACGATACGGAATATGGCGGGTCGGGCGGGGTGCCGGCGATTGCGTCGATCAACGATTTTTCTGACGAACTGGCGCTGCACGAAATTGGACATTCGTTCGCGGGATTGGCGGACGAGTATGAGGATGATCTTTCAGGGTATCCGGACGTCGAGGCGGCGAATACGACGAAGGAGACGAGGCGGGAGTTTGTGAAGTGGCGTAGTTGGATCGCGCCGGGGACGCCGGTGCCGACGCCGGAACAGAGCCCGTATCTCAATGTGGTGGGGTTGTTTGAAGGCGCGTATTTCCATAGCACGGGATGGTATCGGCCGAAGTTTGACTGCCGGATGCGGAATTTGAGCGTGCCGTTTTGCGAGGTGTGTCGCGAGACGCATTTGTTGAAGATTTATTCCCTGGTGGAACCAATCCCGAGGTCAACGCCGGTGGAGAACAATTTGACGGTGCCGCCCGGAGGAGAGTTGGAGTTGCGCGTTGAAAGTGTGGAGCCGGCGATCGGCGCGCTGATTTACACCTGGACGGTGGATGGGGTGACGAATAACGCGGTGACCGGAAGGTCGTTTACGGCTTCGCGGGCGACGCTGGGGAGTGGGACGCGGCTCGTGCGGGTGAATGTGATCGATGAGACTGCGTTCGTGCGGAACGATCCGCTGGGGAGATTGTTAGAGTCGCGGAGTTGGCTGGTGCAGGTGTCGTCTCCAACGGTCAGCGCGAGCAATCCAGAGATTACTGCGGAGGGCATTTTAATTGAGTTCACTTCGGATTTTCCAACGGGAATGGTGCTGGAGTTTTCGGACGATCTTCAGGAGTGGAAGGCGGTGGCAACCGAAAATTCCGCGACAGAATTGAGTTATTTGGCGGCGGAAAGTGGAGCACAGAAGATGGGATTCTACCGGTTGCGCGTGGTGCCGTGATGGCGCTACGTAAGTTTTACGGAGCGGCGGTAGGAATTGTTCTCTTTGGTCGTGGGCGAATCCACTATGGAAAGAGTTCGCGCGGCTCTCATAGCGGGAGAGTTCTGATCTGACATACTGCGCACCGAAGAAAAACCAGGAGGACGATTATGATGTGCGTTGGGTTGAAAGTTTTTGTGCTCTACTCCGCGAAGTTTGGATCGGAGATCGGTTCGCGGGCCTGCCGTGCGTTGCGCCGGAGCCTGGGGGCGGAGTTCGTGGTGAACCAATCGGTGTGGAATGCCGAGTTACTGAAAAGTCCGAAGCTGCGGGTGCTGGCAGCGAAGGAGGCGATAGAGGCGGATATCGTCTTCGTTGCACGCGCGGAAGGAGCGGATTTGGAGCCGGAAATGGTGGCGTGGCTGGAACTTTGGAAGAAGCGGGGTCGCAAAGGCGGTGCGGCGTTGATCGCGCTGCTGGAGAGGGGATCAGTGGATGCGAGTCACGTAGTAGCTGAGGAGCTGCATCAGTTCGCGAAGGAGTCTAAGATGGATTTCTTTTGCCTTTCGAAATTGTCGAAGCGGATTCCGGACGAGGTGCTGGCGGAACTTGTGAATTAGGGGCGCGAAGTTGCGAAGTAGCAGCTTGTCCCTCGGTTTGGTGATCAAGAAGAAGACTGCTCACGTCGTCTCCTACAAAGCGAATGCGGTTGCTGCTGGAAGTTGGGCGGGGCGTTGGTAAGCTGGCGCGGTGAGAGAGTGGATTTCGGACTATATTCGGCAGCAAAAAGCGGCGTTGGACTCTATTCCGGTGGAGGCGGTGGCGGAGATTATCAACGTTTTCAAGGAGGCGCTGGCGCTGGATCGACAGATTTTTATTTTTGGGAACGGAGGGAGCGCTTCGAACGCATCGCACTTCATTACTGATTTGGGGAAAGGCGCTTCCGACAAGTTGGGGGGGCGGTTTCGGTGCTTATCATTGAACGATAATATCAGTTGGATCACGGCGCTGGGGAACGATTACTCGTACGAGGATGTTTTTCAGAAGCAGTTGCAGAATTTCGCGCGGCCGGGGGACATCGTGATGACGCTGAGCGTGAGCGGGAATTCGCCGAATCTGGTGAAAGCGATTGATTGGGCGGTGAATAACGGGATGTATACGATTGCGCTGGTGGGGGCGAAGCGTGGGCGCCTGGCGCAACTTGCGCAGAAGGTGGTGGTGATCAATTCGGAGCATTATGGACGGGTGGAGGACGCGCATATGGGTGTGTGCCATATGATTTGTTATGCGTTCATGGAGAATCCAGCTTTGGCCAAGTGAGGGCAGGTGGAGATTTTTTTGAGTGGATTCGTGGGATTTACAGGCTGGGGTGTTCACAGTAAGGGGAGCGCGGCTGTAGTCTGAAGGCCGATTTGCGTTTGGAACGGTAGTTTGTATATTCGGCGCGCCGATAAAAGTTGCTTTGAGTGAGGAATTCACTTGCGCGAGGCAGGTTTCGTGGTTCTATTTGCGGTCCACGCTGGTTGCGGATATGGCGGAATTGGCAGACGCGCTACTTTGAGGTGGTAGTGCCGTAAGGCGTACAGGTTCAAGTCCTGTTATCCGCACCATTTTTCTTTTTTGGCTTCTGTTGAAGCTGTTCCTTTTCAGTCACACCCGAGAGTGTTAGTAGGGAAATTCCTGATAACCCTTTCAGGGGGATTTCCATTGCGAAAAATCTGAGACCCGGAGAATGTTTGCCCCGTAGGAGGAACTATAGATGAAAAACCTAATAAAAAGTGGAGTTTGTGCACTTGCGTTGGCGGGTGCTACTTCTGTGATGGCGCAACCGCAGGCTGGCGACTGGGAATTTACCCTCGGCGGCAGCGGCGTTTCTGACCAGGACTTCGATAGCGGTGGATACTCGGTGGCTGGCTCGTTCGGCTACTTTGTGACCCAGAACTTCGAGTTAGCGGTTCGGCAGAACATTACCTTCGCAGATGCCGGTCCGGATGAAGAATGGGCTGGCAGCACGCGATTGGCCGCAGACTGGCATTTCATTCTCGGGTCGTTCGTTCCGTTCATCGGCGCGAACATTGGCTATATCTATCCCGAACAGGGAAGCACCTGGGCTGCTGGTCCTGAAATCGGCTTCAAGTGGTACGTGCATGAACGCACCTTCATCTTCGCAATGGGCGAATATGCCTGGCGCTTCAAAGACTTCGATGATGCAGAGGACAACTCGGATGACGGGCATTTCGCCTTCACCGTTGGCGTCGGCTTCAACATCGGTGGCCGTTAATCGGAAGCTGAAGTAACCAAGTTATTATTTGGGCGCCCGCTGCTGAAAGGTAGCGGGCGCTTTTTGTATTTTCCGATGGGTCGCGATTTACCGTGAGCAACGGACGGGAGGTGCGGTCAAATGGTTGTGCCCTCGAGAATTGTGACCAGGCTATTTGGAATCCTGTTGCGCAGTTGGCACCAACCTAATAGAACGTTGAACACCCGAAAGATGAGAAGGCCAGTCGCACTTTTTTTCCTGCTGCTCTTCGCGCTTTTTTCTTCCAGCCAAACGCACGCGGCGCTGCAGTTCGATGTGCATGTCGGATATGAGGGGAACGTGCACGAGGCGAACTGGTTCCCGATTGTCTGCGAGATTTTCAATGATGGGCCGTCATTCAATGCGGTGATTGAGGTTTCGGCTGGCGGGCAATTCGGTGGGGAACAGTTGCGGCAGGTGCCGGTGGAATTGCCGACGAATACCCGAAAACGCATTGTGATCCCGATGTTTGCCTCTGGGAACCGATACGGGAATGAGTGGCATGGGCGGTTGCTAGGTGCGAATGGGAAGTTGATTCAAGAGCGGCGGAGCATCCCAACGAAGTTTATCGTGTGGGAAAGTGTATTGATGGGGGCGTTGCCGAGGAATTTCGGGGGGAGCCCAGCGTTTCCGGAAATGAAGCAGAACCGGCAGGAACTCAAGCCGGAGGTGGCGCGGTTCACGGTGGATCAATTTCCGGATAATCCAATCACGCTGGAGGGGCTGAACGCAATTTACCTGAATTCGGAGAAGGCGCCTGATTTGCGGGTGGAACAGGTGACGGCTTTGTTGGGTTGGGTGCGGGGCGGTGGGCATTTGATTGTGGCGGCGGAACAGATTTCGGACGTGAACGCGACGGTGTGGCTGAAGCAGTTTTTGCCAATGGACCTGACGGATACGCGGAACGTGCGGGTGGATGAAGAGGTGCTGGCCTACGTTCGCGGAGAGCAGGTGACGGACGAGAATCGGCGGAGGCCGCGACAATTTCGGCAGCCGAGCGGGAATGCGTATAAGGACGTGGCGGAGGATCCGGCTTTTGCAAAAGCAGAGATGCCGGTGGCGACAGGAAGTGTGAAGGATGGGTTCGCGCTGATAACGGCGGACAATGTGCCGCTGATGGTGCAGGCGCCACGAGGGCGGGGGAAGGTGACGGTGCTGACTTTTAGTCCTGAGCGGGAGCCGTTTCGGGGTTGGAAGGGGCGAAGCTTTTTTTGGGCGAAGCTGGCTGGGATTGATGGTGAACACTTCACGTCGATGGAGCATTTCAATTCGTATGGGGGGTGGAGCATTGACGGGGTATTCGGAGCGCTGATTGATAGCCGACAAATTAAGAAGCTTCCGGTGACGTGGTTGTTGCTGCTTCTGGTTGTTTATCTTGTGGTGATTGGGCCTTTCGACCAGTGGTGGCTGAAGAAGATCAACAAACAGATGCTGACGTGGATCACGTTCCCGACTTATGTGGTCCTGTTTTCGCTGTTGATTTATTTCATCGGATACAAATTGCGCGCGGGCGAAACGGAGTGGAATGAGTTGAACCTTGTGGATGTGCTGCCGCGCGGCGATAAGGTCGATCTACGGGGACGCACCTATATCTCGATTTATTCGTCTTCGAATGCACGATATCCGCTGAATGGACAGGATGGACATTCGACGATTCGCGGCGAGTTGATGGATTTTCGGTCGGGCGGACGCGAAGCGAGCAAAGCGCGGGTGGTGCACCAGGGAAACAGTTTCAAGGCGGATGTGGATGTGGCGGTTTGGACCAGCTCGCTTTACGCGAATGAATGGTTTGTGACGAACGATATTCCGTTCGTTGCGACCGTGAGCGAGGCGGGATCGGAGTGGGTGGTGGACGTTGAAAATCTTCTGAACAAGCCGCTGGCGCAGGTGCGGGTGGTGATCGCGTCGAAGATTTTTGATTTGGGAGAGGTGCCCGCGGGTGAGAAGAAGACGTTTCGAATCGACGATCGGAAAGGAAGCACGCTGCCGGGTTTTGTGCAGGAGCATGGGCAGTTCTTCCAGCGCGCGGTCGAATTGCGCAGAAACCCGCTCGGTGATACGGCCGGCGGACATATTGAAGATCGTTCGCTCACGGCGACCGTGGCTTCATTTATTTCATATCTCGATGTGGCGACGCATGGTCGGTCGTTTATCTATCCGCCGGGACTCGACTTGAGTCAGCAAGTGGGGCGGGGGGACGCAGTGGTTTTCGCGTGGGTGCCTGGGTTCAGCCTGACGGAGAGGATCAACGACTTCAACCCGCCGCGGTTCAAGCAGGACACGATGCTGCGGCTGACGCTGCCGGTGCGACAGAATAAAACAATTTAGTATGGCGATCGAAGTAGCTCCGAACAATTCCGTGCCCGCGGTGCAGACGACGAATTTGACACGCGTTTACGGGAACATGACCGCGCTAAATGCGCTCACGCTCACGGTCAATCGCGGCGATTTGTTCGGGTTTATCGGCTCGAACGGCGCGGGCAAGACGACGACATTGCGTATCCTTGCTACTTTTCTTGCGCCATCGGGCGGCAAGGCGGAGATCCTCGGCCACGATGTGGTGCGGGATGCTGATCGCGTGCGCCATATTATCGGGTACATGCCGGATTTTTTCGGTGTGTATAAGGACATGGAAGTAACCGAGTATCTGGATTTCTTCGGGGCGTGTTACAAGATTCCTTCGGCTCAGCGCGAGAAGACCGTGAACGATGTTCTCGAGTTGGTTGGCTTGACGGAGAAGAAAGGGGCGCTCATTGGGGCATTGTCACGCGGGATGCAGCAGCGGTTAGGTTTGGCGCGGGTATTGATTCACGATCCGCAGTTGCTGTTGCTGGATGAACCGGCGAGCGGTTTGGATCCGCGTGCGCGCATTGAAATGATGGCGATTTTGCAGGAACTGCAGCGGATGGGGAAGACGATCATCATTTCGTCCCATATCTTGAGCGAATTGCAGACGCTGTGTAACCGGGTGGCGATCATCGAGAAGGGGAAACTGATTTACAGCGGCCCAGTGCAAGGAGTGCGCGACCAGATGGGGACGGGGCACATTTATTGGGTGAAAGTTGCGGCTGATGCGGAGCAGGCGATGGGCTTGTTGAAGGCGCGTCCGGAAGTTTCCGAGGTTACGCAAGTGGACGGGCAGTTAAAGGTGGCGTTGGCGAGCCAGGACACCGATCCGAGTATTCTGGCGGACACGCTGGTTCGCGGCGGGGCGAGGCTGACTGGACTTTGGGAAGATGAAGTGGGGTTGGAAGAAGTTTTCATGCGCGTAACGCGCGGAGAGACCCAGTAATTTGCTCATTGCTGATTCGTTCGCAGGCGATCGGTCGCGAACTGAGGAGATTGGAAGTTGGTGGGCCCACTCGGATTTGAACCGAGGACCAAACGATTATGAGTCGTCTGCTCTAACCGCTGAGCTATGGGCCCGCCCGGGAGGCCCAATATGCCATCATGCCAAATCGCGGCAAGCCACGTCTCCAATACCCAACAATAGGCAACTGTCCGAATTTGCCTTCGGTGTGCGCTTCCAGAATAGTGCTGCACCTACTGTTTGCTGGCGGATTTCAAGCAGCGTCGCGCGAGCAGTTGATATCGCCCGATGGAAGGTTTCTACAATTCTGCGGTGAAATACGTCCGCAGCGCCGCGTTCTTCGCGCTGCTTTTACTCACCACTTTTTCGCTGGACGCAGCCGAACTGCGGATCAGGGCTATTGATTTGCTCACCATGGATCCGGTCGCCGGCGCGAAGGTCACCGTCCGCGCGCGCGTTTTCGAGCAGCACGAAAACGGCGAGCGGCGTCTCCTGCCTCTCGGCGGTTCAATTTATCTCTTCCAAACGATCACCGCCTCGGACGGGACTGCCAACATGTCTCTCGATGGCGATGACGCATCGTTATTCGTCGTTGAAGTATTGGCACGCGGTTTTGTTTCGCAGGTGGAATCGATGTTCCGGATTACCCACGAGGAAATGACTGAACGCGAATTTCATTTGATTCGTGAGAACCTCACTCCGCAGCAGGCTGAGCAACTCGTCGACGCGCAGGAAGTCGTCCGGGCCAGCGACTACGTCGAACAAGAAATGATCGATGTGCCCGAACCCGATCTGCGCGCCTTCGCAGCCGTGAATGTGCCGAATCAAGTCTACGTCGAGGACCTCGCCGGCTTCAGTGGAATGATGGATCTCGACGAATATATCGCCGGAGTGGTCACCGCCGAGATGAACGATGGCTTCCCGCGCGAAGCTCTCCGCAGCCAGGCAGTCGCAGCGCGTAGTTACGCGCTGGCCCGCCTGCGCGCCCGGGGCTATGCCAATGGCGGGCAGGCTTATCGCTCGACGTATGGCACGCTCAGCCGCGCCGCCTCACTCTTCACCAAGAAGCAGGTGCTCCTTTACAACGGCACAATCGCGAACGCCTATTTCTCCGCCCGTTGCAACGGCGACTTCACATTGAACAGCGAAGATGGCCCAACGCTGACCGCCTGCCGGCGGGGTGGGCTGGGTGGGGGTGTCGTTCCGTACTGCCGATCACGACCCTGCAGCGGCCACGTTAATTGCTCCCAAACGAGCGAGCAGTGCTGCGTAGTGACGATCAGCAATAAAACCAACTACATTTACGGGCACGGCGTGGGCATGTGCCAGCGTGGCGCGCAGGGTTTCGCGAACCAAGGGTGGCTCTACCCGCGCATTCTGACGAATTACTACACTGGCATTGTCCTTCACACCGGAACGAACGCGCTTCAACTGACGCTCGTCCGTCCGACAGGCACCTCAACGAATCTCGCTGTCCAGGTTCGCAGCGGCCAAGCAGATACCTTCTTTGACCTGCAAAGCACCACGTCCTTAAGTAGCCCGACGTGGACGACAGCCAGTGGCGAGGCGCGCCTGAACACTGGACCGACTCGCGTTGTGCAGATTCAATCGCGAGCCGGAATCACTCAACAAAGATATTTCCGCGCTGTCCTTCGGGATTAATACTCTGCGAACTTAGAAGAATATGTTCCAACAAAATCTTACTCGAGGTGGGAGATACGTGCGCGGCGTTCTCGCTCTTGCATTGCTTGCGGGTGCAATATTTGCGGCGCAACTGCACTGGGGTGGGCGGGTCGGTTTGCTCGCTGCCGCAATCTTCGTGGGATTCGAAGCGCTTCGCGGTTGGTGTGCGCTCCGCGCCTGCGGAATTAAAACCAAAATCTAGAAGATTTTACCGCGCCGCCTGCAACTGAGCCTGCGCGTTTTTCGCGGCGGCATCCTTGATCTCAACGTCCTTTGCTTTCAAAGCGGTTTCGAGCTTGGAAATCTCCAGCTTCAGCGCGCGTTCCTGCTCGAGCTGTTGTTGTTTGTTCGCGGTGAGTTGCGCCTCCAAGTCATTGCGCCTGGCAGTTTCCGCAGCGAGTTCTTCCTGCGCCTTCTTCAAGTCGCCATTAACCGCTTTCAGTTGATTCTCCGACTCGACCTGAGTGCGCCCAAGTGTATCGTGCAATAGCTGCAAGGCCTCAAGCTTCTCATTCAAGCTCGTTGAAACCGCATTCGCCGCCTCAATCCGCTTCTGTGCCGCCTCGTTCTTCTCGCGTTCCGATGCAACCTCGTTCTTCAGGTTGGTAATCTGGCCGCGGAGTTCACGAACCTGCTCCTCGAGCGTGGTGACCTTCTTTTGGTTGCGCGATTCGCTATCGAGGTTATCTCCCATCTGCCGATGTAAAGCGCTGACCTGTGAGGCCAGTTCGGTCGCTCGATCCTCAAGCCGGCGGCGTTCTTCGCGTTCCTGTTCCACCTCACGAACCAAGGCATCATATGACGGTTTCTCGTCACCAGAATGCGTCGCTTCCTCAACTTCTTCCACGAGCGGTTGGCGTGACTCTGTCAAATTGATCTCGGGTTCTTGCGGTACTTCGGTAACGAACGGTTCCGGAGCGGAAAGTTCCGCCACTGGCTCGGTTGCATCTTCAGTAGCTGCTTCTGGCGCAGGTTTCGGCTGTGGTTTAGGAGCGTTGTTCAGGAAAATATTATCCGGAACGGACGGATCAAAGTTGAACGTTGCGCGCGGGCGCTGAGGAATGTTCGCCGGAATCTTCGCCGGGAGCTTCGAAGGAACCGGTGCGATCGGCTGTGTTCTCGCGAGCGGCGCGGGTGCGGGTGAAAGCGGCTTTGGCGCGGGCGGCAAAGGCTTCGCTGCAGGCGTCGCGTCGGGTTGTGGCGCGGTCTTCGATCCAAAAAGCAAACGAGCGTTGCGCCAACGGGATTTCGGTTTCTCCGCCTTGGCATCAGCGGGCGCGGGCGCCGGTCGATTTGCGTTGCCGCGCATCGCGAGCTCAATTTCTTCGGGCCGAACGATGGGTGGCGCGTCGGAGTCGTTATAAGGAGTCACTCGAAAAAACGCCACGGTGCAAATGTCGGTTTGGTCGAACCGCCGGACTACGACACGGGCCGGAAAGGTTGTCTCATCTCGTCGCCGCGCCAGAATTCGCAGCATGAAACTGGTTTGTCCGTCCGCGCCCGGTTCCTGGTCTTTCGTCTGCAGAAGCTGCGACATTAACAATTCGCGGTCGGACTGGAGCAGTTCACCAACATCCTTGCCCGCGAGTTCCTCGCGCGACCATCCCAGCGAATCGAAGCAGGTGGGATGTGCGTCCACGATCGTGCCATCGTGTGTCAGCAGAACGACCGCGAACTCGGAATCCGTAGCTGTGCTCATAGAAAATGTGGGAGGCGTGCGTAACAATCCTGTTCCGACCGGCATTCCGGCGTAAAACGCATGACTCCAATATCTTCATCGGAGCGGGAAATGCGGAGTTGAGAGGAATTTGGCGCAAATTGGTAATCAAATGACGCTAAGTAGGAGAATTCCTACGTAAACAATTGCTGGTGAATTCTCCTCTCCGGAGGCCCGATTTTGAGGAATTTCTTTTCCGCGCGCGCCGTTTCTGGGACAACTCCTTTTCGGTGGAGCAACTGTGCTTCTTTAAGTTTCCGCGGCCATTGCTGGACCGCTTCGGTAAAGATTTCTTCCGGGGCGTTCCCGCTGAACCAGGCGTCTACGTCTTCCGCGGTGAAGACCAACGGTCGCTCTACGTGGGCCACTCCAAGAACCTGCGCGAGCGGCTTAGCTACTACAAAAACGCCCAACCCGAACGCGAGCCGCGTCGGATCATTCGCCTGGTTCACCAGGTGCGGAATATCGAACTCGAACGGTGCGATACCGTGAACGCGGCCCAGGTTCGAGAACTGGCGCTGATCCGCCAACTCCGGCCACGCTTCAATGTGGCCAATACTTTAAGCCCGACTTACAGCTACTTCGCGTTTCGGGAAACATCCGGCGGCTTTGCGCTCCGTCTCAGTATGAGCCAGAGACGCAACGATTCGGAGACTGTGGTCGGCGGCTTTCGGAATGCCGGGCTGTGCCGAAGAGCGTTTCAAGCGCTCGCCCGCACACATATTGTGATGGAGCGGAACATTTCGACTGTCTACGATTTTCCTGCCTGCTTAAATTCGCGCACCCAGCACTGGGTTTTTCCTAACCAAATTCGGAGGGAAATCGAAGAACTTCTCTACGCGCGCACCGCTGTCTTCGCGGAACGCTGTTCCGAGACTCTCTCGCGAGCCAACGATCCATTTCTTCGACAGATCCTGGAAAATGACCTGGTCACGCTAAGCGAGTTTTTCGAACTGTCGCGCGTGATGGCCGCTCTCCGCCAAATGCACGAAACGGACGTTCTTTCACAGGAGGCCCTGCAAGTGAGTGGTCGCTTACCGCTGCGGCCTGTGAGCGCAGAAGAATTTGATTGGGGGCCGGCTGAAGCTGCTTTTTAGTTGAATCCAGTTCGCCGACTGGAGAACCTCAGGCGGGTTCGGTTTGCCGAATCTGCCGCTCTTCGATGTTGCAAGAGTAGCGCGGCGAAAGCTGCATTACCAGAGGGTGCGATTCGGGGAGCGGCTTATCTCATATTACCCGAAAGTGGCACCTGTGCCGCCGAACACCCCTTGCCCGGCACCGCGGCACCTTCTATGCTTTGGAAGAGTTGTCAGGAACTACCGCTGATATGTTTAACTTTCGACACCCACGAAGATCCCACCCTCGGAGTGGTTTTACTCTGATCGAACTCCTGGTGGTGATCGCCATCATAGCCATTCTCGCCGGAATGCTTTTGCCCGCGCTGGCGAAAGCAAAGACCAAAGCCCAAGGCATCACGTGCATGAACAACACCAAGCAGTTGATGCTGGCCTGGCGGATGTATGTCGAACAAAGCGATGACCGACTTCCATACGCATATGCGCCGAGCGGCGCCAATGCTCCATATGCCTGGGTCAAAGGTGACATGACGGTCTCGCCTGGAAACTACAATCCTGACATTGATATCAAAAAGAGCCTGCTTTGGAAGTTTGCGCCGAGCGAAAAGATTTGGAAATGCCCAGCGGACACAGCTCGCGTTCGGAACTATTTAAATCAGATGGTCCCGCGAGTTCGCAGCATGTCGATGTTGAACTGGGTCGGCGGAGATGGAACTACAAATCCGAATGACCCCTCCGGCTATTGGGGGCCGGGGTGGAGAGTGTACCGGAAGATGGGAGATATGAACGATCCTGGTCCTTCGAGAACATTTGTGCTTCTTGATGAACGTGAAACAAGTATCAATGACGCCTTTTTCGTTGTTAATATGCGTGGCTACCCAAACGGAACAACCCAAATGCCCGATATGCCTGCAGCGTACCACAATGGGGCCGGCGGCCTTTCATTTGCCGACGGACATTCCGAAATTCATAAGTGGAAAAATTCGTTCACAAAGAAGCCGGTGGTGAAAAACGAGGTTGTTGGTGGGGGCCCAACGAACAACGAAGACGTTCGCTGGTTGCAGGACCACGCAACCCGGGCGCAGTAGTTCAGTTCGCGGCTACCAATTTTACGCGAAAGAATTGCTGCGGGCTGACGCCCGGGTTGACGAGCGCCTCTAATTCTCCGCTGGCGGGTGACACTGGAATAAACTCGCCGTCAAGGGAATCAGCGCGTTCAACGACGTAGTGGTGCACTGGCCTCGAGGTTTTCGACAGGTCGTCCCATAGGCGCGCGCTGGGGCCTTCCCACTTGAGGCGAACCTGGGCACCGGCGCGTTCAAAGTTAGTGATTCTCGGTTGCAGATGAACAGTGATTGCTCCGCGCATGGGGAGGCCGAGCCCGAAGATGAAATCGTCGCTGTCCTCCCATAGCCCCAACTCATCACCTTGGCCCCAACTGGTCTTGAACCACACTGCTTGTGCGCCGGAGTCATATTCCACGTATCCATGCACCAGGACAGCGTGTGCGTTCGGGTTGGCCCGAGCCAATCCGGGAAGGTCGCGACTGAAATTGCTGTGCTTCTGTAGAATCAAAATGACCGGGAACCCCGCGTTGATTTCCGCTTTGATGTCTTCAAACGTGAACCCAGTGCCGCTCGGCGCTTCTGGGTTTACGTTGACTAATTGCGAAGCGACGATTGCGTCGTAGCCTCGCCACCGAGCAAACTCACGGAGACCGCTTTGGATATCGCGAATTCCGCTGGACGGTTTGAAGTTCGTGCGGCGATTCCCGGTCTTATCCCAGAAGTTGAACGCAAAGCCATCGATGTTTCCGTTGCATTCGCCATCGAGGTTGCTGTATTTGCGCTGGCTTTGCCCCATGAAATCACCCAATGAATCAGGCGCGTGCTCGGCACGACCCGCTGTGACGTAAGGATCGGGCGCGGTGCTTTCGAAACTTAAAGCGCTCACCCAATAATCGTCCATGTGCCCAGCGACCGTCGCAGGCCGTCCATCCATCCCGGCTTGGGAAGCCCAGAGCGAGCGGATGGAAGCGTTCGCGCCCTGGCTGTTCAGCGGCGCTACGCCGCCACCGGTCGGTCCGGCATACATATTCGTCAGACCATTCCGATCCCAGAAACCCATCAGGTTCCCGGAGGCAGTTCCGAAACAGCCTGCATGCCAGGAGTAATCTGGAACATCGAGCAGGTAGACGTTTTCGTCTCCTCGCAAGCTGAACAAACCGATCGAAAGCAGTACTGCCGCAATGACGTTAAACGGCGCAGGAGCCGAAATGGTAGCCATGACTGCCGGAACCTAATACGTGCAGTGCTTCAGTTCCAGTAAAGGCTTTCCACCCGTCCAGCGCTCACAATTCGGGAACAGAGTGAATTCGGTAACACAATCTTCACGATTTAAAACCTTTGCATGTTACGAGAGCTGGCTATGGTCGCGGCGTTCACCGGTGTTGATCGCCGGGTCCATTATCAACCTCCAAACATTACATATGGGACGATTCTTCCAAACAACCAGGAGATGCCTGCCATTCGCGACGATGATCGCGGCGGTAATTTCCGTCACGACCCACTCACAGACCACCATTCCCGCAACTGGCGCGCTGCCGGTTTCGGCAGCGGATACCAGTAAACCTGGATTTCTCTGGCGGGTGCACCAGGTAGCAACTGGCCAGCCGACCACGCTTGTTCGCACGGAAGCACAACTCGCCGGCACGCTTGGGCCAAACATTGCCGACCCAGCCGCCCAGGGAGCGGCAGATGCTCCAGCAGCCGAGCCATCGCCGGTCACAGCGCCAATCGAGTTCGTTATTTCGCGCGTGATCAATCTGAACCAGGATACCTCCGAACGAGGCAATTTCGTGCCGGACGAACAGATGCCTGGTATTCCCGGCCTCCAACAAGGCACCGACAACATCGCCGCGGAAGTGCTCACCTGGCTGGAGTTGCCAGCGGGTGAAATCATTATGGGCGTGAATAGTGACGACGGCTTCCGTGTAACCATCGGCGGCGGGTCTCCGAAAGATCCATTCGCTACGATCGTGGGCTTGTTCGATGCTGGCCGCGGAGCTGGGGACACGATCTTCCGTTTCAACATTACCCAGGCGGGCCTTTATGCTGCGCGCCTCATTTATAACGAGGGTGCCTCGGATGCCAGTGTGGAATGGTTTACGCAAAATACTGCCGGCACAAAAACGTTGATTAACGATGTAGCGAACGGCGGGATCAAAGCGTATCGCGCTGTGACTTCCGGCAATGCCGTGGCAACATTTACCAGCGTCAGCCCCGGGATTAACGGCACTGGTGTATTTCCAAACGCGCCGATCAACGTGCAGCTTACAGAAGGTGGCACACCGATCGCACTCAACACGATCTCGGTGACGCTCGACGGGAATCCGGCGGCCGTGACTCCGACTAAAAACGGCAATGTGATTACGATTAATCACGTCCCCACAGCACTGTATGCTCCGTCCTCCAGCCATGAGGTCTCCATTCGCTACACGGAAGGCACTACGCAGAAGACTGTCACCTGGCGTTTCACAGTGGCTGCTTACGGCACCTTGACGGCGAATTTGAAAGTTACGCCGGACACGACCAAGCCTGGGTTCCTTTGGAACATTTTTGCCAACGCCGCAAATACAACAACTTCGAATCAACGGGCAGAAGATGCTCTCGCCGGCTTGCTTCTGGATGTGGATGGCAATCCGCTGCCGAACAATGCCGACCCAAGCGCACAAGGCGTAGCATTGGCTGCTGCTGCGGCGGCTAATCCGGCCAACGCACCGCTGCGTTTCGAAATTCCCGGTGTGATCAACCTCGCCCAGGATTCGACGAACCCGGAGGAAAATCAGAACGGTAATTTCGTCCCCGACCTGCAGATGCCCGGTATTCCTGCGACGGATGGCACGGAGGGAATCGCTGCGGAAGCGATAACATATATTGATCTACCCGCTGGCGTAATCGTCATGGGCGTGAACAGCGACGATGGATTCCGTACCACCGGCGGTAACCCGCTGGATGTCTTCCAGGCGGTACGACTGGGTGAGTTTGATGCCGGCCGCGGTGCTTCTGACACGCTTTTCAGTTTCGTTGTCCAGGAGGCGGGGGTATATGCTTTCCGTACTTTGTGGGAAGAAGGAACGGGCGGGGCGAATATCGAGTGGTTCACATTGAAGGCAGATGGTTCCAAAGTACTGGTGAACGACTTCGCAAATGGCGGTTTTCGCGCGTATCGAGCGATTCAGGGTGGAACTCCACCGTACGTAAAGGCGGTTTCGCCAACGCACATCAATCGGTTGGTAAATCAGCCGAGCACCAACCTGGTGATTATTCTCGCTCCAGGATCGGCTGGCTTTGATTCTGCAACTCCAATCACACTGAAAATTGATGGAGTTGCGGTAACACCTGTTACCGTCGTTGATACTGCCACTGGGATTCGGACGTTGACCTACAATCCGACGACTCTTCAGATTCCGTACGATGCACATACCGCCGAACTTTCATTCAAGAGCGCCAGTGCAGGCGCAACGACACGGGTTCAGCAATGGACATTCCGCAATCTTCGGAATTACATACTGCCGAATCCTTTGGTGACGGAGAACTTTGACGCCTACGAGGAAGGCTCCGTTCCAACCGGTTGGGTGGAAACAAATTTCACCACCACGGTGGACGCGGGTTTTGACCTGGATAACCTAGAATCGGACACTTACAAGGGATGGGTGGTGGTAGGCCGAGAGAGGCTGCAGGGGCTTAAAGGCCGCATCTTTAATGCCGCTCCCGGGCAGACCGTGAATGGGGTGGAAGTCACTGCGGACACCATCAGCAGTGGTAATCTACTCTACGCCGAATCGGACGTCCGCGACGTCGAAGTGCAGTTCATTACGTCCGATCCATTCAACCTGTCGACCATTACGAACGTGGTGATGTCCTTCGCGAGCTTATACGAGCAAAACCAGGACAGCATCGGCGCTGTGGAATATTCCGTTGATGGAGGCAACAACTGGTTGCCGGTCATTTATTATATCGACACCGCCGATAGCGGTGGCGATATCAAATACAAGACGGACGGTACTGTGGATGCCATTGCTACTCTGACCGGCCCAAATTCCGACACTGCCCAGTGGGTCACAAATGGTATTCCGAAGGGAGATAAATACGGCGATGCTTTGGCAGCTCCGATCACGGATGCGCTCGGCGTTTATATCGCGCCCCGCGTGAACGATAATTCTACCGTAGACAAGCGAATTGAAGTGTTCAGCCTTCCGCAGGCCGGGAAAAAAGCGGACGTGCGCCTGCGCTTTGCGCAGCTTGGCACGGGCAGTTGGTACTTCGGCGTGGACGATATCGCCTTCTACGAAGGGCCGGTGCCTGCGAGCTCCGGAGAATCGAGATTGAGCGTCACGAGTGCAGGAAATCAGGTCACGATCGCGTGGACCGGTAATGGTACTCTTGAAACGACTGCTACGCTGCCGAGCGGTTGGGAAGCAGCGCCAAGCCAGGCCAACCCGCAAACGGTTACTGCAGCAGGGGCGCGCTTTTATCGGGTCCGACGTTAACCTTGCTATAGATCAATCAGAAGGCCGGACTGAATAAGTCCGGCCTTTTTTATGCAGAATGGAGCTTCGGAGGTGAGCCTCACAACTCGCAGGTACCGGCGGGGGAACAAAAACCAAAGACCCGCGCCGTGATGGGGCGCAGCTGCGGAAACTGGAGCCAGCTGTCGGATTTGAACCGACGACCGACGGTTTACAAAACCGTTGCTCTACCACTGAGCTAAGCTGGCGCAGAACGGGACTTTAGGTACGCCACGAATTGGAGCGCGGCAAGTTGAAAAGCTTTGGGCCTTAAAACAGTTCAGGCGGCCCTCCCTCGAGGGCCGCCTTGCATCCTTCCCGAGAAGGACGCATTTGAACAGGATTGCTAACGATTGGTTCTTTAGCAGTCAGGGTGCCACTGTTCTGTTCGCGAAAATTCATTTTTCGAATTGCGACAGGCGCGACGCTGAAGAATCTCCGCATCAGCAACTTACGAATCAGGATACGAGAAGGCCTGAAGCTCGCGTTCGGGTGAGTTGTGGCCCGAAAGCAGCGATTCATCTCCGCCGTTCGGTGCCAGTTGGAATGGCCCGTGGGGTCTAGCGACCAATTTTGGTGAATAGCGCGCCAAGGGATTTTTGTTTACCTGTGACCATCCGCTCCGGTATGCAAGACGCAGGAGTATGGCGCGCAGCAAAGCAGTGAAAAAATCGTCACAATCGCTTTCGGTGGTGACTGGGGCAGCGGGGTTTTTAGGATCGCATTTGACGGATTACCTTTTGGCCAGGGGGCACAAGGTGATTGGGCTGGATAATTTCGTGACGGGGACGGTGGATAATATCTCGCATCTGAGCGGGAACCAGAGCTTTCGGTTTATTCAGCAGGACGTTACGGAGTTTATCTTCCTGCATGAGGAGGTGGATTATGTTTGGCATTTTGCATCTCCCGCGAGCCCAATAGATTACCTCGAAATACCGATCCAGACGTTGAAGGTGGGGTCGCTCGGGACGCACAAGGCGCTGGGGTTAGCGAAGCATAAGGGGGCGCGGTTTCTATTGGCTTCTACTTCAGAGATTTACGGTGATCCGTTGGTGCATCCGCAGACGGAGGATTATTGGGGGAATGTGAGCACGATCGGGCCGCGGGGGTGTTATGACGAGTCGAAGAGGTTCGCGGAGGCGTTGACGATGGCGTATTACCGCGAGCACAAGGTGGAGACGCGGATTGTGCGGATCTTCAATACGTACGGGCCGCGGATGCGGTTGAATGATGGGCGGGTGGTGCCGGCGTTTGTGAGCCAGGCACTGGATGGGAAGCCGCTGACGATTTTTGGGGATGGGAAGCAGACGCGGAGTTTTTGTTATTGTTCGGACCTGATTGAGGGGATTTATCGGTTGATGATGAGCGAGACGGAGATGCCGGTGAATATTGGTAATCCTCGGGAGATGACGATGCTGCAATTTGCGGAGGCGGTGCAGGCGGCGGCGGGGAGTAAGTCGAAGATTTCGTTTAAGCCGCTGCCGCAGGATGATCCGAAGCAGCGGCAGCCGGATATTACACGGGCGCGGAAGGTGTTGGGTTGGGAGCCGAAGGTGTCGCTGGAGGATGGTTTGAAGCGGACGATTGAATATTTCGCGCCGCGACTGGCCGCCAACAAACCAAGACGAAAGATCCGCTAAATGACGCGCCTCGGAATTACACTGCTTCTGCTCATTTGCGCTGTTCAACTGAACGCGGCGGACAAGTGGTGGAAGGGGAATCTGCACACGCATACTTTCTGGAGTGACGGGGACGATTTCCCGGAGATGGCGACGAAGTGGTACAAGGAAACCGGGTATCATTTCCTGGCGATCTCGGATCACAATATATTGTTGGAGGGTGACAAGTGGATTTCGATCGGGACGAATGCGACGCGGAAGCTGGCGCTGGAGAAATATCGGGCGACGTATCCGCAGGACGTCTTGGTGCGGACGAATGGAACGAACATCCAGGTGCGGTTGGCGACGCTGACGGAATTGAAGAAGCGGTTTGAGGCGCGGAATCGGTTTTTGTTGATCCCGAGTGAGGAGATTTCGGCGGAGGCGGATAAGAAACCGATTCATATCAATGCGACGAATCTGCGGGATCATATCAAGCCGCGGCATGGGACGAATGTTCTGGATGTGATGCAGATGAATATCGATGCGGTGCTGGCGCAGCGGCAGCGGACGGGGCAGCCGATGTTTCCGCATTTGAATCATCCGAATTTTCATTTTGCGGTGAGCGCGGAGGATTTGATGCGGGTGGAGGGGGAGAAGTTTTTTGAGGTTTATAATGGGCATCCGGCGGTGTTCAACGAGGGGGATGAGAAACATCCGAGCACGGAACGGATGTGGGATATGGTGCTGGCGTGGCGGTTGGGAGTGTTGAATTTGGAGGTGATGTATGGCGTGGCGGTGGATGATACGCATAATTATCACCATGCGGGTTTTAAGAACGCGAATCCGGGACGTGGTTGGGTGATGGTGCGGGCAAAGCGGTTGACGCCGGAGCATATTGTTCATGCGATGGAGGCGGGGGATTTTTATGCGTCGACGGGGGTGCGGTTGAAGAAGATGAAGCGGAGCGCGAACACGGTATCGCTGGAGATCGATCCGGAGCCGGGGGTGAGTTACACGATTTCGTTTATTGGGACGAAGCGGGATTTCGTGAAGACGGTGAATGGGAAGGCGGAGGCGGATGGGTCGCGGATTGGGGAGTTGCTGGCGCCCGAGATTAAGGGGACGAAGGCGAAGTATCGCCTGGGGAAGGATGATCTGTACGCTCGGGCGGTGGTGGTGTCCTCGAAGGTGAAGACGAATGGTCAGCCGGAGGAAGTGGAGAAGGCCTGGGTGCAGCCGATTTTTTCGAAGTGAGCTTCCGCCGGAACTCAGCCGGTCGGATCCCGTAACGTTATTGTGTTGATGATTTTTGCGATTTTGGTGTGTTGATGGTGCTTGTTCGTTGGCAGGAAAGGAGTTGCGAGTGTTTTTGGCTGGGTGTTGATGGGTGTTGATGGGTGTTGATTGGGAGGGACGAAGCGAAGTAGTGGAACTCCGATGAGAAACCAGGGAAAACGGGGAATAAATGGAAGTGGGACGCTGCGGTTTGGACGTTATTAAGCGTTATTGCAGATACTTGCGACGGAAAAGTCGACATTTGGGTGGGGGCGGTGACGGAGCCCGGACCTTTGACAGAACGGAACGAAGGCAGCCCTACCATAGTTACGGTGGATTGGCTATGTGGACGGGGCGCAGAGATTTGGCGATAATAAGCGTTAAAAAGCGTTAAATCAGGTACATGCGACGGACAAGTCAACATTCTGGCGGAGGTACAAGGGAGCCAAGAGGAATTCTTGCGGTCGGCGCTGGTTGTTTTCATGGCGCGGTTTTTTCTTTCCAGCCGGAGAAGAGCGGCGACGTACGCAGTTCTAGCGTCGTCTTAATTCGGGGGTGAATGGAAAGTCGCTTCCGAGCGAGATTCTATTCAACCACGGGCCGTTCTTCTAGGCGAGGTGAGTTTGGCAGGTTCGCGGGTGGGCGGCAAGAGGAAAGAAGGCAGAGGAACGATCTTAATGACTGGCCGGTTTGACGTTAACGCGCGGGCGGTGGTGGTGTCGTCGACGGTGAAGAAGAATGGTCAGCCGGAGGAAGGGAGGAAGTGGAGAAGGCCTGGGTGCAGTTGGTGTTTGGGAGTAGGAAGGCTTTATAAAGGGAATCAAGGGAACGAAGGGGCGGCTCACGGCATGTATTCGGGATCGGGAGTTGTGCTGCGGAGCCAGAGCCAAAGGACGTCTTTGCTGTTTTGTACATCGAGACCGTGTTGGCGCTTGCCGAGGTGAGGCACCTTCGTGCGGGAATCGACCCAGCGATGGGATTCAGCGTGGCCGTCCGCAAAAGAAAGTGTGACGCTTCCGCTGTGTCGCGAAGCTGGTACATCATCCCAATAAGTATTGGGCCATTGGACAAGTGCTATCGTGAACTCGCCCCCGTTAATCGAGTCTTCATGTTCATCGATCAGTAGCCAGCGATCGGAAGGCGAGTCAATCTGGTTCATTTTAAGGTAGCGTGGTCCGCCACTTGTAAGGTTCTGGAACCCTGCATTTCCCATAAAATGACTCATAGAGTAGCTACGGACGCGGGGGAATTTGCTCCCCTGCAACGTTATTGACGAACGATCGCTCGGGCAGCGGTAGCTTCCTGCGGTTTTCAAATATGGACCGACTCGGCCCGGAAATGGATCGATGAGTAAGGCGGTGTTTGTTGATTGTGCTCGTTCGGACAGAGGCACGAAGGTTTCGTCATCGCACAACATGAACCCACCCACCCAGTTAGGAACGACTTTGCCGTAGGCGAGGCCGTCCATGACATTCGGCGCAAGGCTATCCTCGTTCTCCCCAGCGTAGAGATGCCACGCGAGGCCCAATTGCTTAAGGTTGTTCAAACATACGCCCGTTTGGGCCTTCGATTTCGCTTGCGCGAGAGTTGGAAGGAGAAGCGAAGCAAGAATCGCGATGATCGCAATGACGACCAAGAGTTCGATCAAGGTAAAGGCTGCGCGGTCTTGCCGTCCGCTCACGGCATGTAGGCGGGTTCTGGTGTGGTGGTGCGGAGCCAGAGCCATAGCACGTCTTCGTTTCCGCCTGCGCCGGTAAGCTGCCCGAACTGTCGCTTGCGGAGGACGGGCTGCCGAGTGCGTGGATCAATCCATTTGCGAATTTCGGCGTGACCGTCAGCGAAACTGAGAGTGCCGGCTGTACCGTGTCTTGCGCCAGGAAGATCCTCCCACCCTTTAGTTAGCCAGTTAATATTGCGAGAGATGAATTGGCCGAGTATGATGCTATCCTCGTGCTCGTCGATAAAGATGAAGCGCTCCGATGGCGCCGCGACCTCAGATGTTTTTCGGTAAAGTGCACCACCCATTTTGACCCTGTCGTCATAGAACCCTATGAACGAGTTCATAGAATAGCTGCGGACGCGTTGATGGCGTTGACCAGACAAAATGATGTAAGATTTATCCGAAGGACAGCGAAAAACCCCAAAACCTCTTATATATGGACCAATCCTACCAGGGGCTTCACTCACGAGGTAATCTGTATTTGTAGTCTGCGGAAATAAACTTGGCGGATAACCGAGGGTCTCATAAAGAATATGGCCCCAAACCCAATTTGGCGGTTCCGCTGTTGGCAAGGTTCCCTCTCCGACGTTTGGCGGCAGCTTGTCGTCATTCTCATCCGTGTATAGCTGCCATCCCAAATTGAGTTGCTTTAGGTTGCTAAGGCAAACCGCTGCCTGCGCTCTTGCTTTGCTACGGCTCAAGGCGGGCAACAAAAGAGATGCCAAAATGGCAATGATCGCAATGACGACGAGCAGTTCGATGAGTGTAAACGCTGCGGATTGAATCCTCGCGCTCACGGCATGTAGGCCGGTTCGGGTGTTGTTGTTCGAAGCCAGAGCCAAAGTACGTCCTGATTGCCGCCGCCGGGCACGCCGTGTTGTCGAATGCGCTTCACGGGAACACGAGTTCTAGAATCAACCCATCGGCGCAATTCAGCATGGCCATCTGAAAACGAAAGCGTGCCGATGCCACCGTGGCGCGCGGCAGGAATGTCCGACCACCCGTCTTTTGTCCACTGCACAGTTAAAAATTTAAACTCACCGCCTGCGATGCTGTCTTCGTGCTCATCAATAAAAACCCACCGTCCCGAGGGCATCATAACTGAATTCATCTTCGTATATGGAGTTCCTCCTATGGTAAACCCCGGGGCCAGGGCGCTTTGATAACCCATGAAAAAACTCATCGAATAGCTGCGGACCCGCGAACGACTCGTAGTATCAATTCTCACAAAAGACTTATCACCCGCGCATTTGTAAACTCCGGAAGAGCGCAAATACGGTCCAATCCGGCCTGGAAAAGGTTCCGTTAATAGCGTGGCATTGGTTGAATCGGAAAGGGGAGCTGAATGGTTGTCTGTTTCGTAACGCATTTTTCCTCCAACCCAGTTGGGTGGAGGTATCGGGAATGATAAGCCGTCTCCAACGTTGGGCGGAAGGATGTCGTCGTGATCACCAGCGTACAGAATCCAGGCTAGGTTTAGTTGCCTGAAGTTGTTGATACAGACAATTGAATGAGTTTTGGCCTTAGCACGACTCAGTGCCGGAACGAGAAGAGAAGCCAGGATTGCAATTATTGCAATGACGACGAGCAACTCGATCAGGGTGAAGGCTGATCGGTGATGCCGTCCTAATCTCATACCGCAATTAGTTAGCATAACCGGTGCCAAGGCGGAAGCCAAAGTTTTGGCCTCCGCCCGCTCTATCGAGTTACTGGAAGTTCGGTGAAAGAATGAACGCGGTGCGATACCCGTTTAATGGTGGGGATGGTGACCGAGGGCTTTACCCTGGGCTACCTTGGTTCGGACTGTTGGTCCACCGGACGCGACGATTTGATGATCGCACGCGAATCGGGTGAGGTGTTTCTAAGAATGGATCTTTTGAACAAAGCGCGAATGTCGACTAACTCCATATGTTCCGTGATGCCAACATAGAAAATGATTGAAGGGCAAGAATCCTTTGTTGATTCTTGCCCTTCTAATAGAGGATTCGTTGCTCAATTAGACAACCGGCGTTCAATCTCTTTCAGGCGATCTTCTAACAATTGTATTTGTTTGGATTGAGCGGAGAGAAGGGCGTCCTTTTCTTCGACGATCTGGTTCAAGCCCTGAATTGCAGCGAGGGCGATACCATCTCCATCAATAGTTGAGATGTGCCGATCGCTTTGACCAACTCCGAAGGCAGCGCTAAAGTCCTGCGCCACGGGTCCAACATGTCGTACTTCCTTGTTGCCTTCTACTTTGTAATTCCATTTTGTGATATTCAACGCCGCAACCTTTTTGAGGATTTCGCGAGTGTTCACATTTTCGAAGTTCTCCTTCAGAGCTTTGTCGGAGTTGTTCGACCATACTCCAGTGTCACTGAGGTAAGCTCCTGTTGAAGTATTGATGAATCGGCCGCTAAGATTCGTAGCGTGCGGGTAAACCGAACCCATTCCGCCAAACCAGAAGCCTCCTGTTGCTCGCGCGGCGAACGTATTGGAAGCCCACGATTTTACATCCTGGGTGGCAGTTCCGTCCCAAGTTGGGTGATAATCGCCCCAAGCGAATGAGCCATTGTGATCTGCGTGGGCATGACGACCTGCGGCAAATGAGTTGATGCCGTCGGCGTGGTTCCATGAGCCGCCCGGGACAGTGGCAAAATCACCGGCCACTCCGTTTGTCCAGCCGCCTGAGATTGTACCAACATGGCCAGAAACTAAGTTCTCTATACCACCGCCGATCGCTGCCCCTCGACCGCTGTAGTGTGAAGCACCTTTGTTGGTAATCACGTTCGCGAGGCCACCACCGATCCACCCGTAGTGTCGAAACTCATAGCCATCTTTCACAAACGCATTTCCGCTTGAACTATAAGTGGTGGCGGTTGCAGTAAACGTTTGGCCGTTCGAAAGAGCGGCTCCGCCCGTTGGCGTGATTGTACCTCCGCCGGTAGCTTCCACGTAATAAAGTCGACCGATTACGAGGCTTCCAGACGCTACGTTGGTCAACACGTAGGTATTCGCAGTGGGGAGTGCGCCGGAAATATGATTGTTTTGGCCGCCGTTTATAGATCCCCACCATGCAAGGCGATCGACGCTATTATCTGTTCCGCCGCTGATGACGCTGTATCCACTTCCATATCTAATAATGTTATTATGGCCGCCGCCGATAAACGAGTGATGCACCCATGGCTCAAGTGTGTTACCAAGTCCTCCTGCAATTGTTGATTGCGCGCAGTCCAGTATGGTATTATACGCGCCTCCGAGAATTGCGGAATTTTGGTTTATCGCTTGATGGTCCCCGAGAACCGTCTGTACTCCAC
Source organism: Verrucomicrobiia bacterium (assembly GCA_036383895.1). Classification (GTDB taxonomy): domain Bacteria; phylum Verrucomicrobiota; class Verrucomicrobiia; order Limisphaerales; family SXQI01; genus DASVNK01. The sequence goes on along the minus strand of DASVNK010000071.1, from coordinate 407 downwards.
CAGCCGTAACAAGATATCCCTGTGACTTGATAGTATTGAACGATCCTCCAGCGATCATCTCGTACCAGGGAGTTTGCGCAGAGGCGTGTGTTCCTTTTGCAATTGTATTCCAACCGCCTCCTGGGATGCTGTTATACTGGAGCGCGGGTGTCGTTATGGAGTTCCAAAGGCCGATCGTCGCCTCATCCCCTGTTACGGTGGTTGCCGCCATTATGGCGCGCAATGTGGTTGCCGCTACAGCGGCGAATGTGATAATCTTCTTCATAGTTTTGGGCAGGAATTGGACACCATGTCCTCTTCACCGCACTGGATTATGCGCATTAGCAAAGTGCCCCGACACCCAGTACGCATGTCTGTAACGCGCATTACATGTCTGTGACGCGCATTTGGTATAGGGGTGGGGGATC
>DASVNK010000070.1:0-93232 GCA_036383895.1 Verrucomicrobiia bacterium | reverse complement strand
CGTAAATTCCGCGACACCTTCTCGACCGGGGTTAAGAGACACGAGTCGATCGATGAACCGGAACTCGGGCCCGTGCGGCAGCAGCGACAGTGCCCGGCGGAGGATTGGATCATCGCCTAACCGTTCACTCATCGCGCCTTTCCTTTCATCGGCTCGACTAGCTCAAATTCTGGTGGAATGGTGAGATTGAACCTTCCCGCAACGTCTACGTTCGTCCTCGCATTGCCGAACTCATTTCGCATTCGGGAACCATCCGCAAAGACCAGCTCAGTGCCGGCCAGCAAGAGGTTCGTTGTCAGGAGAAGATTAATCTGCGGCATCAGTTTCCGAGCTCCAGAGGATTTCGGCTGCAGGTTTAGTTCAATAATCTGATTTGTTCCTACGCTGAGTAGGTCGAACTGTTCGTCGAGTTGCTCGCGCGACCGCGGAAAGCCCGACTGTAGCAAGGCCAATGCATCCTTCCACTCAGAGCGTCCAGCGTTTTCAAAATCGTATTTCTCCGCTCGTTGGAATTTAGGGTAGATCACGAGCATCGTTTCATTGCTACGAATCGCAATCGTTTGGTCGGTGCCAAGTTCCCAACGAAAATTTTGCGGCGCAGCGAACCAGATTCTCCCCGTCGAGACGAGCGGTTGCGCGAGCGCTTTGATCGTGCGCGTTTGTTTAAAGGTCGCCGACCAGCTTTGAATGTTGGTTTGGTTCGCCAGCCAGCCGTTAACAATTGCATTTTCATCGACTGCCCACGCTTGCAATCCTAACAAAATTACAATGAGCAATCTCTTCACCCCGGATTCTCTCCTTTCCAGAGCGGAATAAAATGAAACCATTGGTTGAGGTGTCTTCGAATAACGGGCTCAAATTGTTTCATGATCTCCTGCGTGAGATTCGCCCGAGCTTCGCGGCTGCCGAGCACCGCCCGATCGTAAACAATCTCCGGATACACCTCCACACTGTAACCATTCTCCATGCGCGGAACGCAGACCGGCAACAGCGCGCAACCGCTCGCGCGCGCGAGTTCTGCCGGAGCGACCGAGGCCGAGAACCGGTGCCCAAATAGCTTGATCGTGACGCCAGAAGCCTTCGACGGCCGATCGACCAGCAGAGCGATGACCGCGCCCTCTTCCAATCGGCGAATCACTTCCACAAATCCGAACGGATTCTCCCCAATCACAAGCGTTTCGATGCCCCAACGCGCCCGCGACGTTTCGCGCAGCTTCGTGAACCCGGCCTGCGGTTCGGCCTGCGTGATCACCAGCAGCGAAACTCCCCGCTCCCGCAAGAATGGGGCGCCGAACTCCCAGTTCCCGAGATGCGGTGTCAGCAGTAGGAGTCCCCGGCCGCGGCTGCGTGCAGACTCGAACCGTTCCCATTGCCCGGCCTCCACCTGAACAGGGTCGAGAGCGCAGCCTGCTTCGTACCGCCAGAGATCCGCCAGCTTCAGCCCAAACTGGTGGTACAATTCGCCGCACGTCTTTTCAGCGGCAGCGCTCTCAAAATCCAATGGCGGAAGAAGATTCTCGATCACCACTTTGCGCCGCAACTTGTTCGATCGGCAATATTTCCCGGCGAGTGCGACGGAAACCTGCTGCAAAACGCCACGAGGAAGCATCCGCGCCGCGATCAAACCCGCGCGCCAGAGCTCAGAGCGATAAAGTGCAGATGCTCTCACGTGTGCGACTACAATCTTTCAGACTGAGCCCGCTTCTCAAGTCCTACTTCTCGGGAAAGGGAAAAAGCCCGATTGCCGGGAATCGCGCGGAACATGAAATTTGCGCGGGATGAAGTTCGAGGGATGGTACTTGCTCCTGGGAGGATTGATGTTAGTCATCGCCCTGCTGGACACTTTCGTTCGGCGTCTTCCAATCACGACTACAATTGTTTATCTCCTGGTGGGTGTAGCACTCGGCCCATTCGGTTTGCAGTTCATTTCTGTCGACCCCCTGAAAGATTCCGCATTTCTCGAGCGACTCACTGAAATCGCGGTGATCATCTCGCTTTTTACCGCCGGGCTAAAACTGCGTTCCCCATTGCGGCATCAGCGCTGGAGAGTTCCCATGCGCCTTGCCTTCGTTTCCATGACGGTGACCGTCGGCTTGATAGCCCTGGCTGGCTGGGTCTTTCTTGGCCTGTCAATTGGCCCGGCAATTCTGCTCGGAGCGGTGCTCGCTCCTACGGATCCCGTACTGGCCTCGGACGTCCAACTCGAGCATCCCGGCGACCGCGACCGCCTGCGCTTCGGACTTACTGGTGAAGCGGGTCTGAATGACGGCACCGCGTTTCCTTTCGTGATGCTCGGCCTCGGCTTGATGGGCCTGCATGAGATTGGCGCACTCGGCTGGAAATGGTTTGCAGTGGATTTGGTTTGGGCAGTCGTGGGCGGCCTCGGAATTGGCGCCATCCTCGGAACCCTCACCGGCAAACTCGTCGTCAAGATGCGTGCGCAGCAGGAGGAAACATTCGGTCGCGATGAATTTATCGCGCTCGGGCTGATCGGCTTCTCGTATGGAGCGGCAATTTACGCGCACGCGTACGGTTTTCTTGCGGTCTTTGCGGCAGGTCTGGCTCTGAGGCAATTTGAATTGCGGACTTCCGGGTTGCGCGAATCGCCAAAGAACGCGCAAGACCAGAGCGATGCCGTTGAAGACATAGACGAAACCGGAAAAGCATCCGTGCAAGTGGCAGGCGCGGTGCTCGGCGCTAACGAGCAATTGGAGCGAATCTTTGAAATCGCTCTGGTTCTCATCCTCGGCGCGACGCTCTCGGGTGCTTACCTGGCCCGCGACGTCATTTGGTTCGCGCCCATTCTATTCTTACTTATTCGCCCCGCCGCGGTTTGGGCAGGAACTCTCGGCTGCAAGCTCACCAGCACTCAACGGGTACTCGTGAGCTGGTTCGGCATCCGTGGAATCGGATCACTCTACTACCTCATGTTCGCCATCCAGCATGGACTGCCTCAAGACACCGCTCGGCAAATCAGTGCGTTAGTTTTGTCGGTCGTCGCGTTGTCAATTTTTGTGCACGGCATTTCTGTTTCTCCCATCATGCAGTGGTACGACCGCGATAAGTAGCCAGACATCGCGCAGCTTGCTCGCCGGGTTTCACTGGGTAAGACTCACCTCATGTGGAACTGGACCAGCGGCCGGCTCGCCTCAAATCTAATTGTGCCGAAAACGGCGTTCGTTTTATTCCTCGCACTCGTCTTGGTTCGCGTTGCTCTTCCGGCGACGATTGGAACGAACGGAGCTATCGCCACTGTCCATCCGCTCGCAACCCACGCCGCCATCGAAGCCGTGCGCAAAGGCGGAAATGCAGTCGACGCAGCCGTGGCCGCAGCGCTTACCCTCGGAGTTGTCGATGGACATAATTCCGGAATCGGCGGCGGATGTTTCTTTCTTATTCGGACCGAGCGAGGCGCGATCGTCGCGATTGACGGGCGAGAAGCTGCCCCAGCGGGCGCGAGTCGCGACATGTTCATCCGCGATGGAAAAGCTGTTCCGGAACTCAGCCAGACCGGCGCGCTCGCCGTCGGCATTCCCGGTTCACTCGCGGTCTACGACTACGCGCTTCGTCACTTCGGCAAACTGAAGCTCAAAGATCATCTTTTGCCCGCTGCCCAACTCGCGCGAACCGGCTTTCCCATTGACCGGGCCTACGCCTCTCGCCTACAGGAAGCATCCGAGGAACTCGCGCAATTTTCGGAAAGTAGACGGGTTTTCCTCAAAGAACGGGCTGCGCCATACAAAGAAGGCGAAGTCCTCAAACAACCCGACCTCGCCCGCACTTACCAGCTCATAGCGGAGCAGGGGACCGACTGGTTCTACAAAACCGAATTTCCAAAGGCGGTAGAACGTTGGATGCGGGAAAACGGCGGCCTCATCGCCGCGGGAGATTTTCAGAAATATGAAATCAGAATCCGCGAAGCACTTCGCACCCGCTACCGCGATTACGAAATCATCGGCTTCCCCCCACCAAGTTCCGGCGGTGTCCACGTCGCGCAAATTCTCAACATCCTTGAGCAATTCGAACTCGCGAATTATCCGGCGTACTCCGCCGATTCAATCCACCTGATCGCCGAAGCCATGAAGCTAGCGTTCGCCGATCGCGCCTTCTGGCTCGGCGATCCCGAGTTCGCCCGAGTTCCGCGCGGCATCATTTCGCGCCAGTATGCGCAGGAACTCGCAAAACAAATCTCACTCGAAAAGAGTGCTGCTGTGCCGGCGCATGGTCCCGCCGATCAATTCGGAACCGCGGCTTTCGGCAAACACACCACGCACTTCTCCGCGGCCGACGCGGACGGCAATTGGGTCGCCTGCACCACCACCGTGAACACTTCCTTCGGATCGAAAGTTGTTATCCCTGGAACTGGCGTCATCATGAACAACCAAATGGATGACTTCTCCGCCCAACCCGGCGCGGCGAATTACTTCGGCCTCGTCGGCGCGGAAGCAAACGCGGTTGCGCCGGGCAAGCGTCCGCTTTCGAGCATGAGTCCCACCATCGTCCTCCACTCTGGCAAACCAATCCTCTCTCTCGGCGCTGCTGGCGGGCCAACCATCATCAGCCAAACCATCGTGAACCTGATCAATTTGCTCGATTACAAAATGCCATTGGACAAAGCGCTTTCCTCGTCCCGCTTACATCATCAATGGCGTCCCGATGAGCTGCGCACCGAATATCTTCCCCAGGAAGTTCAAAATGATCTCGGCCGGCGCGGCCACAAGCCCGTCGATGTAGGCAGATCTGGTGCCGCCCAAATTGTCTTCAAAACAGATCGCGGGTTTGAAGCCGCACACGACCCACGGGTGCAAGGCAAAGCGGCGGGATGGTAATTAACTATCCGACCAAGTTCCGGAATCTGTTCTGTTCGCCAACGCCGCTGTGTCTGTTTGAAACATCATCGCTTCGCTCATCGGCAGCAGGCACGCGCCTGGACGATCTACATAATGCTGCTCCGGCAGAAACGTTCGGAACGTTTTCGCAATCAGTCGCTGCGCACCCGCCAAATCGACGCCCCACTGAAGCTTGCCCACAATCTTCATCGAACTCATCGCGCTCAATACCCCGCGGCTTCGCATCGGGATCCAAAGATCGGTCGGTCCGAGCATCCGAGTTGCATCCGACAGCACGCCGGCAATTCGATATGTAATTTGATGAATGCGCAATTCTTGCCCCAGAATCTCAAGATCACCCTGGAAAGCCTCCATCCAAAATGCCTCGCTAATGTACAATACAGGCCCGGATTCGACCGCCGAACCCTTCACCAGCCAGCGCACGTTCAGCATGCCGAATAGATCGCCGCAAAAACGCGTCACGTTCGCGACCTTCGTTTCGTCACCCCAATCCACTCGCGTGTAAAACGCATCGTATCCGGCGAATTGGGCAATGCCTTTAGTCGCGCCATTCAGCATTGAGATCGCTGCTGGTGAAGTGAGAATCGGATTCCGCAGATCTGCTTCCACAATCGCGAACAAATTCGTCATCGCCAAAGAACTACGCGCGAGACGTTCCGCAGGGAGAAAAACGCAAACCAGGATCGCCGCCGAGAGCAGCGCGGCGAACATTGCATCGAGTCGAACTTTCCGCATTGTGACCTCCTTCATCCTGTGTGCTGCCGTGCATAGAAAATGCCAGTTCCAGCGAAACACTGATTCTGTTGTGTTCTGCACAATTCCTTGTGTGATTTTGCTCACAATTATCCGTATTACGCAGAACCTCCCTGGTCCGGTTGCAGAAAACTTGAACAATCTGCTCAAAAACCGCGGATTTCCTGCGAAAACAGCGACACGGTGGCACTTAAGTGTTACGGACTTGCGGCCAACTGCTGACGAAGAAGGAAAGTTTTGCTAAGCGGAAGCGGAAAGCTTGTCCCTCTGTCCGAATCATCCACTTACAGATGTTCGGCAGCGACTGCTCCAGCACGAATGGGACTCGATTGTCTGCGCTAAGCGAGAATGCCCTTCACGATTTCGCCGTGAATGTCCGTTAAGCGATAATCGCGCCCCTGAAACTTATAGACGAGCCGCTCGTGATTGACGCCGAGCGTGTGGAGAACGGTTGCATTGATGTCGTGGATGTGAACGGGATTTTCCACCACGTTGTAGCAGAAATCATCGGTCTGGCCGTAAGTGATTCCCGGCTTTACCCCGCCGCCGGCCATCCAGATCGAATAGCATCGGCCATGATGATCCCGTCCATAGTTGTTCGGTTCGATACTGCCCTGGCTGTAAACCGTTCGCCCGAATTCTCCGCCCCAAATGACGAGCGTGTCCTCGAGCAAGCCGCGTTGTTTAAGGTCCTTCACCAGCGCGGCGCTTGGTTGGTCGGTGTCTTTGCACTGTTCGCGCAAACGGTTCGGTAAATTCCCATGCTGATCCCAACCGCGATGATAAAGCTGCACAAAGCGAACGTCGCGTTCCGCCATCCGGCGCGCCAGAAGACAATTATAGGCGAACGATCCAGGCTTCTTCACATCCGGCCCATACATCTCCAACGTGCTTTCCGACTCGTTCGAGATGTCCGTCAGCTCCGGAACGGAAGTCTGCATGCGGAACGCCATTTCATATTGTGAAATGCGCGCGGCGATTTCCGGATCGGCATAGGTGTCGAATTGCTTCTGATTCAAGCTCGCGATCGCGTCCAACATTCGCCGCCGCATCCCACTATCGATTCCGCTTGGATTTGAAAGATATAGTACAGGATCACCCGTCCCGCGAAACTGCACACCCTGATGTTCGCTCGGCAGAAATCCCGAACCCCACAAGCGTGTATAAAGCGGCTGATCGCTCTCCTTGCCGCTGGAAATCATGACAATGAACGCGGGCAAATTGTCGTTCGCGCTGCCCAGCCCATAACTCAGCCAGGAGCCAACGCAGGGTCGGCCCGGCTGCTGAAAGCCGGTCTGGATAAACGTAATCGCCGGATCGTGATTGATCGCTTCGGTGTTGACGGTCTTGATCACACAAATGTCGTCAACGATTCCACCGATGTGCGGGAGCAGTTCTGAAACGTAAGTGCCGTTTTTGCCGTGGCGATCGAACTTAAAGATCGACTTTACCACCGGAAAAGCTTTTTGCCCGGAAGTCATCCCGGTCAATCGTTGCCCCATCCGAATACTTTCCGGCAACTCGGTTTTGTGCAGCTTTTCGAGCGATGGTTTGTAGTCGAGCAAATCCATCTGCGACGGCCCGCCCGCCATAAATAAATAAATGACGCGCTTGGCCTTCGCTGGAAAATGTGTGTTCTGGAGCGGATATCCGGGCGTGGAGGCGAACACTGCCGGGTTCATGAGTGAACCGAGCGCCGCGGCGCCAAGTCCGGTCGCGGTGCGCGAGAAGAAATGCCGTCGCGTCATCAATAACCGTTGTTCTCTTCGCGGATCCATATCGCTCAATTCTTCGTTACCGTTTCGTCGAGATTCAAAATCACACTCGCAACTGTCGTCCACGCGGCCAACTTCGCTTTATCCAGTTTCGCTTCCGGCTTCCAATCACCAACCGCGAGATATTGGTCGGCTGCAGCCGGATTTTTCGCAAAATCCGCTTCCTGTTTCTTCAGCACCTCGTGTAACGTCTTTAACTCTTCGTCCGTCGGTTTGCGCGCGGTCGCCACTCGGAATGCATAAGCCAGCCGCGCCCGATCATCCGCTTCCTCGCGGCACATCAATCGATACCCAAACCCGCGGCTCGCTTCAACAAACTGCGGATCGTTCATTAGCGCCAGCGCCTGCAACGGCGTGTTCGTTCGCGGCCTTCGCACCACGCAGTACTCGCGGGTCGGCGCATCAAAGAGCAATAAGTTCGGCGGCGGTGATTGTCGCTTCCAATAAATATATAAACTGCGGCGATATTGTTCCTCGCCTCGGTCCTGCTCGTATTTTTGAGAGTTATTGAACGAAACCGCTTCCCATAATCCGGACGGTTGAAACGGCTTCACGCTCGGCCCTCCGATTGAATCGACGAGCAATCCACCGAGCGAAAGCGCAGTGTCGCGCAACGTTTCACCATCCACGCGAAAGCGAGGCCCGCGCGCCATAAGCCGATTTTCGGGATCCCGCGTGTAAAGCGAGGCGGGCGCAGCCGAACTTTGCCGATACGCCGCCGAAGTCAGAATCAAGCGCTGGATGTGCTTTATGTCCCAACTACTCCGTACGAATTCCGTCGCGAGCCAGTCCAGTAGTTCCGGGTGAGACGGCGGATCGCTTTGCATCCCGAAATCTTCGGTAGTCTTCACAAGACCCACGCCGAAATACTGCTGCCAAAAACGATTCACCACCACACGAGCAACCAGCGGGTGGTTCGGATCCACCAGCCATTTCGCAAAGCCTAACCGATTGGTCGGCGCATCAGCAGGGAAGGGGGGCAGGATTGCCGGAACGCCACGGCCCACCACCTCACCAAGTTGATCATACTCTCCGCGCATTAAGATCCTCGTTTCGCGATACTTTGATGCTTCCTTCGCCACCAGTGTCGTCGGGATCGCTCGATCCAGTTGCTCCAACTCTTCCCGCCAGACAGCAGCCTGCTCAAAGTTCTTCCGCCACTCCGGCGAATGTGTAGCGCGATAGTGACTCAGCACCTGCTTTTCATCGTCACCCTTCGGCATTGCACTGCTCGCCAGGATGGTCGCAATACCTGTGGGTAAACTATTCGCATCGCTCGGCAATGCATCAAAACGGAACCGACATTCGCCCTGGTGATTCACCACCTTGACCAACAACTCGTTTTCCCCCGCCTTCAAATTGAGCGTCATCCGCAACGGAGGATCACCCACCGCTGCCTTCTTGCTCTGCCGTGCAATTTCTTTCCCGTTCAACCAAACTCGACTCAGATCATCCGCTCTCCACGCGATATCCAACATGCCCGCGGCGCTAGCGCGAATCTTCCGATGAAAAAAGTAGGCGCCATGCACCCCGTGAAGGTATTGCACGAACACGTGGGACTTCCCATCCACATACCCCGCCTGATCGTTCCAACGAATCGGATCACGCACGCCGGGATAACTCTTCGCAAAATCAATTTCCTTTTCCGGCGGGAACTCTGTCTCAAGCGCACTCTCAATATTTTCCGTTTTGAACGGGCCAATCACCTTCCAGGGTTCAATCCGTAATGGATACAGTGCCGCTAAAAGCTCCTCGTCTGTCGCTGCCGCAATCCTAAATCGCCCCAGCGCCTGTTCTGATTCACGTCCCTTCAATTTCAGCCGAACAGTTAATTTGCTCTCATCACTCGTCCGCACCGGCTCTTTTAACGCCAGCACCGCAACATGCGATTCCCCGCGCGGGAACGTCATCGCCCACTCTGTCTCTCCCTTTCCGTCGATCGCATGACGAAAAGGGGCGTTTTCATTCGAAACATCCGCCGCAGCGCTTCCGAACGAAAGCTTCTGCGCTTTACCATCTTTGTTGGTAATCTCAGCCTCGATCTCCGCAATTCGCAACCTGCGCTTCTCCTTAGCCTTCTCCGTCTCCAGCTTCGGTTCTGCGAGAATCTCCACACGTAGCGCCCCGAACTCTCCCGCGCTCAACTTCCCATTCAGAGTCCATGTCGGTTCTTCACCGCCGGCTTCCGCCTCCAAAATCTTGTCATCGCTTTGTTTGAACGTCGTTTCATTCCGACTGCTCGTCGCTGCAACCTCCAGTGCGCTCCAACCTTTCGCGAGCTTCTCGTGCCACTCCTTCTGCCAGGCGGGCTGCTTTTCATCGAGCTCCGGAATCTTCGCGTCGATCTTCTCTTGTGCCTTCGCGATCGACTCCTTCAACGCGCTCAACCTTTCCGCCTGCTTCGCGCTCGGAATCTTCATGAACGGGTCCGGGTTCGGCTTGTTCCCGTCCATGACCGGCTCTTCGAGATTATTAAAGAACGCGAGCATCGAGTAATACTCTTTGTGCGTGATCGGATCGTATTTATGCGTGTGGCAACGCGCGCAAGTCATCGTCAACCCCAGCCACATCGTGCCCGTCGTTTCCATCCGATCGAACGCATACTTCGCGCGATACTCCTCCTCGATCGCGCCGCCTTCTCCCGTGCTCATGTTGCAACGCACGTAGCCCGAAGCAATTTTCTGTGACGCCGTCGCCTCCGGCAGAAGATCTCCCGCGATTTGTTCCACCGTGAACTGATCAAACGGCACATTTTTATTGAACGCCTCAATCACCCATTCCCGGTACTTCCAAATCTCCCGCGTCGAATCGATATGGTAACCATGCGAATCCGCATACCGCGCTCCATCCAACCAATACCGCGCCATCTGCTCCCCGTATCGACTTGAATCCAGCAACCGGTTCACAACCTTCTCGTAAGCGTCGGCTGATCCATCCGCCAAATACCCATCCAACTCCTCAATCGTCGGCGGAAGTCCTGTTGCATCTAAACTCGCCCGTCGAATCAAAGTCGTTTTCTCAGCTTCGGGTTGTGGCTTCAGCTTCTCGCGCTCGAGCTTCGCCAGGACAAAATGGTCGATTTCATTCTTCGGCCACGAACTATCCGTCACCTTCGGCAACTCCGGTCGCTTCGGCGTTTCAAAAGCCCAATGCGTTTCCCATTTCGCGCCCTCGTCGACCCACTTTTTCAATAAATCAATCTGCACGCTCGAAAGTTTCTTCCCCACCTTCGGCGGCGGCATCACTTCATCTTCATCCCTGGTAATCAGCCGCTTGATCAATTCACTTTCGCCACTCGCTCCTGGCTTGATGATGTGCGCCCCATCCTTCGAACTGATCGCGCCTTCCTTGGTATCGAGCCGCAACTTCGCTTTCCGCTGTTGTTCATCCGGCCCGTGGCAGGCAAAGCAATATTCGGAAAGAATCGGTCGAATTTCCCGGCTGAAGTTCACCGGTTGCGATTGGTTCTCCGCGCCGCTCAATTGCAAAGCCAGCGCCAACGCGAAGATCATCATTTGTCCGCACCGCATCATGGATACAGTATTCTAGCGTAACCACCCTGACACGCAAAAGCTTTTCCCACCCCGCAGGTTGCAGAAGGTTTGTGGAAGCCTAGTGGCTTGGAAGAGAGGACGGCCGCGAACCGGAAACTATTCAACCGCGACTTGCTGATCGCTGCTCAGAAGCGTCGCAATCGCCCGCTCGAGTGTGTCGAGCGAGAAAGGCTTTCGCAGAAAATTCTCGCCTTCGCGCAGAGGCACCACCGATTCCACCTGGTTGGGTGCGTTTCCGCTGATAAAAAGGACTGGCAGATTCGGCTTCTCCGCCGCTAGCTTCACCGCCAGTTGATCTCCGGAATACCCAGGCATCACGATATCCGTCACGAGAATATCAATATCGTTCTTATGATTCCGAAAGCGCTCGCTCGCCTCCATGCCCGATCCGGCCTGCAGCACCGAATGCCCGCACATCAACAGATGCTGATAAAGAAATTCACGCAAATCTTTATCATCATCCACCAGCAAGACTGTTCCGATTGGGTCTGATTCTACGGCCACGATCAACACTAACTAGAACCTGCTGCTGAATAAATGGAAGGTAATTGTCTTGCCTAAACGCGAAAGAAGTTATGCTCATCGCCTACTTTACGCAAAGATCTAACCGCCGCTGGCCACGAACTGAATAGCTTCCGACCAATGACTCCAGCGCCCCGTTTGATCACAATAACGCGCTCTGACGCGGTACGTGTTGCCCGGCACGCAAGTATTTGCCGGAACCTGGATTTCTATTCCCTTTCCAATCTCGTTTTCAGCCGTCCAAAGCGTTTCTAATTCGTACTTGTACGTACTTCCAGCTTTATAACCCGTCACCTCCGGCGCGGAAATCGCCGCGACGCGCCATTGAATCTTCAATCCGGTTGTGCCAGCCGATGACTTATACTCGCTCGCCGCGAAACGTAGCTTCGCCGATGGATAACCCCTCCCACCCACATAACGAATCATCGGCCGCTCCGGAATCTTGTCATCCTTCGCCTCCAGCGACAAATACCCGTAGCCATAGCCCATCTGGTTTCCGTCGTTCGGCCGAAAATTCTTCCGCGGGCGCGAATCCGTGCAGAAATCCAAGATGTATTTGCAGAACCCCGCAAAGTCCGGCGTTGCCAATGTTCGCGTCCAACCGCCGCCCATTCGATGATCGTCATACGGCGTTACGTTGAACTGACCTTTGTGCTGCGTGCGCGAATGCCAGTTCCACATCGCCTCATCCAGCTCCGCCCAGTTCCGCTCGTGTCCCGCCGGCCGCAACACACTCGCCAACTCCGCCACCAACTGTCCGATCTGCCCGCCGTTGGTCGATGCATCGCTCGCCAACAAATCCAAAAGCTCCCGCGCCCGCGCCTGATATTCCAACTTCAACGCCGGCACCCGCAAACAATCCTGCTGCAACACATATCCCGGCTGATGATGCTTCGGAATCAGCATCATATCCAAATCGTGCGGCACAATCGTCACGCGCCCATCCGGCCGATAATACAAATAATGATTCCCATCCGGCCGCAAATCGATGTTTGCCACATACCGATTCAGCGCGTGAAAACTGTAGTAGTTCGTCAGATCCAGATTCGCGCGCCACGCTTCCTCTGAAGCCGCGCCGCGCATCCGCGACCTCCTCGCCCCTTGCGTTTTCCCACCCGCCAAATGCTTCGGCCCACTATCGATGCTAAAAATATCTCCATCCGGCAAACCTCGCTCCTTCAGCCACGTCCCATTCTTCTCCTGCACGATCAAATACAACCCCCACAAATCCGAATTAAATTGGTTCGCTGCGCTTTCCGCCGCCGAATCGACCACCCGAAAATGAATCCAGAACGTGTCCGGGCTCGGCACGCCCGCCAATTGATACACCCGATACGAAATCGCTTCGTCCAACCCCGCCATCCCGCGATTCACCTGCGCCCACGCGCTCGCGCACGGATTCATGTTGAACCCCGTCCACTTGAACCGATACGCCTCCCCGCGATTATTCCTCGCCTCGAACGCCTCCCCCGCATTGAACTTCACGCCCCACTTATTCTTCCCCGCCACATAACTGCTCGCCTGCCCGCGATTGTTGAACTGGATATGATCGTAAACCTTCCCGTCATAAACCAGCGTCCCCAAAAAAGGCTTCCGATATGCCTGCTGATCCCACTGGCTCTCCTTCACATCATTGCCGTTCGCGATCAAATGATACGTCGGCAACGTCCCCAAAAACTCCGGCGTAAACGTCCAGATCGGTTCACGCCCCGGCCGACTCGCCCCCTTCCATTCCGGCAACCCATCATAAGAGAACCAAGCGCCATTCGGTACCGCATTCGTCTTCGCTGGAAAGAACTTCTCCCCCGCACCCTTCACCCGATACCGGACCAACCTCCGATGCTTCTGCAACTCCCCCGGCACCCGCGCAATAAACGCCGGGCCATGCCGCTCCATCGGAAACTCCCGCCACGAATTCTCAAAACCCGCATCCGTCCGCCGCACGTAAGCCCCCGGTTCCACCACCTGCACCTGCAACACCGCCTTCTCCCCCGGCACCTTCGCCGTCACCGTCACCGCCTCCCCCGACCGCGGCTGCTCCGGCGAATGCGACAACGAAAACTCCTCGGTGGGGCGACGCTCGTGCGGAGCCGGCAACTCCTGCGCTGAAATCACCGCGACAAACGCCGCACAAACCGCCACCCAAAGGGCGCGCAAGCTGATCATTGAAAACCTTCTCTTCACCCGTTGCCGAGTTAAACATTCGCCAACCACCTTGGCAACGTCCCGCGATCCTTCCGCGATCTAACTCGCGCAACTAATGTCCCGAAGGGACGTCTGAAACTAGCCCGGCGTTTCAACGCCGGGTCGCACGCCAATGCGGCCGAGTCCCGAAGGGACGGCTGACCTCCTCACACCCACAGATACTTCTCATCAAATTGTATTCGGTGCTTTTGCAACAACGCTACAAATTCCTCCTCGAACGTCGTTTTTCGATGATGTTCCTCTTGTCCTTTAATATAATCCGCCACGTTTTCCAACTGCGAGACGCTCACGCTGAACGCGCCATATTTTTCCTGCCACGCAAACGAACGATGCTCCGGAAATGTGTCATGCACCCATTTCGACGAGCCCCCCTTGATCAACTGCAACGCCTTCGAAACAGGCATCGTCGCCGGAAGCGAAAGTAGAATATGCACATGATCGGCAACGCCGCCGACCTCCAGAGCTCGCATTTCGTTCTCTCTCGCAATGCCGCCGAGGAACGGCCAAAGCCGCTGCGCAAGCGCCGGTGTAATCCACGGCCGGCGTTCCTTTGTGCTAAAAACACAATGGAAATAAGCACTCACATACGAAGGCATCTGCCGATTCAGCCGTTGCTCCACTCCTCACGCAACCGTTTTTCATAACCCGGCTCGAAGACGGACCTCTTGTCGTGATCCTCAGCCGTCCCTTCGGGACTTGGCGTATGGTTTCCGGATCCCGGCGTTGAAACGCCGGGATAGTTTCGGAATCCCTTCGGGACATTATTTTTAGAGCGTCGGACGTTGGCGTTCGCGATGTAAGTTGCGCCCGTTCGTCCCGAAGGGACCACCGACAATAGCTCGGCGTTTCAACGCCGGGTAGCACGCACAGGCGTCAAAGTCCCGAAGGGACAGCTGGCTCTACGACCTGAAGCGGAAGGCATACCCGATTTTCCTAAAGCTCCCATCATCACCCGCCGCAATATCATCAATGAGCAACGAACACCCGATGCCGACCTTAGCCGCAAAAGGCCGAAGGCTCCTGGCCATTAATATCGCG
This sequence comes from Verrucomicrobiia bacterium, assembly GCA_036383895.1. Lineage (GTDB taxonomy): Bacteria > Verrucomicrobiota > Verrucomicrobiia > Limisphaerales > SXQI01 > DASVNK01. The sequence continues at coordinate 78,535 of DASVNK010000070.1, read as the reverse complement.
GTGGCGTTGATCGGGCTTGCCCTTCTGCTCTTTTTCGGATCGCTGAAATACGGGGCCGATACAATTCCCGCCCTGTTGTGGTTCGTGGCGGCCGGATTTCTGTCAACACTCTGGCGAGGCAAAGTGCTGGCGCGCTGGATTCTCGCTGTTCTGCTGTGCTTCGTCCTCCTCGCTCTCGGGACCACTGTAGTCACTACTGAATTCGATCCACTGATGGCACTACTGTTCCTTTTCTCCGCGGCTCTTTTCGTAGTGGCCGCGCTCCTTCCCAGCGTCTCTGCATTTCTAACCTTTCAACGCAACGTCAATTATCCGCCAACCGCCGCCAAAGGCCGGACCCGTTTGCGCCTCGCCCTCGTTTTAGCATTCACCGGCGCTGCCACCATTCCCATCGTGGAACTCTTCTATCACCGCTTTCACCCTCGCTTGATTATCTGTTTCGCCCTTTTCGTCGGAACCCTTTGGGCCATTTGGCGCGGTCACCAATGGGCCCGCTGGCTCGTCGCCATTCTCCTGGGGTTCATCATCGTGTACGCAACTCCGATGTTGCTCCCCGATCTGCACGAACCAATAGCCGTCGGAATTCTCCTCCAATTGGCCGTCGCCGTCGCCTTTCTCACCTTTTCCAAAAGCGTCTCCCTCTTCATCTCCGGGCAACACGAAACAGGCACAAAATAGTACAACCCAAACGAAACAAGCTCCCACGCCACGTCCCTCCCCAGCGTTTTGGCCGTCAATCAACTTACTCTTCAATGTTCCGTCAACAGGTTCCACAGCCTCCCAACGCCAGAGGCGCGGCATGTATATAGAACCCACACAGCAAAATCTCCTCAGCTCCAGAGGAGCGGCATGTTCTGATGCAACTCCGATTCTGAAAAGGCGTGTTCGCCGTAGTGCCGGAGTCGCTTCCACGCCTTTTTAGGCGTTCAAAGCTTTGATCGCCTGCAACGCCATTTTACTAAAGCGCCAACCAAACAGAGAGTCGACCGCCGCGAACTGGTGAAGCAGAACAACAGACCAAAAGACAAACTGGAACGAACGCTTCGAAGTTTTGTGTCGGAAAATCCTCTGCGCCAGGAAAGCTCCGGGCCAACCTCCCATCAGCGCCAAAAAATGAAGGGTCGACTCGGGAACGCGCCACTCTCCGGCCTCCGCGCTGCGCTTGTCACTCCGATACACGAAAAATGCCACGAGGGAGAATGCCAGGGGAATTCCGACCAGCCATCGCCAATCGACCTGCGACGCGAGGCGAGTCAGCGCATACCCCGGAACGACGAGCAAAACAAAGAGAACGATAAGCGCTGAGGCACTCAAGCCGCCGCGCGGTGAACGGTTCATTTGCTGCGATCGAGGTTGTCCCTTGAACATCCGAAAAGGAGACATCCTTCAAACCTCTGTTCGAAAGCAAAAACTAAGGAAGTTGCTCCAATCGGTAATACCGCCCGGTATCTGCTATCGCGAATTCGTGTGAGATGCTCTCCTCCTCAGCGACAAATGGCTCACCTACGCGATTCCATGTTGCCAGATCATGGGACGATTCCAAGACGTAACGATTCCCCTGCACAATTGTAAGCATCACTTTAACCCTGCTTACAGAGATGGCGACACTCGCTGGGAATGGCGGCGATGCAATGGATATTGTGGAAGATTGGTCGTAACCACTGCCTGCATTAACAACTGTGAAACCTGAGACACTCCCGTTAACTATTATAGGCGTTAGCACGGCACCAGTCCCTATTGTGCTTCGAACCACAACGTTCGGCGTATTGGTGTATCCATATCCTCCATCCTCAATGAGGACGCCAACAATAAAGCCATTTACGATGTCAAGACGTGCCTTCGCGCGACGGACCCCTGACTCAACATTGAATAGGAGCTTTGCCTCATCAGCGTTTAGTGAGCGATGGAACACCTTCACATCATCCAAACTGCCGTTCAAATGCTGCGCACTCGGAGACAGCGCATCGCCAATGGCTCCAAACCTGAAGCCACCTTGCCGGTTGAATGATTCTGCTGAAGGCACGCTCACGCTCGAATCGATTTCGCCATTCACATAGAGTGCATAGTCGACACCGGTTTTTGTGAGCACCACATGGTACCACTGATTCGACCCGTAATCTGTTTTTGCACCGAGCGTATGCGGCGAGATCCACCCACCACCACCACCGATCCGAAAACTGAGCGCACCAATGGCTGGCGGGTGGTTGAAAACAATGAAAACACCATTGTGTGGAATGGTGTTGATCAACCCTTGATACTCTTGTGCCGTATCCGCGGTCTTAAACCAAAACGAGATCGCGTAGTTCGTTTCGCCAATGTTAAACAGCTCGTCCGGTTGGTAGACGCTCGAGTCCGTTCCGTTCAAAACCAGTGCAGCGGAGGCGGATCCTTTTCGGTCCGTTCCATATGTTACGTTCTGTGGCACGGGATCAGGAGCGGATGTTAATCTCTCCGCAGCCAAGCCGTCGAACGGATAGTGCAGTACGAGACCGTTCGTTAGAATTGGATCTTGTGCTTGGGCAGTCGAAAAGCCCGCTGCGACACAAATAATTCGGATAGCAGCCCTGAGCGCGATCATTTCGGTTAATCCTGCGAGATCCCTCTCGTTACTGTCGAGAATGAACTGTTTTCTAAACGTGCCACGTGCCAGAAATTGACGGGTTGTCCCGCCTTGCTCATCCAAAGCTTGCCCACACGCCTTTGAACTGCTAAACATCTTCAATGATCACGAACAACCATTCGTGGTCACTCGGATCGTATCCGAACAAAAGCCTCGAACCCTTCGAGTCTCCTGTTCGCCGACGCTTCCAGGGTGATCACACCAATTTTAAGTCCGCGCACCCTCGTGCCCTCAACCCGTCGGTGGGGCGACGCTCCTGCGGAGCCTGCGCCGCCCGCGGCATACCAACCCACCTGGGGCCCTGCGTGTTTTGGGTTGGTAACGGCTGTGAACCTTTTCGTTTTGGAGCCGCATCTCACCCCCGTCTTTCCGGCATTCCATGCAATTTTTCACTTACTCCAGAGTGCTCGCTCCCGTGCAACGATTCTTCCCGCCGCCCATCCTCCGCAGTCAACATTTTCAACGTAAGTAACTGCAACGACCCTTTTCGCCCTCTAACGGGTGCCGCCGCAAAAATCTCCTCCAATCCAATTCCACACAAAAATGCCTGCAATTCCACCGATTCCACCAAATTCCACTTCAGGACTAATAAACCTCTGCGTCCCTCTGAGTCCTCCGCGGTGAAATCCCCCTCCAGTCAACATTTCCGTCGCAACTACCTGATTTCACTCTTTTTCACGTTAAAAAATCGCACGCCCGCTTTCCTCCCAGCCAGCCACTTCGTTCCCTTCGTTTCCTTCTGTAAGCCCGTTTTCCCCGCTGCAACCCAAAAACACTTACGTAGATTTTCGCCATTCCACGACTCTCACCAACCCCCTTTTGACCACAATTCGCGAAGCGAACGTCGTTTCTGGGGCAACACTTTCGTGGCGGGCTTGGGAAGCCAATCGCACGATTTTGCTCTGTACCGCCATTCTGAAATTATTTGTAAGTCGCATTTCAACATCTCAAAGTCCCCTCAAAAAACCAGCAGCACCGTCCGCCGCACATCCCCATTCGTGTCTATTCGTGTCCATTCTTGGTTTCCGCCCCACCTTCCGCTTTCCTTCTTTCGTCACTCGATTACGTTCTGCGCCCGTGTCGATTCTTTCGGTTCACAACGTTCTGGTTCGGTTTAACGATCGTGTCGTCATCGACGGTTTGTCGCTGACCATCAACGAACGCGACCGCATTGGTATGGTCGGGCGCAATGGCACCGGCAAATCGACCCTGCTCAAGATCATGGCCGGGTTGCGCGAACCGGATTCCGGTGAAGTCACGAAACGGCGCGACCTGCTTGTCGGCTATCTGCCGCAGCAATTCGCCCTGGACCCGAATCTCACGGTCGAACAAAACATCCGCGCCGGCGCGAAGCACATCACCGACCTCATCCACGATTTCGAAACTCTCCCCGCCGATTCCAAACGCCACCACGATATCGAACAACAAATCATGGCGCACGACGGCTGGCAGCTCGACAATCGCATCGAAACCGCGATGGCGCACCTTAATTGCCCGCCTGCGGACAGTCCCATTACGAATCTTTCGGGCGGAGAGCAACGCCGCGTCGCCCTCGCTCGGGCGCTCATTTCCCAGCCTGACCTTCTCATCCTCGACGAACCCACCAATCATCTCGACACCGAATCAATCGAGTGGCTCGCGGAGTTTCTCGAAAATTATCGCGGCACTTTCCTTGTCGTCACGCACGACCGCTATTTCCTTGATCGCATCACCACCAGCATCATCGAAATCGCCAACGGCAAAGCCTACAGCTACGAAGGCAATTACACCGATTACCTCCTGGCCAAAGCCGAGCGCGAAGCCACCGCCGAAACCTCCGAACACAAACGCCAGATGTTCCTCCGCCGCGAACTCGAATGGGTCCGCCGTGGTCCCAAAGCGCGCACCACCAAATCCAAAAGCCGCCTCGACCGCTACTTCGAAATCGCGGGCGAAAAACCGCCCGAGATCGACAAAGACGTCGACCTGGTCATTCCGCCCGCGCCGCAACTCGCCAATCGCATCGTCGATCTCACGAACGTTGGCGTCGAAATGGGGGACCGCTGGCTCTTCTCGCATTTCAATCTGAATTTCGCCGCCGGCCAGCGCATCGGCGTCTTCGGCCGCAACGGTCTCGGCAAGACGACTCTCCTGAGAGTGATCCTCGGCCAGCTCGAACCTTCGCAAGGCACCGCCAAAATCGGCATGCTCACGAAGTTCAACTACGTCGATCAAAACCGCCTCCAACTGAACGAGGACCGCACCGTGCTCGATGAAATCAGCGACGGCAGCGAGTTCGTGATTTTCGGCGACCACAAACTTTCCCTCCGCGCTTACCTGAAGCGCTTCCTCTTTACCGACGACCGCATCACCACGCTCGTCAAACATCTCAGTGGCGGCGAACGCAGCCGTCTGCTCCTCGCGCGCATTTTGAAAAATGGCGGCAACTTCCTGATCCTCGACGAACCGACGAACGACCTGGACTTGGCCACTCTCCGCGTCCTGGAAGAAGCGCTCCTCGCCTTCGATGGCGTCGTGGTCGTCGTGAGCCATGACCGCTACTTCCTCAATCGAGTCTGCACCGGCATCATCGCGTTCGAAGGAGACGGCCGCGTCGTCTACAGCGAAGGCAACTACGACTATTACGTCGAAAAGAAGCAACGCACCGCCAAGGGCTCCGTTCCACTCCTCACCAAACGCGAGAAGCCATCCGAGGCTCCAGCGCAAAAATCTTCCTCTTCAAAAGCGCGTAAACTCAACTTCAAGGAGCAGCGCGAACTCGAAGGAATGGAAGCCGCCATTGCTGAAGTGGAATCCGAAATCGCCCGCCTTGAAGCGCTCTTCACCGAACCCGACTTCAACCGCAAATACGGCCAGCAAATCACGGAACTCAACGACGAACTGAAATCACAGAAAGAAAAACTGAACAAGCTTTTTGCCCGCTGGGAAGAACTCGAAGCCATCCGCGCCACCGCCTCGGCTCAGGAGACCTCGGCCTAGTAGACCAACAAATCGATCAACTGCGCCCCGGTCGTGGTCAACTCCCACTTCCCGCCGCGTTTCGTGACCAACTTTCGGCACGGATTCGCGTTCTGCTCCCGCTCGTTCACCGACAGCAACTTCACCTTCGCTCCACTTCCAATCTCCGACTTCGCCCGCGGCACCAGCAGGAATGGCAGCCCATTAAAATCCAACGAGACCTCATACCCCGCCACGCCTTCCTTGTCCGCCACAGGATTCCGCTTCACCAGCGGTGTATACTGTTTCAGCCACGGAAACTTCGTGTCCCGCACCAGCACCCGGCACAACTCCGTCCGCTTCCGCACATACTCGAGAAAACTAAACTTCACCCCCAGCCGCTTCTGCTCCATGAAAACCTCACGCGGATCCACCCCCACAAAATTCCGCCCATTCCAATTCCCATGATCGTTCCGGTATCCCTTCAGCGCCGCCGTGTGCCACGTCGAATACCGATCGTTCAACCGCACCGTAATCTCGAAATGCAAATGCGCCCGGTCCTTTGAGATCGGCGACTTTGTATTAGTCGTTCGCCCCATCGTCGCAATTGTCTGCCCCTTCCTTATCGCATCGCCCGTGCTCAACCCCGCCGCAAATGCGCTCAAATGCGCATACGTCGTGAACACGAGAATCCCTTCAATCCGATGCTCCACGACAATGTATTTCCCGTAATTTGAAAGCCCGCTGTTGTGATTGATGTATGCCACGCGCCCATCCGCCGCCGCGTAAATTGCATCCATCGGTTCGCCGCGAATATCCCGCTTCGTGTGCTTGATATCCAACCCCTCGTGCATTTGCCAACCCTCCGTCCGCACGCACCCAAACGTCCCGCTCATCCAGGTGCGTCCTGGCGTCGGTGTGAAATAATCTGCTTCTGCGCCCGGCGTGAAAATCGCCCGATTCGGAGTAGGTAAGACAAACGTTTGCGCGAAAGTCAGCGTCGCGCTCGCGAAGAGCACCGCGCAAATTTTGGAAGAAATGCTGAAGCGACCGTCTCTTAAAATCACTAAACTAAATCAGCGTGTAGGGTTTCTTGAGTTTAGCAATCACGTTGTTCAATCCGTGCACAATCCGCTCACATTCCTCCGGCGAAGCATCCGGCGTGAAAATAAAAACACCATCCGAAATCCGCTTCGTGATTAATGGCGCACCCAGCCACCGCGGCTCGGTCCATCTCGCCTGAATCGCCAGGCGCCGTCCTTTGTAGGTGGAAGTCACATAATCCAACCGCTTCCGCCCGGCGTCGTTAAAAGTAATCTTTATCGCGCGATTTCCAAACTCATCCACCGTCACCAACTCGGCCTTATCCATCATCTCTTCATCCAACACCGCGTCCCGCTCCACTCCCATCTGGACAGGATTAGCGCGGTAGATGACGACCGGCGAATTGTACGGCGTTCCATCGACGTTTATTTCCAGATGAAACCGCATAAACGTCGCTTCTTTGGCCTTCTTCTTCTCTTCGCTGGTTTTGCAACCCGCGCCGAGGAAGAGTACCATCGCCAGAATGATGTTGAAGCGCACCGCCGGAAGCGTCATATTTTTCGCGCGGTAAACAAAACAGAACCCGCCGCAATGTAAAGCAAACTAAACTATGGGAAAGCAGCACAACAAAGTCGAGAAACGCCGCCGGCGCCAATCTTACATCAAACGCAAAAAGCAAACGACCACCGCCAAGAAGGGTGGGGCACGCAAGGCCGCCGCTTAACACATTCGAAAAAATCAATTTCATCAAACGCGTTCGATCACTTTCGAACGCGTTTTCTTTTTCCCGCGTGTGTCGCGGTCGGGATGGCGCTTGCTGGTCAACCCACTCCTCCAGCGGCTCGCATGAGATGCGAAGGTGACGGAATAATGCGCTTCATCGATTCGTATCCGAAATCATGATTTTCTTCGCCAGCACCAGCCACGCCGACCCGTTTAACTCCAGCGCACAGGCGCGGCTTTCAAATGCCGAGAGTTTTTGACTTTGCATCAGTGGTTACTATCCTCCCCGGGCGAATGAACACAGTGACCGAACTGAAAACGGTGTCTAAAAATGTCCGCAGCCTGGTGGAGGGCGCGCTCGCCGAAAATAATGGATTGCTGCGCCTCGCGCCGTGCTGGGTGCCGCGTTCATTTCTGCAGCCGGGCAAGCGCCTCAAGCTCCATCCGGACGACCTTTACGCCTACGGTCTGAATCGCGGCGGCATCGACGAACGGTGGTTCGCCTCAACGACTCCCGCCGCGAACGACAACCGCACTCCCGACGAAGGTTTGAGCTACGTCGTCGTTGGAAAAAATCGCTTCACCCTTGCGGACGCCGTAAACGAACTCGGCGCGGATCTGATCGGCGGCTCGATCTGGAAGAAATACAAGAAGTGGCCTGTCTACTCAAAATTCTTCGACAACATGGGGCCGATTCCGCACCACATGCATCAATCTCAGGAGCAGGCGAAATTGGTTGGCCAGGAAGGCAAACCGGAATCGTATTATTTCCCACCGCAGCACAATAATACCGGGAACAATTTTCCCTACACGTTCATGGGCCTCGAGCCCGGCACGACCAAAGCTCAGGTGCGCAAGTGCCTTGAAAATTGGAACAAAGGCGATAACGGCATTCTCGATCTTTCCCGCGCTTATCGCCTGAAACCCGGCACCGGCTGGCTCATTCCGCCCTGCATTTTGCACGCGCCGGGTTCGCTCTGCACCTACGAGCCGCAATGGGGTTCCGACGTTTTCGGTATGTACCAGTCACTCGTAGAAGGCCGCGAAGTGCCGTGGGCTCTTCTTGTCAAAGACATGCCGAAGAACAAGCACAAAGACCTCGATTTCATCGTTGACCAACTCGACTGGGAGGGTAATTGCGATGAGAACTTCAAAGACAATCATTACCTCGAACCCGTGCCAGTCGCCGACACTCGGAAGGAAGGTTACGTCGACCGCTGGATCGTTTACGGCCGCATCAAAAAGGAACAGCTTTTCACCGCCAAGGAACTCACCATCGAGCCGCGCCAAAAATGCACCATCAAGGACAACGGCGCCTACGGCCTCATCGTCGTCCAGGGGAAGGGGAGGATGAATAACTTGAATCTCGATTGCCCGAAACTGATTCGCTTCCACGAGCTCACCGAGGACGAAGTCTTCTGCACCGAATCCGCCGCAAAAGCGGGCGTGACTTTCGAGAACACTTCCGATACAGAACCTCTCGTCACCCTGCGATATTTCGGACCTGAGGTGAATCCAAACGCCCCAGAAATGGGCGCTTATCGCAAAAACAAATTCTGAGCGAATTGCGAATCTAGTCCCGGGCAGTTATTCAAGCCCAACTCCCGGACAAGTGAAGCGCGGACTGTGAAGCCCGCGCTTTTTCTTTTGCTTGTGCTATTTCGTAATTTCCTGGAACTCGGGATGTCCTCGAACCGCGGCGAAGTTATTGTTCGTTCGTGCGTCCTTCGCGACGTCGAAGGTCGCCGCATTCGTCGCCATTGCGGCTTTGCTCACTTCAACAGCTCGCTTTAACGCCCCAAGGCTGTCGTTCGTCTTCCGCATCGCCAGTTGCACGCGGGATAAATCGTACCATGTCTCGGGACTATTCGAGAGCACCTGCGTCGCGCGAAGGAAAGCCTGCTCCAGACGCATCACGTCGCCAAGGTCCGAGTACGCTCGCGCCACTGAAAGCACCGCCTGCGGCGTCGTGTTCGATCGATTGACCAGGTCTTCCAGGATCCGATAGCCATCGTTCGTGCGCTTCAGCCGGAAGTAATGGCTCGCCAGTTGAAACGCCATGTTCAAGTTGCTCGGATCTTTCCGATATTGCTCTTCCAGCGCCGCCAACGCCGCTTGGTCGGTCGCAGCATTGATCAGCGCGGAGGTCGCGGGCGTAGCGGGGTTCACCGGCAGAGCCGCGGTCGGCTGCGGTTGCCCCTGCGGACCGGCGCCTTGGATCTGTCGAATATTCTCATTCAGCGCGACCATCCCTGGATTCTCCGGATCGAACTTCAAGCAAGTCTTCACCACTTCCGCCGCGTCCTGGATCTTGCCAAGATTCACGAGCAGACTCACGTATTTGAAAACCGCTTCCGGGCTGTAGGGGCAATAAGCAAAGCACTGTTTAAACGCGAACTCCGCCTCCTTCAGCATGCGCTGATTTTCGATCGGATTCTTGATGTTCTGCAAACGCCAGTAATAAACACCGCCGATCGCCGCGCGCAGTTTCGAGAACGCCTTCTGCGCATTATCGTCGCGCACAAATTCTCGCGAGCCAGTGAAGCCGGTGTAATCGCGCCGCAGATAAACCCTTTCCGCAAAGTCGCAAATTTCCTTCGCGGTGGTTTCATATTTAATCCAATTCCCAACCAGCCGTTCGGAATACTTGCTCCAGAACTCGTGATCCTTCGCCACGATCTCTTCGGTGTACTCCGGCACCTGCTGCCGATTGATCTTCATGATGATCCCGTACGGCGTCAGGTGCGGATACATCCAGTCGAGCGGAAAGCTTTCCTCGACGTAGAACTCGTTTGTCGGGTTCTTGTCGAAGATGATTTTCGTCAGCAACGCGTTGATCGCCATCACCGCCACCTGGCCCGAAACCGAAATACGATTATCCACAATCCGCACGTCTTCACCCGGCTTGATCTGACGAGGCGCATTCGGATTCGCCATGTCGTGCTGCAACCGCCGCTGCGCATCCTGGATGTATTCCGTGAAGGCAATCTGAGAATCCTCCACGCTTGGGGTGATGATCTCTTTCGAAAGATACGCCCCCACGTCATAGGGATTATTCACCATCTCCGGCGGTGGCGGCGGTGGATTCTCCTTCGGGGGATAAACTCCGTCCGCACGACGACGCTTCTCAATTTTGGCGCCGAGCTTCGTGAACGCCCGATCCAACGGCAGCATCATCTTCGCCACAAGATTTGTGCGCCCGAGCTCCTCCTCTTTCGTTGTCCGTAGAAAATTGACGAAGAAAAATGGATCCTGCTGCGCACTGCGATTGTAATGCGCGCGGATGTAATCCAAATACGTTCCGTCGGCCAACGCGTTCTGGGTGATCAAATACACGTCGCGTCGATCAAACTTCGGATCCCGCTTCTTCGCGGGCGGGGTGAAGCTCTCGCAGAAAATCATGTAAGTCGGGTTGAAGCGACCCGGGTCCGTTCCACCGAAGAGAATCGTGTTCTTCTCCATCTCTCCATAGAGCCCATAGGGCGGCGTGAACATGTCGTGCCCGAACCAAAACCCAAACAAATGCCCGCGCTGTTCGTTATCCGACCAGTGCGCAAACACCGAATACAGCGGCATAATTGCAAACACCGCGAGTAAGAAGCCCAGCGGCATTTTCTCGCGGTGAATGAGAAACACGCCGAGAACGAGGACGGTGAGCGCGAGAAGAAAGATCGCGTTGTACAGATCGAGCGGAAACTGCGTTTGCAAATCCACCAGGTTAAACAAAGCAATCGCGCACGCGACCGCGCCGCCGATCATCAGCGGCATTCGGATGCGCTGATATTCGGTAGCCACCAATGTTCCGATCAGGGCAATCCCGTAACCGATGAGAATCGCAATGATAACGTGGGACGCTGCAAAAAACACCCGCGTTTGTTCCCGAGATTGCAGGTCCGTCCCCGGGTTCAAGAGGATCAGCAACAGAACGCCAAGGAACACATACATCGCGGTCAATCCCACCAACCACGCGCGGTCTCGCTTGAGCATCCGCTTGTAAAAAACAAACGGCACCAGGCCGATCATCAGATTGATGTAATTGAACTCAAGCTTGGCGCCGTTAATGAGCATCCAAATCTGCTCAATAAATTTAAAACTGAACGGATTCGACGGATTCGTCTTATCATATTGTCCGCGCGTGAACGCATGCCAGAAACCCGTCTCCGTCCGCGGATAACCCCAGTTCAATGGCGGGTTTGTCATCGACGCCAGCGGCATGTAAAAATAAAACGCGCATCCCACCACAAACACCGCGCCCGCAATGATCACGGGGACCCAATCTATCCATCGATGCCTGGTCTTCCCGAACAGATATAAAGCTCCAAGCGCCGAACCAATTCCCACCGCATTATAAATCCCGAACAGCACCGGGCTTTCGTTCATGAAGGTCAGACTTCCCTTCGCCTTGAGAACAAGTCCCAGCAAATAAACAATCGCGTTCACCAGCAGGAAATTCCGACCGACCGCCGGCAGCACAGCCACGATCAAAATCTCGATCGCCATAATCGCCACGATCAGCGTCTGGTGATTGTTGAAGCAGATGCCGAACATGAAGAACGACCAATACAAATATTTCAATTGCTGCGGCGCATAAATCCACCGCAGCAAAAAGATCAGCATGACGACCAGCGAGAGCACGCTGAGCGTGTAAACTTCCACGATCACCGCCTGGCTCCACATGAAGCCGTTGTAACCGAGCAGCATTCCCGCCGCGAAACCTGCCACCAGATTAATCCAGTGCTCGTATTTCGATTGCACGTCCTTCAGCGTCCCCACGCCCTCCATCAACATGCTGCTCCCGCGCGAAACCAGCAGCGCTACGAATCCCGCCGCGAATGCGCCCGCCACCGCTGAAGACAATCCCACGCGCCACGCAATATTCGAAAACGGAAACAGCCACGTGAAGATCCAGGTGTAAATCGTCCACACCGGATATCCCGGCGGATGCGGCACCCCAGCATAATAAGACGCCACCGCCAATTCACCGGAGTCTTCCAACGTCACATCCGGCGCCAGCGTGAAAAAATACCCGATGAACACCGCCAGCGTCGTCACCAGGAACGCAATCCAATCCCACCGCCGAAAGAGTGGGGGAACAACCACCGGTCCAGTCGGAACCGCCGGTTTCCCCGGTGCTCCAGCTTTCGTTGGTGGTGTGGTTGACTTCGGTTCCTGTTTCGCCGGTGCCTTCGATCCCGCCGCCGACTGACCTGTCGGCTTATTCGCTTCGTTACTCATTACTTACTGAATCAACTTATTCGTGTAGGAAATCAGAGCGGAACTCGCCGCCGTAATTACTGTCGCGCCGCGTGGCGCAAAATTAAATTCCAAACTCCTCGCGGGATAACAATTCACCCCGCTGTGGTTCACGCCCGGCAACAAAGCCACCGCGCTCTCTTCACTCAACGGCGGCAATTCAAAACGTTCGCGGTCCAAATTAAACGGAAATCGTCCCGGCAAATGATTCGAGAGACTCCCCAGCACCAACAAAAAACACCCAAACGCCGGCACCACCCACCGCGAAAGGTCGCGTAGATGAAACACCAGGTCACTCTCCGCCGCCTGCCCGAAAATCCGCGCGTGCACCTTACGCGAAGGTCGGCGCGGCACCCACTTCTCGAGCGCATCCAAATTCTTCATACTCTTTTCCTTTCAACGAAACTCGCAGCTTCTCGATTCCGTAACGATAACGACCCGCAACAGTGTTCGGCGACAACTCCAGCACCCCCGCGATTTCATCGAACGTATATCGCGACCAAATCTTCAGCACGATCACTTCCCTCTGTTCCCGCGGCAGATGTTGCAAGGCGCGCATCGCCGCACGTTCTGCTGCCGTCTCGTCCGGGCTCCGCTCAAACCACCGCAGCGACTCCACCTCGCGCGCCAGCCGCCGCCACAGCGATCGCTTATAATTCAGCGCCCGATTGCGCACCGTCCGGAACGCGTAGCTCTCCACTGACTTCGGCCGTTCCGCCAACTTCATCAACGCGATAAACGTCTCCTGCAGAACGTCCTCCGCCTCGCTGTGCGAAAGCCCCAGCGCCCGCCCGTACAAGATCAACTGCGCCGCCTTCTCATCATAAAGGCGCTCGCACCAATCTTCATTTGCATGCCGCTGTTCCGTCACGCTTCAACCAAAAGACATCCTTCGCCCGCCGATTTGTATAAAAATTCCGCTAATCAGCCAACGAAAGCCCGCGAATCTACTGAAGGGGGAGAGGAAAGGGAAGCGCACTTTGTCCGGGAAGACGTGAGAGGTCCTTTTTCGTTTCGCCTTTGGCGACGAGATGGGAGGCTAGTGTTGCGAGAAATTCGTGTTAATTCGTGTCCATTCGTGGTTTCCCCTTTTTCCTTCCGCGCAGCCTAAACCTCCGGCGTATACCCCAAAACAATATCAAACTTCGCCGCCAACTCCCCAGCCCGCGAACCCTTCACCGCCGAAAACGGCACCGTCACCGCCTTCCGCCCGCGCTCATCCAGCCCCTTCCAAATCCCATCCTTCGCATTCCCTTCGTGCCCCTCGATGTAACACTGAGTCACGAACTTCTTACCCTTCGTCTTCACAGCGTAATGAATATGTGGCGTCCGGCCAGGGTAGGGGACCGGCTTGATCGTTCGGAACAAATACTCGCCCGTACTCCCAGTCAAAAATCTTCCGAACCCCTGAAAATTCTTATCTCGCTTCTCTTTGTTATCCGTCCCGGTATGCAAATACGCCCCGCCCGCATCACACTGCCAAATCTCCACCAACGCATTCCGCACCGGCTCGCCCCGCTCATTCAAAATCCGCCCGCTCACCCACGAAACCTCGCCCACCGCCGGCGTGATCCCGTCATTAATCACCAACAAATCATTATCCGTATCCAGCGGCAACTTGTCCGGATAAAATGGCCCCTCCGTCTGCGCCGGCGTCCGCGTCAACTCCTCCGCAAACAACCCCGGCACGCTGGCAAACATCGCCGCCAACCCCGCCCGCCGAATAAACTCACGTCGCGACGATGATTCAAAAGAATTCGCGCCCCGCAGCAAAGAAGTGTTCATAGGAATCCGCCGATACTCTCAGTTCCCACCACCGCCGCAAGACCGATTTTAAATTCGGTTCTGATTCGAAACGTCTGCGCCTGCCCGACGGTGGAGCGAGGCTCCCGCCGAGCGTTGGGCCGGGGAGCGCGACATACTTCTTCGGCTGTCAGCTCTTGCCGCGAAGTCGTAATAGTCCCGTATGCTCCGCCATTTAGAGACGCTACCGTCGGCGCGCGAGCGTTTTGGACTGCGGCGACTTGGCGCCGCTTTTCCATCGTCTTACCGAAGCGCGAGATCAAGCCAGCCGATTTGAAATTCTGTCCATGCACCCTTCGTGCTGGGTTCCGCATTACGTCCCGTGCGCAAGCGACCATGCGCTTACAGCAATTAGCGGCCACTCTACACTCGGGAGATCTGGAAATGTGCTATGCTTTAACCTCAAACCAACTACGGTAAATCAACCTCGCGCAATGAAACTCTTTGACCATCCTTTCGCTCTTGGTCGCGTTCACCTGTCAGGCCCAGGACACGAACGGTATCACCAAAAAGATTTTCCAGCGAGACCGCGATAAAGACGGGAAGCCCGACTTCTAGCCCAACCTCCACCAGTTATGTCGCACAGTGGCTCAAGATCCAAACGTTGGCTCGCCTCCCTCTCTGGGATTCTAGTTTTCTTTCTCATCGGTTTCGCCTGGTCCACCTACCGCGCCCAAACCCGCAACACCCCTCCCTCCACCTTCCAACAGCAAGCCCAACAACTCCTCAACGACCCAATCCATTTCGCGACTAACAAATTCAAAGGCGGTATAGGCGCCGCCCTTTCTATCGATCCCACCACCTCCATCGTCCGAGTCTCTCACGTCATCGACGAATCCCCAGCTCAGGCCGCCGGTTTGCAGATCGACGATGTCATCCTCGAAGTCAATGGCCAGCCCACCCAAGGCAAACAACTCATTCAGGTCGTCGACATGATCCGCGGCTGGACCATCGCCGACGTCCATCTCCTCGTCTCCCGCAGCGGCACTAACCTCACGTGCGAAGTCTCCCGCGCCTCCTGGACCAAACTCAAACAACTCGGCAACCTCCAATAACGCTCTGGCCGATCATCAACCCGCCCTGCAACTTCACGCCTCGCCCGGTGTTCAAATTCCCCGGAAGAAGTTATCTCGACTATGAAAACGTTAATCGCCATTGCCGTTCTCGTCCTCTTCACCAACTCCATTTCCGCCCAACAAGACCAAAAGCAATTCCAGCAACGTCTCAACACCATCGTTCAACCCGGGCCGCAACCGCCTCGCGAAATCCAAACCAAAAACCTCCAACTCGAACTCACCATCGCCCGCGCCGGCAGAACCGCCCGCTACCTCATGACCTTCAACGGCGGCCAAATCCAAACCGACCTTCTCGATAAACTCGCCGACCCATCCACCAACGCCGAACCCAAATTCATTTCCTTCAGCGCCACCTTCACTCCCTTCGAAGACAACGGCGGCGAACTCGCCCTCTTCATCGGCCGCACCATGAATTACCGCGCCGGATCACGCACCGAAAACGGCGCTCAACGCGACATCATCCAATCCCGAAACCTCGCCCACACCACCAAAGTCGCCCTCCGCCCCGGCAAGCCCGTCCTCCTTTTCGACGATCAGGACGAACAGATCACCCTCAAGCTCACCGAACTCTAAAAGCGCTCGATCGCGTCTCCTCCCTCTGCGACCTCTGCGTCCTCCGCGGTGAACCTCCGGTTTTCACCGTCCGATCGCACCTCACCACACCGCCATCACCCTTGACCACCCATCCCCAACTATGCTTCGCTTAAGCCGTGAAACTCCCCGCTCACCGCCTTCCCGTCACGCCCCACCGCCGCGCCTTCACCCTCATTGAACTCCTCGTCGTCATTGCCATCATCGCCATTCTCGCCAGCCTTCTCCTTCCCTCCCTCGCCAGCGCCAAAGACCGCGCCCAACGCACCATTTGCGTGAACAACAACCGCCAGCTCGGCCTTGCCACCCACATGTATGCGAACGACAACAACGACAGCCTTTCCTTCCCAAACTGGGGCAACAACGTTCCCGGCTGGCTCTATCGCCCCGTCAGCGGCGCTCCGCCCAATCTCTTCGGCGCGCAGTTCCGCAGCAACCAGGTCGCCGCTTACGAAGGCGGGCAAATCTGGAAATACATGGGCACCATCAAAAGTTATCGCTGCCCCGTCGAAAAAACCAACACCCCCACCTTCCTCGCTCGTCCCCAAAAACTCTCCACCTACATCCAGAACGGCGCCCTCTGCGGCTACGGCCAGCTCACGCCCGAAGGCCGCGCCTTCAAACCTTCCAACTTCCAGCCCGACGCCTTCATGATGTGGGAACCCGACGACAAACATCCCACCCTGGGTTTCGGTTACAATGACGGCTCCAGCTTTCCCGATCCCGCTGTCGATGGTGGACTCGGCCGTCGCCACGGAAAAAAAGGCGGCGTCGTCCTCGCCGTCGGCGGCCACGTCGAAATCATCAAATACGACGTCTGGCGCAAAGAATCCCAACTCACCACCAAAAACCGCATGTTCTGCAGCCCCATGACCAATAACGGTCGCTAAGCGGCGCACTCTCTATTTGGTGGTGCGAGGCTGCTGCCGAGCGAGCGACCCTAGGCGCACAACGCCGCCCACGAACTGAAACCGTAACCACTTCTACAAGCTTTGCATTTGCCGCGAGCGCCCGGTCCGTGCCAAAATCCACCCATGGCCAAGCTCCCTCGCAATACGGCTCTTAGCCTTCTCGCTGCCTGCCTAAACGCGGTCGCTGCGGTCCAGGAAGTCCCGCCTGTGCTCGGCAGCTTAACCAACGCCGCAGTCGCCGGTGGCGAGTTCAAATTCTCCGGCAGCGGAACTATCTCTATTACCACCCCGATCGAATTCACAAACAACGCCGTGCTGGACGCCAACGGTCACAGTGTCATCCTCACTCCAAACAGTGCGAACTCACTTCTCTTCCTTCGAAACGGAGTTGTGCTCACGCTGAAAGGCATTGTCCTCGCTAAGGGCCGGGCTCCTCAGATCGATGACACGAGCGCACTTACTCGCATTTCCCGTGGTGGAGCAATAATTAACGACGGAGGAGTCCTCAGGCTCGAAAGCTGCGTGTTCAGCAACAATGTTGCGCAGGCAACTCCTAACCTTTGGACTACGAGCGTGGAAGTTAGTGGCGGCGCCATCTGGCAGACCAGCGGTCGATTGGTAGTTACGAATTGTCTTTTTACGCGTAATCGGGTCATCAGCGTTCCAATATCTCCATTTACCGCGACACTTGACTATCCAGCAGGTCGCGGCGGCGCTATTTCTGCCACCGGTGGAGATGTTGAAGTGGTTGACTCGGTCTTCACCGCGAACAGTGTTAGCGGCCGGACGGGCGCTGGCGGTGCGCTTTACTTCTCTGGAGGCTATTTATCCGTTTCAAGAACTCGCTTCGAAGATAATTCCGCCTCTGTTGTCCCCCAGGGCGGTGCTGTTCATGTCTCCGCAGGTCAGTTGTGGCTGCAAGATTCGATATTCCACAGGAACGTGGCAGTTGCTGCAGACCGCAGCCTACGCAGTGGGCTTAGCGGCGTTGCCTCAGGCGGAGCGATCCATAATGGCGCGACCGCCCAAATTTATAATTCTGTTTTTCTCACGAATTCCACCGCAAGCGGAAGGCCGGATATCCGCGGCGAATGGGCTCGAAACGATTCGATCGGCGGCGCCTTGTTTTCCGATAATCAGCTGATCGTTGTGAACTCCACGTTTGTTGGAAATGATGCCTCCGCCAATTCTGCTTTTTTCCCGAACAACAACATAGAAAATGGCATCGCAGGAACTCTCTACAGTAGGGGCAGCGCATGGATCACCAATTGCTCTTTCCTTCCTGGCAGCATCGGTTCATATACCGTTAGAGGACTTACTTCGAGTAATCTCACGATTAAGAACTCGCTCTTCGAAAAGCGATCTGGGCTATGGGCGCTCCCACATTTCTCAGGTAGCAGCTTCACCGATGCCGGTCACAATCTCAGTTCGGACGCGGCGCCATTCACCGCGCCAACAAGTAAAAGCAACCTGAACCTTCGCTTGGGACCGTTAGGTTCTTACGGAGGCAGTACTCCCACAGTTCCGCTCTTAGCCGGAAGCCCTGCCATCGATGCGGGAGATAACATCGGCGCTCCATCCACTGATCAACGCGGCCGCGCTCGCCCCTTCGGCGCAAGCGTTGATGTGGGCGCGTTTGAATCCAGCCCACCATACACCATCTGGGGACAAATCCGCGGTTACCCTGACCCCACGACAACTCTCACTTTCGGCACAAATATCTTTCAGGTGGACGCCGCCGGCAGGTTCTTCGTCCCAGGCATATCCCCGGGCGACGAAATAACGCCAACCGCGGAAGATGCGATTTTTCTCCCGAAACCGTGGCTGCTCTACCCGAGCGCCGATGGCGAGGTGCAAGGCCTGACCTCCTTCAAGTTCGGTTCCCTCACCTACTTCGGCACCTTGGAGCAGCCTGCTTTCGTTTTGGCCAGCCCAGGAGACCAGATCTGGGAGGTCGAAACATCAGAAGACCTCACCACCTGGGGATTGCTCGGAACATTTGTCTTCGGCCCACTAGGAACAGCACAAGTCACTGTCCCGAAAAGCCCCGCTCTCTTCCTCCGCGCCACCATTCAGGAGCAGCCTCCCCGCACAACTAAAAACTAAAAATTAAGAACTCAAAACTTGCGATTAGACCGGCTCTCCGGTTTAATCGCATCAGCCTGCGAAGGACCGTGGCTGACTAGAACCTCGCTGCCGTTCAGCGATCGTCTAATCACCCCCGAAAGCAAAGTCCGCACAACCGCGTACCTGTCTTTTTCCATCGCCGGCTGGAAAGAGAGAAACCGCGCCATGAGAACGCGAACCACTTGCCGCCATCCACTAATCACTTACCACTCGCTTTGCCGTGTAACGCTTCCTATACCGCCTGGCCAACCTTGGTTTTCTGGTACTTCCGCCGATTTTCCCGGTTTTCCGAAAAGATTTTCTTTCGGGCTACTATCCAGCTTCCATTTGGCGGCCCACACATCGAGCAAACCCGCGATAATCGAGGGTTTCTACACTTTATCGATTTTTGAAATTCACGCCGCACTCCGCGCGGAGTCTACATTCTCACGCCGTAAGTACCTGATTTCACTCTTTGTCACGCTTAACGCCGCGCGTTGGTGTTTAGCCCGCTCAGTATTCAGATCCCTCTTCGACTCAGCTGACGAACTTAGGAGTCTACAAAAAAACACAGTCCCGCCGCACGCGCGTTCCACTTCATTCCATCAAAAAAGCCCCGCAATTCCACCAGTTCCACCAAATTCCACTTGGCCGGCCTGTAGAACGAAAGTTTTTCTTCCTCTGCGTTACTCCGCGTCCTCTGCGGTGAATTACCAATCGCAAGTACCTGCAATAACGCTTTGTAACGCTTATTATCGTCAACGCCTCCCGCGCCCAGCCGGTCAGCGTCGTCTTCGTAAGCGCCTCATTTCACGATTTTTCACGCCTAACCGCGTCCAACGCTCGCGGTCCGATTCCACTGCCTTGGCTCAAAAAAGCCCCGCCATTTCCGCAATTTCCATTAATTTCCACTCAGCCCTTTTTTCGACAACTTCGGGTCGATCAGCGTTCTCCCAATCACAATCAGAATTGTCACTTCGCGCCCGATTCTACATTCTCCTCGCAATGATTCTCCGTCCCGCAGCCTTACTGCTCCTGAGCGCCCTTGTCCTCGCGACCCCTGCCGCCACGCAAGCCGCCGAAGCCGACGACCCAACTCAGCAAACCGAGAAAGACTGGGTCGACGATCGCTGGACCAAAACCGAGATTGGCCAATTCCTCCACGCCACTATCGAAACGCCGCGCAGGAAAACCGCCAAAGGAATTGCCATCCGCATCGGCGATAACAGTGAAGCCACTGTCTGCTTCGATACCGATCTGCTCCGCTACTCCGCGGGCTGGACCGGCGGCTTCGTTCGCATTTCAGGTCAACGTTATGGCCTCATGGGCGCCGTCGCGCCCGACGGCAAAACTCACTTCACCACCGCTCCACAACCCGGTTGGGCCCGCGACAACTCCTTCAAAGATCCGCGAGAAATCAAACACGGCGCGCTCCCTCGCGATTGGGCCAAATACAAAGGCTTCTACCGCAGCGGGAATCGCCTCGTCCTCTCGTATTCAGTAGGGCAGGGGACCGTCCTCGATTCACCCTGGTTCGTTACTGCGGGCAATCTCAAGATATTCACCCGCACCTTGGAGAGGCAGTCCACCGATGAACAGTTGATGAACATTGTCGATGTCCCCGGCGGCACGTCAGCGTCCATTACCAGGTCCGACAATATTCAGGTCGCCAAACTCAATACCTCCGAAGGCACTTTCGCGGTCGCGATTTCCAGCGATCAATCAGGTGCGCAACTCAGCGTAAGTCGCGAAGCGATCAATCTGCGTCTGCCCGCCCATAACGGTATTGCGCACACGAAGATCTTTATCTGTAAACTCTCCGAAGCTGAACTGCCTAACTTCATCGGCTTCGTGAAGGCGCAGAAAACCGAGTCACTCCAGGAACTCACGAGAGGCGGCCCTACTCGCTGGGGCGAACCGCTCATGACCAAAGGCGTCGTAGATAAAAGCAACAGCGCTTTCGCCGTCGATACCATCACCATGCCCTACGAAAACCCGTGGAATGCACTTCTCTTCGCGAGCGGACACGACTTCTTCAGCAACGGCGATGCAGCCGTCGCCGCGATCCATGGTGACGTCTGGCTCGTTCGCGGCATCGATGACAAGCTCGACAAAATCACCTGGCAACGTTTCGCCACCGGCCTCTACCAGCCCCTGGGCGTGAAAATCATCAACGACAAACTCCACGTCATGGAGCGCGATCAAATCACGATCCTCCACGACCTTAACAAAGACGGCGAAGCCGACTTCTACGAAAACTTCAACAACGACACCATCGGGGCAGGGGGCGGCCACAGCTACACCACCTCCCTTGAAACCGATTCTGACGGTAATTTTTATTTCGCAAAGTGTTCGGAGAACACACCGCACGGCGGCACCGTCCTGAAAATTCCAAAAAACGGCATCGGCGTCGAAGTCATCGCCACGGGTTTCCGCAATCCGAACGGACTCGGCATGGGACCGCGCAATGAACTCACCGTTGCCGATCAGCAAGGCGACTGGGTACCCGAAACGCGCCTCGACCTGATCAAACCCGGCGGTTTCTACGGCTTCACCCCCATGCACAAACGTGCAACCGCTCCCACGAATTTCGATCCGCCTCTCGTCTGGGTTCCGCGCGCCATCGATAACTCCGCCGGCGGCCAGGTCTGGGTGCCCGAAGGAACCTGGGGCAACCTCTCCGGCCAGATGCTCCACCTCTCCTATGGACGCTGCACCATGATGCTCGTCCTGCGCGACTCGAATTCTCCTTCGCAAGGTGCCGTCGTTCCGCTTCCCGGTCGATTCGCCTCTGGCGTTTGCCGCGGGCGCTTCAACACAAAGGACGGCCATCTCTACCTCACCGGACTCCGGGGATGGCAAACCGCCGCCGTTCGCGACGGCTGCTTCCAACGCGTCCGCTACCAAAAAGAACTTCCGCTTCCCACCGCCTACACTGCGGGTTCAGATACCGTCACCATTACCTTCTCGGAGCCGCTCTCCCGTGAAGTCGCCGAAGACCTCGAAAGCTACAGCGCCGAAATGTGGAACTATCGCTGGAGCTCCGAATACGGCTCGCCCGATTTCACCGTGACCAACCCCACGAAAAAAGGCCGGGATAGCGTCCAAATCACCGCAGCCAAACTCCAGCCGGACCGCAAAACCGTCGTGCTGAAAGTCCCCGCGCTGAAACCAGCGAACACCTTCGCTTTACGCTACGACTTGGAATCAGAAAAAGGTGAATCCGTGCAGAACTCGATTTACGCCACCATCAACGAATCGCCTCCGAAGAAATAAAAGAAAAGGCGGCCCCCTCCTCGAGCCGCCTTTTTATAAACTCCCCACTCTTACATCGGGGTCATTAAGCCCCAAATCCCCACATCCTTAGCAAGGAATCAAAGCTGCATTACCGATACTTGCGAGGGAGCCAGTTTGGAATCAGGAAACTACCTGAAAATGCAACTAGGGGATATCCCGATACTCCCGCCTCAAACGAGCAATCCAATGCGGTCCGCTCCCGACGTAAGCACTTGATCAGCAGCGTCCAGCGACTTCAATCCACCCACCTTCAAGCCAAACGACACACCCACCAACTCTCTCAGTTTCTGCACCTCCGACTCCGTTACCGGCCCCTTCAACGCCGGCGCCACACTCGTGCTCAAATACTGCGCTCCTGAGTCCAGCACCATCCGAATCACCTCGCCTAATTGCGCTTCGCTCCAAAGCGCCGATTCAATACTCACCCGCACCGGCCGCTCCTCCGCCGCCTCCACCACATCCCGAATCTCCCGCAACACCTCCGCGTATTTGCCCTCCATCAACTTCGAAATACTCGGCACCAACTCGATCTCATGCGCCATCGCCTCCGCCGCCAACTCCACCTCGTACCGCTTCACATCTGCTTCCGATTGCCCAAACGGATATCCCACCAGGCAGCAGACCTTCATCTCCTCATCCGCCACGAAATCATAACAAAGCTCCACGAAAGAACTCGCCACCACCACGCTCCGATATCCCTGCAAGCGCGCATGGTTGCAAAAAGCCTCCATGTCGCGCGTCGTCGGATATGGTTTCGCGAGCAGCGCTTCCACGCGCGCCGCCAATTCTTCAGGTTGTCGACTCACCGCGCGCACGATAATTCCCGGGCTGCTTACCGTAAACCTTTCCGTTATGCTAAGTTACTCGCAATGGGGAACCCAATTCGCATCATCGGCGGCGGCCTCGCGGGTCTAACACTCGGCATTCTCCTCCGCCGCGATGGCGTTCCAGTCGAGCTTTGGGATTCCGGCACTTACCCGCGCAAACGGGTCTGCGGCGAATTCATCAGCGGTCGCGGGCTCACAATCCTCCGCGACCTTCTCCCAAGCCTTCCAACTCCCTCTGCACGCACCGTCCAATTCTTCAACGAAAATCGCTTCTCTCAACCGCTCGAACTACCCGAAGAAGCTCTGGCCGTCGATCGCGCGCAACTGGATCACACGCTCGCCCTCGAATTCCAACGCGCTGGCGGCATCCTCCGCGAGAATTCCCGCTGGACCGAATCCTTCGAAATGGAAGGAGTCGTCCGCGCAACCGGCCGTCGCTTGCGCAAAGGTGCAGGAATGTTAGGTGTCAAAATCCACGCCGCGAATGTGTCGCTTCAATCCGATCTGGAACTCCACTTCGCGAACGACGGATACGTCGGCCTTTCCCGCCTGCCGAATGGAGAGGTAAACATTTGTGCTCTCTTCCGAGATAGTGAACGCCTCCGAAAAACCGGAACAGACCGATTCGCGCAAATCTTCTCAACGGGAATGGGGTCCGCCTTTGAACGACAACTCGGTAACGCCTCGTTCGTCGAGGATACGTTCTGCGCCGTCGCGGGCATTTCGTTACGCCGCGAACAAACGACAACAATTCCCGAATGTCGAATCGGTGACAGCATCTGCATGATTCCGCCGCTGACCGGAAATGGAATGTCCATCGCGCTGGAAACGGCCGCTCTCGCCGCTCCGATACTTCATGACTATTGCCACGGGCGCTTCTCCTGGTGCCAATGTTTGAATTCTGTCTCAACGCAGCTGGAGAAGCTTTTACGGCGCCGTCTGGCTGCTGCTGGTCTGATTCAAAAGCTCTGCTTCTCGCGCGGCGGTCGAACTGCGCTACTTCACACTCTTCGGTTTATTCCCCGGACGCTGCACAGTTGTTTTTGGTCCACTCGATAGCTGATTTATTTTCGCCGTTCAGGTACCGTGCCTCGCGTGAAAACTGTGAGGATTCATTCCGATGGCGCCTGCACCGGGAATCCCGGGCCCGGTGGATGGGCCGCCGTGTTGGAGTATGGCGGTCAGCGCCGGGAGATTAGTGGCGGCGAACCTGCCACGACGAACAACCGCATGGAGCTTATGGGCGCGATCGAAGGATTGCGCGCGTTGAAGGAAAAGTGCGCCGTCGAATTTTTCACCGACTCTGAATATTTACGCGTTGGCATCACCGAGTGGGTTCCCGGCTGGAAGCGCCGTGGTTGGAAGACCGCAGGGAAGACCCCGGTGAAAAACAAAGAGCTCTGGGTGGAGTTGGACGAATTGGCTGCGATACATTCTGTCACCTGGAAATGGCTGAAGGGTCACGCTGGCCACGTGGAGAATGAGCGATGTGATTTGTTGGCCCGCTCCGCGATTGTCGGCATTCAAAAAAAGTTCACCCGGGAACAATTGAAGGAGAAGTTGATCGAGTTTAAATCCGCTCAAGAACAGAAAAATGCGGACACTACACAAGCCGTCATGTTTAGCTGAGCATTATTATCAGCATCCTTTTCGCGTTCCTACTTTGTGGCTTCAAGCAGTTGTCCTGCGACAGGGATAGCGGGCTGAGCTGCAACGAGGGCTTTTAAGATTCGTTCGCGTTCCACTGGATTCGTCTTCGCGACACTGCTCGCAATCGTCAGCGCCTGGGCGTAGCCGGCCGTAAAGTGGCGGCTGATTCGGGCGCTGTTTATGTACGATTCAAGCGCGCGCGCAAGATCACCACTCATTTCGTGTTGCAGGCCGCTAAGGTAAGTATCGCGAGCATCGATAAACTGAGTGAGTCCGGTTGTGAACTCGGTGTTTGCGCTGGCGAAAAGCGTAGCGGGTGATCGCTCGACTTCAGCAAGAAGGGCGAAGAGGCGTTCGGATGGATTATCGTTCCTCTTGAATGTAATCGCTGGTGCGCGGAAGAGCAGGGTGGGATTCCAATCCGTATTCAACGGCACGTCTCCACGGAAATTCAGCGGGCCGACGTAACAGCCGAACAGGCGGAGCGAGTCGCCTAAGCCCAGGGCCTTCAGGTGTTCTTGAAGCGACTCAGTCATTTTGCTCTCAACCAGGCCGGGATGGTAGCGCGCCGGCGCGGTGCGCCCGATAAGACCAACCACGGGGAGATCGATGTTGAAGCGAAGCAACCACAACTCGGCATGTGGAAAAACACTGACAAAAGTGTTCATCACAGTGCGCAGGGTTGTCGGGTCCATCTGGTAAACCGGAAGCCATTGGCAAAAGAGCCCCCCTTCAGCCAGGCGATCGCGGATCGCTGAAAAATGTTCGCGCGTGTAGAGAAACGCCGCTCCATCTTGCGCCGGGTGAAAAAGATCGCCAACGATCACATCGTAGCGTCGGTCGGCAGTGCGCACATAGCGCCGCCCGTCGTCGACGAAAAGTCGCAATGTGGAAGAAGTGCGCGCCGGCGGATTGAAAAATGCCATCGCGTCCGCAATCTCAGGTACCAACTCGACGCCATCGGCCTGAAGCTCCGGATAATGGCGCGCGGCGTGAAAGGTGATGCCGGTGCCCAGACCAATGAACAGAGCTGAGTCCGGATCAGGATGGAGGAGCAGGGGAATCGCGGCCTGCCGCTCTTCGGCAACCCGCGCCGCAGTCCCACCCATCTGAAAACGATTGTTGAATTTCAGCGACCGAGCTCCGGCGGAGTTCTCGAGCACACTCACGGTGCCCATCACTCCTTCCCGAAGATGAATCATCTTATCGCCGTTCGTTCGAATCAAATCGCGAACGGAAGTGCTCACTGGAATGACGGCTAAAATCATCAGAACAAGAATCGGCGTGAGTCGCTTTCTCCATGCGAGTAATGCATAACCCATGGGGATGATGAGCAAAGCGCCTTGCAGCCCCAAAACCGGAATTGCCACGAGTCCCAACAGCGCTGGGGCGACGGCGGCCCCAGCCGTGTTTACAACCACGCTCCAGGCGAGCGAAGTTTCGTAGGACAGGGTTTGCTGCGCGAGTGCCGACCAAAGCGCGCCCATAAAAAAGGTGGGGACCAGGAGAAAGGTAGCCGAGGTCAAAGTTTCCGAGACCGCGACTGCGAACATTGAGTCACCTAAAGTCGAGCGCAGCCCTTCGTAAATCGCCGGACTCCACTTCACGCCGATCGCGACTAGAGCGCATGCGACCGCCAGGTATGCAAAAAGGAAATCGGCTTCGAGGAACCAGTGAGACTTCGCTCGATAGAAGACGAAAGCGCCGATGGCCGTCCCAATCAGGAAGGTCGCGATGACGACGGCAAAGGTGAAGACCGTGTTTTCGAGAACGTGCGAGAGTGCCCGCACCATTGCGAGCTCGAATGCGATTCCGAACAGACCCGCGAGGAAAAGGCGAATTGCTGCAGCGTGACGCGCAGGTTTCAAATCTCGCGGTAGGATTTCCGCTTGCGGACGGGAGTGTTGAGCCAGTTTGAGGGCAACAAATCCGCACAGTAGATTGATAGAAGCCAGCACCATAATAGAGATGCGGATTCCGAACATTGGCATCAGCCAAAAAGCCGCCGCAAGCACGCCCACAGTAGCACCGGCAGTGTTCGCGCCATAAAGCAGAGCCGTCGTATCGCCGCGCAATTCGATAGAGAGAAATCGTTCGGCTGCCGGAAGTGTTGCGCCCATCGCCGCGGTGGCGGGGAGAAGGATCAACAGCACCGAAATGAAAACCACACTCCAGTGAAAAATTGGGGAAGGATTTAATCCGAGGACCGCGGGAATCATCTCTTCAGCCAGAGGAATTAGCGCGAGTGTTGCGAGCGCCCACGCGCCGATCAGAAGCTCGAGCCAGCCATACAGCCTGCGATCCAGCCTGCGTTCACGAATCAACGCCGCGCTCCCGATCGCCATGCCCGCCATGAATGCGGTTACCACTGCCAGCACAGCCGGATATTCATGGCCAATCGTTGCGGAGAATGCTTTTGCCCAGACCACTTGATAACCGAGCCCCGCCACACCACTCGCAAAAAACAGCGACAGGAACGTACGCTTCAGGCTTTTGGTTGAGTTTGTCCCGGCCATTTTGAATTCTCTCGGTGCGAATGTGCCAAAGAGCGAGACGGTGGTCAGGGGTTTTTCCGATTTGCACTATGATGCTTGCGTAGTAGCCTAGAGAAGCAATTACGCAGCGTGATAAACGCGATGTGGAGCAGAGCAATTAAATGTCTGAACAGATCCATCCCGCCTTCGATGCGGCTAACGAAAGCATCGATGCGCGCCCACTCACGGAGCAACTAGGCTCCGCGGATGAGCTCACAACGCTCAGCCCGATTGCTTGCTCAACCCAGCTTACCAAGGTTCATTCCATCGGCAGCCTGCGTGAATTCGTAATTCACTACCGGGAAGAAGCGCTCGCTCCGCTGGAACTCCGTCAAATTTACGCGGCCTACAATTTCGCGACTAAAAACTACATTCGCGAGTTGCTCGCGCTCGACGAGCAGTTGGCGAAGAACGCGACTCTCGAACAGTTTGAAATCGCCAGCCGTCACGTCGGGCGCCGCCAACTGAACCGCCTTCGCGCGATGAAAGATTTGAAGCTGGTGCAGCGTTATCGCGAGGCCGTGAACGAAGGCAAAGCTTACGGGTGGCACACGCTCGTTTACGGGATTGTGCTCTCTACTTATTCGTTGCCGCTGCGCCAAGGGCTGTTGCATTACGGCCGGCAAACTCTGGGAGGTTTCATCCACTCCGCCCAACGCACCCTCGATCTTCCGGAAGAGGCAGTTTTCCAGCTTCAATACGAAGTTAATTCGTCATTGCCCAAACTGATCGACCAAACCATCCAACTCAACGGCAGCGCATTTAAGCTGCTTTCTTGAAATCGACCACGGTTAGGCTGGCGCTCGCACAAATACACATCGCGCCTGGAGAACGCGCGCGCAATCTTCAACGTGCCACCGAGTTCATCGAGAAAGCTGCCAGGCGCAACGCGCGCCTCGTTATTCTCCCAGAAGCGCTGCCCTTCGGTTGGATGGATCCAAGCGCGCTCGGTCAAGCGGATCATATTCCAGGGGGCGAAACTTGCCAGACGCTGTCTCGCGCCGCTGAGGCAGCCGGATTGTATGTGTGTTCGGGAGTTATTGAGCGACACGGAGACAAGCTTTTCAACGCCGCCGTACTCATTAGGCCGACCGGCGAGGTGATTCTGCACCATCGCAAGATCAATGAACTGAAAATCGCCCATGATCTCTACGCGCTCGGCGATCGCATTCGCGTCGCGGATACTGAACTGGGCAGAATCGGACTGATGATCTGCGCGGATGCCTTCGTTCCCGGTCAGGCAATTAGTCGCTCGCTTGCGCTGATGGGAGCCCAACTAATTGTTTCTCCCTGCGCCTGGGCGGTCCCTCCGGACTTTGACAGCAGCGTCACGCCTTACGGCCAGCTTTGGATCGATAACTATGGTCCAGTCTGTCGCGAGTTTGGCGTTTGGATCGCCGGGTGTAGCAACGTTGGTCCGATTCAAAGTGGTCCTTGGGCCGGCTACAAATGCATTGGGGCATCGATGGTCGTTGGACCAGATGGGAGGGTCCGTGCGCATGGCCCGTTCGGTGAAGATTCTGAAGATCTGATTTTTATCGATGTGGATGTTCCAACTCGAATACGACCGGTTTGCTGTTAAGATTTTCGTTTGCCGCCGCGCATAAGGCTTAAGGGGCTGGCGGAATGGCTTTTCAGGGGTTCGATGTTCTTCCCGCTGAGACGTTCAGCGGTACGTTCTTTGTGATGAAACTTGGCGCGAAGGGTTATTTTAAGCTGCTGAAGACAGCGGCAACGGACTGGATGGACGATAAAGCGCCGCGGTTAGGAGCGGCATTGGCTTTCTACACAATTTTCTCACTGGCACCGTTAATGACCATCGTCGTGACCGTGGCGAGCCTTTGGTATCAGGACAACGCGAGCCAACAAGTATTCTCACAGATGGCGTCGGTTGTGGGACAGGAAAACGCCAAGGACCTTGAAGAAATGTTGATGCAAAAGGGGGAGAAGAAGTCCGGCATGTTCGCGGGAATCGGCGCCGCGGTGATGTTGCTCGTGGGTGCGACCGGGGTTTTTGTGCAGTTGCAGGACTCGCTCAATGAGATTTGGGAGGTGAAGCCGAAGCCGGGGCAGGGGATCTGGGGTTTCATTCGGCATAGGTTGCTTTCTTTCGCGATGCTTGCAGGGATAGCGTTCATACTGCTGGCGTCGTTGTTATTATCCGCCGGATTGTCAGCGGCCGGAAAGTATTTCAGTCACATGATCGGCGGGATGGGCCCGGTCTTTCAGGTGATTCATCTCGTAGCGACGTTCGGCGTTCTCACGCTGCTGTTCGCGCTGATGTTTAAGTATGTGCCCGACGCAAAGGTGGCTTGGAAGGATGTCTGGTTCGGTGCATTGGTTACTGCGGCGCTGTTCGTGGTAGGGAAATTTGCTTTAGGGATGTATCTCGGAAAGAGCTCAATTGTGAGTACGTATGCCGCGGCTGGGGCGTTGTTACTGGTGTTGTTGTGGGTTTATTACACTTCGCAAATTGTTTTCTTTGGCGCGGAATTGACTCAAGCGCGGGCAGTGCATTTCGGCCGTGGTGTGCAACCGGCACCGCACGCCGAAAAAGACGAAGCCAAGGCGCTGCAGGCTGAGCAAAAAGCGAACGATCGCGAGAAGAAGAAAACCGTGAAGGAGAGCAGGGGAAGCAAGGCTGAAGGGAAGCGATCTCCTTCACATCTGCCGCAACCTGTGCTCGCGTATCAGACCGCACAGAAGCGTTCCACTGCGAAGACCATCGGCGGACTATTGATCCTGCTCCTTGCGACGGTCCCTTTCGAGAAGAAGATTCGCGCCGCCAAAGCGCGGGCATAAGGAGTGGTTTAAGCAGATTGCGCTTTCGCCCGCGGCGGCGACGGTCAATCATTGCCGCATGTCTGGTTTGATTGCCATTGTTGGACGGCCGAATGTTGGAAAATCGGCGCTGTTCAATCGCATCGTAGGGAAACGGATTGCCATCGTTCATGACCAGCCGGGGGTGACGCGCGATCGCGTCAGTGCGGAAGCGGAATGGCGTGGACGCAAATTTACATTGGTTGACACAGGCGGCATCGGGCTGATGCGCGGGGAGAAAGCGACCGATGTCATCACGCAGGCGGCGCTCGAGCAGGTCGAACTCGCGATCGAAGCGGCCGACGTAATCATCCTCACGGTCAATGCGCAGGAAGGCGTGGTGCCGCTGGATCGCGAAGTGGCGGAGCGATTAAGGGCGACATCAAAGCCGGTAATTATCGCGGCAAATAAGGTCGATAATCACAAGCTTGAGCCGGCCGCGGCGGAGTTTACCGAATTAGGTTTCGAAAAGATTCATCCCGTAACGGCGATTCACGGTGAAGGGATTGAAGCCATGATGCGCGAAGCGATCGCCCGGTTACCGGAGGATGAACCGGAGCCACCGAGCGAGAACCGTGAGTTAGGAGAGCGTCCAATCAAGCTCGCCATTGTCGGACGACCGAACGTTGGAAAGTCATCCATCATCAACGCGCTGACGAAATCGGCACGCGTGGTGGTGAGTCCGATTCCCGGAACGACACGGGATGCGGTAGATGTGCCGCTGCAAGTGGAAATGGACGGCGTGCGGCACTCCTATGTCTTGATCGACACGGCCGGTGTTCGCCAGGAGCGCCGGATCGATGATTCGATCGAATTTTACAGCGTGAAGCGCACAGACGAGTCGATCGCACGTGCTGATCTCGTGATCTTCGTGATCGATGCCGAGAGCGGCATCACGATGCAGGACAAGAAAATTGGCGGGAAAATTGTCGAGGAGGGGAAGGCGTGCATCGTGGTCATCAACAAATGGGACCTGGTGGACGAGTCGGTGCGCGAAGAACGCAAAAAGGAGATCGAGCGGCGAGACAACGAAGAGCGCGGACCGAAGAGGATGACGACCTTGACCGAATTCGCTGGGTGGGTGCAGAAAAATCTGTTTTTCCTCGACTATGCGCCGGTTATTTTTACTTCCGCGAAATCGGGGTTTCATTTGGATCGATTGCTCGAGGCGGTGCGTTATGTCTCTGACCAACTGAAGCAAAAAATTCCAACCGCGCTTTTGAATCGCACGTTGCAGGATGCGATTCTGCAGCGGCAGCCGATCAGCGCAATGGGACACCACTTGAAGTTTTTCTACGCGACGCAAGTGAGGCAGGCGCCGCCCACTTTCGCTTTGTTCGTGAATCGCGACGAATTGTTTTCGCCCACATACTCCAAATACTTGGCCGGTCAATTGCGTAAAGCGTTCGGTTATGAAGGCTGCCCGATCATGCTCGTGCCGAAGCCGCGTCCAAAAACAATCGAGCCGGTGCGGAAGCGACTGCACGCAGCTCGGGCGCGCAGGGCAGGGGATGGGCAACCGCTAAAGGAACGGCGCGGCCGGGGTCCTCGCGATCAAAAGCGCGGTCCTCAGAAAAAGCGGCTTTCAGGTTCGGCTCGAAGTAAAGCCCGCGGCGTTAGAAAGTGATCCTGCGCGTCACGCGATTTAACATTTAAGCTGTTGACCGCGTTAGAGATTCTGTGCTTTTAAAAGGCTTCCGTGGAGCGGCGCCGGACGCCGCCCTCTCGCGTATGCCCGAAAGCAACAAGGATTATCTAGTTGGTGTCGATTTAGGCGGCACGAAAATCCTCGCGGGCGTCTTCACCAATTCCATGAAGTGCCTCGGCAAGGTCAAGACGAGCACTAAAGCCTTGCGAGGTCCGGAAGCGGTGGTGGAGCGTATTGCCCGCTGCGTTCAGGATGCGGTGGATGAATGCGATTTGAAATTGGAGCAGGTGCGCGGGATTGGATTGGGCGCGCCCGGTGCAGTGGATCCCGAAAAAGGCGAAGTCATTTTCGCCCCCAATCTTCCCGATTGGCACGACGTGCCGCTGAAGAAGCTGTTAGAGAAAGAGCTCAAGGTGCCCGTTTTCCTGGAGAACGATGGCAACATTTGCACCCTCGGAGTGCACACTGTCGAGTTGGACGCCAAACCAAAACATTTAATTGGCGTGTTTGTTGGCACCGGAATTGGCGCCGGAATGATTCTGGACGGGAAATTATATTCTGGCTTCAACAAGACCGCTGGCGAAGTGGGGCACATGGTGCTCGAAGTAGGCGGGCCAAAATGCGGTTGCGGCAGCAGGGGATGCTTCGAGGCGCTCGCCGGACGACAGGCGATTTTCCGGAAGATTCAGACTGCAGTGAAGGGCGGCGAGAAGACCGTCCTAACCGAAAGTCTCGGACAAGATTTAGCCGATATGCGGAGCGGCGATTTGCGAAAGGCACTGCGGCGCGGGGATAAGTTGGTGGAGCGCGTCATCGAAGAGGCGGCCGAATATATTGGAATCGGCATTGCGAATCTCGTGAATTTATTGAGCCCGCAAGTGGTCGTGCTTGGTGGCGGAGTGATCGATGCGCTCGAAGACGAGATGATGGCCATCATCGTGGAGACGGCGCATGACTACGCCCTCGAAGGAACTGACAAGGGTCTCGAGATCATTCCATCCAAGTTGGGCGACAACGCGGGTATCCACGGCGGCGCTGTTTTGGCAAAGCGCGAAACCAAGTAGCCTATGCCTGGGGAAGTTCGCGCGGTCATCGATGTAGGCACAAATTCCGTGAAGCTCCTCGTTGCCGATGTGCGCAGCGGCAACAACGTGGTCCCGCTGCACGAGAGCAGTCAACAGACCCGCTTAGGGCAGGGGTTCTATGAATCGCACACTCTTCAACCGGGCGCGATTGATCTGACAGCTAAGGCAGTGGCAGACTTCGTGAGCGAAGCGCAACGCTGGCAGCCTGCGAGAATTAAAATTGTCGGCACGAGCGCGGCCCGCGATGCGGCGAATAAAGACCAGCTTCTCCATGCAATTGAGGCGGCCAGCGGAATTCCGGTAACGGTCATTTCAGGCGACCAGGAAGCGGACTGGGCGTATAAAGGTGTAACAAGTGATCCGCAATTGGCCGAGCGGAATTTGCTGGTGATGGACCTCGGTGGCGGCAGCACCGAATTTATCCTCGGTTCGGGCGGTCGCAGATTGTTCGCGGAAAGTTTTCGGCTCGGAAGTGTCCGGCTGTTGGAACGCATTCCCATAAGTGATCCCCCAACGGAAGAGGAGCGCCAATCTTACCGGCGCGAGATCCGTGCGTTGTTGGAAAACGATGTCGCGCCGAAACTTCTGCCGAAGATGCGTGAGCTTTCCGAGCCCGTGCAATTGGTCGGAACTGGGGGAACGAGCACGATTCTGGCGCGGGTGGAATTGAAATTGCGCTCATTCAGCCGTGAGATGGTCGAAGGTACTTTTTTGTCGCGCGAAATGGTGAAATCTGAGACACTTCGCATCTGGAGGACGCCGTGGGAGGACAGGAAAAAGTTGGTGGGGCTGCCGCCAAATCGGGCAGACGTGATTTTACCGGGGGCAGCGATTTTCGACCAAGTCATGGAAATTTTCGGGTTCGAATCGTTGCGCGTGAGTACGCGCGGGCTACGGTTCGCCGCAGTCATGGATTAGTCGCGTTCAGTCTCATTGAATTGCTCGTGACGATCGCGATCATAGCGATTCTGCTCGCGTTGATCATGCCCGCTTTGAACAAAGCGAAGGCGAAGACCCGAAGTATCGTTTGCTTGAACAACCTTTCGCAATGGGGCAAAGCCATGCACCTGTATGCGACGGATAATGACGATTTCCTCCCTCCCGAAGGCTCCGGAACAACAATGAACAAGAGTATTGGTTGGTACGTGGCTCTACCAAAACAACTGGGCATGGGGAACTACTTCGATCAGCCCTGGCACACAAACGCAAACGCACCACTGGGCATCTCAATTTGGATCTGCCCTTCAAACACGAATCGCTCGAACGGTAACAATCTTTTTCATTACTGCATGAATCAGCATATCGACCGCACCGGTGAATGGGATGGGCCTGTGCGCGTTAGCTCAGTGCCGAATCCTACGCGTGTCGTTTATTTATTTGATAACGGTGGACGTGCCGCACGCGCACAGCAGAACAATGTGCACACGAATGTTCATAACGCCGGCGCGAATTTCACGTTCCTCGATGGACACGCCCGTCGATTTTCAAATCGAGAATACTGGGATTTCAAAGCGCGCAAAGGCCGCACGAACAATCCATCCATCCTCTGGCGTCCGTGGGAAGACTGAACTGCTTGGGACCCTTGCGACTGGCGCGGAACCGAATCGGACTCAGTTTGAATTTCATCAGGCCTTAAGGTTAGGGAAATCCAGGAATTACCAGAATGGCGGCTGATTCCGACCGATTGTCAGAACTTCGACATGGAAGCTGAAACTTTGCGCCGCGAAGCACATATAAAAGCGCACAATATATGTTATATTTACTGCCGGGGACTTGGCAAGCCTGTCTTTATTCATTTGTTGGTGCCTAGGGGTATTTCGGCCGTTTGTGAATAGTCATCTTTCGAAAAGCGAAGACAGTCGGCGCGCGAATCTTACCTGCAGTCGGCGTTCGATCATATCTCTTCTTCGAAATGGCCTCAGTGCTCTAGAGGCAGCCCGCGACATATCGCAAACTGAGCTTTGAAATTTTCAACGGTCACTTCTCAAAAATCACCTCATCCGCCTGTGCTGTGACACGGATGTTATCTCCCGGTTTGTAAGCGCCGGAGAGTATCCGTTGCGCAAGCGGATCGAGGAGGAGTTCCTGAATTGTCCGCTTGAGCGGTCGGGCGCCGAACTGTGGATCGTATCCTTGTCGCGCCAGCAACTGCTTCGCAGGTTTGTCTACGGTCATTGTGAAATGCTGCTGGGCAAGTCGCTTCGCGACGCGATCGATCTGGATATCCACAATGCTCGTGATCTGTTTCTCATCGAGGCGGTGGAAAATAATGATATCGTCCACGCGGTTCAAAAACTCCGGCCGGAAATGTCCGCGCAACTCCACCTTCACGCGCTGTTCCATTTCCGATTTATCCTTGGCGCTCAACTTGCCGGCTTCGAAATACTTCTGGATGATCGGTGAACCGATATTGCTCGTCATAATGATGAGCGTATTTTTGAAATCGACCGTCCTCCCCTGCCCGTCTGTTAAACGCCCATCATCCAGAACCTGCAGCAATACGTTGAAAACGTCGTGGTGAGCCTTTTCAATCTCATCGAACAGGATCACCGCGTACGGCCGTCGCCGCACCGCTTCGCTCAGCTGTCCGCCTTCTTCATAACCCACGTAGCCGGGCGGCGCTCCGATCAATCGCGCGACCGTGTGCTTCTCCATGTATTCGCTCATGTCAATGCGGATCATTGCGTTGTCATCGTCGAACAAAAACTCCGCCAACGCCCGCGCCAACTCCGTTTTGCCGACACCGGTCGGCCCGAGGAAAATGAATGAACCCACGGGTTTGTTTGGATCCTGCAAACCGCTCCGCGCACGTCGCACTGCGTTCGATACCGCCTCGATCGCTTCTTCCTGGCCAATGACGCGCCGCGCCAATCGGGCCTCCATCTGCAGCAACTTTTGCTTTTCACCCTCCAGCATTTTCGTCACCGGCACACCGGTCCATGACGACACCACCTCCGCAATGTCCTCGTCCGTGACCTCCTGTTTCAGCAACCGTTTTCCGCCATCCTGCTGGTCGTGCTCTTGCTTCTGCGCATCCGCCAATTTCCGCTGCAACTCGGGGATGCGTCCGTACTGAATCTCCGCCGCGGTCTTCAAATCTCCCGTGCGCTGCGCCTTTTCCGCATCAAGCTTCGCTTGCTCCAACTGCGTGTTGATGATGCTCACCGCATTAATCGCGGCTTTTTCATTCTGCCATTGCGCCTTCAGCTTCCCGGACGCTTCCTTCAAGTCCGCCAATTCGCGTTCCAACTTCTTCAAACGTTCCTGCGATCCCGGATCTTTCTCCTTCTTCAATGCTGTCTGCTCGATCTCGAGCTGCATTATGCGTCGTTCGAGTTGATCAATCTCCGTCGGCATCGAATCTAATTCCATCCGCAAGCGCGAGGCCGATTCGTCCATTAAATCCACTGCTTTATCTGGCAAGAATCGATCTGTGATATACCGATGCGACAACGTCGCCGCCGCCACCAGCGCTGAATCCTGAATTCGAATCCCGTGATGATTTTCGTAGCGCTCTTTCAGTCCGCGCAGGATGGCAATCGTGTCCTCGACGCTCGGCTCGTTCACGAACACCGGCTGGAAACGCCGTTCCAGCGCCGGATCCTTTTCGATGTATTTCCGATACTCATCCAGCGTCGTCGCGCCAACGCACCGCAATTCGCCACGCGCCAACTGCGGCTTCAACATGTTCGCCGCATCCGCCGAACCTTCCGTCTTTCCGGCGCCAACGAGCGTATGCAATTCGTCGATGAACAAAATGATCTGACCTTCCGCCGACGCGATCTCTTTTAAGAACGCCTTCAATCGATCTTCGAATTCACCGCGATACTTCGCACCGGCGATCATCGCGCTGAGGTCCATTGCAATCAGGCGCTTGTTCTTCAACGATTCCGGTATATCGCCGCTAACAATTCGCCGCGCCAAACCTTCCACGATCGCGGTTTTCCCCACGCCTGGCTCGCCGATCAATACCGGATTATTCTTCGTTCGCCGCGTCAACACCTGCATCACACGCCGAATCTGATCATCCCGCCCGATCACCGGATCGATTTTCCCGGCGCGCGCGGCTGCGGTCAGATCGCGCCCGTATTTCTCAAGCGCCTGAAATTTGTCTTCCGGATTTTGATCCGTCACCCGTTGGTTTCCACGTAAATCGCTCATAACCTTAAGAACATCCTCCCTGCGAATTCTGTGCGTTTGAAAAATCTTCTTTAAACTCGGCCCGACTTCCTCGATCAACCCCAGCAGTAGATGTTCCGTGCTTAGGAATTCATCCTTCATCCGCTGCATTTCCTTCTCTGCAGCATCGAGGGCGCGCTTCAGATAATTGCTCAGGAACAAATCCTTCGTTCCCGTTACTTTCGGCCGCCGCTCCAACTCGCGCGTGAGTTCAGAACTCAATTGCCCCAAATTCGCGCCCAGCTTCTGCAATACCGGCGGCACTAAACTGTCATCCTGCTGCAGCAACGCCATCAGCAGATGCTCGCCATCCACTTCCTGATGCGAACGCTCCTGCGCGATCGACTGCGCTCCTTGCAGCGCAGCCTGCGTCTTCATCGTGAACTTCTCCGGCTGCATAACCGAATCTCTCCTACAAAGATAAATTTAAAGACCGCCCATCCCTTGTAAAGCCGGTCTCCTCGCCTTTCCTTGCTCTAAACTCGCCATCCAACGCACTACGAAGCAGCTCACCTACGGAAGTCGAAGCGCACTCGGTAAAACCTCGCGCTCGCATCCGCGGCGCCCAGATCGGTGAACTCTTTCACGCTGCCATCGCCCAGGAGGTTGCTCGCGACTGTCATCCACGAACTCCCCAGAAGATCCGCCCGGTCAACCGCGTATTCCACATTTGCCGCCGTTGTGAACTGGAACCTCGCATCTACACCTTCTACGGCGACATCCAGAATTCGCGGTCGCTCCAGCACTGAGAATTCATCCGCCCCAACATCGACTTTCCCATTCGTCGGTGTGCGCAACACGCCGTCGAAATCATTCGTCACGGTGTTCAATAGCGTGGCTTTATCGATCGCATTCGTCGCGGCCGGAGACAGGTGCAAATCACCGAGCGCCGGATTCACAAACCAATTGGTGCGCGCTGTGTTTAGATTGCCGCTCTGCTGCATAATGGCGCTATCGCGGCTGCGATTGCCAACGTCCGCCAAATTGTTCCGGGCTGTTGTATTGACGGTCGTCGCAAAACGAAACTCGATTCCGGCGGGCGCATTCCCGTTCACTTGAATCGTATTATGATCCACCTGCGTCCCCGGTGAATTCCACACAATGATCATCCCGTCAGCGCTCGCCTTCCGTGAGGCGCTGAAAAATCCGGGCTCCAGGTAAATGAAATTGTTCCGGACTATTCCGCCGGAATGATCACGATACGGCACCGAATTATCCAACCCGTACGCCACCGCTCGATCGACATTGATGAAAACATTGCCCTCTGTGACCGTGTTTGATGAATTCCTCCAGAACAGCACCGCCGGGTTCCATGGATAGGCGGACCCATCCGGATTGTGCAGATTTTTGAACACATTCGCGCGCACCACCCAGTTACGCGCCGCGTGTGCGCTGATGCCGTTGAAGTAACCGACACCGGCGCCGTGATCGTTCGGCGGACGCACCGTGTATTCGAACCAGGAATGTTCTACCCGGCCTTCATTCACTCCGCGTCCGGCGTCCACATCGGTGGGATTCGACTTAATAAACTGCGAACCCGCATCAATGAGCCGCACCGAATAAACGCGCGGCCCCTGCGCCGGCGAATTGAAAATGATCGGATTATCGTAAGTCTCGCGAATCGTGAGATGCGCGACGGTTGTGTTTGTGCCGTTGGACCACACCCCATGCAGGACCCCGCCATGATTCCGATTATCCATTCCCTTCCCTGCCAGCGCCACATTTGTGCTCCCGTTCTCGCCGCGAATGGTCACATTGTTGCGGCCATTAATGATGAGGTGCGAGGTCAGATGATAAACGCCGTTCGATAACAAAATCGTGTCCCCGCTCCGCAAGTTTCCCATCGCTGCCTGCAACTGCGCTTCAGTTCCCACCCGCACAATTCTGGTGCCCGTTAAAGGCAACGTCGGAGCCTCTGGAAAAACAGATGCTTGAAGAGCTGAATCCAAAAGCAATGAATAAACGATGAACAGCAAAGTCGCTCTCATGGGAATGGCACTTGCTCGGCAATTCTTGAACGCGTCACATCCTACCGCAAGAGGCGATCGCGGAAAACTTCAAAAACTTGTTGGTGGCCAAGTAATGGAAGCCTCCGGCCGCGACGCCGTTTTCGACAGGAAAGAGCGTCTCAAAAGCTCACCGGCACCCACGCCGAGCTGTTCCCATCGTCCACCTTATGGAACTAGACTCAAGAAATGAATTCACTTTAGATCGCGCTCCCAATGCCTCGCGAACTCTCCCAAAACTTTGTCTCGAATCCAGAAGCACGCGACTTCAATTGGGCCCAGCGGAACCGCCTTCGTTTCTCGCCTGTAGGAATGCATCGACCAATTACACGGGGTTCCAAGTCGGTCACGATTGCCGCCATGGTTACTAAGTTGTCGGAAAGTCGGCGCATTTAGGCCTCCAAATGAAAGCGGCGGGCAAATTACCCGCCGCCTAAGGGTTCAACTATTTCCAGAGCGGCGCCGGGGTGAGCGCGGGCGGAATCGGATTCTTCTCATTGATGGCTCGTTTCCGCATTTTGGAGAAGACAAGGAGGTTGAAGAAGTGCATGACGCCAAGGATCAGAAGGACGAGACCGACTTTGGTGCCGAGCACTTCGAGAGCAGTTTGGGCGTTCTCAGGGGTTCCGCCATATTTCAAGGCGAGGGCCACGTAGCCAATGTTGATCAGATAAAAACCGACGACCAGCAGATGGTTCACAGAATCGGCCAGTTCCCCGTTCCCATGAAAACTATCCACAAGAAAGATTCGGCCATTCTTGTGCAGGGTCTTTGCCACCCAGATGGTGAGGCCGATGCTAATGGTGAGATAGGCGAGGTAGGTCCAAACCGCAGCGTTCATATGGTTTCTCTCTTTCTTCGACAGTTGTTTCTGTCGTTACTGAATTGTTAGACATTCCCCATCGATATGTCCATGCGCTATTCCGCCGAATCGGCAGAGTTTCAGTTGTCCTGAAGTGTCACCGTGCCGTACGCGAGATTGATTCACTATGTAAGTATTTCTGCTGTCGGCCCTTTCCTACAACCTTCCGCGTTAAGACACCACCTTGGCATGTCGATAGCTTACCTGGTTAGCCTCTCAATCCAGAGAGTGAAGATATCCAGCCAACGGCTGGGGAGTGATTGAATGAAAGAGTTCGGCCGAATTTTAGTATTGATCGACGACGCAGCCGCTCTCGCCCATGCCGAGCCGCTTTTCTCTCAATTGCCTGACCGGTGGAAGGTGCATGTCACGCAAACCGCAGAAAACGCGCTTAGCCTGCTGGACCAGGTGCAGTTCGAAGTGATTTTCGTGGACTTGAAAGCAGGACCGTTTGCAAGTGTGCAATTCCTGCACCAGGTCTGGATGAAGCATCCATCGACCATTCGCTTTCTGCTCTCGGACAACATGGCGCCGGACCTGATGGTAACCTGTGCGCTCGGGCCGCACCAGGTGCTGCTGAAGCCGGTGGACGCGCAAGGAGTAAAGAACGCGCTGGAGCGTGCGCAATTGATTGACCGCCTCTTCCAGCACAAAGATGTGCAAGCGCTCGTCTCGCGCATCCGCACCTTCCCGACGCGTCCAACGATTTATGTCGAAGTGATCAAAGAGCTTCGGTCCTCAACAGCCTCCGCGCAGACCGTAGGCGAACTCGTTTCGCGTGATTTGGCGATTTCGACCAAGCTGCTGCAGATCACGAATTCGGCGTTCTTTGGGTTCAATCGGCCGGTGACTCAGCCAGGAGATGCTGTGTTGTTGTTGGGCATGGAAACGACCGCGTCGCTGGTGCTCGGCATTGAAGCTTTCTCGCGCCTCGACAACGTAAAGCTGAAGTATTTTTCAACGGACCAGATTTGGAAACATTGCCAGATCGTGGCCACTGCAGCGCGCGACATCGCGGAATTTGTCACGCATGACAAAGAATTGGCGCACGACGCCTATACCGCGGCGTTGCTGCACGACATCGGGAAGCTCGCGCTGGCCGTAAACTTGGATGAAGCCTACCGCGATGCTCTGAACATGGGCCGTCAGAAAAACCTGCCGGCGTTCGAGGTGGAACGACAAGCCTTCGGCGCGACGCATGCAGAGGCGGGTGCATACCTCCTTTCCCTCTGGGGCTTGCCCGCTAGCGTGATCGAAGCGGTCGCCAGCCATCATTTGCCGGCCCGCGAGTTGTCCTCGGAGTTCAACCCGCTCACCGCAGTGCATCTGGCCAACGCGCTCGAAAATGCCATCACCAAACAGGCGGCGACTGGCCAGGAACCGAAACTCGATTTGGATTACCCCACCGAACTTCGCGTCATTGAACAACTCGACACCTTCCGTGAAATCGTTTTGAGCAGCGCCAACGCGAAAACCAGTTCCACCCAATTCATTCGCCGCGTTGCGGTTCCGGAAAAGCTCTCCCCTGCCCTGTCCCCGACCGCGCAAGCCGCATCGGAAACCGCCCCTAACGGTTTCTGGTCCCGCTTCCGTTCCCTCCTCGCGACCTAATCGCTTCGCGCCCGCGTGTCGTATTTTCGCAAGCGCGGAATCCTTGCGCACACGATTAGTTCTGCTAAGAGTCTTTCCACAGAGGCTCAGCAGGCAAAATACTGCACGTGCGTTTCGGCGGATGCTTCAAGTGAGTGGATGCAAACCGCTGAACACTTACAGGCAATTTTCGCTCGCCACCGGGAGGGACTATGGAGAAATCGGGAGAGCAGATCGGCTTGGAGGAGATCAGTTCGGACGCGGACTTTGTGCTGTTTTGCCAGCGGCGGGGCGTACTGTCGGAACATTGCACCGCCGGTGAAGCGCGTATGTCGTTTTACGAAGAGGCCGCGCGCTTCGGGCTGGGAGAACATTTGCCACGCATTTATCAACGCGACGACGCGCACTGGGTGCCGCTCTCGTGAGACTCGACTAAGCGTCTCTCCCTGGAATTTTAGTGATACCAGGAATGGCAATTTCCGAGGGTGGCGGCTGCGCGTTCCAGTCGTAGCCCGATGGAGTGAGATCTTCCGCCGAGTTGTAAGCTTCTTCCCACGTAACTTTCTGTCCGGTGTATGTGGCCATGCGACCGAGGATCGCCAGCAAGGTGCTTTTGGCCATGTATTCGCCATTATTCAGCACGTCGTTTTTGCGGACGCTCGCGAACAGTTCGTCGTGCTCCACTTGATACATGCTATCGCTCTCGCCAGCGAAACGTTCGCGTTTGTCTGTGATGATGTATGAAGCGCGATTGCTGAAGTAAGCGCTGCCCTTCGTGCCAACAATCGTCGCGGAAATATCGCCGGTACATCCAGCCTGCTGACGGCATGTCGCAAAGAGCTTCACGCCGCTGGCGTATTCATAAATAACCGAGTGGTGGTCGAAGATATTTCCGTATTCGGGACCGGTGCGCACCTGGCGTCCGCCGGTGCCGAGGGCGCTCGTGGGATATTCGTCTTTCATCGCCCAACTGCAGAGGTCGAGCATGTGCACGTGCTGTTCCACATTGA
Organism: Verrucomicrobiia bacterium; assembly: GCA_036383895.1. Lineage (GTDB taxonomy): Bacteria > Verrucomicrobiota > Verrucomicrobiia > Limisphaerales > SXQI01 > DASVNK01. The sequence goes on along the minus strand of DASVNK010000070.1, from coordinate 35,963 downwards.
AGTCACCCGACAGCCAGGTGAAGTAATACCAGTTGCGCATGTGGTATTCCATGTCCGTCCAGCCCGGTTGACGGGGTTTTACCCAGATCGGCCCGCGAAAATCGTTCGCCTGCATCGTCACGATTTTTCCGATGTCACCGGCGTGAACGCGCTGCATCACTTCGCGGTAAGGTCCGTGGTAACGCAGGCAAAGTCCCGAAACCACCGCGATATTCTTCTTCCGCGCGGCTTCGCAATCTGCCAGCACGGAGCGAACACCTTGGGCATCCACGGCGCATGGTTTCTCTGCAAAAATGTGTTTACCCGCTTCCACCGCGGCTTTGATGTGGATCGGTCGGAAGTGAGGCGGTGTAGTCAGCAGCACCACATCGGAACGCTTGATCACTTCCTTATAAGCATCGAATCCAACGAAGCGATTGGCGTCGGGAACATCAAGTTTATCTGCGAAATCTTTCTCGAGCGCCTGCAGGCTCATTGTGATGCGATCCTCGAAAGCGTCGCCCATCGCGACCAGCTTCACGTCTTTATCCGCTTTCAGCGCATTGGCAGCCGCGCCGGTGCCGCGCCCACCGCAACCAATCAGGCCCACCCGCAAAGTACCGGAAGCCTGCGCACCAGCCTGTGCAAGTTGTGAGAGGACAGCGGTCGTAGAGGCCGCTGCGATGCCTGAAGTGGTGAGGAATTCCCGGCGAGAAAGAGTGTCAGTCTGCATAAAAGCTGTGGGTTCGAGCGGATTCTACGCTTTCGGAGCTTTAATCCGCAAGAGTTAGCGCGAATCAATCCACCCGCGTTAATACATGTCATTTTGCTTTTGTGTATTTGCCGGTTTGTGTGAACTTCCCGGCGAGACCCGCCGATAGAATCTAGGTTTATTGCGCCATGGCTGAAGCGGTTCACGGTAAAATTTGTTTGATCGACATTCCTGCAACTGACGTGCAGGCCTCCGCCGCTTTTTACCAAAAGGTCTTCGGCTGGAACATTCGCCAGCATCCGAGCGGCACCCTCGCCTTCGATGATCCGACTGGCGCGATCAGCGGCAAATGGGTTCTGAAACGCCAACCGTCCGACACGCCTGGGATTTTGATCTACATCAACGTCGATAGCGTCGCGAAAGCTGCGAACGCAGTGGTGGCGGCTGGTGGCGATATCGTCCAACGAATTGGTGTCGATGCCCCGGATATTACCGCTCGTTTTAGTGATCCCGCCGGGAATGTCGTTGGCCTTTTTCAAGAGCCGAAGAAATAGATTCCCTTTCCTTCTTTTCCGTATCCACTTCCTCATCACGGGTGCTTCCCAAATCTGGTATTTTTACGACTAGCCAACGGCGTTCTGCGGTTTACTCTCGCCGTCTTGATGTCGCAATTCGCGCGCGAAGAATTGTTGCTAGTCGATTGGAACAGCGTGCGCATGCTTTCCATCGACGCTCGGACCGTCCACATCGTCACCGAGAAAGACGGCGCGCGCAGTTTCGTGTTCGAATCGGAAGACGCGGCGCGACAGGCACTCGATGAATGGATGATCAACGCCCAGCAACGCCTCGGCGGCGCATCCTAATCGATCTTTGCCGCTAGCTTCCGAATCGCGCGAATCGGATGCTCGTCCCGAATATTCTCTTGGTTGTGGATTCCCTTGATCACGTCCGGGTCGAAAAAGTTGAAGCCCACGTAAATATAAATTGGCACAATCGGCAATTCCTCCCGAATTAACATCGCCTCTGCCTGCTGCAATAATTTTGCGCGTTCGTCCTTGTCCACCGTCGCATTCGCAGTGCGCATCAACCCATCGTAACGCTCACTCTTCCACCCAGTTCGGTTATTTGGGTTGTTCGCCATGAACAAATCCAGGAATGTGTTCGGGTCTGCATAGTCGCCCACCCACGCGCTGCGGCTAATATCGTAATCCTTTTTTGATTGCGAATTGAGGTAAACCTTCCACTCCACCGCGCGCAATTCGATGCGAATCCCAAGTTCCTGCTGCCACATCGCTTGCAACTGCACTGCGATCTTCTCGTGATCACGTGATGTATTAGACAGGTACTCAACTCGTGGAAATCCTTTCCCATTTTCAAATCCGGCTTCCTTTAACAACTGGCGCGCGAGTTCCGGGTCGCGTTTTAAGCCCTCGGCAGATGTGTAATTCGCCAGCGGCGGCACGTAAATATTCGTCGCCGTTATTGAACCAAGCATCACCCGCTGGATATGCTCGTGATCCACCGCGAGCGCCAGCGCCTTGCGCACGCGCACATCATCAAACGGCTTTCGCGTCACGTTGAATCGTAGAAAATATGTCCCTAGGTAATTAAATCGGTGAAAATCCTTCCGCTGCGAAAGCACGTCAATTAACTCCGTCGGCACGACATCCTTGTCCCAAACAACATCCACCCCGCCGTTCGCGAACAGATTCAGCGCGGTGTTCTGCGAATTTACCGGAAACAGATCCACCGTCTTAATCGCCGTGTTTTCTGCATCCCAATAGTTCGGATTTTTCTTTAACCGAATTCGGTCATTCAATCGCCAACTCACCAGGTCGTAAGGCCCGCTCACCGGCAATGGACGCGCTTTAAGCCATCGCTCCCCGTGCTTTTCGATCGTCGCGCGATGGACCGCCGCTTGAGTTGGGAACGCGCACAGGTCCAAAAAAAAAGGTGTCGGATTTATAAGTTCCACCTGAAACAGATGATCGCCGACCACTTTGATGCCAACATCCTCTCGCTTCCCCTTGCCGAGGTGAAAATCCTCCGCGCCTTGGATGTAAAAAAGGTTTCCCACATAATCTGACGCCGTCCGAGGATCGAGAACGCGCATCCAACTATATTCAATATCCCGCGACGTAATTGGTTCCCCCGTCGACCACAGCGCATTCGTTCGCAGGTGAAAGGTGTAAGTTTTCCCGTCAGGCGAAATCTCCCAACGCATGGCGAGCCCGGGTTCAGGCGCGGCATTCGTCGCGTTGTATCGTGTCAACCCTTCGAACATGGATTGGATCACCCGTCCATCCGGTTGGCCGGTCGCGGTCGCCGGATCCAGCGTCTCCGGCTCCTTCCCATTGATGATCCGCAGTTCAGCGGGTTGTTCAAACGCGCATCCGCCGCACAGAATCAGGAGCAAGAATAAAAAACGAAACGCTCCCGAGTTGCCTCTGGGAGCGTTCCGCTGAAAAAACATGACTACCGATCCTTACTGCGGCTGCTGCGCGGGCGGAGTGTTATTTTGCACGGCAGGCGCTTTGTTAGCGGGAGCCGTCGACTTGAGATCCAGCACAGGCTGCGCATTGTTCGTCGCTGCCGCGGGAGCGGGGTTTCCTGCGGGATTCGTATTCAGCAATCCAGTGTTAGGAGCGGCGCTCGGCGGTGTTTGCAACATCGGCACCGCGCTCGATTTCCGCGAAAGTTCTTCCTGCAACCCGCGTGAAGCACCTTCATGCCGCTGCGCATTCAAGAACGACAGCAGCAATGCCATCCCGAGGAAAATCCCGGCCGTATACTTCGTCATCTTCGTCAGCGCGTTGCCGGAACCGGCTCCAATCAATGTATCCACCGCGCCAGCGCCGAAAGCCAGCCCGGCCCCCGCTTCCTTCTTCGGCAGTTGCACCAACACCAACAACACTAAAAAGAGACAATTCACCACCAGGATGAACGTCAGGAACCCAATTAACAGACTCATATACTAAATTGAATTTTTGATTATATCAGAAAAACTACGTTCTTCCAGTGAAGCTCCGCCCACCAGCGCCCCGTCCACGTCCGGTTGCCCCATCAATTCCCGCGCGTTCTGCGCCTTCACGCTCCCGCCATATTGAATTCGCACCCGCCGCGCGACCGTTTCGCTGAACATAAACGTCAGCTTCTTGCGAATAAACGCATGCACTTCCTGCGCCTGCGCGGACGTCGCGGTCTTCCCTGTCCCGATCGCCCATACCGGCTCGTAGGCAATGATCGTTTCCTCCATCTGCTCCGGTGTCAGCCCCGCCAAACTCCCGCGAATCTGCCGCTCTACCACTTTCTCCGTGTTCCCCGCTTCGCGTTCTTCCAAAGTTTCGCCCACGCAAACGATCGGCTTGATCTGCGCCGCGTGCGACGCGAGCGCTTTCTTCGCAATCAATTCGTCCGACTCCTTTTGATACTGCCGGCGCTCAGAATGTCCGAGGATCACATAGCGCGTTGAAAACTCCTTCAACATCCCAGCCGCGATCTCGCCGGTATACGCGCCATAATTATTCTCGCTCATGTTCTGCGCGCCGAGGCGGATATTCGAGTCCAGAATCAACTTCGAAATCTCGTGCAGCGCGGTGAACGGCGGGCAAATGACGATGTCGATTTCTTTAATCTTCGCCACTTCGCGTTTGAGCCCCTCGACAAGATTCACCGCCTCCGCGACGGTCTTGTTCATCTTCCAGTTGCCCGCGATGATCAATTTACGGTCTTTATCCATTTGCAGTCGCCTTGAAATTATTTGTTCGAAAGCGCGGCCACGCCGGGCAATTCATTCCCTTCCAGAAATTCCAGGCTCGCCCCGCCGCCGGTGCTCATAAACGTCACTTGGTCGCCGAGCTTCGCTTTGTTCAGCGCCTTCACGCTGTCGCCACCGCCGATGATGCTCTTCGCGCCGTTCTTCGTCGCCTCTACCACCGCGCGCGCCACCGCGTAAGTTCCTTCCGCAAACCGCGGATCTTCGAACAGACCCATTGGCCCGTTCCAAAGAATCGTCTTCGCCTTCCGCACTTCCTCGCTGAAGCGCTTCACTGTCTCAGGCCCGATATCCAAACCCTCAACATCGTCGGCGAAATTTCCACTCGCTGTCTTCGGATTCTGCAAATCGAAAATCGGTTTTCCCTTTTTGTTTAATTTGTCGGTCTTCACCGGCGTCGCGACGATATTATCCGTCGGCAACAAAAACTGAACGCCGCGCTGCTTCGCCTTCTCCAACGCGCTCTTCGCCACATCCACTCGATCCCGCTCCACCAGCGATTTTCCCACAGTTTGCCCCAACGCCAGCTTGAACGTGTAAGCCATCGCCCCACCGATCAGAATCGTATTCGCTTTCTCTAGCAATCGATCGATCACCTTGATCTTGTCCGAGACTTTCGCGCCGCCGAGAATCACGACGAATGGAGCCACCGGCTTGTCCAATTCATCTCCCAAAAACTTCAACTCGCGTTCCATCAACAACCCCGCCGCGCGCGGAGCACTTCGCTTTGCCAGTACCTGCGCGACACCTGCCGTTGAAGCATGCGCCCGATGCGCCGCGCCGAACGCGTCATTCACATAAACATCCGCCAATCGCCCCAACTTCTCCGCAAATGCCGTATCGTTATTCTCTTCCTCAGCGTAAAACCGCACATTCTCCAGAAGGACAATGTCCCCATTCTTCATCGAGTTCACGTACTTCTCGATCCGTTCTCCCACGCAATCATCCTGGAACGCCACCGGCGCGCCGAGCATATCCGAAAGTTTCTGCGCCACCGGCCGCAACGACATTGTCGGCTCCTTCTTCCCATCCGGCCGACCCAAATGCGCCGTCAAAATGATCTTCGCCCCCTTCTTCACCAACAGCTCGAGAGTCGGCAACGTCTCCTTGATCCGCGTCGCGTCGTTGATCACCATCTGCCCGTCCTTTTCTTCCATCGGGACGTTATAATCCACGCGCATCAGCACCCGCTTGCCCTGCAAATCCAAATCTCGCACCGTCAACTTCGCCATACTTAAAAAATAGGGCCGATAGGATACTGAAGAAGGTCAGCGCGTCAAAGGCATTCTCCCCCGCGAAATCCGCAGGAAAACCGCCCCTAAACGCGCTGCAACAAGTTCTTACGCAACAACTCTAGAACGTGTAGCCAATCGCCGTCACCACTTTCAGGTCATTCTCTTCCCGCCCGGGCGCCGGCTGGTTGTCGTAATTATCAATTGCGAACACTTTCAGCGAAAGCTTCTCCGTCAGTTTCGATTCCACGCCGACTTCCGCATTGATCAGGAAATTATCAAAATCATCCACCTGCGGCAGAAACTCGATCGATTGCCAGATGCGCACATTGTCGTTGAACTTGTGCTCAAGCCGCTCGGCCAAACGCGCCGTAAAATATCCCGTTTCATCATCGCCCACCTTCTCATAGATGAACGCCGGACCCGCTTCCCCGCTCAACGTCGTCGTCTCGTTTTTGATGAAATAATAACCGGCACCTGGGCTGAACGTGAAACGATACTCGATATCCGCGATCGCATCATGCAACCCGTCCAGCCGCACATAACCGAACGCACGTTCAGTGAACAACCGATTGTATTGCGCGAACCCATGCAGGCTCTCGGCGTTCTTTTCATTGTCCAATTCGCCGTACGTAGCGTCCGCCCCCAACCGCATCTCGTTCGCGCCCCACTTTTTCTGGCTGAGAATCTGCGCCGCGGCCAACACCGAATCGCTATTCCCCTGCGTCACCGTCGCCCCGAGCGAAGCAGTAGTCTCCCACTTGTTAGTCGCCGTTTGTGAATAAGCGCCAACGCAAGAAAGCGCCGCGCCCCCAATAATCAGAGAACGATAATATGTGTGCATTACGATCGCCCCAGCTTCTAAGTAGCCGCCGACGCAATGTCGAGCCCGGAATTGCGCACCGGAAAGGCGCACCTTGCGAAACCAATTCTCATATCTTCGCTTCATTCCAAGCAAATCCAACGCCAGAGAAAACTGTTCCAACACACTTCCCAATCTCCGACTGACGACTGGTCGCTACATTCATGAAGTCAATGCTCACCAACGCGCCGCAAAATTTCATCAGCACCTTCTTTCGCACTGCTCCCCTGCCCAACTTGAATCCAGTCGAGTTGCAGTTGGTTGCGAAACCAAGTGCCCTGCCGTTTTGCGAATTGCCTCGTTTTTTGCTTAATCAACTCCAGCGTCGCCGGCAGGTCGCGCTCCCCGCGCAAGTGCGCGACTACTTGTCGGTAGCCGATTGCCTGCATTGCCGTGCGGTTCTGCTCAAGTCCGCGCTTGAGCAGTTCGGCCGTCTCATTCGCGAGCCCCGCAGCAAACATCTGGTCGACACGCGCATGGATCCGTGCGTGCAAATCATCGCGCAAGCGTTCCAAGCCGAACCAATTACCTGCTGGTTTCCTCTCCCATCGCGCGCGCTGCTCCGAATATGGACGTCCTGTCGTGCGAATCACTTCGATCGCACGTATAACTCGACGCGAGTTGGCGCGATCAACCGTCGAGAATGTTTCCGGATCCTTTTCCTCCAACTCGTTCACCAGCATCTCAAGCGGGGTTGCCTCAAGTTGCTCGCGAAGCGCGACAGTGGACGGCGGCGCATGGCCGATCCCGGAACTCAGCGCCTTGAAGTACAATCCCGTCCCACCACAATAGATCGGCACTCGATTCCGCCTTCTAATCTCTGTTTCAGCCTCCCGTGCAGCGCTGAGAAATCGAGCGACATCGAAATTTTCGGTGAGGTCAACAACGTCGATCAAGTGATGCCGGATACGCGCGCGCTCCTCTGCATTGGGCTTCGCCGTGCCGATATCCAACCCGCGATAGACCTGCATCGAGTCGACGCTTATGATTTCCCCGTCGATACGCTCGGCAAGTTCCAGTGCGATAGCGGATTTGCCGCTCGCCGTCGCTCCCGCGATGTAGATCGCGTCCACTTAGCTCGCCGTCTAAGTGCTTTCCTTGGCGAGGGCCGGAGATGCTTGAGGTTCCGACCGCCAGGACAAAACAAAAAGCAAACCCACTCCAATGCAAATTCCCATATCGGCGATATTGAAGGCCGGAAAGCCAACTTCCCGCCCGCCACGTTGCTGCAGATAGAAGTAGATAAAATCAATCACGTGCCCGCGGAACAGCCGGTCGATAAGATTGCCAATAATCCCGCCGAAAATCAGCCCCAGGGAAATTTGTCCCATCACCGTTCGCGTATCGAAATGGCGGCGGTAAATAAACAGCACCAACAGCGCGACGAGTGAAACGATGGCGAGAAACTCATTGTTTCCATGGAACATGCTCCACGCCGCACCGGTATTGCCCCAATGAACAAACTTGAAAAACCCCTCGATAATGATGCGCTCCTCTCGGCCGAAGACCAGGCTGTTCAACACGATGATCTTGGTGAGTTGATCGAGCAGCACGATGATACCGGCCAGCACCGCGACTCGTCTCTCACTCACCAAATACCACTTCATTCGTCCGGCTGATTCTAAAGAACAAACCTCCGACGGCAAGCGCGAGCCCGCCTCAGCGCAAAATCGGAGAAATCATTAGCCAGAGACGTTCTTGCGAGCAGTGCTTCAAATGCGCAAAGTCGCTGCGTGGATATTGCGGACATTCGTAAAGAATACACGTTTGCGGGACTGCGCCGGGCTGACCTTCACCCGGATCCCATTCACCAATTCAAAAACTGGTTTCAAGCCGCGCTCTCCGCAGGCGTAGTCGAACCAAATGCCATGACTTTGGCCACGGTCGACGCGAGCGGCCAACCTTCCTCTCGCATCGTCCTCCTAAAGGATGTTGATGACCGCGGCTTCACCTTCTACACGAATTACGAAAGCCGCAAAGGCCGGGAACTCGCCGCAAACTCCAAGGCAGCGTTAACGATGTTTTGGCCCGGACTTGAGCGAATGGTGTGCGTTCGTGGGGCGACGGAAAAGTTAGGGCGCGAAGAATCTGAAATCTATTTCAAGAGTCGGCCGATCGGCAGCCGCTTAGGCGCTTGGGTTTCGAGCCAGTCAACTCCAATTCCGAATCGCGAATACTTGGAAAACAAACTCCGCGAAGTCACCGCGAAGCATGGGGAGAACCCGCCGATTCCACCATACTGGGGTGGTTTTGTCCTACGCCCCGCGACGGTGGAATTCTGGCAAGGCAGACCCAGTCGCCTCCATGACCGCTTCCTCTACACAAAATCCGGCGAGACGTGGAAGATCGACCGGCTTTCACCGTGATCTTCCACGCCCGCCGAAGTTCAAGGATGCTCTACGTTCTTCTTTGATCCGTTAGACGCGAGCAGATAACGATTGACGGCGTTCAAATAAGCTCGCGCGCTGGCTTCGATAATGTCAGTGCTCGCGCCCTTCCCGGTGACAAGCTCCTTATCGCCGAAATCGACTTTCACTGTAACTTCGCCGAGCGCGTCTTTTCCCTGCGACACAGCCCGCAAGGAGTAGTCGAGCAACTTCCCGCGCGTTTCAGTGAGCCGATCGATCGCCTTCAAGGCTGCGTCAACGGGACCATCGCCCACTCCGGCGTCCTGCAACAGATCAGCGTTCTTTACTTTGGTGTTGCGCAAACGAACCGTAGCGGTCGGCACCGCATGATTGCCCGTTGTTACGCAGACATAATCCAGCGACCAGGTCTCCGGTACTTCAGTGATATGCCCCTCGACCAACGCAGTGAGGTCATCGTCGTAAACGAACTTTTTCTTGTCACCGATCTCCTTAAACCGGGCGAAGATCGCCGCGACGTCCGCATCGGTCATTTTGAAACCAAGATGTTTCAATCGAGCCGCCACCGCCGCCCGCCCGCTGTGCTTCGTGAGTGGCAATTCCGTTCCGCCCCAGCCGACTTCCTGCGGATCCATGATCTCGTAAGTCTCGCGCTTCTTGAGAATGCCGTCCTGATGAATGCCGCTCGAATGCGCGAAGGCATTTTCGCCGACGATCGCTTTCGAACGCTGCACAACAAGTCCGCTCATCCGCGAGACGAGCCGCGACGATTTCACGATTTCGCGCGTGTTCACGGCGGTGCTGAAGCCTTTGTAAACGTCGCCGCGCGTCTTCAACGCCATCACCACTTCCTCCAGGGACGCATTGCCCGCGCGCTCCCCAATGCCGTTGACTGTGCACTCCACCTGCCTCGCCCCGTTGCGAACCGCCGCGAGGGAATTTGCCACCGCTAATCCAAGATCATTGTGACAGTGCACGCTGATCACCGCCTTACCGGTTTGAAATTCCCGCACCGATTCATATAAGCGGCCAATCAATGCGCCGTATTCATCCGGCACCGCCCAACCGACGGTATCTGGAATGTTCAACGTCGTCGCGCCGACCTTGATGACCGCTTTGCAGACTTCGACGAGGAACTCCGGTTCCGTGCGTGAAGCGTCCTCCGGCGAGAATTCAACGTCATCTGTAAAACTCTTTGCCCGCTTCACTCCTTCTACGGCGAGGCGAATGATCTCGTCCTGCGCTTTGCCTAATTTGAATTCACGGTGAATCTTCGACGTCGCGAGAAACACGTGGATCCGTCCGCGCTTGCCAGCCGCTTTCACCGCTTCGCCCGCCGCATCAATATCCTTCGAAACGCAACGCGCCAAACCGCAGATCACCGGCCCTTTGATCTCCTTGGCGATCGTATGCACCGCAGTGAAATCTCCATCGCTGATCACCGGAAAGCCGGCTTCAATGACATCGACCTTCAGGCGCGCGAGCTGCCGTGCCACTTCAAGTTTCTCGCGCAGATTCATCGATGCGCCAGGGCATTGCTCGCCATCGCGGAGCGTGGTGTCGAATATCACGATTCGGTTATTTTTCATAATTTTCCGGTTCGCCGAACTTATTTCGTTCGGCGCGTTTTTAGTTCATTGCGATTCCACAAAACAAAAACCCCACCGCCATCATCTGGCAGTGGGGTGAGAAATCGCTTCAGTTCGTCTCTACAACCCGACTGCCACTCTGCCTAGCAGCAGAGCCTCGATGGCAATAAGGTTATTTAGTAAACGAACCATTTTTCAGACAAATAGGACTAAACTCCCATTTTCGTCAACAGCTATTTATCGGCGATTGCGGAATCCTCTTAAACGCCTTGTGCTTTTCACTTCACCCGAATCACCAAATCCGCTTTTGTCGCCGCACCACTCCCTGCCGCTATGTTATCAACCCGATCCACACCCACGCTATAAATCATCAATCCATCGTCCACCACCAAACTCCGCATCGGCTCTCCAAGAAACGGATCCTCCGGCTCCACACTCAAAAACTCCGGCACCAGTTCGCCCAAAGCCGTCGGCGCCTTACCATACTTCAATGCATACCGCTTCGCTGCGATCGCCGCTTCTATCAAATTCCGATTCGCCATGAACGTCGCGTCCGTCCAAAAAATTTGCGAGTAGTCCGCCCCCATCCAACCAAAACCAATAATATTACCGCCGGGGTGAGAGTTCTGCGGAATCCTGCCCAAATCCAATCGCTCAACCACTGGCCGGCTCGCATGCTTCATTCCAACATCATAAGCGCGCGCCATCTCCACCAACTGTTTGTCCCGCGAGCCAATCGCCGCAAAAAACGACTGCAACAAAACCACCGGCTGCGGCAACGCGAACATATTATTCAGCACCGCCGGGTTCCGACCCACCTCCAGCATCAACGCCCGCTGCACCGCGATCGTCCGCGTCAGCACATCGATGTCCTGCAACTCATCGACCTTCTGCTGCAACTCCACCAACAGCTTATCGTCCACGCTCTCGTTCTTCCCCTCCCGTTGGAATGCAAAGTGCAACACCCCGCGCAATCTCGTTAGCGACTCCTGCGCGCTCTGCTGCGCATACGAAGATGGTTGCATTCGCATCAACCGCGCGTGCGCCGCCAGCGCCAGGATACTCTTCCGAATCCGCTCCCGATCTCCGGCTTTCGTGGAAAACAACTCAGTCAACAAATCCGCCTCCAATACTCCTATGTACCCAGAGTGTCGCGCATACTGTGTCCAATCGATCTTCGTTAAATCCAGCGAAGCGCCTTCGTATTTCGGCAATTTCCACAACGCTTCCAGCATCTCTCCGCTCCCCTCGAGCAGCGTGCGGAACTGATCCGTTTCTATCGCAGTCAGATTTAAATCGTTCTTGCGATTCACAAAAAACGGCCTACGACCTGCCACCGGTCCAGTGCCCTGCAGCATCGCAAACGCATTCTCACCGGCGGGAAGCGGCGGGGCGAAACTCCCGGTTTCCTGGAACGTTGCCGGAAATCCCGCCGCTCGAATTCGCTCGATCTCCGCCTCTAGTTTCCGTTCCCAATACCAACCCCGCAGCAGCAATCCGATCAACACCGCCCCGAAAATCGTAAACAACCCCGCCGTCACCGGATGCTTGCGATAAAATCCCGGCAAACGAAATTTCGTCTTCGCCCGCGTCTTTTCCTTCCACGGTGCCGGTTCTAATTCCACCACTGCATCGAATCGTTTCGCCGCCAGCTCCCGAAAATGCGCCAGAAACTTTCTCTTCGCACCCGCGCCAAACCACGCCGAAATCGACAGCGCAATCACCCACCACATCGTCATCGCCTCGAACTCACTCGGATCATGCTGATGCAAAAACATCGTCGCGCCGAGAATTCCACCTCCAATCCCGAACAGCAGCCACGGCAACGTCAGAATGCGCGCGAGCGTCATCACTAAAATTCGTTCGATACTTTTCCCGCTCAACGAAAGCCACAGTCCCACCCACTTCAACGCCCAGAAATCCAGCAGCAACGTCGAAAGCCCAATGACAAAAAAGTAAATCCGTTGCTGATTGATCGAGCCGGCCGTCCAGCCCGTCGCGAAATAAAGCAGCACAACCTCCAGGAAAACCAAAACTGCCATCGGCTTGAGGAACAACCTTCCCAACGCCTTCGTCTGCCCGTCCGCAATTTCCTTTACGCTCAGCGGAGTCGATAACAGCAACTCCAGGGCCCCGCTCCGCCGATCTTCAATTAACCGGCTGCAAACTTCCGATGCCGCCCAAATCTTGAACACCAAATGCACCAGGAACATCAGCGTCACGACAATCGGCAGATCAAATCGCGCCTGCGGCACCTGGAATGAAATCCACCAATAAAGTCCGACAAAGAAAACCACCACGCCCCACGCATATTTCGGCTTCACCCGTTCCCGCGACGCCAGCCAAAGAAACGCATTCCGATCCAGCAACTCCGCGCGATGTTTCTTCCGCTCCTCGTTTCGTCCGTAAACAAACGTCTCCACCATCGCGTGCAACCGCACCGTCCGCTTCTTCGGCACCGCATTCACAAACCGCGGCAACAGATGCGCCGAACAGAAAAGCAACAACCACGCGAGCAAATGACTCACCGCTAGCGAATACCAAATCAATTCGCGCCCCGCCGTTGTGATTCCGAACGCCGTTGGTGAGTGCAATTTCACAAACGCGAACAGCGGACTGATCGCAACTGCTTCGGGAATAACCACCGAATCATTCAACGCGAACGACAAAAGAAACGGCCCGAACATCACAATCAACAATCCCAAAAACGTTCCGATCATCGCCTTCCGCTCATTCTCGCTCAGCGTCGAAACGAACACTCCCATCGCCAGCGAAAGAAACAGCGTGTTCATCAACACCAACGCCACCATTCCAAACTGCGCCAGCGTCACCCCGCCCAGCAGCAGCGCCAGCGACAACATCGGAATAATTCCCATCAACGCCAGCAACGCCCCGAACGAAGTCGCCGCCAGCTTCCCGCCAATCACATCCCACCCCCGCAAATCCGTCAGAAACAAAAGCCCCAGCGTCCCTTCCCGTTTCTCTTCACTCACCGAATCCGAAGTCGAGTGCAGCCCCGCCAACACCGCGAACGCAAACGCCAGCGACGACAAAAACAAAAAGATTGAAGCCCCCATCTGCGAAAACGACACCTGCACGCGTGAAACCAGCAGCAGCCAGAGCATTACCAGCAGGCAAACCAGCCCCGTCACCGTCCGCGACCAATAGGTGCTCTTACGCCTCGCCAGCACGCTCATCTCCCGCACCACTACCGGCAAAACAGTCATGCAATTGTTTGTGGCATCGCCAGATTGGACATGTGTGCGGCACGAGTGTTACATAGTTTGCAGAGGAGCAGAAGATTTTGTGAACAGCCTGTTTGTCATCGCGCCTTATCGTTACAACGGAATGTGGGTCTTCGACGACGAGGACGTCGGGTTGGTGCGGGAGCCGTTCGTGTCCGGCATCGACGTGATGATCGACCGGTTGGTCGCCAACATTCCAAATGCGGAGAAAGGCTTCCGCCTGATCTTCTCGCCCGAACCGTTTCCCGGCTACTCGGTGAAACTCGAATGGCGGCGCACGGAGTACGGGGGGAATTGGTACTTCTCCCCCGAATACAAGATGGAAGGCTGGCTCTGCCCCGCGCTATTCAAGTACTTCAAAGAAGCGCCCAGAGAACTTTACGGCCGCGCGGAACCGTTGCGCCCGTAGATCGGCTCGAGCTAGCCAGTAAAGCGAAGCTACGGATTGGCGGCTTCCGCCTTGTTTTCCGCAGGTGCCGCTTCCGCTTTCGCCTCTTCCTTCGGGGTCACCGCTTTGTTCGCTGGTAGCTGGATTGGCGAGGTCAGTTCCTTCGGCAGGGTCGGAACTGGAGGAGCGGCTGGATCAATCGTTGCTGCCTCAGCATCCGGCTTGCTCTCTTCCGCTTTCTTCTCCGCGAAGAAATCCGTGCGCGGCTTGAGCAGGGTGTTGAGCGTGTATTTGCTGACGATATAGGTCCACTTCTCGAACTTCTGCTCGTTCTTGAGTTTCTCCTCGAGCTTCTGATTCTTGTCTTTGAATTCCTTGTCGAGCCTCTCTTTGTCTTCAGGCTTCTCGTCTTTGCCGGGTGGACGTTCCTTCGGCAGATCCGCGGCTACATTTAATTTCAGGAAGATGTTTTCGTCGTTGGTGCTGTTGCCAATCGTGACGGTATAAGTAAAGCCATCGAAGGTCTGCAATTTCGCGACCGTCGGTTCGTTCATTCCGATTTCTTCCGGCTTGCGATCGGGAGAGGCGACGTCGTTGAAGCTCGGGGACGACAGGGCGTAGTTCAGCGTGGATGCTTTGGAGGCCTCGAAATTTTCGCTGTCTTTCAGGTCAGCCATTTTCCATTCTCCGTTTTCTGTTTCGCGAGAAAGACTCCAGGTGTTGGTTGGGTTCGGGGAAGTGACCGCGACGGATTTAATCTTTTCGATTTTGAAGAAATCTTTATTCAGCCATTGCTGAGGCTCCGGTAAGACGTTCGAGAAAGCTTCGTTTACCAGCCACACCTTTTTCGTGTCTGGCACCAGCACGTAGCGGCCTGCCGGAAAGCCCCCGCCCATACCGCCCATCATTCCGCCGGCGGGGGATTCCTTCATGTACTTCTTGCCGAGCACGAGCGACTTCAGGTTCGTGGCTTTGGCATCCTTGAACTCGACTAACGTGCCGCTGTTCGTCGCCGCGTCGGTGTTCAATTCAAGACGGCCAAACTGGGATGGGCCGACCTCGACATCCTGGACCGGTTTCAACTCCGAGACCTTGAGCAGTAAGTCGCGGACCTCGGTAAAGTTCGCCGGATAGTCCCAGCGTTCCTTGACGGTCCAAACCTCGCCGCGCGCAAGGTTCACTTCATTTGTGCCCTGCTTCACGCGGAGGCCAGCGACATCATTCAGCGGGAAGGCTGCTAAAACCTTCTCGCCTTTCTGGAAGGATTGCGCGGTGTAGGAGTCTTTGCGTTTGCCGGCGAGGTAAAGGCCCAGCGCGCCAATGGCCACGCCCAAAACGATCAGTATGACAAATTGCTTACGGTTCATCGTGCTGCTGTCTTTTTCCGTTTAACAACTGCGAGAGAAATGCCGGCGAGCGTTACCAACAACGGCATGCCGGCTATATTCATCCACTTCAAGCGATTCTCGAGAGAATCGACTTCCTTCTTCAAATCCTTCCGGACGTCGCGCAATTCCTTGTTTACCTGCGCCTGCCGCTCGCGGAATTTCGTAATCTCCGCCTGCTGCTCCGGGGAAAGGATCATCCGCTGTTGATTGCCTTCTTTCGCCTGCTGCAATTCCTGCAACCGAGTCTGCGCTTCCTGCAAGCTCGTCTCCAAATCCTTGATCTTGCTCCGATAACGCTCCTCCGCCGCTGCCTGCATGGAACGAATCCGCGTGAACGGCCGATTCATCGTCGCGCGACTGCGAATAGCAATAAGGTTTTCGTCACCGGCATTTTGTTCGACGACGCTCTGGACGAAGGCAAGGTTGCCGTTCATCGGAAAGGCCAGGCCGGGGCCAAAAACGCGAGCCACGAATTGGTCGAAGATAATGTCGCTGTCCGCGATCAAGACGACCGCGGTTTCTTTTGAGCCTTCCTTTAAATGGCCGAAAGTGTTCGCCGGAGCGTTTGTATCGCCGCTACCGGGCGGGCCGTCGGGAAACGCGCTTTTGAATTTTCCGGTCAAGCGGACGGCCAGGGCATGTTCCTTGCCGGATGCTTTGAAATCTTTCGTGATGCCTTCAGCGCCGAACTCGGCCATGAATTTTTCGACGGGCATCGAATTCGGCGAGCTGTGCAACAGTACCGTTTGCTTCAACCCTTCGGCAGGAGTTCCGCTAAACGAGCCCGCAAACGGCATCAGAATGCTGTCCACCTGCGCGGTCACCACGTCGTTCGTGTTCACGGCTTCTGAAGTCAGCGACAGAATCGCCGGGGCATCCTCCGGCGGCGCGCCTTGGCGGCGATTGATCTTGGTGCTGTAAACCATATCCGCGACTACTTTACTGACGTCGTATTCCAGGCCCCAGGCTTTGGTGAGCTTGTCGAGGCTGGAGCCGGCGTTCATCGCGCCCTGGAGCGGATTGTTTTGCGGCGCATTGCGACTATCAACGACTGACATTGGATCCACGAACACCATTAACTTCCCTCCGCGGAGGACGAATTGGTCGATGGCGTAGAGGGCCTGGTCGGTAAGATTCTTTGGATGCACGACCAGGAGAATTTTGATCGCATCATCGATCTTATCGACCATCGGTTGAACCTCGCGCACGTCGAAGTCGCGTTTCAGCTCGTTAATGAAGAGCCACGGTTCCTGACGGCCGCCACCCATCTGCATCATCATCGGGTTCATCTGGCCAAAGACCGGAAGGCCGGCCATCACACCGACAACGGGCTTTTCGGTGGTCATCACATTCGCGATGGCGCGGGTGATATCGTATTCGAGCAGACGTTCGCGGTCCGGCGCCAGGACTGGAATTGCGACTTTGGAATCCAGCATGCTAATCGCAAGGCCCATATAGATCTTGTCGCCGAAGGGACTCCCCTGCCCTTCCACCCCGTCGAGCGCGGCCGACTCCTCCGCGTCGGAGTCGGGCTGCGGGTCGAACTTCTTCACGGAGATCTTGTTCCCGCCATATTTGCGATATTCGTTGAGGATATCCTCGACGCGTTGCGCATATGTCTTGAACTGAACGGGCATGTCCTTGCCTTGCGTGGCGTAAAAACGAATCTGCACGGGCGTATCCAGCTTTTTCAGAATCGCCTTGGTGCCGGGCGAAAGCGTGAACATTTTTTCCTCGGTCAGATCGATCCGCTGCGCGGCAAAATGCGAGATGATGTAAATGCCCGCCAGCAGCAGGAACATCGCTAGGATGCCGCCGACCGAAAACAGGAAATTCTCAATTCCTTTTTTTTGCACTGCCATAGAAATTCTCCTTTAAGCGCGACGATTTCGAATGATGACCGCGGTCGTGAACAAACAGAACACGATCAGCCCGCCATAAAAAACAACGTCCCGCGTATCAATGATTCCGCGACGGAAGCTCTCGAAGTGCGTCATAACACTCAGTGCCGCCACGGTTTCCAAAACAAGCTGGCTCTCCGTCACGCGCGAAATCATATCGGTGACGGGAGGCCATCCGGATAATATCAGGAACAAACAAATCACCACCGACAGAATGAAGCTGATCACCTGATTGCGCGTGAGCGCCGATGTCATCGAGGTGATCGCAAGGTAAGCCCCCGCCATCAAAAAGCTGCCGACGTACTGGCCGAAAATCACGCCATTGTCCGGGTTGCCCAGATAGTTCACGGTCATGACGACTGGGAAGGTGCAGACCAGCGCGAGCGCTAAAAAAGCCCAGGAGGCGAGGAATTTTCCGACGATTGCCTGCCAGGCGGTGATCGGCATGGTCAGCAGGAGTTCCATCGTGCCCATGCGGCGTTCTTCGCTCCAGAGTCGCATTCCTACGGCTGGGACCAGGAATAAATACAACCATGGGTGCCACTGGAAGAATGATTCGAGGTTGGCCTGGTTGCGCTCAAAAAAGTATCCAGCGTTAAAAGTGAAAAACCCCGCCAGCAGGAGGAAGATGACAATGAACACGTACGCCACGGGCGAGGCAAAATACGCGGTGAGTTCGCGCTTCGTGATCGTCTTCACATTTCCAAACGCGCTGTTCATTTATCCTCCTTGTGTTCTTTTGTCTTCACGGTTTCGGGTAGCGTGATGCTTCTGAAGACCTCGTCCAATCGTCCTTCTTCGGTATGCAATTCTTCGACGCGCCATTTCTGCGCGGTGGCGACTTCCGCGACGCTGCGGGCGAGTTCGCCATTGACGGAACTGCCCTTCGGGAAGACGCGAGCGGTGACGCCGCTGCTATCTTCCCTGACAATGAGAACGCGTTTGCCCGCGCCGGTCTGCACCAAACGCTCCTTCAATTCGTTCGCTGGAACGCCACTCACTCGAACAAGGACGGCGCCGGCGATCTCGCTCTTGCCACGCAACTGGCTGGGGGTGCCGTTCGCCACGACCTGGCCGCGGTCAATAATGATGGCACGAGAACAGACGGCATCGACTTCTTCCAGGATGTGGGTGGAGAAGATGATCGCTTTTTTCTCGCCCATGCGGCGGATCAGGGTGCGCACCTCGTGCTTCTGATTTGGATCCAAGCCATCGGTTGGCTCGTCGAGGATTAGAATGTCGGGATCATGAATGATCGATTGGGCGAAACAGGTTCGGTGGCGATAGCCCTTGGAGAGTGTATCCACACTTTGGTGAATGACTCCTTCGAGGAAGCACATCTCAACGGCGCGGTTAACGGCTTTTTTTCGGGCGTCGCCATTTAAGCCGCGCAACTCCGCGGTGAAATTGAGGAAGCCATAGACGGTCATGTCCGAATAGGCGGGGGCATTTTCGGGCAGGTACCCAATGAGCGCCTTGGCCGGGATGGGCGACTCCACGATATCGTGGCCCCCAACCGTGATCTTCCCTTCCGTCGGCGGAATGAACCCGGTGATCATCCGCATCGTGGTGCTCTTCCCTGCGCCGTTCGGCCCGAGAAACCCCAGCACCTCCCCGCGCTCCACGGCGAAAGAAATTCGGTTCACCGCGACTTTGGGACCGAACGTCTTGACTAGATTGTCGACTTTAATCATCTGCAAAAATCTCGTTGATATAGCGCAGACCTGAGTCTGCCTTCTCGTAGCGTCGGTTTGCGATCTAAACACCGTTGAACACCCGAGGTCGCGCAGAAACTCGTTGCCGACCCACCCTCATTCCAACCCGCAAACCATACGTCTACGTAGTTAAAACCCGAATCGCGCTGTTATTTACACCATCCGTCAAGCCCCGCAAATACAAACCCGATTACATTTTTGAAAGGAGGACGACCGGTAACGTTATTGTGTTGATAAAATCTCTGTTTTCTGTGTGCTTCCGTGCTGATACGATTGCAAGTAGTTGATGGTGAGTGATAAATGGGGTGAAGGAGCTGGGTGTGCGCAAGGTGTTGATGGGTGTTGATGGGTGTTGATGGGTGTTGATGCAGGGAAAATCCCGCAACCGATGGCGAAATTGCACGGTTCAGCGCTCGAGGCGATGGCGCGGGGCCCTGCCGCAACGTAGGCAGGGGGATGCGGCCCGCAATTAAGACAGAGTGATCACTCTGGAAGCGTCGGCGAACAGGAGCCTCGAAGCCACCGAGGCTTTTGTTCGGATACGATCCGAGTGACCACGAAAATGGGTTCGTGATCATGGGTAGACAATACCCATTCGCAGTTGAGGGATCAACTCAAAAAAAAGGGAAAATGATCATAAAACCGTTCGGGGGAGATGGGATGAAAAAGCGATGCATGGCAATTGTCAAAGAGGACTCGAACCCAATTGAATCCCGATTGAGTTACCCCTTGCGCCCAAAAAACTTTGTGCCAAAGTATCGCCCGCCTCGGTTGCACCCGTAGCTCAATTGGATAGAGCATCTGACTACGGATCAGAAGGTTAATGGTTCAACTCCATTCGGGTGCACCAATTCTCCGCGGACGTCCACTCAATACCTCCAGCTGTTCGTGTGTAACACATCCTGCCGAACCGGTGTCATTGCTGTCGTGGAGGAATTCAACTCATCCTGTGCTTTTAGACGCACAGTTCCAGCGCACCGCATTTTGCGTAAGATTGACATGGATAAGAGTATTTGTACAAATCGCCTGAAGACCAGACTCGTTATGAATAGCCAAATACGCCCAAAACCCGGCCGCACGCTCTCGGCCTTCACCCTGATTGAACTGCTTGTGGTGATCGCGATCATCGCCATTCTCGCCGGCATGCTTCTCCCAGCCTTAGCGAAAGCGAAAACGAAAGCTCAGGGCATCCTCTGCATGAATGACGGTAAGCAGATGATGACAGCGGTTAAAATTTACAGCACTGATTTCAACGAGCTGTTGCCTCCAAACGAGGACGATTCGGGTGCACCGAGAGGTCACGCATGGATCTCTGGCAACGCGCACTATTCATCCCTGCCAAGTGCAACGAATGTTAACCTCCTAACCGATCCCTCTTTCAACGTTCTCGCGAAGTATGCTCCCGGCCCAAAGCTTTACAAATGCCCTGCCGATCCTGCGATGGCGACGGCGGGGGGAAAGAGAGTTCCGACCGTGCGCAGTTTTGCCATGAACCAAGCTGTTGGGACTGCATGCGCGACCTTCCGGAACTCGGGTAGCGGCCATGGCGGAATCCCAGACGGAGCCGTGAATGGGCCTTGGTTAGATGGTAACCATGGGCATAAGACTGGCCGTCCTTTCAAGACGTATGGGAAAGACAGCGATTTCCATAACGCGGCAGAAACGTTCACCATGCTTGATGAGCATCATGAAAGCATCAACGATGCTGGCTTTGGTCACCCCGGTATGCCTCCGGGCGTGAACACGCGCTGGGTCGATTTCCCGGCTACCTATCACAACGGTGCTGGCGGTCTGTCTTTCGGGGATGGCCATTCCGAGATCAAAAAATGGAAAAGCCTCAAGTATCCGAGAACGGGCACTCCATCCCCGAGTTATGCGGCGACGAAGGCGGATTGGGAATGGCTGGCGCACCGGTCAAGCCCTCGTCAATAACAACTATCTTAACGTCATCCAAGCGCCTCAACTCGAGGCGCTTTTTTGTTGCACTGAGGGATATCAAACACCCCTATCGAATCCTTTAACCAGCTTCAGCATGTGATTAGCCGCCTTATAATTTGCCGCCTAACTACTTTTGATCTACCTTATGCGCATCAAGGAAAATATGCGCATACTACACTTTACTCGCCGCCGTTCCCGCGGCTTCACGCTGATCGAACTGCTGGTCGTGATCGCGATTATTGCGATTCTGGCGGGCATGCTGCTTCCCGCGCTGGCCAAAGCGAAGGAGAAAACCAAAGGCATCACCTGCATGAACAATGGTCGGCAGATGACTCTGGCCTGGCAGCTTTACGCTTCTGACAACGAGGAACTCCTGGTCAAGTCGCTGGACGACGCGGCAGTTCCGGAAAACAGCCGCCGTTCCCTGCTGGTGGCCGGCAGCAGCCTCGATTTCAGCGGCAAGCGGGATAACTGGGATCCCACGATCACCATCGAGCGGAGCCCTCTCCGCAAATACACCGCCAACAATTACCAGATCTGGCGCTGCCCTTCAGACATCGGCCTGGTTTCTTCGACGGGCGGCAACAAGGTGCCCCGCGTGCGCAGCCAGTCCATGAGCCAGGTGTTCGATTTCGGCGCGTGGCTCCCGGCCAGCCGTTACAAAGTTTACAGTCGCCTGGCGAACATAGATGTCCCCACAAAAACCTGGGTGATGATTGACGAGCACCCTGACTCCATCAATGACGCTGCCTTCGGTGTTACCATCGCCGAACAAAGCGCCACCAGCGGGCAGATTGTTGATTACCCCGCGGCTTATCATAATGGCGCTGCCGGCCTGTCCTTTGCGGACGGCCATTCCGAAATCCACAAATGGAAGGGTTCCGTCATTAAACAGAAAGTCACCTATGGCAGGGTTCCAATGCAAACTCGCTCCGCGGGCGATTCGTTGAACGACATCAAATGGCTTTCGGAAAACACGACGGTGCGTCGTTAGCCGCGAGTTAAACTTCCGGTCCGTATTGAGCCGCATCGCAAGGTGCGGCTCTTTCGTTCCAGATCCCGTAGCGCCGCCGATCGCTACGCCCCAGCTCTTTGCAAAAAACTCCCACCTTTCCGCAAAAGAAATCGTTTTCTTCGCGCAGCTTTCCTGTACAGTCATTAACGATCAGCCAGCAAATTATGCGAGCTGATCGCCCCTATGGCCAACCAGTTCGTCGCAGACGGTGCGGTTGCAAGAAACGGTTCTTCTTCGACCGCGGTTCAACAAAACACCCCAAACGCTCGCAGCGCCTCGGCAGCTCCGAAATATCCTGGAGTTCCCGTCACGTGTAACGGCAATCAGCTCGTCGCCCAGTACGTGGAGACGCGCATCACGGAAGGAGGCATCTTTTATCCGATCACACCTTCCACCGAAGGGGGCGAGATTTACCAGGGCTCCTACGCGGCGGGCGAACTCAACGTCTGGGGCCAGCAGAAAATCGCGATCGAATGTGAAGGCGAGCACGCCGCGCAAGGTGGCGCCACCGCTTTCGCCGTCGCCGGTCGTCGCGCGGTCAATTTCACGTCCGGCCAGGGCATTGTTTACGCGATGGAGCAGTACTACCACGCGCCCGGCAAGTTCTCGACGATGGTCCTCGAAATCGGCGCGCGCGCCCTCACCAAGCACGCGCTCAATGTTCATTGCGGCCACGATGATTTTTACGCCGCGCTCGACACCGGCTGGACCATGCTCATGGCCCGCGACGCGCAGCAAGCCGCGGATCAAGGCATCATTCTCCGCAAGGTGAACGAGTTCACGCTCAATCCCGGCATGAACATCCAGGACGGCATGCTCACCACGCATTCCGAGCGCACCTATCTCGCGCCCGAAGCCGCGCTCCTCCGCGAATTTCTCGGCGCGGTTGACGATATCATCCCCTGCCCCACTCCCGCCCAGCGCGAACTGTTCGGTCCGAACCGCCGCCGCGTTCCCGAAATGATGGATCTCCGGAATCCGCTCCTGCTCGGCCCGGTCCAAAACCAGGAGCACCACATGAACGGCGTCGTCGCGCGTCGCAACAATTTCAACGAACCGATCCTCGGCTTCCTCGAAAAGGCCTACGAGGAATTCGGCGAACTTACGGGCCGCCATTACTCGCTGCTCTCCGAATATAAAACTGCCGACGCCGAAACCGTTTTCATCTCGCTCGGTTGCGCCGCCGAAAATGTCGAAGCCGCGGTCGATTATCTCCGCGAACAACGTCTCGCCTCCGTCGGATCGATCCACGTCAACGTCATTCGCCCGTTTCCCGAAGCGGCGATCATCAACGCGCTCCGCGGCAAGAAAAACGTCATCATTCTGGAACGCACGGATGAAGGCCTGGCCGGCGATAACCCGCTCGCGCGCGACATCCGCACCGCGCTTTCAAAGGCGCTCGAAGCAAAACGTTTCGGCGGCGCCCTTCCGGTCATCACTGCCGAAGAAACTCCGCGCATCTTCCGCGGCGCTTACGGAATTGGTTCCCGCGATTTCCGTCCCGAACACACTCTCGGCGCATACGAATTCGCCATCGGCCAAACCCGCCGCAAGGACGGCCGCAGCTCTGCGGACGGCGAGACTTATTTCGTTCTCGGGGTGGATCATCCTTACTCCGTCATTTCGAAAGATCGTCCGTCGCTCCTCCCCGAAAACGCCGTCGCGGTCCGTTTCCACTCCATCGGCGGCTGGGGCATGATCACCACGGGCAAAAATCTCGGCATGATCATCGGCGATCTTGGCCAGGTCCTCTGGGAAAAAGATCCCGTGATGGACGCCAGCGGACGTCCCGTTCCGAAACTTCACGTCATGGCTAATCCGAAATACGGTTCGGAGAAAAAAGGCGCGCCCACGAATTATTATCTCACCGTTGCCCCCGAACGCATTCGCGTGAATTGCGAACTGAATCACGTCGATGTCGTTCTCTGCTGCGACCCGAAAGCCTTCACGCACACCAATCCTCTCGAAGGCCTCAACAAAGGGGGCTGCCTCGTTTGGGAATCCAGCGATTCACCGGAAACGGCCTGGCAACGCGTTCCCTCGCAATACCGCCAATGGATTCGCGAGAACAACATCCGCATCTTCATCCTGCCCGGCTTCGAGATCGCCCGCAAAGCCACCGACCGTGCCGATCTGCAACTCCGCATGCAGGGTAATTCGTTCCTCGGCGCATTTTTCCGCGTCTCGCCTTTCCTCAAGATCAACCACATCTCAGACGAACTTTTTCTCGAAACGGTCAAAGCCCAGTATGTAAAAAAATTCGGCCGCTTCGGCGACGCGGTCGTCGCCTCGAACATGACCGTCATGGAAGAAGGTTTCCGCCGCGTGCAGGAAATCCGCTACGGCGAGATCGACGACTCGGATCGTTCCAGCATGCGCAACCCGCCGCTCCGCCCATTCGAGAGCATACAGTTTCCGCCCACGGCCGGCTGCGGCACGAACGGCGGCACCAACATCGCGCTTCCTGGCGGTCAGCCCGCGCGTCGTCCGCTCGCGTCTCTGGCGAAGTTCGATTCTGAATACCGCTGCGGCCTTGGTTATCATCAACCTGCGGGCGCCCTCGCTTCCGCCGGCGTCATGGCGGCCGGCAGCGGCGCGACCCAATCCAAATATGTCGCCCGCCGCGAAACGCCCGTTTACATCGCGGAGAATTGCACTCAATGCATGGAATGCATCACCGCCTGCCCGGACACCGCGCTCCCCAACACCGCCCAGGAAATCGGCACCGTCCTTGCAACGATGGTCCGCAACTACGTCAAGGATCCGGTCGAACGCGAGAAGCTCACGGGCGAACTGAAGGCGATCGAAGATCGTGCGCGCGTCAGAATGGTGGCCGCCGTTGAGAAGCGCGAGAAGGCTCCATTTCATGAAGTGATCCGCGCGGAGGTTCACGCGCTGCCGCACATCTCCGATCAGGCGAAGTTGGAATTCGTCACCATCCTCGACCAGGTCCCGCTTGCTTACAGCAACGTTGCCGCCATTTTCCGCAACGCCGAAAAGAAAACTCCCGGCGCGGGCGGCCTCTTCGGTATTTTCGTCTCCGACCTCTGCAAAGGTTGCGGCGAATGTGTCCAGGTCTGCGGTGATCACGACGCCCTGCGCATGACGAGCGAAACCGAAGATCTCAACGCGAAGCACACCACCGCGCAGATCTTCTCGCGCCTCCTTCCCGACACGTCTCAAAAATTCCTGGGCCTTTACAACGATTTCGCGCCGCAGGATTCCCGCGAAGCCGCGCTCCGCAATCATCTCATGGTCCGCCGCAACTACGAAGCGCTGGTCTCCGGCGATGGCGCGTGCGCCGGTTGCGGTGAGAAAAGCATCCTGCGTGCGGCCGCGTCCGTCACCGAAGCTTACATGCGTCCGCTCTATCACAAAAAAGCGGATCGCCTCCGCATGAAGGCCGCGCAGCTCGAACAGATCGGTGTCCAAAAACTCGCCTATCTCAAATCCCGCAGCGAAGAGCAATACCATCTCTACCGCCGCGCCATCGCGCATATCCTCATGGGTCTCGGCGGCGAAGATGACGACGACACCAACAAGCGTCTCGAAGAGCACGGCCCGATTTCCGACGAACAAACCGTCCAGGCGCTCGTCGCGGTCATGCGCCAGGACGCCTTCAATCATAAAGATCTACAGGCCGTCGATGGCCGCCTCGCCAACGGCATGTCTGTCATGTTCATGGGCGCAAGCACCGGTTGTAACACCGTTTACGGCTCGACCCCTCCCGGCAACCCCCATCCCTATCCATGGATGAACTCGCTCTTCCAGGACGGTTCCACCATCGGCTGGCTTCTCGGCGAATCGCTCATGCTCCATCATTCCCGCCGCTCGGTCGTCCCCGAACGTCTTGCGGACGCCCTTGTCAGCGATGCCGAAACGATCATTTCCGCTGCCGATTATTTCACCCTCACGCATCTGGACGATTCACTCATGACCGATTCTGAAATTCGCGAGATGCCGAAGGTCTGGGTCGTCGGTGGCGACGGCGCGCTCGGAGACATTGGTTTCCAAAACGTCTCGAAGGTTATCCTGCAAAATCGCCCGAACGTAAAAATTCTCATGCTGGACACGCAGGTCTACTCCAACACCGGCGGCCAAAACTCCGACTCTTCGACGATGCTCGGCGGTTACGACATGAACCAATTCGGCGTCGCCTCCCAGGGCAAGCTCATCGAGAAGAAGAGCGTCGCGGAAGCGTTCACTTCCGGCCACGGCTCGCCCTTCGTCGCGCAGGTCTCCATGGCGAATTCCGCCAAGCTCTACAAATCGATGCTCGACGGCCTGGAATACCGCGGCACCGCGTTCTTCCAGTGCTATACCACCTGCCAGCCGGAACATGGCGTGGCTGACAACATGTCCGCAGACCAGGCCAAGATGATTCGCGATGCGCGCGGCATGCCGGAATTTGTCTTCAACCCGCGCAAGGGCGAAACGATCCAGGAAGCCTTTGACCTCAAGGGCAACCCATCCCTCGAGCGCGATTGGTGGCAGACGAAATTCTCCACTGGCGAAGATTACAACTTCACCGTCGCGCACTGGGCGCTCACCGAAGGCCGCTTCCGCAAACACATCAAAGCGATCACCGAAGACGAAGCCCGCGAACTCATCCATATGGATGACATGCTCGTCTCCATCACCCAGGACGACGTGATTTACCGCCGCGTTTTCGACAAATTACATCGCTCCTACGTCCCGAACTTCGGCGTCTACATCAAAGCCGAGATCAAGGGTAAGATGCGTTTCTACTCGGTCTCGCGCCAAATGGTTCTCTTCGCGGTCGAACGCCGCAAAGCATGGCGCATGCTCCAAAGCCGCGCCGGGATCACGAACAAAGATTACGTAGCGCAAAAGCTGCTCCTCAAAGAAGTGGATTCAGGCAAAGTACCCGTCACGGACCTGCAGTCCCGCACGCGCGAGCTCTTCAACGCAGCGCTTACCGGAACGCTCGCTCCCGCGCCTCAGCCTGCCCTCGCTGCGAAATAGACGAGCTCAGATCAAGAAGTCGCGCGGAACCGTGGCGGCCACGAACTATGTCAGCGCCGCTATGAGGTGAGCGAGTTCCTCTTCGGCCTGGGCAGGGTCGCGCAGGGTTTCGGCAATTTCTGAGCGGACCAGTTCACCAAAGCGTTTGCGGAGGCGATGCACCGCGACTTTGAAAGCACCTTCGGTGACGCCAAGTTTGCGAGCCGCTTCCCCCTGCGAGGTGGGCGAAGTGTCACCGGCCAGCCATTGTTTCAGGATCTCGAAATGATCCGCTTTGCCTTTGGCTTTAAATTCCTGTTCGAGCGCGTTGAGCGCCCGGCGCATCACTTCCAGCGCCCATTCGCGATCGAAGTTTGAGTCGGGCGAAGCAGCGTTCGTATCCGCAACTTGAAGGGATGGATCATCGTAGGAATCGCTGTCTGAGTGGTCGAGAGATTCGGGAACGATTCCTCCGCCGCGTTTTTGGCGGTGGGCACGCTGGCGGGTTTCGATGAGGAAGTGTTTGAGCGCGCCGAGAAGGTAGGAACGGAAGCGGCCTCTACCCTGTTCGGCCCCTGCGAAGCCGCTGCCGCCCAGGATGCGCGCGAAGAAATCCTGGGCGAGGTCGCGCGCTTCGTCATCGTTGCGCCGTTCTTTGCGAAGGAAGGCGAGCACCGCGTTGTAGTAAGCATCGCAGAGTTCGGCGAGGGCCGCGCGTGCTTCGGGTGAATCGCCTTTCGCGCGGACGACGAGGGTCCAGCGCGTAACGCCGAATGCAGAGCGATGCGCCTCAAGGTGAGTTGAGGCGCTCGAAGCGGTTTCGGTGGTTGCAGAAGTGCGAATCATTTAGGCGAAGGTTCGGTCTGCTTGAGTTGCTCGTAGCGCTGCTTCGCGTAGAGATATTCGTTTTCAAAGTTTCGAAGGTCTTCTGCTGAGAGCGCGTTTGTAACGACCCCATCGCGATTGACTCGTGAAAGATGGAGGCTCCGTGCATCCCCGAAAGCGCGTTCGGTCTGCCTGAGGTCGGCACGGGCGCGTGCCACCCGGTTCGTTCCAGCTTCTGCGATCTCGATGGCGTGTTGAGCTTTGCTCAAGTCGCTTGCGGCTCGCCAGGTTTCCTGCGGCCCACCAGTTTCGCGGGCGCGGTCGAATTCCTTGCGTTGGAAATCGTATTCTGCTTTAGCGATTTTGAGAGCATCGCCGCGGGCTTCGGTGATGAGGAGGTCGCGATGGGCGAGATGGAGTTCGCGATCTGTAGCGGTGCCATTTGAATGGCGGGCCCTGATCATTTCATATTTTTCGCGGGAGAGAGCGATGGCCTCCGCGTCGCGCTGCAGTTTTACGGGGTCTTCGGCGACTAAAGGCGTCGTTCCGTTAAAAGCAACAGGCTCAACAATCGCCGGGGCCTCCAACGCTTGCACTGCTTCTGGAGGAATGGTGGCATTCGCGTTCGCATAATATTGGCGGAGCAATCTGCGATGGTCAGAGGCTTGGACCAAAATGATGCATGCCATCAATATTAAAACCAACGCAGTGGCGGACCATGCCAACTTGTTGCGATGGGCAATCCAGAATCGGCGAAGAGTAGAACCCGTTACCGCTGCGGGTTCTGGCGCGGCGGGTCGCGTGGTAGCGGCGACGGTTTCCACTTCGGTTTGAAATTGGCGGGCGTTTTGTTGACGGAGTTCGCGTTCGCGGGCGAGCGCGCGCATGACAATGGCGTCGATGCGATCATCGAGATCAGCGCGAGCGGAAGGTGCACTGAAGCGGCCGAGCGGGAGTTCGCCGGTGAGCATTTCGTAGAAGACCACCCCGAGCGAATAGATATCCGCGCGGTGATCGACCCCAGCGGGATTTTCAAATTGTTCCGGCGCCATGTAATGCGGTGTGCCGAGGGAGGCGCCCGTGCCGGTGAGAACCGCGGCGCCGGTTTGTTCACCGACGAGTTTCGCGATGCCGAAATCCGCAATTTTCACGCGACCTCGCGTATCGAGGAGGAGATTCTCCGGTTTGATATCGCGGTGAAGAATGCCTTCCTCGTGGGCGTATTGGAGCGCATCGCAGATTTTCGGAACGATCGCGAGAGCTTCGGCGGGCGAAAACTTTCCCATGCGCATCGCCTGGCGAAGGTTTAAACCTTCGACGTATTCCATGAGCAGGTAATAGAATCCGCCAACATGTCCGAAATCGTGCACCATCACGATGTTCGGGTGATTCAGCCTGGCGAGAACGCGAGCTTCGCGGGTAAAACGATCGGCGAAATGCGGATCGGTGCTGAGTTTCTCGGGGAGAAGCTTGAGCGCGACGTCGCGTTCCAGATGGAGCTGCCGCGCCTTGAACACGAAACCCATGCCGCCGCGGCCGATCAGCTCATTGATTTCAAGCTGCGGAAATATCGATTTGAGTTGTTCGACGGCGGGAATGTCTCCAAGCCCGGGAAGCGACCCATCCGCGGTGGTTCCGACTCCAGCCAGGACGCATTTAGGGCAGAGCCCACCAGGCGCATCGGCGGGAATGGCAGATTGGCATTTCGGACAGATGTTTTGACGTAAATGAGTTGTCATACACCCCAGTCCTGAGAGGAACAGGATGGCAGGTTACAAAGTTTCGAAAAGGAATTTTACCGTCGTAACCTATTCAGCCAACGATCAGAAAAGCGGTAATGAAAACACCCTTCTCCCAGAACACGTTCAACACGAGAGTTAACCCGCTAACGTAACTGGGCTCGGTCCATGCGGGCTTTATGAAAGACTGAACGCTTCCAACATTTTGAAGTCAAAGACAGGGCCGACCCGAGACACCAATCATCTCACCCGGTCATAGTCTCCGGTTCATCTCCCGCGTAAGTTTGCAGCGGTGACAGCGCATCTTAAAAAAATCCTCGTCGGAATCGTCGGCACGATCGTCGTCCTCATCGGCCTCGCGCTCATCGTCCTTCCCGGCCCAGCATTCCTTGTCATCCCAGCCGGGCTCGCCATCCTCGCCACCGAATTCGAATGGGCCAAACGCTGGCGCGATCACTGCAAAGATTGGGTCCACCAGCAGCGCGAGAAACACAAGGAAAAGAAACGCCAACGCAAGCAGGCCTACTCAACCTAACCCTCCTGCTTCGCTGCCTGGGCAATTCTCTGCGACTTCTGAATCGTTTCAATCGCGCGCGCTGCCGCCAGGCGCACCTCCTCCTCCGAATCGTTCACCGCCGCCCGCTCCAACGCGTCGAGTTGCGGCGCCCCATGCACTCCCAAATTCCCAATCGCCTTCGCCGCGGCCTTTCTGACCTCCGGCGATTCATCCTCCAGCAACTCTCCCAATCGAGTTAAATTTTCCCGCGCAATCATCGGCTGAATCACCGCCACCTTCACCGCCGCCCCCCGCACCATCACTTCCGGATCATTCAACGCCTCGCCCAACGCTCTCATCCCTTCCACCGACCGCGCATCCACAGTGCCCAGCGCCTCGACAGCTCTCCACCGCACGTTCGGAACCGTATCTTTTGCTCCCGCCCTCAGAACTTCCCGCGCCTCCGCAGCCCAAGGTCCAATCACGCCCAGCGCGTGAAACGCACTGGCGCGAATGTTTGCGTTCGTGCTCGCCGCAAGGTCCATCAGCGCAGGCACCGCCGCCCGCCCTACCCGCGACAGCACGTGAAAAGCATACCCGTTGATCGGTCCGATTTCCTCGCGCGCGATCTTCGCTAATCTCGGAACCCCGGGCGCGGCATTCGTGTGAAATTGCGCCAGCGCATGGCATGCCGCGGATCGAATGTTGTAATCTCCCTCATCCAGCGCCGTCACCAACGCCGGCACCGCATTCGTCCCCATCCGCGCCAGCGCCAATCCCGCCGCGCTCGACAAGGCAACCTGCGGTTCCCGCAGCGCCTTCGCTACAGCAGGCACTGCGTCCGCCGCATTTGTCCCCAACGTCTGCAGCGCCTGCAACGCCTGCAACTTCACCGCCGTTTCGTTCGGCCGATTGTAAATCCTCTTCAGCGGCCCTTTCATTTTCCCGGGTAAAATGTCCGCGACTTTGCGCGCCGCTTTCTCGACCGGCGAAGGCTTCCGCGTCAATTCTCCCGCCAAATACGGAACACCCTCCTCGCCCATCGCTTGGATCGCCTCGGCCGCGCGCTGCTGCTGTTCGGAATTCCCTGTCCGCAACTCCGCCACCCACGCGCTCAACCGCCGGCCCTGGTAACGCGGTTCATCATCGAGCCATCGAACAACCAACAGCGCGATCGCCGCGAGTAAAACGCAAACGATCGCTGTTCTGGTGATCCACTTCTTCAACCCGCGCAAGTTACCTCATCCAGCCGCCCTCAGCCAAGCATCCCCGCTACCGCGCAAAACTTCCCACCCGCGCCAATTTCATGTCCGGACTAAAAATCAGTCGCAAATAACTGTCCGGCATCTCATGCAAATCGATGGACTGATAATGCGACCACCTCGGCCCAAATGAAGTCGCGTAAGCGCCGCCCCGTCGTTGCAACCACTCCGCCACGATCGACCCGTCCGTCAATTGCGCGTGCCGGTCCGGCACACCCAATTCGGCGATCGCCTCGTCATACGTGTACTGCCCGATCCTGCTATTCCAATCGACCTTCGTCGTCGCGCAACCGACCAGGAACATCGCCGTCAGCGCGAAAGTAAATACTGCCGAAAGCTTCTTCATGAATGTCCTAACCTATAATTCATTCGCGGCGCCGCCACAAATCGCGCCAACTGCGGACTTGTTCCCCACCATCCCCAGCCCTACTCTGCACCCCCTTAAATGAGCACCATCGGTGTTGCCATCATCGGCTGCGGCGGGATCACCCTGCAGAACCACATTCCCGGCCTCGCTCTCTGTCCGGATGTCAAAGTCGTCGCGCTCTGCGACGCGAACGCAGAAGTTCTCGAACGCGCCCGCCAGGTCTCCAAGGTCGAATTTACCTGCGCCGACTACAAAGAAATCCTGAAACGCCAGGATGTCCACGCCGTCATCATCGCCACCCCCAATTTCCTCCACGCGCCCATTGCTATCGAAGCGGCCAACGCCGGCAAACACATCTTCTGCGAAAAACCGCTCGCGATGAATTTCGATGAAGCCAAGCGCATGTATCGCGCCGCCGAAGCCGCCCGCGTTCGGCACATGACCGCCTTCACCTACCGCTTCGTGCCTGCGATGCGTTACTTCAAGCATCTGGTCGACCAGGGCTTCGTCGGCCAGCCCTATCATTTCCGCAACTGCCGCCTCCAGGATTGGCAAACGCGCGGCCTCGGTTGGCGTCAGGTCGCAAAACTCGCCGGCAGCGGCGAAATGGGCGACATGCTTTCGCACCGAATCGATTTCGCCCACCTGCTGCTCGGGCCGATGGCGCGCCTGGTCGCGCACACAAAAATCGTTCACCCAAATCGCGGCGGCCAACCTTCCGACCTCGAAGATTGGGTCGCGATCATGTCGGACTTCACTAACGGCGCAACCGGCCTCCTCGAGAGTTCGAAAATCGCCACCGGCCATAACGAAAGCATGTACAGCCAGGATTACGTCGAAATTAACGGATCCGAAGGCTCCATTCGTTACGACACGCAACGCCCGCAAGAAATCATGGTAGCCAAAAAAGGCGACAAGAAGCTCGTCGCGAAACAGATCCCTTCCGAATTCCTCGTCTGGCCCGGTTCGCCGCGCGACCCAAGCCAGGGCGATCCGCTCTTCGTCTTCCGCTACGACCAGAATTTCGAATTCATCAATGCGATCCGGAATCAGCGCGAATGTTTCGCCTCCTTCCGCGACGGCGCACTCGTGCAAGGCGTGATTGATGCCGCGCTCCGATCCGAAAAAGAGCAGCGTTGGGTTGACGTTTCGAACCTCACCGCAGAACTGAAGTAAATGAGCAAAGTAGCTGTAGTCACAGGCGCAGGCAGCGGCGTTGGCCGTGCCACGGCCATCAAACTCGTTCAGCAAGGCTGGTCGGTGGTGCTGATCGGCCGCACGGAAAAGACTCTCCGCGAAACCGCGAATCTCACCGGCAAACCTGACGCCTGCACCATCACGCCGCTAACCATCGGCGATCTTACCGCGACGAACAAACTCGCCGCGGAGGTTCTGACTCTCTTCGGCCGCATCGATCTCCTCGTTAACGCCGCCGGCACGAACGTTCCGAAGCGCAGCCTCGAAGTTCTCTCCATCGAAGATTACCAGCTGATGATGGACTCGAACCTGAACGGCGCCTTCTACCTGGCCCAGGCGTTCCTGCCGATGATGCGCCAGCAGAAATCCGGCACCATCGTCAACATCGTTTCCGACGCCGGACGGCAGGCGAGTCCGAAAGCCGGTCCCGGCTACGTCATCTCGAAATTCGGCATGGTCGGCCTCACCCAGGCGATCAACGCCGAAGAACGCCCCAACGGCATCCGCGCCTGCGCGATCCTCCCTGGCGACATCGACACTCCGCTCCTCGACAAACGCCCCTCTCCGCCGCCTGCGGAAGCGCGCGCAAAAATGATGCAACCCGAAGACATCGCCGAATGCGTGATGCTCGCGGTAAATCTTCCCGAGCGCGCGGTCATTGAAGAACTCCTCATTCGCCCGCGCTGATTTGATTTCCTTAACTTCGCGGCGCGCTTCTGCTACGTTGCCAACGTGAGTTTTTCGTCGGTCTTCCACCGATTGCCCATCACCGATCTGGTGAACCAGTCGCGCCTCGCCACCAGCGAGACGGTCCGCCATGCCTTGTCCAAATCGACCTTCAACCTCGCCGATTTTCCCGCGCTCATCTCCGAAGCCGCCGCGCCGCACCTCGAAGAACTCTGCCGCCGTTCCCAACTCGTCACCCAACAACGCTTCGGCAAAGTCATTCGCTTTTTCGCGCCGCTCTACCTTTCCAACGAATGCATCAACAACTGCAAATACTGCGGCTTCTCGCGCGATAACCCCATCCTCCGCGTTACGCTCAGCGTTGATGAAGTCCGCCGCGAAGCCTGCGAACTCGCCCGGCAAGGTTTTCGCAATATCCTCATCGTCGCCGGCGAACATCCGAAATTCGTTTCCACCACCTACCTCCGCGATTGCGTCGCCGCGCTGCACGACGAATTTCCTTCCGTCTCCCTCGAAGTCGGCCCCATGGAAACCGCCGAGTACCGTCCGCTCGTCGAAGCCGGCGCCGAAGGCCTCGTCGTCTATCAAGAGACTTACGACCGCGCGATCTACGAACAAGTCCACACCGCCGGACCCAAGCGCAATTTCGACTGGCGCCTCGATACTCCCGAACGCGCCTACGAAGCCGGCTTCCGCCGCCTCGGCATCGGCGCGCTCTACGGCCTGGCCGATTGGCGCACCGAAGCGATCAGCGTCGCGCTCCACACCGAACATCTCCTTCGCACCTGCTGGAAATCCCAGGTCACCATTTCCCTCCCGCGCCTGCGCCCTCACGCCGGCGAATTCCAGCCCCTCACCCAAATTACCGATCGCCAGCTCGTCCAACTCATCTGCGCCCTGCGCCTCACCTTTCCCGACGCCGGCCTCGTTCTCTCCACCCGCGAACCCGCCCGCCTCCGCGACGGCCTCTTCCCCATCGGCATCACCCACATCAGCGCCGGCAGCCACACCGAACCCGGCGGCTACACCGGCGCCGGCAAAGAAAACATCCATCTCACCCAGCGCGGACGCATCCTCCCCGGCAACGCCAGCGAATGGAGCATCCCCGCCCACCAACGCACCGGCGCCACCGGCCAATTCGAAATCGCGGACGAACGCACGCCAGATGAAGTCGCCACCGTCCTCCAACGCCTCGGCTACGAGCCTGTTTGGAAAGATTGGGATGCGGTGCTCAGTGAATAGCCTCACAGCTGCGATGAAGTTGAATCTGAACGAAATCGAGGCTCGCTTGCTTGCTCTCCTGCAAGCGGCGAATCATCTCCTTCCGCAAGGCGAACTAAACGGCATGATCGAACTTGTTCAGGCGGGAGAGCCTGGGATCGCTTTGGAAAACTTTTGCACGCAGCTCGCCGAACACGATGCAGAAGTTCCTGCTTCCATTCTCATTGCGATTAACGAACTCGGACGCGCCATGGGCATACAATCGCGCTACTGGGAGAGCCTAAAAACACGACACGCCGCCCACCTCACCGCCAACGGCAAACAAATTCCCACCGCCTTCCCCTGCACCATCGAAACCTTCCTCCTCAGCCAAAAACTCCTCCCCAAAAGCGTCGTCGTCGAACACAACGGCGAAGCCGTCGCTCCCTCCGAATTCTCCAACCGTCCCCTCCAACCCGGCGACCGCCTCGAAATCGTTCAGATTGTTGCAGGTGGTTAAATCATTGGGCGTTCGCACCCACCTCCCATCCTCCCATTCTTTCACAAAGTCACTACTTGACACAATAAAAGCACTCTGTTAAAACCCACGTATGATCACGAATCACTATTCGTGGTCACTCGGTCCGACTCCGAATAAAAGTCTCGATAGACCGCTGGCTGCCGCCGTAGGTCTCAATTGCGAGCCTTCTATTCCGATTCACCCGCCGGGTGACCCACTCGCAAATCAACACGCGCAAGAACTGCGTACCTCGCCTGTTCCCATTTGTGTCGATTCGTGTGCATTCGTGGTTTCCCTTTCCGTCCCCTGTTCCCGTCGTAAGTACCTCATTTCACCCTTTTTCACGTTAAACAATTCACCACTATGAAAAAAACAAGAATCCAACGCTCCTTCAAAGGCCTCACCGCCCAGGAGATCGATCAAATCGCCGAATGGCTCCGCCACGACACCTACGATGTCGTGCTCGCCCGCATTCGCCGTCCTCGCGCCGAAGGCGGCTTCGGCCTCGACATTTCCCGCAGCCCGCTCGCGCGCCTCCACGGTAAAACAAACATCGTCCAGAAAATCAACGAGCGCCTTGCCACCGGCGAGCAACTCACC
>DASVNK010000069.1:0-19079 GCA_036383895.1 Verrucomicrobiia bacterium | reverse complement strand
AATGGATGCAAACATGTCGGTTCAAACTCGCTCGGAAGTGATGGTCAAATTGCGCTCTCGTTATCGGAGCGCCGGGTTCAAGCATCGGGCCAAACTCATTGATCAGGCCGTTGAGGTTTTCGGTTATCATCGCAAGTCGGCGATCGTATCTGTCCCGAACATCGCTCCCGCGGATAACAGTTACTTTTGATTCACGACGAGGGAGCTTTTTTTGATTCCTGAGTCCTACAGTCCGAATCAAAACACTCAGGGCGTAACCAGCCTGAAGTATTTTGCTGAAGCTTCATTGGCGGTGGTTACTTCTACCTGGCCGTAGCCTTTAACGGGCGCGTCTGTAACAGCCGTCCACTCGGTGGTCTCGAGATCGGTATTGCTTTGCAGGCGGTGATTCGAGGTGGAGGGGCTCCAGACGACTTTGGCGCCGCTGGCTGCTTTGCGAACTGCCATCACATTATGCCGCACGGTCGTTCGTTCGGCGAGCCACAGTTGATCGGTGCGTTGCCCTGCGGTCGGCGGACGAAATGGATCCACCACTGGAGAGAGCCAGACATGGATTTCGGCATGACCATCGGCAAACGAAATTCCCGAGCCTCCGTTGTGAAATGGTCCGGGCACATCAACCCACGAAATGCGCGTAGGATCGGTGATGAAGTAACCGTCGTTGATGCTTTCCTGATGTTCGTCGATGAGAACGTAGGTCCGCGCTGGACTGGGAATGGCCGAAGTTTTGATGAATTGCCGGTAGCCCGGAACCATCCAGTTTTCTCCTCGGTAGCTCACGTCGTTGGTAGCTGCGGCATTGGGCCCGAGGAAGCCGTTCATCGAGTAACTGCGGAGGCGGCTGGTCCAGCCAGCGTTCCGCTGGATTGAACTGAGAAATTGATCCGCTGGACATTTGAACGGGCTGTTCGTGTTTTGCAGATACGGGAACAGCCTGCTCCTCGCCATTAACGTTCGATTCGTGTTGGACGGGTTCGTTGACCAATCCATGTTGTTATGCGTCCAGTTCAGGAACGTGCCGGCAGAGATTGTTTGCCCCGTTTCCTGGAAGCGGAAGTTACCCACCAGTTCTTCATTGTTGTCCGCTGCATATAGCTGCCAGGCGCGCGTGAGTTGACCGATATTTCCGAGGCACGAAATTCCAGTGGAAGCGATTTGATTGGAAGCGATTTGATTCGAAGCCAACACGGGCCAAACCAGGAGCAGCAGCAGACTGCATACAGCGAGGATGGCGCCTGCATCAATGCGAGTGAACCCGCGATTGGAACGCGCGTGGCGAAGCGACAATTTCATTGGAAGATGCTGCGCAATCGTAGCAGGGCCTTAAAGCGTGGCTACGTTAATCTCATTAACTGCGGGACCGCATTCGTATCACCAGCGCTACGAACGAACATCGAGATTGACGGAGACTTTGGTGCGGTAAGTCACTTTGCCTTTCTCTTTGAGTTCGACGGAACAAGTGATTGCGCCGTTGTTGTCGTCGGTTCTGGGGTAAAATGTGCTGATGGTCACGCCAATGCTTTTCTTTCCACCGAGGAGTTCGATGCGC
This sequence comes from Verrucomicrobiia bacterium, assembly GCA_036383895.1. Lineage (GTDB taxonomy): Bacteria > Verrucomicrobiota > Verrucomicrobiia > Limisphaerales > SXQI01 > DASVNK01. The sequence continues at coordinate 17,530 of DASVNK010000069.1, read as the reverse complement.
GCGGGTTGGCCAAACTTCGAAGTGACACCTGGAGCCACGACGATCTCTTCCTTTTCTGTGCCACGGTTGACGGTGATCTTTTTGATGATCACTTTCATCAGGTAGGTGTCGGGTTCAGGGCCGGGTGTGTAGGCCGCGTCAGTGGTGTAGAAGGTTTCGGCACGACCGCAGGTGAGCGCGAGACAAGCGAGTAAGACAACTAGGAATGGCCGCATATCGAGAAGGTACCGTGAAGCATGGGAGCGGCAATAAAGAAAACAACCCCGAAACTTTGGTGTCTCCAGTAGCGCGTTAGAAACGGAGAGGGGCATGAGCCGGCTCGATGAAATTCACGAACTCCGAGGGATCTGAGTCTTAGAAATTTAATTTTGTAACCTTCGATCAGGAACGCCTCAGGAACGAGGTAATGACAACAACGACTATTTCCAAAATAGGACAAACGAAGCGGATTAGTACTGCGGAAGCTCTGCTGAACGGAAGTTCCAGCACGGCGCCGTCCGTGCGCGTGCTGGTGACGGAGGAGAACCGGGCGTATTTGCGATTCATTCGCCGGGCGGAGATGGAAGCGTGGCGAGCGGCGCGTGGAGGCACCGTGTGCGCGAACTGACTTCTCTGATTCGCAGCTGACGTTGAGGCAATCAGCTACTTCTTCAGGCTGCCCGGGGACGAGATTGTTCCGAGAAGTTCGAAAGTTCCAAGTGCGGTAACCGGTGATGTGAATGCGACGTCGCCGCTGTAACTGCCGGAGCCGGTCGCCCCGGTGAAGCGGCCGGTGCCGCTGAGGATTTCCCATTCGCCGCTGACTTCAAATCCAGCGGGAGTGGGCAGAGCGAGGAATTGAAAGCCGATGCGGATCGTGTCGCCGTTAGCGGCGGTGAACTGGTGGACGGCAATTCCGACGCCGGTGGCGAGATTCACGGTTTCGGAAATGGAGTTGGCGCGAACCGCACCCAGGTGGGACACCAGAGCAGAACCTTCCGAAGTAACCGTCGCAATCGGGCCAACAATATCGGCCACCAGTTCGAGATTGTAGGAGGCGCGAAACGGAACCTGGCCGCCAGCATGCGCGATCGATGGAGCGGCGAAGCAGAATAGGAATGCGAATAATACCGTTCGGAACTTTGATTTTGAAAAGAATTTAGACATAGATTTCGAATTCGTTCTTTCTGGACAGCCAAAGGACACTATCAGGACTGTTTCTATCAACAATCATTTTATTGCATCCAATATAGCAGACCCAATCACGTGGTTTCGATCCAGGTTGGATCGTCTTGCAGATTCCGATTGGGGGCGACAGGATGCCCCCACGCCATGAAACGGATTTTTACTTTATTCGCGACGGTATGCGTTGCGTTACTCACAACGGTTGCCCAGGAGAGTTCCAGGTTTGCGATTCCTGCGAGTGATGAGGGGTTGCCGGGGAGCGGCCCGATTCGGCCGTATGATTGGTTTAAGAAGTTGTGGGAGTCGAAGCGGAGTGGTTGGGCAGAGCGGGTGCAGCAGGATCAGAAGGCGCTGGTGTTTCTGGGAGATTCGATCACGCAAGGTTGGGGCGAAAATCTGGGGAACGCTTTTCCGGGCGCGAAGGTCGCGAATCGCGGCATCAGCGGGGACACGACGCGCGGGGTGTTGATTCGGTTGCAGGAGGATGTGCTCGTGTTGAATCCGGCCGGTGTGGTGTTGTTGATCGGCACGAATGACCTGGAGGAAGGGGCGGACCCGGAAACGATCGCGAGTAATTTGAAGTTGATCTTGGCGGAGTTGAAGAAACACAGCGCAACGATGCCGATTGTGTTGTGCCAGGTGTTCCCGAGCAGCGAATCGAAGAAACGTCCGTCGGAGAAAATCAAAAAGGTGAACCAGCTTTACAAGGCCACAGTGAATGGTGATGGGCAGGTGACGTTGGTTGAGACGTATCCGCTCTTTGCGAATGCGCAGGGCGATGCGAAGAAGGACGAGTTCCCGGATTTGTTGCATCCGAACGAGGCGGGTTACAAGAAGTGGGCCTCGGCGATTCGGCCGGTGCTCGCGACGCTCGGCTTCGTCGAAACAGAAATGGACGATTTCAAACCGGAGGCGGGGTTCGTGAGTTTGTTCAACGGTCGCGACCTCACCGGTTGGGGATTTCGCACCAATAATTTCGATGGGAAGGCATCAAGCCCAGACGGCCGATACGTGGCAAAGAACGGCCGGCTAATCGTCACCACCCCGCCCGAATACAGCCGCATCCAACAACTTTACACGACCAAAGAGTTCCCCAAAGATTTCACGCTCAAGCTCGAATTCCGCGCGACGCCCAACGCCGACAGCGGCGTGTTCATTCGTAAGCCGCAATTGCAATGCCGCGATTACCCCATCGCCGGCCCTTACAAAGAGCTAAAAAACTACAAACCGCAGGATTGGAACGAAATGGTCGTCGTCGTGAAAGACGGCGTGGCCCATTGCACCTGCAACGGCGAAGTTCTCGAAGCCGCCCTGAAAGTCCCCGAGACCGGCCCCATCGGCCTCGAAGGCGATCGCGGGCAAATGGAGTATCGGAGGATTAGGCTTCACGAGAATTAAAGCTTTCCTGCGTCTCAGCGATGAACGACCAGCGAAGAATTACAAAACAAATCGGAATACTTGCGCTTGTCTGCGTCGCGATCCCCGTTCTCTACATTCTGAGTGTTGGACCAGCAGTCTTCATTTACGAAAAGGGCGGAGCTCGGCACTCTTGGTTTTCCAACGCGTTCCAAGCCTTTTACTCACCGCTAGCGCAATACGTGAACGAACACCATGATGACTACCCAGCACGTTTGATCGCGCAGTATGTGGAGTTCTGCGATGGCGATTGAATAGAAAAACTGCGGCGCGGCGCTATTTCTTCGCGCTTCACTCAGTGGTGACCTTCAGTCCAATGACAGACACGAGCAGCAGCACCAGAAAGAAAACCTGAATCGCGTTCATTGGCTGCTTGAAAATAAGCGGCTGAGCAATCGCCGCACCGAGTATTCCAATACTCACCCACACCGCATAAGCAGTCCCAATCGGAAGATCGCGAACCGCGATGGCGAGCAAAACCATGCTGGCGACAATGGCGCTGCCGACGAGAATCGATGGAATCGGTTTGGTAAAACCGTCAGTGAATTTAAGTCCTACTGCCCAAAAGGCTTCGAGCAGGCCGGCTAAAATTAAAAGAATCCAAGACATACGTTGTGTTCTCGTCGTCTTGTCTTAACCGGGTACGGCGAACCTCGTCCGGATCTCCCCAATGTAGCACACCCGTTTCGAGGAAGACACCACTACGGTTCCGCGACCGGGTGCGAATTGAACAGGTGACGAACGCCGCTACTTCCCTCTCCCCGCAGGCGAGACCCTCTCCCCGCAGGCGAGAGACCTGTGTGCACAATGCAAGTTGACACTAACGCCTTCTTTTGCTAAATTCGTCCCATGATCACGAATAACCATTCGTGGTCACTCGGTCCGTGTCCGAACAAAAGCCTCGACCTCGAGTCTCCTGTTCGCCCACCTCAGCCAAGTGGCCACCAAAGACCCGCGACGGACAGGCTCAGCTTGTCCGCAACCGGCGAACTGCCTCTTCTCCTGCTCATCCAAACACACCCGGCACACACACAGCTCACACACAGCTCACACACAGCTCACACACAGCTCACACACAGCTCACACACAGCTCACACACAGCTCACACACAAAAAACACCTTGCGCACACACAGCTCCGAAATCCTTATTTACTGACGATCAATCACTTACAATATTATGAACACAAAAAACACCCAGGAACAGAGAATTGAGACCTTGGCTCAGCTCGCGAAACAAACGCGGACGCCACTTCTCAGCAGCGTCCGCGCATTTGCACTTTCGTGCAGTTTGCACCCCTCCTGCAACCCATCAGGAGAACATTCCTCCACCACCATTTGGATGCAGGACCTGCCCAGTGATGTAGGAAGAGTCGATCTCGTTCGCGAGAAAAACAAACGACGGCGCGACCTCGCACGGCTGCCCAGGCCGTTTCAACGGCGTATCCTTGCCGAATTTCTCCACCTGCTCAGGCGGGAACGTGCTTGGAATCAGCGGCGTCCAGATCGGACCTGGAGCAACCGCGTTCACTCGAATACCCTTCTCCGCCAACTCCGTCGCCAACGACCGGGTAAAATTCAAAATCGCCGCCTTGGTGCTCGCGTAATCCATGAGCTTCGGCTTCGGACGATACGCCTGGATGGAGGTCGTATTAATCACCGAACTTCCCGGCTTCAAATGCTTCACCGCCGAGCGCGTCAAATTCACGAAGCTGAAAAAATTTGTCCGGAACGTTTTCTCCAACTGCTCCGGCTCCACATCCTCAATCCCTTCGCCCACCTGTTGCTCCGCCGCATTGTTCACCACAATGTCCAGCCGCCCCAACTCCCGCACCGTCCGCTCCACCACCTGCGCGCAAAACTTTTCGTCGCCCAAATCGCCCGGGACCTTCAAACATTTCCGCCCCAGCTCCGCCAATCGCGCCCGCGTCCGCTCTGCGTCCTCCTCCTCCTGCGGCAAATAAACGATCGCGCAATCCGCCCCTTCCTTCGCAAACGCAATCGCCACCGCGCGCCCAATCCCGCTGTCGCCACCGGTAATCAGCGCCACCTTCCCCTTCAACTTCTCGCTCCCTTTGTACCGAGGATCCTCATCCATCGGTTTCGGATTCATCCGGTTTTCCAACCCGGGCTGCGGCTGTTGTTGCGGCCCCGGCTGCGGCTGCTGCTCCGGACGTTTCAAATGCTCTGCCTGCGCTACCATAAAGAAGAATCCTGCTCACTCACTAATCACTCACCACTCGTCTCCCGTCACTTCCGCGCTACCCTGAACATCTCCCTCGGGCATTCACGTAAATGGAACATGAGTTCTGAACCTGTAGTTTCAGATTCGCGCTCATGTCCGCCTCCCACTCAGGGAACGTCCGAAAAGCGCCTCAGTCACGGCAGTTTGAACCCGTTTGGCGTACCCGATGCAGTGGATCGTCCCGTTATGAACATCTGGGGTTATTCAGAAGAATCTCTCGTCGAACTCGCCATTGCAAATCCTTCAGCGCTTCAACAACTTCACTCGCTCCTCACCAAAATGGAGCAGTCCGCCTCCCGTGATAATCTCCCTACTTACACGGGGTGTACTGCCCCAATGAGCTGCGATACCACCCCAGAAAGCTGGGTCACGCTCGTTTAATCATTGCAGGCTCGCCGCGACGAGGACTCCGCCAGTCGCAGTTTAGCCCGGCCAATTCAGTACGGTTACGAGTAGACGAACCGTTCGGCTGGTCTTAGATTATTCCCATACCCGTAACAGGACCCCTGCCGCTTAAACCTTGCGCGACGGCACATGAAAAAAACCGAACGAACCCGACTCGAAACCCTGCTCAAACGCCGCACCTCAGACTCGCTCTCCCCAGACGAAACCCGCATTCTCATTCGACTTTCCGCCAAACGCGCCGCCGAGCTCCATCACCAGGCCGATTCAACACCCACTTCTGCCTCTCACAAAAGCTCGCAGCTCCACGCCAGCTAATCCTCGCGCCTCTATCCCGCCCTGGAGAAGAGTTTCGACCATGCGAAACTCGAACTTGCACTTCACTTCTCTCCGGCCAAACTCATCCAAACACAAAAAACTGAAACACTTGGCCCACCAATCAGTCTAACTCCGCGTTGAAGCACCTACTCAAATTGTTAGCCCTAACCGTCACCGCAGCGTTCTGCTTTAGCACCGAACCCAAAGAATCCTCGCCCGGAGCCAAACCCGTTGCCGATCCTCCCGGGATCCACAACCTTTATCTTCTCGGGACCAACGTGTACTCCGGCAGCACTCCCGAAAACGAATCCGCTTTCGAAGCCCTCGCCAAACTCGGCATTAAGACCCTCATTTCCGTCGACGGAGCGCAACCGAACGTCGCCGCAGCCAAAAAATTCGGTCTCCGCTACATCCACCTCCCCCACGGTTACGACGGTATTAGCACAAATCTCCAACTCACTCTCGCCAAAGCCTCCACTGAACTTCCCCAACCCATTTACGTCCACTGCCACCACGGCAAGCACCGCGGGCCAACTGCCGCCGCCCTCCTTTGCATAACCAAGGATAATTGGTCAGCCGAACAAGCCGAACAATGGCTCCACGCCGCCGGCACCTCCACCAACTACCCCGCCCTTTACCAAACCGTCCGCCAGTTCAAACGACCTTCGGCTCACCAACTCAGCGCCCATCCCTCGCACTTCCCTGAAACAGCCAGAGTTTCGGGCCTGGTCGACGCCATGGTCGCGATCGACGAAACGTGGGAGAACCTCAAATCGATCCGCGCTGCCGGGTACGAAACTCCAAAAAACAATCCTGACCTAAAACCCGCCAACCAGGCCGTCATCCTCTGGGAACACTATCGCGAAAGCCAACGCCTCGCCGACTCCGCCCAACGTGGCACAAACTTCCTTGCCCTCCTCCGAAAAGCCGAGGCGGAAGCGAAAACCGCCGAAGAACTTCTCCGTCAACACGTCACGGAGGCCACGTCTGAACTCCGCCCCCACCTCGAAGCCGCTTTCGACTCGATCTCTAAAACCTGCACCTCTTGCCACCGACAGTTCCGCGACAACTAAAAGTCTTGGATCAATTCGGCGTTCTCATTTCCAATTTCTCAAGTTAACTTCCGCCAGCGAAAATGAATGTCCTAAACATCTTCTCCGCATGCGCCTTGCTTCTGCTGACAGGTGCATGCACCAGCAATAAAGAACTCAAAGATGCCGCCCAGACCCTTAACCTTGATCTCGACCTGGCGAAAAGCCCGTATCGATACGCGATCGAGGAAGATGAGAAACGGCTCATTCTGGTTCTACGAAGAATGCCCGTCGGGCAAACCGCCGCCGATGCGACCTTGCGCGCGGATATCGAGCGAACCATCGCCAAAAAACTTAACGAATTACCAAAGGTCGTTGAGGTGCGCATCTTCGAAACACAACCGAGTTACCGGCGAGAGGTTTGGCTCGTCGAAAAACAAGGCGAGCGCCTCGCGTTTGATATAAAGATCAACGCGGCCAGAACTCGCGTCGATTTTACTGTCGCTGGACCCGTCGTGATCGAGGGGGAACTGAAGTAACGACATCTCCAGAATCTCGCTTCAATAAAATCGCCCTCGAAATTGACCTTGCCCCCCCAGCCATTAAGGTTAGCAACCAACCCAGTTTGAGAAACCGTTAATATGCAGAATGTAGCGGGGGAAGCCCCCAACACGTCCGGAATGTCCAGCGGGGACGTCGCATCGATAAATCAGTTGCGCGATCTCTGGCAAAAGATGCGCCTCGAAGTTGCCAAAGTCATCATTGGCCAGCAGGATGTCATTGAGCAGTTGCTCATCTGCATCCTTGCGCGTGGCCACGCGCTGTTGATGGGAGTTCCCGGCCTCGCGAAAACCACCATCGTCAATTCGCTCTCCCAGGTGATGTCGCTGGAGTTCAACCGCATCCAATTCACTCCCGACCTCATGCCGAGTGACATTACCGGCACCGACATTCTCCAGGAAACCGATCAGCCCGGTAAACGCGCTTTCCATTTCGTCAAGGGTCCTATCTTCGCGAACATCGTTCTCGCGGACGAAATCAACCGCACCCCGCCGAAGACCCAGAGCGCGCTGCTGGAAGCGATGCAGGAACATCGGGTCACGGTTGCTGGCCGCATGTTTCCGCTACCCTCGCCGTTCTTCGTGCTCGCGACGCAAAATCCGATCGAGCAGGAAGGCACCTATTCTCTTCCCGAAGCGCAGCTCGACCGTTTCATGTTTTTTATTCATGTCGATTATCCGAGTCTCGAAGAGGAACGCCGCATCGCACGCGAAACCACCGGGGCAGCTCCAGCAAAACTGAACAAGCTGGTCACCGGCGAACAGGTCTTGCATTTCCAGGAAGTCGTTCAACGTGTTCCTGTTCCCGATCACATTTACGACGCCGCCGTCAGCATGGTGCGAAAAACGCGGCCAAAGTCGGACGACGCTTCCGAATCGGTGAAGAAATGGGTGACCTGGGGCGCGGGGCCGCGTGCAGTGCAATACTTGATTCGCGGCGCGAAGGCTCATGCCGTTCTACAGGGCAGTTACCTCGTGCGGATGGAAGATCTGGAAGCAGTGTCACAGCCTGTTCTCACTCACCGCATCCTCACGAACTTCCACGCGCAAGCCGAGGGGATCACCAGTCCGTTCATCATTGATCGTCTCGTCGGCGAAATGCGCGGAGAAGCCGAAACGAGCAGGTAAGCGTGGCCGATCAACCGTCCAATAACGCGCCGGCGACTCCGCCTTCAAACTCCAAGAGCTTGCTGGAACCGCAGGTACTCTCACGCTTGATGGCGCAACCGCTCGCGACGCATCACCCGATGGAAGGATCGATTTCCGGCCATCACAAAAGCCCGCATCGTGGTTCAAGTGTCGAGTTCGCCGAATACAGGAACTACGTTCCGGGTGACGACATCCGCAGGCTCGATTGGCGCGTCTTCGGCAGAACCGATCGTTTTTACCTCAAGGAGTTCGAGGCCGAAACCAATCTTCGCTGCTATCTGGTCGTCGATTTCAGCGGCTCAATGCGCTTCAGTTTTCAGCACGGCTCGAAGCTGGACTACGCGAGGCGCCTGGCCGCTACCCTCGCTTATCTGGTGATCAACCAGGGTGATGCCGCGGGCCTGCTTGTAGCGCGCCAAGGTGCACCCACCGAAATTCCCCCGAGGCGCACGCCCACGCATCTCCAGCTCATCACCGACACGCTCGTCGCAACCGAAGCCAAAGGTGAAACAAATCTCTCTTCGGCGCTGCACGACCTCGCGGAAAAAATTCGGCCGCGCGCCTTGATCGCTGTTTTCTCCGATCTCTTCCACGATCCGGAAGAATTGCTCAGCGCTTTCCAACATGTCCGCTTTAAGAAACACGATCTGGCCGTGTTCCATTTGCTCGATCCCGCAGAGTTAAAATTCGAGTTTGATCGGCCGGTCCGCTTCGTCGATCTCGAGACCAACGGCAGCCTGGTGACGGAACCCTCGCTCATTCGTGAGCAATACCTGGCGGAACTGAACGCATTTCTTTCGCGAATCATGGGTGGATGCCGCGAGTTCAAAGCCGATTATCGCCGCGTCACCACAGATCAAAGCTACGAACGCGTTTTGGCTGACTTCCTCGTCGAACGCGCTCAACTTTCCTCCACTTCGTGACCGCAGCATGACTTTCCTCCAGCCGTTCATTCTCTGGGGTTTGCCCCTGCTGCTCATTCCGATCATCATTCATCTGCTGAATCGGCTGCGTCACCGCCCGCAACCCTGGGCCGCGATGCGCTTTCTGCGCGCCGCGAACCAAACCTCCATCAGCCAGGCAAAGCTGCGACAGTTTCTCATTTTGCTTTTCCGCGTGCTTGCCGTCGTCGCGCTCATCTTCTTTTTAAGCCGTCCTCTCGCCGGAGGGTGGCTCGGTTGGGCACTCTCGCCAGCTCCGGAGGCGATCGTTCTGATCCTTGATCGCTCCGCCAGTATGGAAACAATTTCTGGAACTTCGGGAAAATCGCGTCGCGAACAAGTAATTGAACTTTGGACCGACGCATTAAAATCCTTCGGCCAGTCTTCGCGCCTCGTGCTGCTCGACAGCGCGACGCAAACCCCGCAAGAACTGCCGAGCCTCACTTCGTTGGCACACGCGCAATTCACCGGTAGAACCGACACGCGCGCGGATATTCCCGCTCTGCTGCAACGCGCCTACGCATATTTGAGTGAATCCAAATCCGGCGCCTCCGAAGTGTGGATCGCTTCGGACCTCCAGGAAAGCAACTGGTCACCCGATGACTCGCAATGGGAACGCATCACTGCGCAGTTCGGCGCGCTCAAGCAGAAAGTTCGGTTTCGCCTTTTGACCTTTGATCAACCGACCACGCGCAACGTTTCCGTCAGCCTGGTCGACGCGATTCGCCGAAGTCGCGGCGACACGCGCCAATTGAATGTCGTTGTTGACCTGGAACAAACTCAAATCGCAAACGAGCCGGTCGCCCTCAAATGGAATCTTGGCGGCAGTTCTTCGCAGGCAGAACTCACGATCACCGGCCAATCGCTTCGCTGGCGAAACAATTTCCCACTGCCGAGCGCCTCAACCTCGTCGCGAACGAATGAAAACGGCTGGGGCTACGTTGAAATCGGCGCGGATGCGAATCCCTCGGACAACCGGCTCTTTTTTGCTTACGGCGCCCAAGCCACACCCACCGCGATCGTTGTAAGTTCCGGATCGCCTGCCGTCACCCGGCCTCTTCAACTCGGCGCTTCCGACCTTTCCCGCCCCCCAGATGAATGGGCTCAGGTTGTCGCTCCGGACAATTTTACCGGTGTGCCGCTCACCAATGTATCGTTGATCGTATGGCACGCGAGCACCTTGGGCGGCGGCGCTCAAGGTATTCTCGACGAGTTTGTGAATTCTGGCGGTGCCCTCGTCGTTTTTCCGTCCACTGGCCAAAACTTTTCCTTTGGCGGATTGAGCTTCGGCCAACTTTCCACCGCCCCCACCAATTCTCTCTTCGCCATCGGCCAATGGAATGATCTCGAAGGACCTCTGGCGAAAACCGAAGAAGGTTACGGTGTCCCATTGAAGACGCTCGAAGTCTCACAACGCGCGGCCATCCTCGGTTCCGGCGCGGCACTCGCCACCTTTGAAGATGGTGCGCCGTTTCTCGTGCGCAAAGCTCTGGGTAAAGGTGAAGTTTATTTCTGTGCCACTGGGCCGGAGCCGACCTGGTCGACGCTGAGCGATGGAGCGGTGCTCGTGCCAATGTTGCAACGCATGCTGGCCACGGGCGCGCGTCGCGTAAACCGCGCCGTCATGGTGGAGAGCGCCGATCTTGCAGGAACCGAAGTCACCGATTGGAACCGTGTCGATCAATCTTCGCCTGACTCTTCCGATCCTCGCCTGCACGCCGGCGTTTACAATGTCTCCGGACGTTTCGTGGCGGTGAATCGGCCCGCATCGGAAAACAACCTTGCGCAACTTCCGGCCGACACCGCACGACGACTCTTCGGCAATTTACCTTTTCGGCTGCATGAAGAACGAAGCGGCGGAACCGATCGCTTACAAGGTGAAGTCTGGCGCATGTTTCTCACATTGATGCTGCTGTTTCTCATCGCTGAAGGGATTCTGATCCTGCCGAACACTCGCGAGCCCTCGGCGAACTCTCCAAAACCGCGCGCGCCCATTCGCGAACCGCAAGAGGTGGCCGCGTGAACTGGTCCTTCGGCGCTTCACCGCTTGTGGTAACGCTCGCGATCATCATTTTCGCGAGCGCGGCCTTGATTTCGTATCTAAATTGGAAACGCAGCGGTCGCCAGAAGACGGTCGCCTGGTTGGAAACTTTGCGCCTCCTCCTCGTTGCGTTGCTCGGCTTTACGTTGTTGCGCCCGGAAGTTGTTCAGGTGGTCAAAAGCAAAGACCAACCGGAAGTCCACATCCTGGTCGACCGCTCCGCGAGCATGGCGACGCGCGACGTTCAAACTGCGACCAATCTCCAAACCCGCGCGAAATGGATTGAGCAGCAACTCACCAACGAATTCTGGAAACCGATCGTTGGGAGAACGCGCATTGTGATTGATGAATTCGGTGGACTCGCCAATACGAATTCACCAGCGACGAATTCTGTCGCAGTCGTTGGCACGGACCTGAACGCCGCCCTCGAACGTCCACTCACTCGCGAAGCAAACCTGAAAGCTGTCCTTTTACTCACCGATGGCGATTGGAACATCGGCGGTTCTCCACTGCGCGCTGCGGCTCAATATCGCGAGCGCGGTGTTCCGGTGTTCGCCGTTGGTGTCGGCAGCGAGACGCCGCTGCCGGATGTCGCGCTCACCTCGGTGACGCCTCCGTCTTACGGGCTTTTTGGGGAACAAATCACTATTCCGTTCACCATCCGCAGCCACCTCACGAACGACGTCAAAACGACGGTCGTGCTCAATGACGGCACCAGGGAAGAGGTAAAAAAGGAAATCGTAATACCTGCTCGCGGCATTCTCCAGGACACCGTCCTCTGGTATCCGCGCAACGTGGGTGATGTTTCGCTCACCCTCCGTCTGCCTGTTCAACCCGGTGAACTGATTCCCGAAAACAACGAGGAGAAATTCCGCGTCTCCGTCCGCGTCGAAAAGCTCCAGGTGCTGGTGGTCGATTCTCTCCCCCGCTGGGAATATCGCTACCTCCGCAACGCCCTCGCCCGTGATCCGGGTGTGCAGGTTCATTCCATTCTATTTCATCCAGGGATGAAAGCTGGCGGTGGACGTGACTACCTCCCGGCCTTTCCGAACACGCGCGAAGCAATTTCCCGCTACGATGTGATTTTCATCGGCGATGTCGGCCTCGCCGAAGGCGAACTTTCTGAGGCCCACTGCGAATTAATTCGCGGCCTGGTCGAGCAACAATCCAGCGGCCTCATTTTCCTTCCCGGCTCCCGCGGTCGCCAACTCACTCTCGCGGATAGTCCGCTGAAAGATTTACTTCCAGTGATCCTCGACAGCTCGAAACCCAATGGCCAGATCCTGCAAAATGAAGCGGTCCTGACTTTGACCACGGCCGGCAAAGGACATTTCCTCACCCGCTTCGAAGCGGACGACAATCTCAACGCACAACTCTGGCAAGCGCTTCCCGGTTTCTATTGGAGCGCCGCCGTGGAGAAAAGCCGTCCGGGCGCGGAGGTTCTCGCGGTCCATTCCTCGCTTCGCAATGCCTCCGGCCGCATGCCGCTGCTCGCGACCCGTTCGGCTGGCACCGGCAAGATTCTTTTCATGGGCACGGACAGCGCCTGGCGTTGGCGCCGCGGCGTGGAAGATAAATATCATTACCGATTCTGGAGCCAGGTCGTTCGCTGGATGGCCCACCAACGGCATCTCGCTGGAAAGGAAGGCGTCCGTCTCGCCTACAGTCCAGAACGTCCCGAGCCAAATGACACCGTCTTCCTGCAATCCACCGTTCTCGACTCGGCAGGATTTCCTGCTGAGCAGGGTCCGGTCACCGTTTCGATCACTTCACCCTCCGGCCGTGCCGAACATCTCCGTTTAACGAGCGTCGAAGGAGGTTGGGGAGTTTTTAAAAGCCAGTTTAAACCCAGCGAAGCGGGCCGCTACAAACTCGTGCTGGATGCCCCGAAACAAAACCGAAAACTGGAGACCGAGTTAACCGTTCAGCAACGCACCGTCGAGGAAATCGGAAAGCCGATCAATCGATCTATTCTGGCGGAAATCTCCGCGCTCAGCGGCGGCCACAGCACGCTCATCTCCGGCCTCGAACAGATCGTCCAGCAAATCACCGTCGCTCCCGAACCCAGGGATCTCGAGAAACGCATCCGCATTTGGAGCAGCCCATGGTGGGGTGGCCTCATCCTTACCCTCCTCTCAATCTACTGGGTCGGCCGGAAAGCGTCCGGAATGCTCTAACCAATCAACGGTGGCGCGAGGCTCCGTCCGAGCGGTTTCAGAGGAGAACAGGATTCTACTGAGTTCTGCCAGGTATCGGCGGCACAGTTGTCTTCAATCGCCGTAAATCGCGATCCTTCGCCGAACTTGGCACCGTCACGTTTGCATTATTGGGATCAGCTATAAACCGTTTCTTCAACTCCTTCGCGCCGTCCGCGATAAAACTATCCAGCCACTTCCAAAGCTCCGCGTGCCCGTCCGCAAAAGTCAGCACACCGCCATATCCGTGCCGGCTCGCCGGCAAATTCCAGTGGTAATAATCCTGGGGCTCAATCCCGATCGCGCCATTTTGGATACTATACTCATCCTCATCGAGAAACACCGTCGCCAGCGCTGGACTCGGATCGGTTAATTGATTGAATGTCTGCACATATTTAATGCCCTTCGTCCGGTTCTCGTGCGCGATGCCGGTGCTCATTGAATAACTCCGCGTGCGCGGAACATTCCTTGAGCCAGTGGCGACGGTTCGATCAGCAGGACATTTGTAGATCCGCACCGATTGGTTGTATTTAAAGAGCTTCCCGTTTTGAAGATTCGTGGTCGTTTGATCCAGCCGTGCATCTCCCACCACCCACGAATCGTCGCTGGACTGGTTCCCGAGTGCGCCTTTCACATTGTTCGGCGCCAGACGACCGTCGTTGTCGTCCGCATACATCGTCCAGCAAAGGGTCAATTGCTTCAGATGATTTAGGCAACTGATCTGCTGGCCCTTCAATTTGGCCTTCGACAATGCTGGCAGGAGCATGCTGGCGAGGATCGCGATAATCGCGATCACCACCAGTAACTCAATCAAAGTGAAACCGCGCGAACGCCTCTTTCCTGGACTAACCTGCAGCATCGGCGACAAACACGGTCAGGATGCTTAAGGGCCTCGCCTGTGACAACTGTCCATCCCGCCGCACAGCCGTTACTGCCGTTCGTATTCGCCCTTCCCTACCCGTTTGAGAACGGTAAACCCGGCGCTTTTCGCGTCGGAAATCGATAATGGCTTCAGTTTCGTCGGCGAATTCACCTGCGAAATCATCTTCCGAACCGCCTTTTTGCAGAGCGGACAATTCGTCAATGGCGGTCGCGACGCGGGGCGCCTGAGGCTAAACTTTCCGCCGCAAACCTTACAGTCGCCGTCACATAGCTCGTATTCGTAGATCGGCATGCCTCAAGCCTAGGCGTCTTTCTGCCGATGATCAATTTGGACTTTGGCGCGGAAATTGCCTCGTGCCACTTGAGAAACTCTGTAGACATGAAGTTAGCCACTTTCCAACTAACCTGGTTCGACCTGGTGGTCCTCGCGCTGGTCGCCTACGGCATCATTCGCGGCCGTAAACGCGGCATGTCCGAGGAGATTCTCGATGTGCTGCAATGGCTCTTGATCGTCGTGCTCGGCGCGCTCCTTTACACCCCGCTGGGAAAAAGGATTGCAGGGTTCGGTGCCTTTTCCCTCTTTATTGCCAACCTGCTGGCTTACACCCTGGTCGCTCTCACCATTAAACTCGTGTTCTCGATGGTGAAGCGGCAGGTCGGCGAAAAACTCGTCCATTCGGACGCCTTTGGCAGATTTGAATATTACCTCGGTATGCTCGCCGGGAGCGTTCGTTGCCTTTGTATCCTGATCTTTGCTCTCTCATTCCTGCACGCGAAATACATTTCAGACGCGGAACGCCTCGCGACCGCGAAGATGCAGCAGGATAATTTCGGTTCCATTTCCTTCCCCACCATCGGCTCGCTCCAGCAAAGTATCTTCCACGAATCCTATTCCGGCCAGTTCATCAAAAACAATCTCAAGGGCCAGATGGTCAAGCCGATCGCTGGTTCGGACACCCCACCTCCCTCAAATTCAATCGGCCGCCGCCGTGAAGCCGCTGTTGATGAGGTCCTCGGGAAGCGGTAACGTCGGCCTGAATGGCCGGCCTGGTCTCGCCAGCAACACTCGAACAAATCCGCGCTGCCAATGACATCATCGATGTCATCGGTGCTGTTGTTCCCCTGAAGCGTGCCGGCGTCAGCTTCACCGCCCTCTGCCCTTTCCACCGCGAACGCACTCCAAGCTTTCACGTCAACCCGCGCAAGCAAACGTTCCACTGTTACGGCTGCCACAAAGGCGGCGACGTTTTCACCTTCGTCCGGGAATACGAATCCCTCGATTTCATGGAAGCGGTTAAACGCCTCGCCGAACGCGCCCGCATTCCGCTCGAATTCGAAAAAGATCCCAACTACCAGCAGAACAAGTTCGTTAAAGACCGCCTCTTCGAAATCAATGAACAGATCACCCAACGCTGGCACGCTTGCCTGCTTTCCGATGCTGCTGGACAAAACGCCCGCGATTATCTTCAGCAACGAGGTGTCTCTGATGAAGCGGTAAAACTCTTCCGTCTCGGCTTCGCTCCGGATTCATGGGACGACACCGTCAACTGGGCCAAATCGAAAAACTTCGCGCTCGATTCGGTCGAGCAAGCCGGCCTCGCCCTTAAGAAGGAAGGTGGCTCCGACTACTACGCGCGCTTTCGCGGTCGTCTCATGTTCCCCATCTGCGACGACCAGGGCCGCGTCATCGGCTTCAGCGGCCGCGTCCTCCCCGGCAGCACCGACGAGCGCAAATACGTCAACTCTCCCGAAACGCCCCTCTTCATCAAGAGCCGCGTCATGTTCGGCCTCGACAAGTCCAAGCGCCACATCCTCGAAAAGCAATTCGCCATCGTCTGCGAAGGCCAGCTTGATCTCATCTCCTGTTTCATGTCCGGCGTCACCAACATGGTCGCGCCGCAAGGCACAGCCTTCACCGCGGAACACGCCCGCATCATCAAGCGTTACGCCAACGAAGTCGTTCTCTGTTTCGATTCCGATGAAGCCGGCCAAAAAGCCGCCGTCCGCGTCCTCGACGATCTCCTCGGCTCCGGCCTCTCCATTCGGGTCGCCACCATCCCTGCCCCACACGATCCCGATTCCTTCATCAAAAATTTTGGTGCTCCCGCTTTCGAAGACCTCATCAAAAACGCCGAAGGCTTTTTCGACTACTATCTCGCGCGCCTCTGCAAAGTGAACGACATCCGTTCCGACAAAGGCCAGCAAGCCGTCCTCACCGGTATGGCCGAAGCCGTCCAGAAAACCGGCGACCCAACCCTCGTCGACCGCTACGCCCAAAAAACCGCTGCGCGCCTTGGCATCAATGCCCTCTCCGCGTTGCAACGCTTCAAAGCCGCCGCTCCCAAAACGTGGGCCCGCCCCGAACCAAAATCCGAAGAACCGGCTCCTGTCGATAATTCCTGGCGTCCGAACCCCCAGGAGTTCTGGCTGCTGAAGATTCTCCTCTATAGCGACGAAACCCTCAATTGGACGCGCGCGCATTTGCACCCCGAATGGATCGCCAACCCAATCGTCCGGGAAATCGTCGAACATCGCCTCCTCCTGGAAGATGGCCATCCTGTCCAACCCGCGGCCATCCTCCACCGCGTCAATTCTGATCAAGCCCGCTCCCTTGTGACCGAGGCACTCGCCGAAGATCGCCCGATTCCCAACCCGAATCAGCAGTTGATGGACCTCGTCCTGCGCTTCCGAAATCAAAGCCTGGACGCCGAGTTCGCGGAGTTATCTCTCGCCATCAATTCCCCCGAGACTCCGGAAGCCGAACGCGTTGACCTAATGCATCAGCGAGAGGCACTCCGCGCCGCCAAACGCAACCCCCTCACCGCGCTCCCTTCCACCGACGCCCCGAACCCCAACGGGGTTCCACAACAAAGCCCAGGGTTGATCGGAACGATCTACCCTGGGTAAACGTTCAAAAAAAAGTTGAACCCTGAAGGGGTTCCGCAAAACATGGTCACAACACGCCACGTTCTCTTCTCTGCGACCTCTGCGGTAATCTTTTGATTCTCACGCCGCATTCAATACTTCCCCCCCCTTGTGCGAACTGAGGGGCAGATGAAGCCTTTCTTCGGAGCGAGCAGAGTGGCTGAGCCGCCCGCTACTTCCCTCTCCCCGCAGGGGAGAGGGTAGGGTGAGGGGTTTTCGCCATGGAGAACCCGCGGTTGTGTATTAGAGTTGCCCATCACTTGT
>DASVNK010000068.1:0-96127 GCA_036383895.1 Verrucomicrobiia bacterium | reverse complement strand
CTTGCGCGCGATCTTCGACCGGCTCGTGCGTGGCGGAGCAATTATTCTATTTCCAGAAGGAACCCGCTCACCAGACGGGGCATTGCAAAAAGCAAAATCAGGAATCGGGCTTACCGTGATAAAGTCGGAGGCTCCGGTCGTTCCGGTGCGGGTTTTTGGGACGTTCGAAGCGTTCAACCGTCACCACAAGGTGCCGCGGCCTCGTCGTGTTGCAGTTCGCTTCGGTAAGCCGATGAACTTCTCTGAACTGCGCGAAGAAGCAAAGACGTGCACCAAACAACGACTTAAAGAAATTTACCAACAGGTGGCTGATGAATTGATGCGCGCAATCGCCGAATTGGAGTTGCCCGGCAATTAGCTATTTTTGCGAGCGCAGTTTGGCGTGGAGACGGGCGATCTGGCCCATGTAGTGGTCCTGCCGGTAATCTTCAGCAGCTTTCTTGATGTGTTCCGCCGCTGCCTCCTTCTTGCCATTGGCCTCTGCGTGAAGGGCCAGATACAAATGCGCGTAACAAAGCGCATTTTGTCGATTTGCCGCATCTTCCAATTTCGAAGCAGCCTCGATGACCTGTTGCTCTGTTCCCGTGCCAGCGAAGAGAGCGTGAACCTCTTTCATTGGAACCCGTGCGTCGCCGCTAATTGGAATTAAGGCTTTTTGTGCAGCCTCTAGATTCTTCGCACGAGCTGTGCAGATGAAATGCCAGACGGCATTTTCGACGTCGTGCTCATTGACTGTTTGATGAAGCTCGAAAAGTTTGCGCCCATCTTCGAAGCGTTCGGCATAGTAGTAGGCGATCCCGAGTTGCCAGAGATGCGCTTTCGCGGCGGGCTGCAGCTTGATCGCTTCTTCGAACGAACGAATCGCTTCGTTTATTTTCCCCGCCACCAGTTCTTCCGACCCGCGGCGGACCAACTCACGCGCGTTGAATTGCTCCGGCTCGGCGGCGAACGTCGCTGCAAGGAGCACCACCAGAATGAGCGCGCAGTATCGCATTAAACGCGTTTCGTAAGTTCCACACCGGCTTCCAGCAATTTCTTGGCGTCGCGTGGTGATTTCGCTTCGGTGTAAATGCGCAGGATCGGTTCGGTGCCGGACCCACGGAGCATTAACCAGGAGCCATCCTCCGAAATAAATTTCACGCCGTCGTAGCTTTTTACGTCTTTAACCGGAGATTTGATCAGCTTCGCGGGTGGATTGTTTTTGCAGAAATTCATCAAGGACCCGCGCTTCTCGAGTGGAAAATGCGCATCGATACGGTCATAGAAATGTGGGCCGTAATCTTTCTCCAGTCGGCGCAGCAGTTTGTCGAGTGAAGTGCGCTCCGTCGCGAGCATCTCGAGCATCATGAGGCCGGAGAGAATCCCATCGCGTTCTGGAACATGGCCCGGATAACCAATGCCGCCACTTTCCTCGAAACCGAGCAGCACGCCGCCTTTGATCATCTCGGCGCAAATATATTTGAAGCCGACGCCGGTTTCGACGAGTTCCAGACCGTAGCGCTGGCAGATCTTATCGACCATAGAGGTGGTGGTGAGCGCTTTGACGACGCGCCCCTTTCCTTTGCGATTGCGGATGAAGTGCTCGAGCAGCAGGCAAATGAGATGATGTGTGGTAAGTGCGTTACCCCGTCCATCCATTCCGCCGACACGATCGGCGTCGCCGTCCGTGACGATACAAAGATCGTGCGGATGTTTCTTCAGGTATGCTGCGCTGCGGACGTAGTTCTTTGCGATTGGTTCGGGATTGATCCCGCCGAAGTTCGGATCGTGCGCGGCGTTCAGCGTCGTAACTTTGCAACTGGTGCCTGCAAGCAATTCATCGAAGCATCCAGCGCCGACCCCGAAGAGTGCTTCATGGGCGAACTTCAGTTTCGATTTGGAAATGAGCGGAAAATCGACCAGGCGTTTGATCGCCTGGTAGTAAGGCGCGCGCAGATTCTTTTCGATGATCTTCTTTTCCTTGAGGGCAGTCGTCCAATCCATCGTGCGCACGGGCATTTTTCCGAGGAGCGATTCTACGCCCTGACAGATTGCTGGTTCGGCTGAACCGCCGTAATGCGCTTTCAGTTTAAATCCGTTGAAAGACGGAGGATTGTGGCTCGCGGTGATCATCACGCCGCCAATGGCCTTTTCCCGTTTAACCATCCAGGAAACCGCGGGGGTGGGCGTCGGTTCGTTCGAGATGATCACTTCGAAGCCGTTGCCGGCGAGAACTTCGGCCGTTCGGCGGGCGAATTCATTCGAGAGAAAGCGGCGGTCGTAGCCAACGATTGCTTTTGCGACGGTACCTGCGACCGGATTTGTTTTCCAATAATCCGCTGTTGCCTGGGCGACGCGGTCGACGTTAGCGAAGGTGAAGTCCTCCGCGATCACCGCGCGCCAACCGTCTGTGCCAAATTTGATAGCGCTCATTGTAAAGTGAAAGTGGGCAGTTTGCGCGCGTTCGCCTGCACGATGTCGCGCATTTTTGCTACGGCGGCTTTGAGGTTCCGCTTGCCGAAGAGACCGGTGCCGCTCACGAAGGTGTCCGCGCCGGCACGCGCGCATTCCGCTGCTTTCTCGAAGTTGATGCCGCCGTCAACTTCGATGCGGTATTTCAAATCTTTCTCCGCACGCCAGGTGAATGCCTGTTGAACCTTCGGGATCGCTTCCTCGATGAATGGTTGGCCACCGAAGCCGGGATTGACGGTCATAATGAGAAGCAGGTCGATCTTGGAGAGGTATGGTTCGACGGCGCTGATGTTGGTCGGAGGGTTGATCGCGAGCCCTACTTGTTTGCCGAGAGAACGAATCTTCCAGATCAAGGAATCGACTTTATCGCCCAATTCCACGTGGATGGTGATATTGTCTGCGCCGGCTTTGGCGAAGGGTTCGAGCAAAATTTCCGGGCGCGAGCACATGAGATGGACATCGAAAAAGATGCGCGAATATTCGCGGCAGACGCGCACGACTTCAGGACCGAACGAGATGTTCGGGACGAAGTGGCCGTCCATGATGTCCAAATGCAGCCACTCGGCTTTAGCCAACTGCACGCGCATCACCTCCAAACCGATTTTGCTGAAATTCGCCGCCAGCAGCGACGGAGCAATAATCATGACCGCTCAAAATAAAGAAGCGGGGCGCAGTTGCCTAGTGGTTGGAGTGAATTAAAAAACTTGCAAAGGTCGGCAGCAGCACCGCCACGTGGGCGTTGCGTTTGGGAATGGAAACGGGTTTGATCGCGGCGATCCACTTTTTGAGATGCGCGCGCTGACTCCATGAATTCTGGCGGGGAAAAAATTCGAATCGGGGTGATTGGTTGCGGGAACGTGCTGAGTGCTTATCGCGCGAGTATTGAGAAGTTGCGTGCGGCGGGTTTGGCGGAGGTAACGCTGGCTTGCGGGCGAGATGGGCAGCGCGGCGATGCAGAGAAGATGTTGGGTGGGGCGCGGTTTACGTCCGAAGCGCGGGAGGTGATTGAGTCAAGGGATGTGGATCTGGTGCTGATTCTGACGTCGATGAAGGAGCATGCGCGTTTGGCGGCGACGGCGTTGGACGCCGGGAAGCATGTGGTGATGGAGAAGCCATTGGGAACTTCGTTGGATGAGGCGGACGCGGTGATCCGCGCGGCGGAGAAGAGCTCGGCGAGAATAGTTTGTGCGCCGTTTACGATTTTAAGTCCGACGTTTCAGACGATGGCGCGGCGGATTCAGGCGGGGGAGGTTGGGAAGGCGTGTTCTGCGCGGGCGCGATACGGGTGGTCTGGGTCCTGGTGGAGTGAATGGTTTTACAAGCCGGGCGGCGGATGTTTGTTTGATTTGGGCGTGTATTGTATCACGAGCATGACGGGGTTGCTCGGGCAAGTGCGCAGCGTGATGGCCATGGCAGGGGTGGCGATTCCGGAGCGCACCATTAACGGGAAAAAAATTCGGGTGGAGGCGGAGGACAATGCGCAGGTGTTGCTGGATTTCGGCGAGGGTGCCTTCGGGGTGGTGACGAGTGGATTTACGATGCAGCAGTATCGGACCCCGGCGCTGGAAGTGTATGGGACGACCGGGACGATCCAGATGCTGGGGGATGATTGGGATCCGGACGGGTATGAGCTTTGGAAGAACGAGATCGGCGCGTGGCAAGTTTACAAGGAGACGCATCCGGATTGGTCGTGGACCGATGGGTTGGCACATCTGGTGGATTGCGTGAGGAGCGGACGTGAGCCGGTCGTGACGCTGGCGCACGCGCGGCATGTGTTGGAGGTGATGCTGGCAGCGCAACGGTCGGCGAAGGAGGGGCGGAGGATTGAAGTGACGAGCCGATTCGAGTTGCCGCGGTTTGAGGTGCGAGAGGGAGAAGCAGCGCACTTAATGCACGATCGCACCCGGGAGCATGTGTCGTGAGCGCGCGGGCGGGCAGAATTCCGCAATGGTTTTTGTGGGCGGTGCTCGCGGTGGTTTGCTGGGGATTGTGGGCGATTACATCGAAGTTGATTGGAGATGCGTTGAGCGCAGGGCAAAGCCAGGCGGTTTCTACTCTGGGGATTCTACCGGTGCTTTGGTTTCTTGAACGATATTCCAAGCCAGAACGGCGGCATTCGGAGGCAAAGGAAAAGTTGAGAAAAGGTAGAGTGCCCGCAATTGCCGCTGGACTCGCTGTGTGCGTCGGTAACGTAGCGTATTATCACGCGCTGAAGATTGGCGGAAAGGCCGCCACGGTGGTTTCCGTTACTGCGCTATATCCACTCGTAACGGTGCTGCTCGCAATTCTAATCCTGCGGGAGAAGTTCAACTTAGTGCAGATGATAGGAATCGCTCTTTCATTGGTGAGCATCGCGATCTTTAACATCGCAAGCGCGGAGGGAGTTTTGACCGGATGGCTGGCGTATGCGCTGGTGCCGGTCGTTTTGTGGGGTGTAGGCGGATTATTGCAGAAGATTTCGACGAACTGTGTAAGCGGCGAGGCCTCAACGTTCTGGTTTTTGCTGGCCTTCATCCCCGTTTCTGTAGCGTTACTCGCGTGGGAGCCATTGCGCGTCATGCCGAGCGGGCGGACGTGGGCCTTGGTGATGGCGTTGGGTTCTCTATTTGGCCTCGGAAACCTGGCGATTCTTTTTGCGTTTGCGCGAGATGGGAAAGCGTCGATCATCGCGCCGCTGGCGGGGTTGTATCCGGTGGTGAGCATTCCTGTTGCGATATTATTTTTGGGCGAGCGGGTGACCGCGAAGGAATGGATCGCGATTGCGCTCGCTCTGGTGGCGGTGGTGGCGCTTGCGTTCGAAGGAAAGAAGACGAATGAAGAAACTAACTGAGTTGATGGCGGATGGCGTCGTACTGGGTGACGGCGGTTACCTGATTGAATTGGAGCGACGGGGCTACGTGGATAGTGGGTCGGGACGCGAGAAAGTGGGGACGGGGCGGGGGAGTGGTCAATTCACGCCGGAGGTGGCGATTGAGAACCCGGATGCATTGCGGGAGTTGCATCGTGAATTTATAAACGCTGGAGCGCAGGTCTTGCAGGCGCTCACATTTTTTGGGACGCGAGAGAAATTAAACCGCGCGGGTTACGGAGCGGACGTGGAAAAGATCAACGCGGCGGCGGTGAAGTTGGCGCGTGAAGTTGCGGGCGGAAACGCGTTGGTGGCGGGGAGTGTTTCCCGGACGCAGTTGATTGAGCGCGAGGGAGCGGAATCGCTGGGCAAGGCGCGCGATCATATCGCGGAACAGATTCGGTTGCTGAAGGATGCGGGTGTGGATTTTCTGATTTTGGAGACCTTTTTTCATTTGTCTGAAATGAAAGTGGCGCTGGAGTGCGCCGCCGAAGCGAAGTTGCCGGCGGTGGCAACGATGAGTTTTCGTCCGCGGATCACGCAATGCACGGATGGCCACACGCCAGCGGAATGCGCTCGCGTAATGGCAGATTTAGGCGCGGTGGCGGTCGGCGCAAATTGCGAGCAGGAACCAGGACGAATGCTTCCTTTGCTGCGCGAAATGCGCGCGGCCGCGAAGGTGCCAATAGCGGCGCAGCCTGCGGCGTTCCGGACGACGGAGGAATGTCATTCGTTCACCCGCATGAAGGCGTTTCCGGATGAGTTGGAAACGATCCAGGTGTCGCGGAAAGACTTCGAGGAATTTGGGAAGCGCGCGAAGGAGGAGGGGATTGGCTACGCCGGTGGATGTTGCGGGTGTAATGCCGCATATATTAAGGCGATCAACCGCGGTTTAGGCAGGTGAGTTAGCGGCTGTGAAGATATCTGTTCACCAGAGCGCCGAGGAGGCGAACAGGGCCGCGGCGGAGTTGTTGGCCGGATGGTTGAGCAGTGCGAAGAACTTTATGCCGGCTGCGGGGAATACGCCATTGGAGTTGTATCGATTGATCGCGGAGAAGAGGTTGGCCATGGGGCATCTCAATGTTTTTATCCTGGATGAGTATGTTGGCGTGCCAAAAAATGAACCGCGGAATTGTGCCAACCTTTTGAGGCGAAGCGTGCAGGCGGCGTGGGGAATTCCGGCGCGGCAGTTTCACACGATCAGTTCGGAAGCGCACGACGCTTTGGAAAGTGTGTTGGCGCACGAGAGGAAGATTGAGGTGGCCGGTGGGTTGGATGTGTTGGTGCTGGGGTTGGGGCAGAATGGACATTTGGGATTTAATGAGCCGGGGAGCGCCGAGGATTCGGGCGCGCGTGTTTTGGATCTCGAAAAGATTTCGGTCGAGGCAAATCGAAAATGGTTTGATGGAAAGTATGCGCCGAATAAAGGCGTGACGATTGGCTTGAAGACGATTTTAGCGGCGAAAAGGATTTTAATCATGGCTTATGGCCCGCACAAAACGGAAGCGGTGTATGCGATGGTAAAAGGTCCGCGGGGAGCGCACTGTCCGGCGTCGTTTCTGCAACGACTCCCCGAAGTGCACGTCTTTCTAGATCAGAGTGCGGCGGCGAAGTTAAGTCATAAGCAATGAGCAAGGGGAGCCAACGGAGTGGGGAGAGCGGCTGGGCAGTTGGAATTGATGTAGGAGGGACGAAGATTGCGGCGGGTGTGGTGAGATTTCCGGACGGTGCGGTTCGAGGGTTCCGCGCCATCCCGACAAAGCCGGAACGCGGGGCGGAGCCGGTTTTACACGATCTGGAGCGCATGGTAGGAAAGGTGATCGAGCAAGCGGGCGAACAGCGCGGGAAGTTTTTTGGAGTTGGTATTGGGATTTGCGAATTGGTGGATGCTGAAGGGGAATTGTTGAGCGCGAATTGTATCACATGCCCAGCCAGCGAGATTCGATTCGCGCTCGGGAAATTCGGTCCAGTGAAAATTGAGGCTGATGTGCGCGCGGCTGCGCTGGCGGAGGCGATCTTCGGCGCGGGGAAAGAGGCGAAGAATTTTTTGTATGTCACCGTAGGGACCGGGATCAGTTGTTCCCTGGTGATCGACGGAAATCCCTTTATAGGTGCGCGCGGCGCGAGCGGAACGATGGCGAGCGGACCTTTTCCAGATGTTGACGGGCGCGTAATGCCGAGCCTGGAGGCGATTGCATCCGGGCCGGGGTTGGTCGCGAGTTATAATCAGCAGGGAGGAAAAAGCAAGACCGCTGAAGAGGTGTTAGAGGGGGCTGAGCACGGAAACGATCAAGCGATGATTGTCGCGAGGCGGGGTGCGCGGTGCCTGGGTAGTGCGATTGGTGGGCTGATTAATGTGCTGGATCCGGAGTTGGTGGTAGTGGGAGGTGGGTTGGGATTGCGGCGTGGATTATATCGCCGGCTGATTGTTGAAGCGGCACGCGAACATGTGTGGTGGGATGAGCACAGAGCGGTAAAGATCATCCCGGCGAAGACGGGAACAGCGGCGGGTGTGATTGGCGCGGCGAGCCGAGTGTGGTTGCATGAGCAATAGGCTTCCTGCGATTGAATCCGAGAGGGCTCCCATTTAGGACCCGCTAGGGCGGTGCAGAGAAATGACTTCCCGGATTTTATCGATGAGATTTTGGGTGGTGTAGGGCTTCTGAAGGAACTCGTAGTCCGGGCGGTCTTCGAGGCCGGATTCAATTAGAATATTGCGCGGGTATCCGGAGGTGAAGATTACCGGGGTGTTCGGATGCTTCTGCGTGAAATGTTTGTAGAGTTCGGTACCATTCATTTTGGGCATGACGACATCCGTGAAGAGGACATCGACCTGGCCATCGAATTGATCCGCTAAGCGGAGCGCTTCGGTGCCGTCGCGCGCGGTGAGGACGTGGAAGCCGTGTTTGCGCAGGATGAGATTGGCGAATTCGCGGAGCACTTCTTCATCTTCCGCGAGAAGAACGACCGGCTGGCGACCGCCGGTGGCAGTACGAATGGGTGGAGTGACGGTTTCGCGTTGGGATGGCTTGTGCGCCGGAAAATAAATTTTAAAGACCGAGCCTTTGCCGACTTCGCTGATGCAACTGATCTGGCCGCCGTGTTGTTTCACGATTGCGTAAACAGTGGCAAGGCCGAGGCCCGTGTTTTTGCCGGGCTGAGTGGTGCCGAAGAACGGTTCGAATAGATGTTCCTGATATTCCTCAGTAAGACCAAGACCGGTATCTGCAATGGTGAGAAGGATGTATTCGCCAGGGCGCAGATGGACCTGATTGTGAAGCGCACGAGAGAGCTTCAGGTTTTCGGTGGTAAGAGTGAGTTGACCGCCGTGAAGCATCGAGTCGCGCGCGTGCGCCGCGAGATTGATGATGACCGTTTCGAGTTGGCCGCGATCGGCGCGGATATGGCAGGAAACGTTCGGGATGTTCGCCACCGTTTCGATGTTCTCGCCCATCAGCCGGCGAACGAGCGGGAGAATTTGATCCAGGACGACATTTAGATTTAGCGCCTCCGGCGCGGCAACTTCTTTGCGGCTGAGCGCTAGGAGCTGATTGGTAAGACCTATCGCGCGTTCGGTGCTCTGAATGACCTGCTGGATATCTTTCTGGAGCGGGTGTTCGGGCTGAAGGCCGCTCCGGATGAGGCCGCTGTAGCCGGTGATTACCGTGAGCAAATTATTGAAGTCGTTCGCTACGCCGCCCGCCAGGCGCGCGATGGCTTCCATTTTTTGGGAGTTGAGCAATTGTGCCTCGAAGTGCTTCCGGGTGGAAATATCACGGCAAAGCACCTGAACCGCAGGGTCTCCGTGGTAGTTAATCCGACGAGCGATCGCTTCGACCATCACCGCGGTGCCGTCCGTGCGGAGCATTTTTTCTTCGAGCAGCGGGCCATCGAGTCCTTCGAGGGCCTGGCGAAGATGTTCCTCGACGAGATCGCGGAAATTCGCATCGGTGAATTCGAGAATAGACTTTCCGACGAGATCAATTGGAGAAGCGGCGTTCAGGAGCGAGACGGCCGCTGGGTTGGCGAACACGATGGTGTTGTCGCTCGTGATGAACATCGCATCTGGGCAAGATTCAACCAGGCGACGATAACGCTCTTCGGATTCGCGCAGGGCTTGTTCGGCCTGGGAACGTTTCCGCTTCTGGCTGGCTTCCTTGAGAGCGCGGTCGATCGCAGGACCCAGCCTGGTGAGGCGATCCTTCAGGAGGTAATCATTTGCTCCGGAGTGGAGCGCTTCGACCGCGACATCTTCGCCGATCTTACCGGAAACAATAATAAATGGAATTTCCAGGCCGGATTCCTGAAGCACCTTGAGCGCGGCGAGACCGCCAAAACCCGGAATGACGTAGTCCGAAATGACCAGGTCCCACGATTTGCGGCCGAGTTCGGAGCTCATCGCCTTGGCGTTCTGGACCAGGGAATAGGATGCCTCGTAGCCGGCCTGTTTCACTGCGCGTAAAAGCAGTTCGGCATCGTCCTTGGAATCTTCGACGACCAGAATGTTGAGTGGGGTCTTCACAACTGGCCTAACCTCTTGGTTTAGAATACATGTTCTCACACTCGAGACAAGTGCTTCCGCTGCAAGGCGAGTGCCGAATTAGGCGTCTTTTGCGGAAAGTCCGGTTTTGGATAGAGAAACATGGAATCCCTGAGCTCACGGCCGGGGGACGTTGGCGCTTTGAAGCCTATGTAGGGTCTATTCAATCGAGCACCGCTCTGATAGGGTCAAATTGATGGAGGTAGTGTTCGCGTTCACAGACGGTGACGTGTGGCGACCTGGAATTGGAGATCCGACCGTAATGGGATGGATCACCGTGGCAGCGTATTTCGGCGCGGCAGCGTTGTGCTTGCATCAAGCGCTCGAAAGCCGACGTCGGAGGACCACGGCGGAGCGCGCCATCTTCTGGTGCATTTTAACGGCGTTCCTTTTTTTACTTGGGATCAATAAACAACTGGACCTGCAAACGCTGCTCACGCTGACCGGAAGGAACATTTTTATCGAACTCGGGTTGTATGAATACCGACGGGTAGTGCAGGCAATCTTCGTGGCCGCTGTCGGAATAACCGGAGTGGCCAGCGCGCTGCTGATGAAGGGATTGGTGCGCAGACAAAAAGATTTGCGGCTGCCGCTGATTGGCTTTGTTTTGCTCGTGGTTTTCGTGGTGGTTCGAGCTGCGTCGTTTCACCACATGGATCAACTCATTAACTTTCGCTTTGCCGGAGTGCGTATGAACTGGGTGCTGGAACTTGGGGCCATTGCAGTCCTGGCGCTCGGTGCGAGCCGGTCCGGAAAGCGCCTTTTGCAATCCGAAGCAGCGCAGGCCGAACGCTTCGCCACGGCATGATCGATTCGTTACAGAACTTCGACGCGAAGATGGATCGCCACGAGGCGAATTCGTCCCGTCGTGCTTTGGAAGAAAAGCTGTCGTTCCACAAAGACTTCAACGAATTGCTCACCGAGGCGACAGGGGATTGCATCCTGGTGGTGGATGCTGACGGAATCGTGGAGTCGATCAATCGAACCGGACGCGAATTGCTGCAGATTACCGAAGGCGCTGGGGTCGGTCGGCATTGGGTAGAGTTATTCGAAGGTTCGGATTCCCGTGGAGGTTTACACCGGGCCAGAATTCCTTTGGGGCGATCAACCTTCCAGGCGGTCTCGAGAACGGTGCGTGGAACCGCAACTTTTTGGAATGTAACGTTCACCTCCTTCAACAAAGACAAGAGCTGCCAGCGATTTTTAATGGTGGCGCGCGATGTGACGGAACATGCGCTCGTGGAGCGTGCGTTACGGCAGAGCGAGGAAGCGTTCCGAAAATTATTTGAGGAGAATCCAATCGGGATCGTGCTGGCTGATCTGGATTTCACGATCCGCCGCGTCAATGACGCAGTCTGCGCGATGCTCGGCTATTCCGAAAAGGAGTTGATCGGCCGGAAGTTATCAAGCCTGCCGAGTTCGACCGAAGGATGGCACGGCTACGACATGGAACGGTTGTTAGCGGGCGACCTGCGATCCTTCCAGGCGGACACCATGCTGAATACGCGGCAGGGGCAAATGGTCTGGGCGCATCTAACCACATCATTGCTGCGGGATGCCGAGCAGGTGCCCTTTCAACTGTTGCAAATGGTGGAGAATATCCAGGACCGAAAAAGCAGCGAGGAGCAGGTGCTGGCTTACCAGGAGCAACTGCAATCGATGGCGGCGGAAGTTTCACTCAGCGAAGAAAGGGAGCGACGACGAATCGCAACGGATCTGCATGACCGCATAGGGCAATCGCTTGCATTTGCGCGCCTGAAGCTGGCTGGCCTTGCTTCTGAAAGGCCGGAACTGAAACGCGTGCAGGAGCTAATCGAACAGGCTATCGTGGATACGCGATCGCTGACCTTCGAACTGAGCCCGCCGGTCTTGTACGAACTGGGCTTGGTTCCCGCACTGGAATGGCTAGCTCGGAAGATTCAGGAAGATCATGGAATTCCAACCCGCTTTCACGACGACGGGCAGCCGAAGCCGTTGCATGAGAATTTACGCGTGGTGCTCTTCCAGGCTGTGCGCGAATTGTTGGTGAACGTGGTGAAGCACTCGCAGGCACGGCACGCGCAGGTGATACTCCGTCGCGATGGGGATGCGCTTCGCATCGTGGTGGAAGATGACGGCGTTGGTTTCGAAACAGCCAAAATGAACGCCGAAACTCCACGCAGCTTTGGACTTTTTAACATCCGTGAACGGATCGAATACTTGGGCGGAAGGCTGAAGATCCGTTCCATGTGCAACTATGGAACGCGCGCGACGTTGATCGCGCCGTTAAAACTAGATAAACAGGGAGAACAGGATGAGCGTGCGAATCGTAATCGCGGATGATCATAAATTGATGCGGGAGGGGCTCAGTTCGCTCTTGGCTCAGCAAACCGGAATGCAGGTGGTGGGACAGGCCACGAACGGTCGCGAAGCAGTCCAGTTAACCGAGCGCGAAGTGCCAGACGTGGTCGTCATGGATGTTTCCATGCCCGACCTCAACGGCATTGACGCCACGCGGCAGATCATTTCGCGTTCGCCGAAAACCAAAGTAATCGCGCTCTCGATGCATTCGGATCGGCAATTCGTCGCCGAGATGTTTCGCGCCGGCGCGCGAGGGTACCTGTTGAAAGATTCGGCGTTTGAGGAACTGACCAGCGCCATTGTTCGCGTAACGGAGGATGCGACATACATCGCGCCGAAGATCAGCGGATTCCAGTTTGACGAAGAGAAGGCCAGGGAAGAGAACGTCGAGTTCTTGATGAAGCCGCGGCTCAGCGAACGCGAACGCGAAGTGTTGCAGATGATGGCCGAAGGAAAAGGCACCAAGGAAATCGCTGCTGACCTGCACTTGAGCGCAAAAACCGTGGAGACGCATCGCCAGCACCTCATGGATAAGCTGGAGATCTACTCTGTGGCCGAACTCACGAAGTTCGCCATTCGCGAGGGGCTCACGACTCTCGATCGTTGAGGCGTCACCCCACCCTCTGAGGGAATTACGCGCGAATTTCCGCTTGTAGTTGCGACTTCAGTTGCTCGACGACCCTTTCATGGGCGCCGTTGACTTCAGCTTCAGTGAGCGTGCGGTCCTTGTTCCGATACGTAAACGCGTAGGCAACGCTCTTGCGGCCTGCAGGAATGTTCTTGCCGCGGAACACGTCGAACAGAGAGAGGTTTTCGAGGTTCTGCGGTTTCGCTTGCTTCACGACGCTCACCACGCGTTCATGGGTAATATTTTCGTCCACGAGCATCGCCACGTCCCGACGAACGGATGGGAAAGCGGCCAGCGCTTCAAACGATTTCGAGACATTCCGGCGCGAAAGCAGGAAATCGAGATTGAACTCAGCGAGCAAAACCGCATCGCGCAGGTCGTATTTTCGCGCCGTGATTGGATTAAGCTGACCCACTACGCCTGCCACGTGTTTTCCGATGAGGACCGTGGCTGATTCGAGATAAAGCGGGCCGCCATGTTCGTTGCGCTGCCATTGCACCCCGCGAATTCCGAGTTGTTCGAAAAGTTCTTCGATGCGCCCCTTTAGATCGTAAAGATCGAGTTTCGCGTCGCGTTCTGGCCCTGTCCAGAATGTGTGCTGCCGCGAGCCCGAGATGGCGATGGCGAGCCGGCGTTCTTCAGAAAATGCGGCCGTTCCCGGAGCGGCGTTCGCGCTGGTGAGATTTCCGAAAACGCGGCCGATTTCAAAAAGGCGAACGTCATGCGTTTGGTGATGCGCGTTGCGGCGAAGTGATTCGAGCAGACCAGGAATCAGCGTTGGGCGCAGCACGTTCATGTCGCTGCTGAGTGGATTCTCGAGGCGAAGCGTTTGCTGAACGACAGCTTCTCCGGCGAGCGTCGCGAGCGAAGTGTCGGAGATAAGCGTCTGGCCTTGTGCCTCGGTCAGGCCGCACGAGCTTAAAATGCGACGCACTTCGGCGTAGTTGTCGTAAACCGAATCGAACGGATGCGTTCCGATCGCCCCACTAGGTGGCGTCGACGGAATGCGATCCACTCCGTAGAGGCGAACGATTTCTTCGATCAGATCGACCTCGCGCTTCATATCCACGCGGAAGGTCGGGATCTCGGCGGTGAGTTCTTCGGAACCGTTCGGTTGCACGCGGAGTTCCAGGCTGTTCAAGTAACGGGTTTGTTCCGCGACAGGAATATCGATGCCGACAACCTCGGTCACTTTGCGGGTGCGAAGCTTGATCGTTTTTTTAGGCTGCGGATTCGGATAGGCGTCGACCGCACTGCTCAGGATCTCCCCACCAGCGAGTTGTTGAATGAGAACAGCGGCGCGCTGGCTTGCCCAATCACAAATGCCCACATCCGCCCCGCGTTCGAAGCGGTAGGACGAATCAGTGCGCAGGTCGAACTTCTTGGCCGTGGCGCGAATGTTCTGTGGCTTGAAGTTCGCGCTTTCGATCAAAACATCCTGCGTCCGCTCGTTAATCTCCGTGTTTTGCCCGCCCATGATCCCGGCCAGCGCGATGCCTTTCGATTGATCGGCTATCAGAAGCATCTCACTTGAGAGAGTGCGTTCCTGTCCATCGAGCGTGTTGAACTTCTCGCCCTCCGAGGCGCGACGAATCACCACCTCGCGAACTCCGTCCGCACCTTTTTCGAGCAGATGATAATCAAAGGCGTGAAGCGGCTGCCCCACTTCGAGCATCACGAAATTGGTCACATCAACCACGTTGCTGATGCTGCGGATGCCGACTTGTCCCAGCCGATTCTTCAACCACGCTGGAGACGGGCCGACCTTCACGCCACGAACAATACGCGCGACATAGCGCGGGCAAAGTTCCGGCTCACGAATCTCGACACGAACCAGCGAAGCAGTTTCTGCCGAAACTGTTTTCTCCTCGATCTTCGGGAGACGCAGCGGATTCCCGGTGAGCGCGCTGATCTCGCGGGCGATGCCAATCACGCTATTCAGGTCGGGACGATTTGGCGTGATTTCCAAATCATAAACAACGTCGCCGCTCGCCCGGCCGAGATGTTGCGCGAATGTTTGCCCCACCTGCGCGTCGGCAGGAAGGATCATCAATCCTTCCGCATCTTCGGCCAGGCGCAGTTCCTTGGCGGAGCACAACATGCCCTGCGATTCCACGCCGCGCAGCTTGCCGACTTTGATCGTGAATGGCGGTTGGCCCGGATCCGTCGGCAAAGTGCAACCCGGTAACGCCAGCGGCACCTTGTCACCCACCTTGTAATTCTTCGCCCCGCAAACAATCTGGCGTTCGCCCTTGCCATCGGCCACCCGGCAGACGCTCAGCTTGTCTGCGTTCGGATGCTTGTCGCTCGCGAGGATTTCCGCGACGACCACATTCTCGAACTCGCCAGTCTGCTTCTCCACGCCTTCGACTTCGATTCCCAGCATGGTAAGGCGTTCGCCCAGTTGCTCTGGCGACCAATCGAAATCGACGTATTCCTTGAGCCAGTTGAGTGTGACTTTCATGCGTCCGGGAAATTAGAATTGTGAAAGGAAACGAGCGTCGTTCTCGTAGAAAAGTCGAATGTCCGTGATGTTGTAACGGATCATCGCGATCCGCTCGATGCCAAACCCGAACGCCCAACCGGACCAAATCTCGGGATCATAACCAACGTTCTCAAAAACTTTCGGATGCACCATCCCGCAACCGGCAATCTCCAACCAGTCCTTACCCATCTTCTTGACCATCGGGCTGGTGAAATCGATTTCGAAACTCGGCTCTGTATAAGAAAAATAATGCGGCCGGAATCGCAGCTTCACTTCGCTGCCGAGCAGTTCTTTGAAAACAAACTCAACCGTTCCCTTCAAGTCACCGACCGTTACACCCTTGTCGACATAAAGCCCTTCGATCTGGTGGAAGGTCGGATTGTGCGTCGCGTCAGCATTGTCCCGCCGGTAAACGCGGCCTGGAACGATGATGCGAATCGGCGGTTGCTGTTTTTCCATCACGCGAATCTGCACGGACGAAGTATGTGTGCGCAGGAGAAGTCGCTGCGAAGTTCCTAAATAAAATGTATCCTGCGAATCCCGCGCCGGATGATCGGCCGGAGTATTCAGCGCGTCGAAACAATGATACTCGTCCTCAATTTCCGGACCGTCCGCTACTGCAAAACCAATCTTCCGAAAACTGCGGACGATATCGTCCGTGACTTGCGTGAGCGGATGCAATTTCCCAAGAACAGGACGACGGCCGGGAAGGCTGAAGTCGGTGGGTTCCTTCGGAAGCGCACTCTTCAGTTCCAGTTCGCTGCGACGCTCCGTGAGAAGCTCATCGATCTTTGCTTTCGCTTGGTTGATGAGTTTGCCAGCGCCGGGGCGTTCTTCCTTCGGCAGCGTGCCGAGCTGCTTGAGCAACGCCGTGAAGCTGCCGTTTGCACCGAGATATTTTATCCGCGCCTGGTCCAACGCCGCGAGATCAGCAGCAGCGGAAAGCTCGGAAAGGGCCGAGCTTTTCAATGGTTCAATATCCTGAAGAAGTCCCATAAAAAGAAAACGGGCGGCCAGTCTGCATGGTCGCCCGTCCGATAAAAGTTTTTTGTGACTCGACCGCTTAGGCTTTGGCAGCCTTGGCAGACTTGTCACTGGCGGATTGCTTGGTCTTCAAAGCTTTTTGGGCGAGGGTGACCAGCTCGGTAAACGCGGCGCTATCCGTCGCGGCGATGTCGGCCAGAACCTTGCGATCGAGGTCCACGTTCGCGGCTTTCAGCCCTTCCATAAAGCGGCTGTAAGTGATGCCGCCGTTGCGAGCCGCGGCATTGATACGGATCTGCCAAAGCGCGCGGTAATTGCGCTTCTTGGTCTTGCGATCACGGTAGGCGTATTGACGACCATGATCCAAGGCGTCCGCTGCGTAGCGGTAGAGCTTGGAGCGCTTCAGCCGGAAGCCTTTAGCGGCTTTAAGTGTCCTGATCCGGCGTTTGCGTGAAGCTGGGGCGTTTGTTGCGCGCATAAAATCTTAAAGTAAGCGGAATTAACGGTGAAAAGGAAGGTTCTGCTTGATGCGATACGCGTCGGTATCGTCCACCTGTTTGGAGGTTCCGAGCGAACGGCGGCGCTTCGGGCTCTTGCCCGCGAGCAAGTGGCGGCGTCCGGCGCGTGAGCGCATCACCTTGCCAGTGGCCGTGATCTTAAACCGCTTGGCCACAGACTTTTTGGTCTTAATTCCTTTTGGACGTCGCATAATTCTCTTCCGTAAAAATGAGCGCGAAATATAGGAGGGGAGTTGCTGCCGTGCAAGTGGAAAGGGGAGAAATTTTCCCTCACATCAGGAGAATTCTCCTGCGAAGGCTTGTGAACGGGCGCAGCGGGGTTGCTCCGATGCGCCCGGCGGGGCAAAGTCGCCGCCGTTCGATGAGCTATAAACTGGCGCTGTTTGATTTCGACGGGACTTTGGCGGACTCGGCGGAATGGTTTATTCAGCGACTGAATGAACTGGCGGCGGAGTTCGATCTGCGGCAGATCCGGCCGGAGGACCAGGAGATGTTGCGGGGGTATTCGAGCGAACAGGTCATAAAGTATTTAGGGCTTCCGAAATGGAAGTTGCCGCTCTGGGTGAAGCGGATGCGCGAGGCGGCGGGGAACGACCACGGCGCGATCAAGCTCTTCCCGGGTGTGCCCGAAATGTTCGCGGGATTAGCGCAATGCGGAGTGCAGGTCGGAATTGTCAGTTCGAATTCCGAGGAAAACATTCGGCGCATTCTCGGCCGGCATACCGAGCGGGTGCGGTATTTCTCATGCGGGGCATCCTTGTTCGGCAAGGCCGCGAAATTGCGGCGAGTGTTGAAGCTCAGCAAAACTGCGGCGAGCGACGCCATTTATATTGGCGACGAGATTCGCGATGCCACTGCGGCGCGCGCTGCTGGGATGGCGTTTGGCGCAGTGAGTTGGGGATTTGCGAGCGTGGAAGCGCTCCGTGGGAACAAGCCGGAGGTGGAGTTCACCACACTGGGGGAAATAGTCAGGTTAGTTGGTTCACCATCGACAACAGCCGGATAACAGCTTAAGGTGGGCAGATATTGGATTGGGAACTCTTTGAGTTGCACCACCAAGTCGCTGCTTCTCTTGCGAACTTGCCGGCAATTCTCCGCGTTGACTCTTATCCGAACGAATGAATTCGCCGAACGCCAGACGTCACGACCCGGAGCATGACCCATGGCACCTGGTCTTGTTCGTGGCGCGCGAGAGCGCGGCTTCTGCCATGGCTGTCGTTCAACTGAAACGAATTGCCGCCGAATATCTGCCACCGACCTCCACTGTCGAAGTGGTCGACCTCTTCGATGAACCCGAGCGCGCGGAAGAGGAGCAGATCCTGGCGATTCCGACCCTGGTGCGGAAAGTGCCACGGCCGGTGCGGCGGGTCATTGGCGATTTGTCCGACATTCCGCGAGTGCTCACCTCCATCGGATTCGTCGCGAACAGCAGCGGGTTCAGTCTGGCATAACCGCCGCGAAGGGGCGTAATTCGTGGTCCTTCACCCTTGCCGCGATGCGTCTCCAAGGCGCCATTTCGCCTCAAAAGCCCCGCAATTCCCGCAAATTCCACTTCGTTGTCTTCATTTTTCTTGTGAAACGATTTCCACTCATTTCGTCGAACCCCCCCCCGTAATTTCCACAATTTCCGCAAATTTCCACTCGCTCATTTCCATGCTCGCTCCTTCGAACATTCCTGGGCTGTGGCATTTGGGATTTGGTGATTTCGCGTGTAGGGGCGTCTGTGTTATCTTGTCCCCAGCCGCCGGGGGAATTGGCGGCCACAAGGAATCGCATATGCCAGTCCATGTAAACCTGCGCCACCTGGAGACTAAAAACGTAGAGCTCGTCGGCGAAATTTCGCCCCAAGAACTCGAGTTGGACGACGTCGACGAGATGATTCACACCCGTCACCCGTTAAAGTACGTCCTCGAAATAGAGAAAAATGGCCCGAGTCTCCTCGTCAGCGGCAACATCAACATGACCCTGAACTGCGAGTGTGTCCGCTGCCTTAAACCGTTCCAGTACAACATATCGCTGGATCCATACGACCTGATGGTGCCTTTAGAAGGCGAAGATAAGGCCAAGATCGACAACGATCTCGTGGACTTGACGCCCTACCTTCGTGAGGATACTTTGCTCGCCTTTCCGCAACACCCGTTGTGTGAAGCGGAATGTGATCGCCTGCCTCCGATAAAGGAAAGCAAACCAGCGGGCAACTCAGCGCAGGGCCAAAAATCCGCCTGGGACGAATTGAACAAGTTGAAATTGAAATAGTATGGGTGTCCCTAAAAGAAAACCTTCTCATAGCCGCCAGCGCATGCGCCGGGCCTACAACAGCGTGCTCACGCTCCCGCAGCTCAGCACCTGCCCACAGTGCGCGGCCCCGTTCGTTCCCCATCGTGTTTGCCCGGCTTGCGGCTTCTACAAAGGCCGCCAGGTAATTACGGTCGAAGCTTACGGCGCCTAAGCACAGCTTTTAAGAGCGTGGCTGGAATTGCGATTCACCACGCTCTTTTTATTTATGCGCATCGTCGTCGATGTCATGGGCGGCGACCGCGGCCCCGACGTGGTCGTGGACGGTGCCCGACTTGCGCTGACTGAATATTCCAGCATTTCCGAACTCTTTTTGGTCGGAAATGAAACGGACATCCGCGCCGCAATGCAAAA
This sequence comes from Verrucomicrobiia bacterium, assembly GCA_036383895.1. GTDB lineage: Bacteria > Verrucomicrobiota > Verrucomicrobiia > Limisphaerales > SXQI01 > DASVNK01. The sequence continues at coordinate 76,684 of DASVNK010000068.1, read as the reverse complement.
AACTGGCCTGAGCGACAGCCGCGTCCAGATCGTCCACGCCTCCCAGGTCCTCACCATGGAGGACAAGCCCGTCGACGGCCTGCGTAAGAAGAAAGACTGCTCACTTATGCGCGCGGTTGAATTGGTTAAAGACGGCCGCGGCCAGGCCATCATCTCCACCGGCAACACCGGAGGCATCGTCGCCGCCTCCACGATTCGCCTCCGCACGCTCGAAGGCGTTGAACGACCCGCGATCGCGCCAGTTATGCCTTCGGGCAACGGTTACTTTGTTTTACTCGATGCCGGCGCAACACCCGAGTGCAAGCCGATTCACCTCGCGCAGTTCGCGATCATGGGCAGCCTTTACTGCAGCGAAGTCCTCGGCACCAAGAATCCCCGCGTCGGCATCCTGAGTAACGGTTCCGAAGAAATGAAAGGCACCGAACTCACTCGCGAAGCTCACAAGCTCTGCCGCAATCTCGGCCTCAACTACATCGGCTATGTTGAAGGCCACGATCTGTTCAACGACGCCGTCGAAGTCGTGGTGACGGATGGCTTTCTCGGCAACATCGTTTTGAAAAGTTGCGAAAGCCTCGGCCGCGCCGTAGGCAAATTCTTGAAGCGCGAGTTGAACGCTTCGCCAGTTCGGCGTCTCGGGAAGGTGCTTGCCGGAAATGCCCTGCTCGCGTTAAAAACGAAGCTGGACCCCGATATTTACGGGGGCGCTCCCCTTCTGGGTTTGAATGGAACAGTCATCAAAGCCCACGGTTCGGCCAATGCGCGCGCGATCAAAAACGCGATTCGCGTCGCCACGGAAACGATTCAGCACCAGCTCAACGCATCGATCGTCAAAGAAATTTCGAAGACCAACGAATTAGTCACTGCTGCCACTGCCACCACATGACACATTCATCTGCCGTTAGAACCGTCAAAAATCCTCGCGTTAAAGGAACGTTCCACCCGCGCACCTGCGCATTCTCCGCGGTCGGCGCCTACGTGCCCGAAAGAATTCTCACGAACGCCGACCTCGAAAAAATGGTCGATACCACCGACGAATGGATCACCTCCCGCACCGGCATTCAAGAGCGCCGCATCGCGTGCGAAGGCGAGTTCACGTCGGACATGGCCGCCAAAGCGGCGCGCCTCGCGATGGAACGCGCCGGCGTCACCGGTGAAGACATCGATCTGGTGATCGTCGCTACAATCACTCCGGACATGATGTTCCCCTCTACCGCGTGCCTCGTTCAGCAGAAAATTGGCGCACGTCGTGCGGCCGCTTTCGACATCGAAGCAGCCTGTTCCGGATTCATCTACGCGCTTGAAATCGCGCAGCAATTCATCGCCTCTCACACTTACAACACCGTCCTCGTGATCGGCGCGGAAAAACTTTCTTCCATCATTGATTGGAAAGATCGCAACACCTGCGTTCTCTTCGGCGACGGCGCCGGCGCCGCAATTTTGCAAAGCCGCGGCGACACGCACGGTTTGCTTACAGCTTGCATGGGAGCAGATGGTTCCAAAGGCGAGCTCCTCTCGATGCCCGCAGGCGGCAGTCGCCAGCCAGCCACGATCGACTCTGTAAATGCGCGACTGCATTACCTGCGCATGGATGGTAAAGAAACTTTCAAGTGTGCCGTTAACGCGATGTATCAAGCTGCGCAGGAAGCATTGCGACGCTGCGAAATCGACATCTCCCAAATCAAATTGGTCATTCCGCATCAGGCCAATCGCCGCATCATCGATGCTGTGGGCGAACGTCTCGGTGCGCGTCCCGACCAGGTCTTCATCAATCTGCACAAATTCGGAAACACCTCCGCCGCCTCTGTCGCCATTGCGCTCGATGAAGCCGTCACCGCCGGCTTGATCCAGCGGGGAGACTTGGTCTTGCTGGTCGTCTTTGGAGCAGGCCTCACATGGGGAGCCGCTGTCATCCAGTGGTAAAGAATTCGAGCAGTTCACAATCGTGAAGCCTGCTCGTTGACGCTCAGACTTTGTATGATAGCTTGTTCGTGTCCAGATTATGAGCACGAGCAAACTCGACACCTCTGGGATTTTCGAACCTGCAAAGGCTAAAGAAAATCGGACCCAACTCACCCTTCCCGCGCACAACGTCTGCATCAGAAAAAATGGTCTGCAGTTCCGTAGCGAGAAACCACTCTCCCTCTGGACCGAGATGACCATGGACCTGGTCTCCGGCAGCGGGAAAAAGGTTCATTGCCACGGCGTTGTTGTCGCCTGCCACGGTAACCGCCATACCGGTTATGTGGTAAGCATGATTCTGATGAATCTCTCGCGCCAGGCTCAGGAACGCCTCGACACGCTGGCGTTTTCGACAGTCGCTTGAGGTGGGGAGCGCCGCGTGCGCTTAGTGATTGTCTGTTTCCGCGCAGCCTCTATGCTCTGCGCACCTGCATGAACGAGGCTGAAGAGAATGTGTCTGGGCAACCTTCGCCCGGTTATCAACCCCGCCGCGCCACTTTAGAAGATTTACCCTCCCTCCGAAGTCTTTGGCACAATGCACGACTTCCTGAAGCGGATCTCGAGAAACGATTCACCGAATTCCAGGTCGTAGCCGCACCGGATGGGAATGTGGTCGGCGCGGTGGGCCTTCAGATTCTGAAGCAAAACGGCTATGTCCACAGCGAGGCATTTGCTGATCCGAATCTCGCAGCCGAAGTCCGTCCACTCCTGTGGAGCCGCATCACCGCGGTGTCAAAAAACAACGGCCTCGTGAGACTCTGGACGCTGCCGACGGCGTCGTTCTATCGCGAACAGGGATTCACAGATGTTGATGCGGCGCTTCGCCAAAAAGTTCCGCCCGAGTTCGGGAATCCAGGTGCTGATTGGATCAGTCTCAAACTCAAAGACGATGCGGTAATTTCAGCGGAACGCGAGTTTGAGATTTTCGCGATGGCGCAGAAGGAAGAGAGCCAAAGAATGATTACCCGAGCGCAGAGTCTGCGGGTGCTTGCTTACGGTTTGTTGTTTTTAGTCTTGGCGGGGATCGCAGCTCTTGCGTTCATTTATTCGCGCATCAAGCGCAAACGCTGAGGTTCGAATTCGTCAGCGTGGTATGAGCTGCGGACCATCGGCCCACTTGCCACGTGCGTGAATCCCATCTCTTCCGCAGTCCGCCCATATTCGGCAAACTTCTCAGGCGAGACAAATTCAACTACCGGCAGGTGCTTGAGAGTCGGTTGGAGATATTGGCCGAGCGTGAGAATATCGCAGTTCGAAGCACGCAGATCGCGCATCGCTTGCAATAATTCCTCTTCCGTTTCACCCAGGCCGAGCATGATCCCGCTCTTCGTGTAAATATCATCGTGGCTGCGTTCCTTCACTTTTTTCAACACGGCGAGCGAACGGTCATAAGTCGCGCGTGAACGCACAGAAGGCGTTAGCCTGCGCACCGTTTCCAGGTTGTGGTTGAAGATCTCCGGCTTTGCGGTGAGGACGAGATCGATCGCGAAATCTTTCTCGTTGAAATCTGGAACGAGGACTTCAATCACAATACCCGGGTTCAACTCGCGAACTGCTTCGATGGTTTTCTTGAAATGATCCGCACCGCCGTCGCCCAAATCATCGCGTGCAACCGCGGTAATGACCACATGCTTCAACTTCATGCGTCGTGTAGCTTCAGCCACGCGGGCCGGTTCGTCGCTTTCCAACGGAAACGGTTTCGCAGTACTCACGGCACAGAAGCCGCACGCACGGGTGCAGCGATCGCCCGCAATCATGAAGGTCGCTGTGCCTTTACTCCAACACTCCCAGTGGTTCGGGCATTTCGCGCTCTCGCAAACGGTGTGCAGACGCAGATCCTGGAGAAGGTTGCGCGTTTCGAAAAATCCACCCGAGGTGGGCAGTTTGATGCGCAGCCATTCCGGCAAGCGCGGCCTCGTTCCCGGAGATACAATCGCATCGGCGCCAGAAGGGCGAGCGGGCGCACTAATAACTGCGTCAGTCACTCGGCTTATTGTTCTTTAAACCGGAGAATTTTCCAACTTTTTCCAGAACTCCTCGAGTTGGTCGGTGTCAAAGTCGGCTAGTACCTCCCCATCAACTTCGATAACGGGTGCAAGCGTCTGGCCGCTGAGATCGAGCATTTCCTCGCGGGCGGCGCGATCGCTGATCACGTCCAACTTCTCGAATTCGATTCCGCGTTCCTCCAGCCAATCCTCGGCCTCGTGACACCATCCGCAGAACGGTTTCACAAACAGCCTTACCTTCTTCTGTTTCATCCCGCCACAATATCGCCAACTTTATGCAGCCTGTCGAGGAGGTGGCCTGAGCGCGAAGAACGCGCACCCTGGGTGAGTATCACCCAGGGTGAAGGAGACTTGGATCAGCGATTAATCAGTTGGAGACGCCGAATGTGACGAGAAGGTTACATTGCGGCTACTTGGGGGTGGGAAATAGTCTTGCGGCTAACAATCCATTGGATAGTAGGTAGTTTGGCACCTAACTTGCGGCAATTTCCACGTCATGGAGGGTGGTTTCTTGCTGGCCGGCTGCAAACAGCCGCGAGGGTGGTCTTTTCTCGAAAAGGCAGCGTTGCTGACTCGGAGTCTTGCGTGCGCGGTGGTGCTCGCCTTCCTCTCATCGTCGCGGGAATCGCAAAGCGTTCCGCTGGCGCCGCCGACATCTGCTGAGATCAACGATCCGTTCTGCACTGTTTCTCCCGAAGCGCTTGAGAAAATGTCTCCGAGCACGCGAAAGATGTCCTTTCTTCTCGAACGGCTCGCCCGGCAAATGAACCCACGCGCGAGCATCTTCCTGAACCGCGAGCGGGCGGAGTTGTTCAAGCGAGACGCAGCGGCGGCGACAAACGAACTTCAACGCGCACACTTCCAATCACTCTTCGCATTGGAACTTCTGAACGCCGGCGAAAGCGCTGAAGCGGTGAAACAATTCGAGAGCGCCGAGAAAATGGCGCGCCCGCATGCGAGCGTCTTTGGGGGCAGGTTTCTTGCATCGCTTGTGCATTACCAGGCAGTGGGGCACCTGCGGATTGCAGAGCAACAAAACTGTATTACCAACCACAATCCGGAATCTTGCCTGCTGCCGATCGCAGGCGCCGGTGTCCACAAGCTGCAGGAGGGTTCGCGCAACGCGATTGCGACGCTGGAGGCGCAACTGAACAAAGTTCCGCGGGACCGCACCGGCGCATGGCTCTTGAATGTGGCTTACATGACTCTTGGCGAGTCAGACCAGGTTCCGGCAGGATGGCGATTCACCACGAACATCTTCAACTCAGATCACGATATTCGGCGATTCCATGAAGTCGCGGGTTCGCTGGGGCTCGACATCGAGGATCACGCCGGCGGAACAATCACGGAAGATTTCGACAACGATGGAGACCTGGACATTTTAATGTCGGACTGGTCACCGCGCGGCAAGATGCATTACTTCGTGAATGACGGTGACGGCACGTTTTCGGACCAGACGGTGAATGCTGGCCTGGCAGGGCTGGTTGGCGGACTGCACATTGTGCAAGGGGATTATAACAATGACGCGCTGCCGGACGTGCTGGTATTTCGCGGCGGTTGGCAGTTCAGCGAAGGGCATCATCCCGATTCGCTGTTGCGGAACGACGGCAATAATCACTTCACTGATGTCACTGAAGAAGCGGGTTTGCTCGCATTTCATCCAAATCAAACCGGAGTCTGGTTCGATTATAACGGCGACGGATGGCTCGATCTCTATTTCGGTTACGAATCATCGGAAGGTGATACGCACCCGTGCAAATTATATCGGAATAATCGGAATGGTACGTTCACCGAGTGTGCGTTGGAATCAGGAGTCGCAAACATTGGCATGGTAAAGGGCGTGACTAGCGCGGATTTCAATAATGACGGGCGGCCTGACTTGTATCTTTCTCGGCGCGGACTGCCGAATACGCTTTATCGTAACGATGGACCAGCAGACCCGAACGGGGGGAAGGACGGCACCTGGACGTTTAGCGATGTGAGTTTTAGCGCTCGTGTCACCGAGCCGATCGAGAGCTTTCCAACCTGGTTCTTCGATTTCAACAACGACGGATTCGAAGATATTTTTGTCAGCGGCTATAAAATCAAGGATGTCGGCGACGTCGCCGCCGATTACCTGAAGGCGCAAACCGATGCGGAGCGCGCAAGACTGTATAAGAACAATGGAGACGGGACGTTCTCTAATGTAACGCAGGATGCGCAGATGTACCGCGTGCTGCACACGATGGGATCCAACTTTGGCGATTTCGACAACGATGGATGGCTGGATATGTATCTGGGCACAGGTGATCCAGACATGGCGAACTTGATGCCCAATCGTGCCTTCCGAAATTTCAACGGAGTGCGATTCCAGGATGTTACCACATCCGGGGGGTTTGGACATTTGCAGAAGGGGCACGGAGTTTCATTTGCGGACCTCGACCAGGACGGCGACCAAGATATTTACCATTCAGTGGGCGGCGCGTACCAGGGGGACTTTTATCGGAATGCTCTTTTTGAAAATCCTGGGCATTCAAACAATTCGATAGCGGTGAAGTTGCGCGGAATCGACTCGAACGCGGTCGGGATCGGCGCACGAATCAAAGTGGTGATTCAAGAGCCGGGTGCGCCAGAGCGGACCATTCACCGTACCGTGACGACGGGCGGCAGCTTCGGAGCGAACCCTTTGCGCCAGCACATTGGCGTTGCGAAGGCGGCCAAAGTCGCTCGGTTGGAGGTGCATTGGCCCGCAACGGGCAAGACGCAAGTGTTTACCGATCTCACGGTGAACCGTCTTTACGAAATTAAGGAAACCGAAGGTAAACTTCGCTCGAACGAATTGGTGGAAAAGCCTTTCAAGAAGGGCGCGCCTGCGAAGAAGCATCTGCACGTTACCTCCAAGTAACAACTTACCGGCCCGGCTCGTGGCGGGTTTGGGCTGATCGAGCCCGCTCCCTGATTAATTTGCCCGCGCCGCCGCCTTATCGTAAGGTGCGTTTGATTGCGCTGAGCCCACGCGTCTGCAAGCAGGGGCGGCTGACGGGGCACCTGTCCAGTCCTGCTTTTTGCTTTAAATTCCGAAATGGAAATTTACGATGCGCGCCTTACTCGCATTTCGTGCGATCCTGAAATTGATAAAGATATATGCCACTGACACACACTAAAGAGCTGTTCGCGAAGGCCTTAAAAGGCAAATACGCGCTCGGCGCTTTCAACGTCAACAACATGGAGTTGCTCCAGGCGATCATTGAGGCCTGTGAAGAAGAAAAAGCGCCGGTGATGCTCCAGATCTCCAAGGGCGCGCGCCAATATGCGAACCCGGTTTATCTGAAGAAGCTGATCGAAGCGGCGGTCAGCCTTTCCACCATCCCCATTGCGGTCCACCTGGACCATGGCGATACCTTCGAACTTTGCAAGGAGTGCATCGACGAAGGGTTCACCAGCGTCATGATTGATGGAAGCCATCATCCTTTCGAGAAAAACGTGGAACTTTGCAAGAAAGTCGTCGACTACGCTCACAAGCATAATTGTGTGGTCGAAGGCGAACTCGGGCAGTTGGTCGGCGCACAGTTTGATGAAGGCGAAGAAGGGGGCGGCTACTCGGCAGGCGGTCACTACACTCACCCCGAGGAAGCTGTGAGATTCGTTAAGGAAACGGGCGTCGATTCACTCGCGATTGCGATTGGAAATTCCCATGGCGCTTACAAATTTCAAGGGGAACAGCATCTCGACCTGAACCGCCTTAAAGCGATCAAGAAAGCGCTGATGGATGCCGGACTGGGCGATTACCCGCTCGTCTTACACGGTGCCTCCTCCGTTCCGAAGGATCTCGTTGCTGACATCAACAAATATGGCGGCAAGATGGGCGAAGACACCGCCGGAGTTCCGGAAGCGGACATCGAAGTCGCGCGGCGCGTCGGTTGCACCAAGGTGAATATCGATACCGACCTGCGTCTCGCCATGACTGCCGCAATCCGGAAAGTGTTGTTCGAAAATCCGAAAGAATTCGATCCGCGCAAATACCTTGCGCCCGCTCGCCAAAAAGTGAAGGACCTCGTTCGTCACAAAGTGAAAAACGTCCTCTGCTGCGCCGGACACGCCTTTGATTAAAAAGCGACTGAACTGAACTTTCACCTCACGCCCGAAGGCTCACCCTTCGGGCTTTTTTGCGTACATCGGTTGTCGCGAAAAAATACGTCCTATTCGGTTGCGCCCCAGTATAGCCGCACCTACAGTTACCAACGTTGGGCAACCAACAACCCGAGGCACTCCGCGTGCTACCCAATGTCTGACAGTTCAGTCGGTTGATGTATGTTTGCGGCTAGGGCCTCGGGGCTTTTCTTCACTCAAATTCCGCGCGGCGAATTCCAGATGGCGGCTGCGGCTCTGCACCGGTTAAATCGAAAAGCACTCGTGAGAACGCTTCGGGCTTGATGTTGGCGAAACCGAAGTTATCGCTGCGCGCGGCAATTGCGCCATCTGCCCAGCGTTCCAGATCAAAGGTGAGGCTGCCGGTTCCCGAGGTGAAATAGGCGCGAACAGATTGCGGCGAAGTCTTCGCTTTGACGGGATCTGCATTCATTAACTCGACCTGCTTCACACGCGTGATTGGAACGTCGAGCACTCGCCCGCCCGCTTCGATGCTCAGCTTGCCATCCCGGATTGATTTCACAGCACCAATCACACGATCGCCATTCTTCAAGCGCGCAAGGTCCTGCGTTTTATTCGGCGTGATTACGGCCGGTTCTTCAAACACGCCGTCCCATTCGCTCACTTTTATGTTCGAGAGTTTTACCGCGCCTTGGCCCTGGTGCACGAAGCGAACGCCGGTGCCCGTGCCGGCGAAGCCATCGTCAGTCCACTGCTTGACCAGGGCGCCGTTAATGAGCAACGCGATGAGGCTTTTGGATTTATTGACACGAATATCAACGTGCGCGGCGTTCGTCTGCGCGAGATGTTGGAGTGACGCCTGGCCCAGATAACGGAGCGGCTCGTTTTGCTCTACGGGGAGCAAGTTCGCGGAGAACGGATTCAGTTGCATGCTGTAGAACCCGCCGAACTGCGGCTCGCCTTCTTTGTTCGCTAGATTGATCGGATGCAGATAAGAGCTGTAAAGCGCAACGGCGACGTGGAAAAAACCGCGCCATTCCAGATCGAATTGAATGCTCGCCACGTCGGGCAATTTCAGGTCGCGCGCGATGGATGCAGACTTCAGCGCGTAAAACGCGCCGTTCGAGTACATCCACTCACCCGCATCGGTCAGTCCTTGCGCGTTCACTTTGCCTCGCGTCCAACCCTCCATGCCTACCGGGCCCGCGAAGAGGGTTGGCTTAGGCAAGCCAAGGGGCGAGATTACAGCGACAGCGGAGTTCGGCATCTCAAGGCGTCCGGCAAACCAGGTATCCAACGTCACTTTGGAACCGTCGTATGAAACGAGATCTCCCTGGATTTGGTCGCCGTTGTTTAACAGCACGGAACAAAGGTTCGTGGTGGGGCGCAGTTCAGGCGTTTTCTGCGGAGCGAGTTCGAGCTGGGTAATTCCGTCGGGCGAAAACTCAAATGCATTCAGCGCATCTGGACGACTCCAGCGAATGCCGCTTTCCCGATCTATGCTCGCCAAACGTCCCAGCAGCACATCGCCGTTGCGGAACAGCAGCGCATCGCGCGGAGCATCCTTCGAAAATGCGGAGGTTTTCGGTGTGGGCTGCGCTGAGACGCAGATCGAAAGCCCGAAAGCCGCGGTTAGGATCGCAGTTAGGGTTCTCATTCCGCTTCCAAAAATTGCGCGTCGACGTTGTTAGCGTCGCTTGTTCCGGTTCGTTCCTGCGAATCCAAATTGAACTGCACTTCCCGGATGCTCTTCACGTCGAAGGCCACTGGTCCAAACGTCCGGCTTTGGCCGCTGACTTGCGACTCGTTCCATTTATCCATCGTGAAGACGATGGATTCGCCTCCCGGAAAGCTGGCGCGAACCTCGCCGGGAAACGTGCTCGTTTCACCCTCGCTTTTCGCAAAGCGAATCTGTGTCACGCGTTCCAGAGGAATATCCAGCTTGGTCTGCTTGGCTTCCACGGTCGCCTTGGTTTCTTCGAGCGAAAGCACTTTGCCAAACACTTTGTCGCGGTTCGCAAGAAAGACGACGTCCATGTTTGGCGGTAAATTTGTCATGCTCTCCGGTTCGAAACGGCCGTCCCATTCGGAAACTCGAAGATTGGAAATTTTTAACGAGCGCCCTTCGACTTGCGAAAAGAAGACGATTCCGCCGCCTTTCGCCACGAACCCGCCCGCGCTTGTGTCCTTCCAGCGCTGAACCAATTTGCCATCGGCGAACATTGTGATCGTTGCGTCCTCCTTGTTGCACCGAATTTCGAAGCGCATTTTATTGCGCCGAAACATATCTGGAATTTGAGTCTGCCCAAGCATGACAGCGCCGGAACCGGCCTGCACGCGTTGCACGCTGATCACGCCCGTGCCGAGATAGACCAGATAGGCGCTGCTGCTGTAGTCGAAACGGTCGATGACACTCGCGTACAAAGTAATACTGAGACTGAACGCGCCATTCCAGGCGAGGTCGAATTCCAAAGTAGAAGATCCCTTCAGCCCGAAGTCGCGGCCGAGCAGATCCGCGCCATTGGCGATGAACGCGCCTTCTTTATATTCCCACGATCGCGGATTGCGGCCGATGCGCCAGCCGTTGGTTCCAGTCGGCCCTTCGTAGAGGAGGTTGTAACCACGTGCGGAAAAGAGAATCGATTCGAGCGCGGGCAGGGGCGCGCGGACCTCGTTGCTGAACCAGCTTTGAAAACTAAGGGTATTGTCTTTGATGCTGCGGACATTACCGACCAACTCGTCCCCATTCTTAAACTGAAAGCGCGCGCTCGGCGTGAACTCCCGTTTGATTGATTCCACGTCTTCGAAGCGGACGGACGCCATATTTCCTATGGAAAAATCCAGGGAACTTTTCGCGGCAGGATGTCCCCACGTGAGACGATTTGTGCTGTCGATCCCACGCAACCCGCCGTGCAATGTTGAACCATCGGTCAGTTGCAGAATGCCGGGGCGCGCCGATTGCTCCTGCGCGTTCGCAATCAACGCGAGCGAAATCAAAACCGCGGTGAGCGAAAAGCTTTTCAACGTTCGTAAATGGGTAAGTAACGATAGTTCAACGCGAGCGACAAAAGCGAGGCCGCAGTTGAGAAGGTCGGGCCGAATTGCCCATCCCAGCTTCCATCGTCGTTTTGCGTCGTGGTGAGAGTTTTTATGTTCTTGCGGTTCCAATCATTCCACAGTTCGGGCGAGGCGTGGAAGTAAGCCTGCGCGGCGTAGTAGAGGAAATACTGCTGGTAACTCGCGTCGCCGGGCGCAGTTTTCAGGAAAGCCAAGGCTCGCTCGAACGCCTTGGACTTTTTCTCTTTTGCGAGCGCCAGCACAAGGCATCCGATCGCGGTGCGCGCGCCATTCGGGGAAGTTGCACTGGTATAACCGAAGCCACCTTCGGGAGTCTGGCACTTCAGGAAAAAAGCGATTCCTTTTTGAATTGCATCTTCGGGCACAGCAAGTCCCGCATTGCGCGCCGCGAAAAGCGCAACCATCTGCGCGCCGCTTACGGTGGTATCTGCATCGACGCTCTCAGGCGAGTAACGCCAGCCGAACATCGGATTCCGTGACTGCGAGGAAGTAATGAGCCGCACCGCCTTTTCCAGCGCCGGCCCAAGCCGGTCATCCAGCACATGGCCGTATGCCTCGGCCAGGGCGAGCGTAGCGAAGCCGTGATTATACATCGAACGACCAATGTAACCGGTCGTTTGGTTCATGTTCTTGAGTATGAAATCGAGTCCGCGCTTAATCGGAAGCGCATACGGACCATGGTTCGGATCGTCCCCGTGCGCCAACATCGCGACGACCGCTAGTCCCACCACTGCGGGTTCAGCGCCATAGGGCATCTCGCTCCAACGCCCCTCCGGCACCTGGGACTTCGCCAAATACTGCAATCCCTTCACGTAAACGCGATCCACCTCGCTCGGGTTCACATCGCCCGCCCCTTGGAACAGTTCCTGCCCGCGCGCTCCGAAAATCATGGCGGTTAAGATCAGGATGGGGAGAAGCGCGCGCATTATTTCTTCTCGGTTTGTTCCAGTGCCCGGTAATAATTCTCGAGCGCCTCCCGAAACTCGGTCGGATAGTTTTGCGGAACACCCGAACTTTTTCGCACCGCGCGTTCTTCACCGGGTTTGCCGCCGCTATCCTGATTTTCGCCGGGCTCACTCGCGCGATCGGTGGTACCGCCGGCCATATTTGCGCCGGGTGTTTGGCCGCGAGGCGATCCTTGGGCGGGTTGCGGTGTCATCATTTGCATGAGAAAGGCCATCTCCTCACTGCCCTCTCCCTGACCTTTTCCACTGCTCGATGAACTCCGCTTTGCCTGCTCGTTTAGCAAATTCACCAGGTCGGTCATCATCGCGATGCTCTTGTCCTGCGCCGATCGCGTGACGTCGTCGGTGCGCGGACGATCCAACAAACTCTCCACATCGGACATGGAGACAACGGTGTCGTTATATGCTTCTTCAAGCATTGGAAACGTGTTTTCTCCCGCCTGTTTACTCATGTCGCGATTCAATTTGCCTTGCGACGCGGCGAGTAAAACGGATCCGTCGCGATAAGTCAGCTTCTCTTCAACGCGCTCGTGAAGAAGCCGCGTGCGCTCCTGAATATTGACCTGCTTCTCGCGCATGCGCAGCAAACCAAGCAACTGTTTCAACGCCGCGTTATCCTGCTCCCCACCGCCTTCACCGGAGCCGCTGCCACTGCCGCTGTCTTCGCTCTTCGGCTCCAACTTCGTCGCCCAGCTTTCGAAGCGTTCGGACCAAAGCGCCAGGTTATGCATCGCTTCCATCCCGATGTTCTCCTGGATCAACCCACGAACGCGATCCAGTTCATCGCCCGGCTTGGCATCAGTCATCTCTTTAGTGACTTCCCCGTACGCCGGTTTTTGTGTTCGTTCGTAAAATCGGCTGATCTCACCTTGGATCTTCACTGACTCGGCCTGCGTTTCAGTCTGCATCCCGGAAAGCTGCTCATTCGCGCGCTTGTACCGTGCATTCAGCTCCGCGGGTGTCAGCCCGATCGTGTCCGGAATATTCGTCTGCAGCGTCGTCTCTAGCTTCTTTTCTCGTTCGCCCATTTGACGCAACCGCTGCGCCAGGGTGAGCGCCTGCAACTCATCCAAACCTTCATTCACCTTCTGCTGCATCTGCTGCAAGGCCTCAATCGTCTCCTCTTCCTTCTTCTGCGCCTCGGCCAGCTTTTCCTCGCGCTCGGATGGACTTTGGCTTTGCGCCGCTTGCTGCAACGATTTCGCGGCATCTTTCATCTGCTGCTGCGAAACCTTTTGCATCTGCGCGAGGTTCTTCGTCCACTCCGCCAACGTCTGTTCATTGAACGCTGGATTTCGCAAAGCTTCGCGCAGCGTCTTCATTCCTTCCTGCGCGAGCTGCTGCAACTGCGCCGCGTTCTGTTGCTGCGCCTGCTCCAACTCCGCAATCTTTTTCGCTGCTTCCGGCGTATCGAGCTTCTGCAGGTCCTTCAACTCCCGCGTGTCGCTCGCAATCTTCTCTTCCAAGCGCGTCACTTCTTCCAACTGCACCAATAAGGATTCCAAGTTCTGCCGCACCATCTCTGCATGTTGCGCGTTCCCCATCACGTGAATGCGATAAATCGGGCTCTCACTCCGCTCTCGTCCCGGCAAGTAATCCACCGCAAACGCGCGAATCTCGATTGTGCTCTCCGGCTGAATCCCGAGCACCGCCGGCGAAAAATTGATGGTTTGTTCGATATACTTCGTATCCATTCCCGCGATGTTCTGCACCGTCTCCCGCCGCGGTTGATCCACCTTATTCGTGCTCTCCTCGTCACCTTGCGCTTCGCTGTTCCAGTTCAGCCCAATCGATTTCACGCCGAAATCATCGCTCGCGCGGATCGGAATCGGCAAAACTTCCGTCTCTAACATCGCCGTGTCGCGATACAACTCCTCAATCTCCGGCACCGGCGCGGAATCCTTCCGAGTCTGCACCGATAACTTCCACGGCGCGGCATTCGACAGCCCAATGGTATCCTGCCAAACCAGGCTCACTTCAGTCGCATCCTGCGCAACGAACTTCGCCGTGGAAAAGATATTCGACTCCACCGTGACAGCTTCCGCGCGATCAGCCACCTGCATGCTCGCACTCTGCAATGCCCGACTCACCCGCCCCGTCAATGAAATGGAACTTCCTTCCAACACCTCAAGCAAACCGCCCTGGGCTGTCTCGCTCTGTTCTGGATATCCCAAATACTTTGGCAACTGAATCTGCGCGCCCGCCACTTCCACCGCCGGCCGATGTTTTGCCAAAAAGCGAATCTCCTCGGTCGCGTCTCCCGCCCGCACGGTTGCGGTAATGTCCTGCACCTGAGCCGGAACTTCCGCTTCAAACGCGCCCTCCCTCGCTCGCGCTTCAATTCGCTGACCGTTCGCGAGCTCCAGCCGCATGCGTGCCGGTTTCCAAAAGGAGCGGTAAGCAAGTTTCCCGCTCACCGTGAATTTCTCGCCGTGCGCCACGATCCTCTCCCTGGGCAGGCCAGCAACCTCGACCAAAGTAAACCGCGAAATTTGGGCAAACGGCACGATCCATCGCTGAAATGAATTCCAGGTAGCGTCCGGCAGAATGATCGCTGGAAGCAAAACGATCAGCACCAGGCCGGCGCTCGTCAGCATCTGCCGACGTGAGGCGCGACTATTTGCGGCATCGCTGAAATTATACTTGGAAGCTTCGTCGTTTACCTGCGCGATCGCGGCGCGGTAAAGCTCGGGCGAAAAATATGCAGGACGCGTTTTTTCGTTGGTCAGTTCCACGATGCCCAGCAACCGATCGCCCAAACGGCGATACTTCCGTTGCACAAGGATGGCCAACGCTTTCAAGTCCGGCGGTTGGATTACCCATTTTCGGAGCCACCACATCAATGCGGCGGCGGCCGCAAGGAAACCCGCTCCAAACAGTATTACGCGCAGCCAAATTGGAGTGTCCCAAAGGCGGTCGGAAACAATGACGAAAAAGAAACTGAGCAGGATTGCCGAAACCGCGCTGGCCAATGCGAACAAGGTTTCAAGGCGGAACAACCGCTTCCGAAGGTCGGTAAACTGCCGCTCGAGATTCTCCGGCAGCGCAACTGTGACCTTCTCTTCCAACGGCATATCGATTGAACCCTGCTACTGTGCCCGTGTTTCGTGCGTCCGTCCAATGAAAGCCTTGGCAACAGAAAACCAGGAGCGATCAACGCTAATCGTCAAAAAAGGCCCCGGGCAGGAGAGATTTCGATCAATTTGAGGGCGGCAAAGCTTAAGCACCAGCCAAGTGCGAAAATTAGAAGCTGCAGCAGATAGACTTGAACGAGGTCCCAGGAAAACCGAACCGCCACGCTGACAACCCACAAGGGCGGCGCGGCCCAGGTCGCTACGAGCGCAGCAAATCCGACCGTGGTGTAATGGAACGTTAGGCCGAACGGCCCGGAATGTTCTACAATCGCAGCGTTTTCACCGACGAGAAACCCGTGGAGAGCAAGCGTGGCGCAAAGGAAGGCCAGTAATACGCTCGAAAAACTGCAGAACCAGGACCACTCGCTGCATCGAGCGGTTCTAGCACGATCTTCGCGAAAGGTGTAGCGCAGATTAACTCCGCTCAACGAGTCGCGTCTTTTTCGTCTTCCGGCGGCGGAACTGTAGTCGCGCTGGCACCCGGCTTTGCAACGCCACGTCCGCCTTTTCCTTTTGGAGCTCCGGGAGCCTTCGCTTTGCGTGGCTCGAATTCGAAACTCACCTTCCCATCTTTCCCCAAAACCAAATACGCCGAGAATGGCCGGCCTTTCTTGGAAATGAACTTGTGCAGCAGATCGGTCTTGCCTTCCCGCAGCAGCTTCGCGGTTTCTTCCTTGGTCATCTGCCGTTGCAAAATCACTTTGCCGGAGCGGAAGGTGCAGGACTTGTTCGGACCGGTGTTCTTTTCGCAGATGTAAGCCATGCCCGTATCGTAGACGTTGCTCTTGCAGATTGGGCATTGGCCGATCACTTCCATCCCGGTGAAATCGACTTCCTGCGCCTGGCCGTTCTCGCCACCTGCGCCTGGACCAAAATCGAATTCCGGCTTGAGCTCCGGGTTCATCTTGATGATTGCGGCGAATGGACGGCCCATCTTGCTCTTGAAACCCTGGATTGGCCCCACCTTCTTTTCCCGCAGCAGTTCCTCAGTCTCCTCGATTTCGAGCTGCCGCCCGGCCATGATTTTCCACATGGAGAAGTCGCATTTTGTACATTGATAAGTCTTGTAAGTCTCCTTCACCACACCGCCACATTTCGGGCACGGTGTCTTCAACGTCCCATAATCGCCCGGCACAGTATCGCTCTCATACTGCTTGGTCTTCTTGACGATCTGTTTTGTCATGTCGGCGATCTGCTGCATGAAGATCGGGCGCTGCAATTCACCGCGCTCCATTTGCTTCAGCTTAAATTCCCAATCGCCGGTCAACTCGGGTGAACAAAGTTCCGGGATTCCAAG
This sequence comes from Verrucomicrobiia bacterium, assembly GCA_036383895.1. GTDB lineage: Bacteria > Verrucomicrobiota > Verrucomicrobiia > Limisphaerales > SXQI01 > DASVNK01. The sequence goes on along the minus strand of DASVNK010000068.1, from coordinate 60,156 downwards.
CCCGCGCAGCAGCGTAATCAGCGAAATTCCCTTCGCGGTCGCGGAAAGCTCCCGCCCTTGCCGCGCGATGTATGCCTCCAGAATCAATCCTTCGATAATCGCCGCGCGCGTCGCGGGTGTGCCGAGCCCCTTTGCGCTCATCGCCTCGCGCAATTCTTCATCTTCCACCAGCCTGCCCGCGCCTTCCATCGCGCTCAGCAACGAGGCTTCCGTATAGCGCGCGGGCGGTTTCGTTTGCAGCGCGAACACTTCGATCTTCTCGGTCTTCACCTGCTCATTTGGCGTGATGGCCACCAACCGTGGCGTCGAATCATCCATCTCCGCTTCGCGCCCGTAAATCGCCATCCAGCCCGGAGTCACCAGCACTTTGCCTTCGCTCTTGAACGGCTCGCTTTCGACCCGCGTAATCCGCGTGGTCACCAAAAATTCCGCCGCTGGATAAAACACCGCGAGGAAGCGCCGCGTCACGAAGTCGTAAATCTTCTGCTCGTCGCCATCGAGGTTCTTCGGCGCGAGCGTGGTCGGAATGATCGCGAAATGGTCCGATACCTTCGCGTTATTGAAGATGCGCTTGTTCGGCTTGATCCAGCCCTTCGCACGAATCTCGTCCGCGAACTGACCGAATTGCGTGCCGGACAACATCCCGATGGTGTCATGAACCGTCTGGACGTAATCCTCCGGCAGGGCACGCGAATCAGTTCTCGGATACGTCAGTACCTTGTGCTTTTCGTAGAGCGCCTGCGCGATCCCGAGCGTCCGCTTCGCCGGATACCCAAAGCGCGAGTTGGCTTCGCGCTGCAAGCTCGTTAGATCGAACAACAGTGGCGAAAGCTGCGTCGTCGGCTTGCTTTCTTCCGTGACAATCCCCGGTTTGCCCGTGCACTTCGCGCGAATGGCTTCGGCCTTGGCCAGTTCCCAAATACGCTCGGCCCGAACATCCGTTTCGCCTTCCTTCTTCGAAAAATTCTCGTCGAACCAGCGGCCGACATATTCGCCTGCCTTCGCGCCGAAAGTCCCGTGCACTTCCCAGTAGTCGCGGGGCACGAACTTCCGAATCTTCTCCTCGCGCTCCACCACGATGGCCAGCGTCGGCGTCTGCACGCGGCCGACGGTCGTTTTGTGGAAACCACCGCTCTTCGAATTGAACGCGGTCATCGCCCGCGTTCCATTGATCCCCACCAGCCAATCCGATTCCGACCGGCACACCGCCGCATCCGCCAGCGGCCGCATCGCCTGGTCATCACGCAACTGTTTAAACCCGTCGCGAATCGCCTGCGGCGTCATCGATTGCAGCCATAAGCGCTTGATCGGCTTGGTCGATCCGGTGTGCTGAACGATATAACGAAAAATCAATTCACCCTCGCGCCCGGCGTCGCATGCGTTGATCAGCAGATCGACATCCTTCCGCTTAATCAGCCGGCTAAGCACTTTCAGCCGATTCTCATTCTTCTCGATGGGCCGCAGATCGAAATGCGGCGGAATCACCGGCAGCGCCGCAAATGTCCACTTCCCGCGCTTCACCTCGACCCCCTCCGGCGCAATCAATTCCAGCAAATGCCCGACGGCCGACGAGATGACATATTCGTCGCTCTCGAAGAAGTCGTCTTGCTTCTTAAACCCTCCGAGCGCCTTCGCAATATCCGAGGCGACCGACGGTTTTTCTGCTATAATCAGCGCTTTTCCCATCTGTTGCTAGCCAGTGGCAATGCCGTAAGTTCTGGTTGCCGGTTCCGATTTCAAGGTGCAGAACCTTTCAAAAAGATTCCCAGAAGTCAAAACATAGAACCAAAACAGCCCCACCGCAGGAGCATCGGCACCGACAGAACGCGCCTTAAATACCGCGGGAGAATGTTGCTCGATGGATTCGTTCGATATCGAGGAATGTTTGAGCGAGGCTACGTCAGCTGTTCGGGGGGTGGAGACGTTGGTGCGGGTGGTTGGGAGGTTTGAACGGTTTCGGTTTTTATGGTGTTCCGGTAGCTGGCGACCACCCAGTCGGAAAGGGTTTTGTTTGGGTCGTTGACGACGGCGGGATCGATCTTGAATTCAATTTGCCCGGTGTTTTGAGAGATGAGTTTGAGGCCGAATTGGTAGTCTTTGAATTTAGCGGCGCAGAGATCGCGGATGGGCAGGCCGTCGCGTTCGGAATGTTGGGCGAGGAGATCGGCGGCCTCTTCGGTGAAGGTGAGTTTAAGTTTGTGGCTGTCGTAGAAGCGTTCGGCAAATTCGTGCACAAGGCGGCGCAGCATGGTGCGCCCTTCCTTTTGGACCTCGGCCATGATTTTCGCGAGGGCGGCTTCTGGATTCTCGACGAGTTCGCGGGTGACTTCGAAGCGTTTGATGTTCGTGGAAGGAAGTTCGTATTTGAAATTGCGGAAGACGCGTTCGCAAACGGTCATGAGGCCGCGCGCACCGGTTTGTTCGAGCGCGGCGAGTTCGGCGATTTTGCGGAGACCGTCGTCGTGAAAGAGAACATCGATGCCGTAGGCCGCGAAGGTTTGTTCGTATTGGCGAATGATGCTGCCTTCGGAACTCTTGAGGATGGTGAAAAGGTCGTCGGCATCAAGAGGATAGCAAACGACGCGGACCGGAAGGCGGCCAATGAATTCAGGTTCGAAACCGAATTCGATGAAGTCGCGAGTTTGAACGTGGTTGAACGCGGTTTGTTCTTCGGCGTCCGTGTTCTTCGCGCTGAACCCTATGGTCGCTTCGCGGAGTCGGCGTTTGACGAGTTTTTCCAAGCCATCGAATGCGCCACTGACAATGAAGAGGATGTGCTTGGTATTAATGGTGTTACTCGATTTGCGGCCGCGCATCTGGCTTTCGAGCATGGCCTGTACCTGGCCGGCGAGGTCTTGCTGCGATCGGGCGGGAACGTCGGTTTCCTCCATGAGCTTGAGGAGGTTCGTCTGAACGCCGCGGCCGGAAACGTCACGGGTGGTGTGGCCGGAAGCGCTGGCGATTTTGTCGATTTCGTCGATGTAAATGATGCCGTATTGGGCGCGTTTCACGTCGCCTTCGGCGCGGCGGACGAGTTCGCGGACGAGATCTTCGACATCGCCGCCGACGTAACCGGTTTCTGAGAACTTGGTGGCGTCACCCTTAACAAACGGAACACCAATAAGATCCGCAATGCTGCGGATGAGGTAGGTTTTGCCGACTCCTGTCGGGCCGAGGAGAATGATGTTTTGCTTGGTGTAGTTCGGCTGGTCCTTGCCTTCCATAGCGAGGCGGACGTGGTGGTAATGATCGCACATCGCAACCGCGAGGACTTTCTTGGCTTCGTCCTGCTTGATGACGAAGCGGTCGAGGTAATCTTTGACGTCGCGCGGCTTTTTATCGAAGCGGAATTCGCCTGGTTTCGCGGGCTCGGTGGAGGAAGGTGGTTCGGTCGTCTCGGAGCCAGTCTGAGGGCGGAAAAAGGAAGTGGCGTTCGGGAAATGCTGGCGCATGAAGTCGGCCATCTGGCGCTGAAAATCTTCGGGTGACGGCGGGCCATTGAAACTCCTCTTCGACATGCGGCTACCATACAGGAGGAAAGAGAAGTTGCTGGTGGAAAATACAACGGATTTTGGAATGAACGGGCGAAAGGGACTTGTTTTTCGGAGTTGCTGCGGAGCAGAATTGAGCATGATGTCCCGCCGCTGCTTTGTAGTTGTTTTCGCGGCACTCGTTTCCACCGAATCGTTCCCGGCTGAACCGAAGCTCGTGCCGCGCCATGATCCACCGGATCAACTATTTCGCCGCGCGCCGATGGCGGAATCGGCACGCAGTATTGTCGTGAATTTGAGCACGAATCTGCATGCGGCCTTCGATGCAGAGCTGTGCCGGGTGCATACGATTTGGAGGGGCGGGCCATTGAATTTATGGGGTCCGCCGTATTCGGGCGCGAAGTCGAAGTTTATTTGCGATTTTGGGGGGGAGGTTCTTTACAAGGCGCCGCGAATGTCGCCGTGGTTTTATTTTGGGAGGGAAGTGAGTCCGAATTTTGCCGGGATAAGAGTTGAGACGAACGAAGTCTGGTTTGAATACGAATTGCAACTGGGCGAGCAGAGGGTAGCAGTCCGAGAAAAGATCGAGGGATCAATCGCGGGCACGAACTGGACGGCGCGCCGAACGTTCGTATTTGCGAATGGGGTACCTGATAATATTCGATTTCTTGCAGGCACTTATCAACTGCTTGAGGAAACGCCAAACTTCCAGAGCAGCTTCCGGCCATCGATCGATACCGTTACCAAAGAGTATTTCGTTCGCGACCGTATTACTGAAGAGAGTACAGAGCGAATACTGCCAATGGAACGTAATTCCGGAGAAGAGAGGCGTTTCTTTATAGAAGTTCCGGCGCGTGAGACGGCGTTTACTTTCGACATTGTGATGTTCCCGGGAGCGGACCCGCTAAATAGGACGACAACAGCGGTACGGAATGATGAACGGAAAGTCTTTGGCGCGGGCAGCGACAGAAGGCGGGATTCGGGTGATGAGTTTTTTCGGATTGAGCATTTTCCTGTTCCGCCTGAAGCGGAGATGATTGTGACGGGGATGGATTGGGTGAATGAACGGGATTTGGCGGTGTGTACTTGGATGGGGGAGATATTTATTGTGGAAAATGCGACGGGGAAGGTGGGGGAGGCGAGGTATCGGCGGTTTGCGCGGGGGTTGAATGAGCCGTTGGGGTTGAAGGTGCATGCGGGGAAGATGTTTGTGGTGCAGAAGGGGGAACTGACGGAGGTGAGCGACACGGATGGGGATGGGGAGGCGGATTATTTTCGGTGTGTGAGTGATGATTGGGGGTATAGCGGGAATTATCATTCGTATTCGTTTGGACCGCTCGTGACGGGGGCGGATGAGTTGATGCTGTTTGTGACCGGGCAGCGGGGGCGGGCGGACTTGATGTATCAAGGGTGGGCGATTCGGGTGAAGGAAGGTGAAGTTGAGCCGTTTTGTTACGGCCTGCGGGTGCCACACGGGTGGGGGATTTACCAGGGGGATATTTTTGTGACGGACAACCAGGGGAACTGGATTGGGACTTGCCGGTTGAATCATTTGGAGGCTGGGAAGTTTTATGGGTTTCCGTCGTCGAAGCCTGCGAGGAAACGGGTTTATAGCGCGGAAGAAGTTGCGCCGCCGGTGTTGTGGTTGCCGCGGGTTCTTTCCCCTTCGGCTAGCGGAATTGAAACAATTACTGCGGATGCGTTTGGACCGTTTAAGGGACAGATGTTGATTGGGGATTTCCAGAATTCGATCGTGATTCGGGCGTTCCTGGAGAGGGTGAATGGGATGTGGCAGGGGGCGGTGTTTCCGTTTGCGATGGGGTTTTTATCGGGGGTGAATCGGTTGAGTTTTGGGAGGGATGGGAAGTTGTATGTGGGAGGGGGGAAGAGGACGTGGTCGACGGCGGCGCCCAAGGAGTATTCGCTGGATCGGGTGAGCTTTACGGGGAAGGTGCCGTTTGAGGTGAGCGAGGTGCGGGCGTTGAAGGATGGGTTTGAGTTGCGGTTTACCAAACCGGTGGAAGGGGAGGTGGCGAAGGATCCGGAAAACTATCTAGTTAAGCAGTTCGGGTACAAGTACCACGAGGAGTATGGGTCGCCCGAGTTTGATCACGATGGGAAGGTGGGGGCGACGGAGATCGAGGTGACGGGTACGGAGGTGGCGGAAGATGGGAAGGTTGTGAGGTTGAAGATGAAGGGGTTACGGACGGGATTTGTGACTTCGTTCCAGTTGGCGGTGAATAGTGCGGAGGATGAGGACCTGCGGCACGATACGTTTTACTACACGCTTAATGAGGTGCCGGATAATTTGTTGGAAGTGCGTTAAAGCTGTGTAAACGGCTGAAGTTTAGTTACTTGCTGAAAACGTTAACGATAACGTTATCGTTTCATAAGGTGTTTTTTTGTTTCGGAATGTGTGGTTAAGCGGTGGTGCGGCGCTTTTTTTGGCAGAGAAAATCCATTTGGGCGGTGACGGCGGTTTCGTAGAGGAAATCGGCGAGGTCGCCGCCAGTTTCGGATTCCCCGGAAGGGATGAGGGCGAGGAGGCCGCTGGTGAGTTCGCGGTTGCGTTCCCATTGCCTGACCCAGTGCTTGAGAGTGGCGTTGGGTTTGTCGCTGGCGAGGGCGACGACGATTACGTCGGCGCGGGCGGCTTCGTTCGCGACCTGGGGTAAGGTGTCTGGAGTAAGGGAGCGGAGATTCCAGGCGGTGCGATCGGCTTCGATGGAGTCGCCGAGTTCGCGGAGGACGAGGTTTGAGGTGTGGTTGGCTTCGCGGCTGGCGGCTTCGGAATCGTAGATTGCGAGCATGCGAAAAGGCTTGGAGTCGGCATCGTTAGACGACGGACCTTCCGGATGATGCTCGCGGGATTTCATGGGGGAGAGAATGCCAGATGAGCCTGCTGACTCATACCCGAATTCGCTGTAAGGGAATTGAGTACGGCTATTGCGGGCGGCGCAATCTTTTGCGCGGTTGACGCGTTTCCGCCTTCCTGGAGTTGGTTCAGTTGGTTCCATAAAGGTTCAGGGGGTGATGAAATTCAGTGTTTTGTGTGTATTTCGCGTAAACCCTTGGGATTGAGGGAAGGGATGGGTGTTTTCTGGGTGTTTCTGGGTGTGAGCTGTGTGTGAGCCGGGTGTGAGCCGGGTGTGAGCCGGGTGTGAGCCGGGTGTGCGCCGCGTGTGAGCAGGGTGTGCGTGGGTTCGTTTGTTTTTGACGGCGGCCGCTGCTAACGGCTTCTGAGTTCGGTTCCGGAACCCAGCAGATTATTGTGCGCATCGTTTTCATGATCTTCGCGCCTGGAGAAGCGGGTACAGACCACGAGAGTGGTTTGTTTTTCGGGGGTGAATAGAAGCCCGCTTCCGAGCGGAATTTTATTCACACACGCGCCTTCTCAGGCTGGGAGAAGTTTGGCAGGAAGGCGCTGGGAAGGCAAGACTGAAAACGGTACGAAGGAGCGAAGAAGCGAAGATGGGAGGGATGGGAGGGATGGGACCGATAGGACGGGATAGGACAGATAGGCGAATCTTAGCGGTCGGGGAATTGATCTTCTGTGAATGAGGGTTAGAAGCGGAACGGCGTTGGTAAGGCGGTTTTTTTCACCACGAAGATCACGAAGAGCACGAAGGAGAAGTTGGGGCAAGTAGAGGACGAGCATTTAGCGGTCGGCCTTCTCCTGGTGCCAATCGATTGCCGGCAGTTTAGCCAAATCGGCGAGGTAATCTGAGTAACTGTAATTATCTTTGCGCATCGTATGCCAAATGTACGAGGCGAGGATGGTGGCTATGAGTTCGCGGCCTTCGGCGTCGCTGTGACCGAGCGAGCGTAATCGCTCGTAGTTCGTTCGGACCTCAGGCGTTTCGGGGCTGGTCAGCTGATCCTGAACCGCACACAACATTGTTTCTTTTCGGCGCTGCTCCTAATTCATCGTGTGTGTGAACTGGTCTGTGTCATGGGGCGCGCAGGCTTGCTGCTAAGCTCAAACGCTTGCGCCGGCAAGACTCATTATAACAATCCTTCTTTGCTCTCGAAACGGTTTTCTCACGATTCACGCTTCGGGGGAGCGACACTCGCGGCGCCGTCTTGGTCGACGAATCGTCCGTCGTGCCTGGGAAGTTGATCTGCTGAAACATACCAGGGAGCGTGTTCGGCCCAATAGATATTTGCCTGGGGCTTTATGCCTGGATCGGAATCTAATGAGCCGCTGGGGACGACCCAGAATTGTTGGTTGCGGCTTAGCTTGGGAAGTGGTGAACCGCAGCTTTTGCAGAAGCACCGTGGGAAACCAGGATTTTCTTTTGTATCGACGAAGAGTTGGAGGAGGTCTTCGCCCTGCGTCCATCGGACGGAGCCGGCGGGGAACGCGAGGTTCGCGGCGTGAATTGAGCCGGTCGATTTTTGGCAGGAACGGCAGTGGCAGTAGAGGAATTTGAGCGGAGTTCCGGTAACTTCGAACGCTACTTTGCCGCAGAGACATGTGCCAATGAGTGGTTTCATGAAGGCGCAATCGTGGGGGCTCGGGAGGTGGTGTCAAATCTTACGCTCCCGGTGGGCCATCGCGTTTGATATCTGGATTCTCAGAGTCGTAAATGGCAGGTTAGAGGCTGGTAAATTGAATGTCCTGAGCACGCAAGAAGAGGCGAGCCGAGACTAAGGGGCGACTGGAATCGAAGAAGGAAATCGTTTAACGTATCGTCAGGTTGTCTCAGCTGATCTGCAAAAGCGCGCCGTTGACTGAACGATTAAACCGAGAGAGCCTCTAATCACCTCGCGAACGCCGATTCGTGAAACAACAGAAAAAGCAGGGAGATATACCAAATATGGAATTGCTCGCAAACGACGTAAAGTTTGAAGATGCTCTGGGCGTTGCTCAAAACGCCCGGTCAAAAATCAAAGAGTTAAAAGGATGGCTTCTCTAAACATTCCAGAGACGGAGTTCGACAAACTCAAATCCATAGCTGAATTGCCGCAGGCCCGATATGATGCGTTTTTGAACGCCATACGAGAGGCCGGTCCGGCGATCTCTTTAAAACAATTTGCTGAAACTATCAAAACTACTGAAAGCAAAGACGTCGTTCGGAAGATACTCACTGTTCTCGCGGCATTGTTTTCGATCCGCGAACGAGAGTCGTTAGACGCCGAGGCTGTATCCAAAGCGGTAGTTGAAACCACAGTAAAAGAAAGGCCGGAGCATTTTTCGACCTTAGCTCCGGTCCTCGAGTCCCGGCTTCAAGCGCTGCTCTCGCTTGATAACATAGGAATTACAGCAAAGGGAACTGATGTCTTAACCGAGCACGAAAGAACATTTTGTCACGCGCGCGTTCTGACGGATATTCGTCCAATATTTTCTCCAACTTTAAAAGCACCAGAAGGTGCGGTAATCGTCCAAATGCTCCAAATCGGGTTTCGGGAGAACGGAAAGCACAAAGAGTTTTATGTTGCTCTGGACACAGAAGATGTGGTGAAACTCAGAAAAATCCTTGAGAGGGCCGAGGCTAAAACACTGATGCTAGAAAGTTTCATCAAGAATTCTCCGATGAAGTACCTAAAGGTTTAAGTGTATGAGATTGGCGCACGAAGAACGCTGGTTAATCGAGAGAGAGCCAGTCGAGACTAATGTGATCACCGTCGAGAAATGGGGCGAGGAGGCCTTAGCAGAGAATTCGGAAGATGAGCAAATCCTGCCACAATCTAGGATGGACCCGCAACCATGCGATTGGATTCCATCTGGAGCACGCGAGAAGAGCTATTTTCGGTGGATTGACGAGTGTTTTTTCACGCGCTCGCCCGGAGTAGGTCTCAAGGAGCAATTTCAAGAGCTGACTTCGAGGTGGAAGGATGACACTTCAGACTTCTCCATTTTGGCCCTCAGGTATGCGAATGACTCCTTTCTGCGGATTGTGGGTTTTGGGCCAATTGCGATTCCGTGGATTCTTGAAGAGCTAAGGAACGATCCGGATTGGTGGTTTGAGGCGTTGAGGGCGATTACCCGAGAAGACCCGGCAAGCGACGCAGAATCTTTTGATTCCGCAGTTGAAGCCTGGCTCAAATGGGGAAGCGATAACGGTTACGATGTCTAGCAGGCTAACGCCACGGCAAGAAGCTCGTTATCCAAATTTAGTCGCCACCGGCTACTCGAAGACGAGCGACAAGGACCCAAAGTATAATTGCGTTGCGTGGGCAGCGGATTGGGCGGCGAATCTTTGGTGGGAGCCCTATTCAAAAAACAAACCAGGGATGTATTGGCCAGAAGGAGTTCCTGACAGCTTTTACGTAGAGGCTTACATCCGGGCGTTTAGAACCATTGGATACGAACTGTGCGAATCTTCGGAGCTTGAGGTCGGTTTCGAGAAAATAGCCCTTTTTGAAGATGATATTTTGGGCCTATTTTCCCATGTGGCAAAGCAGCTACCAAACGGGAAGTGGGCCAGTAAACTTGGAGGCGAGGACGATATTGTCCACGACAGCCTGGAGGCGTTTAAAGGCTACGCGAAATATGGAAAGGCTACGCGCTTTATGAAACGCAAGGACACGGGGTTATCGCTCCCCAAGAATTTGGCATAAGTTGCATCTGGGTTTCTCGAAGAGCCAACTAGGAGGTCGCAATACCGAGGATTCGGCAACCGCAAAAAGGACTCCTCACCTTGTTCCAAGTCTGCTGAGTTTCGCATAGCAAACTCAGCCCGCACGAAAGCGCGAGACAATTTCAGTGCGAAGGAACGGTTAGGCCCCCCTCTTTATTCGCGGAGGCGGAAGAGGAGGTCGCGGGCTTCGACGGTTTCGCCGGTGAGGACGTGGATTTCTTCGACGATGCCGTCGGCGGGGGCGTAGATGGTGGTTTGCATTTTCATGGCTTCCATCGTGGCGAGTTTGTCGCCCTTTGCGACTTTGGTTTTGAGGGTGGCGTGGATGGTGGTGATGAGGCCGGGGATTGGTGCGCCGACTTGCATCTGGTCGGCGGGATCGGCTTTGGCGCGGGCTTTGGTTTCGCCTTTGATGCTGCGGTCGTGCACGGCGGATTCGCGGGGCATGCCGTTGAGTTCGTAGAGGACGATGCGGTAGCCGTCTTTATCGGGCGCGCCGACGTTGATGAGTTTTATGAAAAGGGTTTTGCCTTCTTCGATATCGACGGAGATTTCGTCGCCGGGTTTGAGGCCGAAGAAGAATGGGTAGGTGGGGAGGACGGAGACGTCGCTGTGTTCGCGCTGGAATTTGGCGTAGTCGGTGAAGACCTGCGGATACATGAGGTAGCTGTAGAGATCGTCTTCGGTGACTTCGCGTTTGATCCTGGTTTCGATTTCGGCGGAGACCTTTTGGAAGTTGAGCGGGGGGAGACCTTCGCCGGGGCGGCCTTCGAGTGGCTTGCGATCGCCGAGGACTACGCGCTGGAGGGCTTTGGGCCAGCCGTTCATGGGTTGGCCGAGGCCGCCGTTGAGCATGTCGACGACGGATTCGGGGAAGGAAGTGGTGCCTGGCTCGAGATTGAGGACGTCGCTGGGCTTGATGCCGCGGGTGACGAGGAACATGGTTAGGTCGCCAACGACTTTGCTGCTGGGCGTGACTTTGACGATGTCGCCGAAGAGCTGGTTGACGTCGGCGTAGGTGCGGGCGATTTCCGGCCAGCGATGACTGAGGCCCATGCTGGCGGCTTGTTCCTTGAGGTTGGTGTATTGGCCGCCGGGCATTTCGTGGAGGTAAACTTCGGCGGAACCGGTTTTCGGCGCGGTGTCGAAGGGGGCGTAAATGGCGCGGACCTGTTCCCAGTAATCGGAGAATTCGTTGAGGGCTTCGAGGTCGAGGTTGGTTTCGCGCGCGGTGTGCTGCAGGGCGGCCACGATGGAGTTGAGGTTCGGCTGGCTGGTGGAGCCGGACATGGAAGCGAGGGCGAGATCGACGACATCGACTTTGGCGTCGCTGGCCTGGAGGATCGAAGCGGCGTTGATGCCGCTGGTGTCGTGCGTGTGGAAATGAACGGGGAGGCCGACTTCTTCCTTGAGGGCTTTGACGAGTTGATGCGCGGCGTAAGGACGGCAAAGGCCGGCCATGTCTTTGATGGCGAGGAAATGCGCGCCCATTTTTTCCAGTTCGCGGGCGAGCTTTACGTAATATTTAAGGGAATACTTCGTGCGTTTCGGATCGAGGATGTCGCCGGTGTAGCAGATGGCGGCTTCGCAGATGGCGTGGGTGCCTTGAACGGCTTCCATCGCGACGGTGAGATTCGGAAGATAATTCAGCGAATCGAAAATGCGAAAGATATCGATGCCCTGGGCGGCGGAATGCTTGATGAAACCTTCGACGACGTTGTCGGGATAATTGGAGTAGCCGACGGCGTTCGAGCCGCGGAAGAGCATCTGGAAACAGATGTTCGGGATGCGGTGGCGGAGTTTGCGGAGGCGTTCCCACGGATCTTCGTGGAGGAAACGCATGGCGGTGTCGAAGGTGGCGCCGCCCCACATTTCCATGCTGAAAAGTTGCGGCGTGCGGCGGGCGACGGCGTCCGCGATGGCGAGCATGTCGAAGGTGCGGACGCGGGTGGCCATGAGCGATTGATGCGCGTCGCGGAAAGTGGTGTCGGTGATGAGCAGGCGCTTCTGCTTGAGGGTCCATTCGGCAAATTTTTTTGGGCCGAGTTCGAGGAGAAGCTGGCGGGTGCCGGGAGAAGGAAGCGTCTTATGGTCGTAAGCGGGAACGACGGGCGTTTGCGGCTGCGTCTTGAATTTAAAACCTTTGGCCTGCTTGTTGCCGTTGACGATGATGTCGCCGAGGAAGGCGAGAAGCTTGGTGGCGCGGTCGCGGCGGGGCGAGAACTTGAAGAGTTCGGGGGTGGTGTCGATGAGGGTGGTGGTGGCCTGGCCGGAACGGAAGGTGTCGTTCGCGATGACGTTTTCGAGGAAGGGGATGTTTGTTTTTACGCCGCGGATGCGGAATTCGCGGAGGGCGCGGTCCATGCGCTGGAGAGCGATGTTGAAGTCGCGTCCGGAGGCGGTGACTTTGACGAGGAGCGAATCGTAGAAGGGGGTGATGACGCTGCCGGCTTCGGCCATGCCGCCATCGAGACGAACGCCGAAACCGGCGGCGGAACGGTAGGTGAGGATGCGTCCGTAATTCGGGATGAATTTGTTTTCGGGATCTTCGGTGGTGACGCGACTTTGGATGGCGTAACCCATGCGCGGGATTTTGTCCTGCGGGGGAAGGTCGAGTTCGGAGCCGTGAAGGGAGCGGCCTTGCGCGACGAGAATTTGGGAGCGGACGAGGTCGATGCCGGTGATGACTTCGGTGACGGTGTGCTCGACCTGAATGCGGGGGTTCATCTCGATGAAGAACCATTCGTTGGAATCGAGATCGAGGAGGAATTCGACGGTGCCGGCGTTATCGTAGTTGATTTCGGAAGCGATCTTCACGCTGGCGTCGCAGAGTTCCTTGACGACGCGCGGATCGAGTTCAACGGAGGGAGCGATCTCGACAACTTTTTGGTGGCGGCGTTGGACGGAGCAATCGCGTTCGTGGAGATGGAGGACGTTGCCGTGGCGATCGCCGAGGACCTGCACCTCGATGTGCTTGGCGCGAGGGATGTATTTTTCGAGGAAGACAGCGGGATTGCCGAACGCGCGGCCTGCTTCGTTCTGGGCTTCGTCGAGGAGATTGGAGAGATCCGAACCTTTGGTGACGACGCGCATGCCGCGACCGCCGCCGCCGAAAGCAGCTTTGATGATGAGCGGGAAACCGATTTCCTTGGCGATCTTGAGGGCTTCGGCGCGATCGCTGACGGGTTCTTCGGTGCCGGGGAGAGTGGGGACGCCGACTTTTTGGGCGAGGGCGCGGGCGGCGACTTTATCGCCCATGAGCTTGAGGAGTTCGGGGCGCGGGCCGACGAAAGTGATGCCGTTATCGAGGCAGGCCTGGGCGAGTTCGGCGTTTTCGGAAAGGAAACCGTAGCCGGGGTGGATCATGTCCACGCCTTTTTCCTTGGCGAGCGCGATGATGCCCTGGATGTCGAGATAGGCGCCGACGGGGCCCTTCCCTTCGCCGACGCGGTAGGCTTCATCGGCCTTGAAACGATGGGCGCCGAGGCGGTCTTCTTCGGCGTAGACGGCGACAGTGCGGAGGCCGAGTTCGGTGGCGGCGCGGAAAACGCGGATGGCGATTTCACCGCGGTTGGCGGCCATTAACTTTTTGAAGGTGGGAATGGCGGCGGCGGACGCGGCTTTGGGCGCAGTTTGCTTACTCGGGACAGGGGTGGATTTCCTCCTACGGCTCATAAATCGCGGGGGTTTATACGCGAGACGTTGGACAGAAGCAAACGAACGAAAAAAGCGATACAGAAAGAAAGGGGAGGGGTTTTCACAGAAGGAAACGAAGGGAACGAAGGAACAGGAAGATTTTTCAGAGGGAACGAAGGAAATGAAGGGGGACTATTTGTTTGCACCGGAAAGGATCATTCGGGAGATGCCGTCGACGAGCTTCTCTTCATGAAAGTTGATAATAAGGCCGACCGGGATATTTAGGAGCTTCATGTAGCTGAGGAGTTGTGCTTTGTGAATGCCGACAACCTCTTCGATCGATTTGAGTTCGACTAAGAGGCAATCTTCGACAAGGAGGTCCAGGCGGAGCAGTTCTTCGAAACGGAAACCTTTGTAATCGATAGGGACGGAGCGCTGATTAACAGCTTTGATTCCTCTCAGGGAAAGTTCTCGAAGGATGCAGCGTTCGTAAATTGATTCAATTAGGCCGGGGCCGAGGACACGATGCACTTCGATGGCGGCACCGATGACGGATTTACTGAGCTGGTCTGCCTTTTCGAACTGCGGATGCATGGGTGCGGAGATTTACAGAAGGAAGGGAGATTTTACAGGAGGAAACGAAGGAAAGGAAGGGAACGAAGAGGGACGAAAAGATCGTTGTTGTGGCAATTGGGATGGGAGGGGATGCGCGCTCCTGTTTTTCTTCGTTACCTTCGTTTCCTTCTGTAAAGGTGTTGTCTGTTGTAAAGCGCTCGCTTGCGTGGGGAGGGAATCTGGCTAGACTCGCGCGCGTGGCAGACAAGAACGCCGATCCGCAGATGCCCAGCGCTTTGAAAGTGAGCGGTGGTCCGGAGATGAAACTCTTCGAGACCAGCTTGCAGAAGCGGGATGCTGTGGTAATTGGGCGCGCGCCGGATTGCGATGTGGTGATTCAGGATGTGAAGGCGTCGCGGCGACATTGCCAACTGACGCGCAAGGCGGATGGATTTTTGCTGGAGGACCTGGGATCGAGAAATGGGACGCTGGTGAATGGGGCGAAGATCAAGGATCCGATTCTGCTGAAAGCGAACCAAACCTTTCAGATTGGGAACACAATGTTCTACCTTGGTTGATTAGTTCTTGGTAATCAGTTGGTTGCAGACGTAAGTTTCTTCGTTAGGCACCTTGCAAATAGGTGAACTGGTGCGACTGTTCCGTAGGCATTTCCCTTAGGAACAATGATTAAAACACCATTTTTATCGCGGGTAGGTATCAGGGTAATTTGTAATCTTCTTTCGGCACTTGTTGGAGTGCAGGCCGCAAGTGCGGCTACGTTGACGGCGCCGATTCGACAATCGAATGGCTCCTTATCGATCGGAATCAACGGGGGTTCCGGGGAACAGGTGACGCTGCAGGGTTCGGGGGACTTGAACGGGTGGAATGACGTTCAAAGTTATCAGTTGAGCGGGGCGGCGGTTCAGTTTCATTCGGCGAGTCCGGCGAAGTTTCAGTTCTTTCGGTTGAAGAGTGTGGCGAGCACGCCGGGTGGCGGTGTGTCGTCGTTGCCGGCGCTTTCGGATTCGGCGAATTCGGTTTTTGTGGCGGGCGAAGGATTCGACACGGTGCAATTCGCGCCGAACGGGATGTTGGGTTTTATTTTTTGGAAGGGACGCGAGTTGATGATTCGCGAGCGGACGAGTGCCGGGGGATGGTTTGAGCAGACGGTGGCTGGAGGGGGGAATTTGTTCCAAATGAATATCACGCGGATGGATTACAAATTTCAGCCGGCAGCGTTGTTGCTCTACGATTCGAATTCGCAGCCCCATGTGTTCAAGGTGAATGGCGGGAAGACGATTGCGCATTTTGTGCGGAACGGAACCGCGTGGTCGCAGGTGGAAACGATTCAGAACAACGCGGCGAATGCGGACGTGAGCATGTTGGTGGGCGCGATTGGGAATGGAAATGTTTTTCACCTGGGCGTGGTAAGTGGCGGCGCGACGCCGAACCTGACATATGGTTCAAATCGTGGCGGGAGTTGGAATTGGAACACGGTTTCCAGCATTGCGGCGTTTCCGACGCATTATCTGGCGCCTTCTTACGCGCCGCGCTGGCTTTCGCTGGCGGTGGATTCGAACAATGCGGCGCATTTGGTTTTCCGGCCGGAGTATCGGGTGTCGTTCGCGGGTGGATATGTGCGCGCTTATAACGAACTGGCGTATGCTTCGAATGTTTCGGGGCAATGGAATGTGCAGATCATCCAGAAGCCGCGCGATGATTCGGGCGAGGCGGGGCACGGGTTGAGCATCGCGATCGGGCCGGACAACAAGCCGTACATTGCGAGCTGGCATAACGAACGCGGGCCGGGCGGGTCGGCGGAGAATTCGCGGTTGTTTTTCCAATCGCAGGATAGCAGCGGGAATTGGACGCGGACGGAAGTGATCAGCCGGCCGGATGGGTATATCGCGGGCGATGGCGAGAAGGGGACAGGGTTTGCGCCGTATCTGCGATTTGATGCGCAGGGGCGTCCTCACATTTTGTTCCTGGATCATGGTTCGGAGCATTTCGGAGAAAGCGGGCAGAGCGAATACGCGGGACATATTCGGCACGCGTATTTGGCGAGCGGGCAGTGGAAGGTGGAATCGATTTATCGGCAGAGCACGCCGATGCGGGAGCAGATGTTGTATCCGGCATTCGCGATGAACGGGAGCGAGCTGGTGGTGACGGGATTGGCGCGCGAGACGCAATGGAACATGAGCGGATATCCGCCGACGGTGAATTCGACCTATCGATATGTGGTGACGAGCGCGCCGCTGCGGTAAGGACAATTCCAGGTTCCCGCTGCACCTGCCCAAAACGCGCCGCTCTGCGCGGCGCGACGACCCGCGGGAGCGAGTCGTTCCACCCTTGCGATGCTTGACATGCCCGGGGCGCTGTTTCAGCGTTCCGGGCACTTTTTGTTTTGATTTGCCACGCAACTAACCAGGTTTGGAGATTCTCGTGAGCCACGTTCTTGTTACAGGTGGGAGCGGGTTTGTGGGGAAGGCTCTGGTGCGGCATTTGGTGGGGCGCGGTTATGCGGTGAGGGCGACGTATCGGAGCAGTGCGCCGGAAGAGATCGCGGGAGTGGAGTGGGTGCATACGAAGGACGTGGCAGGAGGGGATTTTGCTGGGTTGTTGAAGGATTGTGATTTTGTGGTGCATCTGGCGGCGTTGGCGCATCAGTTGACCGGGAAGGTGCCGGAGGGTGAGTTCGATCGGGTGAATCATCGGGCGACGGCGGAGTTGGCGCAGGCGGTGGCGGACTCGGCGACCGTGAAGCGAATGGTTTTTGTGAGTTCGATTGGGGCGGTTTGTTCGGCTTCGGAGAAGGTGGTGACGGAGAGGACGGAGTGTCGGCCGGATTCGGAGTACGGAAGGAGTAAGCGGGATGCGGAAGTTGCGGTGGAGAAGATTCTGGCGGGGACGCGAGCGGATTATTGCGTGATTCGGCCGCCGTTGGTTTACGGGCGGGGAAATCCGGGGAATATGCTGCGGTTGCTCAAGCTGACGAAGTCGCCGGTGCCGTTACCATTGGGGTCGATTCGGAATCGGCGGACGTTTATCTACGTGGGAAATTTGGTGGATGTGATTGAGAAGGCGCTGACGCATCCGAAGGCGAGTCGGCGGATTTTCAACGTGGCGGATTCGGAGGTTTTATCCACGCCGGAGTTGATTCGGGAGTTGGCGCGGGTGCGGGGAACGAAGGCGAGATTGATGCCGATGCCCGGGCGGATGTTGAGGGCGATGGGGAAGGTTGGAGATGTCGTGGGGAAGGTGGTTCGGCGATCGGTGCCGATTGATACGTATTCGGTGGATCGGTTGTTGGGGTCGCTGGAGATTGATTCTGCGGAAGTGCGGCGCGAGTTGAATTGGTCGCCGCCGTATTCGACGCGTGAGGGGTTGAAATTGACGTTGGCGGAATAAAAAATCCGTCGCTTTTCGGGCGAACGGATTTTGGTATGTTTGTGGATTGAACTAGTCTCGTGAAGGTCAGCCGTCCCTTCGGGACTCGTCGAATTAGGAAGAATCCCGGCGTTGAAACGCCGGGTTATTCTCGGATGTCCCTTCGGGACTAAGAAGGGTTGATTGCGGCTTCCGGTGTTCTAGTGCCGAACTAGTCTCGATTCCGCGGCGGACAAGCGCCGGGGTTTTCCACATGTTCCTTCGAAACTTCGGCGAGGAAAACTGGCTCGGAAGACTAGGCGCGTTTGGCGCGGAGTTGTTTTAGGGCTTCGGGCTCCTTGTAGTGGCGTTTGAGGCCGACTTCCGTGAGCAGTTTTGAAGGCACGCGGCTGACGAATTCGGCGAAGGTTTTTTCGACGCGATCGCGGATGAGTTTTTGTCCCTGCTTGGAAGCCCAAAAATCTTCCTGGGTTTTGGCGAGGGAGATGGCGGCTTCTTCGGGAGTGAGATTTTCGCCGCGGGCGAGAGCCCAGACGAGTTCGGGATCGCTCTCGAGGCTGACGGGGAAGGGGACGAACTTGGGTTTGAACTCCTGTTCTTCGTCGGCTTCGCCGTTGGAGCCATTGCCGACTTTGACGACGCCTTCGAGGACTTCGCCATCGACGATGACTTCGACGGTGGCGGCATTTTTCTTCGGGATCGGCACGATAGAGACAGTGCCTTTGCCGAAACTTTCTTCGAACTGGCGCTGGATTTCCTCGACGGTTTGTTCCTCGAGGTTAGGCATCTCGGCGCGGCTGCAGAATTTCTGGAAACTTTCGACGCGGACCTTGGCGGAAATTTCTTTCTCGCAGGCGGAATAAATTTTATCGACGAGCTTCTGATCAGCGACGGCTTTGGGCAGGACGTCTTTGAGGAGAGCGAGGAGTTGACCTTCAGGATTTGCTTTTTGCTTCTTTGCCATAGTGACTTCAACTAACGACTGAAAACGAACGGGCGATGTTGTCCGAAATTTGGGTGGAGATGGCAAGGGTTGAGTGCAGAAAATTCGCTGATGAAGTGAATTCGAGTGTCGGGAAAGCGCAACAGTGTGTGACTGGACTTTTTTCTGGAAACCTGAGACAAACGTTCTGCGCGGTGGTTTGAGTCGGAACGATTAAGAACCGAGCGCGATTGTCGATACAGGGTTGTGGAGAAAAAAACGAGACAGGATCAGGTTGCGTCCGGCCAGAGAAGCAAGGTCTCGGTAAAACATTTTTCCGTCGCGCGGTCGGACAGCGGCGAACCTCTTTCCAAAGCGCAAACCGGAATTACGATTCAGATTCGGTTGAAGTCGGCGGCACCGAGCCGATTGGTGACGCGGCAGAATACTGAGTTTTGGTTGAGTGCGAACGAGGAGTAGGTCGTTCGATTCCTGGAAAGGCACCGGTGCCTTAACTCGCAGGCGAGTAGCGGATAATCACTTGTGCGCTTCGCGACACGCGCCGGGACGGTCGCGCTACATACTTCGGCTTCGATACTTCCAATTCTGGACTGCTCACGTCGTCCCCTACAATTAAAAGAGTTCTTTTACGTCGACGATGCGGAATTCGATGTCTTTGGCGATGGGGGTGGCGCGGGCGAGGGCGTTGCTCTCGGTTTGGCCGGGGAAGGATTTCATTTCGACGCGGAGGGCGGCGATGACGTCGCCGTTGCGGTCGTGGACGGGGAGGGTGACGACGATGCCAGTTTTAATTTTGCCGTAGAAGGGGAGGTCCATCTCGAAGATTTTTTGTTCGACGTCGGTTCCGGGCTGGCCGAGTTGCGAATCGTCGGTGGCGGCCATGACGCGGAGATGGTTCTCGGGCGTTTTGCCGTAGATACGGAGGGACTGGACGCGCGGATATTTTTGCTGGATGTCGCGGAGGACGGATTTGATGAACGGTTCGCGCGGGGTGTAGGTGATGCGGGCGTCGGCGAAGTGGCTGACGGAATCGCTTTTGGTCCAGAAACCGATTTTGCCGGAAGCGAAGCTGTTGTCAGTGAGTTCGGGGATGATGGGCTGGCCGTTGAAGAGGATACGGATTTTGTTGGCCTTACATTCGACGGAGAGATCGTGCCAGGTGCCGGCGGGGATTTGCATTTCGGGTCCGATGGGGGCGCTGCGCTGGCCATCGACCAATTTGAAGAAGCGGAAGGTGCTGCCTTTGGCGCTGGCGCGAACGTAGTAATAATTTTTTTCGTCCTGGTAGCGGAAGACGATGCCGGCCATTTGTTCGACGACGCCGGAGACGCACTTGAGGCGCGTGGTGAAAGTGAAATCGCCGAAGGTATCGTTCGTGTAGACGAGGATGGGGTAATGCTCGTCGGTGAGGTCGCGCGAGAGTTGGGCGAGGACCGATTTTTTGGTCGCGGGGGCGTTGGCGGTGATGGTTGGAATGGTGGAGGGGACTTCGTCTGTGATGATGCGCCAGAGGCCGGGTTTGCCTTCGCCGGTGACGGTGCTGTGAAAGCCGGTGAGGGCGTTTGAGGAGGCAAAGTCGAAGAACAGGTCGGCGGCATGCGTTGGGCAGAGCGCTGCAGCCAGAACGAGAAGTGTTAAAAAGCGATTCATCAAAACAAAAGAGGCGAGTGTATTACCACTCGCCTCGGTGTGGAGAAAGAGGAATTATTCCTGATAGATCATTTCGCTGATCGTCTTGCCGGCAGGGATGAACGGGAGGACGTGTTCGGTGTAGGGAGTGATCACGTCGAGGACGTATGGCTGATCCGAATCCAACATGCGTTTCATCGCGTCGCGGAGGTCTTTCTTGAACCTGACGCGCTCGGCCGGGACGTTGAAGGCCTTGGCCATGGTGATGTAGTCCGGATAGATCTGCTTCATGTTTTCCGGATCGCCGAGGTAGGTGTGACCGCGGTTACCTTTGTAGAAGCGATCTTCCCATTGCACAACCATGCCGAGGTGCTGGTTGTTCAGGATGAGCGCCTTGGCTGCGATCTTCTCGATGTGGGCGGTGGCGAGTTCCTGGACGTTCATGAGGAACGAACCGTCGCCATCGATATCGACGACCTGTTTGTCCGGGCAGGCGACTTTCGCGCCCATCGCGGCCGGGTAGCCGTAACCCATCGCGCCGAGGCCGGCACTGGTGAGGAACTGGCGCGGGAATTTGAAGTTATAATATTGGCCGGCCCACATCTGGTGCTGGCCGACGCCGGTGGTGATGATCGCTTCGCCGTTGGTGAGTTCGTAGAGCAACTCGATCGCGTATTGCGGAAGGATCACCTGGCTGGAATCGCCACCCATGAAATCTTTCATGTGCTGCGATTTGAGGACTTCTTCGTTGATGCGATAACGGAGCGGAGCTTTGGCTTTCCATTCCGCGATTTGCTTGTGCCAGGCGGTGAATTTCTTCGCGATAGCGCGGGACTTCACCATTTCGTTGAGGCGACGGAGAGCGTCTTTGATATCCGCGATGACGGGAAGATGCGCCGGCTTGTTCTTGTTGATTTCGGACGCGTCGATATCGATGTGAACGATGGTGCCCTTCTCGCAGAACTTATCGACCTTGCCGGTGACGCGATCATCGAAACGCACGCCGAACGCCAGGAGGAGGTCCGCGCCCGGAATGTTGTTCTTCGGATCGCCGTTTACGGCCCAGTTGGCGTAAGCGGAGCCGTGCATGCCGAGCCATTTGAGCGAGAGCGGATCGGTTTCCGGGAAGGCGCCGCAACCCATGATGGTGGTGGTGACCGGAATTCCGGTGGCGTGGGCAAACTTGCGAAGTTCATCGGCTGCGCCGGATGAAATAATTCCGCCGCCGCAATAGAGGACAGGACGTTCGGCTTTTTCGATGAGGCCGATGATTTCGTTCAGGACGAGATCGTCCGCACGCTTGTTTGGATTGTAGCCGCGGACGTTCGGTTCTTTGGGCCAGACCGGTTGAGTTTCCTGTTGCTGGATGTTCTTGGGAATATCGATGACGACGGGACCCGGACGACCGCTGACCGCGATGTGGAAGGCGTCCTTCACGATGCGCGGGATGTCGTTGATGTCGGTGACCAGATAGCTGTGTTTTACGATGGGAAGGGTGAGACCGAAGAAATCGGTTTCCTGGAAAGCGCCTTTGCCGATCATCGCTTGCGGCACCTGGCCGGTGATGGCGACGAGCGGGATGGAATCCATATAGGCATCCGCAATGCCGGTGATGAGGTTCGTGGCGCCGGGGCCGCTGGTGGCCATGCAGACGCCGGGTTTGCCGATGGCGCGGGCATAACCTTCGGCCTGGAAGGAGCCGCCTTGCTCGTGGCGGGGGAGGATCGTGCGGATTTTCGAGCGGGTGAGGCTCTGGTGGAATTCCATGCTCGCGCCGCCGGGGTAGGCGAAAATGTGTTCTACTCCTTCGCGCTCGAGAGCCTGCACGAGGATATCGCTACCCTTCATGCGTGGACCGAGTTCGCCGCGCTGCTGTTCCGGTTGGGTTGCAGCGGCGGATTTGGGAGGCATTTCCGTCGTTTTACTCATAACTTTTGTATTTTAGCTTGGCTGCGGGCCGGGAGTAAGAAAAAACCCACGACCGTTTTGCAGCCGTGGGTTCTTGTCGAAATTATCCGTTTACGAGCGACAAGGACCGACGGCGTCGCGTACTACCACGACACCTACCAGTACCAGCGCTTGATCGCTTGTAAACACTGGGCGGTAAGCTACTGAGATTTGGCGGGGGGTCAAGGGCGGAAATTGGGACTATCTCGATGGCAAAATAGGGAAGAAGACTCGTCACCTCGTCTCCTACCTCGGAAGAAGTTCGGCTTGAAAAGGGGATAACCTGGGGTAGAAGAATAGCTCCCGTTTACAAACGTCCCATCGTTTTCTAAGAGCGTTACTCGGCAAAGTGTGTTTTTCTAACAGCGCGATGATTACGCGACTGACATCGCCAGATTCGTTTTCGGCCTTTTCTCAATTAAAGGAAGGGAGGCTGCATGCTTGATTTTTTCTATCAAAATTTGCGGCCGGTGAATCTGCCGTTCACGGCGCTATTGGGCATGGTGACGGTTTACTGGCTGCTGGTGCTGCTGGGGGCACTGGATTTCGATAGCGAGCCTTCGGTGGATCTTCATTCGCACGATGTGGACGTGAATGGCGCAGCAGGCGCGCATGATGTGGACCACGGCGGAGTACACGGCGTCGGTGCGATCAAGTCGCTGTTGCAATTTCTGAATTTCGGAAATGTCCCGTCGACGATCGTGTTGAGCGTGCTGGTGGTTTCGATGTGGGCGATTTCGTTAATCCTTAACCGGATGTTCAATCCATTTCCCGGATCGGTTTTGATCGCGTTGGGGTTGTTGGTGCCGAATTTGATTGTGGCGGCGCTGATTACGAAAGCGGCGACTACACCGTTGAAGCATTTGTTCAACGCGATGAATAAAGAGCGCGAGGAGCACCAGCCGGTGCTGGGCCGCACTTGCACTATTTTGACGAGCGAAGTGACGGACCGGTTTGGGCAGGCGGAGATCCAGACGAGCGGTGCGCCGCTGGTGATCAATGTGCGGACTTACGGTGAGGCGACGTTCGCCAAGGGCGAGAGCGCGCTGATCATTAAAGAAGACAAAGAAAACAACCTTTACACGGTAGCAAAACTAACCAGCACAACCCCACAACAGGAGACCACAGTATGTTAACGTTCGGTTCCACGATGTTCATCGTGATTGCAGTGTTTGCCGTGATATTATTCGCGGGCTCTGCGGTCTTAGTTTCACGCTTTTACCGCAAGGTGGAGCAAGGCCAGGCGCTGGTGCGAAACGGCATGGGCGGCACAAAGGTGTCGTTCTCGGGGACGATCGTCCTGCCAGTCTTCCATCAACTCGAACACATGGACATCTCGGTAAAACGGATCGAGATCGACCGAAATGGGAAGAACGGTCTGATCTGCATGGATAACATGCGCGCGGACCTGAAAGTGGCGTTTTTCGTGCGGGTGAACCAGACGCCGCAGGATGTATTGAAGGTGGCGCAATCGGTGGGTTGCGTGCGGGCGTCGAGTCACGCGGCGATTACCGAGTTGTTTGACGCGAAGTTTTCGGAAGCGCTGAAGACGGTGGGTCGGCAGTTCAACTTCGTGGATTTGTATAACTCGCGCGACAAGCTGAAGGAAGGGATTCTCAAGACGATTGGGACGGATCTGAACGGGTTCGTTTTGGAAGACGTGGCGATTGATTATCTGGAGCAGACTTCGCTTGGGCTGCTGAATCCGGACAATATTTTGGACGCAGAAGGCATTAAGAAGATCACGGAGCTGACGGCGATGCAGAAGGTTCTGGCGAACCAGATCGATCGCGAGCGGGAGAAGACGATCACGAAACAGAACGTTGAGGCGCAGGAGGCGATCTTTGAGTTGAATCGCCAGCTCGCGGAAGCCGACGAGAAACAGAAGCGCGAGATTGCGACGATCAAGGCGCGGGAGGAAGCGGAAGCGAAGAAAATCCAGGCGGAGCAGCGGCAACGTTCGGAACAGGCGCGCATTGCGAGCGAAGAGGAAATCTTCGTGGCGGAAGAAAACAAGGACCGTCAGATTTTAGTGGCGCGAAAAAACAAGGAACGCACCGACCAGGTGGAGACCGAACGCGTGGAGAAAGATCGGTTGCTCGAAGTGGTGGAACGCGAACGGATCGTGGCGCTGGCCGGAATCGAAAAGACCAAGGTGGTTGAAATCGAGCAGAAGAATATCCAGGACGTGATTCGCGAGCGGTTGATGCTTGAGAAGGCGGTGGTGACGGAGCGCGAGAACATCAAGAACACCGAGGCGTTCGCGGAAGCGGATCGCACGAAGCGGGTTTCTGTGACGAAGGCGGAGATGGAAGCGGAGCAGGCGCTCGTGAAGAACATCAAGGCGGCGGAAGCGGAAAAGAAAGCGGCCGAATTGCACGCCGACCAGGAGCGGTTCACGATTTTGCGTCATTCCGAAGCGGAGAAGGAAGCAGCGGAATTGAAGGCGCAACAGGTGGTGATCGAAGCGGAAGCGGCGCAAAGTGCTGCGGTGAAGCAGGCTTCGGCGAAGAAGATGCTCGCGGAAGCGGTGACTGCGGAGACCGCGGCGACCGGGCTTGCGGAAGCGCAAGTCTTGCACGCGAAGGCGGATGCATTGCAGAAGCAAGGTTTGGCGGAAGCGAAGGTCATCGAAGTGAAGGCGGGCGCCGAAGCGCAGGGCATTACCGCCAAAGCGCAGGCGATGAAGTTGTTCGATGGCGTCGGCCGCGATCACGAAGAATTCAAGCTGCGCTTGAACAAAGAACGCGACATCGAGTTGGCGCAGATTCATGTGCAGAAGGACATCGCGGAGCAGCAGGCTCTCGTGCTGGGCGAAGCGCTCAAGAACGCGAAGATCGACATCGTGGGTGGCGACGCGCAGTTCTTCGACAAGATCACCGGCGCGATTGCGAACGGAAAGAGTGTTGATCGGATGCTGGAGAACAGCCAGGCGTTGCGTGACGTGAAGGAAACGTTCTTCAACGGCGACCCGGAGTATTTCCAAACGCAGTTCAAAGGCTACCTGGATAAATTCGGGCTCACGTCGGAAGACTTGAAAAACCTGACGATCTCGGCGGCGCTTGGGCAGATGATCGCGACGGCGGATGATTCGAAGTTGAAGAATGCGCTGCACGGATTATTGAGCCAGGCGCATCGCACCGGGGTGGCGGATAACCCGGTGAGTTCGTTGGCGGCGCGCCGCGACGGCAAGGTTGTGCCGGCTTAAATTAGATTCGCCGGAGAGCGTGGCCGAGGAAGCGAGCCGCCGGGTAGTCTAGTGGCATCGAGCGGCTTCACACCCCGAAGGGGTGAACGGAAAGTAGCCGGTGGCGAGCAAAGCGCTGCCACCGGAAGAAAGACGTAAAAAAGATGCACCCCGGGAGGGGTGCCGGAGCTAGAAGAACTGCAAGTGCCATCGACCCACACCAGCCTAAATTATCACGTTGTGTTCAGCACGAAGGAGCGGCGCAATTATATTGAGGCTGCGTGGTGTGGGCGATTGCACGAGTATTTAGGCGGGGCGGTTAGGAGTTTGGGTGGCGTTCCGTTGGCCATTGGCGGGACCGGTGACCATGTTCATTTATTGATTTCGTTGTCCGGGACGCATCGGTTGGCCGAGGTGGTTCGAGATGTGAAGACGGCGTCGTCGAAGTGGGTTCATGAGACAATAGGCAGTCGGTTATTTGCGTGGCAGGAGGGTTACGGCGCATTCACGGTCAGTCCGTCGAACCGTGACGCAGTTTGTAAATACGTTTTGAATCAGGAAGAACATCATCGGAAGAAGAGTTTTCAGGAGGAGTATCGGGAATTATTGGAGCGGGCGGGAGTTCAATTTGAGGAGAAGTATTTATGGTAGGGGCGAGGTCGAGTTCCGGCACCCCTCCGGGGTGCAAAATGTTTTTGGGCGGTTTACCGGTGGCTGCGCTCGAAGACTCGCTTGCCGACCGGCTACTTTCCGTTCACCCCTCCGGGGTGAGGAGAAGCCGTCGCCGCGCCCGATTACCAAGGTGCCCGCGTTTAAAGAACAAAACAGAGCGGTACACGTGTTCTGACCGTCGGAAAGATTAGGATGGCGATGAGCGAAGATCGGACAAAGAAAGCTGAGCAGGCCGAGGTCGCCTCTGAGAACAAAGGTCAGAGCACGCCGGCCGCAAATGCCGGCGTGCAGCTTGATAAGGGGACTTATGAGATCATTCGGCAGCGGTTGAGTGATCATGGGGCGGAGCTGCGGGCGCGGTTGCAGCAATTGAATGCGGCGCGGCAGGAGGTTTTTGGGTCGATCAAGACGACGTTGCTGGCGACGGATCGGGTCACGACGGAAAATAAATGCGTGCCGCGGGACATGGTGGCGGTGGGCAAGACGAAGTTCATCTTTGGCTACAATGTTCACATCGGGTTGAAGGCGGAGGTGTTGCCGGCGGATGTGTTCTCGGTCTACGAACTGAAGGAGCACAAGTTTCATCCGCTCGGGATGGAGTTGCTGAGCGATTCGGATTTCCAGACGGATTTCAAGAGCCTTTATCGTTATTACAAGAACACCACGTTCGCGAAGTTTTCGGTCATTGGGCCGAATTTGTTCATGGTGTTCCAGGTGGGGAAGGCCGCGACGGACATCAAGACGTTCAAGTGGCTGATCAAGGATGACGCGCTGATTTACCAGGGGAACCGGAGCGATCATGAATTCGCGTATCCGCCGCAGATTGAATTTGAGTGGAAGCGGACGCATCGGGATTTGCATCGGTCGGGATTGCATCCGCACATCTCGATTGAAGATCGGTTGTTCGTGGAGACGGTGCATGGCGACCTGACGATCAAGATTGAGGACAACACCGCGACAGGTGAGGGGATTTACAGCGAGCCGGTCGAGAACAAGGATCAGACACTCGATGATGCAGAGATTTATTACGCGCTCGTTGGGAATATCATCCTGCTGAAGATTCGACCGTACCAGGAAAAGAATTTTCGGTTCGTGGCTTACAATGAAAAGTTGAAGCAGGCGCGGCGGCTCGATGGGATCCAGCATGCGTGCGTGCTGTTGCCGGATGCGCAGGGGATCATTTTTTCGCGCGGATATTATTTGCAGACGGGCGAGTTCAAGGAGTTCGAGGCGAACCCCGGTGACATGATGTTCGAGCGCCGGGTGCAATCGCCGAACGGGGAGGATCATCTCTACGTGTTCTACAATCGCGAGCGCGCGGAGTATGTGCTGATGCCTTACAACATCATCGAGCAACGGGTGGAAACGCCGGTGTTGTGCGATGGGTTTTCGTTTTTCGAGAACGGCGAGATGGCGTTGTTCAAGGCGACAGATGAACCGCAGAAACATCACGCGATCCAGATTTGGCAGACGCCGTTCGTGGCGCACACCTATGAGCCGCCGGTGAAGAAAGAATCGCCGCTGTTCAAGATTGGGAACGCGGACCTGGTGCATTGCATGGCGGAGTGCCAGGACATTTTGGTGCTGCTGGCGAAGGATGATTCCTACGGGAATTTGTACGTCGACCTGGTGAAGTCGGCGGAGACGACGGTCGATTCGTATTTTTGGATTGGGGATAAGGAGACGTTCGACCTCAAGGGGCCCCTCGTTGAAATCCGCAACGCGGCACGTAGCGCGCTCGAGGAGTTCGACAAGGTGGTGCGCTTGCGGCGATCAACCGCGGAACAGGTTCGCGCGGTGACCAAGAAGACGAAGGATATCATCTCGCATATTCCGTACGCGAACTTGAGCGAAATCACGCTGTTCGTGAACGGGCTGGCGGGGTTGCGCGCCGTGACGGGCGAGATCATTGCGTTGCGCGAATTGCGCTATGTGGATTTGCCGGCGGTGGAGGCGCTGGAGAAGGAAGCGGCGGAGCATGTCGCGAATTTATCGCAGCTCTGCGTGGAGTTTCTGCTGAAGCCGGAGGCGCTGCAGCCTTACCAGAATAAGAGTGCCGAACTTCACACCGCCATCAACGCAGTCACGAAAGTTGCGGAGGCGAACAAGGTCGAGGAGCAGATTGTCGCAGCGGGAAACGAGCTGCAGATGCTGATCGATGTGGTGACGAACCTCAAAATTGAGGACACGACAGTTACGACTTCGATCGTTGAGCGAATTTCGGGAGTGTACGCGACGCTGAACCAGGCGCGCGCATTGTTGCGGCAGCGGCGCAAGGAATTGCTGGGGACGGAAGCGACGGCGGAATTTGCGTCGCAAGTGAAGCTGCTGGAGCAAGGGCTGCTGAATTACCTGGATCTGTGCGACACACCGGAGAAGTGCGGCGAGTATCAGACGAAGTTGATGGTGCAGGTGGAGGAACTCGAAGGGAAATTCGCGGACTTCGAGGATTTCGTGGTTCAGCTTTCGGACAAGCGGAACGATATCGTGAGCGCGTTTGAGTCGCGCAAGGTTTCGTTGATCGAAGCGCGGCACAAGCGAGCGAACGCGTTGCTGACGGCCGCGGATCGGATTCTGAAAGGGATTCAGCATCGGCTCGCGAGCTTCAAGACGGTAGCGGAGATCAATGGTTATTACGCCAGCGATCTGATGGTGGAGAAGATTCGCAGTGTCGTTGGGCAACTGGGAGATCTCGGCGACAGCGGCAAAGCGGGCGACATCCAGAGCCGACTGAAGAGCATCCGCGAAGAGGCGGTGCGGCAGTTGAAGGATCGGCAGGAGTTGTTTGTCGACGGGCAGAACGTGGTGCAACTCGGGAAGCACAAGTTCAGCGTCAATACGCAGGAGCTTGGGCTGACGATGGTGCTGCGCGATGAGAAGATGTTTTATCATCTCGCGGGGACGAATTTCTTTGAAGAAGTGACCGATGCAGATTTTCTCGCGACGTCAGCGGTGTGGGCGCAGGAAATTATTTCGGAGAATAGGGATGTTTATCGCGGGGAGTATTTGGTTTGGAAATTTTACCAGGAATTGCTCGGCAGCGGGCGTTTGAACGAAGCGCTCGCGTGGACGCCTGACGAACGGCTGGCCTCGGTGCAGCAATTTATGGCGCCGCGTTTTGCGGAAGGCTACGTGAAGGGCGTTCACGATGCGGACGCGGACAAGATTTTGGGAACGCTGCTGGCGACGCATCATGCGGCGGGACTTTTGCGCTATCCGCCAGCGGTGCGGGCGTGTGGAGCGGCGTTTTGGACCTGGTGGAAAAACGCGGATGCGAGTTCGGCGGAAGGACAGCAGGAGGCTCCGACGAATCCGCGACTGGTGATGGCGGCAAAGTTGCGCGCGTTCGGGATGATGACTGAGCTGTTTCCGAATCGGCAGCTGCAGGCGGCGTATCTCGCAGAATTGCGCGGGCAGATCGGTGAATTTTTAGCGAAGACGCGCATTGTCTCGGAAACGTTAGCAGGCGCGGCGGCGGAATATTTGTTCCAGGAGTTGATGCGCGGAGAAGAGTTCGTGATCAGCAAGCCGGCGGCGGATTTGGCGAATGCGTTCGGCGCGTTTCTGAAGAAGGAGCGTTATGGCGAACGGTTCGCGAGCGCGCGCAAGACGGTGGAGTGCGACTTCGCGAGCACGTGGCATTTACTCCACGATTGGGTGGAGGCGTATGTGGCGAGCGCAGAGAACGCGGTTGCTTGCGAATATCTGGAGGAAGCGACGTGTCTCTTGATGCGCGGACAGTTCGGAATGCGACAGGTGGTGAACGCTTCGTTACAGGTGGAACTTTCGGGGCTGATTGGAAATCACTCGTTAATCCAGAACGGGAATTACAAATTTGAATTGCTGACGTTTTTGGAAAAGATGCGGCGATTCGACTGCGAGGCGGTGCCGCAATTCCAGAAGTATGAAGCGGCCAAGCATCGGCTAATGCGCGCGAAGGCGGAGGAGATGCGGCTGGAGAGCTTCAAGCCGAAGGTGCTGACTTCGTTCGTGCGGAATAAACTGATCGATACGGTGTTCCTGCCGATGATCGGAGACAATCTCGCGAAACAGATCGGCGTGGCGGGCGAGAATAAGCGCACCGACCTGATGGGGATGCTGCTGCTCGTTTCGCCGCCCGGCTACGGCAAGACAACGTTGATGGAATACATCGCGAGCCGTTTGGGGCTGGTGTTCGTGAAGGTTAACGGGCCGGCGCTCGGTGAAAAAGTGACGGCGATTGATCCTGCGGTGGCGCCAAATTCGGCGGCGCGCGAGGAAATTCAGAAACTGAATCTTGCTTTGGAAATGGGCGACAACGTGATGCTGATGATTGACGACATCCAGCATTGCAACCCGGAGTTTTTGCAGAAGTTCATTTCGTTGTGCGATGCGCAGCGGAAGATCGAGGGTGTGTATGCGGGGCGCACGAAGACTTACGATTTGCGCGGGCGGAAGTTTGTGGTGGTGATGGCGGGCAATCCTTACACCGAGAGCGGCGAGAAGTTCAAAATCCCCGACATGCTCGCGAACCGCGCGGACACTTATAACTTGGGCGACATCGTCGGGAACACCGCGGACGCGTTCAAGATGAGTTATCTGGAGAACGCGCTGACTTCAAATCCGGTGCTGAACAAGCTCGCCTCGAAGAGCCAGAAGGATCTTTACGGGATTATTCAACTGGCGGAAATCGGACCGACGGCGAGCGTCACGCTTGAGGCGAATTATTCCGCGGAAGAGATCGAGGAAATGGTCGCGGTGATGAAAAAACTGATCCGCGTGCGCGAAGTGATCCTGAAGATCAACAGCGAATACATTCGTTCGGCGGCGCAGGCGGATTTGTATCGCACCGAACCGCCGTTCAAGCTGCAGGGGTCGTATCGCAACATGAACCGGCTCGCGGAAAAGGTCGTGTCGGTGATGAACGATGCGGAGTTGGAGACTGTGATCGATGCGCACTACAAAAACGAAGCGCAAACGCTGGCGACCGGCGCGGAAGCGAATTTACTGAAGTATCGCGAACTGCTCGGCAAGTTGACGCCGGACGAAAAGAAACGTTGGGAAGAGATCAAACGGACGTTTACCAAAACGGCGTTGCTGCGTGGAAGTGATGAGCGCGATCCAGTAACGCTGGTGGTGCAACAACTTTCAAATTTCAGTAGCGGCCTGGATTCCATTCGCGATGCGTTGAGCGGGACCCTCGAGAGCTTGCCAGCGGGATTGAAGGAGCTGGCGATCGCATTGGCGAAGTCTAAAGAAGTGCAGGTTGTGCACGCGCCCGCGCCGGTGCAGCAAATTGCACCAGCGGCCCCGGTGGAACGAAGCGGAAAAAAGAAAGATGCACCGGCAGATGGGGCTTCGCCGAACTTGCAGGAAGTGTCGATCAGCCCCGAGACGTTGCAGAAGATTTGGGAATTGCTGGAGAAGGACGGTCACAAAGTGCGCGCCGGGGAGAAGGCGGGAGATGCTTCAAATGGACCTAGCGCTTCGGAAGTCGTCATTCGGTTGTTGAACGTGCGCTGAGCTTCGACGGAGACGGCGCTTTCATTTCGCGTTTGGGAAGAAAGCTTCCCGTTGTGAGTGGATTTTGGCATTCTTTCGCTCTCCATGAATCTGACTCGATGCGCAATTCTCGGCGCGGTGTTGTCTTGCTTCGCCTCTGATCTTCAAGCGGGCGTCCCGGTGAAGGATGGGCTGGCCTTTTCGTTCGATGCGCTGGAGCAGGCAAAGGTTCGCGCGGAGAAACAGATGCCCGCGCTGGGCAAGTTTCAGCCGGTCGATTTCGTGATGGATTCCGCGAAGAATCAGATCGCAATGCAAAGCGCGCCGGAGCGGCGGCCGGTTTTTGTGAGCGATGAGGAGGCAGCGTTTTTGAGATTTGATGGGAAGGACGATTTGCTGGTTTGCAATTTATCGATTGCCGCGGCGGACGAGTTGACGATTTTCATATTAGCGGCGCCGAAAGCGAACGAGGGAATGTTCAGCGGGATGTTCGGGGCGGCGGAGTTCGGGAAGAACGATTACACCCGCGGGATCAATATCGATTTCGGGCCGGGCGCGACGACGAACCTGAGCGTGATCAATGTGGAATCAGCGGGAGCGACTGGTTTTCGTGATTTGCTGGTGCCGGGGTTTTTCAATGCGGCGGAGAGGGCGTTCGGCGATTTTCATGTTTTCACGGTGCGTACCAAAGCGGGCAAGGCGGGTGTCGAATTTTTCATGGATGGTTTCAAGGGTGGAGATCGCGATCGTGAGAAGTCGAAGATTTCTTTGCAGCAATTGGTGATTGGGGGGCGGATCTATTCGAACGATCCGAATCAGCCGCCATTCGCGCAAGGCGCGTTCAACGGGGCGATTTCGGATGTGTTGATTTACGACCGTGCGTTGACCGATCCGGAACGGCAGTCGGTGGAGCAGGCGCTGCTCGCGAAGACGGTGAAGTTGCAGGCGCTGCTGCACGGGGCGAAGGGACATGCTTTGGAGATGGTGAAGGACGCGCCGGTGGTGCAGATGCTGGTGCCGGGATTCGTGGTGGAGGAGTTGCCGCTCGCCATTCGGAATTTGAACAATGTGCGGTATCGGCACGACGGGAAGGTGGTGGCGCTGGGTTATGACGGGCAGATTTATTTACTGAGCGATACGGATGGGGACGGGTTGGAAGACAAGGCGACGAAGTTTTGGGACAAGCAGACGATGCGCGGGCCGATCGGGATTGAGTTGACGAAGAAAGGTGATCCGCGCGGCGATGGGGTATTTGTGCCGAGCAAAGGAAAAGTATCTTTTTTTGCAGATAAGAATGGGGATGGAGTTGCGGATGGCGAACAGGTGATCGCGAGCGGCTGGCCGGAAATTTTGCAGGCGGTCGGCACGCTGGGTCTGGCGATTGATCCGAAGGATGGATCGATTTATTTCGGATTGGGCTGCGCGAATTTTGCGGATGGCTATCTGATCGATCGTGCGATGGGGAAGTCGGGTTACGACATTAATTCACCTCACGGCACGATTCAGCGGTTAAGCGCGGATTTCAAAACGCGAGAGACGGTTTGCACCGGGGTGCGGTTCACGTGCGCGCTGGCGTTTAATGAGCATGGCGATTTGTTTGCGAGCGAGCAGGAGGGGGCGACCTGGCTTCCGAATGGGAATCCGATGGATGAATTGCTGCACATTGAGAAGGGGAAGCATTATGGATTTCCGCCGCGGCATCCGAAGCATCTGCCGAGCGTGCGCGACGAACCGGCGGTCGTTGAATACGGCCCGCAACACCAGAGCACGGTTGGGATGGTGTTCAATTACGGGGTGAACGGCGGGACGCATTTTGGCCCGTCGCATTGGCGTGGCGATGCGATCATGTGCGGCGAATCGCGCGGGAAAATTTGGCGCACGAAACTTGCGAAGACAGCGATGGGTTATGTGGGGCAGAATCATTTGATCGCGTCGCTGACCATGCTGATTGTCGATGCGTGCGTTACGCCGGATGGAGGTTTGCTGGTGGCATGTCACAGCGGGCCGCCGGATTGGGGCACTGGGCCGGCTGGCGAAGGGAAGCTTTTTAAGATCCGTTACGTAGGGAAAGAAGTTCCGCAGCCGGTCACCGCGTGGGTTTCTGCGTCGGATGAATTTCGCATCGCGTTCGATCGCGCGTTGGAGCCGAAAGAGTGGGCGACCGCGAAAGAGCAGATCAAAATCGAAGCGGGCGCGCATGTCGGCGCGGGTGATCGTTTCGAGATCATGCGACCGGGCTACCAGGTGGTGCGTGACCAAATCGCGACGCCGCGTCGTTGGGTGGATGTGCTCGGCGTTACGCTGAGTGAAGATCACCGGACGCTGGTGGTGCGAGTGCCACGCCAAACGGAACCACTTAGTTATGCAATCACTTTGCCCCGGCCGTCCTCGTGGAAGCAGGCTGGCGGAATTCCGCAACATGATGCGATCGATCTCGTGGTTACATTGAACGGCATCGTTGCCACCGCGAAGTTGAAGAGCGAGGAAACAGCGACGATGCTGCCACATCCTTCGCTGGAAGCGTCACGCATCCTCACGCAAGGCTCTGCGGAACACGAAACATTCTTCAAGCTCGCCAGCGCCGAAGGTGCGCAACTCACGATACGCAGCTTGCTGGATGTTTCAAATCCGTACGTTCCGGCGGTCCAACCGGGCGCGAAGCTGGACTGGGACATGAGCACGGATGAGTTCGCTTCGAAGATTTTCGAGGTGCGCAGTGATTACTCCGGCGAGAAATCAGTGGCAGCATCGGGCAACGGAAATCTGCGCGCGGTGACGCTCACGATCACGAATCCGGTGCCCAGCGCGAACGGCCTTTTCCTGGCGAAGGACGACATGAAGTTTCGCGTTTTGCCTGCGCGCGCTTTTGTTCCGTGGACTGTGCAGAACAAGAGTGGGCAAACCAATTTGCTGGCAAATGAGCGCACCGATGTTAAAGGCAACTGGCTGCGCGGGCGAAAGCTTTTCTCCGGAGAAGCAGGCTGCGTCACGTGCCACCAGATCCGCGGAGAAGGAATCGCGTTCGGGCCGGACCTTTCGAATCTAATTCATCGCGATCGCGAATCGGTTCTGAAGGATATTTTGCAACCGGGCGCGACCATTAATCCAGATCAGGCAGGGACGCTCGTGACTTTGAAAGATGGAACCGCTGTTTCGGGGTTGATTCGCACCGTCACGGACCGTTCTCTCAAGCTCGCATTACCTGGCGGCGCAGAAATGGAGCTTGCGCGGAACGATGTGACGTCCATGGAACCGCTGAAAGGTTCGTTAATGCCGAACGGATTAACGGACGCGTTGAGCCCGGAGCAAATGGAAGATCTGCTGGCTTTTCTGCTGACCAATCCGATCGAACCGGCTGCGATCACGCGCAACGATCCACCGATGCCGAAAGCCCGCAGCAAAGCGGAAGTGCTGCAGGTGCTTGCCGGGAGCAGCAACAGCGGTTCGACCGCGAAGGAATTTCATATCCTACTTTGCGCCGGGCCGAAAGATCACGGTCCGGATGAGCATGATTACCCGCTCTGGCTGGAGCGCTGGTCGAAGCTGCTGCGCCTTGGGGAAAACGTAACGGTGCAAACTGCGGACGGTTTTCCTAGCGAGACGCAGTTGCGCGGCGCGGATGTCGCGGTTTTCTACAATGCGAATCCGGCGTGGGACACAGCGAAAGCCACTGCGCTCGACAAATTCCACCAGCAGGGTGGGGGAGTGGTTTACATTCACTATGGCGTCGATGGCGGGAAGCATCCGGCCGAAATGGCGGAGCGTTCCGGACTTGCTTTCACGCTAGGCTCGAAGTTCCGGCACGGCGAGTTCGACCTGGTCTTCAAGGAACATCCGATCACGCGGAATTTTCCGACGCTGCGTTTCACGGATGAAACTTACTGGAACATGCGCGGTGACAAATCGCGTTTGAATGTCATCGGCACGGCGATAGAGGACGGTGCGCCCCAACCTGAACTCTGGACACTTGAACGCGAGAAGAGCCGGATCGTCGGCTGCATTCCCGGGCATTATACGTGGACGTTCGATGATCCGCTGTTCCGCGCCCTGGTGTTTCGCAGTATCTGCTGGAGTGCGCGCGAAGAGAACGTTGATCGACTGGCTGAACTGGTTTGGGTGGGCGCGCGGGTAACCGACTAAATTCTGCGCCTGAGTCGCATAGGTAATTCCCTTCGGGGCGATTCGGCGGGTTCTCTCCCTTGGTAAATTCCGAGGGTATGGGATGGGTACCCTGCTGAAAGGAATGGATATGAAAACGGAGATTTGCGGCTTGATTCTGGCGGGTTTAACTGGCGCAGGTTTGCTGGCGCAGGAGTCGGCGACGGACACTCAGACGACCTCGGCAAGTGCGCCGAAACAATCCATTGCGGAAGGCGAAAATAAGCTTCCGCTTCCCACCGATTCGGTGCTGCCCAGGACAACTTCGACCAACAAACAAGCATCCATTGTTGGCAAGCGCGTTTACGACATGAACGGCACGGAGCTCGGCCGCGTGCAGGACCTCGTCGTTGACATGGAAAAGGGTGAACTCGGTTATGTCGTGCTCGAAGTGAAAACAGAGGATGGTCCGCGGAAACTTCCCGTCCCTGCTAGCGCTTTGAAAGGAGGCGAACAACCCGATGCACTCGTTTTGAACATCAGCCAGGAAGTTCTCGCCGCTGCGGAAGTGTATCGCGACGAAGAATTGCCGACTCCGAACGTGTTCTCGGTGGATGGGGCCGTTGGTGCGGCGGCTGGTTCAGAACAAGGAAGTGAATCGAGCGACGACCAGCAAAGCGGCGAGCAGCCAAAGGACTCGAAGGAGCAGCCGAAAGAATAATTACAAGCCTGGGCGCGGCGCGGGCGCAACCCAGTTCCGGTGCCACGTGAGTTGCCAGAGTTTCTCGAGTGGCACCTGACCAACGCTCCCGTCGAAGAAATTTAGGTTAATCGCGCCGGGCAAACGTTCCGAGCGCGGATGCGCGGTGGGAATACGGTTCGGGCGAGCGCCGTGGCGCGGGATCGCGAAAGCCGCCATGCCGCTCCATTCGCCATTCACCAGATCGGTCGATGGTAAATCGCGTTCGCGCGGTGCGGGCGGTCGGAGGTGGATCGCGTCGCCAATCAAGGGAGTAGTAGTCGGAAATAAGATTTCTCCCTCCGAAAGGAACCCGTTGGGCTCGTTGGGCAGCGAACTGCCCAGCCATGTGTTAATCCCGTAGCTCCCGTGCTGGCCCGACGTCGTCGTCGTTTGCTCTCCATTTGTGTATTCCCACCGCGTATGCATTACACTCCACGCCGAGTTCACTGTCCCAAACTCACCCCACCCCTGTTCCATCGGCTGATTATTTCCCGGCGGCGGCTCAGGTTGCGCAGCTCTCACTCGAGTGAAGGGCGCAGCCGGACAAATCCACGCCTGACCAGATTTACCCACCGTGCGCTGCCAAAAAGTGATATCCGCTATCCCCTCGAAGCCATTGTCATTGTTCTCCCCATGCATTTTGTAGGTGAGCGCAATTTGCCGAAGATTCGAGAGGCAATTCACCGCGTGCGCCTTGGACTTCGCGCGCGCCATGGCCGGCAAGAGCAAACTCGCAAGGATCGCGATAATCGCAATCACCACAAGCAGCTCGATCAGAGTAAAAGCGCGAATTGTTCTCGTTTGCGCAAGGTTCATGCAGGTCTTCGAATGCCGGTGGCGGAATAATAACGCTGTTGAGCCTCAAACACAAAGGCGAGTTACTTGATGGTATTCATCAACAAACAGTAAAAAACAGTAACAAACGTTGAACATCGCGCAGAAATGACTGTCGAAACCAGACCATGACCAACCAGGAAGGAATCGGGCTGGCCGCCCTTGGAGCGGGCGCGCCTGGCCCATCGGCCCCTCAGCTTCAACAATCCGGGATCTTTGGACTCCTGGATGACATACTTCGACGCCGGGAGGCGTTTTTCACGGAAATCTTTGATGGTGTGAATCTTCACGCGCGGATTCGGCAGTTTCTTTTCGCGATTGTAACCCTGTCGGCAATCTACGGAATCACGATGGGAGCCACCGCTTTCGGGCTCGGTTGGGAGCGAGGGGGCTTGCAGATGTTGAGTTCCGGAATCAAGGTTCCGATGCTCTACCTGCTAACGCTGTTGGTCTGTTATCCAGTGTTGTTCATCATTCTCGTGTTAATGGGTTCAAAACTCAGCTTCGTGCAAACGCTCGCGCTTATCCTTTTGGCAATAACCTTCAACGCAGTTCTACTCGCGTCTTTTGCGCCAATCGTGGCGTTCTTCAGCATTACCGGTTCGAGCTACGAATTTATTAAGCTGCTGCATGTCGTTGTCATGACGTTTAGCGGCTTCTGGGGGATGAGCGCTCTTTACCAGGGACTGCGCGAAATGTGCGAGAAATCGAATCTCTATCCGAAACGCGCCGTGGAAATACTTCGCGTCTGGATCCTGGTCTTTGGTTTTGTGGGAACTCAAATGGCGTGGAGCTTGCGTCCTTTTATCGGAAATCCAGGTGAAGCGTTTGCGGTGTTTCGCGAAGGCCGAAACGGAAATTTTTATTCGGCCGTGGCGCAGAGTGCGCTCGACATGGTGCGCGGCAAGGAACGCTGAAGACGCTGGTGATGGACGAAATCATGACATTGGAAGAGGTCGCGAAATACCTCAAGCTGCAGCCGCAAACGGTCTACAAATGGGCGCAGGAAGGACAAATTCCCGGCGCCAAGCTTGGAAAAGAATGGCGCTTCCGCCGGCGGATTCTCGATGAATGGGTGGACAATTCGATCCTCTTCTCGAAGGGCGGATTCAATTGGCTGGTCGAGTCCAGCCAGGTGGCAGTCGCGAACAAGGGAATGACTCGCGAAGAGTTGGAGAAACTCGTTTCGGAGGCTTTGCGTTGACGCCGCGCAAGGTGGTTTTTGCTCCCGATGTCCTTGTGGCAGCGCTCTTCGACCCGCGCGCGCGCCACCTTGTGAATGAATGGCGCGATGGCCAGATTGTGCCGGTGGTCACGCGCGAACTCTTGGTGCTTTACCTGCGCACTCTCGCTGGAGCGGGCCTTACGCCTGAGTTACTGCACAAATGGAGCCTGTGGCTGACCACCCCCGGAAAAGCGATTTTCATTGAGCAAAACGGGACTGCGGCGCGCAATCATTTCGAGCTCTGTCGCGCTATTGCCGAGGCTCAAAATGCGGAAGTTGTCACGACGCGCCAGCGTCAAAACCAAGCGTCTTAAACCGCGGTTTTATGGCCGTTCTTGCTGGCAATTCCTGCTTGAATGCTTTACCAATAGACGTAGTCAAAAAGCTGATGAGCTCGATCGGTCTCCCAGAACGCACGATTGAACCGCGTGACGCGGAGAAGAAAGCTTTGATGAACCTCCTGTCGGACGAAGATTCGGGCGTTTATCAGACGATTCGAGCGAAGATTTTGACCTACGGCTTTTCGGCGACTCGCTGGCTGCAACCGGCGACTTTGAGCAGCGATGCGGTTCTTCGCCGGCGCGCGATGGAGATCATTCAATTCCTTTCGCGCCAGGCTTCAGACAACC
The DNA here is from genome assembly GCA_036383895.1 of Verrucomicrobiia bacterium. Lineage (GTDB taxonomy): Bacteria > Verrucomicrobiota > Verrucomicrobiia > Limisphaerales > SXQI01 > DASVNK01. The sequence goes on along the minus strand of DASVNK010000068.1, from coordinate 21,116 downwards.
GATTTCTCGGGTTCTGTTTAACGCAAGGTGAGGAGTTGGACATCGAGGAGGGATCGCTTTTGCTCGCGCAGACGCAATATCCGGAAATCAATACGCTGGCTTACCAGGCGCTGTTCGACAGTTACGCCGCGGACTTGAAAGAGCAGTTGGATCCCAACGCGGCGGCTGAACAGGTCATCGCGGTGATCAACCATTACTTGTTCGAAGAACTGGGCTATCACGGCAACGAAGAGAATTACTACGACCCGGACAACAGCTACCTGAATCGCGTGGTCGATCGACGCACCGGCAATCCGATTAGCTTGTGCAGTTTGTATCTGGTCGTGGCGCGCCGCTTGAAGTTGCCCATGGTCGGCATTGGCATGCCGGGCCATTTCCTCTGCCGTTATCAAACCGCGAGTGAGGATGCGCTTTTCATCGACGCGTTCAATCGCGGCAAGCTGCTCACGAAAGCGGATTGCGTGAAATACCTCGTACACACGCGCGACGGATTCAAGGAGTCGTACCTGGCGCCAATCACCGGCCGCCGCACGTTGCTGCGCATGTGCTCGAACCTGCACCAGATCTACAGCCAGCTTTTGTTATCCGACGAAATGTCGCGCTGCCAGCGGTACATCGTCGCGCTGGCGAAGTAGCTTCGCTTTCGTTGCGCGGTGGATGCTCATGACCCCGCCAAGAAAACTGTAGAGTTCCACCGTGTCGCAGCCTTGCTCGCGCAAAATCGCGCTGATGCCTTCTTGCGCCGGGTATTCGCGCAACGAATCCAGGATGTATCGGTAGGCGGCGGCGTCTCCGCAAAAGAGGAGTCCAAGGATTGGAACGAAAAGGCGCAGGTAAAAGAAATAGAGGGCGCGCCAGAGCCGATTCGCTGGCTTCCCGAATTCCAGGATGATTAACACCGCGTCCCCTTTCAACACGCGCAACAACTCCGAAATTCCTTTCTGCAAATCCGCCAGGTTCCGCAGCCCGTAACCGATCGTCACGGTGTCGAAGTGTGCATCCTTGAATGGCAACTGCAGCGCATCAGCCTGCAGATAGTCGATCTTCGGTTGTCGCTCCTTGGCAACACGCAGCATTTCCGGGCTGAAATCGCAACCAACGACCTTCGCGCCAGCGCGGGAGAGCGCCTCGGCCAAATCGCCAGTCCCGCAACACACATCCAGCGCGCCGCTTCCTGCGTTCACTTTGGCCAACTCAATCACCCGGCGTTTCCAATAGCGGTGCAGGCCAAAGCTCTGCAGGTCGTTGATTAGGTCGTAGCGCGGCGCGATCCGGTCAAAAAGCCGGCGCACGCGTGTGGCGCGTTCCGCACCGGTTTGGAAGTAGCGTTCTGGCAAGGTTCCTTACAAAAGCGACGTTTTTGGCCGTTCGCAAAAGCTAGTCTATGGACGACAGGCGGGAATCGGCAACTTTTTCTATTTGAGGAATTTACAAGCTGAGCGAAGATTACACTTCCGTTTCGGCTGGATTAAGACTCGATGGTTAGCAACTTGCCTCTTTATTCCCGTCCGCCGTGGCTGCTCTGGACTATTTTTTCGGGGCTGCTCGCGCTCTTGTTTTCGGCAATTCCAATCCACGCCCAGGTTCGTGATTTCACGTCCAAACCTCCGCGGAACGAGCGTGAACTTATCGTAAAATTCCGTCCCGATGCCACTCCGAACCAAAAATCGGCCGCGCTAAGAAACGCGGCGAAAGTGCGTTCCTTTTCCTTCGGCGCAGAGATAAAGGCGCCCGGCCAGAACGTCGCCACGATTTCAAAAATTGAAGTGCCGGTTGGAATCGAAGTGGACGCGGAACTCGCCCGACTTCAACTGAACCCCGCGGTCGAATTTGTCGAACCGAACTACACGGTAAAACTCTTCGTGGAGGACGAAGAGGCCCCACCGATCGAGCGTGCGACCAATGCGATGGTCCTTCCGAACGACTTTGAGTTCGCCGGGATGTATGCGCTTTACAATCGCGGCGGCGCGAACGCCAAAACCAATGCCGATGTCAGTGCTCCTGAAGCCTGGGCGTTCAGCACGGGCAGCAAATCCGTCGTCGTTGCGGTGATCGACACCGGCATCGATTACCTGCACGAGGACCTGGAGGAAAATTTGTGGGTCAATCGCGGCGAGATTCCGGGCAACGGCCTTGATGACGACGCCAACGGATTCGTTGATGACGTGAATGGCTACGACTTCGTGTGGAACGATAGCGATCCCTTCGACGATAATCAGCACGGCACTCACGTGGCGGGAACGATCGGCGCGAAAGGGAACAACGGCATCGGCACGGTTGGTGTCGCATGGGAGGTTTCGCTCATGGCCTTAAAAGCCTTCGACGAACTGGGCAATGGCACCGTCTCCGATGCCATCGACGCGATCACTTACGCTGTCGGCAATGGCGCGCGAATCATCAATGCGAGCTGGGGCTTAAATGAACGCAGCCGCGCACTGGAAGAAGTTGCCAAATTTGCTGCGGAACGTGGCGTGCTGATCATCGCCGCAGCAGGGAATGATCGCAGCGAAGCGCCGTCCTATCCAGCTTCCTTCGAGACTGTTCTTTCGGTTGGCGCTACTGACGCCAGAGATGCCCGTGCCGATTTTTCCAATTACGGTGCACACCTCGATGTCGCCGCGCCTGGCGCGAACATACTTTCCACGCTGCCCGAAAACGGATACGGCCAGCTCAGCGGCACATCGATGGCCGCGCCGCACGTTTCTGGAACGGCTGCTTTGGTGTTGTCCCGGTTTCCTGTCTACACCCGCGAAGAACTGTTCGACATTCTGGTGAACAGCATCGATGTCGTTTCGTTTGACCTTCCGCTCGGCAACGGCCGCCTTAACACCGCCCGCGCTGTGCAAATGGATCAACCCCTGCCCACCGCAAAACTTACCGTCAGTGAAACTGTGTCCGGCCGCACGGACGCTTTTGGCATGGCCAGTGGCACTTTCTTTTCCGGTTATTCGCTGAACATCGGCGCCGGCCGCACTCCGACCGATTGGATTCAGATCGCGTCATCTGCTACGCCCATCACCAACGCTCTCATTGCAAACTTTGACTCTTCCCTTGTCCCGGACGGAAACGCCGTCGTGCAATTAGTGGTGAGCAACCTCAATGGATCTGCGGCCGTCAGTAGCGCGCGCATTCGCGTGTTTAACGGCCTGATTACCTATCCGCAATCCGGGGATGTAATAGGCCCGGGAAATTATACGGTTCGCGGAACGATCCACGGCGCGGGCAAGAGCTATGAGCTTTTCTACGGCGATGGCGTTTCCCCTACGACATGGAAGCGCATCGGAAGCGGCGGAACCGGCAAGCTGGATGAAAAAATCGGCGACTGGGATGCCACGAATCTGCCCAGTGGTTTCTATTCTCTGAAGCTGGCCGTCAACGACCGCGGCACTGTTCGCGATTTTCTGGCGCCGTTGATTTACATCGACCGAAAACTAAAACCCGGCTGGCCGGTCTACGTCGGTTCGGACGCTGATTTTCCAGCGACGGAATGGCGGAACGTGCGCCCGGCCGATCTGAACGGCGACGGCGCGGCTGAACTGGTTCTGGTGGATGCCGGCACCCGGAATCGAAAGCAGCAGCTCCACGTTTTCGAACTGGATGGCGCTGCGATGTGGTCGCGTGAACTGGGCTTTGACATTCCTCCGGACCTTCCCGCGATCGGTGACGTCAACCAGGATGGCACCCAGGAAATTTTTGTCGATGGAACCAACGGCATTGTTGCATTCAAATTTAATGGCGATCCGGTGCCGGGTTGGCCGGTCGAAACCGGCTCGGCGAATCACGCCAAGGTGCTGGCCGATGTGGATGGCGATAGCGAACTCGAAGTCATTGTTTACGCGCAGGAGTATGCCGCCACGCAAGTCCTCGAAAGCCGCGAGCTGTTTGTTTTCGATCACGACGGGATCTTGGTGCGCAAGTGGACACTGCCCTGGTGCGGCTTCACGAATGACGTGCAGAAAATACATCCCGCGGTGGCCAACCTGGATGACGATCCTGCGCTGGAAATCATTGTGCCGTCCGGCTGCTCGGACCTCTTTGCTTTCGATATTGAAAGCGAATTTCCGAAATGGACCGCGAGCGTCACGGGCAAACTGCTGAGTTCGCCGGTCATCGGCGACGTGGATGGCAACGGCTCCGTGGATGTGGTGGTCGCTGTTTCTTCAGTCCGCAACGGCGATCCCGCGGGCGTTTATGTTTTCGATCGGCTCGGTCAGCGGTGGACCGGTTGGCCGGTGATGGAGGAGTATTCCTTTAACGCCTCGCCTGCGCTTGGTGATCTCGATCAGGACGGCCGTCTGGAGATTGTTTTGGTGGACGATGCGATCAGCGGCAAACTCCACGTCGTGCAATGGGATGGCTTCGAGGCGGATGGTTGGCCGCGCGAAGTGTTCCGGCTCACCAGTTCGCGCGCGGGGATTTCTATTGCGGACGTAAACAATGACGAATTTCCCGATATCGTCGCGTCCGTGCCCGGCTATCCGCTCCTGCTGCAGCAGTTCAGGAATAACGCCTATCTCGGGGGCGTGACCGCGTGGGATCTGCACGGAAATGTAATTCCGTTCGACGGGACAAACGCAATCAAGACGCTGCCTTTCGAATCGACCAGCCAACCGCGGTTCCATCGAGCCGCACCGGTCGTGTTTACGGATCTCGACGCAAATGGCCGGATGGATCTGGTGCTCGCATCGGTGCAGGACCGCACTTATGGCACTCTCCCGAAGCTGAAGGATCGAAGCAGCCTTTACACCTGGGAACTCCCGAGCAGTGGTGGCATAGAGTGGCCGATGTTTGGTCACGATGTGGCCAACCGCGGCGCTTACAGTTTGCCACTGACACCTGCGCCCGTTCCCACCAATGTGACTCGGGCGATCAGGGACCGCGTGGTGACTTTTGAGGATCGGGACCTCCGTATTTACGCCACCACGAATGACTGGAATGCGGCGGGGCTGCCGCTCACCATTGTCAGCGTGGGTAGTTCTTCAAACGCGTCGGTCACGGTTGAGAACGATTCGGTGCTGGTTTATCGACCGAAACCGAATTTCGCGAGCTTCGATTCATTTACCTACACGGTGCGCGACGCGAATGGCGCCATCAGCACCGCGGATGTTTTTATCAAAGTAAAACCGCTTAACGATCCCCCTACGGCGGACAACATTTCGCTCGAAGTGAATAAAAACAGTAATGGGACCGCGCTCTACACCGGACACGATCCGGAGAACGCCCCACTCAATTTCCGCATCACCGTTCCGCCGCAACACGGCGAAGTTTGGAATTATCCAAATCTCGGAATTTATTATCCGAAACCCGGTTTCTCCGGGACGGATAGCTTCAGCTACGTCGCCAACGACGGGAAGCTGGACAGTGCCCCAGCGGTTGTAAGCATCACCATTTTTAACAGCAACAATGCGCCCAAAGCTGTTTCGATGAATTTGCTGACGAAAACCAATCGCGCCTTGAACATTATCCCGGGCGGAACGGATTCGGATAACGATCCCCTTACTTTCGAGTTGGTCACGTTGCCGGAGGTCGGCACAGCAACGCACGTCGGCGCGCGCTTTCGATATACTCCTCCGACGAACTATATCGGCGAAGCTTCGTTCACCTATCGCGCATTTGACGGAACGGCAACGAGCGAAGTCGCCACGATCACTATTGGAATCATCGAAACCAACGCCGCCCCGCGCGCGCGCGAAGGCTCAGCCAGTGTGCAACCGAATTCCGATAACGAATTGAAGCTTTCGGGAACCGATCCCGACGGCGATCTTATCACCTTCGAGTTAGTTTCCTCTCCGATTCATGGCCAGTTATCCGGCGCCCCACCGGACCTGGTTTACACTCCGAGGCAGGACTACCTCGGGCCGGATCGTTTCGAGTTCCGCGTGACAGACGGTTTCGCGACGAGCGAACCCGCACTTTTCTCCATTCAAGTCGAACGTTCAAACCGGCCGCCCCAGGCTCGCGACCAGATGGTTTCAGCAGAGCAAAATATTCCGGTAAATTTCAATCTCGACGCGAGCGATGCCGATCTGGATCCGGTCCGCGTCGTGATCCTGAAAGGACCGCGCTACGGAATGGTCTATGGCGCCTACACAAACTTCACTTACGTGCCGAAGCCTGGGATTTTGGGGACTGACACATTTACTTACAAACTTTGGGACGGTCAGCGCTTCGGCAACGTTGGAAATGTAACCATCTCGATTGGCTTGCCGCCCCCCGACGCACCTCCTGCTTTCACGAGTATCGAAGCATTTGATGGAGCGGTTCAGTTTCGTCTCAGAGTTACCGCTGGAAAAGCTTTCCGAGTCGAGAGCTCGGCCAATCTGCGCGACTGGGATGTGGTGCTGCCCTCCACGATTCCAGCCGGAGACACGTTTGATTTCGGCGATTTTAATCCCGATGGAGTAGTCCGGATCTATCGTGCAGTTCGCGAATAACTGCGGCGCGCCGCTTACTCCGAAGCAGCTTCCTCTTTTGCGCTGCGTGCCATTTCGCGCAGCGTCGTCTTCAGAACTTTGCCGGTCGCATTCCGCGGCAGCGCCGGAAGAATAGTGATGTTGCGGGGTACTTTGTAGTCCGCGAGTTTTCCGCGAAGGAATTGCACCAGCGCTTTCGCATCGATGGTCGCGCCTTCGTTAGGCGAGACAAAAGCGATCGGTTGTTCGCCCTTCCGCGGATCAGGTCGGCTGACAACCGCGGCTTCCCTCACGCCGCTAAATTGGTAAATCACTTCTTCAACTTCGCGTGGGTAGACGTTAATGCCGTTCACCAGCAGCATATCTTTCTTTCGATCGGTGATGTAGATGTAACCGTCCTCGTCCTGGTAACCGACGTCACCGGTCAGCAGCCATTCGCCCCGCATGACTTTGCGAGTTTCCTCCGGTTGGTTCAGGTAACCCATCATCACGTTACCGCCGCGCACGCACAGCTCACCCACTTCGCGCGGTTTCACAACATTCCCGACCTCATCCTGAATGGTCACTTCGACGTCCGCCACCGGTTTCCCGATGGAACCCGCTTTCCATGGACCTTCGAGCGGGTTCATGGTCACCACCGGACTCGCCTCGCTGAGTCCGTATCCTTCGATCAATGGAATCGGAAAGCGCGCGTTGAACTCCTTGAGCACTTCGCCGGGCAGGGGAGCCGCGCCACTAATGCACAACCGCAGCGGAATGTTCGGCGGAAGCTGCGCATTCGCAAGCGTGCGGAATAGCTGCGGAATCGCCGGCAGGATCGTCGCCTGATTCTTAATGATCTCGCCGATAATATTCTTCGGGGGATGCAAGCTCTTCACCAAAACCAACGAACCGCCCACGCAAATCGGAAGCATGATTCCAACCGTGAGCATGAAGCTGTGGAACATAGGCAACAGCACCGCGAACCGGTCGAAGCTCACCGCCTGAAGCACCTTCCTGCAACTCTCCACATTGTGCAGTAGATTGCCGTGTGAAAGCATTGCGCCCTTCGGCTTCCCGGTCGTGCCCGAAGTGTAAATGATCACCGCGAGGTCGCGCTCGGTTTGCTTATTTTCGCGTTGCAACGGCTCTGTGCTGCGGCCGAGCTGTTCCACGTTGAGAACGCGCAGTCCCGGCAATAATTCGCTTAACCGTTGCGTCCCCTCGGTCATCTCCGAAGAACTGATCAACACCTTCGCGCCGCTATCCTTCAGGATGTAATGAACCTCGTCCGGCTTCAGGAAATTGTTGATCGGCACCACGACCGCGCCCGCCTGGAGTATTCCAAATAAAACGGAGACAAATTCCGGACAGTTCTTCAGCCAGATCGCGACTCGATCTCCCGGCGCAACGGCAACGTTCCGCGTTAACTCGAGAGCCAGCCAGCGCGACTGCGCCAGAATGTCGTCATAAGTGACTTGTTCTTCCCCCCAGAAGATAGCCGGTTTACCCGCGCACTTCTGCGCTGAATCGAGAAAAGCTTGCGCAAGATTCATCTACGGTACGAGCTTGAAGATCTTACCCGACTTATTTGCCACCGCGTTGCTGTCATTCGTCAGCACGTACAACTCGCCTTCCGCATCTTCGCCAAAACCGACGATGTAAAACGGCAGCGAGTCGGGATGCGTGCCTGGCTTGATCCGTTCCCAGCTCCATTTGCCATCCTGCCCTTTGCTCGCCGCCAGCAAAACTGCGTCCGGCTTCACCCAGGCGCGCGACCAATCCGCAAAAATGTATTTACCCTGCCAGCCACTCAGCGCTTTGCCGCGGTAAACGTAGCCACCCGTAATCGAAATCCCCATCGCGTCCGCCGCGCGGGGAGACGCCTTCAGATTCTTGTATTCGAAAATGGGAGCAATCAGTGGCTCGCCATTCGCGCCCTTGTCCGGGCAGTCCTCCAGCGGCTTGGTCGGCCTTTCGATATTGAAGCAGTGCAACCCCTCCTTGATGCGCCAGCCGTAATTTCCACCTTTCACAACAATATCAACTTCTTCGAACGCATCCTGCCCCACGTCCGCCGCGAACAGTTCTTTGTTACCGCCGCGATCAAACGCAATCCGCCACGGATTACGAAACCCATACGCAAAAATTTCCGGCTTCGCATCTTTGCCTACGAACGGATTGTCCTGCGGAACGGAATACGGATCTCCCTTGTCCACGTCGATCCGCAGAATTTTTCCCATATGCGTCTGCAAATTCTGCGCGTTCCCCTCGGGCGGACGTCCCTTCGGTTTGCCTTTTTCGTCCTGGTCGTTGGCATTTCCGCCGTCACCCACCGCGAAATAGAGATAGTTGTCCGGCCCAAACAGAATCATCCCGCCGTTATGATTGAAATACGGCTTATCAATCTCCAGCAGCACCTTTTCCGAATCCGCCTTCGCCGTCGCGCCGTCCGCGTTCGCGGTGAATTGCGACAATCGCATTGTATGATCCCAATCCGCCGGCGCGCTCTCCCTGCGCGGCGCGCTATAAACGACGTAAAACTTCTTGTTCTCCGCGAACTTCGGGTGCAGCGCCAATCCAAGCAAACCGCGCTCGTCGAATCCCTGGTTCAGCTTCGTCAATCGCGGGCGAACATCCATGAACAGTTCCTCCACCTTCTTCCCGTCCTTTCCCACCACATGGATTGTGCCCGCCTGGTCGGCAATTAATAACCGATCGCTCCCGGGAACTGGCACGACGGTCGTAGGCGCCACAAAGCCCTCCGCGAAAAGCTGTAGTCCAAATGGCTTCGGTGCCTCGGCCGCAAATATCGGAAGCGATACGAGCGCAACGGCGAGTGCTGAAATTAAGCTGGTGTTCACGCGCGCCTATATATGCGCGCCGTTCGAATTAGACAAGGTTAAGCGATTCGTCGCTTCCCCTCGACCCTCCCGGGAATGGAACCACTTCCGCCCCGGAATCCGCGCTGCAAATCTCCACCGACCGAAGCCGCGCCTCCTCCCGCCCCAGCTCGCGGATCATCTTCTGCAGTTCCTCAAGCGCGCCTTTTGCCTTCCGATAATCGAAATTTTCCGAGGAAATCACCACCTCCTCCAAAGTCTGACGCGCCTTCGTAATCCTACTGAGCGCACTCACGACCGCATTCGCCCCACCAAAAGCGTCGGCTTTAACTCCGGTTTTCCCTGAACGAGGCTCGTTTTTTTGTGAATAACTCACGTGAACAACTGTGTGGAACTTCCCACTTCGGGGTTATTTCCCCACTTTCCGCGCCCAATCGATCAGTTCGTCGAACAACTCCGACTGCTCCTGCTCGTTCACCGCCACTTCCTCCCATGTCTCCACCCAGATCATCCCAAACGCCTCCTCGACCGAGAACCCGCGTCGCACGCAAGACCGCAGAGACCGCTGAAATTTCTCGCGAAAACGCTCTTTCTCAGAACCAGTCCGGGGTGAAACAAACTGACCGAAGAAGTGTGTTTGGGCGATGGCGTTCATCGAGCTGCACGATGCGTCCAACGCTATTTTTCATCAACGAAACCTTGTCCAAACTTATTCACGGGAAGCCCCGAATTTGTTCACAGCCTCGGAAACGCATTTTGCTCAATAAAGACGCGTCTTCTCCCGCACCTGACCTCGTCGCGGGGTTTTTCCCTGATGTTTTTAATTCACAATTCCCTGAGAAGGATTTTCTTATTTCGCTGAGAAGATAAGCCCCCAAACTAACGTTCCGAACCCGTTTTTCGGAACACCACAATGCGATTACTATTCGTGCCCTTCGCATTATTCGCCACCCCCCAGCAGTTCGCCGTCTTCGTAAATTCCTGCTGATTGATCAGCACCAACTCTGCCTTTAAGCCCGCCTCGACCCCGCAGGCGAGCACCGTCTCTTCCAGCTTCACTTTACCCGCCCGCACTTCCCCCACCTCGAACGCCACATGCCCGCCCACCTTCAGCACCCGCCGCAACTCACAAAACACCCGCGTCATCTCCGCCTGCCAATTCTCGAGCTTCTTCGGCACCGTAAGTTTCACCGTCGCCGCGTCAATTCCCGCAAACCAACAGCGCAACCAATTGTCGCCCGCGTAATCCACCACATCCAGGAACGGCGGCGACGTAACCACCAGCGACACGCTCTCACTGGGAATCGCGCTCGTCTCAGCCGCGTGACGATTCACCAGCAACGCGCCCGCCGCGCGCAGTTCCTCCGCGCAATCCGCCAGCAGGCTTTTGCTTTTCTTCAGAATGATCTTCGCCACCTCCCGTCGAGGCGGAATTTGATTTCGATCACGATTAATCTTCTCCTGCGACTTGATCGAAACCGCCTGGTTCGGCGGCAACGTATAAACAGAAAAAAATCCCGGCGAATGCCCCGTCAAACGATTCAACGCCACCATCCGAATCCACTCATCCACCGCGTCCAACCGATTCTCCGCCGCGCGTTCCAGCAGATACGCCCGCAACGAACAAATCTCCCGCAGCGTCTCCGGATGATAAAAAACAAGCAGGTCCTCACGCAGCGCCACGTCCCGCGCAAACGATATCTCGTTCAACCGCGCCGCAACCTCACTCAACGTCGGCGTATTCAGCCGCGGCTTAATCAACAGCAAGCTGAGCGGATTGATATCATTCCCATACGGCACACGCCCCAGCAGCGCTGCCTCCAGCAAAGTCGTGCCGCGACCCATGAACGGATCGTAAACCACCTCCCCCGGCGCCGTCAGCCGCTCGATGAAAAACTTCGGCAACTGCGGCTTGAAGCACGCGCGATACGAAATCTCATGCAGGTTCGCCGCCTGCCGCTGCCCCGCCGTCCAGAATTCATTGACGTAAGCTGGAACCGTGGTCCGTCCATCAGAACTCTTCGTCTCCGTAACAAAACTCCGCGAACCAAATTGATCAAACCTCGCCAACTCCGAACCCAAACTACCCTTCCGCACGCCCGACTCGCACAACGGCAATTCCAGTTCCTTTAACATCGCCACGCATTACGCAAAACCACCGCGCCCTCCACAAGCGAATTCGCCGTGCGATCTTACTACTCACCTTGCCCCGGAGGGGCCTCGGAAAGTAGCCGGTGCGCAAGCGAGTCTTCGAGCGCAGCCACCGGTTCGACAGTGTGTGACCGTTGCACCCCGGCAGGGGTGCCGGATTTATTCCACCTGCACGCCGCCTCTTGTAATCACATCCTGAATCCTCCCTCCCTTGCCCAACCCTCCCGTCGCCGCTAAGTTCACCTTATGCCAACCGTCGCGGTCATCGGCGCTTCAAGCGATCGCTCCAAGTGGGGAAACAAATCCGTTCGCGCCTTCCAAAAACAGGGCTACACCGTCTATCCTGTAAACCCCACCGAACCCGCCATCGAAGGACTCCCCGTTTACAAATCCATTTCCGAAGTCCCCACCCGACCCGACAAAATCACCGTCTACGTCCGCCCCCAAATCCTCCTCAAACTCCTTCCCGAAATCGCCGCCAAAGGTTGCGACGAACTCTGGCTCAATCCCGGCACCGAATCCGACTCCGTCCTCGCCGAAGCCGAACGCCTCAACCTCAACGTCATCCAGGCCTGCAGCATCATTGCAGTTGGCGTTTCACCCGCCACCTTATAGCTGCAGCCGCGCCTAATTTAATGCCCGGTGCATTCCGAACGTTGATCCTGTCAAAGCGGTCAAAGTATGGGCTGCTACTCGCCGGGGCGGTGGTACCCTGGATTCATGTTTTGGTCTAACCGCAAACGGTATCCCCGCGCAGGTGCTGGAGCACGTCAAACCGGAACCTAAGCGGAAGCTGGAAGAGCTTTCGAAGAAACAGTCGTAAGAAAGAGCACGGTACGCGGGCCTCGTATCAGAACTCATTTAATCCAGTTCCGATCGGTTGGTATTCAAGTACGATTTCAAAGCACGATTATAGATTTCCGCATACTTGGTTGCTTCCAAAATTAATCGTAGATGCTCTTCGCTTTCGAATGCGTCGCTTGTGCCCTTGATTGGATTGATGTTTGTAAGCGGTGGAAGGTTCGCGATTCCGGGTGTGCTGAAACCCACTCCATAGGTTCCGAGAAAGCGGAAATCATTCGTTCGGATCGCGGCCTGAAGATCCGCTAGAGGGTCCGCTTGATCAATCCGCAGGAGCTCGGCCCAGTCAGCGGCTGAAACCGAGTTCGGTCTTGATGCATTCTGTGGATCGCGCTGGTCGCAGCCGCCTAGAACAAAAATGAACAGTATTGCGAAAAAGTGTCGGCTTCGACTTTCCATTCAGGATTAGACGGTCTAGCGGATTTTTTGCTCGGTGGCTGGCGGCTGCTGGAGCGGCCTCATTCGTTTGATTGCGTCGCGCGAAGAAGAAGTGGAACTCCTAGAGTCGTCACTCGGTTAAAGAACGATGCGCTGCGCGCGGGGAGTTTGAGCGGTCACGGTTAGTTCAATCTTCCAGGACGTTCATGTGAGCCGCCGGCTAAGCACCGGCGACGATCATGCCTTCGGCGCAGTCGGCGTAGGTTTTGAGCGCGGAGCAGTGGAGGCATTTAAAGACGAAGGCGGTGGGGCCGTTGTCGCGATCGAGGGAGGCGAAGAAAGTGTTTAGTTCGTCGCCTTCCAATCCGGTGCAGTGTTGGAGCGCCACGATGGCGGCGGGGCCGAGTGCTTCGAGTTCTTTGCGGCCCATCGGCCCCAGAAAAGCCGCCGCATCGTTGCAACACGAAAGCCAGCGTTCCTGCTGCCAACCCGCGAACCCCGGCGTGCGCCGTGCAACCTTGTCCTGCGTCTCCACCGAAAGTTCGTCCTCACCCACCGCCTCTTCATCCACAAACGTCGCGTCGAACTTTTCCGCCGCCGTCCCATCAGCAATGCACCAGGGACAAATCTTGTTATCCAGATCCTCGAACGCGTAGACCGGTCCGGTGTAAATGAATCCACTCTTCCGTTCGCAACAAAGGCACTGCGTGTCCGACTCCGCGACGCTTCCGGTGGCGATCGGGTCAGGATGATATTTAAAAGTGGGAAAGACTGCTGGGTTCATGGTTTTACGTCAGTGCACGGGGCGCAAAGGCAGGCAAGGCGTCGCAAGTTTCATGGAGGCAGTATCGGAGCTAAGAGCGTGCCGCTTTACTTGCGTGCGAAAGTGATTGCAGCAGAATTGAACTGACCCCTTGTCGAATCGCTAAGCGAGGATCGCCTTCACCACATTGCCGTGAACATCGGTGAGTCGGAAGTCTCGTCCAGCGTGCCGAAATGTCAGCTTCTCGTGATCCAACCCGAGCAGATGCAGCACGGTCGCGTGCAGGTCGTGCATGTGCACTTTGTCCTTCACCGCCTGGAATCCGTACTCGTCCGTTTCGCCATAACTCAGCCCGCCTTTCACTCCTCCGCCCGCCATCCAAACGGTGAACCCATGCGGATTATGATCGCGGCCGAATTCGCGTCCATTACCCACGCGCTGACCCGTCGGCGTGCGACCGAATTCACCGCCCCAGATGACGAGAGTGTCTTTCAGCAGTCCGCGCGATTTCAAGTCGCGCAACAGAGCAGCGATAGGCTGGTCCACCTCGCGGGCGTTGCGGCTGTGTTCGTCTTTGATGTTTTGGTGCGAGTCCCATTTGAAGGCGTGGTTCACCTGCACGAACCGCACCCCTTTTTCAACGAAGCGGCGCGCGAGCAGGCACTGCCTCGCAAACGTGTCCGTGGGAGTCTGATCGACACCGTAGGCTGAACGAATTTCGGCAGGTTCCTTCGAAAGGTCGGTGAGTTCCGGCGCCTCCGTTTGCATGCGGAAAGCGAGTTCGTACGATTCGATCACCCCTTCGAGTTGATCATCCACCGCCGCCCGAGCGAGATGATCGCGATTGAGAGCCTGCACAAAATCAAGCTGCTGCCGTTGAAGTTCGAGCGGCAACTCGCCCTTGATGTGACGGATTTGGGCATCGTTGAGGCCGGCGTTCGACTGCCGGCCAATGGCGGTGCCTTGATAGACGGCCGGCAGGAAAGCGGAGCCGAAATTTTGCGCGCCGCCCGTGATCGAACTGGGCCCGAGCGTGACAAAGCCGGGCAGGTTTTGGTTTTCCGCGCCGAGGCCGTAAAGAATCCAGGAACCAACGCTCGGGCGAGCCTGATTTTCCGAACCGGTGTGCAGCTTGAGCACGGCTTGGGTGTGGTCCTGGCCATTGGTGTGCATGCTGCGAACGAGGCAGAGATCATCGGCGCACTTGCCGATTTCAGGAAAGATTTCACTGATCTCGAGGCCACTTTCGCCGTGCTTTTGAAATTGGAAAGGGGAGGGGAGGAGGCTTGCGGAGGGATCCAGAAATCCTTTGACGAAGCCGGCGGGAAGTTTTTTTCCTTCATCGCGGGTAAGCGCGGGCTTGGGATCGAATGTGTCGACATGCGAAGGACCGCCGTGCATGAAAAGGAAAATGACGCGCTTCGCCCGAGGCGAGAAATGCGGGTCGCGCGCGGCGAGCGGACTCTTGCCAAGCGCATCGCGGGCAATCGCCGCAAAAATCGAGGAGAATGCGAGGTAACCGAACCCGCAGCCGCATCGCTTCAGCATTTCACGTCGTGTGTGTCGCATAGGTTCTGTTTAGTTAAGGAACCGGAATTCCGTGCTCTCAATCAGCGCCTGGCAGAATGCCTGCACTGCTTTCTTTTTCCGAACGAGCGGATCCTGTTCGGTCGGTGCGAGGGCGCGCTCGAAGTTTGTGACAAATAGTTCCGCGCGCTTGAGTTCTTCCACGCGCGGAGGTCGTCCGTAAGCGGCGAGATAGGCGTCGGCGATGCGGTCTGCATCGGTCTGATCGGAATTGGCGGTGAGCTTCTCAGCCCAGCGGCGGGATTGCTCCAGCGCGAAGGGACTGTTCATGAGGAAGAGCGCTTGCGTGGCGGCGGTGGTGACGAATCGCTTCGCGGCGAGCGCGTGCGGGTCCGGAAAATCGAACACCTGGAATAGTTCGTTCACATTTCCCCGCAGGACAGGAAGGTAAACGCTGCGCCGATTCGATTCTTCGAGCGCTTGCGTGCGCGCGGGCCGGCCGGGTTGATCGTCGAGCGAGCTGCCGCCGATATTTCGATCGATCGAACCGTTGATCGCCAGCATCGCGTCGCGGAGCGATTCAGCATCGAGGCGTTTTCGGTTCGCCCGCCACAAATAGCGATTTTCGGGATCAACGCTGTGCGCTTTTTCGTCATGCGCGCTGCTCATTTGGTAGGTGCTCGTGAGCATGAGGCGTCGAACGAGGCGTTTCGTGGACCAGTCGTCAGCCATGAATTCCGATGCGAGATAATCGAGCAATTCGGGATGGCTCGGCTGCTCGCCCATGGAACCAAAATTGTCAGGCGTATCGACCAGCGCGCGGCCGAATAGATGCATCCAAATGCGATTGACCATCACCCGCGCGGTCAGCGGGTGGCGAGGGTCGGCAATCCAGTTCGCGAGTTCCAGGCGCCCACTTCCGTCCGTGGAAAGCTTGCCGGTCTCAACATGATCGACCACTGAAAGAAAACCGCGCGGAACTTCCTGGCCGAGCCGTTCCGGATCGCCACGAATATGAATCTTGCTGTTGCGCGGCGCGGAATCTTTCACCGCGAGCGCGCGCGGCATTCCGCTCTCCAATCCCGGCGGCGGCTTCGCGGCCAAATCCATCACCTGGTATTCCAATTCCTGGAGGCTCGCGGCAGAAACGTCGGACATCATCACGCTGCTCTCTTCGCGCGGCGCGCGTTTTTTCATCAACTTGCCCGCGAGTTGAACATCCTGCGGCAGGAATTGCACGGCATCCACCACCACAAACCCCTTCGTTCCTTCGGTCAGAACTTCGATCGTATTATTCGTTCCGCCCTCCAGCATGAACGTCCCCAGTATTTCGAACGCTTTGTCCTGCGGCGGCAGAACCGTCTGATTCAAGTAAACCGTCCGCTCCGAATCTTTCGCGCTCACTCGCACCGGGACATTCGTCGCGCGATTCGGGCGCGCGGTGTAAGCCAATCGAATTTCATAAAGGCCGTCCCGCGGAATTTCAGGTCGGAACCGAACGAGTTTCTTCCCCTTCTCGCGCCGCTCATTCCCATCGTGCAGATAATTCTTATCAACAAAGTTCGTCGAATAATTCGAGAGCGTCCAAGTCCCCACAACCTCCGCCTGCAAATTGTCCAAAACGATCCCGTCGAGTTCGCGCGAATCAATGCCACCGGGAAGTTCACGCGCGAGCTGCCGGGCCGCGTTCCGTTTTGCTTCCAGCTTCGCCAACTCCGCTTCAAACTTTTCCAGCGCCTCGATTTGTTCGGAACTTCCGAGCGGTCGTTCGTTGAAAGGCGAACCACTACCACGCGCCTGCCGCGGATCCTCCGCCGACAACGTTTGCGTGCTCCGGAAAATTCCCGCGAGCGCGTAATAATCGCGCGTCGGAATGGGATCGAACTTATGATCGTGGCAGCGCGCGCAACTCACGGTCAGTCCCAAAAGCGCGCGCGAAGTCACGTCAATTTGTTCATCCGCGATATCCATGAGCAGCTTCTCGCGGTTCGGTTCAGCAAAGTTTTTCGGACCGAGCATCAGAAATCCCGTCGCGATCCATTTCTCGTGCCGGTCCTTGTCATCGCTCGCGGAAAGCAAATCGCCGGCGAGTTGTTCACGAATGAATTCGTTGTACGGCTTGTCGCTGTTGAAAGCGCTGATAACCCAATCCCGATAACGCCACGCATTCTGGAATGGCGTATTTTGGTCTAGGCCATTGGAATCCGCATAGCGGGCGAGATCGAGCCAGTGACGACCCCACCGTTCGCCAAAGTGCGGCGATTTCAACGCTTCATCGACGAATTCCGAAACCTCTGCTTGCTTCGCCGAAGCAAACTTCTCGACCGTCCCCGATTCAGGAGGAAGTCCAAGCAAATCGAATGCGACTCTACGGACCAGGGCGCGCGGTTCCGCCGGTTTTGCGGGAGTCAGCCCGCGCTTTTCCAGTTCCGCGAGAACATACGCGTCGATCGGGTCGCGCACCCACCCGCGGTTTTTCACTTCGGGCACGCTTGGTTTCCGAAGTGGCTTGGCGGACCAAAGTTCCTGGGTTTTGTAGGCGGGCGCGGGCGTCACGCGGGGATCAGGCGCGCCCATTTTCACCCATTGTTCCAGCAGCGCGATCTCCTCGTCCGCCAACTTTTTCTTCGGCGGCATCTGCAGGTCAGGATCCTTGTGCCGAACCGCGATAATGATCTTGCTGTTGTCCGGATCGCCCGGATTCACCGCGGGGCCGGTATCGCCACCTCGCAACGTCGCTTCCTTGGAATCCAGTAAAAGACCGCCCTTGATCTTCTCCGCCTCAAGGCTGTGGCAATCGTAGCAATGCTGCTTGAGGATCGGCTCGACCTTCTCACGAAAAAACGATTCATCCGCGCGCGCGGTCAGCAGCGCGATGCACGCAAACAGAAGTAGCTTGAACGGCATCTGAACCAAACTTTCTCCTGAATATATGACACCGAAGAACTGAACTTGTCACAGGAGAATTTTGGCAGAAGCGGATAACCCTTCAGCCTCGAACCGCGGCCCGACGCTAATTTCGCCTGGCTTACTCGTTCCCGGGCGTTCGCGGAAATGACGAATCGATTGGATTCTTGGCGTTTGCGCCCGGCTGCACCGTGAGCTGGTTATTGACCGACTTAACCCCCTTCATCCCGGAGACCTGTTTCTCGACAGATTGCTTTTCCCCCTCGCTTGAAACGGCCCCGGAAAGCGTCACCGTTCCGTTCTGTGCCTGCACCTGTATCTTCGTAAGTTGATTCTCCGCGATGACTCCAGTCGTGCCGAGGCTGCCGGTGGTCAGTGCGATGCGAATTTGCTTTGCGAGTTCCTGGTCGGAAGACTGGCCGGGCATCTCCTGGCTTTGGTAATTCCCGCTCTGCCGCTGCATCGGTCCGCCAATGCCATTATCAGCGACGTTCAGGTTGTTGGTGTTCACCTGGGTTCCATCGCTTTTAACGATGTCCGTCGCCGAACCGAAGTTTTGTTCTTCGCCACTCTCATTTTTCGCCGCCGAGATCTGGTCGCCGCTGCTGTAATCACTGCACCCAACCAAAATCCCGCACGCCAGGGTGGATCCCAACAAAACCACTTTCTTCATACCGCAAATTCCGCCCGGCAAACGTCTTCAGCAATGCTCGCAGGGGCCAGTCCATCCTTGCGAGCTTGCCCTAGTTTCATTCAGGGAAAACCCGCGCGCTCGCAAAAAAAGGCGCGTTAGCTTAGAAAACCGAAGTGGACTCCGACTCATTGGCCCTATTGGCCCGCGTGCATCGCTCGATTGTTCAGCATGCTCTGCTCGAACGTGGAGAAGGCGTTATCATCGGCGTTTCCGGCGGAGTCGATTCCATGGTTCTGCTCGAACTGCTGCGCCGCACTGGCGAATGGCGGTTGCACATTGCGCACTTCAATCACTGCTTGCGTGGAGCGGAAAGCGATGCGGACGAACAGTTCGTCCACGCAACGGCCGATCGGTTGAAGCTGCCGTTTACCTCCGCCCGAGGCGATGTCAACGCGCTCGCCGCCGAACAAGGCATCTCGATCGAAATGGCGGCGCGTGAATTGCGGCACAAATTCTTCCTGCAAACCGCCGAGAAAATCGGCATCGCAAAGATCGCGTTGGCCCATCACGCGGATGACCAGGTGGAGACATTTTGGCTCCGACTGTTGCGCGGACACATCGGACCAGGGCTGGCAGGCATGCGGCGGAAGCGCAATGCAAACGCGACCGGAACAATTCAGCTCGTTCGACCGTTACTCGAACTCTCAAAATACGAACTGACCGCGTTCGCGCAGGAGAATCGAATCGCGTTTCGTGAAGATAGTTCGAACACCTCCATCGAGTTTTTGCGTAATCGCCTCCGCCGGGAAATTCTTCCGAAGCTCGCAGAGGTCCAGCCGCGCCTGCAGCAGATTAGCTTGAGGGCAGCGGAAGTGCTCGCGTCAGAAAAAGAGTTTCTGGAGGCCACCGCCCGCGAGTGGCTGCGGACCGCGCAGCCGCCCTTTGCCGAAGTGCATCCCGCCTTGCAACGCGAGATTCTCCGCGTCCAACTGCTGGACCTGCGGATGAATCCAACTTTTGAGCTGATCGAGCGGCTTCGCGAAGCGCCAGGAATTCCCGTCACCGGCGGCGAAGATCGTGCCGTGGTTTGCGACAACCATGGACGAATCACGCCGACTTCGTCCAAAGCCCTGTCATTTAAGGAAGGCAGCGCGAACATAGAGTTTTCCAGTAACGGGCAGATCCTATTCGGCGCTACACATTGCCAATGGCAGTTTGTCCCTGAGCGGGATCAATCCAGCGAGGGAATTGAGTTCTTCGACGCGCATGCCGTGGGGCCGACCGGCACGATTCGATTCTGGCAGGCCGGCGATCGTTTCCAGCCCATCGGCATGAACACCCCGGTGAAGCTTCAGGACCTCCTGACCAACGCCAAACTGTCCGCGGAAGATAAGCGCGAACGCCTCGTGGCCGTCGATTCGCGCCAGCGGATTTTTTGGGTGGATGGACTGAGGATTTCTGAGCTGCACAAAGTTACCCCGCAAACCGAGCGAGTTTTGCGTTGGCAGTGGCGGCGAACTATCGCACCTTCAGAATAGTTCCCGGTGCTCGACAGAGATCGACGGAGGTTTGTTGAAGGTGGGTTGTACTCAGGAATGATGAACAAGCCGAACGGTGATTAGGGGTTCCCCTACGTTGTTCCGTTTCGGGAGTAGCCTACTTTGTTGGACAGGAGGAACGAATATGGGTGCAGCAGTCAAGGCTGGGACAGCGACGATTCCAGGTTTCGAGGTGGATACAGGCGAACTGCGGCAGTTCGTCTTCGGGCCTCGCCCCACGCGCACCTTCTTTCGGGTTTTGCTTTGGTCACTGCTGAGTCTCGCCTTCTTTCACCATCTCCTCGTGCCGATCCAAATCATCGGGTCGAGCATGTCCCCAACTTACGCGAGCGGACAATTGAATCTGGTGAATCGCTGGTCCTATGCCGGACGCATGCCCACCCGCGGGGATGTCATCGCGGTCCGCGCGGACGGCGAATTATTATTGAAGCGCATTGTCGCTGTCCCCGGCGAAACGGTGGCGATTGTCCGCGGCGAGATCGAAGTTGATGGCAAGCCGCTGGCCGATGAATTCTCCAGTCGCAAAGTACCTTGGGAAATGGAATCGGTTACTCTCAGTGCGAACGAGTTTTTCGTGATCGGCGACAACCGGCCCGCCTCCGTCTTCTGCAAAGTGCGGAAGACCGATATCCTGGGCAAGACCGTCTTCTAATCCACCCCCGCTCCGGCCTGCGATTAAAAATTCCAAAAGCGATTTTGTGGCGCTGGTAGGGCGCGCTGTCCTCAGCGCGCCGGGGGCGTAAGGAAACCATACTCCAGCCCAAAACGCCCGAGCGTCGTAATCTCAGCCCGAAGTAATCGGGTGCAGTTGAAACCGCCGGCCCCTCAACCGAGCGATCCGCCCCGGTGTTTTGGAAGTAGCCCTCTAAGCATTCCCGTCCAATTTCCCCTCCTTATGTGTTTCCCTCCGAACGTGCCGTTTGCTTTTGCGCCTCTCGTTTCCACCCCGAAGGGGTGTTTGGAAAGTAGCCGGTCGGCAAGCGAGTCTTCGAGCGCAGCCACCGGTATCGGTATTATTATAGCCGCCGCACCCCAGCGGGGTGCCGGAATTTTCATCTACTCTGACCGGCACTCATAAGCACACCCGAATAAATCACCACC